>DASYET010000024.1:0-62567 GCA_036498815.1 Bryobacteraceae bacterium | reverse complement strand
CGTTGGCTCCGATCAGGTCCTCCGGACCCTGGTAGTTCGCTAGCAGTTCCTGAATCAGCCGGTCTTCTTCTTTGTGTTCCATGCGTTCTCCTCAAGTTTATGAGGAACGGCACTTACACAAAATCTAGGACACCCTCTACGGGGGGGCAAGTTAATTACTCCCATTAAATCTCCACCAAGCTCTAAAACGCCATCTCCCTCCCGTCAGTCACAGACATTCTGCCAGTATTTCCCCTTTCCGTTCAATTCCTTCCCGTTTCGACTCACGCCCAAACTCCCGCCCACCCTCTACCCTGGGACCGTCATGGCAACCAAACCTCAAATCCAAGCAAATCGCGCCAACGCCGCCAGATCCACCGGTCCCCGTACCCCCGCGGGCACACGAGCCTCCTCACAAAACTCCACTCGCCACAACTCCTTTGCCGGCACTCTGGTCCTGCACGGCGAATCCCGCCAGCGCTTCGACGAACTCGCCGCCGCTCTCACCCTCCAATTCGACCCCCGCAACTCCACCGAAGCCTTCCTGGTCCAAATCATGATCGCCACCCGCTGGCGTCTGCTCCGCCTCTGGGGCATGCAGACCGCCGGCTTCGAACTCGAAATGGCGCGCACCGCCGAATCTCACCCGACCCTCACCACTGGACCCGTCCTCGCCGCCGTCGCCTTCCGCAACCTCGCCGACAACTCCCGAGTCCTCGCCCTCCAGTTCCGCCTCGAAGCCGCTTACCAGCGCCAATTCAACCAAGCCTTAGCCTCGCTCCTCAAACTCCGCAAGACCCCCAATTCGGGAATCCCCCTCGATCCCCCTGTCCAAACCGCCACGGAGACCTGGGAGAGCGATTCTCAAACCGAAGCCAATTCCCAAGTCACTCCCGACCACCATCCCGTCTCTTCTCATAAGGTTGCGGAGATCCCGCCCGCCACCCCGGCGGAGCCAATTCCAACACTTCCGCCCTCGCCTCCCTCGCCTATCCCGCCTCCCCCACCTCCGCCTCCCCCGTTGGTCACTTGCCTCCCCGGCCACGGGAAGCACGCCGACCCCACTTTCCCCTTGACGGCATTACTATGTGGTAGTAAGATCGCTCTTGAAGATCTTACTATGCAGTAGTGAGATCGGAAACGGAATATGAAGCGTCCTAAACTCGCCAAACTCGAATTGCGGATTTTAGAAGTCTTGTGGGCTCACGGCACGGCCTCCATGCGGGAGATCCAGCAGGCGTTTCCCGAGCCCCGGCCCGCCTACACGACAATCACCAACACGGTCTATCGCATGGAGGCGAAGCGTGTGGTGCGCCGCGCGGAGAAGGTCGGCAACGCCGACACGTTCGAACCGTCGATTGCGAAAGACGCGGCCCGTGAGGGGCTCCTGGATGAGATTTTGAGCTTCTTCGGCGGCCGCCCGCAGGCCATGATGGCGCAACTGGTCGAGTCCGGGAAGCTGACTCTCGACGATATTCGCGAGCTAGAAAAGGACGTGGCCCAGGCCCAGCAAAAGCGCAAGTCGGAAGCCGCGAGGAAAGCGAAATGACAACCGGGTTCATCGTAAATCATCTCTGGCAGTCCACCTGTTTCGGAGTCCTCGCGGCGGCGCTCGCGTGGGTGTTGCGGAAGTACTCGCCGAAGGTGCGGTTCTGGATGTGGTGCAGCGCCTCGCTCAAGTTTCTGGTACCCTTCGCCCTGCTGGTGAACCTGGGGAGCGTCGCGCCGCGGCCGGCTCCGCTCGGGGTCCCGGTGTCCGCTTCGAATTTGACGGTCTCGGTGGTCCAGATGGCGGTGCCGTACGGCTCGCCTGCGATTTCGCCCGTCATCTCGAAGGTTCGAACCCGGATTCCGCGGCACTGGCCGCCGATGATCGCCGGACTCTTGTGGGCCTTTGGCCTGGGCGCGGTCGTGTCGGCGCGATTCCGAAGCTGGCTCGGAATTCGCGCGGCAGTGCGCCAGGGCACCCCGGTTGAGCTGCCGGTTCCCGTTCCCGCGCTGGTCACGCCGGGGATGCTGGAGCCGGGGATCGTGGGATTTCTGCGGCCGGTTTTGGTCCTGCCGGCGAAATTCCTGGAAGCCTTGAGCTCCGGTCAAGTGGAGGCCGTTCTGGCCCATGAGATGTGCCACGTGCGGCGGCGCGACAATCTCTTCGCCGCGATTCACATGGCAGTCGAGGCGATCTTCTGGTTCCATCCGCTGGTGTGGTGGGTCGGGTCGCGGATGATCGATGAGCGCGAACGGGCGTGCGATGAAGAGGTCCTGCGCCTGGGCTGCGAACCGGCGGAGTATGTCGAAGGGATCCTGAAGGTGTGCCGCATGTACACCGAAACTCCGCTAGCCTGCGTCGCGGGAGTCACCGGAGCCGATGTGAAGAAGCGGCTCCGCGCGATTCTCGCCGGGACGCTCGGCCGGGAGTTGACCGTCGCCAAGAAACTGGTTCTCGCAACGCTGGGAACCGCGGTGCTCTGCGCGCCGGTCACGATCGGTATGCTGACGGCGCCTTTGATTCAGGCTCAGAATGCGCCCGCGAACACACCGAAGTTTGAGGTGGCCTCGATTCGCGCCTGTTCGGAACCTTTGAACATTTCGGGCTCCGGAGTGCACTCTTCGCCCGGAAGACTCGCCACGGATTGCAATCAGCTGCTCAATTTGATCGGGAATGCTTACAACGCGTTCGCGGACGGCACCGCCAATCGCACGGCGGAGGATGCTCCCATTAAGGGCGGGCCGGCCTGGCTCGCGTCCGCTTCTTATGACATCCAAGCGACGGCCGAAGGAACTCCAAGTGTGCCCATGATGCTGGGTCCGATGATGCAGAAGCTCCTGGAAAATCGCTTTCATTTGAAGATTCATCGCCAGACGGTGGAAGGTCCGGTCTACTTCCTGACGGCCGCGCACGGGGCTTCAAAATTGCAGCCGAACGCGGAAAAGAGTTGCACGCCATGGGACGTTCCGCCGCCGCCGGTCAAGCAGGGCAAGAAGTATTGCGGGACCATGATCAGCGCCCTCTCGCCGGGCGTGGAATCTCTCGGTACCACGATGGATGAGTTTGCCAAAACGCTACGCCTGGTGGTCGGGCGGCCCGTGATCAATAAGACAGGCATCAGCGGACGCTTCGATATGCGCGTCAAGTTTTCACGCGAGGGAACGGAACTGGCGGGCATGGTGCCGAGGGGCCCGGATCGAGCTCCCGATCCCGACGGACCTCCGTCGGTCTTCGTCGCGCTCCAGGAACAGCTGGGCCTCAAGCTCGAAGCAGGCAAGGGGCCCGTGGATACGCTCGTGGTGGATCGCATCGAGCGGCCCTCGGCGAACTAGTGGGTTGTCATCGCTTAATCGCGAGCACAGTGTTTCCGCATGCTACGCATAGCGGCTCAGTATCTGAGGGTTCCGCGAGGCGCGAATTGGACAGCGCCAGCGGCACCTCAGGCACAGCCCACAAAAAGCGGCTCCCCCTTTTCGAACCGCGACAACAAGGGAGCGGCCTGCCGGCGTCATCCCAACGGCTACTTCTGCTGCAACTCCGGAGCGACGGGGGGCTGCGGGGCCCGGCCGTTCGCGGGAGGCGGGGCCGGTTTCGGGAGCTCGGCCTTGCCGTCGAGCGCGAAGACGAACATCATCGGCGGGTTGTCGATCTTCGCGTCGTTGGGGCCGTTGGTGCCGGCGGGTCGGCCGAGACCTCCCTGAAACGCGACGTATTGTTTGCCGTCGATTTCATAGGTGATGGGCGGGGCCATGCCGGTGCGGCCGGTTTGGACTTCATAGAGCATCTGGCCTTTGTCGGCGGTGACCGCGCGGAAGCGGCCATCGTTGATGACCTGGAAGACGAGGTTGCCCGCGGTGGAGACGGTGCCGCCTCCGATGCCGCCGCCGCCGTCGACGCGCCAGGCTAGTTTTTGATTGACGGGATCCCAGGCTTCGAGCGCGGCGCGCATGCCGTCGGCGGTGGGCGGTCCGATGACCGGTCCGCCGATGGGCTTGGGATCGCCGGTGCCGCGGGAGTAGCCGTTCGCGCCGGGTTTCAGTTCATCGGTCGCGGCGTAGGTGAAGGGCATCAGGGACACGGAGATGTACACGTAGCCGGTGGCGGGATTGAACGACATCGGGGACCAATTGTGGGCTCCGCCGCCGGTGGGGAAGATCGAGATGGGGTCCTTGTCGTAATAGGCTTCCGGATTGACGATGGGCCGGCCCTTGGCGTCGAGTCCGCTGGCCCAGTTGGTTTTGACGTAGGCCGCGCCGGAGATGTATTCGCCGGTGATGCGATCCAGCACCCAGAAGAAGCCGTTCTTCGAGGCTTGCGTGATCACCTTGCGCTTCTTGCCTTGAATGGTGAGGTCGAGCAGCATGAGCTGCTGGACGCTGTCGAAATCCCAGTTGTCGTTGGGGGTGGTTTGGAAATACCACTTGAGTTGGCCGGTTTTGAGGTCGATGCCGAGGATGGAGCAGGTGTACAAATTGTCGACGTTCTGCGCGCCGCGGAACTTCTGCACCCAAGGTTCGGCGTTGCCGGTGCCGACGTAGATGAGTCCTGCGTCGGCGTCGTAGGCGAAGCCGTCCCAGACCGCGCCGCCGCCGCCTTTGGTCCAGAAGTCGCCACCCCAGGTTTTGAGGGCGGCTTTCATGGCTTCGTTCTCAGGAGTGTTCTCGGGGTTGCCGGGGACGGTGTAAAACTTCCACGACTGCTGGCCGGTCTGTGCGTCGAAGGCGGCGAAGAATCCGCGGGTGGGCTTGTCGCCACCGGAGGCTCCGATGATGACTTTACCTCCGGCGATGCGGGGGGCCATGGTGAGGGTGTAGAGATCCTGCGAGTAGGCGACGCGGGATTCCCAGACGGGCTTGCCGGTGAGAGCGTCGAGAGCCTGGAGGCGGCCATCGTTAATCGGAGCGATGATCAGGCCGTTGTAAATGGCGAGTCCGCGGTTCACGATGCCGCAGCAGATTTTGGGACGCACGGCTTGCTGATTGATGTCCGGATCCCAACGCCAGAGCTCCTTGCCGGTCCGCGCGTCGAGGGCGTAGATGACGCTCCAGGTGGTAATGCCGTAGAGGGTGTTGTTCCACATGAGGGGTGTTCCCTCCTGATTGCCACCTCCGGCGCCGACGACATAGGACCATTCGAGGCCGAGGCGTTTCGCGTTGCCGTCGTTGATCTGCTTGAGTGTGGAGTAGCGAGTCTCGCCCTGGTTGCGGCCGTAGGTGACCCAGGAGCCGGGGAGGGCGTCTTCGGCGACGCTGCCGGCGTCGCGCAGGACTTTCGCGTCCACGTTCACGGGCTTGGCGGGCCTTTGCGCCTGGAGCCACAAGGCTCCGGAGATCATGAGGGCGGCTGCCGTGGCCGCGGATTGCGTCCTGGTGACGATCATTGGATCAAATCTATCACGCGCGAGGCCCAGATTCAGCTTCGGGCCGTGAGCGTGAAAATGCGGCGGCTCTCCAATTCTGCGAGCAAGCCAGGGGACGCCAGGGGCAGGGAGACGATGCTCTCGCGGACACCTTCCAGCAGAGGCTGTTCGTCGACGTGGAATCCGTGGGATTCGAAGAAGGAGCGGGCGTGAGCGAGATCGTCGAAGTAGTTGGCGTTGATATTACGGCCTAGCTGAGCGGAGAAGCTCCAGTCGACGCCGCTTTTGGGTGGGCGGTTCTCGGGGGCCCATTTTTTCAGGTGAATATCGGGGGTGATCCAGGCTCCTCCGTTGAGGCTCAGGATGTGGCGGACGTTTTCTGCGAGCTGGGATTTTTCGTCGAAGGTGAGATAGCGGAGGAGGCCTTCGGAGGTGAGGTGGACGGGCTCGCCGGGGCGGAAGTGCATCAGGGGTTGAGTGAGCTCGTTGCGATCCAGAACGTTCGCGGTGGAGAAATGGAGATGCGGGGGGACGGAGCCGAGAAGCGCTGTTACGATTTTACGTTTTTGCTCGATCATCTTGGGGAGGTCGACTTCGACGTAGGTGGTGTGGCGAAAGTTCGGGTCAAGACTGCGGGTGGAGAAACCGGAGGCGAGTTCGAGGATCTGGGTGGCGCGATAGCCGAGCAGAAGGCGGGAGACGGCTTTGAAGCGGGCTTCGAAGAAGGGGGCGTGGCCGCGGAGGCCGCTCAGAAATTCTTCCGAGGGCGGATCGGAGTGGCCGTGAAGAGCCGAGAGGACTTCTTTGGCGAAGGGGATGTCGGTGTATTCGGCGCGGGCGATTACCGGGCCCAGGGCGGTCATGGAGACTCGGGAGAAATCGTAGGGTTCCAAACGATCAGTATAGGAGGCGCCGGCCTGCGGTATGCTGAACGGAATCAGCCGCGCGGCTGCATGGGCCTTGTTCGCTCGCTTTGTGTACCGCAGAACGAAACCCATGAATACTTCCGTCATCCGCTATCGCGTCGCCGATTTCCTCAAAACCTATGCGCCGTTCGACGCGCTGCCAGAGCAGGCCCTGATCGAGCTGGCGGGGCAGGGCCGGGTGAAGTTCCACGAGGGCGACGAGTATGTTTTCCGGCAGGGGCAGGCCAAGGCGCCGTGGGTTTGGGTGATCCAGCAGGGGAAGGTCGAATTGGTCGTGCAGACGGGCGAAGAAGCCGGGCGGCTTCGCGACGTTTTGGGGGAAGGGGATCTCCTGGGGCTGGAGCAATTCTTGGGGGACGGGTCGTATCTTGCTTCGGCGCGCACGGTGGGCGATGTGCTGCTGTATGCGATCGACGCCCGCGCGTTTGAGGAGCTCGCGGCGCGATTTCCGGCGGTGAAGCGGTATCTGGCGGCGCATTTCTCGGATGCGGGGATCGGACTCGGACGGAGGTCGTGGCTGGATGCGGAGGCTCCGACGATGGAGTTCCTTGAGGCGCGAAGGCATGCTCGGGCGGATGCGCCGCCGGGGATCGAGGGTGCGTTCACCACGCGGAGCGCGGTTCGGAGGATGATGGGGGCGCATTGCGAGGCGCTGGCGGTGGGGGAACGGGCGGTGCTGACGGCGTCGGATCTGGCGTGGTTCTGCGACCGGAATCCGGCAGGGCTGCGGCGAGAGATGGAACAGGCTTCGTCGATCGCGGAGCTCGCGCCGCTGATGCGTCAGGCGGGGCGGATGATTTTGGAGGGGCTGGCGCATCCTTCGGATGTGGACGATTGCGCGGCGATCGCTACGGAGATGGCCGCCGCGGCTACGGCGGCGTGCATCCGGTTCGCGCAACAGGATGTGGTGGCGGCGGGGATCGAGGCGCCAGAGTCCCGATTCTGCTGGCTGGCGTTCGGGACGCTGGCGCGCGGGGAGATGTTGCGGCTGGCGCCGCCGAGGATCGGGGTGGTGTTTGACGACGGCGGGTTGGCCGACGCTACGGACGCGACGATGTATTTCAACGCGGTCGCGGGGCAGGTGGGCGCTTGGTTTCAGGCTTGCGGGTGGGAGGGCGAGGCTCCGGCGTGGCCGGAGGGCGCGAATCCTTGCATGCCGTTGCCGGAATGGAAGAGGTTCTTTCGCGAGACGGTGCGGAAGCCTTACGAGCACGATTTGTTCTCGCGGCGGGAACTGTTCGATGTTCGGGATTTGTCGGGCGATGCGGGGTTGCTGGAGGAACTCACGGGGGATATTTGTAGCGAGTTAGAGCAGACGGGCATGCTGATTCCGCTGCTGGCGAACGACTCGCTGGGGCATCTTCCGCCGCTTACGGTTTTTCGAGGGCTGGTGCTGGAGGCGGATGGTACGGAGCGGGCGACCCTGGATCTGGCGGAGTTTGTGGTGAACCCGATTTCGGACGCGGCTCGGGTGCTGGCGCTGGGGAAGGCGGGTGCTCCGATCCAGACGTTAGAGCGCTTGGAGGCAGCGGCTGCGGGCGATCCCGCGCATGCGGCGGTGTATAAAGATGCCGTGGAGGCGTTTCGCTTCGCGCTGTATCATCAGGCGGTGGCGGGGACGGCGGTGATCGAGCCGTCGACGCTGGGGAGGCTGGATCAGAGACTGATGAAGACGGCGTTCGCGTCGATCCTGCGGCTGCTTGAATTGACGGCGTCTAGGTTCGAGCTTGGCGCATGAACGTTGACGCTTATCTGGCGCACTTCGAGAAGACGTGGACGGAGGAGACTCCGGTATCCGAGGTGCGATTTGTGGTGTTGGATAGCGAGACGACGGGGCTCGATCCGCGGCGCGACCGGTTGATCACGATCGGCGCGGTGGCGGTGGAGGACGGCGAGATTCGGCTGGACGATTCGTTCGAGGCGATGTTGAAGCTGGACTACAACCGGTCGTCGGTGACGGTGCATGGGATCACTCGCGATGAGGCGCGAGAGGGGATGGATGAGGCCGAGGCGCTGGAGCGGTTTCTGGAGTATCTGCGCGATGGGGTGATCGTAGGGCATCACATTGGGCACGACGTGCAAACTCTGAATGCCGGGTATACGCGGCACTTTGGATTCGAGCTGAAGAATCGGGCGCTGGACACGATGGATCTGACACTGTACTTGAACGACGACGGAGCGTTCGCGGATCGGGCGATGGCGCAGGGGTTCACGCTAGACGGGCTGTGCGAGATGTTCGGGGTGGCTCCGCATGACCGGCACACGGCGGGCGGGGACGCGTTTTTGACGGCGCAGGTTTTCCTGCGGTTGTTGCGGGCGGCAAACAAGGTGGGGCGGACTACGGTGGGATCGATCTCGCAGGCGTATTTAGTGGAGCGTTAGTCGCCGGCCAGCTTGAGCTGGAGGACCGCGGGGTCGAGAGTCTCGGCGAATTGCATGCGCTCGATGCGCTGGGCGTCGAGGCGGGCTCGGCGGGCTTTCCACAACGCTGCTGCGAGGACAAGGATCAATCCGATCGAACGCGCGGGGGTTTCGGCGGCCCAGAGGATGATGGAGCCGGTGAGTCCGATATAGAGGATCGCGAGGGTGGTGTAGTGTACTACCGATTGGATCAGCGGCTGCTGGCCGGGCATGTAGGAAGACGTGAAGGGAATCTTTTCAAAGGAGAAGAGCAACGCTTGCATCCAGATTAGGGATACCAGCAGGTAGAGCACGCTGGCCGCGGCGCCGGAGGCCGCGCCGAACAGGCGGAGTTCGAGCGGGAGCGTGAGTACGGCTGTGGGCAGGACGCCGAAGTAGAAGAGGAAGGCTTCGACTCCGGCGAGGAGACCGGCGGCGTGGCCGGGCTCGTGGATACGGAAGAGCCAGTTCGCGCGGAGCTCGATGGGGAGGCGGAAGAGGTATCGCAGGCCGAGCAGGGCGCAGAAGGAAAGCGCGAGAGGGACGGAGCCAACGGCTTCGCGGAACTCGCGGCCGTGGGTGGAGAAGCGGCTATGGAGAGCCAGGCTGACGATACCTTGCGCGATTACACCCAGTGCCACGCCGGCGAATCCGGTGAGGATCAAGCGGTGCTGGCGGCTGCGGGCGAGGCTTTTGGCGGTGAAGCCGAAGACTCCGAGGGCGCGGAGGTTCGGGAGCAGCCGGGCGGTAAGGAGTTCGGGCCAGCGGCGGGCGTGGGCGTTCTCGATTTGCGGGGATTCGAGGATGCGGACGCGGTGTTTGCGGTAGCTCCAGAGGTAGGTGAGGACGGCGAGAGTCGCGGAGGCGGCTACGCCGATGAGGCTGCGCCCTGCGAGTAGGATCGCGAGGGGTTCGGTGTTGCCGGCGATCACTTGATCGAGGCCGAGGAACCAGAGGAGCGGTACGCTTGTTGTCCACGCGGGGCGGAGGTTCATGCGCGGGGCGAGTTCGGGCGTCGCGAGAACGAGCGGGAGGGCGCAGAGCAGGATCGCGAGGAGGATGGCCTGAATTGTGAGCGAGACGCGGGCGAAGGCGCGGGGCGGCATCAGGTTGAGCAAGACGCCTTGTAGGGAAACCAGGGAAAAGAACACGAAGAGCGATGCCAGCGAGGCGGAAATGAAGATCGCCGGGACTTGGCGGGCAATGTGCTCTTCATAGCGTCCGTAGACCACCAGGGGGAGGAGGATGGACGGCAATATCGTTACGACAACGATGGCCAAAAGGGTGAAGGCGAGGAGTGCCGAAAGTTTCGCGATGAAAACATCGCGAGCACGGGCCGGAAGGGCGGCGAGGGCAAGGTAATCGCGCAGTCCGGGGAAGAGCGCGGGCCACTGGAGCGTGGTAAAGATTCCACTGGCGACGGCGGCGGATGCCAAGACGAACAGCAGGTCGGCGAGGAGAGCGAGCTGAAGCGGCTCATCGGTGGGCAGCAGGTCCAGCATGCGGTACTTGTGATAGTACGCGGGGACGCAAACCAGCGTGAGCGAGAGAAGGACTCCGAGGGCTCCGCCGGCGACCACTTTCGCCTGGCCGGGCGAGGAGGTGAACTCGCTCTCGAAGAATTGCAGGAAGAAATGGCGGCGGAGTTCGAACTTGCCGGAGTGGGTTTCGCTGAGCCAGCGGTGCAGGTTGTTCCAGGGCTTGGGCATGAGAGACGCTAGGCGGCGCTGATCGCAGCGAGGATGCCGCTGACGACTCGTTCGGGGTGTTCCTGTTCTGTGAGCTGGGTAAAGACTCCTTCGAGCGACGGCTGGCTCATCAGGTCGCGGAGGCGTTCGACGCGGTCGTGTGCGACTACTTTTCCTTTGCGGAGGATGATCACCGAGGAGCAGATTTTTTCGACGACTTCGAGGACGTGGGAGCTATAAAGGATCATCTTGCCTTGATCGGCGAGAGCGCGGATGAGAGTGCGGAGCATGATGGCGGTGTTGACGTCGAGGCCGGAGAAGGGTTCGTCGAGGATTAATACTTCGGGATTGCCGAGCAGCGCGGCGGAGAGCAGGATCTTCTGGCGCATGCCTTTCGAGTAAGAGGAGAGGGGCGTGTGGCGGTCTTCCCAGAGAGCGAAGAGGCGGAGCATCGCGTCCATGCGGGCTTCCAGGACGGCGCGCTTCAAGCCGCGGAGGCGGCCGACCAGTTGGAGATACTCGCGTCCGCTGAGCTGCGGATAAAGGTGCGGCTCCTCCGGCACATAGCCGACGGAGCCCAGAAAGCCGGGCCAGTTCTGGCGAACGTCGCGGCCGCGGAAAAGGATTTCGCCGGAGGTGGGCTCGATCAGGCCGATCAGCACTTTCACGGTGGTGCTCTTGCCGGCGCCGTTCGGGCCGAGGTAGCCGAGGATCTCGCCGGGGGCGATGCGGAAGCTGACGGAATCGACCGCGGGGATGCGGTTATAGCGCTTGGTGAGATCGCGGACTTCCAGCATGCACTCTCTTATATCACCCTATGTAGAAATCTACAATAGAAATCTTGTATGCTAGGGAACGCCCATGAGCGATGAAATCAAACTGACTCACACGTCGTCCTTGATTCTGCAGACGATCGGGGGCGGCTTCAATTACGGCTTCGACATTATGGAGGCGACGGGATTGCCGAGCGGCACCGTGTATCCCGCGCTGCGGCGGCTGGAGCAACTGGGGTTGATTCAGTCGAAATGGGAAAAAGAAAGTAAGGCCGCCGCGGAGCAGCGTCCGGCTCGAAAGTATTACAAGCTCACAGCGCTGGGCGAGATCTCGCTCGCGAAGGCGGTGCAGAGATATCCGCTGTTGCAGCACTTGAAGGGGACGCGGTCATGACGGGCTCGCGTCTGCTGATCCGGTTGGCGGGTGTCCTGGTGCCGGTGCGGCATCGAGAGGAGTGGGCGAGAGAGTGGCTGGCGGAGCTCCATCACGCGGAGTCGCGAGGCACGGAAAGCGCGGCGAGCTTGCTTCGCTTCGCGCGGGGCGCGTTCGACGATGCGTTGTGGCATCGCCGTGAGGAGTGGAGCCCGGAACGCTTGGCCGTACGAGGCCGGTCGCCCGCATGGTGTCTGGGAGGCATCGGAGCCGTGATCGTTTCGATCGCGATGGTGAGCGGATTTCTTCCTGTGACGCGATCGATTCTGATGCCCCTGCCGTACCGCGATCCCGAGCGCATCGCGACGGCATCGGACGGCGGAGCGCCCCTGGCGACTCGCCACGCGATTGCCGCCGATTCGGTTCGACTGTGGCAGAGCCGGAGCAAGCTTATTGAGGGCGCGGAAGCGTATTCGTGGAAGGAGAGCTTCGCGAAGGACTCCTTCGGGTGGCCGACTCGAGTACGGCGGGCGATGGTGAGCGAGAATTTCTTCTTCCTGCTGGGCGCCCGGTCGAGCGAAGGGCGCGTGTTTGCGCGCGATCAATTCACGTCCTGCGGGGACTGCGTGGTGATCAGTTACCCGTTCTGGCGAGGAGCTCTGCAGGGGAAGCGCGTCACGCGGGAGACGGAGGTAGTACTGGACGAGCGGCGGTACCACGTCGCCGCAGTTCTCGCGCCGGACTTCTGGTTTCTCTCGCGCGAGATTCAGGTTTGGACCGTGGCGCCGATCGGGAGCTTTGAGGGCCAGCAGACAGGGGTGGTGGTGCGTCTGGCCCCCGAGGTTACGCCGGGAGATGGGCAGCGGGAACTGGGTGCGGTCATCCGGAAAGCCAACGGCGGCATCCGAGGCACGGGGTTGATCCAGCTCTCGCCGGTAGCCGGAAGAGTTCGATCGGTGTTCGGATCGTTCGGGCTGGCACTGGTCCTGGCGATCGTCACAGCAGCGGGCAGTTCGCGCTTACGTTTTTGCCGGATGAATTTCCGGGGGGCGCTCTTCTTCGCCGCGAAGACTCTGCTGCTGTTGGCCGTTGTGTTCGTGGCCGGATTGGAATTCACGCGAGCCGCGTCGATCAACATGTTGGGAGGAGCGGACCTTCTCACCGAACCTCTTTCCACGTGGCTGTCGCTGTTGGCGTGTATGGGAGTACTGTTGTGGTCCGTACGGGACCAGCAGGCGCGCTGCCGCGTGTGTCTCAACCGCCTGGGGTTGCGGACACGCGTCGGATGTCCAGGTTGCCTCCTCTTGGATTGGGCCGGAACCGAGCTCGTGTGCGTGGAGGGGCATGGCATGCTCCACGTTCCTGAAATGGTTTCCTCTTGGAGTAAATCCGATCAATGGACCTCGCTGGATGAGTCGTGGCAGGCACTTTTTGACAGGGGCTGATACCCTGGTGTATCCCCCCTCTTCCCATATGCCCCTAAGTTCGTGTATACTCTGTAGCTAAGCCGAACTCCTGGTTCGCTACTAGGGTATCGGCTAAGTCATACGTATAGTTCCGGGAGGGGGACGAAATGAAAATTGAGAAAACCTTGAAGATTGCTGCCCTTGCACTTTTTGGAGGAGCGCTTGCGATGGCAGGCACCATTTGCCCTGCAGGAAACGGCGCGAATCCTTTTCCGTACAATCCTGACAACGCGGCCACCGGCTGCAACGTCATCATCACGATTCCCGCGAGTGGTGCGATCACCGTGGTTGTAAATGACAGCACTCCCTATGAGCAGAGCGAGGATGTCATGGTGGGCGTGGTAAACAATAGCAGCTCGGCGGCGGGCTCGATCAACATCACGTCGACCACGGGTGTGTTCGGGTTGGACGGCGATGGAATCTGCACCTACACATTCGTCGGCAGCACCTATTGCAACACCGGACACAGCTCCGATCCGCAAGATTACTATGGTCCGACTTCGTCGTTCTCCGGGATTTCACTGGACGGCAATAATGGAACTGTGAACTTCAGCCCGGCCCTTGGCCCGGGTTCCAGCACGTATTTCAGTCTGGAAGGCATCCCGACCGCCAATTTGGGCGTCACCGGTGGCGGCCCGTCCGCTACCCCGGCGCCGTCCTCGATCCTGTTGATGCTGACTGCATTGGCCGGCGTCGGACTCTTCTTCCTGAGCCGCCGCTTCGCCCGTCCCCGCGTCAGCTAGATTAGGTTCCTCCTCGTTTTACAGGTCTCCCTGGTGGCATGTTCCCCGCCACCCGGGAGATCTTGTCTTTAAATAAGCCGTGTCCGCCCGCCTTTACTTCGGTGTAATCATCACCTTCGCCGTTTGCGTTGAGTTGTTATAGCTGAGCGTCAGCGTCACACTTGTCGGAGTGGCGACTTTGCTCGCGGTCAGCGCCAACGAGCCAACGGCGACCCCCACCGGCATTGTCACCTGCGCCGGAACTTTTAGCGCCACAGAGTTGCTGGACGTCAGCGCCATGGATGCTCCACCTGGCGGAGCGGGCCCGCTGAGCGTCACGGTCAGAGTCACGGTGGCCGGGCCGACGATCGTCCCGGGGGTCAGCGTGATGGATTTGATCACCGGCAGCACTGCCGCGGCAACACTGATCGGAGCACTCGAGCTGGAGTTATTGTAGGCCGCGGTCAGGGTGGCGGAAGTCGCTTGCGCGACCATTCCGGCGGTCACCTGGACTACGGCGCTGCTTAGTCCGGCGGGGACTACTAGGTTCGTGGGTGCGGGAAAGGCTGCCGCATTCGAGCTCGCGAGCGTTACCGTGGATCCTCCGAACGGCGCCGGACCGGTCAAGATCACCGTCACCGCAGCCGTACCGCCCGAGGCCATGTGCGAAGGACTGACGATCACCGATTGCACGGTCGGCACCGGCATCGGCGTCACGGTGAGGGGAGCCGTCGCCGTCGAATTGTTGTAGCTGAGGGTGAGGGTGACGCTGGTGCTCGAGATCACGGGGTTCACGGTCAGGCTCAGGGCGCCGGAGCTAGCACCGGCGGACATCGTTACCGGAGAGGGCACGGGTAGCACCGCGCTATTGCTACTGGTAAGCGTCATCGCGGAACCTCCGGCGGGAGCGGGGCCGCTCAGCGTTATGGTCAACGTGATCGAACCTGGTCCGGACACGGTGGATGAGGAGAGGACCGCCGAGCGAATGGCAGGCAAGGTTGAGGTGGCGACGGTGGCCGAAGCCGTGGCGTTCGAAGAATTGTAAGTAGCGGTGATGGTCGCCGTGCCGGTGGAGTTTCCCGCCGTCACTTGCACGCTGGTGGAACTCTGGCCCGCCGTCACGGACACACTTGCCGGTACGGGAAACGCCGAGACGTTGGAACTAGCCAGCATGACGGTTGCGCCGCCGCTAGGAGCCGAGCCGCTCATCGTGATCGTGACGGTGGCCGTACCGCCGGGCGTCACGGGAGAGGGCGCGATGGCGACAGAACTCACGGTCAGAGCCCTGGGCTGGGAGGAACTCCACTGTGTGGCGAGGCCGTAGGCATCCACCGACCCGAGTCCTGTGACCGGATCGTAGCCCACGCCGGCCTGATATCCAAACGTTCCGGTGGTGCAGTTCTTCGTGGTCTTCTGGCAGGGCACAATGTTGTTTCCGGTCGTGATGTCGTGAAAAACGCCGGTGGTGGTTTGCGCCATGACGTACAAGCGCGGGTTGATGTTGCCGAGTCCCGAGGCCGACTGCGCCTGATTGGTAAGGGCGACGATCCCGGCCAGAATGGGCGCGGCGAGGGAGGTTCCTCCCACGACGACAGTGCTGCCGCTGAGTCCGTTAGCGCAGCCTCCGGCGGTGCAGACGAGCGCGCCATCATGCTGGGCTGAAGCGGGCATTGCGACGTCGGGGACGTAACGGGCATTGGTCCCGGGAACGCCTTGTCCGGTTTGCCACGATGGCTTGGCGAAGACGGTGCTGATACCGCCGCCGGTGGCTTCGAGTTGTCCAGCCTTGGTGGTGTCGTTCCACGCGGTCTCGGGAATATAGCTAAGAGCGGAGCCGTAGCTGACGCCGTTGCTGGAGGTCCAGTAGGAGCCGGTTGTGTCGCTGAAGGAGGTGCCTCCCACGCCCGTGATTTCGGGGACGCTGGCGGGAAGGTCGACGGAAAGGCCTTGCGTCGCGGTGGCACCTGCATCGCAATCGGCGGCGCCGGAATCACCGGAGGAGGCCAGCCAAGTGATGCCTTCCGCATTGGCCTGCTGTGCGATGGCCTGGAGCTGACGGGCGATGGCGGAGGCTCCGGTTTCGCATAGGCCGTAGCTCATGCTCAGAACCGGGGCAAGACGCTGGCTGACGGTGTACTGAACGGCGTCGAAGACGTTGGGGGCGGCGACGTAGACGAGCGTCGCATTCTTAGCGGCGGCGCCGGCCCATTCAAGATCGAGGTCGGCTTCCAGCAATTCATTGCTGACGATTCCCACGCGCTCCTTGCCGGGGACCATCACGACTTGCGTCGTCTTTACCGGCAGACGGAAGATGCTGCGGAAGTTTTGGATGTCGGCGGTGTTGATATTGGTCTGGCCGACCACGGCGATGGTTTGGCCGGTCCCGTCGATGCCTTGATTGAAGAGGGTGGAGAGATTGTAGATCGCCGCCAAGTCGGCCGGAGCGAGGTAGTGATACCCGGAGCCTACGGTATACTGCGGAGCCACTCTCGGACGCGGGGGGCGCGGTAAGAAGTCGTGGAGGCCGCGGAAGCCGGAAACCAAGCCGGAGAGCGCCTCGGGAATCCGGGGATCGGCCGTGTTGGCGAAATGCGATTCTCCGTTGACGTTGTAGCGATGAATCGGCGAGCCCAGAGCTTGCTCGGCCTGCCCCGCTGTACCTTTGAACGCGATCCAATTGCGCGTTTCTCCCACGTGCGTCACGGTGAAGCCCTGCGATTCGAGCCACGCGGTCACCTGCGCGAGGCTGTCCTGGCTGGGCGCAAAGCGGTCGGCGAACTCTTGCGGCGAGAGCCACTGATGATACTGTGGCGAGGCAGGGTCCTGCTGCGCCGCGAGAAGTTGTTCCAGCGCTGCCTGCTGCTGGGGCGAAGGCTGCATGAGAAGCGTGAGGTCGTTCATTTGGAACGAGCCGTCCACCGGGCCCTGGTCGAACTGCGGCTGGGCGTAGCGATGAACGTGCCCAGGGATCGTGATAGTCCTGCCGGTGTGGAAGGGAAGAGGAAGGCGAGTGTCTTGTGCCGCCAGGGGTAGACCCGCGGCTACGAACATCGCCGAAAACAAGTAAGAGAAGACGGACGTCCGCCAGCGTCTCGGTAACATAAAGCGATATGAACCAGATTCCTTTGGAAGAAAAATCTTTATCGATTCCCTCATCGGCCCATTTGCCGGTTTCAAGATTTCTTTTACGGGACTAGGCTCCAAGCCGATGACTGCGGTCCCACGGATCCCGCCGATTCCCCGCGAACACGGAGCCTGGGCGATGCTGCTCCAGCCGTTTCTGGGCGCTTTGATGGTGGAGCGGCGGCTGAGTTGGGCAGTGGCTCCGGCGCTGGCCGCGGTGGTGCTGGTGTTTCTGGTACGGGAGCCGCTGACGGTTCTAGCCCGGCAGCGGTGGGTGTGGCGGAATCGGCATCTGGAGAGCGATGTAGCTCGGCGCTATCTGTGGGTGGAGTTTGCGCTGCTGGCCGCCGCGGGAGTCGCGCTGCTGGCGGTGTGGCCGTTGCCGATGATGGCGATGCTCGGGGGCGGGGCGGCGGTGCTTACGGTGCTGGCGGTGTATATGACGGTGAAGAATCGCCAGCGGAGCCTCTGGCTGCAAGCCCTGAGCGCCGCGGGGCTGAGCGCATCCGGGCTCGCGGCATGCCTCGCGGTGGAGCCGTCGATCCCGAGGTGGGCCTGGTGGTTCTGGGCGCTGCACGGAGCGCATTTCCTGGGGACGATTCTGGTGGTACACGCGCGGTTGGAGGCTCGGATCGCGGCGCGGAAGCCGGAGAGTGCCGATGCGGCGGCATTTCTCGCACTGCGGCGGGAGGCTGCTCTGCTCAGCGGAGCGCTGGTGCTGGCTGCGGTATCGATCGCGGCGCGGCATCCGTGGTATGCGGCGGCACTGCTGGTTTCGGAAGCGGCGCACCTGTACGACCTCGGCATCATGAGCACGCCGGAGGCGCTCGCGACGCCGATGATGACGGTGGGAAAGCGGGCGCTGGCGGTTTCGCTTGCGTTCACGGTGCTGGCGGTGCTGGGGTCGTATTGACGAAGATCATTGAAGATTGATCGTGACCGGGTTGGCGGTGAGTCCGCCCGCGACTTGCCCGTTCACCGTGAGTTGGATGGCCTGCTCGCCCATGCCGGCGAATTTGCTGGGGACTTGGACGTTGACCTGATCAAGGCCGGGATACTGGCCCTGCGCTCCGGACGAGAGCACGGGCAGGGTGCCTCCGTTGATCTTCACGCTGACGACCAAGGTTCCGCTGGCGTTGCGGATTCCGGTGCCGTAGAGGGAGATCACTACGGTTTCGGCGGGGTTGCTGACGTCGATGGGAACGTTCACACAACTGCCCGCGGCGCTGCCGCACTTGAAGGTGAGGCCGTTGGTTTGCGTGCCGTCGGGCTTGACGCGAGTGAGGACGGCAGCGGCCGGGCCCTCGCCGCTGGCGTTGGCCGAGAAGAGGGCGGGGGCCACCGCGAGCACCTTGATCGGACCGACGGAGGTCGCGCCTTTCGGGCCGGTAATGAGGAGCGTCCCGTTGCCTGCGGCGAGGCCGGCCGGCAGGATCGCATTGATCTGTCCGGGGGACACGTAGTAAAGGGAAGCCGGAGCCTGATGCCCTGTGGAATCGGTGACGGTGACGGTCACGCCATCGAGAGTGGTGGGCGGAGTTCCGGGAGCGGGCATGGCGTCGGGGGCAAGATTCGTTCCGAAGATGGCCACCACCGATTCGGGAGCCGAATAGCCCAGCGCGTAGCTCGCGTCCGAAACGACCGCTGCCGGGGAGAATGCTCCGCCGGCGATGAGGGCTTGATAGGCGGTGGCGGTAGAGGTGTATTGACCGCTGGCGATCGCGGCAGAGGCGGCTTGCTCGGATTGGGAGATTATCGTTGCCGGCGACGGGGCGGGGCCTTGTCCGACCACCTGGTTGTAATCGAGGTAGGCGAAGAAATATCGCGACCAGAAGGCCGAGAACACTTTCAATTGCTGCCAGTGCGCGAGCTTCACCATGGTGGAGAGGAACTGCTGGTCGAGAGGGGCCCAGAAGCTGAATGCATCGCGTGAAAAGATCGACGGGTTACTGGCGACATTGGACGTGGAGAACTCCGAATCACGCTCCTTCAAAAGCCATGCTTCGAGGATCATGGGGGGCTTGCCGAGTTCGACGGCCAGTTCCAGGAGAGACTCCGTGCTCTGTGCGAAGTCAAGATTCACGGGATAGACGTGGAAATCGAAATACCAGAGGCCGGGCGCGGAGGTGTTGATGGCGCGTAGGTAGTCCGCGGCATTCGAGAGCCAGGTGCCTACGCCAGCCGCCGTCCGCACGTTTTGCAGGCCTTGTTGATTGAGAGCCGTCTGAAACGCTCCGATCAACGATCCCCATCCGGCGGGGGTATTTACCAACGATTGGCCAGTGAGCTGCGATTCGGTGTCGGGCTCAGAGCCCATTTCGAGATAGTCGGGCTGCATGGTCTTGGCGATGGTGACGATGGTCTGCGTGCGGCCGTCGATATACGCCTGCTGGCCGAGCGTTCCGTAATACCCGGTCAGGTTAAATCCCGAGCCGGTGGAGTAAACTCCGGGGAACATCGCGTCGCTCTCGACGGCGAGTTTCATCCCCTGCGTGCGGACATCCGTGGCGAGCTGCTGATAAAACGCGAGCATGTTCTGATAATCCGCAGGGTCGCCGTTGAATTGGTAGAAGGGCTGGTACAAAATCGGAAAGCTCGCGCAAACGGTGACGGTATTGACGCCGAGCGCCTTCAGTTTGGCGAGCTCCGCCAGATAGCCCTGGCGGGCGGTGAGCAATTGCAGGCCTCGGTTGCAGTTGGCGCTGAGCAACTCCGCCGAAAAGTCGACATTTGATTTGGTTCCGTTCCATTGCGAGAGAACACTCGCATCGAACGCCGTCAGCTTTTGCTGAAGACTGCTGTATAAATCCTGGTAATCGAGGGGAACCTGTCCCCACGCGATTCCCGCCGCCAACAGTACTAAAGTGATGCGCCGCATAGTTTCCCCTGACTAGATACAAGCGGCTGGGGAAAACGTTTCGTTATTCGCTCGACCTGTGTTATACAGGCACTCATGAGTCTCGACTTGAAGGGCCGTACCGCCCTTGTCACCGGAGCGGGGCGCGGGATCGGCCGCGCGATCGCACAGAAACTCGCGGAAGCGGGAGCCCATGTCATGCTCAACGACCTTGATCGCGATCCGGTCTTCGAAACCGGAGTCCTGATTGACCAGGCGGGAGGGCACGCTAAAGCGCTTCCGGGGGACGTGACGGCTCCGGGATTTCCGGAGAAGCTGGTGAACGCGGCGGTATCGGGTTTCGGGTCGCTGGATATCGTGGTGAACAACGCCGGGTACACGTGGGACAGCGTGATCCAGAAGACCACGGACGAGCAGTTTCAGGCGATGCTGGACATCCACATGGTGGCTCCGTTCCGGATTCTGCGGGCGGCGTCGGAGTATATCAGGGGCGCCGCCAAGAAGGAGACCGCCGAGGGCCGCCGCGTGATGCGCAAGGTGGTGAACATCACTTCCATCTCCGGAGTGGACGGGATCGCGGGGCAATCGGGGTACGGGTCGGGCAAGGCGGGCATCGTGGGGTTGACGAAAGTGCTCGCGAAGGAGTGGGGGCGGTACAACGTGAACGTGAACGCGGTCGGCTTTGGGTTCATCGAGACGCGGCTGGTGCAGCCGCTGAGTGCCGAGTCCGAGATTGAAGTGAAGGGACGCAAGATTAAGGTCGGGGTGCAGCCTGCGGCCATCGAAGCGATGAAGCAGAGTTGTCCGCTGGGACGGCTGGGGTCGGTGGAGGAAGCGGCGGGACCGGTGTTGTTCTTCTGTTCGCCGCTTTCGGATTACGTGAGCGGCGAGGTGCTGATTTGCAGCGGCGGGGCGAGAATGTAGTCGAGCATTCGGGCGACGCCTTCTTCAAAGATGGCGGGCTCGGTGAGGAGGCTCACGACGAGGAAGGCTTCGGACTCGAAGTCGTAGAAGAAGCCGGGCTGGACCAGAACGTCCCGATCGCGGAGAAGACCTTCGGCCCACTGCTCCTCGGATCGTGTGCGGGGGAGTTGTAAGATGGCAGACCATCCACCTTCGACGCCGAGGACGTTGGCGGGCGAATCTCGGGTGCTGGTGCGAAGCAGGTCCAGGTTCGCGGCGGTGCGATCGCGAATCTGTTGCTGGACGGGCTCGGCGGCGCGTAGGAGAGTGGGGAGGGCTGCTTGTACAGGGCTGGCTACGGAGAGGAATGTATCGGCGATCCATTCCAGCTTTTCGAGCGCTTCTTGGTGACGGGGGCCGCTGGCGACGATCCAGCCTAGCTTCATTTGAGGGAGGCCGGCGATCTTGGAGAGGCCGCTCATGGAGAACGTGAGCGCTTCCGGTGCGCCCGCCAGCGTTCGCACGCGCTCCGGGTCGGTCCCGAAGCCGTAATCGGCGAAAACTTCGTCGGAGAGGATCGCGAGGTTTCGGGCGGCGACTAACTGCGTGAGCTGTTCGCACTCCGCACGCTTCAGGAACGACCCGGTGGGATTGTTCGGGTTCACGACCACAACTGCCCGAGTTTTCGGGGTGAGGGATCGCTCAAGCTGAGCGAAGTCCATGTGCCACGCACCGTCGTAACGGAGCGGATACTGCTTTACAGAGACGGATTCGAGGCCGGCTAGAAACTCGAAGAGAGGATAGGAAGGGCGCGGCACCAACACCTCATCGCCGGGGTCCGCCAAGAGCTTGAAGAGGTACGAATACGCTTCGCTGGTGGAGGCCGTGAGCAGGATCTGCGAGGGGCTCACTTTGACTCCGCGGTCCGCGTAGTAGGCCGAGACCGCTTCGCGAGCCGACCTCATGCCCTGGGGATCGGGCTCATAGCGCAGGGCCTTCGGATCGGTGAGGGCGAAGAGGATTTCGGGGCTGTAGGCGAACCCAGCTTGCGTGGGATTCGACTCGGTTAGATCGAGGATGCGCGTTCCGGTACGGCGCTTTTCGGCGCGGATCAACGAAAGTGGATTGGCGGGAAGATCCCACTTCTGGCGGGAGGAAAACACTGTCGAATATCGTAACAAATCGAGTGTTCTAAAAATGATAAATTGAGGGTCGATATGCTGACGCGATTCGCGCCGCTGTTCCTGCTGACAGGACTGGTTGCCGCGCAAGCGATTTCTCCGCTCGCGAACTCCGACACGGCGTACAAGGCTCTCCGGGCCAGCCTGCCCTCGGACACGTATCGCGTGGAAAACATCGAGCTGCGCCGCGACGTGGCTACGGTCACATTGCGCACAGGCACCATCACGTTCCTGCCCGAAGTGCAGAAGAAGGTTGTCCTGGCGGTTTTCAACGGGGAGGGGCGCTTCCAACTGAGGCCCGCGATCCCGATCGAAGAGCAGCATCTCAACAAGGTCATCGGGCGGAAGGATGTCGACGAGACTTTCGATGCGGCGCTGCTGGCCTTCACGGATGACACGTTCTTTGAGGTGACGGGGCAGGCGAAGATGATCGCGCTGGATCCGAAGTCGGCGGATACGCTGAAGGATTTCCGGAAGAAGCTGCGGGCTGTGGCCTTCTCGAACGTCGAAGCGGATTTACTGGCGGAGATCTACAATCCGGCGCAGGGGGCGAGTTTCCGGGTGTTTCTGCACGGGAAGACGGATGCGGACTTGCGATTCCTGGTGGTCCCCAGCGGAGTGCGGCCGGATCTGCCGGCGCCCGAGGAGGTGGCGCTGGTGAACGTAGATCCGGGTGGCGAGCGTGCGGGCCTCTGGTACTTGACGCATCTGGAATAGGAGTGGAAGAACAACCGCGCGTCCTCGAACGAGGACAAGCACGCCGTCACCGCGGAGCATTACAAGGTCGAAACGGTGATCAATGGGGGCGCGCAGATCGCGGGCGTCACGGACCTCAAGTTCACCGCAAAGACGACCGGTACGCGGGTGCTGCCGCTGGGGCTGCTGCCGAATTTGAGGGTCGCGACCGTCACGGGGGAGGGGCATCGCGAGATGCCGTTTATCCAAGAGCCGGTGAAGGACGATCCGTTCTTCCACGTGATTCTGCCGGAGCCGCTGGTGGCGGGGCGATCGTATCAGCTCCACATCGAGTATGAGGGCGGGATGGTGATCGAGAAGGAAGGCAACGGCAATTTCGCGGTGGGGGCTCGGGAGGATTGGTATCCGAATTTGAACACGTTTCTCGATCATGCGACGTACGATTTGACGTTCAAGATCCCGAAGCAGTTCATGCTGGTGAGCGTCGGTAAGCTCGCCAAGGAGTGGACGGAGGGCAATCAGGCCTGCTCGCAGTGGATCTCCGAGGTGCCGCTGGCGGTGGCGGGGTTTAACTACGGTTCCTTCAAGAAGAAGACGCTGACGGACAAGGAGGACAAGTACGAAATCGAATCCTACGCGAATTCGGAGTTGCCGGATTATTTGCGCAATGCCGGGCAGTCCTTAGCGTTGACGCCCGCGTCCATGGCGGACCGGGCGCTAGTGGAAAGTGAGAACACCATCCGCCTGTATGAGCATTGGTTCGGGACTTCGCCGTACGGTAGGATCGCGATCACGCAGCAGCCGCAGTTCGACTTTGGACAATCGTGGCCCACGCTGGTGTACTTACCGATTAGCGCCTTTCTCGATTCGACCCAGCGGTATAGTTTGCTGGGGGCCAATGCGTTCGGCTTCCAGAATTTTATCCAGGAAGTGACGCCGCATGAGATCGCGCATCAATGGTGGGGCCACATGGTGGGCTTGAGCAGTTACCATGACCAATGGCTCTCCGAGGGTTTCGCCGAATTCTCCGCGAGTCTCTACGTGGAAGCCACGGAAAAACCTGACGCCGTGGGCAAATTCTGGGACCGCTTGAGGGATGAGATCGCGCAGAAGAATCAGTACGGCAATTCGCCCAATGACGCGGGGCCGCTGTGGCTGGGCGAGAGGCTTAACTATTCGAAGAATCCGGGAGCGTACCGGGGGATGATTTATCCGAAGGGCGCGTACGTGCTTCAGATGATCCGCAGCCTGATGCGCGATGAAAAAACCGGGGATCAGGACTTCATCGCGATGATGAAAGATTTCGTGCAGACGTACCTTTACAAGAACGCGTCCAGCGAGGGGTTCAAGGACACGGTAGAGAAGCATATGAAGGCTTCGCTGGACGTCGAGGGCAACCATCGAATGGACTGGTTCTTTCGCGACTGGATCTATGGGACGGACCTTCCGAAGTATCATCTGGACTACACGATCACTCCGGCGGACGGAGGCAAGGTAGTCTTCGAGGGGAAACTGACGCAGAGCGAGGTGTCGCCCGACTTCCTGATGCGACTGCCACTGTACTTCGAGATCGACGGCAAGTGGGTGGCCGCCGGACGGGTTCAGGTACGGGGCAGTAACACGGCGACCGTCAAGGCGACTCTGCCGAAGGCTCCGAGGAACGTGTCGATCAACTTAAATCACGACGTTCTGGCGGCGGAGATCTCGGTGAGGAAGCAGTAGCGGTCCCCGCGCTGACGCCAGCGGCTGCACCAGGCGAAGGCGGGCCGGTGGTGCGCGCGTGGGACAGCCGGGTTACTTCTTTTCCACGGCCGTGACCGATACGTTGGATTCCCCGTTATCGACGGCGACGATCAGCACGACGCTATGCTTCTTGCCGGCGTCCTCCGCGGAGATCATTCCGCCCTGTCCGATTTGTCCACTGGTGACGAACTGATTCAGAGTGAATCCGGCGCTCTTCAATTGGTCCTGGTAGAACGACATCACTTTAGCGGAGGGATCCGAAGTCTTGAACCCGAAACTGTAGGTGTCGCTGTCCGGTGTTTGAGCAGAGCCCAGGCCCTGCACGGAGGCGCCGGGGTAAACGGGCACCCAGGACGGGGGCGAATTTCCGGCCGAAGTGCCGATCTTCACGGTACCGTCCGGGCCTTGGAACTCCACGCCTCCGGTGTTCTTGCCGTCGCCGCTGACGGAGATCTTAGACTCCTTGCCGTCTTCGTCGACGATGACCATGGACTTCTTCTCGGGATCGAAGCGCAGGGTGACGATCTTGCCGGTGCTCTTCTCGCGGACGGTGATGGTGCCCGTGGAATCGTTCGTGGTCACGGTCTGGTAGTCGGGATTCATGGCCGTGACCATCTTGGCCATGGCGAGGCCGGGGTTCTTCTGCATCAGCTCGGAATCGAACCCGGCGTTTTTGACGGTGCGATAGAGGACGTAGCTGCCGATGCCCGCGGCCAGGATTCCGAGCAGGACGAATCCTCCGACGCCGATCAGCACCCACATGAGGACGCTCGATTTCTTGGGCGGGGGGCCCTGGGGCTGCATCCCGGGCGGAGGATAGCCAGGCTGTTGCTGGTAGGGCTGCTGGTATCCGGGAGGCGGCTGTTGATAGCCGGGCTGCGGTTGATATCCCTGAGGCGGCTGTTGCGGCGGATAACCGCCAGGGCCAGGAGGCGGATATCCCGGAGGATTCGGAGGCGTCATATGGCAGCATCATACTCCATTTCACGATTCCTGCGCCCGAAATTTGACCCTACGCCGGGCTGCTGCTACGATAGTGCTGCGGGGTGGAGCAGTCTGGTAGCTCGTTGGGCTCATAACCCAAAGGTCGAAGGTTCAAATCCTTCCCCCGCAACCAAAAAGATACGTCTCCTTTGGTCTTCCTGCTCTCTAATCCCAGCAACTAGCTAGAATGATGCCATGAGTACCGCCCGGTATGTCCGTTGGCAAGACGGGGAGGTGTGGCTTGGCTACTTCGAGGAGTATCCCGATTACCTGACTCAGGGCGAATCGCTGCGGGAACTGGAAGAGAACCTCCGCGATCTATATCGGGACCTGACCAGCGGGGAGATTCCGGGCATCCGTCGAATCGCCGAATTGTCCGTCGGATGAACGGACCGATTTGATTCGGAGGTTGGAGGCCGATGGATGCGTTCTGACGATATGAACTGCATTTGCCCCCAATGGCGGTTAGCTCGTGAGCTTCTTCAAGATGTGTCTGGCAAGAAACTCATTCACTTCGCGGTGCCTGCCTTTTCGTCTCCGGTTAAACTTGAGAACAGACTACATGACTCCCATGAACCAATTCCTTCCGAAAACTGCCTGGAGCGCGACGGCGTTCCTTTTGACTGCCGTCGGACTTTCGGCGGCGCAGCCTACTGAGATCGTCCTTCCGGCGAACCGGTTGTTTCCGGAGAGCATTACATCGACGGCGGATGGGACGCTGATTTTGGGGAGCCTGGGGCACGGGACGGTTCTTCGCATCGCACCGGGGAAGACCGTGGCGGAAGAGTGGATCAAGGCGGGGACGGGCGGTCTGAATCAGGTGCTCGGCGTCTATGCGGATGAGAAGGGGAAGAATCTCTGGGTGTGCTCGAATAATCTGGAGAACAAGGGTGAGGCGACTTCGGTCAAGACGTTCGACCTGAAGAGCGGGGCACCCAAGGCCACCTATCCGATAGCGGGGGCGGACGCGTTTTGCAACGACGTCGCGGTGAGCGGCGATGGGAGCGCGTATATCGCCGACACTCGTCAGAACACGGTGTGGATTCTGAAACCGGGGGCGAAGGAACTGGTGGCGGCGGCGAAGGATCCGCTGCTGGCGGGGGCCGACGGGCTGGCGTTCGCGGAACCCACCCTTCTGATTGTGAACAGCGTCACCACGGGCAAGTTGCTGCGGTTGGACCTGGGGCAGGACGGAAAGGCCAAGACGGTCACGGAGCTGAAGGTTTCGCGGGCGCTGGATCGTCCGGACGGGATGCGCGCGATCGGGAAGAACCGGCTGCTGCTGGCGGAGAACTCGGGCAAGATGGACATCGTGACTCTGGACGGGTCGAACGCGACGATTAAGACCATCAAGGAAGGGCTGGAGGCTACGCCTGGCGTCACAGCGACTCGGGGGATGGCTTGGCTGATCGAGGGCAAGTTGAACTACCGCAATGATGCGGCGATGAAGGACAAGGATCCGGGCACGTTCAAGATGGCGGCCGTGCCGCTGCCGAAGAACTGAGCGGTTCGGACTAACTGGTAGCGCTCACGGAACCCGGGGCGGGGCTGCTTTCGGCGACTCGCAACCGGGCGTCGGTGTTCTTGCGGCTGTAGTTCTCTTTGTTCAACAGATAGACTGCCGTCAGACACAAGGCGCTCGCGGGAAGCTGTAAGAATTCCGCGGTTTTGCCCATGACCGGGGAAACCCACACTTGGTGATTCGCCAGCAGGATCACGCTTTGGCATAGCGGAGGCAGGCCGATGGCGAAGGCGAGAAACCGGATTCTCCAGTTAGAGCTTCGCCGCATGAGCACGATGGCTCCTGCTGTTGTCATCAAATAGGCGAAGACCGCTGCCGAGACCGAGAAAGGCACTAAACCAGGTATCGGTCGAAGATCTCGCCAACATTAGGCGGCGGTTCTCAGTGTTCCCGCGGAGCTTGTCTCGACATCAACGCCGCCGTGAGGCCGATGACGGCGGCGAGTGAGAGCCAGGCTCCGGGCATGGCTTTGTTGCCGGTGACCTTGATCAACCAGGTGCAGATGAGGGGAGTGAATCCTCCGAAGATGGCGGTGGCGAGGCTGTAGGCTACCGAGAACCCGGAGATGCGGATTTCGACGGGCATGATTTCGGTGAGGAGAACGGCCATGGCTCCGTTGTAGCTGGCATAGAAGAGCGCGAACCAAAGTTCCACGATCATGAGGCGCGCGAAGGATGGCGCGCTGACCAGCCACCACATGGCGGGATAGGCGGTGATCAGCGCGGCGACGGTACAGGCGATCAGGATGGGCCGGCGCCCGATGCGGTCCGAGAGCGATCCGGAGATGGGCAGGACGATGAAGTTGCAGGCTCCGACGCAGAGGGTGACGATGAGGCTGGCGGTGGAGCTGAGATGGAGCTCGCGGGTTCCGAAGGTGGGGGTGTAGGTGGTGACGAGGTAAAAGCAGACGGTGGTCATGGTGGCCATCATGGTGCCGATCAGGATCAGCTTCCAATTGGCGGCGACGGTTCGGAAGATTTCGGGGGCCGTAGGGTGATGGGTGCGGGCGCGGAAATCGTCGGTTTCTTCCAGGGAGCGGCGCAGGATGAAGAGGAACGGGAGGAGGGCGCAGCCGGCGAGGAGCGGGATCCGCCAGCCCCAGGCGGTCATCTGGGTTGCGGAGAGGGTCGAAGCCAGAGCGATGCCGATTACCGCCGCGAACATGACGGCTACCTGCTGGCTGGCGGATTGCCAGCTCACGAAGAATCCCTTACGGCCGGGTGTCGCGATTTCGGAGAGGTAGACGGAGACGCCGCCCAGTTCGACGCCAGCGGAGAAACCTTGAACGAGCCTTCCGAGGAGCACGAGCAGGGGGGCCACCAGGCCGAGCACGGCATAGCCGGGCAGGATCGCGATCGACAGGGTCCCGGCGGCCATGAGGGAGAGCGTCAGGAGCAGACCGGCGCGGCGGCCGTGATGGTCGATGTAGGCTCCGAGGACGATGGCTCCGAGGGGACGCATCAGGAATCCGGCTCCGAAGGTGGCGAGCGTGTACATTAGGGAGGCGAATTCGCTGGTGCCGGGGAAGAACGTGGAGCCGATGGCCGCGGCGTAGTAGCCGAAGATCTGGAAATCGTACATCTCCAAGGCGTTTCCGGAGGCTACGCGCAGGATGGGGCGAAGCTTCGATGGTGGCCGGAGTGACAATTGGAGTTCATTGTATACTGAACATGCGAAAGCTCTGTAGGAGGTCCGTATGGCTGTGAAATTCACTCTCAATGGGAAGCCCGCCACCGTGGACGTTCCCGCGCAAATGCCCCTTTTGTGGGCTCTGCGGGACACGCTCGGGATGACGGGAACGAAGTTCGGGTGCGGCAAGCAACTCTGTGGCGCGTGCACGGTGCATGTGGACGGCCAGCCTCGGCGGTCGTGTGGCACGCAGGTGTCGGCCATCGCGGGCAAGAGCGTGACGACGATTGAGGGTCTTTCTGCCGACGGCAAGAGCCATCCGGTGCAGAGGGCGTGGATCGACGAGGATGTTCCGCAGTGCGGCTACTGCCAGAGCGGGCAGATCATGACGGCGGCGGCGCTGATCGCGAAGCCGAATGCTCCGACAGATGCGGATATCGATGAAGCGATGAGCGGCAATCTGTGCCGCTGTGGGACGTATCAATCGATTCGCAGAGCCGTGCACACGGCCGCTCGCTACAGGGGGAAAGCTTAAATGACTGCCATGACTCCGAAACTGAATCGACGGGGATTTCTGCAAGCTTCCGCCGCCGCTGCCGGTGGGCTGGTCATCAACTTCACTCTGCCGGAACGGGCGAAGGCGCAGGCCGCGGGGGCTCCCGCCAAGGTGAATGCGTTTGTGCGGATTGGATCGGATGACAGCGTTACGCTGATGATCCACAAGTCGGAGATGGGACAGGGGACGGTGACGTCGCTGTCGCAACTGCTGGCCGAAGAACTGGAGTGCGACTGGAAGAAGATCCGCACCGAGTTCCCGGGCGTCGAGCCCGCTTATGCGGGCGGCGGCATGATGGGGGCTTACGGGAGCCTGAGTATCCGTACTTCCTATGCGCCGTTGCGTCAGGCCGGGGCGCAGGCTCGCGAGATGCTGGTCGCGGCAGCCGCGCAGAAGTGGGGCGTGAACGCGTCGCAGTGCCGGGCGGAGAACAGCTCCGTCGTGAACACGGCGACGAACGCGAAGTTGAATTACGGCAGCCTGGCGGAGGCGGCGTCGCAACTGGCCGTTCCGGCGAACGTGAAGCTGAAGGACGCGGCACAGTTCAAGGTGATCGGGACCTCGCCGAAGCGGCTGGATACGCCGGCGAAGGTGAACGGGTCGGCGACGTTCGGTCTGGATGTGAAGCGGCCGGGCATGCTGTATGCGAGCCTGGAGCGCTGCCCGGTGTTCGAGGGCAAGGTGGCCAGCTTCGATGCGACGAAGGC
The DNA here is from genome assembly GCA_036498815.1 of Bryobacteraceae bacterium. Lineage (GTDB taxonomy): Bacteria > Acidobacteriota > Terriglobia > Bryobacterales > Bryobacteraceae > Palsa-187. The sequence continues at coordinate 32,991 of DASYET010000024.1, read as the reverse complement.
GAAGGCTGTGCCGGGCGTCAAGAACGTGGTGCAGATTTCGAACGGCGTGGCGGTGATCGCGGATAATACGTGGTCCGCGATGGAAGGGCGCAAAGCGCTGACGATCAAGTGGGACGAGGGTCCGCGGGCGAATACTTCGAGCGCGAGCCTGCGGCAGATGTTCATGGATCTGACGGCGAAGCCGGGAGCGGTGGCCCGCAAGGTGGGCGATGCCGGCCAGGGCATGGCGGGCGCGGCGAAGAAGATCGACGCGGTGTACGAAGCGCCGTACTTGTCGCATGCTCCGATGGAGCCACTGAATTGCACCGCTCTGGTAACGGCGGATAGCTGCGAGGTTTGGGCGGGGACGCAGATTCAGTCCATTGCGAGCCAGACGGCGGCGGGCATCACCAAGCTGCCGGCAAACAAGATCCAGATCCACACCGAGTATCTGGGTGGCGGATTCGGACGCCGCGGCGGAGCGGATTTCATCGGCGAAGCGGTGGAGATCGCGAAGGCGGTGCCGGGGACTCCCGTGAAGCTGACGTGGACCCGCGAGGACGATCTGCAACACGACACGTATCGTCCGGCGTCGTACACCAAGTTCGCGGCGGGGCTGGATGCCGATGGATGGCCGGTATCGTTCACGGCGAGCGTAGCGTGTCCGTCTTTCGGCGGGATGCGCAACGGCGTGGACAGCACGGCGGTGGAAGGCATTGAGACGATCGAGTACGGGATTCCGAACATGCAGGTGGAATATCATGCGCCTGACGCGGGCATTCCGGTGAGCTACTGGCGGTCGGTCGGCTTCTCGCAGAACTGCTTCTTCATGGAGAGTTTTCTCGATGAGATGGCGGCGGCGACGAAGAAAGATCCGGTGGAGTTCCGGCGCAAGCTGCTGGCGAAGGCGAATCCGCGGTACTTGAACGTGCTGAACGTCGCCGCGGAGAAGGCGAATTGGGGCAAGCCGCTTCCGACGGGGCATTTCCATGGCGTCGGCGTAGTCAACAACATCGGCAGCTTCAACGCGCTGGTGGCGGAGGTTTCCGTCACGGGCGGCAAGGTGAAGGTGCACAAAGTGGTGGCGGCGGTGGATTGCGGGCAGGTGGTGAATCCGAACATCGTGACGCAGCAGATCGAGAGCGGCATCGTCTACGGCTTAAGCGCGGCGCTTAAGCTGGGTATCACGTTGGAGAAGGGCCGGGTGGTGCAGCAGAACTTCAATAATTACGAGCCCCTGCGCATCAGCGAGATGCCGGTGGTGGAAGTGCACCTGGTAGCGAGCACGGCGGCTCCGGGCGGGATTGGGGAGGCGAGCACGCCCTCGATCATTCCGGCGGTGACGAACGCGGTGTTCGCGGCGACGGGCAAGCGGATTCGGACGCTGCCGATCAAGGCCGCGGATCTGGCGTAGATTCGAGGAACGTCGAAAGGCCGCTCCATCACTGTCGCGGCTCGGTTACGTCGAAATCACAAGTTGGGTTTCGACGTAAGGGAGACTGGCGGTGCAGTGATCGAGCGGCCTTTTTGTTTTAGTGCGCGCTACGCATACGGGCGGCGTGATCGGATTTGGCTTCGTGCGCGAGGGCTTTGAGGACTCGCATCGGGCGGTCGTTATTAAGGTGCAGACCGAACAAGATCTCGGCAACCACGGTGATGAGGAAGAAGGGCGCGACGGGGAAACCGGCCGCGAGTGCGATTCCACAGATGACGATCAAGATCACGAATGCGCTTAAGAAGAAATGATGTTTCATGGGTCTCCTATTGATGTTTGAAGGGGAGCGTCACCACGAGCCCCAGCAGAATCGCGGCGCAGACCGCCGTAAATCCGATCATCACCACTGCCGCTACTGAATAGTCACCGAGCATGGCCACACCTCCTGGAGCTGTGGATGCAATCCGTGCGCCAAATTGCAGACGTTGAATTTGCGGGACTTGGCTTGTAAGCTGCACAGCTCTGGGCGGTTTCCCCCACGGGGCTGCGGGCTGTCACGCAGCGGCACCCATCTGTTGTAGACTCCTATGAATGAAACAACCGGCTCTCGGCCTTGTCGCCTCCGTCCTGGTCATGGCGATTTCCCTTGGGGTGATCGCGCTGATTCCCGCTGCGAAGTTTTTGGGCAGCGTCACATACGCGCTGGCATGCATTATTCCGATGGAGATTGTGATCGGGGTGGCCTGGGGGTGCAAGCACCCGCAATTCGCGGCGAAGCTGGGGCAGCCGATGAAGGGCTTGATGCTGGCGCTGCTGACGGTGGTGGTGGGCGTGGTGGTGGCGGGCGTTTACTTCGTGATGTTCGGGCAGGTGCGGCCGCTGCCGCCGATGATCATCATGTGCATCATCCTCAGCGTGATCATCACGTTCTGGGCGGCGATCATGTGGGGCGGGTGGCCGTTCAACAAGATCAAGCATCCGGTGGCGTCGGGGCTGGTGATGCTGGCGGCGGTGTACCTGGTGAACTACATCCTGTTCCGGGTCTTTTTCAGCTATGAGTTTATGGCGGGAGCACCGGTGTATGTGGCGTCGCTCGATCCGCACGGAATGTTCAATGCGAACATGGCGCTGGTGTATTTCCTGACGTCGCTTTCCATCATGTTCCTGATGCTGCATTTCGATTTGTGGCCGTTGACCAAGTCCGGCTCCATGATGAGGCAGCCGGTCCTGGGGATCGTGTGGACGTTGATCTGCTTGGCACTGGGCGGGGCGGCGTTCTACATCGGCGTGATTGCGATGAAGATGGATCCGCTGCAGTTCATGGTGGAGGTTCCGATTCCGTTCATCTTTGGAACCATCATCGTGCTGAATATGTTTCAGAATTCGCTGTTCGCAAAGATGACGCAGCCGGTGAAGGGAATCGTGAATGCGGTGGCGGCGGCGGCGATTGGGTCGGCGCTGGCGTACTTGTACGGGGCGCTGTCGTCGTCGCTGAGTGGGCCGCTGGCGGCGGGGCCTCCGGGTAACGATTTCGAGAGGTGGCTGGCGTCGGCGCTGCTGGCGGTAACGTTTCCGCTGTTGATCTTTTTCGCGGAGTTCTTTCAGTTCTGGCCGTTGAAGAAGCAGGACGCGTAACGCGGCGCGCGGCTTCGATCAACTATCATAGCTAGTGGTTAAAGGAGCACCTTGTGATACGAGCCATCGACGAGAACACGATTACCGACGCGGCGCTGGAGCAGATCTCCACGACAGAGAATCCGCGTTTTAAACAAATCATGGAGATTCTGGTACGGCATTTGCACGCCTTCGCGCGCGAGGCCGATTTGACGCCGGATGAATGGCTGCAAGGCATCGCATTCCTGACGGCGGTGGGGCAGAAGTGCACGCCGTACCGGCAGGAGTTCATTTTGCTCTCTGACACGCTGGGGTTGAGCAGCTTAATTAACGCGCTGCACGACAAGCGCGCGGTGGAGGACGGCACGAAGTCCAGCTTGCTGGGTCCGTTCTACCGGCAGGATGCGCCGACGATGAAGCTGGGCGACTCCATCTCGACGAAGCCGACCTCAGGCGAGGAAATCGGCATCTACGGGCGTGTGACGGACAAGTCGGGCAAGGGAATTCCGGGCGCGCTGGTGCAGATCTGGCAGCCGGATGAGACGGGCAATTACGATTTGCAGAAGCACGACCCGAAGGAGATGGACTTGCGCGGGTGCTTCCACACGGATGAGAAGGGAAACTATCATCTGCGGACGATCGCGCCGCTGGGGTACATGATTCCGATGGACGGTCCGGTGGGCGACATGATTCGCGCGCAGAAACGCCACGGGTTCCGGCCGGCGCATATTCACTTTTTGGTGGGCGCTTCGGGATATCGCGAGGTGGTGACGGCGCTGTACACGTCGGGTGACGATCACATCGATTCGGATACGGTGTTTGGCGTGACGGAATCGCTGGTTACGGATATCAAGCCGAAAAGCGAGGGGACGCCGTTCCCGCATCTGCCGTGTATAGAGTACGACTTCGCGTTAGGCACAGCGGCGGCAGACGGGTCGGGACGCGTGGGCGCGGATCCGGCGCAGATTGTGAAGGGGTAGCGTCACAGGCTGAAGCCTGTGCCACACCGACAGGCACAGGCTCTGCCTGAGTTACGATAGCTCCGCGCGGACGATGCGGGCTCCGTCGACCATCGCCTTCATCTTTCCGAAGGCTACGGCGCGGGGCAGGTACTTGAGGCCGCAGTCCGGCGCGACCACGACGCGGTCGGGCGAAATGTGCGGCAGGGCGCGGCGGATGCGTGCGGCCACGATTTCCGGGGTTTCGATTTCGTGTGTGGAGAGATCCAGGGTGCCGACGAGGATGGTCTTGCCCGGCAGTTTCTCCAGCACGGCGCAATCGAGCTTCGCCTGCGCGGTTTCGATGGAGATTTGTTTCACGGGGATGTCGGCGAGCTCGGTGAGGAACGAGTAGGCGGCGGGGCGTCCGGGGACCAGCGCGGCGTACCCGAAGCAGATGTGCAGCGCGGTGGTTCCGGCGACGCCTTCGAGGGCGCGGCGGAGTCCGATGAGCCCGTACTCGCGGGCTTTGGCGGCATTGGCTTCCATCCACGGCTCGTCGATTTGGACGACGTCGGCTCCGGCGGCGAAAAGATCCTTGATCTCCTCGTTCACTGCGGCGGCGTAGTCGAGAATCATCGATTCGACGTTGCCGTAGTGATCGTCATGCGCCTGTTGGGACATGGTGAAGGGTCCGGGCACGGTGATCTTGATCTTGCGGTCGGTATTGGCGCGCAGGAATTGCACGTCGCGGACCTGCACGGCATGCTTGCGGCGGATCTTGCCGACGATGCGCGGGACGCTTACAGGATGGCCGCTGCGGCTCATGATGGAGGCGGGATTTTCGAGATCCACGCCGTCGAGCGCGGTGGCGAAGCGGTTCGAATAGCTCTCGCGGCGCATTTCGCCGTCGGTGAGGATGTCGAGTCCAGCGCGCTCCATGTCGCGGATGGCCAGGAGGGTGGCGTCGTCCTGCGCTTGTTCGAGGAGCTCCGGCGCGACGCGCCACAGGGCGGCCGCGCGGACGCGGGGGGGCATCTGGTGGCCGAGTTTATCGCGGTCAATGAGCCAGTCAGGCTGGGGGTAGGAGCCCACTAATGTTGTCGGAAGTAGATTTTGCATGGAAGAAATAGCTGCCAGCACATTGTATCAGGCGCAGTGTGGCGGATCGCCACAAGTGACGGTTTCGGACGGCTGATTCCATTGAATGTTTTCGAAGGGTACGGAGATTGCAAAGAGGGGATTCGTGAGGTGGTGTGTTTTTTCTGGCTTGCCTTGTGCGGCCATGCTGCTTAGGTGGTCTGGCAAAAGCGTTCCGTGCACGTCAGGATCCGGGGGCAGACGGTGACGATTCCGGTCGCGGTGAAGCGAGCGCCACAAAGCCGTCGGGGCGAACGAGCACGGCGTCCGCGGGTGTGATGCCGTAGGCTTCGGGAAAGCCGGGGTCATCGATCCGGTGAAGGGCCGTGTGGGCGGGAACGCTTCCCCTCCAACCCGGGCCCGCGAGGAGCACGAAATCGCGGCCGAAGAGGTCGAGCGTGGAGCGTCCGTCCTTTAAAGCGAAGTGCGGAGCGCGGGTTCCGGGGCGGGCCCTCGAATCGCGCGGACTCTCGGCGAGGGGGCCGGAGGGATCGTAGCTGTAGCCGAGTTCCACGTTCAGATCTGGTGCGACAGGCTGGATTCCCGCGATTCCGAGATACGGCGCGGTGCGGGTGACATAGCGCGCGTAGGCTTGTTCCGTTGTGAACGCGCCGACGGGCTGGCGCTCGGCGTCATAGGTATCGAGCAGTTCGGGGCCGGCGTCGCCTCGGAGGACGCAGGCGAGCTTCCACGCGAGATTATGCGCGTCCTGAACGCCAGTGTTGCCGCCGAAACCGCCGTTGGGCGGCATGATGTGGGCCGAGTCTCCGGCGAGGAAAATGCGGCCGGAAGAAAACCGCTCGGCCGTGTCCGCCGCGGCGTTCCAGTGCATGACGTTTTCCAGGGTGACCGGGACGTCGTTCGTCCCCAGGGCTGCCTGGACCAGTTCCAAACACTTCTCGTTCGTGAGCCCGGCGGAGACATTGGTGAGGGGATGGGCGGGATCGCCCAGGGCGTTTACGGCCAGGAAGCCCGAGTGGAACGGCTTCTCAAAACGGAAGAAGCCGCGGAGCACGGGATTCAGCACATAGATCACGCTGAGGTTCCGGCCGCGTAAGAGCGCCGACACATCGGCCCGGAAGTAAATGGTGATGCTGTTGGAAAACGTGCCGCGGCCGCGCATGCGGATTCCGAGGCGGTCGCGGATCGTACTGTGTGCGCCGTCGGCGGCGATCAGGTATTGCGCGCGGACGGAGTGCTGGCGGCCCGTGTCGCGCTCGCGGACTTGCGCGGTGACGCCGGTGGAGTCCTGTTTGAAGGAGAGCAGATCGGTGGCGAAGCGGAGATCGGCGCCGAGCTCTTCCGCGCGCGCTTTTAGGAGGGGCTCCAGGAGGCTTTGGGAGATGAAGACTCGCTCGACGGGGCTGACGTCGCGGACGCCTTCGTTGAGATTCGCGATGTAGTGCGCGACTTCCTTGCCTGCGAGGGTTTCGACGGCCATGATGGCTCCGTCTTGTACAAACTGCTGGCCGGACTTTTCGCGCACCCGTTGTTCGATGCCGACCGTCCGGAAGATTTCCATGGTGCGCTGGCTAATTTGCGCCGCGCGGGGATGAATCGCAGTGCCGCGATGGTGCTCGACCACCCTCGACCGGACGCCGTGGTGGCCGAGCAGGAGGGCCGCTGAGATGCCGACCAGACTGCCTCCCGCGATCAAAACGTCGGTTTCAAGCTCTGCCATTGTCGCTATCGTGCTGGGGCGGAGACGGCCCCAAAAAACAAAAAGTAGGCGAAACGTAACATATTGAATTCGTCGAGGGCTGCCGATGGTGTTAACTGACTTACCCTATAATGTAGCGGAGAATGGGAGCAGTTTATGAGACACGCGGCCTTGCTGCTTGCGTTCATGGTCCCGGTGATGGCGCAGAATTACAAAGCTGAGCAGACTTCTGATCACGGCGTAGCCGTCGTCCGGCTGAGCGATGCTGCGCACGGCGTGGAAGTATCGATCGTGCCCTCCGTGGGAAACACGGCCTACGAAATGAAGGTGCACGGTTTGAATATCCTGCACTTTCCGTTCGCCGATGTGGCCGAGTTTCGGGCCAAGCCGAGCCTGGCGGGCATTCCTTTTTTGGCTCCGTGGGGGAACCGACTGGATCAGCAGGCGTTTTTCGCGAACGGGAAGAAGTACGCGTTCGACATGACGCTGGGCAACGTACGGGGCACGATTCCGATTCACGGATTGCTTTCGAGTTCGCCGTACTGGCAGGTGACGGAGGCCAAGGCAGACCAGAAGTCGGCGCACGTGACCAGCAAGCTGGAGTTCTGGAAGTATCCGGACCTGATGAAGCAGTGGCCGTTCGCGCATGAGTACGAGATGACGTACAGCTTGTCGGATGGGCAGTTGGAAGTGCGCATTACGGTGGCGAATTTGAGCGCGGAGCCCATGCCGGTAGCGGTGGGTTTCCATCCGTATTTCAAGATTCCCGGCGTGAAGCGCAACGATTGGGTGGGCCGGATTCCGGCCCGTCAGCGGGTGGTGACGGATGCCCGGCTGATTCCGACCGGTCAGTACCGGGCGATGGATCTGGAGGATCCGTTTTTGCTGGAGCGCCGCACGCTGGATGACGGGTTCACGGATTTAATGCGCGAGCCGGACGGGCGGGCGAGGTTTTACATCGTGAGCGCGGGCAAGCAAGTGGAAGTGTTTTTCGGGCCGAAGTACCAGGCGGCCGTCGTATGGGAGCCCAACGACAATCGAGGCCAGCCGCAGGAGTTCATTTGCTTCGAGCCGATGGCGGGCGTTACGAACGCCGTGAATCTGAACCACGAAGGTAAGTACCCGGAGCTTCAATGGGTGGCGCCGGGGGCCAAGTGGACGGAGAGTTTTTGGGTGAAGGCGAGCGGGATTTAGCGCCGGAGTTAGCGCAGCATCTTGCGATGCTCTTTGAGCGTGCAGCGGTCCATGACCACGCTGAGGCCGGCTTGCTTCGCGCGTTTGGCGGCGGCTTCGTGGATCACTCCCTCTTGCATCCAGACGGAGTGCGCACCGACACGGATGGCGGCTTCCACGATTTCCGGTACGCATTCGGAGCGGCGGAAGATGTCGACCATGTCGATCTTCTCGGGAACGTCTTCGAGGCGCGCGTAGCTTTTTTCGCCCAGCACCTCCGCTTCATTCGGATTCACGGGGATCACGTGGTAGCCGGCGCGCTTCAGGTACTCCGCCACACCGTTGCTGGGCCGCATCGGGTTAGAGGACAAACCCACTACCGCGATGGTGTGGGTGGATTTCAATAACTCAGGAATGTTCGCCATCTTCCATCTTCAAGAGCTTGCGGAAGCGTTCCACTTCTTTATTGGTGAGGGTGCGGTAGCGGGCGGGCGCTACGTCCAACTCCAGGAAGGCGATTTTCACGCGCCGCAGCTTCTCCACTAACTTTCCAAAATGCTTGAACATGATGCGAATCTGGTTCTGGCGGCCTTCGATAATCCGCACTTCATACCATGGATTCGCGCCCTTCTTGATCTGTTTCAACTCCGCCGGCGAGGTCCTACGGCCGTGGAGAGGGATGCCTTCCCGGAACTGCTTCTCCTGCTCTTCGGTGAGCAGACCGTTCACTTTGACGACGTAGGTCTTCTTGACATGGCTCTCGGGAGCGGTAATGCGATGCGAGAACTCGCCATCGTTGGTGAGCAGCAAGAGGCCTTCGCTATTGTAATCGAGACGTCCGACGGGGAAGACTCGGTCCTTGACGCCTCGGAGGAGGTGCATGACGGTCTGCCGGCCTTCGGGATCGGAAACGGTGGTGACGCAGCCCTTGGGCTTATGAAGGGCGATGTAGACGTGATGCTTGGGCGCGCGCAGCGAGCGGCCGTCGACTTTGACATGATCGGTTTCGAGATCGGCCTTGGAGCCGAGGGTGGTCATGATCTCGCCGTTCACGGTGACTCGGCCGGAGACAATGAGCTCCTCGGCTTTGCGGCGGCTGGCGATGCCGGCTTGCGATAGAATTTTTTGGAGGCGTTCTTCAGCCATTTTCAGGGGGGGGCGCAGGTTCAGAGTCTTCGGACGGGGAAGCTTCGGAAACTACTGCTTCGGAGGTCGCCGTTTCCGGGGAGGCAGCAGTTTCCGCGGCGGCTTGTTCGACCGACGCAGGGCCTTCGACAAGGGCGTCGTCAACAAGCTCCAGACGGCCGAGCTCTTCAAATTCTTTTAAGGTTGGGAGCTCGTTCAGACTGTTGAGGCCGAACTGAACCAGGAATTCCTTGGTTGTTTTATAGAGAATGGGCTTGCCTACGACGGCCTTGCGGCCGCCTTCGGCGATGAGCTTACGGTCAAGCAGGGTCTTCAGTACGCCGGCGCCCTGGACGCCGCGGATGTCCATGATCTCTGGCGCGGTGACCGGCTGCTTGTACGCGATGACGGCGAGCGTTTCGAGCGCGGCGAGCGAGAGCTTCAAGGGCGGCGTGAGCTTTTTGACGAAGGCCCGAACGGCTTCGTGATGCTCGGCCTTGGTGGCCATCTTGTAGCCGCCGGCCACTTCGCGGATGCTGAGTCCGTGCTCCGGCTTGGCGTATTCTTCGACCAGCTCATCCAGCAGGCGCTTGATTTTATCGAGGGGCTGTTGCAAGGCCGCGGCCATTTGCTGAGCGGCGAGCGGCTCATCCGTGATGTAGACGATGGCTTCGAGGATCGCCTTCAGCTGGGAATCTTCCGGGGCGGCGGCGGGAGCGCTGGCCTCGTCGACAGGAAGTTCGGGAAGCGTTTGCTGCTCCGGCTCCGGCTGAGTCCGTTGCGGGTCTTGCACGGTCGTGTCTTGCTCCGTCGGTTCTTGCAAAGTTTAGTGATACCCTTCTTCGATTGCGTTGATGGTTTCGCCGGCGTTGAACGCGGCTTCAAATCCTTTGAGCCGCTTGAGGCCAATTTCGCCGAAGGAATCCGGCTGGACCAGGCCGAGGGCTTGCAGCTTCACTAATTCGAGCACGGCAAGGAACAGGCAGATCATGGCGCGGCGGCTGCGCTGGCGTTCGAAGAGCTCACGGGCGGAGAGCGCGTCACTTTCCTTATCGAACACGTTGCGCAGATAGCGGATCATGTCCGGCACCGAAACCTCTTCCTGATTAATTTCGTAGATGGGACGGTGCTTGGCGCGGTCCAGCACGCCCTGGAAGGTCTTGACGAGATCAAAAAGCGAAACCGCGAGGCCGGGGTCGTCGTCTTCCGCGATGAATTTCTCAATTTGCGGGTTGGACCAGACGGCTTCCTCCACCACGCGCTTTTGCTGGAGCATTTCGGCGGCGGATTTGAAGCGCTCATGCTCGATGAGACGGTCGACCAGCTCTTTGCGGGGGTCCTCTTCGGGCTGCATTTTGTCGAGCTCCGGGTCGCGGGGCAGCAACATGCGGCTCTTGATGTGGATGAGGGTAGCGGCCATGTAGACGAATTCGGCGCTCAACTCGATGTTCATCTCCGCCGCGTGCGCCATGAACTCCAGGTATTGCTGGGTGATCCGGGCGATGGGGATGTCATAGATATTGATCTCCTGCTTGCGGATGAGGTCCAGCAGGAGGTCCAGAGGTCCATCGTATTGTTCGAGGTGAAAATTCAGCGGAGAGGCCACTCCCATTCAGGATAGCAGCGTGGGGAAGGCCGCAGAGGGGTTGAAGAGGAGTTTGACGAAGGTTTTCGTTGACAATGACGAAGGTCTTCGTCATAATAGCGGCATGGCGACTAAAGTGAAGCGTCCCACCGAGGGGGAACTCGCGATTCTGCGGGTTTTGTGGGAACAGGGTCCGCAGGCGGTGAGCGAGATCAAGCGGGTGATGGATGAGGCCAAACCCACCGGGTATACGACGGTGCTGAAGCTGCTTCAGATTATGACCGGGAAGGGCCTGGTGGACCGCGACGAATCGCAGAGGCCGCAGGTGTATCGCGCGAAGTACTCGCGGGAACAGACGCAAAGGCAACTGTTGCGGGATCTGGTGCAACGGGCGTTCGGCGGATCGGTGAAAGATCTGGTGTTGCAGGCTCTGGCGACGAAGAAATCGACGCCGGAGGAGTTGGAAGCGATCGAAAAACTTCTGGACCGCATGGAAGGAGGCGCAAAATGACGCCGCTTGCTCGCGCGCTGAGTTTGGCTCTGCTGCATTTCGCCTGGCAGGGCGTGGTGGTGGCTGTGGTGTTGCCGGTGATGCTGGCGCTGCTGCGGCGGCGGTCCGCCCAGGCCCGGTATCTGGCGAGTTGCGGCGCCTTGACGCTCATGGCGGTACTGCCGGCGATTACGATGTGGCTGGTATATCGTGGTCCGGTTGTGGCGGGAGCGCCGACGGCGGTTGCCGGTGTGGCGCATGGATCGGGCGTGACGATGGCGGGCCCGACGCAGGGCTGGACCGCCGGACTGGATGCGTGGGCGCTGGCGCTGTGGTCGCTGGGAGTGTTGTACTTCGCGGCGCGGTTGATGTGGGGCTCACGCCAGGTGTCCACATTGCGGCGGCAGGGAGAGGTCGCGGAAGCCGCGGTGTCGGCAGTTGCGGCGAGGGTCGCGACGCGTCTGGGGCTGGCGAGGCCGGTGCGCGTGTTGATGTCGACGATGGCGGAAGGTCCGGCGGTGGTGGGCTGGCTGAGGCCGGTGATCCTGCTGCCGGCGGCAACGCTGGCGGGGTTGACGCCGGAACAACTGGAGGCCGTGTTGGCGCATGAGTTCGCGCATGTGTCGCGCTACGACTACCTGATCAATCTTTTGCAGATGGTGGTGGAGGCGCTGCTGTTCTACCATCCCGCGGTGTGGTGGGTATCCGCTCGAATCCGCCATGAACGCGAGCTGTGCTGTGACGATATCGCCGTGGGAGTTTGCGGGGACGCGGTGTGTTACGCCCGCGCGCTGACTTCGCTGGAGAGACTGCGGGCGCAGGCTCCGGCGTTGGCGATGGGGTCGACCGGCGGGCGGCTGCTGTATCGAATCGAGAGGCTGATGGGTACGGCTCCGCAGGAACAGGGTTCGGCGCGGTGGCCGGGGCTGGTCGCGCTGGCGGCGGGGCTGGCGTGTTTCGCCATCACAACGAACTGGGCGCGAGGGCAGGCTCCCGTGCCTCCGGATCAGCCGGGCGTGAAGGTGGACCTCGGGAAGTCCGCGGTTGTGAATCGGACCGGCGTCGCGTATCCGCAGTCGGTGCAGCAGAAGGGTGTGAAGGGCGAGGTGACGGTGCAAGTGACCGTCGACGAGAGCGGCAACGTCAGCGATGCCCGGGTCATGAAGGGCCCAGAGCAGTTGCGGAAGGGCGTGCTGGAATCGGTGCTGCACTGGAAGTTCGCGGAGGACGCTGCAAAGAGCAAGCGGGAAGTGAAGGTGGAGTTTCAACTTCCTCCGCCGGGCTCCGTATCCGCTGAGCGGGATCCGGAGGCCGAGCGGACAGCGGCGGAGACTCAGGCGTTGATGGCGGAAACGCGGGCACGTCTGGCGCGCCTGGCGGAGCGGTATCAGACGCTCCAACGCGAGGGGCTGGTTTCGGAAGAGCAGGTTCGGCAGCAGCTGGAGGCGGCGAATCCAGACCAAAGCGTCCGCGAGGCGGAAGCGGCGCTGGGCGACTTACAGCGGGTGCTCCGAGAGGCGCAAATTCAGGCCGAGAAATCGCGGCAGTCGATTCCCGTGGAAGAGTTCAGCATCTTTGAAGCGGATCGGGAGATGGTGAGAGCCCAGAGGCAGCTGGAACTCGCGCAGGCACAGGCGGAACGAGCGCGTCGGGAGGTACAGGCGGAGGCTGGCGTGCAGGCTCCGGTGGATCGAGTTAGGGAACAGGCGAGGATGCAGGCGGAACTTGCGGCGCGGCAGGCGGAGTTGCAAGCGCTGAAGGCGCAGAGCCAAGCGCGGGATCAGCAATTTAGATCGGAAACGGCGGTGCTGGGACGCACGATCAAAAGTATTCAGATGATCGGCTTTACGGAGGCTGTTACGAAGAACCTGACTGCGGATCTTAATCTGCGGGCGGGCGACACGCTCACGCGGGAGGCGATGGTCAGGGTGGGAAAAGTGCTTCGCAATTACGATGAGAACGTCACGTTCGATTTCGTTCCCACCGACGACGGGCAAGTTGAAGTGAGGATCAGCGAGGCGGCGTCGCGGCGATCGCGTTGACGCCGCCTCGGGTGCGGGTTAGTTTCCGGCGAAGGTAACCGTGATGGAATCCGTGGAGGTGCCTCCGGCCGAATCGGTCACGGTGAGCTGGAAGTTGTAATCGCCACGTCCGACGCCGAACTGTACGGTAGGAGTGGCCGTGAGGGCGCCGGAGATGCCCGCTTGCAGGCCTCCCTGGACGATGTCCCAACGATAGGAGAGCGGCTTGCCATCAAAGCTGGTGGAACCGCTGCCGTTCAGTTGAAACTGGCGCGTGACGGTGGAGGTGTTCTTGGGACTCGCCACTGCGGCGGTCACGGACGGACCGCTGGAGGCCGAGCCTCCGCTGACGACAGTGCCCTTGGAGGGGTCCAGGATCAGGGATTTGGCGAGGGCTCCGTTGAATGTGAACATGTTGTTCAGCGTGCCGGCGTAGGCGTCCGCGGAGCCGTTGCCGATGCGTCCCAGGCTCCAGTTGTCTTCGATGAAGCGAAGGATGGAGGCTTGGTCGGTGATGCTGTGGTCCACAAAGTTCACCTTGGCAAACGGCGAGATCACCATTAAGGGCTGACGCGGGCCGTAGCCGCAGCGGCCTTGCGTAGTGGACGTGGATGTGCCTCCGCACTGACCGGCGCCGGCAAGATTGTCGTCGGAAACGCTGGAGGGCTGCACGATGGGCGGAACGACATGGTCATACCAGCCATCGGAGTCGTCATAGGCGATGATGATGGCGGTGGAACTCCAGAAGGGCGATTGCATGATGGTGTTGATGGTGTTGACCACGAAGGTTTGCTCGTCGAGAGGATCGGAATAAGCGGCGTGGCCGTCCTGATAGGCGCCGGCCTTCAGATAAGAGACCGAGGGGAGGTTGCCGGCATTGAGCGCGGCGAAGAAATCGGTCATGTCGTAGTTGTGATTGGCTTGATCCGTGGTGCCGACGGTCATCGGAGAGGCCGGCGGGAAGTGGTGCGGATTGGTGGTGGAGGCGTAGTACATGAAGCCGGCGTGGTGCGGAATGTAGTCGGTTCCCGCGGACGCGCCGGAAACGTTGTTGTGGGCGGTGGCGCAGACGGCGGTGCCATCGGAGAGGCGCGAGCTGGGCTTAAAGCCGCCCTGGAACCAGCCCCAGGTGACGCCCTTGGCGTTCATGAGGTCGCCGACGTTCTTGCCGGTCATCTTGATGTAGGCGCGGGGCGGCGCCAGGGTGCAATCGTCAACCGAAGGATCCGGACGGGGATCGCCGATGACGGTTCCGGCGGAGGAGACGTTGCCGGAAGCGCTGCCCGCAGTGAGGACGGCTCCGGCGGTGTTTCCTGAAATCAGATTGATCACTCCGGGCGCGGACGGACCGAAGGTGGTGCTGAACGAGTTGTCGCTCATGGAGAAGTTCTGCGCGTAGTTCCAGAACGCCGTCACCGTGTTGCCGTCGTAATAATTCATCACGATGTTCTTGCCATAGCCGGCCACGTCGCAGCTGGCGGAGCCGACGCCGACGGTTTCCACGAATTTGTTCATGAGTCCGCTGTTGACGGCTTTCTGTTCGTCGGGGTAGTTGTGATCCTGGTCGCAGGTAACGGGCTGGGCGCGGGTCAGGCGCACCGGCTGCGCGGCGTTCGGATTGTTGGTGAGTAAAGGGCCGCTCAAGCCGTTCACGCTCGGCGTGTTCGGCGCGGGGGTGAAAGAGGGCTCGCTGGGATTCGAATTCGCGGCATTCGGATAAGTGGCGAAATAGTGATCGAAGGAGACGTTCTCCTGGTAGATGACGATCACGTGTTTGATGGGGGTCTGGGTCTGAGAGCTTTGGGCGTGCAACTGCGGCATCGCCATCGCACCGGCAAGGAAGACGGAGAGTATTGGTTTCATAGTGTGAAGGTTTCCAAACCAACACAGCTTGTCACCAAGGTGTTGCGTATTGTTGGCATCCTGGTGAATAAACCATTGCAACATTCCCAACGCCATGGGGACGAGCGATGTCACGCAAT
The DNA here is from genome assembly GCA_036498815.1 of Bryobacteraceae bacterium. Classification (GTDB taxonomy): domain Bacteria; phylum Acidobacteriota; class Terriglobia; order Bryobacterales; family Bryobacteraceae; genus Palsa-187. The sequence continues at coordinate 17,849 of DASYET010000024.1, read as the reverse complement.
TCTCACTGAATATTTATCGACTTGTGGAAATGGTGTACGAGTGTGGAGGTATGGCCCTCCGCTTTCCTCGCACCCTGGTCATGTTGGCCGTGTTTGTCGCGTCGATGAATGCCGCCGCGGCGGCGGAGCCTCCGGGGGATGCGTGCTCCCGACCACCGATGGGAGCGGTCATCGCGGGGCCGCCCGAATTGCGGAGCTCGCACGGTGCGCTGGTAGTGGACCTCTCTCTTAGAAACTTCACGGATGTTTACGGCGCGAAGACGTATTGTTACGTGGATCAGAACGGCCAACAGGCTCCGACGTTGAGGGTGCGTCCGGGCGATGAACTGGTGGTGCATCTGAAGAATCGGCTGGAAGGGGAGCCGGGGGCGATGCCGATGCACGTTCATGGGGCAAGCCCGCAGGCGTGCGGCACTGCGCCGATGAACGCATTGACGACGAATCTACATTTTCACGGCATGGGGCTGCCGCCCACGTGTCATCAGGATGAGACGCTGCGCACAGCGGTGAACCCTTCCGATCCGGCGTTCGAGTATCGCCTCAAAATCCCGCTGGACGCGCCTCCGGGGCTGTACTGGTATCATCCGCATCCGCACGGATACACAGAGCAGCAGGTTCTGGGCGGGGCATCCGGGGCGCTGATTGTGGAAGGGATCGAGAAGGATAGTCCCGTGGTGAGCGGTCTGCCGGAACGAGTCATGGTGCTGCGCGACCAGAAGATTCCCGGCATGACGGAGAACGATGAAGATTCGGGCCCCGGCAAGGACATCAGTCTGAACTTCGTGCCGGTGATGTATCCGTTGTACCGTCCGGCCGAGCTGCCAGTGCGGCCGGGCGAGCGCGAATTCTGGCGGGTGCTGAACGCGTCCGCAGACACCTACTTTGTAATTCAGTTAAGGTTCGGATCCACGATTCAGGAGATTGGAGATCCGCAGGCGCTGGAGTTGATCGGCGTGGACGGCGTGCCGACCAGACCCGCCGCTTCCGCGACAGAGATTCTCCTCGCGCCGGGGGCCCGCGCGGAATTTGTTGTGACAACTCCGGCGGAGGGGACCTTCGCGCAACTGGTGACGCTGAAGTACGACACGGGCCCGGATGGCGCGGCGTCGCCGTACCGGGTGATCGCGAATGTGCGCAGCAGGGCGGATGCTCCGGCCGCGCCGTCCGCAATGCCGCCCGGAGCGGGCGCGACGAAGAACGCGGCGACGGCAGTGCTGAAACCCGTGCAGTCCAGGAAACTGTACTTTTCCGAGGATCGCGCGGATTTGAAGGATCCCAGGCAGCGTGCGAAGTACTTCATTACGGTGGAAGGCCAGACGCCGAGGGTGTTCGACATGAACTTCACTAAGCCCGATGTGACCGCGGTGCAGGGGACGCTGGAGGACTGGACGATTGAGAATCGCACCAAGGAGGCGCACGCGTTCCATATCCACCAAATTCATTTTCAAGTGATCGAACGCGATGGCAAACCTGTGGATGACGGGACCTGGCGCGACACCATTGACTTGCCGTTTTGGGACGGCAACAGCGTGAGCTATCCGAGCGTCAAGCTACGGATGGATTTCCGTAGTCCGGAAACAGTGGGCACGTTTGTGTTCCACTGCCACATTCTGGAACACGAGGACGGCGGCATGATGGGGTCCATACAGGTTCTGCCGCACGCGCGAAATCAGAAGGGCAACGGACGCTTCGCGGGCGGAGCCGCGGGAGCTGTGGTGAAGTAGAGCGTAACGGCAACGGTCTTGGAGGCTTCATCGACTTTCGTCTCGGCGCGGGTCTTGCCCAGGTTTTCGAAGACCTGCTCCTCGCGGAGACGGGTGAGAAAACCTTCGGGATAATCGGGCTGGAAGGGCTTGCCTTCCATCGCGCCCCAGGCTTTGCGGATCTCAGGCTCCAAGATAATGTCCAGGCCGTTGATCTCCAGCTTGCCGAAGCGGTACTGCGCGCCGGGATTCACGGCAAGGGTGACGTTTACGACGTGCGTGTCATCGTGCACATCGCGCTGCGAGTCCGACGCTGCGTGCAGGTAGCCGCGATCGACGTAGTGTTTGGTGAGTTTAGAGAGCGTCGCCTTCACGTCGTCGAAGTTGACGATGTCGCCTTTGCTGAGGTCTATGGTCTTCAAGAGATCCTTCGCATCAGCGGCCGGGATCCCCGCGATGCGGACCTCGCCCAGCTTGTAGGTGGGGCCCTCGTTCACGGTGACGGTGAGGATGACGCCGTCGACATCCACGCGGGTTGATTTTTCCGTGGCGATCTTCGGGAAGGACACCCGCAGGCGGCCTCGTGCTTCGTAAAGCGGACGAATGTTGGCGTCCAGACGCTCGCGGACGGCCTTCTCACTGTATGGAATGCCGACAATCACATCGGAGAACTGGCGCAGCAGGCCCGGAGTCGCGACGGCGTCATTGCCTTCGAAACGGACCTCCGCCACGTTGACGCGCGTGACCAACGGGTGGAAGACGACCGCCGGCGCGCCGGACGGTCCGGCTTCGACGTCGGACGCGACCTGCACTCCGCTACCGACGAATTTCTGAACAGCAGCAAGGTAGCGGGAGACCACTTCCGGAGCGGCGGGGATGCGGTCTTCGAAGATCGGCTCCTGTGCGCGCAGGGCGGTGCGGAGAACAGTCTCATCGACGGCGAGGTCTTCGAATCGGTACGGGAGAAGCTGCTCCACTTCCTGGACTTGGAGGACGGCGTCATAGCCGGTCTTCGCGGGGCTCGGCTTGTACTCATAGCCGACTTGCTCGAAAGCGCGGGTGGCAATCAGGCGTTCGCGGGCGGCGTCGAAGTCGGCTTTGACGATGGGGCGGCCGAGCTTGAGTCCGGAGGCGGCGACGATACGCTCCGCGGCGATCGAGTGGTTGCCTTCCACGCGCAGCGATTCGAGGGGAAAGACGGTGGGCTGCTGTGCGGTGAGCGGCAGCACGACCGAGAGGAACAGAAGGTACTTCATTCGAGTTCGAGACCAAGATACCGCAGCTGGCCGCTACGCTCCACTTGCAAGACCACGGCGTCGCCGGGCTTCATCGCGTCGAGCGTTTCGCGCAGGGATTTCACGCTGAGCGTGGGCTCCCGGTTGATCTGATAGATGACATCTCCGGTTTCGATGGACTCGCCGGAGTAGGGCGGGGAAGCGGAACTTGCCGCAACCACCAGACCATATTCGTGGCGAAGATCGCCGAGCATGCCGGAGAGCTTCTCATTCAAGGGGATCGCGAGGATGCCCAGCCGCGCGATGAGATTGTCGTCTGGATTGACCATGTCGGCGAAGCGCTGTGGGTCGTCCTCCTGTTCATGTACGGGGACGGTCACCGAAATCGACTTGCCGTCGCGCAACAGCGTGAGGTTGACACTTTCCGTGAGAGGCAAGCGATAGACCGCGTTCTCCAGCTGGCTCGCGTTTTCAATGGAACGGCCGTTGAGCGTTTGTATGATGTCGCCGACGTTGAGTCCCACGGCTTCCGCCGGGCCGCCGGGTTCGAGATCGCTGATCAGCACTCCCCAATCCTGCGGCAGGCCGAGGCCCTTGGAGAGGATCGGCGTGATGGACTCGGCGGTGACGCCGATGTGGCCGCGGTGCACGTGGCCGTCCTTACGGATCTGGTTGTAGATGGTGCGCACCACGCTGGACGGAATGGCGAAGCCGATGCCTTCGCTGCCGCCGGATTGCGTGAAGATGAAGGTGTTGATGCCGACCACGCGGCCTTCGGTGTTCACGAGAGGTCCGCCGCTGTTGCCGGGATTGATCGGCGCGTCGGTCTGGATGTAAACCATGGGATCGTCCGGTTTGACTTGCCGGGCCGTGGAACTGACGATGCCCATGGAGACGGAGCCTTCGAGTCCCAAAGGATTGCCGAAGGCCATAACAAGTTCGCCTTGCTTGAGCTGGTTGGAATCGGCCAGGGCGAGGGTCGCGAGTCCGGTCTTCTCGATCTTGATGATGGCGAGGTCGGTTTCGCGGTCGACGCCGACGACCCTAGCGGGTACGGTCATGCCCTGGGCACGAGTGGTCCCGCGCGTGGGCAGTTTCACTTCGATCTTGCGCGCCCCTTGCACCACGTGATTGTTGGTAACGATGTAGCCGTCCGCGGTGAGGATGACTCCGGACCCGGTGCTGGTTTCGCGCGAAAGGAGGGCGGCGCTGGAGCCGTTCTCTCCTTCCTTCGCGGGCGCGTAGCCGGTGGAGAAGATTTGCACCACAGCGGGGCGGACTCGCGCCGCGAGAGTTTCGAAGGAAGCGCTGAGGTCGCGGAGGGAAGGCGGTGTGGGCTTCGCGGGCGCGGGGGCTGGAGCACTCGCGGGCGGTTGGGCATGAAGAGCAACGCCCAGAACGAAGATCAGGTGGACGCGTTTCACAACTCTATCGTGTCACACCGGGACGGCAGAGGTTAGTTTTCGGAGGGGCGCTGGATTTTGTCGATGACGATAGTGTCGATCGTCCCGCGCGACGCTTCCAGCCGCAAGCCGAGCTGTTGCTGGAGGGCGGCGAACAGGTCCGGCTGCTTGGATTCCGGGTTCGGGGGCACGGCACCGCCGAACTGAGTTTCGTCGGGAGTCCACTCCAGATCGAAATCGTATCTGCCCATGAGTCCTGTCTTGTCCAACACGGGGCGAGGCAGCGCGGTTCGCCCCATCACCGCGGCTAATTCGGTCATCGTGGCGTCTCGAGCAGGTAGCCGCGCGCCACCGGGCGAAAGAGTGAAAATGAGCGGCTGCGGATCACCGGGAGCCGGACCGGGGTCGCGCAGCTTCGGTCCGCCTCTGGCCACGCTCAGCGCATATACCGGGAATTCCTTGGGCTCGCGATGGAACGTGAGTTGAAGGCGATCGCCGATTAGCTGTTGCAGCATGGACATTTCTTCGTCCGGCGTCGGTTTGGTGGGGCCGGGTACCTTGGCGACGATATCGTAGTGGTCTGAATCGAGCCAGGCGGGACCGCCGGAGATCGCCGCGGGAGTGAGGTTGTAAGCGGCGGCGAGCAGCACGCGGATCTGATAATTCTTCGCCGCGAATTGGCCGCCCTTCATCGTCATGTAGCGGCCACCGGTCCAATCGGTAGCAGTAGGCTTGATGGTGGCGACTTCGAAAGACTGCGCGAGGAGGGCGCCGGCGGTTGCGAAGAGAGCGGCGGTGAATTTCGACTTCATGCTAGTGGGTCATCGCGTAAATGATGGCGTTCACGCCCAGGCGGATGCCAAGCGCCGAATATTTTTCGGGGTAGCGCGGATCGTCGGCGTATTCCCAGGAATCGCCCACGTCGGAGTTGTACCAGCCGATGATTCCGGCACGGCCTTTTTCGTCGTACATGCCCATCCAGTGGCCCACGGTGCCGCCGTTTTTGCCACCCGGGACGTGGGCTTGGCCGGGGATGCGGTAACGGTCGTCGAGATCGTAGACGGCGTGGAAGAACGGATCCTTATCGGGCATGTCGACCAGAGGGCGCTCGGGAAATGCGAAATGGATGCGCTTATCGAACTCGCCAAATTCGTCGGTTCCGTGGAAGTCGTCGCCAATGAAGAAGCCTCCGCGGTTGACGAACTCGCGCAGGATGGCACCCTGTTTCTCGGTCAAGCCCCACTCGCCGGCTTGGACTGCGTACAGGAAGGGCCAGTTGAAAGCTTCGTCTCCGTCTTCAAGGTCGACTACTTGTTCGACGGAGCGGGCGTTGATGTTGGTCAAGCGCCGCACGGCTTCGAGGAAGTGGCGGTCGGCGCGAGGGTAGTCCTGCGTCCAGAGCGAGAGGCCGAAGTGGTAATTGCCTTGGAAGCGCGGATAGTAGCCGTCGAGGGGCCCGCCGGGGAACATCAGGCGCGCGAAGACGAAGTCCGAGGGCTCTTTCCAATCGGCGGGGAGAGGGATGTCGCCGGCGTAGTATTCGGTGCCCGAGAATTCCTTGAACGGTTTCTGGAATGCATAGAGCGTTCCGAAGAACACCAGCACGCCCGCCGCAAGGTAGATCGGGAGCTTCATGAATTTAGGAAGACGCCAGCGCAGTAATGGTACGTTTCACCACGGCTTTGGTGAGCGGGATCTTATACTTGTTCTTCGCGAGCGGCTGCGCGCCTTGGATGGCGATCTCGCCCGCTTGCGCCGCGAGTTCCGGCGTGATGCGCTGGCCGGCGAGGACGGCTTCGGCTTTCTGAACTCGCCAGGGGATCGGCGCGACGCCTCCGAGGACGATGCGGGCGTTCTTACAGATGCCGTTCTCGATTTCGAGGGCGGCGGCGACGCTGACAACGGCGTGGGTCCAGGATTCGCGGTCGAGCTCTTTGTGATACGCGCTGCGCCAATTGCGTGAGGAGCTCAGGCGGATCTCCGTGAGCACGTCGTCGTGTGCCAGGACGTTCTCCTTCGACGGATCGGCTTTGGGCAGCGCGAAGAAGTCGGCCGCGGGCAGCGATCGCTCGCCCTTGGGTCCGGTGATGATGAATCGCGCGTCGAGAGCGACGAGCGCGGGCGCGGTGTCGGAGGGATGGACGATGTAGCTGGGGCCTCCCCCGAAGATGGCGTGGAATTCGTTCTCGCCGGTGACGCTGAAGCAGGTCTTGCCGCCGTTCTTGTAGCAGGGGAATCCGTTGCGGAAATACCAGCACCAGGGGCGCTGGCTGACGTTGCCGCCGATGGTTCCCGCATTGCGGATTTGAGGAGTTCCCACGACACTCGCGGCTTGGGCCAGGACGGCGAAGTTCTTGCGGATCGTCGGATGGTCGGCGATGGTGGAGAGCGTGGCGAGTCCGCCGATCCGCAGATCGCCGGCTCTTTCAGTGATCTTATCGAGCGCGGGAATGGAGCGGAGGTTCACCAGGACGTCGGGCGAGACGAGGTGCTCCTTCACCATGCCGAGCAGGTCGCTGCCTCCGCCCATGACGGCGGCGTTGCCTTTCCCGAGCAGGCTCACGGCTTCGGCGAGGGTCCGGGGATTCGCGCTGGTGAAGGTTTTCACGACACCACCTCCAGAACTTTGTCGCGGGTGATGGGCAAGTCCTTCACCCGCTTGCCCGTAGCATTGAAGAACGCGTTGGCGACGGCGGCCACCGAGGGGATGATGGTCGGCTCGCCGAGGGTCTTCGCGCCGTAGGGGCCATAGGCGTCGTCGGACTCGATCCAGAGGACCTCGATATCGGGCGCATCCATGTGGGTCATGATGCGCGCGTTGTAGTAGCCGGCGGTGAGCGGGAGTCCGGTGCGCTTGTCGTAGAGTAAGGCCTCGTGGAGGGCCATGCCGATGCCGGCGGTGGCTCCGCCTTTTACCTGGCTCTCGGCGGTGAGCGGATTCACCACGCGTCCGCTATCGTGTGCAGCGACGTACTTCGTGACGCGGATGTGGCCGGTTTCGATGTCGACCTCGACTTCGGCAAAGTGCACGACGAAGGAGTAACGCGCGAGATCGCGAGGCTGCTGCGGCATGGTGTCCGCGCTGGCGGTGAGAAAATCGGCCCCCTTGGGCAGGCCTTTCTCGGCGATCTGTTTCTTGAGGTCGGCCGCGGCTGCGATCACTGCCGTGCCAGTGAACACGGTAGTGCGGGAGCCGGATTCGCCGACCGAGTAAGGGCAAGTGTCGGTGTCGCCCCACACGACGTTGACTTTGTCGAGTGGCACTTCCAAGGCTTCGGCGGCGATCAGGCCCATGGTGGTTTTCGCTCCGGTGCCGCAGTCGGTCACGCCGACGTGCAGATGGAACGCTCCTTTGGAATCGACGCGCAGGATCGCGGCGCTACGGCCGAGGCTTGAAGGGAACATGCCCATGCCCATGCCGGCTCCGCGCTTGAGGGGACCGGCGTCGGAGTTGGCGGGCCGCCAGCGCTGCTTCCAGCCGAACTTTTCGGCGCCTTTGCGGAGGCAGTCTTCGAGGCCGCTGCTGGAGTACGCCTGGCGATCCTGATATTTCCGCGTGAAGTTCTTCAAGCGGAATTCGAGGGGGTCCATCTTCAGCGCGGCTGCCGCGTCGTCCATGATCGACTCGATCGCGAAGACGCCTTGCGGATAGGCCGGGGCGCGGAAATTCGCGGAGACGGCCATGTTGGTGTAGGCGGTGGAATGCGTGCGCTCGACGTGCGGGACCTGGTAGACCTCCAGGCCGCTGATGTCGCCCGCGCCTTTGCGATACGGACCCATGCCGCTGTAGGAGCGCATCTGAATCGCGGTGAGCGTGCCGTCGTTCTTCACGCCGACTTTGTAGTACTGGTTCGTCGGCCAGCGCCCGTGGACGGAGATGAAATCTTCCTTGCGCGTGAACTCGACGCGGACGGGGGCCTTGGCGCGTTTGGCGAGCTCAGCGGCCATGAGATCCGAATCCTGGCATTGGTTCTTGTTGCCGAAGCCTCCGCCCATGTAGTGGCAAATCACCTGGACTTTTTCAGGCGCAACCTTCATATCCTTGGCGATGTCGGTGCGGCAATTCGCGATGCCTTGCGTCGGGGAGTAGACAATGAGCTTGTCGCCCTCCCACTGCGCCGTCGACGCGCGGATTTCCATCTGGGCGTTGTTGATGTGCGGGGTGCGGTAGGACTCTTCGAAGACGTGGTCCGCGGCGGCGAAGCCTTCGGCGATGTTGCCTCGCATATAGACGTCGGGCTCGTGCTGGCCGCGGCCGTTGGGGGAGAGATTCCCTCCGGGCTGGATCTCCGGCGCGCCGGGCTTGAGCGCTTCTTCGGGATCGAGAACGAAGGGCAGGGTTTCGTACTCCACCTCGATCAATCGGGTGGCTTCCTCGGCGACGTGTCGATTCACAGCCGCCACGGCCGCTACGGCGTCCCCGGCGAAGCGGACGGGGTTGTTGAACAGGAGTCGTTTGGTACGCGTGTCGCCGCTGGACCACTGGATGTCGCAGTTCTCGCTCGTCAGGATGGTCTTGACGCCAGGGAGAGCTTGCGCCTTCGACAAGTCGATACGCTTGATGCGCGCGTGCGGATGCGGGCTGCGCAGGACGCGCGCGTAGAGCATCCCCGGGAGAGTGACATCGGCGGTGTACGTGGCGGTCCCGGTCACGCGGTTCAGCGCGTCGACGCGGGAAGTCGCGTGGCCGACGGATTTGAGCGGGGTCATGCTTTCCTCCCGGACGCTGGTTTCGCAGAAGCGGCCGCCGCCAGCACCGATTCCACATAGTGGTTGTAATTCCCGCAGCGGCAGATATTGCCGGTCATTCCGGCGCGAACCTCGTCGCGGGTCGGTTTCGGATTCTTGAGCAGCACGGCCTTGGCGCTCATCAACTGGCCGGAGGTGCAGTAGCCGCACTGCGGGCCGTCATGCTCGATGAAGGATTCTTGCAGCGGATCGAGCTTGCCGTTCACCTTCAGTCCCTCGATGGTGGTGACGGTGCGGCCGTCCATCCAGACGGCGAGCTGGCTGCACGAGTACATCGACTTGCCATCCACCAGGACGGTGCAAGCTCCGCACTCGCCGCGATCGCAGCCGAGTTTCGTGCCGGTGAGGTGGAGATGATCGCGGAGGAGTTCGACGAGCGTCCATCGGTCCTCAATCTGGATGCGGTTGTGGCCTCCGTTGATGGTGCACTGGATGATGGAGCGGGGGACGTTCGGATCGGTATCGAGGGGCGCAAAGATGCCCCCGGCTTCCGTCTGCTGCGTTGCCTTTTGCTGGGCGCCTTTTTGTTGCCCCTTAAGCGGTAAGACGCTCGCGGCGGCGATGCCGGCTCCGGCGCCTTCGACGAAATGGCGGCGTGAGATCTTGCTCATGACAGACCTCCTGTGGGAATCATGCCTGACGCGCACGATTTTAGCACTTCGGGCTGTCTTGGCTCAGGCGGTTCCGTTTCCGCGCGACCGCGCGAAGTTGACGGTGACGTCGTGTGACGACGCTTTCCTGCTTCGTTGACGAGGAGCTTGATAAAGTTCCGCGTGTCGTCGTCCGAAGGGTAACTAGGTATAATTGTCGAAGTGACGAAACGTTGCGGTCTTCTCGCGGTAATGGCTCTCGCCGTGTCTTTGCCGGCCCTGGCGACGCTCACTTACACCTGCGATTCGAATATCGATTTAGCGCAGGCGGGAACCTGCGCCGCGCTGAACGGGTCGAGTGTCGCGGGCGTGTATGGAAGCATCTTCAGCAACGTGAACGCTAATATCTACATCGAGTATGGTCCGGTTGGCATTGGAGCCAGCAGCTTTGGCCTCACTTCGGTAACCTACGCGCAGTTCTATACTGCCCTCGCGGGTTCCACAGACAACGCCACGGCCTTAGCCAGTCTGCCGTCGGGTTCGGATCCTCTGCTGGCGCTCGGCAACACCAATGGAAACATCAGTGTGACCTCGGCGTTGGCGTCGGCGCTTAATCTGACGGCTAATGGAGCAGATACAGCGGGAGTCCAGTCGGACGGAGTCACCGGGTGCACGCTAGGCGGCGCGGGTTGCTACAACGGAGTGATTGCGATCTCGAATGGCGGAGGGTTTGTTTTCCCGGCGAATTTGACCGATCCGGTATCGTCGTTAACGCTGGATTTCTACTCCGTTGTGGAGCATGAGACGGATGAGGTTCTGGGAACGCTCTCCTGTATCGCTTCGATCGGGGGGGCGGCCGTTGATCAGTGCGGTTCTACGGACGCCTCGCCCGCGGATTTATTCCGTTATGCCTCTGCGGGAACACGCACTTATCTGACCACGGCGACCGGTACGCCCGCGTACTTTTCCATCGACGGCGGAAACACCATCATCGACACGTACATCAACGACGTGAACATAGGCGATTATGGCGATTGGGCGCTGTCGTATCCCTACCGTGTCCAAGACGGAGAGGCATCTGGGGGAGTGAACCTGGATATCAGCACAGACGGCGGTTCGGAGGTCGCGGCGCTGAATGCGGTCGGGTTCAGTCTCGCGGTCCCGGAGCCGGGGACGTTCGGGCTGCTGGGCGTCGGCCTGTCGCTGCTGGCGATGGCGCGGGCCCGCCGCCGGTCCTAGCTACCAGGCCACCATCGCGGCCTCGAATAATCCACCCAATTCCTCGGTGCCGGCGGGGCGCGGAGAGAGTTTCGTCACGCGGTGCTGGGGCAGGGTGCCTTCCACGAGCTTCGGAATGTCCGACAACGTATAGCCGATGTCGCGGAGGCCGTTCGGGGTTCTCAGACGCTGCATGAACCAAGTGATGCGGTCGGCGAGGATCTTGCCGGCGTCGGCGGGGCTCGCGGAGGAGACGTTCGCGCCTAAGGCTTCGGCGGCCTCCAGATGCCGCTGCGGATGGGCCTGCGCGGTATAGCGGAACACGGCGGGAGCGTTCAGGATGACGGAGAAGCCGTGGGGGACCAGCGGGTGATCGGTCACGTAGCCGGGTGTGCGGTAGCTGCGCACATTCCCTGAGACCGGATAGGACATGCCATGAGGCAAATGCACACCGGCGTTGCCGAATCCGACGCCGGCGTAAGAGGCGGCCAGCAGCATGTTCGCACGTGCTTCGTCGTCACCAGGGTCTTCCACCGCGCGGACCAGATACTGGGAAACCATTCTCAAAGCTTGTAACGACCAAATGTCGCTGATGGGGTTCGAGCCCTGATACGCCGGGCGGAGTTTCGGGCTCTCCGGCTGGGGGCGATCGGAAAAGGGCAGGGCGGTGAACGACTCGATGGCGTGACTCAGGATGTCGAGCCCGCTGGAGGCCGCCACCTGCGGCGGCATGGTGCGGGTGTTCTCAGGATCCAGCAGGCCGATGGTAGGTTTCAAGCGGCGGCTAGCGATGCCGGTTTTCGCGTGCATGCGGCTGAGGTCGAAGATGCTGACTCCGGTAGTCTCGCTGCCTGTGCCGGCGGTGGTGGGGATCGCAATCAGGGGCTTCAGCGGTCCAGGCACAGGGATGCCCTTGCCGATGGGTGGATTCACATAGTCGAGGAAATCGGCGGGCGGGTAGGTGGTGTAGAGATTCACGGCCTTGGCCGTGTCGATGACGGAGCCTCCGCCGACGGCCACGATGGCATCGTAGTCTGACTGATTGGCGAAGGCGATGGCGTTCTGGAAGGATTCATCCGTGGGCTCGACCCGGGTACGGTCGTAGACCGTATAGGAGATGCGCGCGGCGTCAAGCGATTCGAGCACAGTTTGCACCGGACGCATCGTGCGGAGCAGGGGATCGGTGACCACCAGCACATTGTGCGCACCGAGGTCGGCGAGATCCATGCCGACTTCCCGCGTGACTCCGGCACCGAACCGGATGCTGGAGACGGCCATTTCGAAGGCGGTTTCGTGGTTCATCGGAAGAACGCCCTTTCGCCCGTTACCAGTTCATCGCGAGCCTGGTAAAGGTCCGCACGCACACGCCGGAGGGGCCTTTGGCCATGTAGGGTTTCGCTTCGTCCAGCCACGCGGTGCCGGCGATGTCGAGATGTACCCAGGGAGTGTCGCCCACGAATTCGCGCAGGAACCAGGCGGCGCTGATCGATCCCCCCCAGCGGCCTCCGATATTGGCGAGATCGGCGAAGGCGCTCTTGAGCAGGTCTTTGTAGTCGTCATCGAGAGGCATCTGCCACATCTTTTCGCCTTCGGCCTTCGCGGCCGCCATCACTTTGCCGAGCAGGGCGTCGTTGCTGGTGAAGGCTCCGATGTTGACGTTGCCGAGCGCGACCACGATGGCTCCAGTGAGGGTCGCGGCGTCGACCAAATGCGTGCAGCCAAGCTTCTGTGCGTAGGTCAAGGCATCCACCAGGATCAGGCGACCTTCGGCGTCGGTGTTCAGCACTTCGATGGTTTTGCCATTGAGCGAGGTGACGATATCGCCGGGGCGTTGGGCTTTGCTGCCCACCATGTTCTCGACGGCGGGCACCAAAGCGGTCACGGGAATCGCGGGCTTCAGTTGCGCGATGGCGCGCATGGCTCCCAGGACGGCAGCTCCGCCGGCCATGTCGTACTTCATTTTCTCCATGCCCTCGGCGGGCTTGATGGAGACGCCTCCGGTGTCGAACGTCACGCCCTTTCCGACCAGTGCCAGGTGGTCGCTCGAGGTTGCGACTGCCGGGCGGTAGCGAACCACGATCAGCGCGGGCGGCTCCGCGCTGCCTTGCGCTACGCCGAGCAAAGCACCCATGCCGAGTTGCTTCATGCGGTCCTGATCGAGGATTTCGCATTCCAGACTCACTTCGGCAGCCATGGCGCGGGCGCGCTCGGCTAGCATCGAAGGCGTCATGAGATTGGCGGGCTCGTTGACCAGATCGCGGGTGAAATTTTGCGCGTCGCCGAGGATTTCGCCTCGATCGAAGGCTTTCGCCATCTCGATCGTTTCCGCTGCCGTGACGAGGAGGAACTTGTCCAGCGATTTCGCGTCTTTTGAGGAGGTTTTGTAGCGATCGGGATCGAAGTTGCCCAGGATCGCGCCTTCCACGGCGGCTTCCGCGTCGCCAGAGGCCAACCACCAAGCCAGAGTCTTTACGCCCTTTTGCTTGAGCGACCGCACGGTGGACCCTACGGCCCGGCGCAGGGTGGCGGAGTCGGACGCAGCTTTCTTGCCTCCGCCCACGGCCACCAGTCGCTTCGCGGCGAGACCCGACGGCTGATGCAGCACCGCCATCTCGCCCGGCTTGCCCGTGAATTCAGCGGAAACGCGCAGTTCGTCGAGCCATGCGGTGGCGGACTTCAGCTCCGCCGGTGCGGGATCGTCTTCAAAGAGCAGGACGGCAAGCGCGTCGGCCTCGATGCGATCGAATGCTTGGGAAACGAGTTTGGACTCCATGATCTCCTTATGATGATCCTTTACGGACGCGGCCGAGCGCGGCTTTGGCCTCGGCCTTCATTTCGCGCTCACGCTCGCTCTCGCGCTTGTCGTGTAGTTTCTTGCCGCGTCCCACTGCAATCTCGATCTTAATCAGGCCGTTCTTCAGATACAGCTTGGTGGGGACCAGGGTCAAACCCTTTTCCCGGGTGATGTGCAGCAGCTTGTCGATTTCGGACCGGTGCAGCAGGAGCTTTCGGCGCCGGATCGGCTCATGATTCATGATGTTGCCATGGGAATACTGGCCAATGTGCGCGTTCACCAGCCATGCCTCATTCGCCGAGACTTCGCCGAACGACTCCTTTAACTGGATCTTGCCGTCCTTGGCGGCCTTGACTTCCGTTCCGGTGAGGACCAATCCGGCTTCCAACCGATCGTCCAGGTAGTAATGGTGGCCGGCCGAGCGGTTGTCGCTCAGGATTTTGATTTTCGATTCCACGCCCGGAACTCCAACAGCGTCAAGACTTTTAGAGAATTGATCTCTATCTTTTTGAGTGTACCATTGAGCACGATCGGAATCCTGTAAGATCATGAAGCGAAAACACTTACGTTACCTTTTGACGTTCCTGGCCGTGGCGCTGCTGAGCTCCGCGCTGCTGGTGGCCAAGAACCGGAAAGGCGAACAACTGCTGAAGCAGGGCGCGGCGGCGCAGCTTCAGGGCGACTGGGATAAGGCCCTGGATTTGTACCGCCAGGCCGTCGATACCGCGCCGAATGATTCCGCGTATGTGATCGCGATGCGGCGCGCGGCGTTCGAGGCAGGGCAAAGGCACGTGGAGACTGGGCAGAAACTGCGTTCCGATGGCAAAGTGGCGGAGGCGCTTCAGGAATTTCAGAAGGCGATTCTTGCGGACCCCTCCTCCGCCATCGCGCTGCAAGAGTTGAAGCGCACGCAGCCGATGCTGGATCCGAACAAGCAAGGCTCCGTCAAGCCCGAAGATGCCGGCTTGACAGCAGGGGAGCGGGCGCGGCGCGAAGAAGACAAAAAGATCCTGTCCATGCAGGGTCCTCCGGTGCTGGAGCCCACCATCCGGCAGCTTCCCGTGATCAAGATCAACAATCAGCCGCCCACCCTGGTGTATAAGAGCGTCGCGACGCTCGCGGGACTCCGCGTAGTGTTTGACTCGCAGTACATCCCGCCCACCCGCGGCTTTGATGTGGACCTTCCTCCGGGCGCGGTGGAGCAGGATCTGGATTATCTGGCGATCCTGACGCACACTACCTGGAAGGCGCTCTCCGCCAACACGATTTTTGTTTACGAAGACAACGTCACCAAGCGGCACGATTACGACGACCTGGTGACGCAGGTGTTCTACTGCACCAACGTGACCTCGGTGCAGGAATTTCAGGAAATCGCCAACGCGGTGCGGACGCTCGGTGAAGTACGCCGCGCCATTGCCATTAACGCTTCCCGCGCGATTCTGGTCCGCGACACGGTGGACAAAGTCGCGCTGGTGGGCAAGCTGATCCATGATCTGGACAAGCCGAAAGCCGAAGTGGTGGTGGACGTGTTCATCATGGAATCCAACAATTCGCGGACGCGGGACCTGGGGTTGGCCATCGCGAATATCGGAGCCAGCGGACTTCCCGTTTCCTTTACTCCGCGGAGCGGCATCACCGTGGGCGCCACTACTACGACCAATCCGGACGGCACCACCACTACGACCGGGGGAAGCTCGGCTCTGAGCTTGAGGAATCTGGGACACATCTCCACGGCGGACTTTTCGACCACGGTTCCCGGCGCTCTGCTCACGGCGATGATCAATGACAATCGCACCAAAGTGCTGAACTCGCCGCAGGTGCGAGTCTCGGACGGCATGAAGGTGGAGTTGCAGATCGGCGACCGCATCCCTTACGCCAGCGGCAGCTTTCAGCCCGGCGTGGGCACGGTCGGCGTGAACCCTCTGGTGCAGACCCAGTTCCAGTTTGCCGACACCGGCGTCACCGTGACCATTCAGCCGCAGGTGCACTCCACGGACGAAGTCACTTTGCACGTGGACCTGAACGTTTCCGCGGTCAAGCAGTATCTGAATCTCGGCGGGGTGTCGCAGCCGGTCATCGGCCAGCGCAAGACCTCCACCGATATCCGGTTGCATGACGGAGAAGTGAACTTGCTGGGCGGGCTGAGCCAGACGCAGGATTCCACCTCGCTGACGGGAATTCCGGGTCTGGGGGATATTCCGCTGCTGAAGTATCTGTTCGGGAGCAACACCAAGGAAAACGACAAATCGGACCTGTTGATCTTCCTGGTTCCGCATATCGTGAGGACTCCGGACTTTACAGCGGAGAATCTGCGCGGCATCTACGTGGGGAATGAGACGTATGTGAAGATCAACTATGCTCCGGCGGCGGAAGCGGCTCCGGCGGCGCCTGCCGCGGCGCCCACGGCCTCTTCAACCCCCGCGCCGGTAGTCCCGGCCGCTCCCGCGGCGGCTCCGGTGACGATGCCGGTTCCTCCGGGTAACCCGGCCCGGCTCAGCTTCCAGCCAGGGGCGGTGCAAGTACCGCAGACCGCCCCCTTTACTCTTACCGTGCACGCCGATGGTCTGGCGGACGCGGCTTCGGTGACGCCGCTTCAGATTAAGTATGATCCGGCGCAACTGCGCTTGAACGATGCCGTGGCGGGCGATCTTCTTTCGCGTGACGGCGTCCGCGTCAATGTGGCCAAGGACATTCGGAACGACACGGGCGACGCGACCATTACCCTGACACGAGAATCCGGCGGAGTTTCCGGCTCGGGCGGCTTAGTGACGCTGAGTTTCACGGCGTTGGGCCGCGGCTCAGGTACCGTCGCTATCACCGGCGCCAGCCTCAAGAATTCGCAATCGCAACCATTGCCGGCCATGCTGTCGAGCGTACCGGTCACCATACAATAAAGGAAGGAGAGTCGAGAGATGTCCCGGCAGCCCCGAGAGTCCCAACGTGGGCAACGTGGATTGACGTTGGTGGAGTTGATCGTGGCGTTCACGATTCTTTCCCTGCTGACCACGATGTCCGTGCCTTTGGCGCGTTACAGAGTGCGTCTCGATAAGAAGAAAGAGCTGCGTTACGCCCTCCGCGAAATCCGCAAGGCGATCGACGATTACAAAGACGCCGCTCTGGCCGGAAAAATTCAGGTGAAGCTGGGAACTGAAGGGTATCCCGAGACGCTGGAGGACCTGGTGAAGGGCGTGAACCTGGCGAACTCTCCGGATAGCAAGAAAATCAAATTCCTGCGGCGCATTCCGCTGGATCCCATGACGAATACCTACGACTGGGGCAAACGCAGCATGCAGGACGATCCCAAGGGCACCAGTTGGGGCGGCCAGAACGTCTTTGACGTATATACGAGGAGCTATGAACGCGATAGCGATGGAACACCGTTCTCCGAGTGGTAGCTGGCCGGCCCTGAAGGCGGGCGACCGGCCTGGACTGCGCGGCTATACTCTGATCGAACTGATCATTGTGATGGCGATCATCTCGGTGTTGGTGGCGATCGCGGTGCCGATGTACCAGAAGTCCCTGCAACGCGCCAAGGAGACTCTACTGAAGAACAATCTCTTCACGCTGCGCACGGTGATCGACGAGTATACGTTCGATAAGAAGAAGGCTCCGCAGACATTGACGGATCTGGTGAATGAAGGCTACCTGCGGGCGGTGCCGCTCGATCCAATCACGCGCAGCGACCAAACCTGGCGGATCATCATGGAAGACGCGGTCACGCAAGTGGACCAAACGCAGGCAGGTATCTTCGACGTCCGCAGCGGTTCGGACTTGAAGAGCCTGGAGGGCACACTCTATTCGGAGTGGTGAGGTACACTGAAAAGGTCCGTCTCCGCTAAGACACTCCCCGATCGTCTAATGGTAGGACAGCGGCCTTTGGAGCCGTGAATCGTGGTTCGAATCCATGTCGGGGAGCCAACCTTTAGCGTCAATGGTTTACAAGAGAATCGAAGTATCTACGTACGAGTTTTGTACCCGGCCCTCCAAGCGTACATCATTGATTTATTGAGAGTAGTTCGCAGGGCATGGATTTTAAATTCGAATCCATGCCAGAACCATCTACGCAGGGGACATACAACTCGAACGTGCAACGCGACGGCCGCTATCGCGCGATCAATCACGGCGATTACAATGTTGCTTGTGGCTAAGACCGGCAT
>DASYET010000023.1:0-1580 GCA_036498815.1 Bryobacteraceae bacterium | reverse complement strand
CCGTCGCAGTTATTGCTTGTCGTCCATCACCTGGTTGTCGACGGTGTTTCGTGGAGAATCCTGCTCGAGGATTTCGCTTCCGTATGGCAGCAACTGGTTCACGGCGGGCCGGTACAGTTGCCGCCCAAAACATCAGCTTTCCAGACGTGGGCGTCCCGGCTGGTGGAATACGCCAGCGGCGCCGCACTGCGGGCGGAGGCCGAATACTGGCTGCGAAGGCCGTCCGTAACGCAGGCTCTGCCTGTCGACTTTGACGCTCCGGACAAAGCGAACACTGTTGCATCCACTGCCCGCGTGACTGTCACGCTCGACCGCCGCCAGACGGCAAGCCTGCTTTACGAAGCCTCCGGCGCTTATCGCACGCAGATAGATGATTTGTTGCTGACCGCGTTGCTGCAGGCTTTCGCGCGCTGGACGGGATCACGTTCTCTCCTGATCGATCTGGAAGGCCACGGCCGCGAGGAGCTTTTCAATGATGTGGACACTTCGCGCACCGTGGGCTGGTTCACGTCCATCTTTCCAGTCCACCTTCATCTTCAGGGCGCAGGACCGGCCGAAAATATCAAGGCGATCAAAGAACAACTGCGCGGCGTACCCCAACGGGGCATCGGCTACGGGCTTTTGCGATATCTGAGCCTTGATGAAGAGCTGCGAGCCCAACTCGCCGCACTGCCGGCGCCGCAAGTGAGCTTCAACTACCTCGGACGCATCGAGGGACTCGCCGCGGAACCGATTCGTGGCGTCTCCGCACATCCCCCGGGCGCGGAAGAAGGTCCTGACGGTCGCCGCCCTTATCTGCTGGATGTCATCGGGCAGGTTGCCGGAGATCGTCTCCAACTCGACTTCGTCCACAGCACCCGCGTCCACCGGCGATCCACAGTGGAGCGCCTGGCCAACGATGTTCTGGCCCACATCGAATCGCTGCTGGCGCATTGCCTCTCTCCGGCGGCGGGTGGCTTCACCGCATCGGACTTCCCCGAAGCCGACTTGAGCCAGGAGGAACTCGATCGACTGGTGGCCGACCTTGACTAATTTCGACGCAACGACACGGAATATCGAGACCATCTGCGCACTGTCGCCGATGCAGGAAGGCCTGCTGTTTCACGCCCTGCTGGCCCCGGATTCCGCGGTCTATTTCGAACAGGTGAGCTGCCGTCTGAGCGCACTCGAAGACACCGCCGCGTTCCGGCGGGCGTGGCAAATGGCAACGGATCGCCATGTGGCGCTGCGTACCGGCTTCTACTGGAAAAACCGCAAGCGCCCGCTCCAGATCGTCCGTCGGCAGTGCGACCTGACCTGGAGCGAAAAAGACTGGCGCGGCATCGAGCCGGACCAGATCGAGCCCCGGCTAAGCGAACTGCTGGAGGACGACCGGCGGCGCGGTTTCGATCTGAGCCAGGCGCCGCTGATGCGCTGCACCCTGCTGCGGCTCAGGGGTGGCGAGTACCAGTTCATTTGGAGTCATCACCATCTCATCCTCGATGGCTGGTCGGCGTCGCTCGTCGTCCGCGAAGTGTTCACCACTTACGAGGCGTTACTGGCGGGCCGTGACCCGCATCTGCCCTTGCCGCGGCCATTCC
>DASYET010000022.1:0-240986 GCA_036498815.1 Bryobacteraceae bacterium | reverse complement strand
CGGACGCGTCCTGGCTGAACTCTTCCGTCAAAGTGGATCGTGTGGGCGCCACCTGCAAGGCTTCTAACGGCCTCCGGAAGTCCAGTCCTACTTCAATCAACGACTTGATGGCCATCAAGACAACTCGTTGTACGCCTGAAGCGTAGACCACGGCCGTTCCGAGGAACGGGATTCGGGACTGCTATGTGATTGAATGCAGGTGGGAAACTTTTTTCGATCCGCAGTGACCACAAAAGTCTTGACGTTACTAATTAGTCACGTTATGATTGGGTCACGTAAGGAGCTTATCACATGAATCTTGAACAAATGACTCTCGACGTCGCTCAACAGATCGAGGTCAAGGCCGATATTGGCGACGTCTTCAAAGCTGTCCTGCATCGCTTCGGCGAGGGCAGCATCGGGCCGGAAGGCGAATCGATGCAGATGATCCTGGAACAGTGGCCGGGCGGGCGGTGGTTCCGCGATCGCGGCAACGGCGTGGGGCATCTGTGGGGACATGTGCAGACGATCAAGCCTCCGGTGCTGCTGGAGTTGAGCGGGCCAATGTTCATGTCCTATCCTGCGATGAATCACGTGGAGATCAAGCTGGAGAAAGCCGCGGGCGGGACGAAGGTTTCGCTACGGCATCGCGCGATCGGGCTGCTGGAGGATACGCACCGGCAAAACATCGGGAGCGGGTGGAAGCATTATCTGGACAACGTGGTGAAGGATTTTTCGTAGACTGGCAGCGATGGGCTTGGCTTGAAGATGGACAACGACCTCGACGGCGTCTGGAAGGCGCTCTCCGATCCGACGCGGAGGGCGATTCTGGACCTGCTGTATAAGGGTCCGCTGAGGACGACGCAGATCGTGGAGGCGTTTCCGCAACTGACGCGCTTCGGTGTGATGAAGCACATCGACGTGTTGCGGGAGGCGGGGCTGATCACCACTCGGGAAGAAGGACGGCAGCGGGTGAATTCGCTGAACGCGGTGCCGATCCGGCAGATCTACGAGAGGTGGGTGAGCCGGTATCAGGAATTTTGGGCGGACAGTTTGCTCCGGCTCAAAGACGATTTTCAGACGGGACACGAAGGCGAACGCGCTCCGGCTGAAAGACCCGAAGACAAGTAACCCGCGGACCTCCGCGGCGAACGAACAAACACAAATCAAGAGAACAGGAGAAGTGTATGTATACGAAAGACGCAATTGTTTACGCACTGACGATGGCCGACCAGGCGGTGATGGGATCGCTGGCGGGGATTGAGGATGCTCCGCTGACCTTTCCGACTCCGAACGGAGGCTGTCATCCGCTGTGGGTGATGGGACACCTGGCGTTCGTGGAAGGCATGACGAACGAGTTGCTGGGCGGCGGCGCGAATCCAGTGGGCGAGTGGGTGGCGATGTTCGGGCAGGAGACGGTGCCCTCGGGCGACGCTTCGCAGTATCCGGCGTTCCAGGAAGTGAAGGCGCAGTATGTGGCGCTGCGGAAGCGGAATCTGCAATTGCTGGAGGCGATGACGGAGGCGGATCTGGATAAGCCGACCGCGTGGCAGCCGCCGGGGTTGGAGACGCACTTCGGGACGCATGGGAAGGCTCTGCTGACGGTAGCGCTACACGAGACGATGCACCGGGCGCATCTTACGGATGCGGTTCGGGCGGCGGGGAAAGCGAAGCCGGTGGCGGCGGGCGCTCGGGGATAAGTGGGCGTTCGGAGGTAGATTGGGGCGCAGCGCGAGAGGTGGGGTCGGCTCGCGCTGCGCCGGGCCGGGCTCCAGACCTGCTCCTGGTTTTTCGCGGGTATTTAAGATAATCTATTGGCGAACTTGTCATTTCCGAGCGGTTCTTCGCGAGACAATTAGGAAAGGGGCGCACATGAGGGGTTTCACGCTGCGATCGATGGCGCTGGCTGGCTTGCTGCTGGCTCCGGTACTGGTCCAGGCACAGTTGCTGCCTACGTTGATGCTGCCGGGACAACGACCGCCGACTTGCACGCGCGCCGAACTTCAGACGGCAGCCGACGGGTACGTCGCGTGGCAATCCGGCGGCTCCGTTCCTGTTCCGGGTGCAGCGGCCGCCGCATCGGCGAGTGAGAAGCCTTCGGGTTGGACACCGGCGTGGGGTGTGATGACTTACGTGGAGAACTTCGATCTGATGCAGGCCCGCAACGGTCTGGTGAACGAGCTATTGAAGGTCGACCGGCACCTTAGCCTGGTGGACACGGCTCAGTGCGAGACCTACACGGAGGGTCTGGTTTCCGACAAAGCCCACCCGTATGCGTTTGGCGCACGGCTGCGCGTGAGGGGACAAGCGGTTCTGGAAATGGAGATGATGTGGAGCGCGCCGGGCGATCGCGGCTTCGATATCGACGGTTATCTGAAGGGCTCCGCGAACGAAGATTGGAGCACCATCCCGGCAGACCGGCGGGACACGCGCGCGAAGCTGGAGTCCGTCGCGAACGACTACTTGGATGCGCTCCTGGCCGGGAAGGCGGAGATCATGCCGTGGGGCTTGCCCTGCCCTGGCGCGGCGGCGAATGGTGGCTGCGAGGTGGGCCTGCCGGCGGGCACGGTGAACGTCGCGAACCGGCACTACGTGGTGGATGAAACTATCGGAGCGGTGGCAGTGTTGTCCACGATCGGCTCAGATCCGTCGACCGGCCGCGTTCGAGCGGCGGATGCACATCTGTTCCGAGTGGAGAACGGGAAAGTGCGGTTCGTTCATGCGGTGACGCATGAATCGGACGCAGCCAAGAGTCCGCAGAAATAGCGGAACTTACTTCTTCGATTTATCGCCGCTGATCTGGATGGCGAAGTAATTCACCACCTTGGCTTCGTTGCGGGCGACTTCGTAATACGCGGCTTTCAGGAGCTGGTCTTTCCGGTTGATTAACGTCTCGCGGATGGTCTGCTGAACCTTGGGATCGGTGAGGTCGCGCTGGCCTTTGGGCTCGCGCGAGATGACTTTGAGGATTCGGTAGCCTTCGGGGGTCCGCATGGGGGCCGTGGTTTCGCCGGGCTGGAGGGCCATCACGGTTTTGCGGAGGTCGACGTTGGCTTGCTCGAGCGCGGATTCGGGGATGAAGCCGATGTCTCCGCCGGCTTGGGCGGAGTTGGTGTCCTCGGAATAGTTCTGCGCGAGCATCGCGAAATCCTGTCCTTGCTTCAAGAGCTGGTAGAGGCTGTTGATCTTTTTCTCGGCCTGGCCTTCGTCCTGCGCGTCGTCGTTCTTCAGATTGCGGACGTTGGGATCGGGCGCGGGGGTGACTAAGATCTGCGCCATGTGGATCTGGGGTTCGGCGAGGTTGAAGCTGCTCTTGTTGGCGTTGAAGAACTCGGTGATGTCTTTGTCGGAGATGCTGATCTGCGACGTGATTTCGCGGTTGAAGAGTTTCTCGACGCTGAGGTCGCGGCGGAGCTGGGCCTTCATGTCCTCGGGGGTCATCTTCTTCGCGGCGAGCTGCTTCTGGAACTCTTCCTGGGTGTAGGGGGACTTGAGTTCGGAGAACTTGGCTTCGACGTCGGAATCGACAGCGAGGAGTCCTTCTTTTTCGGCGCGCTGCACCATGATTTCGGCGTCGATCAGGGTGCGGAGAACTTCGAGGCGCTGGATGACGACTTGATCGTCACTGGGGCGGTCTGCTGGGGAGCCGCCGAATTGAGATTGGTATTGTTTGTCGAGCTCGGCGTAGGTGATGGAGCGTCCGTTGACGACGGCGGCGACGTTGGGGGGCGCGGAGCGGCTGCATCCGGCGAGGGCGAGGAGGGCGAGGGGGAGTGCGGGAAGCAGGCGGTTCATTCGGATTCTCTATTCTAGCGCTGTCCCCTCGCTGACGCTTGGGGTGCGGGTCAAGCGATCGGTGGGATCAAAAAGTGGAAGGGTTTGCTCCCGCCCCAGCGGTAGACCTCAAAATCGCGGTCGAGGGTGAGGATTTCAGGGGTCTGGAGAGTGGCGGCCAAGTGAACGAGACACGCGTCGGCGAGGTCGACTTCGCGGTCCTTGTACTTGCGAAGGATGCGCTGGATCGCGGGGGCGGAGTGGCTGAGTTGCAAGGGGATTTGGAAAGCTCCCGTTGTGACGTTCTCAAGAACCGCTTCGGGGGCTCCGGGGAGCCGGCGGAGGAGATAGCAAGCCTCGGCGATGACGGCTTCGCAGGTCAGGAGAGGTGCTGCAAGGCCGTGGATGACTTCGACGCAGTGGCGGTGGCGCTTCTCGCTGCGGTCGAGGAGAGCAACGATGACTCCGGTGTCGAGCAGGATGGGTTTCAACGGCCGAAGCCTTTGAGGTGTTTCTTGTTGGAGCCAAGGTCGGGGAGGCCGGAGGAGAATTTGCCGAGTCCGGCGATGCGTGGGGTGGCGGGAGCGGGATGGGAGGCGGCCAGAAGGCGAATACCTTCACGCACAACTTTCGAGGGGCTCCAGCCGAGACGGCGAGCGAGTTGGTCGAGAGATTTTTGTGCCTCTGGATCCAATCGGGCTTGAACAGTGCTCACGGGCCCAGTGTACTACAACGCGCACTTTGTATTACACGCGACGCGAAGGCAGAAGAGCGCACCGGCGACGAACAAGCCTCCTGCCACATTTCCCTCGGTGGGTGAAAGCTCGGATGACCAAATCGCCAGGACAGCCGCATTCGCACAGACGAAAGCACCTCATAGTCCGATCCACAATCGAGACTCCGGTGTATCTCTAATTGTTCCTCGGCCATTTGTTCCTCGGCCATGATCCTGAGCGGCTGCGCGTCGGCAGCGGTTAGTATAGCGGAGGATGACGAGTGGGAAGACGCGGGTGGCGTTGGCGGGGGTGGCGCTGGGGTTTGTGGCGGCGACGATGCTGTTTTTGCCGCGGCTGGGGATTGAAGCCGATGAGGCGATGATCGGCAACGGGATTTTCGAGCACGGGGCCCCCTGGTACTCGTGGAAGATCGGCGCGAATGAGATTCCGGTGATGCTGATCGGATACTTGGGCGCGCTGAAAACGTGGCTGTTCAATCCTTACTTTTTGGCGGTGCGGCCGGGGCCGGTTTCCTTGCGGTTGCCGATGGCGATTCTGGCGGCGGGGACACTGTGGTTGTTTTTCGCGCTGCTGGATCGGGTGGCGGGGCGGAAGGCGGCGTGGATCGGGATGCTGCTGCTGGCGACGGATACGTCGTATTTTTTGATCTCCATGATGGATTTCGGGTTTGTGGTGTTCCAGTTTTTGTTCAAGCTGGCGGCGCTGATTTTGTTGCTGCGATTTCACGAGTCGGGATCGCGAGGTGCGCTCGCGGGGGCGTTCTTTTTGCTGGGGCTGGCGCTGTGGGATAAAGCGGTGTTCGTGTGGGTGCTGTTCGGATTTGCCGTAGCCGGCGGCGCGGTTTACTGGGGCGAGATCCGGCGGCATCTGAGCGTGCGGAACCTGGCGATCGCGGCGATGGCAATGATCGCGGGGGCGCTGCCGTTGATCGTTTATAACGTGGAGCGGCCGCTGGAGACGCTGCGGTCGAATGCGAAGGTGGGCGGCGAGCCGGTGTGGGGGAAGGCGGTGGTGCTGGAGGGAACGCTCGACGGCAACGTGCTGTTCGGGTTTCTGACGGCGGCGGAGCCGGGGCCGAAGGTGGGCGAGGCGAAGCACTGGTTCCAAGCCGTGGCGCTGTGGTTCGCGGACGTGACGCGGCATCCGCACTTCAACTTGATTTTGCCGGCGTTGGTGCTGGCGCTGGGGTTCTGCTGGCAGCGGGAGATCCGGCGGCCGATGCTGTTCGCGGTAATCTGTTGTGTCGCGACGTGGCTCGCGATGGCGTTGACGCATGGCGCGGGAGCGGCGGCACACCACACGATTCTGTTGTGGCCGTTTCCGCAGATGATTCTGGCTTTGGCGGTGTCACGGATTTCCGTGAAGTGGGCGAGCGCGGCGACCGCGCTGCTGTGTCTGGCGAACGTGGCGGTGACGAACCAGTACTACGCGGACCTGCTGCGCAACGGGCCGGCGATTCGGTGGACGGACGCGATCGATTCGTTAAACCGGTATCTGGCGGAGTCAAAAGCGAACAGGATTTACGCGGCGGATTGGGGATTTATCGAGACGCTGAACTTGATCAGCGAGGGAGATCAGCCGGTGTATGAGCTGGATCTGGCGGACGCTGCTAATTTGAAGGGGATGATTGCGGCTCGCGACGGGGTGTTCGTGGCGCACACGGCGGAGTTCGAAATTCTGCCAGAGTGGCGGGCCGCGGTGGAAGCGGAAGCCAAGCGCGAAGGGTACGAGGAACAGAAGCTGGCAACGATTTCGGATTTGGAGGGGAGGCCCACGTTTGAAGTTTTCCGGTTCCGGAAGCTACACCTGTAACGTTTGCGGTACGTCGTGCGCGAGGCCGGAAACGGCTCCGACGCGCGAATCGTGGCATTGCCCGGAGTGCGGGTGCTCGCTACGGGTGCGGGCGTTGATCGCGCTTTTGTCGAAAGAGATTTTGGGGGTCGCGATGATGCTGCCCGAGTTTCCGGTGTTGAAGGGGATTCGGGGAATGGGGATGAGCGACGATCCCAAACTCGCCGAGAGGCTGGCGGAGAAGTTCGATTATACGAATACGTTTTATCACCAGGCTCCATTTTTCGATGTGACGAATCCGCCGGAGAAGGACGAGGGGCGGTACGATTTCATTCTTTCGAGCGAGATTATGGAGCATGTGCCGGCTCCGGTAGAGAAGTCCTTCGCGGCGCTGGCGCGAATGCTGAAGCCCGAGGGCGTGCTGGTGATGACGACGCCCTATAACGTCGACGGGAAAACGGTGGAACATTTTCCGGAGCTGCATCAGTATTCGCTGGCATCGTTGGGCGGGCATATTGTGCTGGTGAACCGGCGGCGGGATGGAGCGGTCGAGGTTTTTGAGAATTTGAATTTTCATGGGGGGCCGGGGTCGACGCTGGAGCTGCGGGTGTTCACGGAGGGGTCACTGCGGGAGACTCTGGCGGGGAGCGGATTTCCGGAGGTGCGGATGGTGACGGACGCGTATCCGGAGTTCGGGATCGAGCATTCAGAGATGTGGTCGTTGCCGATGGCGGCCCGGAAGGGACCGCACAGGCCTCCGCATGCGGAGCTGGCGGAGCAGTATCGGGATGCGCTGCGGACGGCGCTGCGGTATGAGGGCGATATTCGCGAGTTGGAATCGGATTACCGGAAATATGCGGAATTTCACGAGAAGTTTCATACCGAGGTGAATGCGGAGATCGCGAAACTGCATGGGGAGTTACAGGCGAGGACGGATTGGGGCCGGAGGCTGGACGAGAGGATCGCGGAGTTGGAAGGGGAGATCCGGCGGCGGGATGAATCGCTCAAGGAAATGGAGCAGGAGCTGGAAGAGCGGACGAAGTGGGCGGTGGGGCTGAGGGACGAAAAGAACGAGGCGATTCAGGCGTTCGAGCATGAGCAGAAGATGGCGGAGGAGGCTCGGACCGGGGTGGTGGCGCTGAGGAGGGAATTGGAGGAGGCTCGAACGGCTCGGGCGAGGATGGCGGGGAGAGCTTGGACGAGGGTGGGGAGGAAGTTGGGGGTGGTGGATTAGGGGCACGGCAGGCACGAGTGCCCGCGCCACGGCGGGCGGAGAGGTAGAGTTAGACCGGGAGGACTTTATGGACAACCTGACGCTGATTCCGGTGCTGGTGATCGTGATTTATTTGGTTTCCAGCATAAAGATTTTGGCCGAGTATGAGCGGGGGGTGATTTTTAGGTTGGGGCGGGTGTTGGCGCAGCCTAAGGGGCCCGGAGTGATCTTTGTCTTTAATCCCATTGACCGGATGGTGCGGCTGTCGTTGCGGGTGGAGGCGATGGAGGTTCCTTCGCAGGACGTGGTGACTCGGGACAATGTCACGGTGAAGGTGAACGCCGTCATTTATTTTCGAATTGTGGACCCGCAGAAGGCGGTGCTGGAAGTGGCGAATTACTTGTACGCGACTTCGCAATTGGCGCAGACGACGTTGCGCAGCGTGCTGGGTGAGGTGGAGTTGGATGAGTTGTTGAGCCAGCGGGAGAAGTTGAATATGAAGCTGCAGGGCGCGCTGGATCAGCACACCGGGCCCTGGGGCATGAAGGTGACGCTGGTGGAAGTGAAGCAGGTGGATCTGCCGGATCAGATGATTCGGGCGATCGCGCGGCAAGCTGAGGCGGAACGCGAGCGGCGGGCGAAGATTATTCACGCGGAGGGCGAAGCGGCCGCGGCGGTGAACCTGGAAAAGGCGGCGGAGACGATGTCGCGGCAGCCGGTGGCGATCCAACTGCGGTATTTGCAAACGCTGGTGGAAATCGGGTCGGAAAAGAACACAACAGTTGTGTTCCCGCTGCCCATGGATATACTCTCGTCTGTAGGCAGGTTGCTGAATAAACTGGCCGGCCCAGAGCCGGAACAATCGAAGGACACCTAAGTGCCCAAAAACGACGATGGGGAATTTGAATTGATCCTGGGGAACAAGCAGCTGTTGGGCGTGTTCTTCATCGTGATCGTACTGCTGGCGGTGTTCTTCACGATGGGCTACATCGTGGGGAGGAACTCGACGCCGTTGATTACGGCGGAAACGGGCAAGAGCGGCGCGAAACCACTGGTGGTGGATTCACCGGCACCGAAGGAAGGGGCTTCGACGCCTGCGCCGGAAGCGAGCGCTCCTCCAGCGGCGGAACCGGGGACGAAAGAAACGCCCGCGAAGGAACCGGAACCGGCGAAGACGGTCACGAAGGTTGAGCCTCCCGCGAAAAAGGAGAAGCCGGCAGAGAAGGCGGTGAAGAAGGAAGAGCCTCCCGCGAAGAAGGAAATTCCGGGTAAGGCGGAGAAGCGCGGCCCGGAACCGCTGACGCAGCAGCCGGAGCAGGGCAAGACGTACCTGCAACTGGTGGCGACGGCGAAGACGGATGCCGACGCCATGGTGGACCTGCTGCGGAAGAACGGCTTCAAGGCCTTCAACTACCAGATTCCGGAAAGTCCGTCACGCTACCGGGTGATGGTGGGTCCGATTCCGGATGGGGGCGTGAACAAGATGCGGGCGGATCTGCAGGCGAAGAGTTTTCCGGGCGATCACGCGATCGTGAAGAAGACTTTCTAAAGAGAGTCAGGGACAGGAGTCGGCATGGACTCACTGGTTCAGCTTCGGGCTCCCTTGGCGACACCGCGGCTGCCGGAGTGGCTGCGGGGGTCGCGGACGCACCCGGAAAGCGTTCATCAACTGAAGACCGAGTTGCGGCGGCTGCGGCTGCACACGGTTTGCGAATCGGCGCGGTGTCCGAACCTGCACGAGTGTTTTCATCGGGGCGCGGCCACGTTCATGATCCTGGGAAATCTGTGCACGCGCGGGTGCGGATTTTGCGCGGTGCCGAAGAGCAAGCATCCTGGGGCGTTGGATGCGGGGGAGCCGGAGAACGTGGCTCGGATGGCGCGGGCGATGGGGCTGCGGTATGTCGTGATCACGAGCGTGAATCGGGATGATTTGGAGGATGGCGGGTCCGCGCATTTCGCTGAGACGGTTCGCGAGGTGAGGCGGGCGTTGCCGGAGGCTCGGGTGGAGGTGCTGGTTCCGGATTTTTGTGGTGATCTGGATGCGGTGGGGCGGGTGTTGGAGGCGGGTCCGCATGTGTTTAATCACAATGTGGAAACGGTGCGGGGGCTGTATAAAAAGGTGCGGCCGCAGGCGGATTATCGACAGTCACTGGAAGTGCTGCGGTTCGCTCACGGGCGCGGGGTTTTGACGAAATCGGGGGCGATGGTGGGCTTGGGGGAGAGTCGCGAAGAGGTGGCGGAGTTGCTGCGGGATTTGAAGACGGCTCAGGTGGACGTCGTCACGCTGGGACAGTATCTGCAGCCCACTCGGAGGAATCTGGCGGTGGCGGAGTACGTGACTCCGGAGCGGTTCGACGAGTATCGGGTGTTGGGGATGGCGATGGGGTTCAAGATGGTGTTCAGTGGGCCGCTGGTGCGAAGCTCGTACATGGCGGATGTGGTGAACACGTTTTAGCTCTGTCGCGGGCGCGGAGTTCCGCCGATGTTCGAGGTGGAGGATTTCCGCCATGGGGAACCCAAGTCGCCGGCTCCAAAAAGTGATGCGAGCGTCGGCACTGATACTGTTGACGTTTCTTGTTTCGTGCTCTTCGTCCGCTCAAGCGGTGAAAGAGGCCACGCTTCCTTCCGGTAAGAAAATCAAGATCCTGGGTTTTGGGCAGATGCACTTTACGAATGGCAGCGCTCCCGGCCTGATGGTGAAGTACCGAACTGACCTGAAGGTCACGGATCTGGTGGCGCTGAAGCAAGAGGTCGATGAAATCTGGCCCATTTTCAAGGTGAATGTGGAGCAAGCAGGGCTGACCGTCGGAATCGTGAGCGCGAACGAAATCCCACAAGGCAATTCGTTTATCTCCACGAATGCAGCTTATACGTTCGTGTTCAGAAAGCAGCCTGACGGATCGTGGAAACCTGAAGATCCGCCGGCGAAGTAGTTCTCGCTGAGATCGCGGGGGCAAGGTGATCGGGAACTCGGCCCTACCGTGTATACTCCGACCATGAGGAAGTGTGGTCCGCGCCTGGGAGGTCTCCCGCCACAGGCTGAAGCCTGTGCTACGTCATGAACTTGCTGCTTTCGTTGGCTTCCGCGGGTTTGTTGATTCTGGTTTTCCCTCCTTTCAATTTTTATTGGCTGGCTCCGGTGGCGATTGCGCCCTTAGTCGTCGGGTGCGCGCGGGAAGCGTCGTGGAAACGGCGGTTTCTTTATGGATGGGCGGCGGGGTTTGTGTATTGGTTTGGGGTGTGCGTGTGGATCCAATTTGTACTGGAGGTGCACGGAGGACTCGGTCGCTGGCTGGCCTGGGTCACGTTTGTGCTCTTCGCGGTTTTGAAGGGACTCCACATGGCGGTTTTCGGTACGCTCGCGGGGCGGGCGATGGGGCGGTGGTGGGCGATTCCGGCTGTCGCGGCATTGTGGACGGGGATTGAGCGGACGCACGAGTACTTCGGGTTTGCATGGCTGGATTTGGGGAATGCGGGAATCGGGTTGCCGGCGTTGCTGCGGCTGGCTCCGATTACGGGAGTGTACGGGTTATCGTTCGTGTTCGCGCTGCTGGGGGCGGCGCTGGCGGGGGCGGCTCTGGGCCGGCCTCGGAAGGAGTTGGCCTGGCTGGCGATACTGCTGGTGGTGATCGCGCCGGTGCTGCCGGCGCTGCCGGAGTTTATGCCGGGGACGGAAGAGGTCCGGGTGGTGCAGCCGAATATCGACACCGAAGAGGATTTTACGCCGGAGTCACTGCGGAGACTGGAGGAGCAGATGGCGATCCTTTCCAAACCGCAGGGTGAGAAGCTGATCGTTTGGCCGGAAGCTCCGGCTCCGTTTTATCCGGCGGATCCGGGTTTTCATTCGTATTTGGCGGATTTGCTCAGGGGTTCGGATGCGCAGATGCTGCTGGGGGGCGTGGGGCGGACGGCGGAGGGCGATCCGCTGAACTCGGCGTACCTGGTGGGGAACGACGGCGCGGTGTTGGACCGGTACGACAAGATCAAGCTGGTACCGTTCGGGGAGTTTGTGCCTCCGCCGTTCGGGTGGGTGAACCGGATCACGAAAGAGGCGGGAGATTTTGCGGCAGGGGATCGGATTGCGGTGATGCAGGTGGACTGGCACCGGCTGGGCGCGTTCATCTGTTACGAGTCCGCGTTTCCGGCGCTGGTGCGGCAGTTCGCGAAGGACGGGGCGGAGGTGCTCGTGAACTTGTCGAACGACGGATACTTCGGGCACAGCGCGGCGTACGAACAGCACTTGCAACTGGTGCGGATGCGGGCGGCGGAGAATCGGCGGTGGATCCTGCGGGCGACCAATGACGGAATTACGGCGATGATCGATCCGGCGGGGCGGGTGGTGGAGAGGCTGCCGGCGCATGAAGAGTTGGGGTCCACCATGAAGTACGGGGTGGTGAAGGGGACGACGGTTTATACCCGGTCCGGGGATTGGTGGGCTTGGGGGTGTCTGGTGGTGGGGGTGGTGGCGGTGTTGGTTTGAGCCTGTAACATTTGAGGCTGTAACAAGGGGACGGGCTCCTGCGGCTGGAGGCGATACCGGCTGGAATCGGTCTGATATAATTTCAGGTATCCATGTCTACCACGGCTGCCGCGGCGAAGAAGATTATCCTGTTGAGACCACGGGGGTTTTGCGCGGGAGTAGTACGGGCGATCGATGTGGTTAAGATCGCGCTGAACCTGTATGGAGCGCCGATCTATGTGCGCAAGGAAATCGTCCATAACCGGCACGTCGTCGACGAGTTGCGCGGGGCCGGAGCGATCTTTGTCGAGGAGTTGAATGAGGTCCCGGAAGGGGCTCGGGTGATCTTTAGCGCGCACGGGGTTTCACCGGAGGTTCGGGCCGAGGCTCGGGAACGTAACCTGAAAGTCATCGACGCGACTTGCCCGCTGGTGACCAAGGTCCACCTGGAAGCCGTCAAGTTCGCGCGCAAGGGGTACTCGATCATCCTGATCGGGCACAAGGATCACGATGAAGTGATCGGGACACTGGGCGAGGCTCCGCAGTCGACCATTTTGGTGTCAACGGTAGAGGATGTGGACCGGCTGGACGTGCCGCAGCAGGAGCACATGGCGTACATCACGCAGACCACGCTGAGTCTGGATGAAACGCGCGACATCGTGGAGCGGCTGAAGGAACGTTTTCCGAAGATTCAGGGTCCGGCGGCGCAGGATATCTGCTACGCGACGGAGAACCGGCAGGTGGCGGTGAAGGCGGTGGCTCCGCTGTGCCAGATGCTGCTGGTGGTGGGATCGCAGAACAGTTCGAATTCGCGGCGGCTGGTGGAAGTTTGCCAGAACATCGGCATTCCGGCGTACCTGATCGACGATTTGAGCGAAGTGCAGACGCAGTGGCTGGACAACGTGGACACGGTGGCGGTGACGGCGGGGGCTTCGGCGCCGGAGAATCTGGTGGAAGACCTGATTCATTCGCTGCAATCGCGCGGCTACAGCGAGCTGGAAGAGATGGAGATTCGCGAGGAAGACGTTCGCTTCAACCTGCCGAGTGAGCTCGCGCGGGCGCCGCAACTCCAAACCATCCGAGTGCAGACCAGCGCGCGCGTATGAGCCCTGGGTTGCAAATCGATCCGCTGCTGGAGGCCGCTCGTCAGACGATGCGGCGGGGGGCGGACTATCTGCTTTCCCGGCAGAAGCGCGAAGGCTACTGGGAAGCCGACCTTACCGCGGACTCGACGTTGGAATCCGATTTCATTTTGCTGGAGTTGTGGCGGCACGCGCCGGTGGATGGCGTGTGGAATCCGCCGAGCCGGCCGCTGATTGAGAAGGCCATGAAGTCGATCCTGGAGCGGCAGCTTCCGGACGGCGGGTTTAATATTTACGCGAGCGGTCCGTCGGAGTTGAGCGCGACGGTGAAGGCGTACACGGCGCTGAAGCTGGCGGGACTGGCGTACGACGATCCAAATCTGGCGCGGGCCCGGGAGCGGATTATCGCGATGGGCGGCGTACAGTCCGCCAACAGCTACGTCAAGATCAACCTGAGCTTGTTCGGGCTGTATCCGCGCAAGTATGCTCCGTCGATTCCTCCTGAACTGATTCTGCTGGGGCGGCTGATTTACGAGATGTCCTCCTGGACGAGGGCGATCGTGATGCCGTTGTCGGTGCTGCATGCGAAGAATCCGCAGAGGCCGGTGCCGGCGGGGTTCACGCTGGAAGAATTGTTCGTGCCGGGCGTGCCGCTGGGGTTCTCCAACGAAGAAGGATTCTTCAGCTGGCGGAATTTCTTCATGCAGGCGGACAAGGCGCTGAAGCTGTGGGACCGGTACGGGTCAAAAGCGCTGCGGGCGAAAGCGATCCGGCAGGCGGAGCAATGGGTCCTGGCTCGGACCAAGTATTCGGGCGGCCTGGGCGCGATTTATCCGTCGATGATGTATGTCGTGATGATGCTGGACCTGCTGGGGTATCCGCCGGATCATCCGGATCGGGTGGAAGCGGAGCAGCAGTTTATGCACCTGCTTACCGATGGCGAGGGTCCGGACCAGAGCGGATTCTTTTTCCAGCCGTGTTTTTCGGTGGTATGGGATACGGCGATCGCGGCGTATGCGCTGGGCGAGAGCGGGATGGCTCCGGCGGCGGCATTGGAGCGGACAGCGGAGTGGCTGCTGACCAAGGAAGTCCGGCGCAAGGGCGACTGGTCCGTCAAGCGGCCGAACGTGGAGCCTTCGGGCTGGTACTTCGAGTACGCCAACGAGTTTTATCCAGACATCGACGATACGGCGCAGGTGCTGCTGGCGCTGCATCACGGACACAGTGGAAGCGCGAAGCACGAAGCTTGCGTGCGGCGCGCAGTGGATTGGCTGCTGGCGATGCAAGGGTCGGACGGAGGCTGGGCCGCGTTCGACGTCGACAACAATTGGGAATTTTTGAGCGCCGTGCCGTTCGCGGATCATAACGCGATGCTGGATCCGACGTGTCCGGACATCACGGGCCGCGTGCTGGAAGGGCTGCTGGCGTCCGGCGTGAAGAGCGACCATCCGGCGGTAAAGCGTGGCGTGGCGTATCTGGCGAAGAGCCAGGAGATCGACGGAAGCTGGTACGGACGGTGGGGCGTCGACTATATTTACGGGACGTTTCTGGCGCTGCGAGGACTGGAAGCCGCGGGCGTGAGCGATCGCGAATGGTACGTTCTGCGGGCGAACGAGTGGATCCGGTCGATTCAGAATTCCGATGGAGGCTGGGGCGAGAGCTGCGCCAGCTACGACAACAAATGTTTTACTCCCGCGCCCAGTACGCCGTCGCAGACGGCTTGGGGCGTGCTCGGCCTGCTGGCCGGAGGAGACACGCATTCGAGCAGCCTGAAAAACGGCATCGAGTGGCTGATCAAGCGTCAACGCGCGGACGGGGGTTGGGATGAAGAGCTTTCCACCGGCACCGGGTTCCCGCAAGTGTTCTATTTGAAGTACCACCTGTATCGAAATTCGTTTCCGGTGCTGGCGCTCGCGGCCTACCGGAAAGCGCAGACGGGTCCGGCGCGGCCGATTATGGAGGTCAGTACTCCCCTGCCGGCGCATTCGGTATCGAACCCGCACATGATCCGCACAAGTTCTGAAGAAAGAGGAGCCCGCGCATGAGATTTCCTTTGTCGCAAGCGGCCGGCATTGCTACGTATATTGCAAAGAATAAGATGCGTCCGCGTCCGGAGTGGCAGAAGAATTTGGCTGCCTCGACCGATGCGAACAATCCGTTCCGCATCATCCACACGCAGATTCCGTCGGCGAAGAGCGAGCACAAATCGCACCCGATGATCAACAAGCGGTTTCCGCTGGTGATGATGCTGGAGCCGCTGCACGCGTGCAACCTGACGTGCACGGGCTGCGGACGGATTCGCGAGTACGAAACCAGCATTTCGCAGAGGCTCACGCTGGAGCAGTGCCTGAAGGCGGTGGATGAGTGCGGGGCTCCGATGGTGTCGATCTGCGGAGGCGAGCCGTTCCTGTATCCGGAGCTGCCGCAGCTGTGCGAGGCCATCCTGAAGCGCGGGATGTACATCCAGCTTTGCACCAATGGCATGTTCATCGCGAAGCGGCTGAAGGAGTTCAAGCCGAATGCGGGGCTGGTGTTTAACGTCCACCTGGACGGCATGGAGAAGAACCACGATCTGGCCGTCGAGCGCACGGGCGTGTTCAAGGCCGCGGTGGAAGGCATCAAGATCGCGAAGGAAAACGGGTTCCGCGTGTTCACCAACACCACGGTGTATCGCGAGACCGACATGAACGAGATCGCGGAGATGTACGAGTTCCTGAAGCAGTACAAGGTGGATGGACACACGATTTCTCCAGCGTACGGATATTCCTCGGTGAACGATCAAGAGATCTTCATGACGCGCGAAGATATCCACGAGAAGTTCCGGGAGATCGACAAGCTGGCGAAGAAGTATCCGCTGGTGTCCTCGCCGGTGTACATGGACTTCCTGAAGGGCGATCGCGAACTGCCGTGCACCGCTTGGGGCAATCCGACGTATAACGTGAAGGGCTGGAAAGGCCCGTGCTATCTGATCACGGACGCGCACCACAATACGTTCGAGGATCTGATGACCAAGACGCCGTGGGACAACTACGGCCAGGGCAACGATCCGCGCTGCGATCAATGCATGGTGCACTGCGGGTATGAGCCTTCGTCGGCTTACGGGATCAATGCCAAGTTCAGCGATCCGTTCAAGGCGCTGAGCTGGCTGCTGGGCTAGGTCCGGCGTTCCGAGTGAAACCGATCCTGGTCACGGGGGCCACGGGATTTGTGGGATGGCACGTGGCGCGCGCGCTGCTGGATCGCGGGTACCCGGTACGGGCTCTGGCACGGGACCCCGCGAAGCTCCAGGAATTGGATGGAGTGGAACCGATGCGCGGAGATTTGCGCGATCGGGAGTCGCTGGAGCGAGCCGTGGCGGGATGCGAAGTGGTGTACCACATCGCGGCGGATTACCGGTTGTGGACGCGGGAGCCGGAGGAGATGTTCCGGTCAAACGTGGAAGGCACGCGCGCGCTGCTGGAAGCAGCTAAGGCCGCGGGCGTGGAGCGGGTGGTCTACACGAGTACGGTGGGTTGCATCGGCGTGCCGGCGAACGGGACCGGCGGCGCGGGTTTAGGCGACACGGGTTTAGGCGACGAAGATCGGCCCGTGAGCATCGAAGAGATGTCGGGTCCGTATAAACGGAGCAAGTTCCAGGCGGAACAGGTGGCGCGGGGGTTCGCGGCCGGAGGGTTTCCGGTGGTGATTGTGAATCCGACGGCTCCGGTGGGCGGGCACGATTTTAAGCCGACGCCGACGGGAAAGATCGTGGTGGATTTTGTGCGCGGCGCGATGCCGGCGTATCTGGATACGGGATTAAACGTGGTGGACGTACGGGATGTAGCGGCGGGGCATCTGGCGGCGTGCGAGCGCGGCCGGGCGGGCGAGCGCTATATTTTGGGCGCGGAGAATCTGACGCTGCAACAGATCTTTTCGATGCTGGGAGAGATTACGGGGCGTCCCGCTCCGAAGGTGCAGATTCCTTACGCCGTGGCGTATGCCGCCGGTGTCGTGTCGACGGCTTGGGCGAATGTGAGCGGCAAGGAGCCCAGGGCTCCGATCGACGCGGTGCGGATGGCGAAGAAGAAGATGTGGGTTCGGCATGAGAAGGCCGCGAAGGAATTGGGATATGCGCCGGGTCCGGCGAAGTCGGCGTTGAAGGATGCCGTGGACTGGTTCCGCGGGCACGGGTACTGCTGATATGGGTTGTCGGGTAGGGAGTATTGCGGATTGGGCTGGCTGATTGTGGCGGCGGAGGATCGGGAAGTTTTGGGAATTCGCAAGCGCTGCGGGGGGCGGTTCGAGTTCGTCGCGAACGGTCCGGGGCGCGAACTGGTGACGGAAGCGTTGCGGGAACGAAGGAACGTGGACGGGATTATCAGCACGGGATTTTGCGGGGCACTGGATCCGGCACTGCGGGTCGGCGACATTGTGGTCGCGGGCGAGGGCGTGCGCTCGGGCGTCGGGTTTACGCGGGGCGAAGTTTTGTCGGCGGACCGGGTGGCGGTGACGGCGGCGGAGAAACGGGCGCTGCGCGAGCGGACGGGAGCGGCTGCGGTAGAGATGGAAGCGGCGGCGGTGGAGGCGAAGGCCAACGAATGGGGCGTGCCGTATCGCTGCGTGAAGGTGGTGTCGGACGTCGCGGCGGAGGATATGCCGCTCGATTTTAACTTGTATCGCGACGAGGCGGGGCGGTTTTCGTTGGGCCGGATTGCGCTGGCGGCGGTGATGCATCCGTTTACGGTGATGCCGGGGTTGATGCGGCTGGATCGGAATTGTAAGGTGGCCGCGGAAAGGTTGGGGGAGTTCTTTGCCGACTGCGAGTTCTGAAAACAGGAGTCAGAAGACCGAAGCCGGGAGCCAGAAGGCGGACTTCATGCAGGCCGCGGTTTATAAGGGCTCTAGCGTGGTCGCGGTGGAATCGGTGCCGGTGCCGGAGATCGGCGCGGGCGAGATTTTGATTCGCGTGGAGACTTGCGGGATTTGCCCGACAGACCTGAAGAAGATCGCGTATAACTTGCTGGCTCCGCCTCGGATTTACGGACACGAGACAGCGGGTGTGGTCGCGGCGGTGGGCGCGGGTGTGACGAAGTATGCGGTGGGCGACCGGGTGATTGTGTTCCACCACATTCCGTGCGGGAAATGTTTTTACTGCAAGAGGAAACTGTACGCGCAGTGTCCGGTATATAAGAAAGTCGGCGTGACGGCGGGATATGAGCCGGCGGGCGGCGGGTTCTCGCAGTACGTGCGGGTGATGGATTGGATCGTGGAGGGCGGGGTCGAGAAGATTCCCGATGGCGTGTCCTTCGACCAGGCTTGTTTTGTGGAGCCGGTGAATACTTGCTTGAAGGGCGTGAAGCAGATCGATCCGCAGCCGGACGATGTGGTGGTAGTTCTCGGACAGGGGCCGGTGGGATTGATCTTCACGATGATCGTATCGAAAATCGGGTCGAGGATTCTGGCTACCGATACGATGCCGGTGCGGCGGGATCTGTCCAAGAAGTTCGGGGCGGAAGAAGCATTCGATCCGCGGGAGCCGGAGGCTCTGGATAAGCGCGTGCGAGCGATGACGGAAGGCCGCGGGGCGGACATCGTGATCGTAGCGGCGTCAGCCAAGGGAGTGGTGGAGCAGGCGGTGACCTGCTCGCGGCCGGGAGCGAAGATTTTGTTGTTCGCGCAGACCTCGCATCAGGAGCGCGTGGAAGTTTCCGGCGCGGCGATCTGCATGGAAGAGCGGACATTGTGCGGATCGTACAGCGCCTCCGTGGATATTCAGCGTGAATCGGCGGAACTGGTGTTCAGCCGCGCTTTGCCGGTGGAAGAGTTGATTTCCCACCGGTTTCCGTTAAGCGAAATTCATCTGGGGATCGAGCGAGCATTGCATCCCGATGAAGGATCATTGAAGATAGTGGTACAGCCCCAGAGGTGAGATTCGTGACAGAGCAGATGACGGCTGCGGTGCTCTATGGCAAGGAAGAGTTGCGCATAGAGCAGGTAGCTGTTCCGAAAATCGGGCCGGGCGATGTGCTGGTGCGTGTGCGCGCCGCGCTGACGTGCGGAACCGACCTTAAAGTTTTCCGGCGCGGGTATCATGCGCGCATGATTCAGCCTCCCGCGCTGTTCGGACATGAGCTAGCGGGCGATGTTATCGCGATGGGGGAAGAGGTAGGCGGGTTCAAGCTCGGCCAGCGGGTGACGGCGGCGAACTCGGCTCCATGCGGGCTCTGCTATTTTTGCGAGCGCGGGCAGGAGAATCTCTGCGAGGATCTGCTGTTCAACAACGGCGCGTACGCGGAGTACATTCGGATTCCGGAGCGCATTGTCCGCAAGAACATGCTGGCGATTCCGGAGCATGTGAGCTATCAGGACGCGGCGCTGGCGGAGCCTCTGGCGTGCGTGATGCGCGGGTTGGAAGAGACCGGTGTGCGGCCGGGCGACAGCGTCGCGGTGATCGGACTGGGTCCCATCGGGCTGATGTTCGTGAAGCTGGCGAAAGCGGTGTATCGCGCGCGAGTGATCGCGGTGGGCCGGCGGCAGGTGCAACTGGATCGCGCGATGTGCATGGGCGCGTCGGAGACGGTGCTGAATAACGATGGCGCGGATCCGGTAGCGCAGGTGCGCGAACTGACGGGCGGCCGCGGGGCGGACGTAGTGATCGAAGCGGTGGGAATGCCAGACATCTGGAAGATGGCGGTGAAGATGCTTCGCCGCGGCGGGGTGGTGAACTTTTTCGGCGGCTGCCCGACGGGCACTGAAGTCCCGGTAGACACGCACCTGCTGCATTACTCGGAATTGACGCTGAAGGCGAGCTTCCATCACACGCCGGCTTTGGTTCGCAAGGCTCTGGACGCGGTGAGCCAGGGCTACGTGGGCGCGAAGGATTTCGTGAATCGTGTGGAGCCGCTGACGAATCTGCTGGAAGTGATGCATCACCTGATGAGCCACAACGGGCATCTGAAAACCGCCATTATCCCGTAACCGTGTTCCTGCCACCCACCGCATTTCTGGCGTCGCCGGAGGCCATGAGCCGTAAGTGGTCTCTGGTGGATTCGGTCGCGTACACAAAGTGGCTGGCGACGCATCATTACGAGAATTTCCACGTGGTCAGCTTCCTGCTGCCCAAGGCTCTGCATCAGGATTTCTACAACGTGTACTCGTTCTGCCGGTGGGCGGACGATTTGGGCGATGAGATCGGCGATCCGAAGGAAAGCTTGCGGTTGCTGGGATGGTGGCGCAGCGAGTTGCAAGCGATGTTCGAGGGGCGGGCGAAGCATCCGGTGTTCGTGGCGCTGGAGACTACGGCGGCGCTCCATCAGCTTCCCGAAGTGCTGTTTGACGATCTGATCAAGGCTTTCGAGATGGATCAGCGCGTCACGCGTTACAACAACTTCCAGGAGTTGTTCGAGTACTGCCGGTATTCGGCGAATCCGGTGGGACGGCTGGTGCTGGCCTTGTGCGGCTACACGGATGAGGAGCGGCAACTGCTGTCGGATTCGACGTGCACGGCGCTGCAACTGGCCAATCACTGGCAGGACGTGATCGTGGATTTGAAAAAGGATCGCGTCTACTTTCCTCTCGATGTGCTGGCGAAGCACGGATGTCCGCTGGGGAACGTGCTGGAGCGGAAGTTCGACCCCCAATTCGCCGCGGCCATGAAGGAAGGCGTGGAGGTGGCGCGCGGGCTGTTCCTGAAGGGTCTGCCTCTCATTGGCAAAGTCGACCGGAGACTGTCGATCGACTTGGATTTGTTCAGCCGCGGGGGCATGAAGGTGCTCGAGAAGATCGAGCGGCAGGGATACAACGTCTTAGGCGAGCGGCCGGCGGTATCGAAAGTGGAGCGTGTCGGATTGCTGCTGGGAGCGGTGACGCGCCGGGCGTTCTCGCGGGCGGCATGAACGTCGCGGACTCTTACGCCTTCTGCGAGGGCGTGGCGCGGCGTCAGGCCAAGAATTTCTACTACTCATTTCTGCTGCTGGACAAGGATCGCCGCCTGGCCATGTGCGCGATCTATGCGTTCATGCGGTACTGCGACGATTTGAGCGACGACGAGGGAATCGCGGACCGGCGCGGGGCGATCGCGCGGTGGCGCGCGGACCTGGAGGCGGCGCTGGCGGGCCAAGCTCCGGAAAATGCCCTGTGGCCGGCATTCACGAATGCAGTGGCGCGATTCAAGATTCCGCATGAGTATTTCTTCGACATGATCGAGGGCGTGACGTCGGACTTGGAGCCTCGGCGGATCGCGACGTTCGAGGAGCTTTACGATTACTGCTATCACGTGGCGAGCGTGGTGGGACTCACGATCATTCACATTTTCGGGTTTGACGATCCGCGGGCGCTGGAGCTCGCGGAGAAGTGCGGCATCGCGTTCCAGTTGACGAACATTATTCGCGATGTGCGCGAGGATGCGGGAAAGGATCGAGTGTATCTGCCGGCGGAGGATTTGGAGCGGTTCGGCGTTTCCGAAGCGGAGATGCGCGGGAACCGGCGGTCCGAGAAGCTGCGGAAATTACTGGAGTTCGAGGCCGAGCGGGCACGGGGGTATTATGCGGAGTCGGCTCCGCTGGTGGGGATGATATTTCCGGGGAGCCGGGCATCGATGAAGGCGCTAATCTCGATCTATTCGCGGCTGCTGGAGAAGATCGTGGGGATGGATTACGAGGTGCTCGCCGGGCGGGTGCGGGTACCGAGTTGGGAGAAGGTTTGGATTTTGGTGCGGTCGAGGTTTGGGTAGATTTCCGCGCTGAAGCTTGTGGCTAAATGGGGGGCTAACTTTTGCGGAGAGAATAGACGACCTGCCAGCAGGCGATATAAATATTGACGAAGCCTAAGCCTGTGATCGCGCCTCGGAACGAGGGTTCGTACCAGAGATCACGCAACATGGGGAAGGCTTCCTCGAAGTAGTTGATGGCCCAGAAGTCGGTCCAGGGGAAGACTACCAGGAACAAGCCAATCGCGTAGGTGAAGAGCGCGAAGAGGATTCCCAGCAGCCAATTCCTCCAGGTGCGCGACGCGCGCACTTCCACAGGGTGAGGGGCCGGCGCCGGAGTCGGCGCCAAGTCTGGATTCAAGGACATGCGAAGAGCTCACCTTGACTCGGCGGTTCGATGTGGACGGGATAGCCAGTCCATACTTCGCGGTCGCTGCGTTCGCGGACGGGCGCGAAGCTGAAGCGATGCAGCGTCGTGGGACCGAAGGCATCCAGCGCGGCGAGGTGGTCCGGCGTGCCGTAGCCTTTATTGCTCGCGAGATTATACGCGGGGAAGACTTCACTCCAGCGGGCAAGCGCGTGGTCGCGGGCGACTTTCGCGAGGATCGACGCGGCGGCGATGGAGAAGCTAAGCGCGTCGCCATGGATCAGCGGGGTTTGCGGAAGGGTGACGTTCACACGAATGGCGTCCACTAAGAGATGATCGCAGCGGCCGCCCAACTGTTCCACAGCGCGGCGCATGGCCAGTCGGGAGGCCTCAAGGATATTCACGCGATCGATCTCGAAGGCGTCCGCGGCGCAGATGGCCCAGGCTCGGGCGCGTTCCTTGATGCGGACGGCGAGGACTTCGCGGCGCTCGGGGTCGAGCTGCTTGCTGTCGTCGAGGCCGCGGATCTGTTTTTCGGGATCGAGCACCACCGCCGCCGCGAACACGGGACCGAACAGAGCGCCGCGTCCGGCTTCATCGACTCCGGCGATGGCGCCGAAGCCTGCGCGCCGGAGAGCTCGCTCGTGGCGGCTGGTGGGCATCGGAAAAGAAAAAATGCGAACCGATTAGGTGCGTTCGCGCAGGCGGGCGGCCTTGCCCTTGAGTCCGCGCAGGTAGTAAAGCTTTGCGCGGCGAACGCGGCCAGTGCGGACAACGTCGATGTGATCCACGACGGGCGCGTTGAGCGGGAAAATGCGTTCCACACCGACGGAGAAGCTCACCTTGCGGACGGTGATGTTCTCACCCATGCCGGTGTTGTTGCGCTTGATCACGGTGCCTTCGAAGATCTGGAGGCGTTCTTTATCGCCTTCCTTGATCTTTACATGCACCCGGATGGTGTCTCCGGGGCGGAATTCGGGATGCGCCGACTCCCGCTTGTGCTTGGTCAAAACCTTGGTCATCATTGCGTGAATCATATCGGTTCCTTCAATGCCTCAATTCCAATAAATCCGGCCTCAGCCTCGCCGTTTTTTCGAGCGCTGCCTTCCGCCGCCACTTCCGGATCTCCTCATGGTTGCCGCCGAGCAGCACCTCCGGGACCCGCCAACCTCTGAACTCGGCCGGACGCGTGTACTGCGGACAGTCCAGCACGCCCTCCACGCCAAACGACTCGTAAATGGCAGAGTCGCTATTTCCCAAGACGCCCTCTTGCAACCGGGCGACTACGTCCACTACCAAAGCCGCGGCCAGCTCTCCGCCGCTTAAAACAAAATCGCCGACCGAGATCTCGGCATCCGCCAAGTGTTCGGCCACCCGCTCATCCACGCCCTCGTAGCGGCCGCAGATCAGCAATAACTCATCGGCTTCGGCGAACTCTCTCGCCATCGCCTGGTCGAAGCGGCGGCCCTGCGCCGAGAGCAGGACTACTTTCTGCTTCGGGCTCTTCGCCGGGAAAACCGATTCCACGGCGCGGAACAGAGGCTCCGCTTTCAGCAACATTCCTTCGCCGCCGCCGAAGGGCCGGTCATCCACGGTGCGATGCCGGTCTTCGGTCCAACTTCTCAAATCGTGCATGCGGATTTCGATCCGCCCGGATTCCTGCGCCTTTTGAAGGATGCCGTGCTCGAAAGGCCCCCGAAAAAATTCGGGGAAAATCGTCAGCACATGAAAGGTCACAAAGTCCTTCTACTCAACTCGTCGCTACAAATCCAACAACCCCGCCGGCAACTGCACCCGGATGGTTTTCGCGGCCACATCGATCTCCCGGCAAATCACCCGGGCGAACGGGACCAGAATCTCCCGGCCCTCCACCGCCTCCACTTTCAGGAGCGGCGCCGCGCCGTAATCCTCTACTCCTCGAACCACGCCGACCGTGTTGCCGCCGGCTTCGTCCACCAGCGTGCACCCGATCAGATCCTGATGCGAGTACTCGCCTTCGGCCGGCTTGACCCGGTCCTCTTCCTTCACCAGGACGTCCGATCCCTCCCACGGTTCCGCGTCGGAGATCGAATCGATTCCCGCAAACTTCAGCACCAGGCGGCCGCCGTGATACCAGGCGCGCTCCACCTCAGCCGGACGGCCGATACCGCCCTTCTCCAGCCGGACCTCGCGAAGCTTCTCCGCGCGCCCCGGCTGTGAGCTGTAAACTTCCGCTGTCAGTTCTCCGCGAATCCCGCGTGTCTTATACAGGCGTCCCGCGACGACCCACTCCCCGCTTGCTGTTTCGGCTGCGCTTATTCGAGAATCTCCAGCGTAAACCTTCTATTCAACTTCATTCCCGCGGCACCCAACAGAGTGCGGATGGACCGCGCGGTCCTTCCCTGCTTGCCGATCACCTTGCCCAAATCGGTGGGGGCCACGCGAAGCTCGAGCACCGTTACTTGCTCACCCTCCACTTCCCTCACCACAACTTCATCCGGAATATCGACCAGAGCTTTGGCGATCTCCG
Organism: Bryobacteraceae bacterium; assembly: GCA_036498815.1. Lineage (GTDB taxonomy): Bacteria > Acidobacteriota > Terriglobia > Bryobacterales > Bryobacteraceae > Palsa-187. The sequence continues at coordinate 216,389 of DASYET010000022.1, read as the reverse complement.
TAACTAAATCTTTCACCCGTTTCACCCTCCTGTTGGACCGATTCTAGCACGAGCAGGGCCATTCCTCTCACGAAGAGAAATTTTTCGCACCCGTGGATCGGATTCTCAGGCCGCGGGCGCGGGCGCCGGATTGTTCTTGAGCAGGCGAGCCACGGTATCCGAGGGCTGCGCTCCGTTCTTCATCCAATGTGCGATGCGTTCGTGCTTCAAGTCGATCGCCTTGGGCTTGGAGATGGGGTTGTAAGTACCTACCACTTCCACCGCACGGCTGTCGCGCGCACTTTCCTTATTGATCACCACCACGCGGTAGGTCGGCTTCTTCTTCGCGCCGAACCGCGCCAAACGAATCATCAGCATGCAAACACTCCTGTCATATTCTGTTCGAAAGAACTTATTGTCCGAAACCCATGGGCATCTTGAATTTTCCCAAGCGCTTGCCCAAAAATCCGCCGCCGCCCGTGATGCTCTTCATCATTTTACGGGTCTGGGCGTACTGCTTTAAAAGACTGTTCACTTCCTGCACGGAGGTGCCGCTGCCTTTGGCGATCCGCCGCCGGCGCGCGCCGTTGATGATCATGTGATTGGCGCGCTCGCGGGCCGTCATCGAATCGATGATAGCCACGATGCGGGTGATTTCCTTGTCGTCGACCTTGACGTTCTTAAGATCCTTCAGCGGGCCGAGGTTCGGCATCATGCCGAGAATCGATTCGAGCGGGCCCAGCTTGCGGAGCTGCTTCATCTGATCGCGAAAGTCGCCGAGAGTGAAGTCGTCCTCGATGAGCTTGCGCTGCATCTCCTCAGCGGATTTCGAGTCGATGGATTCCTCCACTTTCTCGATGAGGCTGAGCATGTCGCCCATTCCGAGAATCCGCTGCGCGACGCGATCGGGATGGAACGGTTCGAGAGCGTCCGGCTTCTCGCCGACACCGACGAACTTGAGCGGCTGTCCGGTGACCGCGCGGATAGAGAGCGCCGCGCCACCGCGGGCATCGCCGTCCATCTTGGTGAGGATGATTCCGGTAATGCCGAGCTGCTTGTGGAACTCGTCCGCGGATTTGACGGCGTCCTGCCCGGTCATCGCGTCAGCGACGAAGAGGATCTCGCTGGGATTGAGCTGCTCCTTCAGATCCTTGAGCTCCGTCATGAGCTCATCGTCGATGTGCAGGCGGCCCGCAGTGTCCACCAGGAGCACGTCGCGTCCAGTTTGCACGGCTTCCTTGCGGGCGGAGCGGGAGATGTCGGCGGGCTTGGTCTCGTCGGGGGTGCCTTCGTAGATCGGGATCTTGAGGTCCTTCGCGAGGACGCTCAACTGCTTGCGAGCGGCGGGACGGTAGACGTCGACGGAGACCAGCAGCGGCGAGCTCCCGTTCTTGCTGAGCCAGCGGGCGAGCTTCGCGCTGGAGGTGGTTTTGCCGGAACCCTGCAAGCCCACGATCATCATGACGCTGGGCGGCTCATTCGCCATGCGCAGGCGGGCTTGATGCTGCCCCAGCATCTTAATCATCTCGTCGCGGACGATTTTGACGACTTGCTGAGTGGGCGAAAGAGCGGTCAGGACGTCCTGCCCCATCGCCTTTTCTTTAACCGCTTCGATGAACTGCTTGGCGACGCGGAAATGCACGTCGGCCTCCAGCAACGCCACGCGGATTTCGCGTAGCGCGGCTTCCATGTTGGCCTCGCTCAGTTTCCCTTCTCCACGCATCGTCTTGAAGACGCGCTGGAGCTTGTCGCTTAAGTTATCGAACATCAGTATGCCTTACGGGATTTTGCCCAGAGGGGCAGCGCCGTTCGGGAGGTATTCCTTATAATTCTAGCGTACTTGGCGGCGGGCGGTGCTCGCGTTACTGGATTGCGATGGTGGCCGTGTCGGGGACGCCGCCGGGCATCATGATTTGAAGGGGAACGTCGCTGCCGGGCGCTATGGCCAAAGGGATCTGGACATCTACCTGATACAAGCCCTGATAGCCGGGGGCGATGCCGGAGAAGAGCACGGGGGCGTCGAAGCCTCCGATAGTGACGGTGGGGGTGGCGACGGTGGTGTAGAGCAGGCTCCCGTTGGCCGGGGCCGGGGTTCCGCTAGGCAGGACCGGCGCAGTGGGGGTTCCGTTGGACGTGGCTTTGCCGAGGCCCGTCGCGTAAATTTGCAGGTAGGCGCCGGCGTGCACCGGCTGGCCGCAAAGCGTCGCGGCGCTGAGTGCGTTGCAGTTTTGGGGAAGGCCCATGGCCGCGGCCATCGACGTGGGCATGGCGAGCCAGGCCGTATTGGCCTCGACGGCGACGGCGTTCCTTCGTGAAGCGAGCGTTGGATCGGTATAGAAGAAGATCCCTGGCACCGCGGGAGCCAGCGTCAAAGGAAACGGCAGCGACGCGCCGGAGGGGCTCTGCACCGTGAGGTTCACGGTTCCCGTCTCCGGAAGCTCGGTGGGCACCAGGACGTTAATTTGCGGGACGGGAGCGACCAGCGCGAAGATAGGCGCCTGAAATCCACCGATCACGGCACTCACGCCGTTCACGGATGTGGCGGGAAACGCGGACAGGTTGTTGCCCGTTCCAAACTTTTCCCCGAAGATCGAGACAATGGAACCTGCGGAAACGGTGCCACTCGACCGGAAGCTGGCTCCATTCAAAACCTGTGTGATGTCAGGCTGGGTACCGACGGGGACCATGATCGTGTTGCTGATAAAGCCTCCGATAGAGAGGGTAAGAGGGTCCAGATTGGGCGGCGCGTCCTGAGGCACTACGAAATCGACTTCGTTCAAGCCCGCGATATTTCCCTGGCGCGTCACGTTGACGCTCTTCCCGCTGAGCGTCATGGTAGGGACGGTGGCGAGCGGCGAAAAGGTTCCCGGAGTGGTGTTGGCGGTAATGGGCGGATCGGTGGGACCTAAGCCCGTGAGGGTCGCGAGGAGAAGCTCGCCGGGAATTGCCGGCGTCGCCGGAGTTACCGGCGTCCGATTGCCATCGTTATGCGTCAGCGGATAGTAATTGGCCAGGGGAAACACGGGGCCCCGGTCGCTGACGGGCGCACCTTGCGCTGTCACGAACTCCGGCGAGTACGGCTTCACGAGTACGCCCACCGCGCTGGTGTTCGCTCCCTTGTATGTAAGGAACAGAGCGTTGAGTCCGAGGGGAGCGGAGAACGGGATCACCGCGGTGACATAGCCGATACTGTTCACGGCTCTGACGGTTCCGATGGCGTCGCCGACGGTCATCGTGATGTCTCCTGGCAGGGCGTTCCGCGGGAAGGAGCCGTAGATATAGACTTCCGAGCCGGGCGAGAAGCTGGCATCGCCCAAGCCGACGGCGACCACCGAACTGATGGTGACGTTCTGCGCGGAGAGGACTCCGGCAGAGAGTAAACACACTGCGGCGAACAGTTTCACGAGGGACCTCCGGCTAACGGGACACAGTATAGCAAGCGGGTAAGCCGCGACCGGAGGCGGGCTTTGACCTATGATAGAGAAATCTCCCGCATGCCCAAGCGAATCACTTACAAGAAAGCCGGCGTCAACATCGACGAAGCGGATCGCGCTGTATCGAGCATCCGCACGCTGGCGCGCCGAACGTTTACGAAAGGTGTGCTGACCGATATTGGAAGCTTCGGCGGCGGTTTCCGCCTGACCGGCTACAAAGATCCGGTGCTGGTTTCCTCCGCGGACGGCGTAGGGACCAAGCTGAAGCTGGCGTTCCTGACCGGGATTCACTCGACCATCGGCGAGGATCTGGTGAACCACTGCGTGAACGATATCGCGGTGCAGGGCTGTGTGCCGCTGTTCTTTCTGGATTATTTCGCGGTGGGCAAGTTGGATGCACGCGTGGCGGCGTCGGTGGTATCGGGGATCGCACGCGGGTGCAGCGCCAACGGGTGCGCGCTGATTGGCGGAGAAACGGCGGAGATGCCGGGGCTCTACGCCGCGGGCGAGTACGATCTGGCGGGGTTCATCGTGGGCGCGGTGGAGCGGAAGAAGATGTTGACGGGTGCGTCGATCAAAGAGGGCGACGTCCTACTCGGGCTGCCTTCGACGGGCTTGCACACCAACGGATATTCACTGGCGCGGAAGCTGCTGTTCGAGGTGGCGGGGCATCACGCGGGGACGGAACTGGCGGAGTTGGGCGGCTCGATCGCGGAGGAGTTGCTGAAGATCCACCGCAGCTATCTCGCGCCGCTGCGGGCGCTGCATGACGCGGGCTTGCTGAAAGGTGCGGCGCACATCACCGGCGGAGGCATCACCGACAACACGCCGCGCATTTTGCCGAAGGGTTTGGGAGTCCACATCAAGACGGGATCGTGGCCCGTGCTGCCGATTTTCGACGTGCTGCGCAAGATCGGGCGCATCCCGGAAAACGATTGGCGGCGGACCTTCAACCTGGGGATCGGCATGATCTTCGTGGTGCCGAAGCGCAAGGTGAAGGAAGCTTCCCGGCTGCTGGGCGCGCTGCGGGAGCCGTTCTATCGGATCGGCGAAGTGGTGCGCGGGCGCGGCGTCGTTTATAAGTGATGGCCAAGGCACGACTCGGGATTTTGATCTCCGGCCGAGGCTCGAATTTCCTGGCGATCGCGGATGCTGTGGAGCAAGGGCGGATCGACGCGGAGATCGCGGTGGTTTTTTCGAACCGGCCGGATGCTCCCGGGCTGGAACTTGCGCGCGCACGTGGATTGCGCGCAGTGGGATTCGCCTCTCGCGGGCTGGATCGTGAAGTTTTCGACAGCAAGCTGATCGAAGTGTTGCGCGAGAGCCGTGTGGATTTGATCTGCCTCGCCGGGTACTTGCGGATCTTGAGTGGCCGCGTGATTCGCGAGTTTCCGCAGCGCATCCTCAATGTGCATCCGTCGCTGCTGCCGGCGTTTCCGGGGCTCGACTCGCAGCATCAGGCGCTGGAGCATGGAGTGAAGTTCGCGGGCTGCACGGTTCACTTTGTCGATGAGGGGTTGGATTCGGGACCGATCCTTCAACAGGCCGTGGTGCCGGTGCGGGATGACGATACCGCGGCGACGCTTTCGGCGCGCATCATCAAAGAAGAGCACCGGATTTACTCCGAGGCGATTGCGCTGGTGCTCTCCGGCCGCTACCGCCTGGAAGGCCGCCGCGTGATCGCGCTTCCGTAACCGATGAAGCACTGGAAATCCGCCGCGCTCGCAGTATTCCTGGCGGCCTGGTTCCTGACGCGCGCCTGGCGCGGAGTGTTCGTCTACTTCCAAGGCGACGACATGATGAACACCTACCAGGCGTGGATGCTGCCCTGGTGGAAGATTCTGGCGGCGAACCTCACGCCATTTACGACGGTGTACCGTCCGTTCGGATCGCTGTATTACAGGGCGATGTTTGGAATGTTCGGCTTTCATCCGCTGGGGTTTCGTGTGGTGACGTACGGCTTCATGCTGCTGAACATCGCGTTGATGTACCGGCTCGCGCGGCTGCTGACCGGGTCGACGGCGATTGCGGCGCTGACGGCGTTGCTGGGGTCCTATCATCCGCGGTTCATGGATTTGTTCCTCAACAATGGGACCGTTTACGACGTGCTGGCGTGCACGTTCGTACTGCTGGCGCTGTGTTTTTACGTAGAGTCGAAGCCGGTGTGGTTTCTGGTGAGCTTCGTGGTGGCGCTGAACTCGAAGGAGATGGCGGCGGCGGTGCCGATGATCCTGCTGGTGTATGACTGGCTGTGGCGGAGGAAGCTCGGGTCGGTGGCGCTGTGGATCTCTTTCGCGGCTACAGCGATTGCGTTCAAAGTGAAGACGGCGGCTCCGTCGTTCGCGAACGTGCCGGAATATGGGGTGCATGTAAACCTGCACCAATTCCTCTCGACGGCGAGACCGCTGACAGCGGAACTCTTCTACCTGCCCGGCGGGGCTTTTAACACGTTCGATACGGTGCTGGTGTATGCGGCAATTTGGGGGATTGCGTTGACGCTGAAGAACAAGCCACTGCTGTTCGCGGCGGCGTTCGCCACATTTTCGCCTCTGCCGGTGAATTTCATCACTTACCGGGGATTTTTCGTGATGTACTTGCCGCTGGTGGGCTGGGCGATGTATTTCGCGGTCGCGATCGTCCAGGGACGCGATTGGGTGGTCCAGAAGATCTGGAAACGCCCCGCGCTTTCGGCGGATGGGTGGGAGCCGGAACGTATCTCGTTGTTTCTGTTTACAACATTGGCACTGTTTCTTGTTCAATCGGGCGACACGGTTCGATCCTTCGATCAGGTCGACCGGCGGGCCGAGACTCTGGCTCGGGCTTTCGAGGAGTTCGCTCCGCATTTAGCTGCGGGGGGGCGGATTCTGCTGCTCCACACGCCCTATCCGGCCAATGTTTACGATCCGTTGTTCATCGCGCGGCTGGAGTATCACGATGTGGCGATCGAGGTGGACCGCGAGGAGAGAAGACCGGGCGAAACGTACGAGTTGGTTCTCGATTATCGCGACGGCCACTATGTCCTCAATAATTGAGAAAACCCGCTCGATTGAGGCACTTAGTTTTCGTGCAGAGCCTGGAGTTTCGCCGCTGGAGTCCGACGGCTAGTCCCTTAAAGATCGAGTTTCCGGCGGAGCTGGCGGCGGAGTTGTGGCCGGAGCCAGAGACGCTCGAAACCTCGGGCGTGCTGTACGGATTTCGAAACGGTCGCGAGGTGCATGTGCTCGCGGCAGAGGCGACGGGGGATCTGGAGCAAGTGGGTATCTTCGTCGCGCGGGAACGGGGCGAGGTTTTCCTCACGGAGTCGAACCTTGAATTGTTTGAGCGGTACAAGGTTCCCGTGGCGCTGGTACGGGCCGGCGGCAAAGCGGGATTTTTCGTGCGCGAGCCCAACGGGTCGATTCAGACGGTGCGCAGTCACGAGGAGTTCGCGGTGGACGTCCCTGCCCTGCCCGCTCCGCGACCGATGCTGCCGTTGGCTGTTCGAAGAAAACCGGTATGGGCGGCCGCGGGATTTTTCGCGCTGACGCTGCCTGTGTTGGCGTTTTTCCGGCCGGCTCCTTCGCTGGGGCTCCAGGTGCGTGAGCAAGCCGGGCAGTTGCAGATTTCTTGGGTTGCGGGGAAGACGGCGCTCCTTGAGATCGAAGACGGGGACCGGCACGTGGCCGCGCCGGTGTTCGCGAATCAATCCAACCTGACGTATGAGAGAAGCGGCGGAGAGGTGGCGGTCCGTTTAACGGTCGACGACGGAGGCGCGCATCCTCAGCGGGAGACGGCTCGGTTCGTTGTGGGAGTTACACCAAAACGGTGAAGACGTTTTCGGTGCGCTCCACGGCGTGATACAACGTGTCTCGCTCGACTGGCTCGCAACCGGCTTCTCGGATCAGGCGCATCAGTTCGCCACGCTTGAGGTTCTGGCTGGTGGTGGCTCCGGCGTCGTGATAGATCCGCTCTTCGACTAAGGTTCCATCGAGGTCGTCCGCGCCGAAGCGCTGGGCGATCTGCGCGATTCTCGGCGTCATCATTACCCAGTAGGCTTTGATGTGCGCGATGTTGTCGAGCATCAGGCGCGAAACGGCGATAGCCCGGATGTCGTCGAAGCCGGTGGTTTTCGGAATGTGATGCAGATCCGTGTTGTCGGGATGGAACGCCAGGGGGATGTAGGTCTGGAATCCCGCGGTGTCGTCCTGCAAGCCGCGGAGTTTCACTAAGTGGTCCACACGATCCTCTTCGGTTTCAATGTGGCCGTAGAGCATGGTGCAGTTGGAGCGAAGCCCCAGCTCATGCGCGGTGCGGGCGACTTCCAGCCACTGATCGCCGGTGATCTTGTGGTCGCAAATGATGCGGCGGACTCGTTCGCTGAACACTTCGGCTCCGCCGCCGGGGAGCGAGTCCATACCAGCGTCCTTGAGCTTGATGAGCACGTCGCGAGGCGTCATTTTTTGACGCGTAGCGAAATAGCCGATCTCGACCATCGTGAACGCCTTCAAGTGCACCTGAGGGAAGCGCTGCTTGAGACCGCGCAGCATCTCGCAGTACCAATCCAGGTTGAGCTCGGGATGCAGGCCGCCGACGATGTGGAATTCGGTGACCGCTTCGGTGTAGCCCTGGCCGGCCTTTTCCCACACCTCATCGAGAGACATGGTGTAGGCCTTGGGGTCGCGAACGCGCTTGCCGAACGCACAAAGCTTGCAGCTGGCGACGCAGACATCGGTGGGATTGATATGGCGGTTGACGTTGAAATACGTCCTGTTGCCGTGGAGCCTCTCGCGCACGGCGTGGGCGAGCCAGCCGACACCCAGAAGGTCGGGCGAGCGGTACAGCGTGACGCCGTCGTCGAAGCTCAGCCGTTCTTGCGCTTCCACCTTGCGGCGGATCGGCTCGAGCCTTTGATCAGTAAAGCGCGGGTCGGAAAATACAGGTGTCATTTAATAAAGAAGATGTCGGTGGCCCAAAAGAGAAAGAATATCACGCTCACGTAGCCGTTGATGGTGAAGAAGGCGGCGTCGACTCGGGAGAGATCGTCGGCTTTGACCAGGCGATGTTCCCAGAGGAGGAGCGCGGCGACGGCGGCGACTCCGGCGATGGCGAGTCCGCCGAGCTGGAAGGAGGCGACCAGGAAAGCCAGGCAGGCCAGCATGCCGAGGTGAAAGATCCGCGAGACCCACAAGGCTCCGGCAATGCCGAGCCGCTTGGGGATGCTGTGGAGGCCCGTCTGAACGTCGAATTCGTAATCCTGGCAGGCGTAGATGATGTCGAAGCCGGCGGTCCAGAGGGTGACGGCGGCGGTGAGCCAGAGGATGCGCGGATCGAGTTCGCCGCGCATGGCGATCCAGGCGGCGGCGGGGGCCATGCCGAGGCAGAAGCCGAGCACCAGATGGGCGAACATCGTGAAGCGCTTGGTGTAGGAGTAAAACATCAGAATCACCAGCGCCAGCGGGGCGAGCTTCAAGCAAAGGGGGCTGAGCTGGCGGGCGGTGAGCAGAAAGACGACGACCCAGAACGCCAGGAATCCCCAGGCGAAGCCAGTGGAAAGCAGACCGGCGGGCAGGTGCCGCATTTTCGTGCGCGGGTTGCGAGCGTCGATGGGAGCGTCCAGGATGCGATTGAAGGCCATGGCGGTAGAGCGGGCGGCAACCATGGCGAGGACGATCCAGCCGAGCTTGCTCCAGACGCCTTCGCGGGGGAAACCCTGGTCACGCCAGGCGAGCAAGGCTCCGGTGAGGGCGAAGGGCAGCGCGAACACGGAGTGTTCGAACTTGATCATGTCCAGAGTAAGGCGAATGCGCCGGAGTAGGGAGGCCAAGCAGCTACTATTCTAGCCCGTGGTTGCCGGGGCGTCAGAGGGAACTGGTTGCCTCGCGCAAACGCTGCGCTATACTGACTGAGGAAACCCGCGTCAGCATACCTTAGGAGTTCTAAGACACCCATATGTTTCATCTATTTCGCAGCCAGGGCAAGGCCATGAAAATTTTCATGAGTGGCTTCTTTATCATCGTGGCTGCTTCCATGGTGACCTACCTGATCCCCAGCTTTGGCGGTCTTGGCACCACCACGGCCGATGATCCCGTGCTGGTCCAGGTGGGCAACTACAAGCTGACTGCGCTGGACTTTCAAAAGCGGTTCGCGCGGGTGAGTGGACGGCTTCCGGAGGGCATGCAGGGTGTGTACGTCCCGCAGTACTTGTCGGTCTTGACCGATGAACTGGCGATGCGCTACCAGGCGGAGCGGATGGGACTGACGGTTTCCGACGATGAAGTGCTGACCGGTTTGATGGCGGGCAATCCGCAATTCTTCCCCGGCGGGAAGATGGGCGACGACCAGCGCAACCAGTACGAGCAATTCCTGGCATCGCAGGGCTACACGCTGGACGAAGCCATCGAGGAGATGCGCGGGACGCTGTTAAAGAAGAAGATGCAGGACGGGATTCTCGAAGGCATCGTGGTGACCCCGGATGAAGTACAGGCGGAGTTCAAACGAAAGTACGAAAAGGCCCAAATCGCATACATCGCTTTCCCGCCCGCCAAGTTCGGCGACCAGGTGAAGCCCACAGAGGATCAATTGCGCGCGGTGTTCAACTCCAACCGGGCCAACTACACGGTTCCCGCGAAGTCCTCCTTCCAAGTGGTGGTGTTGGATCAGGACAAAGTGGAAGCATCGATCCAGTTGAGCGAGGCGCAGTTGCGGGCGGCGTACAACGGTTCGCTCGACAATTTCCGGATGCCGGAACGGCTGCATGTGCGGCACATCCTGCTGCAGACCGAAGGAAAGTCCGATGCGGAGAAGGCTACTCTTAAAGCCAAGGCGGACGATCTGCTGAAGCAGTTGAAGAACGGCGCGGACTTCGCGGAGTTGGCCAAGAAGAATTCGCAGGATACGGCTTCCGCCGAAAAGGGCGGAGACCTGGACTGGATGGTACGTGGACAGTCCGGATCGCCGGAGTTTGAAGCGGCGGCTTTCGCGCTGAAAAATCCCAAGGATTTGAGCGGGATCGTGACGTCGCAGTATGGGTACCAGATTATTCAGTTGCTCGAACGCGAGCCGGCGCGTGTGAAACCGTTCGAAGAGGTGAAGGCCGGGCTGGAAGTGGATCTGAAGAAGCAGACGGTAGTGGACAAGATGCAAGCTCTGGGCGATCAGGTTCACGCGGCGCTCCAGAAGTCTCCGGGTTCGGCCGCGGATATCGCCAAGCAGTTCGGAGGGGATGTGACCACAGTAGTGGACGCGAATCCTGGCCAGCCCATTCCGGGGCTGGGCACGTCTCCGGAAATCGAAGCGGTGCTGAAGGACATGAAGCCCAACGAGGTTTCTCCAGTGCAGGTGCTGCCCGCGAATCGTCTGGCGATTGTGGTGATGAACTCGAAGACGCCGGCTCGTAACTCCGAATTCAACGAAGTGGCGGATCAGGTTCGCCAGAATTACGTCGCGGCGCAGTCTTCCGTGGTGGCGGAGAACGCAGCCAAGTCCGCCGCCGAGCGGATTCGCGGCGGTGAGGATATGCAGACGGTCGCCAAGTCCCTGAAGCTGGAAGTGGTGACCTCCAGCATGTTCGGCCGTAGCGACGCGGTGGAGGGCATCGGACAATCGGTGTTCGTCGAAGAGGCGTTCAACAAGCCGGCAGGCGCGGTGGTAGGCCCCTCGATGATTCGCGACAAGAACGAGAACATCGTTTACAAGGTGATCGGCCGGCAGGATGCGGATCCCCTGGCGTTCGCAGCGGAGAAGGAAGCGATCGCGAGCGATCTCAAGGGCCGCAAGGCGCGTGAGCGCGACGATCTCATGACGGATAGCGTCACTTCCTCTTTGACCGCGGAAGGCAAGCTGAAGCGGTACGACAAAGAGATCGCGAAGCTGATGACGACTTACGCGGGGAAGTAAGCGCACGGTTCCATGTTCGCTTCCCTGCTGGAGGTCTGGAGGAGTCTCACCGATCCGGACCGGCTGATCCATTTGCTGTCTCAAGTCGTGACAGGGTGGTTCGGTTACGCGCTGCTCGCCGGAATCGTTTTTGCGGAGACGGGTCTGCTGGTGGGACTTTTTCTGCCAGGCGATTCGTTGATGTTCACCGTAGGCGTGGTGGCGGGCGCAGGACAACTGGACATCGTGCAGATTTGCGCACTGCTGGTGGGGGCGTCGATCCTGGGCGATCAGGTGGGATATTTTCTGGGGTATCGCACCGGTCCGGCGATCTTCTCGCGGCCCGATTCACGGCTATTCAAACAGGAGTACGTGACGCGGACGCAGCAGTTCTATGAGCGGCACGGCGGCAAGACTCTGATCTACGCGAAGTTCGTCCCATTTATCCGGACGTTCGCGCCGTTTATGGCGGGCGTGGGCAGGATGAGCTACTTGCGATTCCTGTCATTCAATGTGTGGGGCGGCTTGGCGTGGGTCCTGCTTGCGACGCTGGCGGGATACAAGCTGGGCGCCATCCCGGTGGTCCGGCACAATTTCGAGAAAGTGGTAATCGGAATCGTGTTCGTTAGCGTGGCTCCGTTGTTGATTCAATATTTCCGGTCGCGCCGTGAGGGCGCGGCCCCCGCACGGCCGTAACGGCTCACTGGTTGCGTTATCCTGTTGGATGTAGGCCGCGTCCGATCTTTTGGAAGGATACATTCATGCGGACTATTTCTCTCCTTGCAGTTTTCTCCTCTGTTCTTGCCTTTGCCGATTCTCCGGCGCCGGCTGTAGTTTCCACGGCGAGCGCGACTATCGGAATCACTGCCGATTCTCTGGCGACAGTGTACGGAAACCAGCTTGCGACGCAAACCGCCGCCGCGGGGCAACCGCCTTGGCCGACCGCGCTCGGTGACATGCCGGGGGTTTCGGTGATGGATTCGGCAGGCAGGATTCAGCAGGCCTCGCTGATCTATGTGTCGCCCACGCAGATGAATTTGTGGCTTCCCCCGGGCGTGGCTCCGGGTCCGGCAACCGTGCGATTTCCGTTCACGGGGCTGGGTGTGGGAGTGGGCACGGCGGCGCTGCGAATCGTGCCAGTCAATATCCAGAGCGTCGCGCCGGGATTGTTCAGCATTGACGGGAGCGGGACGGGAGTGGCGGCGGCGACCGCGGTGCGAGTGGTGATTTCCACGCAGATGCAGGGTTCCGTTCCGGTATTCGCCTGCGATACGGAAGGAACCGGCTGTAAGGCGACACCGATCGACGTGGGTGTCGACGCTCCGGTGTTTCTGACTCTGTATGGAACGGGCATCCGCGGCGCGAGTTCGCTGGCGAACGTGAGTGTCACTATCGGATCGACGAAAGTACAGCCGACTTTCGCTGGCGCACAGCCGTCGATTCCGGGGCTCGACCAGATCAACGTCCCTCTGCCGCTGAACCTGCGTGGGAGCGGCTTGGTGAACGTGACGGTGACCGTCGATGGCGTGGTTTCGAACGCGGTCCAGATCGCGATTCAGTGACACGCTAAGCGCTCCCTTCTTTCCCGTGTGTTTCTTGCATCAAGCTTATGCATGTGAGAGATTAGGGAGCGTCATGAAACGGAACCTCGAAGTTACGATGTGCGCGATCGCTTTGTGCGCGGCCGCTTGCCTGGGCTGGGTGAGCGCGGTGAAGGCGCAGGCTCCCGCCGGACAGGCAAAAGGAAAAGGCGGCGGCGGGCCGAAGCAGATCGGCATGGAAAACGGCTTGACGTACTTCCAGACGAAGTGCATGAGCTGCCATCGCGAAAGCGATTCGACCAAGGCTCCGAGCGCGCGGCGCATTCGTCAGATGACTCCGGAGCAGATTTACGCAGTGGTTTCGAAGCCCGGCCGGCCGGAGCACGATCAGGGGTTGAGCGATCCGGAGAAGCGGCGGATGGCTGAGTTCATGGGTGGTTACCGGCAAATCGGCAGCGTGGAGGCGGGCAATCCGAAGAATTTCCCGAACGCGTGCCGCACGAATCCTCCGATGAGCGATCCGTACGCGGGCGCGTTCTGGAATGGATGGGGCGCGGACATCGAGAATACCCGCTATCAAAAGACGGAAGCGGCGGGCATGACCAAAGCGGACGTGCCGAAGCTAAAGCTGAAGTGGGCGTTCGGTTTCCCGCTGGGTATTAGCGCGTATAACACTCCGGCGATCGCCTCGGGGCGCGTGTTCGTCGGCACGGATACCGGCTGGGTGTATTCGCTAGACGCGAAGAGCGGGTGCTTGTATTGGGGATTTGAGACCGGCGTGACGGTGCGCAATGCGATCAGCATCGGTCCGGTGACGGGGCAAGGGACGGCGAAGTACGCGGTTTACTTTGGCGATGCCAAAGCCAATGTTTACGCGGTGAATGCGCAGGACGGCAAGCTGCTGTGGAAGCGCAAGGTGGAGGACTTCTTCCTGGCGCGCATCACGGCGGGTCCGAAGCTGTACAACGGAACGCTGTACGTGCCGGTATCGTCGTCGGAAGAATGGCAGAGCGGCAACCAGGATTACGAATGCTGCACGTCGCGCGGAAGCGTGGTGGCGCTGAACGCCAGCAACGGCGAACAGGTGTGGAAAACGTACGTCATGGACGATCCAAAGCCGACGCAGAAGAACGCAAACGGCGTGCAGTTGTACGGACCTGCCGGAGGGTCAGTGTGGAACTCGCCAACGGTGGACCCGGTGCGGCATGCGATCTACTTCGGCACGGGCGATACGGAGACGGAGCCCGCACAGCCGCAGGGCGATGCGATCATGGCGGTCGATATGGATTCGGGCAAGGTGCTGTGGTCGTATCAGGCGCAGGCGAACGATGCGTTCATGGGCGGCTGCGGCGGCGCGAATAAGAGCAAGGCTTGTCCGGCGCAGATGGGTCCGGACGCGGATATCGGGAACTCGCCGATTCTGAGCACGCTGCCCGATGGGAAGCGGGTATTGATTGCGGGAACCAAGGGCGGCGAGGTGTTCGCGCTCGATCCGGATGAGAAAGGCAAGCTGCTGTGGCGGGTGCCGGCGAATCCGGGAGGCGGCGGACGCGGAGGCATCGTGTGGGGCGGCGCTGCGGATCATGAGAACGTTTACTACGGGCTCGGCAGCGGGGGAATGTCCGCGCTGAAGATGGCCAGCGGCCAGCGCGCTTGGTTCCAGCCGATCAATGCGCAGGGACAGTTGGGAAGTAACAACGCGGTCTCGACGGTGCTGCCGGGAGTAGTATTCGTGGCGGGGAGCAACGGGAAGCTGCACGCGCTCTCGACGACCGACGGCAATCCGCTGTGGGAGTTCGATACGAACAAGCCGTTCGACACGGTGAACAAGGTCACGGACGCGCATGGCGGCGCGATCTCCTCGGTGGGTCCGGTGATCGCGGGCGGGATGATGTTTATCGGCTCGGGCTACGGCGTCAGCGGCGCGGGCTTCGGGAACGTGCTGCTGGCGTTTGGCGTGGAGTAAACCGCTCAAGGACGATTCATCACTTCAAGAGCGCGGCGCACAACGGGGTCGCGCTTCATTTCCACTTCGTCGCCTTTCGCGACGCCGAACTTCAGACTGACGATTTCCTGTTGCAGGCGGCTGGAGATCCAGCTTCGTTCCGCGGACCATTCGCCGAGCGACGGCTGAATGCGGCGCTGGTTGGCGAAGACTTGAAGATCATCGAGAATGGCCGAGGTCACTTGGAAATCTTCCGCAATGTCGTGCGAGCGAAGGAACTCCGTGGCGTAGTTTGTGAAGGTGGCGGAGGCATCCAGCACCAGCCGCAGGCGCGTTTGCCCCTCGGGGTACACGATTTCGTCAGGTTGGATTCCGCCGCCTCCGGGCACTTGGCGGCCGGAGTCCGTCTTATACGGTCCTTTGTCGACGACAGTGGCGGCGTAGAGTTGGCCTTCGCTCACGGGCTTCTGGATGGAGCGTCCGCTGGGCGTGTAGTAGAACGCGGTGGTGAGGGCGAGTCCGCTGTTGCTCGATAGATTGTAGACCTGCTGCACGAGGCCTTTGCCGTAGCTGGGCTCTCCGAGAACAATGGCGCGGTCGTGATCCTGCAAGGCTCCCGTGACGATTTCGGAGGCGCTGGCGGTCTTCCCGTTTACCAGGATCGCCATGGGGAAGCTGTACGGCACCGTGAGTTTTGGCACCCGAACCTCTTCGCTCTTTGCGGCTCGACCCTTGATGGAGAAGATGAGCTGGTTCGATTTGAGGAACAGCGATGCGGTCTCGATGGCGGATTGGACGGAGCCGCCGGGGTCGTCGCGAAGATCGAGCACGAGGCCCTTGAGGCCGTTACCGCCGAGCTTATCGATCGACTCCTTGACCAGCTTGCCTGTAGGGTCTTCAAAAGACGTGATGCGCAGGTAGCCGATGCCGGGGGCGACATCAAAGACTCGGTCAACAGAGGGAGTATTGACCAGTTCAGGAGACATCGTGACGCGGAGGAGGCTGCCCTCTCCGGGGCGGTGGACATCGAGCGCAACTTGCTGTTGACGGGCGGCGCCGAGCAGTCCCACCAATTGCTCGAATTCCAGGCGCGCGAGAACAATGTTGTTGATCGCAACGATTTCGTCTCCGGCGGAGAGCCCGGCTTTGGCGGAGGGCGTTCCTTGCAAGGTTTGGAGAATGATGACGCGGCCGGGGAGGACGCTGACGATACTGCCGAACCCTTTCTGCTCACTGCGTTCCATTTGCTGGAGCTGCTGGAACTGATCGGGATCGAAGAAACTGGAGTGCGGGTCGAGCGTACGGAGCATGCCGGGGATCGCGCCTTGGTAGAGGGCGATGTTGGGGTCGACGGGCGTGGCGGCTTCGCGCTCGATAGCCGCGAAGACTTCGGTAATTTTCTGGAGTTGGAGCTCGATCGTGTCTGCCGGGGCGGGCTGGGCGCAGAGGGAGAGTGAGGCGAGGACAAGCACCGAGAGTGCGCAACCCGATTTCATAACTACCGGGAGAACCGGGTGGCTTGGCGCTCGCGGTGGCGCTCTAACGCTAGTTCGATCAGGCGATCGATGAGCGCGGGATAAGCCAGGCCGCTGGCTTCCCACATTTTGGGGAACATGCTGATGGAAGTGAAGCCGGGAACGGTGTTGATTTCGTTTACGAAGAACTTGCCGGTAGAGCGCTCCATTAAGAAGTCGACGCGGGCCATGCCTTCGCAGCCTACAGCTTGGTAACACTCCACTGCGAGGTGCTGCATCTCGGCGGTTTGTTGCGGAGTGAGGTCGGCGGGCAGGACGGTTTGGGCCTTATTGAGAAGATATTTGTCTTCGTAATCGTAGAACTCGCGCGAGGGGAGGATCTCGCACGGGATGGCCGCTTGCGGTTGATCGTTGCCGAGGACGGCGCATTCGAATTCTCGGCCGTCGATGCCGCGTTCGACGACGATTTTGCGGTCGAACTGGCCGGCGAGGTCGAGTGCGGCTTTCAGCTCTTCGCAGTTGTGGGCTTTCGAGATGCCAACAGAGGAGCCTAGATTCGCGGGCTTTACGAACATCGGGAAGCAGAGGCGCTTACAGACATCTTCGGGTTGAAACTGGCCGCGCGTGAGGACGAGGAATTCTACGATGGGGAGTCCGCGGTCGCGGCAGAGGCGTTTCATGACGTCTTTGTCCATGGACGCTGCGGAAGAGAGGACGCCTCCGCCGACGTAGGGGAGTCCGGCGAGTTCGAGCAAACCTTGCACGGTGCCGTCTTCTCCGAACGTTCCGTGGAGCGCGGGGAAGACGACGTCGATTCCGGGATTGCCGTCGGGTTCGGGCGAGATGGGGCGCGGCTGCCAGTGGCCTTCTTTGTCGATGAGGATGCGCTGGACTTCGTAGCGCGCGGGGTCCATCGCGGCGATGATCGATTCGGCGGATTTGAGCGAGATTTCATGTTCGCCGCTCCGGCCTCCGTAGATGACTGCGACACGCAGACGAGACATCGGTTAGAGAATCCTCTTTCCCATGGCGGACGTTACCAGTTCGACGGCTAACAGAGCGGTCCGGTTGGCTTCATCGATGACCGGGTTGACCTCGACGACTTCCATGGAGGTCATGAGCCCACTGTCGCACAACATTTCCATGGCGAGGTGGGCTTCGCGATAGGTGATGCCTCCGTGGACGGGAGTGCCGACGCCGGGGGCTTCGCTGGGATCGACGGCGTCGATATCGAAAGACAAGTGGAAGCCGGCGGTGCCGAGCGAGGCGAAGTGGATCGCTTCCTGCATGACGGCGCTCATGCCGCGCTCATCGATATCGCGCATGGTGAAGGCGTGGACGCCGGTGCCGCGGACGTTGAGGCGCTCCAACTCGTCGACGCTGCGGAGTCCGACGAGGACGACGGAAGCGGGGTCGACGGCGGGTGACTGTCCAGAGAGAGTGGTAAGTTCGGCGGGACCGAGGCCGATGCAGCACGCGAGAGGCATGCCGTGGATGTTGCCGCTGGGGCTGGACTCGGGCGTGTTCATGTCGGCATGGGCGTCGATCCAGATGAGACCCAGCTTGCGATCGTGCTTGCGGAAGTGGCGCGAGAGGCCGGCTACGGTGCCCATCGCTACGGAGTGATCGCCGCCGAGGACCAGAGGCACTTGGGATTGGTCGGCAACCTGTTCGACCATGTCCGCCAGGCGGGCGCAGGTGTGGGCGATTTGCGGAAGATAGCGGGCGTGGCTGGGGCCGGCGGGCGCGGATTCGGGCTGTTCGACGAGGACGTTGCCGAGGTCTTGCACCTCATACCCCATGGCTCGGAGTTTTTCGTGGAGGCCGGCGAGGCGGAGGGCGGAGGGGCCCATGTCGACGCCGCGGCGGCCTGCGCCGAGGTCCATGGGGGCTCCGATGATGGCGATGTGGGATTGGCGCAAGTACGATTATCGCTTAGAGGTTGTACCGAAGCCTGTGCCATATGGGCCAAGTGGGGTGGCGTCGGCAGGCCGCTCCATGACTGTCGCGGCTCGGAACGAAAGGGACGTGGTTTGTAAGGGTGAGACGGGCGCGGATTGTATGGGTGAGATTGACGCAGTTTGTAAGGTCGAGACGACACAGTTTGTAAGGGCGAGACGGACGCGGTTTGCGACGGCGAGACGGACGCGGTTTGCGACAGCGAGACGGGCGCAGTT
Source organism: Bryobacteraceae bacterium (assembly GCA_036498815.1). Classification (GTDB taxonomy): domain Bacteria; phylum Acidobacteriota; class Terriglobia; order Bryobacterales; family Bryobacteraceae; genus Palsa-187. Next base: position 197,984 of record DASYET010000022.1, on the reverse strand, counting down.
TGCGACGGCGAGACGGACGCGGTTTGTATGGGGCAGACGGACGCGGTTTGTAACGGCGAGACGGCACGGTCTGCGAGCGCGAGACTGACGGCGGTTTGTAAGGGCGAGACGGAGGTCATTCTGTGCGGAGCGCCTTTAGCGGGGAGATGGTGCTGGCTCGGAGGGCGGGAATCAGCGAGGCGGCCAGGGCGGAGAGGGCTAGAGTCGATGCGGCGGCTAGGGTGACCGTGGGGTTGTAAGGATCCATTCCGTAGAGTTGGGTGCTGAGGAATCGGGCGGCGGCGAAGGTTAGTGGGATTCCTAGCAAGAGGCCTGCTAGCGTTAAGCCGAAAGCACCGCGGAGGATGAGACGGATCACATCGGCGCGGCCTGCTCCTAGGGCTACGCGCACTCCGATTTCGTTTACGCGACGGCCGGCGTTGTAGGCTGTCACGCCGTAGAGTCCGATGGAGGCGAGCAGGAGAGAGAGGAGTCCGAAGAAGGATGTCAGGCGCGCGATCAGGCTGGGTTGCGTGAACTGACGGGAGACGATCTCCTCCATGGTGCTGATGGAAGCGACGGGGAGATTGGGATTGACCGCGGCGATGGCCTGGCGGATCTGTGCGAGGGGCGCAGCGACGCCGGGGTGCGTGAGGATCACGATGCCGCTCACGAAGAGCGAGCCCGCGTTGCGCTGTGCGTAATCGGCCTGCTCCAGCGGCGCCAGGAAGAAGGCTCGCACGGGTTGATCGAGACTCTCGGATCCGAAACGGGCGTCCTTGGCAATGCCGACCACTTCATAGAAACGGCTCGCTTGCGGTGACGTGCCGAAGTGCTGACCGAGAGGGTCCTTGTCCTTAAAGAATTTTCGCGCGAAGGCTTCGTTGATCACGGCGACGTGGAGAGAGGACGCCGTGTCTTCGGCGGTAATGCCGCGGCCTCTGACGATGGGATTGCCGATCAGGTCGAGGTATCCGGCGGTCACCCGGTTCCAGGATGCGCCGACGTCGACTGAGGGACTGGGATAAGGCTCGCCGTCGACGAAGATGCGGGCTCCCCAATTGCCGTCTTGCGGAGCGTAGAGGCAGAGGGCGACGGAGGAGACTCCGGGGACGGCGGCGACGGAATCGTGAAGACGGCGGTAGAGGAGCGGGAGTTGATCCGGCGCGTATCCGGCGAGGCGCGGGTTGATGTGGGCGACGAGGCGGTGGTCCTGCGCGAAACCGAAATCGAGATGCTCCAGGTGCTGCCATGCGGAGGTGAGGAGTCCGGCGGCGGAGAGGAGGACGAGCGAGAGCGCGGCCTGAAGCACGACGAGCGTCTTGCGGGGAAGCGAGCCAGCGCGGCCGGTGGAGCGGCCGGCTCCGCGAAGTGCTTCGATGGGATCGACGCGCGCCGCCATCCAGGCGGGGGCGATGCCGAAGGCGATTCCGGTAAGGAGAGACGTCGCCGTGGCAAAGAGCAGGACGGGGATTGATGGTGAGGGGTCGATAGGCACGGAAGCAAAGCCGGGCTGTGCGGGAAAGGCGAAGTGGAGAATGAGCCGGGTGCCGGCGAAGGCGATGGCGAGTCCGGCGGCTCCTCCGAGGACGGAGAGCACGAGGCTTTCGGTGAGAGCTTGACGGACGACGCGGGAGGCGCGAGCTCCGAGGGCCATGCTGAGGGAGGTCTGGCGGCGGCGTTCGAGACCTCGGACCAGCATGAGATTCGCGACGTTGGCGCAGACGATCAGCAAGACAGCCGCGGAGACCCACATCAAGATGTTGAGCCAGCGCTCGTAGCGTTCGCGCAGACTGGTGATGCCCGCGCCGCCGGGAGCGAGGAAGAGGGTTTGCGCGGGAAATTTCGCGTGTTCGGTCCGCGTCATCTCGTTCCAGTGCTGGAGCAGCCATTGCTTGAGGGCGACGCGCATTTCCGCCTCGGTGGAGGCGGCGGTGGCACCAGGACGAAGGCGTCCGATGAGTTCGAGCCAGTGCGTATCGTACTTCTTGAGGTCGCCATCGACTTGAATGAGGGGCTCGGTGTTGAGAGGGATAAAGAAGTCCGGCGGTGTGGTGCGGAGGGTGTCGCCGAAGAAGCCGGGGGGCGCGATGCCCACGAGGGTGAAGGGCTTGTCATTTACCTGGAACGTGGTGCCGAGGATCGCGGGGTCGGCGCCGTACTTCTGCTGCCAGAGGCGGAAGCTCATCACGGCAGCGGCTGGGGCTCCGGGGCGATCGTCATCGGGAGTGAGGGTACGTCCGGCGTAGGCGGAGATGCCGAACATGGCGAAGTAATTGCCCGAGACGAATTCGCCGGGAAATGTTTGGGCGGGTTCGGAGGTGGCGGAGCGGCGGATGCCGAATTGAAATCCTACGGCGGGGAAGGCCGCGAGTTCGGAGAAGCCCGTGGTATGGGCCTTGAGGTATTGGTACAGATCGTAGGAGACGAGGGAGAATTCGTCCTGCTGCGTATAGCCGCCGGAGTAGCAGCAATTGCTCTCTTTGCCGAGGCGGTACAATTCCGCGGGGTTGGCTACGGGCAGGGATTTTAGAAGAATGGCGTGGACCAGGGTGAAGATGGACGTGGTGGCTCCGATGCCCAGGGCGAGGGTAAGGACAGTGGCCAGGGTGAACGCGGGGGCCATGCGGAGGCGACGCAGGGCGTGACGGACGTCTTGAAAAAGAGTTTCGAGAATGGGCAGGCCTTGTTGATCGCGATAGTCTTCCTTGATGGCTTCGACCGGACCGAATTGGAGAACCGCTTGACGGCGGGCTTCGCGGGGAGAGATCCCGGCGCGGAGGTTCTGCTCGGTTTGAAGGTGGAGATGTTGTTCGACTTCGGCTCGCAGGCGTTGTTCGGCTTCGCGGGTCTTCGACCAGGAGGCCACGCGGCGGAAAAAGCGGCGGATGTGTCTCATTTGAAGTCCTCTGCCTTGGCCGAGAAGAATCGGCCGACGATGGCGGCGGTTTGCTCCCAGCCCTGCGTTTCCGCGCGCAGGCGTTTGCGGCCGTCGCGGGTGAGGTGGTAGAAGCGGGCTTTGCGATTGTTTTCAGAGGCTCCCCATTCGGAGGCGATGGAGCCCTCTTGCTCCAGCTTGAGCAAGACGGGATAGAGAGTGCCCTGATTGACGCTGAGAAGGTCGCCACTGATCTGCTCGATGCGGCCTTTGATGCCAAAGCCATGCAGGGGGCCGAGCACATCGAGCGTTTTGAGCACCATCAACGCCAGGGTGCCGAGGGGGACGTCGGTTTTGCGCTTCATGGAGTTTATTGGGTTTCCCACAGGAAGTATCGCATGCTTCTATTGGGCAAACAACAGGGAGGTTCCGGGAGGCGGGTTCGGCGGCCCGGGAACCTGAGGCCTCCGCTGTATTTTCAGGGAGTTGCTGGGTTCGTTCCGTACTTGCGCGGGTGGCGATATCGATTTCTGTCGCGGGTTCGCCATCGGAAGAGGGATCACTCCAGGTGGGGCCGCCGGGGGCAGCGGGGAAGTAGGGCTCGGCTTGAGAGGGCATGCGACCGGACTGTAGCTTTCGAAGGTGGGTGAGGGCTCGGAAGAACTGGCGGTCGAACGCGGCTTCATACCGCAGGAGAAGATCCGGAGGACAGGCGGTTTCGGCGGAGCCGCGGAGGGCGAAGACGGCGCGGACGCAGGCGGGTCCGGTGGCGGGGTCTTGGAGGGCGATGTCGCGGTCGAGGGAGGTTTTCTGCGCGCCCCAGACGCGGAGCTGACGCCAGCGGGCGACGGCCATGGTCTCGACGAGGGTCATTTGAGTCTGGGTGTAGGGCTGGTATTCGTCGACGAAGGAGGCGAGGAGAGCGAGGAAGCGGCCTTCGTGCTCGCCTTCGAGGACGACGGTGGAGGAAAGGAGCTGGTGGCGGGCGCTGTTGCGGGAGGAGCGGCGCTTGCCTTCCGGAGTGGTGGGGCCGCGGGAGAGGGCTCCGTTGGCGCGAGAGGCTCGGAGCTGGGCTTCTGTGCGGGGGCGGTCGGTCATGGGTGTCTCCTTTGGGGAGAGTGTAAGGGGTCCACCCCCGGACTCGCGGGCGAACTGAGTTGGAAAGTGTTGGTGGTGTGGGCGTTATAGTTTTGGGAAAGTGGGGACTGCTTCGGACTGATGGCTCAAACCAGCGGATCCCGCAAGGGGGCTGCTGGACGGTACGCGAGTACACGTATAAGATTTTATACATGTCTGTTGCGCATGGACGATGAAAAACAGATCCGCTGGGTGGGGTCGTCCTATGACGATCTCCTGGCGTTTCCGAGATCCGCCCGGAAGGAAGCGGGATTCCAACTGGGGAAGGTCCAGGCCGGGCTTGATTCCTTCTGACTGGAAGCCATTCGAGGACGTGGGAGCGGGCACCCGCGAGATTCGCATCCTGAGATCTGATCGGAATTTACCGGGTGATGTACGTCACGAAGTTCGAGGAAGCCATCTTCGTCTTGCATTGCTTCGAAAAGAAGACGCAAGCAACCAGTAGACGGGATAAAGCGATTGCGGCGGCCCGCTATCGTGCTGTGGCCCGCGGAAGAAGGAACAAGCCATGAAGGTCGATACCGAAATCCGGCATGTGACAAAGGTAGGGGCGAATCTCTTCCTTGAGTTGGGGTTTTCACCCGCTGAGGCGAAGAAGCTCCAGGCGGCGGCGCGACGGGCGATTCAGGATACCCAGTTGCTCAAGGAGCAACTGATGGAGGAACTGGCGGAGTGGATCGCGACGCACCATTTGAAGCAGGCCGAGGCGGCGGGGATTTTGATGGTTTCGCGTCCGCGAGTGTCCGATGTGGTGAACAAGAAAACAGCGAAGTTCACGATCGACACACTGGTGGAAATGTTGAGCCGGGTGGGTAAGCCGGTCAAGCTGGCAGTAAGCTGAACGCGCGCGCTGCGAGCACTTCTCGCGGGAAGGTGGCCGGCGAGAATCGCGGCGGCTCCCCCCTCAGTTTTCCGACGGCTTCTCTATTTTTTCGATCACCATCACATCGACGGCCGTTTTGGTCGATTCCAGCTTCAAGCCGAGCTGTTGCTGGAAGGCGGTGAAGATATCGGGGGGCGCATCGGGGTCGGTAGCGCCCACGGCGTTGGGATTCGCGCCGGCGTTGGCCAGTTGGGACACATCGGGCGTGAACTTCACGCTGAAGTCATACTTTCCCGTGAGGCCGGTGAGATTCACCACCGGCTTGTCCAGCAGGTTGCCCTGCAACGCATTCGCGATCGAGTCAAAGGGAGCGCTGCGAACGGTGAGGCTCATGCCGCCGCCCGCCGCGAGTCCAAAGCCGATTCCCAACCCGCTATTCGGGTCCGGATTCGCACTGAACTTGGGCCCGGTTTTGAGCACTGTGATGGTATACGCCGCGAGCTCCCGCTTTTCCATGTGGAACTTCAGTTGAAAGCGATCAGCAAGTAACTTCTTAAACATGATTTTCAACTGGTCCCGGCTGGGTTGGCCGGGAGTGTCGGGCCGCCCCAAGACGTCATACTTTTCGGAACCGATCCACCCTGGTCCTCCCACGACCTGGTTGGCGTGCATGTTGTAGGCCAAGGTGAGGAGCCAGCTCACGGTGGTATTGGTGGTGGTCACGTCCTGGCCGCGGATGCCATACCCCTGACCACCTTGGTTTGTGGGGTTGCTGGGTTTGATGGTGGCGACGACAAAGGCCGGGTCGGCATCCTTCGGCATTTGCCGCGGCGGAGGCGGCGGGTCCGGAATGGTCCATGCGGTTTCGGCGGTCGCGCGCGTCAGGTTCAGGGGGATCGGCGAGCCACCCTGGCTGAAGGTACCGGGGATGGAATTGCCGTCCGGGCTGACCGTTCCCTCATAGGTCCCGTTGAGTTGACTGATGGAGATCTTCAGGCTGGACCCTTTCAGCGTGCAGGAGTTGGCGTTAATCGGAGAGGGATTCTGATCGATGCTGTAGAGCGTCGCCTTGAGACTTTCATCGTCCGATCGAGCGATCTTTACCACGAGGCGCAGTTCCATGGAGCCGTTGGGCCCGGTGACCCGCAGGGCACCCTGCCACGTTCCGGCTATGTTTTGGGCGAGCAGTGCGCTCCCGGGCAAGGCCGAGAGAGCGAACATCGACAAGAGTAGTTTTTGCATGCGGGGAGTTCCTTTTAAAACAGTGTGTCGCTTCCATGCTGCACATCGTCCGCTACGAACGCGGGCGCGGAGGTTTCGGGAGCTGTGATTCCCTGCCCGCAAGCTGCGCCCGACAACAGGGCGGCGAGACCGATCTTCGTCCCTGCTTGAGTCATGTCTTCCCTTGGCTCGGCCACAACATCGTCATAGGTATTACGCGCCAGGAGCGAATCCGGTTCGCATTATTGTGTCACGTCGGGAGGAACGGATGTTCAGTTTCGGGAAACCTGGGAAAACTCAAAGAGGTCGCTTTACTCGTGGCGCAAGGCGATCATCGGATCGATGCGGGATGCATTTCTGGCGGGCAGGTAGCCGGCCAGAATCGCGGCGAGGATCAGGGTGGCGGCCGATCCGATCAGGGTGAGGGGATCATTCGGTTTCATGCCGAAGAGGAACGATTCCACGAGTTTCGAGGCCGCGAGGGCAGCGGGCAGACTGATGGCGAGGCCGGCGGCGAGCAGGAGAAGCACTTCACCCAGCACCATCCAGACGACACGTCCGCGTTGCGCGCCGAGCGCCATGCGGATGCCGATCTCCCCGGTCCGGCGCGCGACTTTGTAGGACATCGTGCCGTAAAGACCCACCGCGGAAATGGCCAGCGCCAGAATCGCGAACGCGGTGCAGAGACGGGCGAAGGTGATTTCCTGGCTGATGGTTTGATCGATCCAGGCGCTTTGGCTCTTCACCTCCGACAGAGGAAGGCGCGCGTCCGCCCGCTGAACCAATTCGCGCACGGCATGGACATAGTTGAGCGGATTCCCCTCGGTCCGCAGCTCGTAGACCATGCCCTGCACGGGGCCCCAGGATCCCTGCGCGAACGATAGGTAGGCGGTCGGTTCCACCTCGCCCTTGAGATTGCCGTAGAGGGTATTGGCAGCGACGCCCACGATCTCGATGTCGCAGTGGGGGCACATCTGCTGCATGGTGAAGTGCTGACCGAGCGGATTTCGATCCGCGAAACTTCTTCGGGCGAACGCCTCATTCACGACGGCGACCATCGGCGCGCCGACCCGGTCTCGCTGGTCAATTTCGCGGCCGACGAGAAGGGGAATTTGCATGACGGCCAGGAAATCGGACCCGACCGTCAGAATCCTGCTGCTCTGCGGTGGAGCTCCGGCGACGCTGACCTCCATTCCACTGGTTCCCGTTCCGATCAGAGTGTGATTGGAGAGACTCGCCGCGCGGACGCCCGGGATGGCGCTGAACTGCGTCCGCAGATCGTTATAAAAGGCGACGATCTCGGGGTCCTGATGTCCGGCTTGGCGGGCGTTCACTTGGAACGTCAACACGTTTTCCCGATTGAACCCAAGGGGAATGGAGGCGAGATTCGAAAGGGTCCGCAGGAACAGGCCGGCGGCGACCAGGATGAGAAGGGTGACTGCGATTTGGGAAACGATAAGAAGGCGGCTCAGACTGAAGCGGCGGAGTCCACGGCGGCTCGCTTCGCCGGTTCGCGCTTCCTTGAGCGCCGGCATCGTATCCATTCGCGTCGACTGGAGAGCGGGCGCCAGTCCGAAGAGCACGCCGGTCAGCAGAGAGAGAGATGCTGCTACGGCCAGAACATGCCAGTTCAATCCCGCGCGTAGAGTGAAGTCTTGCTGACCGTTCGCGAGGAGCAGAGTGAGGAAGCGGATTCCCCAGACGGCGAACGCGAGTGCGAGAGCGCCCCCGAGCATCGCGAGCAGGATGCTTTCCGTGAGCAGCTGGCGGATGATGCGCAGGCGTCCCGCGCCCAGGCTTAGGCGGAGCGCAATCTCGCGCTTCCGTGCGGCCGAACGCGCCAGCAGGAGATTGGCGATGTTGGCGCACGCGATGCTCAGGATCAGGCCGACCAGCGTCAGCAGAATATAGAGGGGCTTCGAATATCTGCGGCGGAGGCCGTCGAGACCTCCTGCACCTTCCCTGATTACGAGGGTGGGAACGTCCTCATCGCGGCGCTTTGGGTTCGCGGTGCGCGCCCACTGGTGGAACGGGCCGGCCAACGCGCTTTGAGCCTGCATTGCACTGACGCCGGGACGCAGGCGCGCCATGGGGACGACCCAGTCGTAGTAAGAGTCGAGGTACGTCGCGGCTGAATAGTTCCGACTCTCCAAGAGGCCGTTGGCGTGGAGAGGAACGTAGATGTCGGGGGAACGGTCCGGATCGACGCCGAAGAATTCGGGCGGAGCGACGCCGATGACGGTGAAGGGAAGATTGTTGATGAGAACGGATTGGCCCGGCGCATTCTCGGGTCCGCCGAATCGCTTCTGGCTCAAAGCAAAGCTGATGACGGCGGTGGAGGCGGAGCCGGGTTGATCGTCATCGGGCGCGATCAGGCGACCGGTTGCGGGTGGAATGCCGAGGCCGCGGAAATAGTCGCCGGAGACGTATTCTGTTTTGGCGAGCTCGGCTTGGCCCCGGATAGTGAGGTTCAGGTCGCCGGCGCTTTGATATCCGAAGACGCTGGAGAAGGCTGAGTGATTCTCGCGAAGCAGCTCGAAGGCAGGATAGGAGAAATTCCCGCTGATGTAGCCGCCGTTGGGGTCTTTGTAATTGTCGTCATGCCGGTCTGTACCGTGGAATTCAGGTCGCGGGGTGCGCCAGCTCAGGACCACCAGGGAGTGGGGCTTGGGTACGGGTAGGGAGCGCAGCAGGATCGAGTCCATAAAGCTGAAGATCGCGGTGTTGGCGCCGATTCCCAGGGCAAGCGAGAGGATGGCCATCGCGCTGAAGGTTTTATTGGCCGCAATGGTGCGAAGGCCGTAACGAAGGTCGAGGACGAGTTGTTCCAGGAGTGTCGACGACCAAGCGGCGCGCGTGTCCTCCTGAACCAACGTGAAGTTTCCCAGATCGCGGCGGGCGGCTTGCCGGGCCTCCGTCTCAGACAGGCCTTGGGATTGGCGCTCGGCGGCTTCCTCTTCGAGGTGGAATTGGAGTTCCTCCTGAAGTTCGGTTTCTTTGTCCGGACGCCGCAGGAACCAACGCCATTTCCGGAAGAGGGATTTCATTGCTCCTCCCTGTCGATTGCCAAGGTGGGGTTCAAGATCAGTCCCATGGCGCGGGAGAAGGCTTGCCATTTGGATTGCTCGAGGGCCAGTTGTTTGCGCCCGAGGGCCGTGAGGCGATAGTACTTCGCACGTTTGCCTTTTTCGGACAGACTCCAGGATGCGCCGATCCAGCCCTTGGCCTCCAGGCGGTGGAGGGCGGGATAGAGGGAGCCCGTCTCGACTTGGAGCAGGTCTTCCGAAGTTCGCTGGATGTGTTTGGCGATCGAATGACCGTGATGGGGCGCGGACACGAGGGTGCGGAGGATGAGCAGGTCCAGCGTGCCTTGCAGCAGCTCCACGCGAGAGGGGGCGTTCTCCTTCATTGTGTAGATATTCTACGCTATATTGTGTAGAGTGTCTACTCTCTATTTTACGCAGTCGCCTGCGGTGGCGGACGGCCTGGCGCCCTTCGAACTTATATGTGTTGTCACGCTACGTTCACAGGCTCGAAATGACCACGCGGTAAGATCCCTGGGATGTTTGAGGAATTTTACCCAAAGAGGAACAAGCGAATGAATCGATTTTTGAGCGTAGCCCCGAGGCCGCGCAAGGTTTTCATGGCGGCGGTGACGGTATTCGCCCTCGCCGCTCTGGCCATCGCCGTGCCAGATAAGCTTCAGGGGCAAAACGGGAAGGACAAGGCTGACGGCAAGTACAACGACTATGCCTTTGGGGCCAACCACCATAGCAGCCGCGCTTACTCGATCGGCCTGTGGGGCGATCTGCCGTATTCCGCGGAGCAGGCCGCCGTCCTCCCGAACCTGATCGCCGACATGAACTCGCAGGATCTGGCCTTTACGGCCCATGACGGCGATTTGCGCCAAGGCAGCGGATCGCCAGACTGCCTGACGGGCAACATCTATTCGAACGCGGTCACGTATTTCGGGAGTCTGCATGCTCCCGCGATCTTCACGCCCGGCGACAACGACTGGACCGATTGCGATCGCAAGAGTCTGGGGGCGGACGGACGAAACTCTCTCCAAGAGCTGGATTACGAACGCGGATTGTTCTTCAGCACGCCGTACACGCTGGGCCAGACCCGGTTCCTGCAGGAGGTTCAGTCCACGCCCACGTGCAAGGGTTTCGGCAGCGCCAATAATAACTCGGGCCCGAACAGCGATGTCACCAAGACGCAGACTGCCACCTATACGGACGTTCCCTGCGTGGAGAATCGACGCTGGATTGTGGGGTCGGTGGTGTACGCGACGATCGACATTCAGGGATCGTGCAACAACCTCTGCGACGATTATCCGGATCCGGTGGAATACGCCGCGCGCAATGCGGCGGGCATCCAATGGATGAAGGACACGTTCGCGACGGCCGCTTCGCAGAATTGCGTGGCCGTGATGTTCATCACGCAGGCCGATCCGGGTTTTGACGATACGGATGGGACTCGGGCGCCGACGCGCAACGCGAACTCACTGGTGGAGGACGACGCGCAGAAGGCGACGGACGGCTTCCACGACTTCCTGGTGGCGCTTCGCGCCCAGGTGATCGCGTTCGGGAAACCCGTTGCCTATGTCCATGGGGACTCCCATTACTTCCGCGTGGACAAGCCCCTTTTGGATAGCGCCGGAAAGCGGGTGACCAACTTCACGCGGGTGGAAACCTTCGGCGACCACCAACCCACCTTGGGCGACGTGAATTGGCTGAAGGTGAACGTGGACCCTTCCAGCCGGGAGGTGTTTTCGTACCAGCCGCAGATTGTGAACCGCGATCCTATTCTCGTTCCCTAGCTTGAACCGCGCGACGCACACCAGCTCTGACTCGGGAGCGATCGCCTGCCCGGTGGGGGCTCCCGAGGCAAATAACGGGAGATTGTACATTTCCGGTTCTCGCGGGATACAGTATCTGCATGCCTGTTCTCTCCCCTCAACGCCGCAGGAAGCTGCTTCTGGCCGTGGTTACGCTGGCCGTAACAGCGAGTGCGCAATCGAAGCTGCAATTGAAGGTTCACACCGGACGGGGCGTGAACGGATACGACGTGAACTCCACGATGATTTCCGGCGAGAAGGACATGCTGGTGATCGATCCGCAGTTCTCGCTCAGCGAAGCACACCGGCTGGCAGCGGAGATTCTGGAATCGAAAAAGAATCTGACGCTGATCTACATCACGCATCCTCACCCGGATCATCTTTTCGGACTGGCGGTGCTGCATCAGGCGTTCCCGTCGGCGAAGATTGTGGCGCTTCCAGCCACGGTCAACGGCGCCAAGACCGGCTGGCCCGCGCGGCAGAAGTACTGGTTCCCAACCTACGGCAACAATATTCCGGGGCCGGAGCCGGTGCTGCCCGAGGAGCTTTCGAGTCCCGTGCTGATGCTGGAGGGCGAGCAATTCCCGATTACGGGCGGGGTGCAGGGCGATGGTCCGGGAAACAGCTTCGTCTCCATTCCGTCGCTGAAGGCGGTGGTGGCGGGCGATACGGTGTTCGACCGAGTTTACTTTGGAGTTCCCAAAGACAAAGCCCGCGAAGATTGGATGAAGACGCTGGATCAAATCGCCGCGCTGAAACCGGCAATTCTGATTCCCGGCCATGAAGGTCCGGGAGCAAAGCACGACCTGTCGGCGCTCGCGTTTATGAAGAAGTACATTGCGGACTGGGACGCAATGGTCAAAACGTCGAAAAATGCGGCGGAGATGAAAGCCAAGGTACTGAAGCTGTATCCAGGGCTGGGGATGGATTTCACGCTCAACGATCGGGTGGCGGCGTTCTTCCCGGATCCGAATAAGGCCAAGTAGCGCTGGGAGTGCGGGATCCCCTGAGGCCGGGCACTAATTCTCGGTGGGAGTCTTCTCGATGCGGTCGATGACCATGACGTCGATCGCCAGTTTGCGGGGCTCCAAGCGCAAGCCGAGTTTCTGCACGGAGTCCTTCAGGGACGAGCTGCCGCCGGGGTCGGAGGCGGCCGTTGCGGGACCTGCTCCTCCGCCGCCGCCCTGCGCACCGAGGTTCATTCCCATATTGCCGCCCAACTTCTGAGCGACACCCATGAGGTCCGTCAGGCCCATTTCGAGAGGAAACTTGTAGCCGCCCTTGAGCTCGGTCATGTCCACGACGGGTTTATCGAGCAACGAGGAAAGCTGGCCGGCGAAGGCGTCGAGGGTGGCCTCCATCTCCATGGTCATCTTGACATCCAAGGGACTGGTACCAGGCTTGGGAGCATCCAAGGTCATCCGGATATTGCCGATGCCTTTTACGGCGGCCTGGGGACGCATGTTCATGACGAAGCCTCCGTTGGGAGTAACCGTCGCCTGCCCTGCGCCGGGAATATTAATCACCTGCGCGCCTTTGGGCGGCTCCGGGGGAGGGGCTGAGGGATCGACCGGCTTGGCTTCTTCGATTACTACCTGTTCCAACTTCAGAGGTTGTTTCCCGAGGACCAGAGCATAGGCGTCTTTTTCCTGCTTGACCATGTGGTACTTGAGTCCGAAGCGGTCCTTCAGCAGGTTCTGAAGCATTTCGGGAACCTGGCTGGTCTGAGCGCCGGGGGGCAAGGTCGCGAGAATGTCAAAACCATCCGGATTTTTGAGCATCCATTCCGGACCTTGGACCTGATGCATCTTGAGGTCGAACGCCTGCATGATCAGGGTGAAGAGAATGCCATGGCCGATATCGACGCGAGCCTCATCGATTTGCATCCCGACGTGCATCTTGCCGCCCGAGAGGATGGTCTGAGGATCCAGAGGGGGCGCCGGCTTGATACTGGCGACTTCAAACGAGAGCCCCTGGCCGAAGGCAAGGCCAGCAAGCAACGGGGCGAGGAGTACAGCTTTTCTCATGTTCATCCCTTCCCCTTCTGTTACGACGCTTCTCCGGCACAAGTTCCCTCTTTCTTGTGGCGGACGGCGTCAGGTGGTCGTTTTTAGGGAGTAGGGAAAGGAGCTACTGCGGGCGGCGGAAGAGTCCGCCATAGACCGCTTTCGCCAGGATGTGCCCTTGGATGGCTTTGACGACATTGGCGCGAGTTTCGAAGGCGTCGGCGGTTGGTTTGACGTCGAGCTTGGTATCGAGTGCGAAGAGCTCGAACACGTAGTGGTGGAACGGTCCGTTGGCGGGGGCGCCGGGGCCGCGGTACATGGGACCCGTGGCGCTGATCTGATAGCTTCCGTCGGGTAACTGCGAGCCCTTGGGGACACCTTCGGGCAAGCCGGTCGCGCTGGCGGGGATGTTCCAGAGAACCCAGTGGGCCTGATCGTCGGTGGTTTTGTTGCGGGCGAGATCCATGTCGTGCATGTTGAGAAAGAAGCTCTGGGTGCCGGCGGGGACGTTGGCCCAGCTCATGGCGGGCGAGGTTCCTTCGCCGGTGGCAACTCCGGGAGCGGCCTGGCTGAACTTGACGGGGACTTGGCCGCCATCGGGGAATCCGGGAATGGTCAGAGTCATGGGCGCGGGCGCGGGACCGCCTTTCGGCTGGCCCCCGCGGCCCTTATCCTGGGCGGAGAGCAAGCAGGCGAGAGAAACCATTCCGATCAAGGAGCCGGATAAGAGCAGTCGCATGGGTCTATCCTAGCGCGGAATGGGTCCTCCCGATTAAAACCCGGGCTTACTGAAGCGTCGGGAAGATCGCCGTATCGTAGCTCATCTCGAAGATGCCGAACGACAAGCCGGTAGCCGTGAAGGTTCCATCGGTGTAGGTCTTGAAGTCCCAGCCAAAGTTCCCGGAGGGGAGGGACAGTGTCACCGTAGACGGCACGGTGAACGTACCGGCTGCCGGCGAAACGTAGCAGCGGAAACTGGCGCCGATATTGCCGGTGTTGTCGGTGGGCATCTGTCCTACGATACGAACGACGGAGCCCGCCGCACCGCCGGTCCAATTAAAGGTGACTCCATTGGCCCGGGTGACGGTAAGGCTGTTTCCGGCGGCCAGCCCTGACAGGGAGGGCGGCGTGGGGACGGTGAGCGATCCACTCGCAGATCCGACGTTGGCTCCGCCGGTTCCGCTGACGGTGAACGTACCGGGTGAGAGGAATGCGGACGGCAGGATCGTATCGTCGCCGTTGATGCCGACGTTCTGGCTTCCAGCGGGAGTGGTGACTTTGAAGGAAGGCCCGGCGTCGAGCGGGTTGAAGTTCGCCAGCCGGTTGCCGCCATCCGCGAATTGGGGGGTGTTGTAGACGATGCAGGTTCCAAGAGGCGCATCATCCAGGTAGGAGGCGATGAACGGCTGGATGGCCGGGGGTACGGTGAAGCTGAACATTTGTGCGCCGGCCTTGTCGGCGCTGCCTGTGAGTTGCCCTTGTGCGTTAAACGTTGGCTGCCTGGCGAGATTCACTTGCCCAAAGGTTATGGGCGCGGTGCCGGTGCTGAGCGCGGAGACGAACTTGCTATCGAAACTCGAATTCGCGGGAACGCAACTGCGGCTCCCTTTGGGGGAGATCGCGATGACGGCGTAATTACTGACTTCGGAGCCGACCTGAATCGCCATCGGCACGGCGCATCCGGTGGGGACATTGTCGGGCACGACGAAGGCGATCTGATCCTCGCCGATGCAGCAGCCACGTCCTTTGAAGACGATCTTGGCCTGAATGCCGCCGAGCCAGAGTTTGGCATCGACGCTGGTCATGTCCACGCCAAGTCCGGCGCCGCCGGTTTCATTACCGGTCACCGGGCCAAGGCCGGTGGCCCACACGGTGAGCGTGTCGCCGGGATTGGCGGCGCCGCAAGTCGTGTAGACTCCTCCGCAGTTGGCAGCTTTGACCGGCGAAACCAGACTGTAATCGGGATAGGTCACGATGCCAGCGCCCAAGCCATCGGAAGTGGCCGTAAAGATTCCGACGTTGTTCTGCACCACGCTAATGGGCGAGGGGTTGCCTACCTGGCCATTATTGGTGACGGTGACAGTCCCGGTGCCGAGGGGTGTGTTGGAAGGCATCAGCGCCGCTACCTGGGCCGCCGACGTGTAGTAAAGGGTAGGGGCGACCGTGGTTCCGCTGATAGTTACGCTGATGGATGTTCCGCTCAAACTGGTGCTCTGGAAAGGAGAAGAAGCGATGGAAATGGCGGCGGGCCCGAGGTTAATTCCCTGAAGGACGAAGATGGCACCCTGGGCGATTCCGGAGTTCGGCAGAGCCGCGGCGATATTGCTGGCCGCATTTTCGACGTTCGTGATGGTGGGCCCACTAAAAACCTGGATGATGACAAGTCCCGTCGTGACTCCGCCGATGCTGATGGAGCTGGAATAGTTGCCGGAGGCCACGTTGGCGGGCACAGTGAATATCACCGCGTAGACGCCAACGTTGCCGCTATTTACCAACGACGCGTTCGCGGGTAGACCGGTGAACCCTCCCAGGTTCACCGTAGGTGCCGTGGTCGTAGCGGCAGAGGGGTCGGAGGGTCCTAACGATCCTGTGGGTACGGCCGGATTCGTCGGACCAAGCCCGTAAGCGAGGAGTACGAGTTGCTCTCCGGGGTAGGCCGGACTGGCTGAGGTCACGCCGGTGAAATTGGTCGTATGGAGGGCGCTTTGCGGCTGGCCGTTGCCGCCGGTGCTGAGGGCTGGCGCAAACTGGGAGAGCGTAATGGGGAAGGGCGCGGAGGTCTGGCCTCCGGTGGCGAGAGTCACACTGGCCGCGCCGAGCGTCGCGTTGACGGGAATTTGGATGGTGATTTGGCTGCCATTGTTGACGGTCACGTTGAACGCGGTTTTGCCTGCCACAGTGACGGTCGGATTCGTGCCGAGGTTCAAGCCGCTGAGGATGGCGATATCTCCCGGGCAGAGCAGAGTCTTGCCGGTTTCTCCGACGATGGCGGAGATGACGGGCGCCGTGGGCGCGGGGCCGACCGCGAGGTTGACGCTATTGCTGGCGGCGCCGCCGATGGCGATGCTCACGGGATAAATTCCTGTCGCGGTTCCCGACGGCACGGCGGCGGTGACGACGTAGATGCCGATCAGTGCCTGCGTGCTTCCCGTCAGACCAGTGCTTCCGTTGGCGCCATAGAAGCCTTGTCCGTTGGCCAGACGCGAGACGGTGGCGTTCACGGGGGAATTCGAACCGATGGTCACGGTGGCGGTGGTAGTCGTCGCCGTGGTGGTATTTGGAGCCAACGCACCTGTGTTCAATGAGGGATTCGTGGGGCCTAGGCCGATGGCGTAAAAGGTGACGCTCTCACCGGGCGCGGCGGGAGTGGCTGTCGCGATCCCGACACCGTTCGCGTGTCTCGGCGAGGTCAGTGCTCCACTGGTCGTGCTGATCAACACGGGCGCGTACTGCACGAGGGTAATGTTGAAGGCGGCCGATGCCGTTCCGCCGGCACTCACGATCACGGGCACACTGGTGCCGAGCGCCGCCGTCCACGGAATCTGGATCGTCATGGTGGTGCCGAACTGCGGCTGGACCAGATTAAAGGCATTCACGCCGCCGACGGTGACCAACGGAGTGAGGCCGAGATTGGTTCCGGTGATCATGGCTTGTCCGCCGGGGGCTAATTTTGTGCTCCCTGTGAAGGGGTCGACGATAGATGTGATGGTCGGTTGGGCAAGGCTCAATCCCGCGAATGCCATTGCCAGAGTTGCAACTGCCCATGCGGTCCGGATTTTCATAATCCGAGCACTATACCATTTTTTTGTTGCTGTTGAGTGGCGGCTATTCGGCGCGCAAGGCCTCGACGGGATTCACGTTGGTGGCTCGCCGGGCGGGGACATAGCTCGCTAGAGCCGCGGCCGCCAGGAGGAAGATCGGGACGATGGCGTACGTCAGCGGGTCGAGCGGTGTGATGCCAAAGAGTAGGGACGACATCAGACGCGTGAGTCCGGCGGCGGCGAGCATGCCTAGCGCCGAGCCGATGGCGGAGAGGAGCAAACCTTCGCGCACGAACATGCGGCGCAGCCCAGGGGCTTGCGCGCCAAGAGCGACGCGGATGCCGATTTCGCGGGTCCGCTGCGAGACGGCATAAGCGATGACTCCGTAGATGCCGACGATGCCGAGCAGCAGGGCCATGCCGCCCGCCATGGCGAGCATCACGAGCGTGAGGGAGGTGCGGGCCATGGATTGATCGTAGAGTTCCTTGAGTGTGCTGATCCGGAAGACGGGCAGCTTGGAATCGACCGACCAGATGGCCTGGCGGGCTTCGGAGAGGAAGCTTTCCGTGCCGGCGCGTTTGGTGCGGACCACGAACGCGGCGAAGCGGGTGACGTTTATGGCTTCGCCCTCGAAGTTCTCCATCATCGCGGGCCAGTAGGCGAACGTGGGAGGCTTTTCCTGAGGTCCCTCATCATAGACGTCGGCGACGACGCCTACGATTTCTTTCCACGGATCATCCTTGGAAGCCGGAGCGGATTCGCTTGCCGAGCGCGGCGCTCGCGCTGCCCCACATTTCCCGCGCGAGATTCTCGGAAACGATGCCGACGCGGCGTTTGTCGTAGAGGTCGGTCCAGGTGAAGTCACGGCCGGCGATCAGCGGAGTGCCGGCGGTTTTGAAGAAGCCTGGCGTGACGGACCGGAATCGGCGAATGGGGGGAACCTGGCCGGCACTGTAATCCTTGTCTTGGGCGAAGAGCGCGTCTCCGCCGCCGAGTTCCTCTAGCGGAGCGTCGCTCGCGAGCGCAACGGAATCGACGCCGGGGATCGCGGAGATTTTATCCAACATCGCGTTCTCCATGCGCATCACCTGTTCAGGTTCCTTGACCTGACCCGGGTAAATCAGGATGCGCATCAGCTGGATCTGGTCCGGGTGGGCGAATCCGGGGTCGACGTGCCGCAGAAACTGGAATGTACGGATCATGAGGCCGGCGCCGACAAGCAGGAGGAGCGCCAAGCCCACTTGAGCCACGACGAGTGTGTTTCTCGCGCGGTGATGTTCGCGTCCATGACTGAAGCCGCGTCCGACGCCTCGAAGCGAGGTCGCGACTTGAGGCGCGGCGTATTTGAGGACGGGGATCAGACCGAACAGGAGTCCGGACAGGAGAGAAACGAAGAGGGCGAAAGCCAGGACAACCGGATCGATGCCGATTTCGCTCAAGCGTGGGAGGGTTTGCGGGCCTTTCGCGAGCAGGACGCGGAGAGCCGTGTCGGCGAGAACTAAGCCAAGCGCGCCGCCGAGAATGCCGAGCACCGCGCTCTCAAGCAACATCTCGCGGGCGATGGCTTTCCATCCGGCACCGAGAGCGGCACGAATCGCCATCTCATGCTGACGGCTCTCGGCGCGGACAAGGAGCAGATTCGCGACATTCGCGCAGGCGATCAGCAGCACGAGGCCGACGGTTCCCATCAGGACCCACAAGATGCTGCCGACGTTGCCCACGACCTCCTCTTTTAAGGGCTTCAGCTTCGGTCCAAATTTCGCGTTCTGAAACACGGAGAGAGGGAAGCCGGGGGCGGGCGGCCATGCCTTCAGCCAGATGGCCAACATTCGGGCTTGATCGGCATTGGCCTGCTGCAGCGTGACGCCAGGTTTGAGCCTTGCGACCCCTTGGAAGCCGAGTTGTCCAAGGAACCCTTTGCTGCGGTCCATGCGCTGCGGCAGAATCAGGTCGGGTTTGTTCTTGAAGTCAAAGCCGGCTGGCATGACGCCGATGACGATGTGCGGTTCGGTGTCGATCGTGAGCGTGCGGCCTACGATGGACGGGTCCCCGCCGAAGCGCCGCTGCCAATAGTTGTAGTTGAGGATGACGGTTTGGGGAGCGCCGGGTTGGTCGTCGGCCAGCGAAAACCAGCGGCCATATTTCGGCGGAACCGCGAGGGCTTGAAGCGTTCCATAGGTGGTGACGAGGGTCGGAACCACGTCGGGCTCCGCGAGGCCGGTTACAGTTGCTCCACTGGTTTGATACAGTCCGATGTCCTGGAACGTCCGGTTCTCTTCGCGATAGGTGAAGTACATCGCCGGGGAAAACGGGACGTCACCGGGGAAGCCCTTCAAGCCGGGGGCGGTGTGCCAGACTCCGACCAGCGATTCGGCCTGCGGATAGGGCAGAGGTTTGAGGAGCACTCCCTCGACCACGCTGAAGATTGCGGTAGTGGCTCCGATGCCGAGCGCGAGTGTGACCAGCGCGACGGTGGTGAACATCGGAGCGCGTTGCAGGCGGCGCAGAATGTGCTTGAGCGATCGCATCGTAGTCCTTCTTTAGGCAGGTGAGCACCCAATACGCAACGGGTTGTGCGTATTGGGTTTGATGCGAACTTATCCGATCCCTTTGTCCCCTCGCGGGACGCCGAGTGTCCGATTTCGGGCGGTGCTTACGAAGATCCTTCTACGCAAGGGCTTTGCCGTACAGCGCGAGGAGGCGGCTCCAGGCTTTTTCGGCGAGAGGCTCGTTGTAGACCGTGGAATCCGGCGGGCACCAGCCGTGGGCGGAGCCGATATAGACTTCGATTTCCGCGGGAAGGTTGGCTGTGGCGAAGGTGTCCTTGATGGCGGTCTTATCGTTGGGAGCGCGCATGTCATCATTGGCCGCGATGGCCACCAGGAATTGCGCCTTGCTCTGGGCGGCCTGGAGATGCGGGCTGTTGGGCATGTTGGTGACGAGTCCGCCACCGTGGAAGGTGCCGACGGCTCCGACGCGGCCGGGTACAGCAGCCGCGGTGCGGAAGGCCATGGGTCCTCCCATGCAGTAGCCCTGGGTACCCATCTTGCGATTCTTGGCGACGGACGCTTGCTGGTCCAGCCAGCCGATGAAGGCCTTCGCGTCGGTCATATGCGTGGTCTCGTTGAGAGCCCCCGCGAGAGGCGTAAGCTGCGCGATGGGGGTGGCGGCGCCCTGATCCGCGGTGGGGGCTTTCTTGGCGCGGTAGAAGGGATTCACGACGAGCACGGAGTAACCGGATTCGGCGAGGCGCTTGCCCATCTGGCGGAAGGCGGGGCGGAGGCCGAAGATATCGGGCCACATGAGAACTCCGGGGGCGGTGCCGGCGGAGGGATGGACAAAGTAGCAGTCGGCAGTGCCGTCGGGGGTCTTGACGGCGACTTCGGATTCGGTGACGGCGGCGGCGTTGGCGACTTTGGGCAGCATCATGGCGATACCTGCTCCCAACATGACGCCGAATTGTTTGCGGGTGACTAAGCCACGAGCTTCGAACTCTTCCCGGTCCTGGTCAAAATGATCCTGATCGCACATGAGGGGCTCCTTATTGGCGCCTGGTCACTGATGGACTCGCGCTCCGTGGTCCATTTTATACCCGCAGGCGGGACGGCGGGGGCTTTTTCCGGGGCGAATCCGTAACGAAAGGGTAGGTTCGCTCGTCCGGTATACTTGGGAAAACACTCATGAACCTTACAAAACTGTTTCACTTATTTGGCGATCGACGGTCCGCGATCGCATTGACTTGTTTGGGTTTGGCGGCGGCGCTGGCTCCGGCGGCTCTGGCACAGGGCAACTTGGCTACAGGCTGGGCTGTACGGGCCGATTCGGGCGCAGGCGCGGACGACAAGCTGATGGTGGAAGGCTCGGGGTTCCATATCCAGACGGGTGGTCCGCCTTCGAACAACGGCACCTTCTACAATACGGCGTGGACGTCGAAGGGCAACCACACTTTTTCGGCGATGTTTATGCAGAACGTGAAGGCGACGCATCCGGACGCGTACGGGTTGATGATCGGCGGCGTGGATCTGGATAAGGACACCCAGACCTACACGTACTTCGAAGTTCGCCAGGCGGGCGAGTTTTATATCGCGACGCGCAAGGGCGCTTCGGTGACCCCGGTGGTGCCTTGGACCAAGAATGCCGCGATTAAACCGGAAGGCGCGGACGGGAAGCAGATGAACACGCTCGAAGTGAAGGTGGACGGCGCGAACGTGATCTTCAGCGTGAACGGCACGGAAGTGAACCGCCAGCCGACGTCGGCGGTGCAGACGAACGGGCTGTTCGGGTTCCGCGTGAGCCACCGGCTGGACATCACGATTTCCGACGTGAAGAAGTAAATCGCGAGCTAGAGATAAGATCCGCAGCGTTTGCGGGCGTCCGGAGAAGCCTTGAGCCGCTTCGGACGCCCGTTTTGTTTTTTTACGGAGGCGGCTATGGGAGCTAAGGGTGTCGCGGTGATGAGCTGGTTCGCCCTGGCGGGGCTAGTGTGGGCGCAGGCTCCGGTGACGCACCGGCTGGAGGCGAGTCCGGCGACGGTGGCATATGGGTATTACTGGAGCGAGGCGAAGCCGGTGCTGCGCGTGGCATCGGGCGATATCGTCGACGTGGATACTCTGCTGACGAATACGCCGATGGGCTTGCAGCGGGCGGGGGTGGCTCCGGAGAAGGTGCAGGAGTCACTGAAGGCGGTCGTGACGGAGGTGACGGGCGAGCGGCGCGGGCCGGGCGGGCATATTCTGACGGGTCCGGTGTACGTGGAAGGTGCGGAGCCGGGGGATGCGCTGGAGGTGAAATTTCTTTCCATCGACCTGGCGGTGGATTACGCGTACAACGGCTGCAGCGGATTTATTCCGGCGAACTGCGATCGCGCGGCTCCGCAGAAAATTGTGAAGCTGGATGGCAAGACGATGACGGCGGAGTTCAAGCCGGGGATCGTGATTCCGCTGCGGCCGTTCTTCGGAAGCGTGGGCGTGGCTCCGGCGGCGGAGTTGGGCCGGGTGAGCAGCAATCCTCCGGGGAAGCACGCGGGGAATCTCGACAACAAAGAACTGGTGGCAGGGAGCACGCTGTACATTCCGGTGTTCGTGCCCGGGGCGCTGTTCGAGATCGGCGACGGGCACGCGGCGCAGGGCGATGGCGAGGTGGACCAGACGGCTCTGGAGACGTCGCTGCGGGGCCGCGTGCAGTTGACAGTCCGCAAGGGGATGAAGCTGGTGTGGCCTCGCGCGGAGACGTCGACGGACTACATCAGCATGGCGACGGATGAGGATTTGAAGGTCGCAACGACGGCGGCGATTCAGGAGATGGTGGATTTTCTGGCTGCGACGAAGGGCCTGAGCAAACACGAGGCGTACCAGTTGGTGAGCATCGCGGGCAACGTCGCGGTCACGCAGTTGGTGGACAAGCCGGTATACGGGGTCCACGTGCGAATGCCGAAGAGTGTTTTTAGCCGTTGAGGAACGCCCGGTTAAGCCGGAAGGCCCGGGTGGTTGGCTCGGATTTCCGGGAGCACGTAGGCGAGGTCGCGGTCATCGCCCACTGACTTGGCCCAGCCGGGTTCGGAATCGCTGAGGAGTTCGAGATCGAACTTTTCCTGCGCGGGGTTGGGGACCGGGACGGTGAGCTCGAAGGAGCCGGAGATCAGGGACTCCACGGCGAGCATGCCATCGAGCATCACTTGGAGCTTGGCTTCGGGAGCGGTGGGCGGGCGGAAGCCTCGGATGAGGAAGCTGGACACGGGCTGGAGGGGCTTCACTTGAAGATGGACGCGCGAGGAGGCCCAGCCATCGCCATACAAGCCTTCGGTGGGACCTTCGAGAAGAACGTAACCGGTGAGCGGAGCACGCAGGCGGCCGCGGAGCGAGTGGATATGCGCGGTGAGCTCGGCGAGCTCGGCATTCTTTTGGAGCTCCTGTTTTTGGTAATACTCGATCCAGCCGTCGCGGCGCAGAAGGAGGCTCTGGATCTCGGCCACGTCTTGCTCCGTGAGCGTGCGGCCGGGGACGATTTGCGCAGGCATCGGGCGCTGGACGTAAAACGTGGCGTGCACGGGAGCGATTTCTTCGGCGGGGCGGTCTTTCGTGTAGAGGTAGATGGAGATCGACTTGCGCGAGAGGTGGCGTTTGTCTTCGGGCAGCTGGATGATCGGGAAGCCATGCCAGGAGTATTCGTTGGTTTCGAACATCACGCAGCGGTTGAAGATGGGATCGAAGGCGCGGACGTGGTTCTCGAAGGGGCGGCGCGGGTTGGAGTGGATCTCGATGGCTCCGCCCCATTCGGCGCGCCACTCGTGATTGAGATAGACGATCAGGTTGAGGCGGCGGTGGAGCTGGCGGGATTCGTCATAGTTGAAGTCGACGTGGGCGTCGAGCTCCTGGCCGTGGCGGTTCTCATGGGTGCCGCCGCCGAACATTTTAGGATCGAGGAGAAGGTCCGGGATGCCGGAGAGCTGGCTCATGAAATCGAGAAACTGCCGAGAGGCGAGGGTCTGGTAGAGATGCTGGTAGGCGGGGCTGATCTCGCGGATGTTGGTGTTGACGGACTTGCCGCCCGCGAATCCGATTTCATTGGTGTAGAACCCTTTGTTGAAGCTGGGGAATTCGGTGAGGAGCTGCTCGGCGAAAGCGGGGTCGAACAAGTTCTCGATCATGACGTGCTTGAAGGGGCGGGCCGAGATGAACTCTTCGCGGTAGCGGTCCACGGCGTGGCGGACGGGTTCGGAGACTTCGGAGAGGGAGAGGGGGCGGGATTCCACGGGGGTCGACATACGTTTCTATTGTCACCCGAATCGCAACCGCCCTACATGCTATGCTGACAATCAAATGAAGCTCCCGGCGTCAGCTTGGGTGATCGGCGGTGCGTTGGTGCTGGTTTCCTCGCTCGCGGCGCAGCTTCCCTTCCGCGTGTATCAGAGCATGGAAGGCTACGATAACATTCCCCTTCCCGCGGATTACAAAGACAAGACCGAGTGGGTATTTGCGCGGCTGATGTATCCGCCGAATCCGAATGCGCACTTCGCGGCGGGCGGCCGGCGGTTCTTTTCAGACTGGCGCGAGGGCAGCACCAGTTGGACGCAGGATTATCCGCGCGCCGACCGGCATTTCGCGCAGGCTCTGCGGCGGTTGACGCGATTGAACGTGCGGTCCGTGGAGCAACCGGTGAATCTGGAAGACGGCGACGACGTCTTCAACTGGCCGTGGCTCGCAGCGGGCGAGATGGGCTCGTGGCTGCTGACCGACGCGCAGGCCGCCAAGCTGCGCGATTATCTGCTGCGCGGAGGGTTCCTGTATCTGGACGATTTCTGGGGTCCGGACGAGTGGGCCGATTTCGATCAGGAGATGAAGCGGGTGTTTCCGGACCGGGAGATCGTGGAGATCGACAATAAGGATCAGATCTTCCATTCCGTGTACGATCTGGACGATCGGTATCAAATTCTGGGGCAATGGTCGATCGGGCGGTACGGGCGCGGGGGCGGCATGCAGTATCGCACCGAGGGCACGCACGCGGAGTGGAAGGGGATCTACGACGATCACAATCGGCTGATGGTAGCGATGTCGTTCAACTCCGACGTGGGCGATTCGTGGGAGTGGGCGGACGACCCTTCGTATCCGGAGCGGTACTCGGCACTGGGAATCCGCATCGGCGTGAATTACGTCACGTACGACATCACACACTAGGCTGACAGGCATCAAGCCTGTGTCATTTATGCGGATTCTTCTTGCATTGCTCGTCGCAGGATGGTGCTGCGCCTTGGCGCGAGCGGACTCCAGCTATCAAACGTCGGCGCGGGTAACTGGAGGCTCGCGGCGGGCAACTGTCGCCACGCATCTGATCAAGGGCAGCCGGATGGCTGTGCTGGCAAAGGATCATACGACCGTGATCGATGTGGACAAGGAGATCATCGTCGAGATCGACACGCTGAAGAAACAATACTCGCTGATTCCGTTCGCGCAGATGAAGCAGGCGCTGGACGAGGCCTTGGCGAAAGGGCCGAAATCAGGGTTCAAGGCTTCGATGAAGGCTACGGGCCAGACCAAAGCGGTGGGAGTGCTGAAGGCGAAGGAGCTGATGCTGACTCTCACGGGAGCGGAGGGGATGGAGATTTCGGTCGATTCGTGGGCCGCGTCGGTGCCGGGGTTTCAGGATGTGAAGGAGTTTCAGCGGAAGCTGGGCGAGAAGCTCGGGTATGCATTCGGGAGCGGACTGTGGGAGATGGCGAGGACGGAGCCGGAGAGGCTGGCGGCCTTTTCCGAAGTGGCTCAGGAACTGAACCAGATGGAAGGCGTGCCGGTGCTGAGCGCGATCAAGATGGGAGGGGGCGGGGCGGAGATCACGCTGGAGATCGCGGGTTTCTCCTCCGGGCCCGCGGATGCGGCGAAGTTTGAAGTTCCCGCGGGCTTCAAGAAAGTGGATCCGGTGATGCCGTTCGCGGGGCGGTGAAACGTTATTGCTGCTTGCGGCCGAAGGTGTTGATACCGAGCTGGTCCAGGGTGGTCTTGGCTTGCGTAAACGATTCCGGAGTGGGCAGGGGTCCGATCACGACGCGCCAGACTTTGTCGTTAGGACCGGGGGCCACGAACGCGGAGAGCGCATGGGTGCGGAGGCCTTCGGCCCAGATGGTGGCGAGTCCTTTATCGACGGCGCCTACCTGGAGATAGACTTTGCCTGTGGCCTGTTCGGCGTAAAGAGGGGCGGAGAGGTCGGCGGACAGGGGCTTGGAGACGGCAGGCGAAGGAACGACCGGCGCCTTCGTGATCAGGGCTGCCGCGTTGGCGATCTCAGGGCTCGGCGCGGTCATGGCGGGTACGACGGCGGCCGGAGCGGCGGCCTGAACAACCGCGACCTTGGGGCTGGCCGACTTCCCGATGACGTAGCCTCCGCCACCGAACACGACCAACACGACTAGAACCAGCAGCATGGTGCTGGCCACCTGGCCACGGCCCAGGACAATCTCGAAATCGGCCGGTTCGGACACTGCCAGGGGCGAAGACGGGGGCGGCGCGGGAGTCCGGGCTTCCTGCGGAGCGGATGCTGCCATCTGTTGTTGGAGTACGCTGATCATTGCACTGGATCTATCGGCGGGGCGGCGAAAATCCGTTAGTACCCGCGTAGGCGGGGTCCTGCTAGAGTTGCAAATTGAGAGGAACCGGAATGGGCAGGAGGCGTCGAAATACCATGAATTTGGGGCGCAAGACGTGCTTGCCCGCTCTGCTTGGGTCCATCCTCTGGATCGCGGCCGCGCAGGAGCCTCCACCGGCGACGTTTCATGCCGGAACAGAACTGGTTCAGGTCAACGTGATCGCCCAGGACAAGCAGGGCAAGCCGGTCACGGATCTTCGACGGGAGGATTTTCAGCTTCTCGACAATGGTTCCCCGCAGGAAATTCGTTTGTTCCTGGCCGAGAGCGACCCGCCTCCGCCCCCGAAGCCTGGGGCGGACCCGTTTCCGTTTACGAACCGGGGAGCTTCGCCGTCCGGTTCGCGCAGCGGATATTCGGTGATTGCATTCGATACCCTGGTTACCGAACTCGCCGACCCGGGCCAGGGCGGAAGCGGTGTCATCTGGGCGAAGGAAAAAGCGATGCGCGCGCTGCAATCGCTGCCTGCGGACGACAACGTAGCGATTTACGCGACCGGGAAAAAGATTCAAGTGGTCCGCGAATTCACACGGGATCGGGCTTCGCTGGAACAGCAACTGCGGACATGGCAGCCGTCTATTGACACGCTCCGCGTCGGGCAAGCTTCGTGCGCGGAGTTCGGAGAGCACTCCATCGGGGATTGCATGGGGCAGGACATGCGACGGCGAACTGCCGGCACGGCCGACGAGATCGGGCAAATCGCAGAGCATCTGGCGGGAATCCCCGGAAGGAAGAATCTGGTTTGGATCGCATGGCAGTTCCCGCTCAGCCCGGAGGCCGTGCAGAAGCTGAAGAATGCCGACATCGCGCTTTATCCGATGGACGCGCACGGATCCGTGATCGGGTTGTCCCGAGACAAAATGGACGCGACATCGCCGTTGAGGAGCTTGGCCGCGGCCACAGGCGGGATCGCGATTTTCGATCGCGACGATCTGGACGTGGCGATCCGCGAGGTGGTAGAGGATGGGCGCGTCAGTTACACACTCGGATTCTATCCGGTGAGCGGGGAGGGTCCGCCGAAAGCTCACCAACTGGCGGTGCGGATCAATCGGCCGGATGTCACGCTGCGATACCGGAATAGTTATTTGCCCGACACGCACCGGGACGCACCGACGACGAAGGCCGATCTGGTGAAGGCCCTGGCAAAACCCGTCGATGCGTCGGGTCTGCCCCTACGGGCGGCGGCTCAGCGGACCGCGGATCGATTGAGGATGGAAGCGGTGCTGGACGTGAGCAGTCTGGATTTGGCGCAAAATCAAAACCGCTGGACGGGAAAGATCGAGGTAGTGGGTCAGTTCACGGCGCTGGACGGGACGCTGGTGGGAGACCGGCCGGCGCTGGCTCAGACGCTGGAGTTGAAGCTGCTCCCCAAGACTTATGAGGCTGCGCAGCAAAACGGCTTCCTTTATCGTAATGAGCTGAAGATTCCCCTGAAGGCCGTGGAGTTCAAAATGCTCTTCGCCAACCTGGCCAGCGGCAAGATCGGCACGGTCACGATTCCGCTCGCGGAACTTGCGCCGCTTCCCGCTCCGCCGCCTACTTCTTCGAAGGCTCGTTGAAGGAGCGCTCGACGGCGTCCTTGGGATCGACGTTCACCATGTGATCGCGCCAGAGCCAGCGCATCATTTCGGGGAGAATCTCGCCGCCCATCTTCTGGCCGTGCTTGTTCATGCCCCAGGAATAGTTTACGTCGTAGCCTTTGTCGGCGAGAGCCTGCATGAGACGGACGTTCTGGTAGAACCAGTCGCGGCCCTGATCATAGCTTGGTTGACCGTTCGTGGCTCGCCCCCCGTCGCCGCGGTTATCGTTGCGGCCGTCCTGGAGGAAGACGCGCAGCGGTTTCCTGTCGCTCTTGCGGACGATGTCGGGATAGGTTTCGCCAGAACCGGCGCCGCGAAGATTGACGAAGCTTCCCACCATGCTGATGACTTTGTGGAACTCGGCGGGACGCTGCCAGGCGACGGTGAAGGCGGCGATGGCGCCGGAGCTGGCGCCGCCGATGCCGTGTTGATCGGGGTTCTTTGAGATGTTGTACTGCTTGTAAAGGCCGGGCATGAGTTCGTCGACGACGACTCGTGCATAGCGGTCGTCAAGCGAGTTGTATTCCTCGGGCCGGTTGGTGGTGCGGTCACCCCAGTTGCTCGGGATAGGCTCGGGCTGATCCGGACGGCGTCCCGGATTGATGAAGATCGCGATCATCACAGGGATCTCGCGGCGGTAGATTAAATTGTCCATGACGTTCTGCGCGCGGAGGTCGCCTTCGGGCGCCATAAAGGCCTGGCCGTCTTGCCAAATCATGAGGCTCGCGGGCGACGTTGGATCGTACTGCGCGGGGACATAGACAAAGTAGGTGTGCTGCGTGCCAGGATACGCTTGGCTGGGGAGCGTGAAGGGACCACGCATTTCACCCTTGGGGACTCCGTCTTGCGCGAGCGAGTCCGGGCCGAGGCGATAGGGGGCGTCTGGGTTAGGCGCGTTTGGGTTAGGAGCTTGGGCAAATGCGACGGAGGCGAGGAGCAGAAACCCACTGGCAATTCTCATACGGCTAAAATTGTATACCAGTCACTTGTATACAACCATGAAGACCTCTCTATTGCTTCGCCTCGCCGCGTGCGCCAGTTTCGTTGCCCTAGGAGCCCTACTGGCGCAAGGGCCGCGGGGACAGGCTCCGCCGCGCAATCCGGTTACGTTTACCGCGGCGCAGGCCACGCAGGGCAAGGCCGCGTATGCGCAGAATTGCGCGTCCTGCCACGGGAATAATTTAGACGACGGACAGTTCGCGCCTCCGCTGCGGGGGACGCCGTTCATGACGGATTGGGGAGGCAAACCGGCCGACGCGCTGTACACCTACGTCGCGACGAAGATGCCTCCGAGTGGGGCGGGGTCGCTGGGCAATCCGGTTTATACGGGCATCGTGGCGTACCTGATTCTGAGCAACGGAGGGCAGGCGGGCGCGGCTCCGCTTCCTTCCGATAGCAAGGCTCTGGTGCAGATGGTGATGCCGGGGACAGCGAGCAAGGGTCCGGCGGGACCGGGTGGGGGGCTGTCGCCTTATGCGCTACTGCCGAAGGTGACGCCGCGGGTGAATCCGCTGGATAAATTTACACCAGTGACGGACGCGCAGTTGCAGAATCCTCCGGCGGGAGACTGGCTGACGTGGCGGCGCACCTCGGATGACTTAGGATTCAGTCCGCTTAACCAGATCAATAAGAACAATGTGGGAGATCTGCGCGTCGCGTGGACCTGGTCCCTGCCGAATGGACCGACGGAGGGCACTCCGCTGGTGCACGACGGAGTGATCTTTGTGCATGCGTACGGCGACCGGGTTCAGGCACTGGACGCGGCTACGGGCGATCTGCTGTGGCAGTACGCGCGGCAGCTTCCCCAGAACGCTCGGCCGACGGTGAAGAAGGCGATGGCGCTGCATGATAATCGGCTGTTCGTGGGGACATCCGATGTGCATATGGTCGCGCTGGATGTGAAGACGGGCAACGTTCTCTGGGATCAGCCGGTGGCGGACACCAAGGGCGAAACGGGTTGGCAGCTCAACGGCGGACCGCTCATCGCAAAGAACAAGGTGATCGTGGGGACGGGCGGGCAGCATCCGGGCGGGAATCTGTTGGTGGCGCTCGATATGGATACGGGCAAGGAGGCATGGAGCTTCCACACCATCGCGCAGCCAGGCGAGCCGGGGGGCAACTCGTGGAACGGGGTTCCGATCGACAAGCGCGCGGGGGCTTCTGTGTGGACGCCGGCGAGCTACGATCCGGCGCTGAACCTGGTGTTCGTCGGGACGGGGCAAACGTACGACACGGGTCCGCTACTGCATCCGGTGAATCAGGCGGGTGTGACGAATGACGGGCTGTATACCGACACGACGCTGGCGTTCAATCCCGACACCGGGAAACTGGTCTGGCATTTTCAACACACGCCGAACGATCAGTGGGATCTGGACTGGGCGTTTGAGCGGCAGGTGATTCAGGTCAATGTGAACGGGGTGAATCGGAAGCTGGTGATCACTTCCGGCAAAGAAGCGTTTTACGACGCTCTGGACGCCGCTACCGGTCAGTACGTTTTCTCGTTCGACATGGGGCTACAGAATGTGATCGCGTCGGTGGATCCGAAGACGGGAGCGAAGAAATACAACCCGGCGATCATTCCGGGAGACGGCGAGACGAAGACGGTGTGTCCGCACGCGGGCGGGGCGAAGAACTGGCTGCCGGGGTCGTTCAATCCGTCGTCGAAGGTGCTGTTCGTGCCGATGGTGGAATCGTGCATGGATTTGATCCCGGTGGGCCCGGGCGAGCGCGGCGGGCTGACTTCCGGCGTGCGGTTCACGATCCGGCCGAGGTTGGATGGCGACGGCAACTATGGCCGCTTCGAAGCCGTGAACATGGAGACAAAGAAGGTAGTGTGGAGCAGGAGGCAGCATGCTCCGCAGACCAGCGGCGCTCTGGCGACGGCGGGCGGGCTGGCGTTCGCGGGATCGTACGACCGATTCATCACGGCGTACGACGATGCCACGGGGAAGACGCTATGGCAGACGCGGCTGAACGATGTGCCGAACTCGTGCCCCATCAGCTATAGCGTGAATGGGAAGCAGTACATCGCGCTGACGGTGGGCGGAGGCGGAGCACAGCCGGCGACGTGGCCTCCGCTACTGCCGGATATCCAGAACCCGGCGGGAGGCGCGGCGGAGATTTGGGTGTTTGAGCTGCCGGAGAAGAAGTGAGTGAGTCGAAAGGTTAAGAAGCAGGGAATCCGGGAGCAGCGAATATTCGGCCTTCTAAAGGCCTGATCTAGACTGGCTGCGATAGCGTCTCCCTCCATGGCAGAGATGCTTCGAGGTGGCGGCCAACGATGAGGAACTCCGAATCGCCAACCGGCTCATGAGACAGAAAAGACTTGCACAAAAAGTGGAGGGACGTCCTCCCCGGGTCGATGCAGTCTGCGGCCCACCAGCGCCTGTTTTCTTCTCGCCCCACAATAATGGGAATCGATTCTACGGGCGACTGTCTCCATCGGTTCCCTGTGTTCATGCTATTGCCCGCGGCTCTGCGTATAATACCGGAGGAGGAAAGATGAACCTGCTTTGGTTCTTACTGCTGGGCTTGGTCGCGGGGTGGCTTGCCGGGAAGATTATGAAGGGCGGAGGCTACGGGGTAGTTGGCGACATCGTGATTGGAGTGATCGGGTCGTTGAT
Organism: Bryobacteraceae bacterium; assembly: GCA_036498815.1. Taxonomy (GTDB): domain Bacteria; phylum Acidobacteriota; class Terriglobia; order Bryobacterales; family Bryobacteraceae; genus Palsa-187. Next base: position 167,003 of record DASYET010000022.1, on the reverse strand, counting down.
TGGAGGCCAACTTTTGGGAGGGCTCATCGGCGGCGGGCTGATCGGGTCACTGATCACGGCGACTCTGGGGGCGGTGCTTTTGATTTTCGTGATCCGGCTGGTGAAGCGGGCCTAGCGCCGCTCGGAAGGGACGTGGATGGAGACCTACGAGATTCGGCTCTACGGCGGCTTTGCCATCGCAGCCGTCACTGTGCTAAGCGCGCTGATGTATCGCGTCCGGCAGAACCATGCGCGCCAGTGGCCACGGGCGGAGGCGACGGTCGGCTCCACATCAGTGGGCGAGACAACGTCGGACTCCGAGACGGTCTGGTATGTCCGGGTGAGTTATTCGTTCACCGTGAACGGGGACTATTTCGGCGGCCTCACGGACCGCATTGTCAGTTCAAGCGCCTCGGCGAGCGAGCTTGCTCCGAAGCTGGTGGGCAAGACATTCCCCGTTCGCTATAAGCAGAGCAAGCCGGACACCTCCGTCGTACTAGACGACGAATGGGTTGCCGCGATGAACAAGGCTCTTTACTAGGCGCGTGGGGCCTAGACGTTCACGACCCAGCCGAAGGGGTCCCGCTCCGCGCCGTATTGAATGTTGCGCAGGGAGTCGAAGAGGCGGTGCGTGACCGGGCCGCACTCGCCGTCGCCGACGCGGACTTCGCTGCCGTCTTCGAGCACGAAGCTCTCAATGCCGGTGATCACGGCGGCGGTGCCACAGGCGAAAGCTTCGGTGACCGCTCCGGATTTCACGTCGGCCAAAAGTTGATCCCAGCCCACGCGCTCTTCTTTCACTTTGATCCCCAGGGTCGGCGCGAGCTTCAAGATGCTATCCCGAGTGATGCCCGCGAGCAGAGTACCGGTCAACGGAGGCGTCACGAACGTATCGCCGCGCAGGAAGAAGACGTTCATGCCGCCCATTTCTTCGACGGTGCGGGCGCCGTGCGAATCGAGGAACATCACCTGCGGGCAGCCCTTCTTCTTGGCTTTGCCGATGACTTCGAGAGTGACCGAATAATTTGCGCCGGCCTTCGCGTCGCCGGTGCCGCCGATGGCCGCGCGTCCCACGGTTTCCGAGACGAACACGCGCACGGTTCCGGTGCTTCCGGGAGCCACTTGCGGAAAATAGCTACCCGAGGGGAGCACGATGACAAAGAAAAGATACTCGGCACTGGAGCGGACGCCAATGCACGGCTCCGTGCCGATCATGGTGGGACGGACGTAGAGGGAGCCCGGAGGATTCGGAATCCACTTACGCTGGCAATCCACCAGCGCGCGGATGGATTCGACGAACATCTGTTCGGGAACTTCGGGCATGGCCATGCGAGCCGAGGAATGGTTCATCCGGCGCGCATTCATTTCGGGGCGGAAGAGAGTGACGGAGCCATCCGGCATCTTGTACGCCTTCAGGCCTTCGAAGATTTCCTGCGCGTAATGCAGAACGATGGCCGCGGGGTGGAGATTGATGGTGCTCCAGGGCTCAATGCGCCCGCGCTCCCAGGCTCCATTCCGATACCAGGCACGGAACCAAAGCGGAGCCGTCATGCGCCCGAACTCCAGGTGATCGGGACGAAGGTCCAGATCCGCCGGGGGCGTCGAGGCTGACGCAGGAAAATCAATATCGATATTTGATTCTGTTATGGCTCCCATCCCTCTAGCCTACCAAACCCGTTGCACCGGAGCGGGATTCTCTTTGATCGCCGACACCTGCTACTCTGGAATCGATGTCGTCGGGCATTTCGACCCGTCTGGTGCAGCTCACGCACCCCGACGAAGGCCGGCGCGCCGCGCTGGTTTACGGCCACCAACTTCACTTATTGGCGACGTATCGCTCTGTGTATTCGTTCGCGATGGCTGCGCTCGATACAGGGTGGAAGCTGCGGGACATGCTGAGCACGGATCTTTCGGGCATTCAACTGGACTATGCCGAGGTCCACGCGCTGACAACTCCGTGGCGATTTCTGCCGAGCTTCGATCATCCGGAGGAGCCGGGCCGGTGCCTGGTCTCGGCGGCGGGGACCGAATGGCGATATTTGGGGTCCGGCGCGAGCCTGCGCGGGCATGGCGATCCGGTGCCCGAGGCCGGGGGTGGGGATCTCGCCGCCGTGTATGTGATTGGACGCGACGAGGCGCCGCGGCGCGTCGGAGTAACGCTGGGGCAGGCTTCGCTGGGGGCTCACACGCGGTGTAGCGTGCTGGGGCCGGAACTGACGCTGGACGCGGAGTTGCTTCGAGTGGACAGTAATGTGAGAGTCATCCGGGAGGGACGGGAGAAATGGTCGCGGAAGAATTCCGGCGGCGATGTTCCGCTGCACTGGATGTTGGCGGCGGTGGAACCGGATCATTTTGAAGCGGCGGACTCCGGGCGCTTCGGCGACGCACACGTGCATTTCTTCGGTGAGCGAATTTTCGGACAGAGAGAAGCGGTTCCGGCGCGTGAGGACGATGAACTGGTGGTGGAGTTCGACGGGCTGGGCCGCGCTCTCCACAACCAGTTTCGAGTGGAGCAATCGGCGCAGCGGCGGGTGGCCGCTACGCCGCTGTAGAGGGATTAATGGGCGACGGCGACCAGAGGACCCGTGGGGGTGGTAGCTCCGCCGACGGTCGCGCTGAGCGCCGCATCGCCATCGGCGAGGGTGCTGGGCACGGTCACGTTGAATTGATAGAGCCCGGGTCCCACTAATCCGGCGAAGGCAGCGGAAGCGGACGCGCCTCCGATGGTGACAGAAACGCCGGTCATCGGAATCGCGGTGGTAATGAGCGCGCCATCGGGAATGGGGGTGCTGGCGGGCCCGAATCCGGTGCCGTAGATGGAGATGATCTCGCCGGGTTTCGCCGGGGCGGAGGCTCCGTTGGCAAACAGGGTGACTGGGCCGACGATAGTCTTGTTATCGCTCTTGAATCCTGCCACATAGTTGCTCTTAGAGATGAAGAATGCAGGAGCGGTGGCGGTCATGGTGGCAGTGAAACCATTGCTGGCGAGGCCCTGGTTGGACGTGGTGATTTGGACCGGGCCGAGGGTCGGATCGGCCGCCACCAGTGCGTTGATCTGCGTCGGGCTGATGTAGGAGACATAGGCGGGCTTGCCGTCGATGGTCACCGAGACTTTGTCGAGCGATTTCGGCAGAGCGCCGTTGACGAAGTCGGCCGTTGCCCAGGAACGTGTGGTGGAAGAAAGGTTCGCGCCGAAGATGCTCACCCAGGTGTACTGCGCCATTCCGGTTTGGAAGCTGGCGGAGTTCAGCACCGGGCCGGCCGGGGCCGATACCGGAGCGGCTTGTAAGCTGCCGAAGAGACCGTGCAGTTCCCCGCCCGTTCCGGCCGCGAAGTAGACCGCATTGGTGTCGCCGCCGCTTTTTCCATTGCCCACCTGAAGGGCCCACAGTCCGCTGATGGTGATCGGAGAGCCAGACGGATCGAGCACCGCGCCCTGCGAGGCGCCGGTGGCAGGATCGAAGGCGTTGATGCGGCCGTTTCCGAAATTGCCTACGAGCAGCATATTGGAGAGGGCTCCGAAATTCGCGGGGGCGATGGCCATGCCCCAGGGCGAATTGAGAGTTCCGCCGGCGACGAGACGTGTGACCAGGGTTCCGCTCATATCGAAGATATCGACGTAGCCGTTGCCGGGACCCGCGGCATCGAACCGCTTCTTGGTGCCCTGCTTGGCGTAGGCGACGTAGAGCTTCCCATTGATGTTCACTATGTTGAAGGGTCCATAGCCGGCGGGGATCTGCGAATCGGTGAACGCGCCCGCGGGCAGCGTGACGGGGGCGAAGTTTCCGTCGTAGACTTCGACGGCGGCTCCGCTGAAGTTGGCGACGTAAAGCTGTGGCGCCGTGGAGGTTCCGCCGAGGGCCAAACCTTTGTACGAGGCGCCGTTGGCGGAATTGTCGATCTTAACCTGCGCGACGGTCCCGGTGTTCCAGGCGGAAACGGTGCCGTCCTCGGTGGCGAAGATGAAGCTCGCCTTGTTGCCGTTCGCCAAGAGGAAGGCCGTGCTAGTGTTCGAGAGTTCCCCAGTCACGACGCCGAAAGTATCGGTGCTGCCCGCTCCGTGCGGGATCGTTACCTTTACCGCGGTCACCTGGGTGATCGTGGCGGTTGCGCTGGTGGAGTAAACCGTGGCGAAGCCGGTGCCTCCGTCGCTGACCCAGAAGGGACTGGTCGCTGAGACGGCGATGCCCCAGGGATTGATCAACGTCGGATCAGTGACATCCGCAAGCCCCGGAGTATCAGCCACCAGATTGTGCTGGATATAAGCATTCGGCGTCGCGGCTACCGTAGGCAGCGCGGAAAGACAAAGTGCTCCAAGCATGAAAAGTTTCATATGATCTCCACCCTGTGGCTAGAGACCTGTATGCAAGAGGATGGGGAACAAGGAGAGCACAAAAAGAAAAAAGCCGGTGAGTACTCGGAGGAAGATACTCACCGGCCGGCTCACCACTACCGCGAGGTTGCAGTTCGCCGAACTTCTGGGAGATTCACCGGGCAGTCGGTGAAAGTCTCCCTAGAGAAAGAGACGCGTTGAACCTTGGAAGGTTCCACAACTGGACGTCTCCATCTTAACACCAGCCGAAATCTCTGTACAGTGCTGCTTTCGGTTAGACCGAGAATCGGTACTCGCGGAACAGCCGGGGGAAAACTCCGGCGCTGCTCTTACCAGTACAAAAGCACTGTTTTCTTGAAGATCCGGCACACATTAGAAGGAAATCCGGTATTATCGGCCCAATTTTTGGTTTAGCACGGAGGCGAGCCGGAACCCTGCCAGCGCCAACTGCCCTCGCGCTATTTCGCTTCCATGCTGCTGATATCCCTGAGGAAGGGATACAGGGTGATCGCGGGAGCCGGTTTCCGTTCCGAAAGTGTACACGTCGTGCTGCGCGAGGGCTACGCCTTCGTCGATCCACTTTTTCGGATCGCGGGACACGCGGGGATGGTCGCCATGTTGTTTGACGAACGCGGCGGTGGCCTCGGAGGCATAGCGATTCACGTAGTCGTTACTGGCGTCGGTGCCGGCGGCGTCGTCCCAGACTGCATGCAGGTTGCGGCCCGGAGTAACGAACACCTGGTTGCCTCCGGCGTCACCCTTGGGCACCGATTTGGTAAAGCGGCTGACGCAGTGCAGGGGCTGGTGAACGTCGCCCTCGATGTGAAGGAGCCAGGCAAGGTCGTAGGAGTCGATCCGGCTCTTCAGAATCCGTCTGAGTTGCTCGAGTGCGTTGGGAGGCTTCACGGGCTCGGTCGGGGTTCCGTCGGGCGAGAACGGCACATCGACGTAGTGCCAGTTGGTGTGGCGAGCCATGGTGGGAAAGCCGGGCAGCAGCGGAGTGGGCTTGGCGTTTTCACGCGTATCGTCGTAGAAGCGATTGTCGCCTTTGATCACATCGGGCCAGACGGCTGCGGCGAGGAAGGCATCGCGCTCGCCACTGCCGGAGGAAGATCGCGGGAGCAGGGATCCGTAATCCGGATGCGCGCGAAGAAGTTCATCGACGCGCGCGCGCGCCTTGGCGGTGAGGTGATCGTACGCGATGGCCGCGACGACGCGATGTCCGGTGGCGTTCCACCCCCACGAGGGAGACGCCAGAAAGAGGGAAAGAAGAAGGGCAACGGTGGGTCTCATGAAATTGAGAGGATAGCATCCCCGGTCATATAATAGTGCTGGTGGCGCCTCCTCTCACGGGCTCCTCTCCAGCCCGGGCCAGAGCGCCCAGAAGAATTTCTTACAGCAGACCCAGTGTGTTGCATGGGAGGTACTCTTTATGAAACGCCGTGTTGCGATGTTCCTGTTATCCGTACTGTTTGCGTCAGGCGCAGACTCCCCCTTCAAAGATCCGAATTTGGAAAGGCTGGTTCGAAAGTACCTGCCGCCGGAGGTGAAGCCTACCGATCCGCTGACCCCCGCGCTTTTGTCGCAGATTAAATTAGTGTCCGGGGCGAACGCCCAAGTCCTCGATTTGAGCGGGCTGGAGGCTTGTCCGCATGTAGCGTTCATTTTTTTGACGGGCTCGCCGGTGATGGATTTGACGCCCCTGTCAAAGATGACTGAGCTTGAGGGCATCACGATTCAGGGCGCGAAGATCCAGAATCTGGCGCCACTGGCCGCGCTCCCGAAGTTGAACTATCTGGATCTTTCAGGCAACGAGATCTCGGATCTGAAGCCTCTGGCAAATCTGAAGACGCTGACGCACCTGGATCTATCGCGAAACCAGGTGTCGGATCTGTCGCCGCTCGCGGGGCTGAGCGGGTTGCAGGAGTTGATCGTCAGCGGAAATCAGATCAGCGACCTGAAACCGGTGACCAGTCTCAAATCGCTGTTCCTGCTGGATCTGAAGAAGAATCACGTGTCGGATCTGGCTCCCCTGGCGGGGATGGGCGGCATCCATACGCTGTATCTGGACCAGAATCAGATCAGCGACGCCGCTTCGCTGGTTGCGATGGAGCGGCCGGATCCGAAGGGGCCGCCGCGCGCGGGTGGCTACCGGGTGATTTCGTTGGGCGGGAATCCGTTGAGCGCGAATGCGAAATCGAAGGAGTTGCCGGAGTTGCAGAAGTACGTCCTGGACGTGGAGACGGGCGGCAGGTAATTCGGTAAGGTGGCTCGGACGCTCGCGTTATCCTGAGTGTCTATGAGTAAGCAGTCCCGCGCAGCGGCGCGAGAATCCAAGACGACGAAGCCGGTGAGGCGGCTTCGCTACTTGCATTGGGTCAGCCAGCGCGACCTCGGTCTGGCCGCTTTGCTGCTAGGTCTGCTGTTTTTCGTCTTCCTGCCCGCGCTCAACGGGGGAGCGATCCTGGAAGACGGCGCGCACGTCACGCGCCCTGAATTGCAGAACTGGCAGGGACTGGGCCGTATCTGGTTCCAGCCGGGAACCACGGAAGAGTACGCTCCGCTGGTGCATTCGGCGTTTTGGGTGGAATACCAACTGTGGGGCAACAGCGTCCTCTGGTACCACGTAACGAACCTGCTGCTGCACGCGTGCTCGGCGTTCCTCTTGGTGATGTTGCTGCGGCGCCTGGGTCTGGCGGCCGCGGCGTGGCCGGCCGCATTCCTATTCGCGCTGCATCCGGTGAATGTGGAATCCGTCGCCTGGATCACGGAGCAGCAGAACGCGCTGTCGACGGTGTTCTATCTCGCCTCGGCGCTGGTCTTCCTGCGGTTCGACCAGCGGTTTGACCGAGGCCGCAAGCGCTCGGACTATTTCATCGCGCTGGCGCTGTTCCTGGCGGCCCTGCTGAGCAAGCCTGTGACGGCGACGCTACCTTTCGCGCTCATGGCCATACTGTGGTGGAAACACGGCAGGCTTGACCGGGAGCGCACGGTGCGTCCGCTGGCTCCGTGGGTCGCATTGGGAGTCGCGGCAGAGGTTTTCGCGGTGTGGGCGGAGCATCGGGCGCTGGGCTCGCTCTCGTCGCATGTGACGCTACCGGGTGTAGGGCGATTTCTCTTGGCCGGGCGGGCGATCGCCTTCTACTTCGCGAAACTGATTTGGCCAGTCAACCTGATGTTCGTGTACCCGCGCTGGACCATCGATACGAAGGTCGCATGGCAGTGGCTGTTCCCGCTCGGCCTGATCGCCATAGGTATGGGGTTGTGGATGTTGCGCAAGCGCACGCGGGCGCCCTTCACCGTATTCCTGTTCGTGGTCGCGACGCTGCTGCCGGTGGTGGGGCTGTTCGATCTTTATCCCTTCGTCTATTCCTTCGTGGGCGACCATTACGCGTACCTGGCAAGCCTGGGAATCGCGGTGCCCGCAGGGTGGGTGCTGAGTTGGGCCGCCCAGAGAGCCGCGGCAGTACCGGTGGTTGCCGTGGGTCTGCTCACGCTGCTGGCGTGGAATCACAGCGGGGCTTTCGGAAGCCCCGAAGCGCTTTACAGCGACACGATTACGCGCAATCCGGAGAGCTGGATGGCACACACGAATCTGGGAGTGCTGCTGAGCCGCATTCCGGGCCGCTCGGCCGATGCGATGAGCCACATGCAGACGGCTGTGCGTCTGAATCCCAATTCGGCGGAGGCGCACATTAACCTGGGCGTGTTCACCTCCGATATCAGGGGGCGGATGCAGGACGCGATCGCCGAATACCGCATCGCTTTGCGGCTGGACCCCAACTCTGCGATGGCGCACAATATGCTGGGCAACGCTTTGGCGGAGGTTCCTGGGGGAGTTCCCGAAGCGATCGAAGAGTATCGCGCAGCTTTGCGCATCGATCCTCGCTACGCCGAGGCGCATAATGACTTGGGGAGCACACTTTCTCAAACCGGGCATCCGGATGAAGCGGTCACGGAATTGCGTGCCGCGGTGATTTTGAACCCGTCTCTGGCGGAGGCTCAGGCGAACCTGGGAGTCGCGCTGACCAAGCGTGGGGATGCCGAGGCCGAGGAAGCGGTGCAACATCTTCAAATCGCGCTGCAATTGCGTCCCGACATGGGGACCGTCCGGCAGTTGCTCAGCCGGATGCAGCAGGAGGCGCAGAAGAAGCAGCAGCAGAAAAAGTAGTGGAGGCTACTTCATGCAGAGCTTACGGAATGCGGATGGAGTGCTCGCCGCAGACTTCGAACAGGCTCAACATGTTCGTAATGCTGAACAGCTCGCGGATGCGCTTACTCAGGTTGATGAGCTCCAAATGGCAGCCCGCGCTGCGCGCCGAGACGTAGAGGCTGGCGATGGAACCCAGGCCCATGCTGTCCATATAGGTGAGGTCAGTGAGGTCCAGCACGAGGCGCTTGCCGCGTTCCATGCGAGGTTTCACTTCGGCGTGGAGCAGGTCCGTATATCCCGCAGTCAGCATACCGCGGCAGTGAATCACGGTGGCGGCTTCGGCCGTTTCGACTTCAAAACTTAGACGCGGCGCGGGAGCGGCGGCGGGGGTGCTGGTTTCTTCGGGCATGGTCCCTCTATTCTTACGCAGATCTGTCTGCCGCAGATTTGATCAACTGTTCGGCGTGCCGGAGCGCTTCCGGAGTGACGCGTTCGCCGGAAAGCATGCGGCCGATTTCGCGGGTGCGGGCTTCGGGGGACAGTTCTTCGATGGTGGCTATGGTGCGGCCCTTGGTGGCGTGCTTCTCGACCGAGTAATGATGATCAGCGAAGCCGGCGATTTGGGGCAGGTGCGTCACACAAATTACCTGACTGGAGCGGGAGAGCTTTTTCAGGCGCCGGCCCACGGCCTCCGCGGCGCTGCCTCCGACGCCGGCGTCGACTTCGTCGAAGACCAGAGTCCGGGGCAATTCAGACTTCGACACGCGCGCCGGGGCGGTACACGTTTTTAGGGCCAGAGCCACGCGGGAGAGCTCGCCTCCGGAGGCGATCTTTTCGAGCGGCTTGGGCTCCTCGCCCGGATTGGGGGAGATCAGGAAGCGGACAGTGTCCATCCCGTGCTCCGACCACGCGGCCGGTTCGACGCGGATCTCGACGCGCGATTTTTCCATGGCGAGAGCCGCGAGTTCGGTTTCCACGCGGCGTCCAAGTTGCTTCGCTGCTTCTTGACGCCGCGCGGTGAGTTTTTTCGCGGTGGATTCGTAGGCCGATGCGAGCTTCGCGATGTCTTGTTGGAGCGCCTCACGGCGCTCGGTAAAACTGCCGGTAGCGGCGAGATCCGCGGTTAGCTTTTCGAGGAGCGCCAGGATCTCCTCGACCGTCGCACCGTACTTGCGCTTGGTTTTCTCGATCAGCGCGAGACGGTTTTCTGCTTCTTCGAGGCGCCAAGGGTCTGCTTCCAGCTTGCCGACGTAGGTTCCGAGGGTGCGGGCGGCTTCGTCCACCGCGATGAAGGCGGGCTGCAGGGCTGCGGTGACTTCCTGAATGTTCGTGTCAATCCGCGCGACCTCTTCAAGGCGCTTCGCCGCGGTGCGCAACTGCGCGGCTGCGCTTCCCACGTCTTCATAGAGCGCCGCGTATGCGGCTCCCGCGGATTCCTGGAGGCGGACCATGTTGCGGAGCACGTTGCGCTCGTTTTCGAGCTCGGCGTCTTCTCCGATTTTCAGTGCTGCGGCTTCGATTTCGCGCTTCTGGAAGTCCCACATGGAGGACAGGCGGAAACTTTCTTGCAGGGTTCGTTCCAGGTCTTCCAATTCGGCCGAGGCCGCGCGCCATGCCGAGTAGGCCTTGGCGGTTTCGCCAAGAAATGCAGACTCCCCGGCGAAGGCGTCCAGCATTTCGCACTGGACCGCGGGTGAAAAAAGCTGCTGTTGATCGTGCTGACCGTGGATGTCGCCCAGATGCGGGGCCAGATCCTTCAAGAGGGCTGCCGTCGCCGGACGGTTCCCCACCATCGCGCGGGACTTGCCGCTGGACTGAATCTCGCGCTCGATCAGGAGCTCGTTTTCCTCGGACTCGATCCCGGCGTCCTCCAGCACCTGGTTCAAGGCGGGAGTCGGGGTAATCTCAAACACGCCCATGACGCGGGCCTTTTCCGCCCCGGCGCGAACCATCTCGGCCGACGCGCGGCCGCCGAAGAGCAATCCCAGAGCATCCACCACGATGGACTTCCCACTGCCGGTCTCGCCGGTAAGCAGGTTCAGTCCGGTGTAGAAGCGCAGGCGCGCGCGCTCGATGACGGCATAGTTCTCCACCACCAAGTCGACAAGCATTGTCACGATTATAGCCCCGAGCCTCGACAAGGAGGCCAAAAACATTTCTTATCCCTTTTGTTTTTACAATCAAAAGGCTACAATGGGGGATGGGGATGCCCGCGCTACACGGAACCGCGCTCTGGCTGGACATAAACTTCTGGGAGTTGGTCACCAACTCCGGCCCGGTGGCCTACACGGTGATGACCATCCTGGCCCTGTTCTCGCTGTTTTCCTGGACCGTCATCTTTTCCAAATGGGCGACACTGCGAAGCGCCCGTAGTTCCAATGCGAAGTTCCTGCGGATGTTTCGGAAGTCTCCGCGGCTGGACACTGTGGCCGCCGCGACGGAACAGTTCCGGGCCTCGCCGCTCGCCGGGGTTTTCGAATTCGGTTACAGCGAAGTGAACCGTCAGATCACGACGCGCGGCAAGATCGTCAACCCCGTCGCGTTAGAGCGCACGTTACAGATCGGCATCAGCGAGGAAGTCTCGCGGCTGGAGCGCAATACCAACTGGCTGGCCACCACGGCCGCCGTCTGCCCGTTCATCGGGCTGTTCGGCACGGTACTGGGCATCATCGACGCGTTCAACCAGATCGGGCTGGCGGGCAACACCAGCATGCGGTCGGTGGGGCCCGGAATCGCCAACGCGCTGATCGCCACGGCGCTGGGACTTTTCGCCGCGATTCCGGCCGCGGTGTTCTATAACATGTTCGGCAACACGATCCGCGAGATCGGCGCCCGCATGGAAGATTTTTCCCTTGAGTTCCTGAATCTGACGGAACGAAATTTCGAGGAGTAACCTCTAGATAGATATGGCGTTTTCAACGGGGAGCTCAAACGGGCGCTACGCCCGCCGTCGGGGTGCGTCCATCGGCGTCATGGCGGAGATGAATATCGTCCCGCTGGTGGACGTGGTACTGGTGCTGCTGATCGTCTTCATGCTCACCGCGCATGTGATGGATTACGGTTTGGACATACAGGTTCCTAAGGTAAAGGCGGCGGCCCAAACCGCCGAAGACCTTCCCATCGTGAGCGTTTCGAAGTCCGGCGACGTGAGTCTGAATGAGCAAAAGGTGAAGCTGGCACTGCTAGGCTCCGAGGTCCAGCGGCGCTTCAAGAATGCAAAATCCGTGTTTGTCCGGGCGGATGGACGCCTGACTTGGGAGACGCTCGCGCAGGTGATCAGCCAGCTGAAGCAGGACAATCTGGAGATCAAGATGGTCCTCACCACGGAGGAGTCCGGGAAGTGACCGCGCAGTTCAACATCCTCGATCAGCCCGAGCCGATGCGCAAAGCGTTCCTCGTCGCGCTGAGCTTGCACTTGGGGTTGATTGGGGCGATGGGGGTTTCGAAGCTGATCCACTACGACACCCTGGGCGACAAGAACCCTGGCGGAGCTGCAGTCGGGATCGAAATTGTAGACAAAATCCCGCTGCCGCACGAGGGGCAGAAAAATCCCCTGGCCAACGATACCGAATCTCAAGTTCAGCAGGCGCCGCCGAAACCCGAAGCGATCAAGAAGGAGGTCGCGCCGCCGGACGCGATTCCTCTGAAATCGAAGAAGCCCAAGAAAACTGCGCCGGACGAAAGCGTGAAACAGAAGTTCCGCCCGTACAGCGAGGTGGATCCGTACAAAGTGCAGAATAAGACCGCCCCACAGGTTTCGTCGGAGATGTTTTCCGCCGCTCCGGGCGCGGGTAACATCGGAGCGGGTCCGCGAACGGCGCTTGGAGACGAGTTCGGCGGATACGCCGCTCAGATCCGGGACATTATCGCTCGGAATTGGCGCACCGGCGACCTTGATCCCCGGCTGCAAACCGCTCCGAGAGTCAGCGCAACTTTCGATCTTATGCGCGATGGCAGCATTCGCAACCTAACGCTTCTCCAGAGTAGCGGCAACGCTGCTTTGGATAACTCCGCGCGGCGGGCGATCCTGGATTCCCAGTTTCCCATCCTACCGCCGAATTACCGTCATGATCGAGCACCCATGGAAATATGGTTTGAATTAAAACGATGAAACCAAAAACTCTCTTCGCCGCGTTCGCTCTTCTGCTGACTGTTTGCACCTTGATCCTGACTGGCCAACAGAAGACGGTCATCGAGATCATGGGCGGTCAAAAGGCGGTCATCGCCGTACCGGAGTTCCGCGCAACAGGCGACGCCCAGAAGTATATGGACGTCTTCAATACCACTCTGTGGAATGACCTGGATGGCTCCGGCGTTCTGAAAATGGCGGCGAAGACTTTCTATCCGCTCGATACTCCCCAGCAGCCCAACGATTTTCAACCGAAACCCGCGGGCATTGGAGCGTCGCTCAAGGATTGGTCCGGTCCTCCCGTCAGCGCGAACAACATGGCGTTCGGCTATGCGGGCGTCAGCAACGGCAACCTCCTAGTGATGGGGTGGCTGTACAACCTGAGCCAGTCGACGCCGGCCTCCGCGCAGGTGTTCGGCAACCGCTACCTGGGCGCGATCAGCGAAGAGGGAGCGCGCGACGTAGCCCACCGATTCGCCGCCGACATCCTGAAGCAGTTCGGCGTGAAGAGTCTGGCGGGCAGCCAGATCATCTTCGTGTCCGACCGCACGGGTCCGCGCAAGCTGCCGGATGGGAAGACCACGGTTCCGGTGAAGGAAATCTGGGCCATGGATTATGACGGAGCGAACCAGCACCAGTTAACGCGGTACAACACACTTTCGTTTACTCCGGCCGTGTCGGCGGATGGGAAACTCCTCGCCTACACCTACTACCCTCCCAACGACGGAAATCCGGTGCTCAAGATCCAGTCGCTCGAAGACGGGCGTCAATCCGTCTACGCCAATTTCAAATCGTCCATCCTGGCGACGCCTGATTTCTCGCCGGACGGGCAGCACCTGTATTTTTCGACGGTGGTGGATAAGGACCAGCAAATCTGCGTCACGGATCTGAAGGGCGGCGGATTCACTCGCGTCTCTCACGTTGCGGCCATTGAAACTTCGCCGCGGGTGAATCCCCAGAACCCCAACCAGATCCTGTTCATCTCCGGCCGTTCCGGTCGCGAGCAGTTGTGGATGATGAACGCCAACGGGGGCGACCTCGAAATGCTCACCGACGGCGAAGGCTACGTCTCCAACCCGGCGTGGCGCGACGACGGAAAGTTCATCGCCTTCTCCTGGACCAAAGGCTACGAGATTGGGCAGTACAACATCTTCATCATGGAGATGGGAACACGTCAGATCACGCAGCTTACCAAGGGCAATGCCAGCAGGAATGAAAACCCCTGGTGGGCTCCGGACGGACTTCACATCGTCTTCGCGTCCAAGCCGCGCGGAGGGCGCTCGCAAATCCACGTGATGCTGGCCGACGGCACTCATCAATCTCCGCCACTCACCACCAAGGGCGACAATTCCCAACCGGTGTGGGTGAAAGGGATAAACTAGTTCTTCAGTGGTTTCAAACTCTTAGGAGGGGTTGAACAGAGATGCGAATGAGTACGAGAACTTTGAACCTGGCGGTATTTAGCGCGGCGTTATTGCTCGCGGCCGCCGGTTGCGGCAAGAAGGCACCCGCGCCGGCGCCCCCTCCCGCGCCCGCGGCCACGACAACACCGCCTCCTCCGCCTCCTGCTGCGCCCAAGCCGCAGGCCGCGCGGATCGATAGTTTCACGGCAGAGCCGAGCAGCATCGATCGCGGCCAGAGCGCGACTCTGCGCTGGACCGTCGCCAACTCAACCGACATTTCTCTGGATCAAAATCTCGGCGGTGGGCTCGCGGGAAGCGGGTCGCGCCAGGTATTTCCCGCCAACACGACAACCTACACGCTGACGGCTCGCAGTGCCGGCGGCAACGCGACTCGATCCGTAACCGTCACCGTGACCGCGGCGGCGGCTCCACCTCCTCCGCCGCCTCCCAGCAAGCCGCGCGTTTCGGGAGCCGAGATGCTGAGCGGCGCGGATGGGGCGCAGGATATTTACTTCGACTACGACAAGAGCGACGTCCGCAGCGATGCGCGCGCGGCGCTCCAGCACGATGCGGATCTACTGAAGCGCATCTTCGCCGCCGATCCGAATTTCAGTGTAGTGATCGAGGGCCATGCGGATGAGCGCGGCTCGGCCGAATACAACCTCGGCTTGGGAGATCGCCGCGGCACCTCTGCCAAGGATTTCCTGGCGGGCTTGGGTGTGCCGGAGAATCGCATGCGTACGATCAGTTACGGGAAAGAACGTCCCGTCTGCACCGAGGCGAATGAAGAGTGTTATCAGCGCAACCGGCGAGCGCATCTGGCGCCGGCGCAGTAAGCAGGAACGAAAGGGGCCGCGCGACGGCCCCTAGACTTTTTTCGAGGAGGTAAACCGACGTGAGAAATGCTGCTCGTTTATTAGTGCTGGCGATGATCGCCGGACCGGCCTTTTCCCCCGCCGCGCAAAAGAAGGACGACTTGGTCAGCATCCAGCGCGACGTCGCGGACCTCGCCTTCCAGGTGAAGCAACTGCAGAAATCGCAGGATGAGAAGATGCAGGCGATCCAGGGTCTGGTGCAGCAGTCAATGGAGGCGTCCGCCAAAGTCACCGGCAGTCTTGCCGCGCTCCAAACCAGCTTGACCAACAGTGTGAGCCAGGCTCTGGCGGACCAGCAGAAGAAGAACAATGAACAGCACGCCGATACCACCGCCCGGCTGGACACGCTCACACAGACGCAGGGAGCGATCGGCGAGACCGTCTCCCAACTCTCCACGCGACTGAAGGACATGAACGCGAAGCTGGACAATCTGAATGAACTGGTAAAGACACTCAACGCGCCGCCGGCTGTTCCGCCTCCTCCGCCTGCGTCGCAGACCACCGCTCCCGGCGCTCCCGCCGGATGGTCGGCAGTACAGACGTACAACACCGCTCGCGCCGACTACACCGCGGGTCGGTACGACATCGCGATCACCGGTTTTCTCGACTACATCAAATACGCTCCGCACGACGACGAGAATGCGCCGAACGCGCAGTACTATATCGCGCAGAGCTATCGGGGCCTGAAGCAATACGACGATGCCGCGCAGGCCTTCGCCGATGTGGTGGATAAGTTCGCGGCCAATCCGAAAACGTGTGAATCGCGCTACATGAAGGGCGTGTCTCTCGAGGATGCCAAGCATCGGGAAGACGCGCTGAGCGCGTTTCACGAATTTCAGACCGCGTGTCCCGCGGATGTGAATCGCGATTCTGCAAAAGAACACATCGCGCATCTCTCGGGTCCGGCGCGTGCGAACAATAAGAGCAAAGGGAAAGGGAAGTAAATGCCGCGGGAGCTGTTCACCCGGCCGTTCTTGATACGATCGGCCGCGGGTATGTGCGTGCTCGCCGGAGCGTGGTTCGCGTTCACGCAGAACCGTCCGCCCGCTGCGCCTATGGTGGTGAACAAGATCTCGGGCGATCTGTATGAACTGGAACTCTCGGGCAACGGGAATGTCGCGCTGTATCTGACCGGCGAAGGAGTGATCGTCGTCGACGACAAGTTCGAGCAGAACCACGACGAGATCATGGCCAACATCAAGAAGCTGACCGACAAGCCGGTAAAGTACGTGCTCAATACGCACCATCACGGCGATCACACGGGCGGCAACGCGAAGATGTTGGCGCTGGGCGGCGTGCAGATTCTGATCCAGAAGAACGCTCGCGCGAACATGGTGCAGGGCAAGCAGCCCGGTCTGCCTCAGATCACGTATACGGATCAGGCGCAGGTGTTCCTGGGCGGCAAAGAAGTGGACGCGTTCTACAACGGCAAGGGCCACACCAATGGCGACGTGGCGATCTACTTCCCGGCACTGCGCGTGGTCCACACCGGCGATCTGTTTACCACGGACGGAAAAGGCTCCGTTGCGCCGATTCTCGATTACAACGGCGGCGCGAGCGCAGCCGAGTGGACCAAGACGCTCGACGGGATTCTGAAGCTCGATTTCGATACGGTGATTCCGGGACATGGTTCGCTGGCGAAGCGCGCCGACCTGATGGCGTACCGCGCGGGATTCGAGAAGATGGTTTCGCAGGTGCGCGATCTCTCGCGCCAGGGCAAGGCGAAGGACGATATTTCCAAAATGCTGCAAACGAATTTCGGCTGGGGCGCGACCGGGATGGGCATGAACTCGCTCGACCGGATGATCGCGGAGCTGAAGTAGCGTGCGGCAGATCGACGTTTCTCCCACGGGCGAGCTGGTCCTCGCCGAGGCGCACGCCCCGGCTCCCGGCGAAGGCGAGGTTCTCATCAAGGTCCAGGCCGCGGGCGTCAATCGGGCGGACCTGCTTCAGCGGCGCGGGCGGTACGCGCTTAAGGCGGGGGTTTCACCGGTACTCGGCCTCGAAGTCGCGGGTACCATCGTCACGGGAAGCGGACGTTGGAAGGCTGGCGATTCCGTGTGCGCGCTTTTGACCGGTGGCGGCTACGCGGACTACGCCGTCACGCCTGCGGCCAACTGTCTTCCCTTCCCTGCCGGGCTGAGCGCCATCGAAGCCGCGTCGCTGCCCGAGACGTTCTTCACGGTGTGGCTGGACGTGTTCGACCTCGGCGGACTCCAGCCGGGCGAAACACTGCTGGTCCACGGAGGATCGAGTGGCATCGGCATTACCGCGATTCAGCTGGCGAAGGCTCTGGGCTCGCGCGTCATCGTCACCGCCGGGTCGGAGGAAAAGTGCGAGGCGTGCCGTAAACTGGGGGCGGACGTCGCGATCAACTATCGGACTACCGATTTTGAGTCCCAGGTGAAGGGCGTGAACGTGATTCTCGACATGGTGGGCGGGAGCTACACGCTGAAGAATTTGAAGGTGCTCGCACCGCGGGGTCGGCTAGTGTATATCAACTTCATGGAGTCGGCGAAAGCGGAGATCGATCTGGCGCTGATTCTGGGAAGGCAGTTAACGATCACGGGCTCCGGCCTGAGATGGCAGCCGGCGGAAATCAAAGCGGCTATCGCGCGAGCTTTGGAAGAACGCGCTTGGCCGCTGATTCCGGGCAGGATCAAGCCGGTGATCGATAGTGTGTACCCGCTCGCTGACGCCGGGGAAGCGCACGCCCGCATGGACTCCAGCCAGCACATCGGCAAGATCATGCTGAGTTTGTAGGGCCGGCTCAAAAGCCCATTGCGGCGGGAAGGCCGACCCCACAAAAGCTCAGTTAACGTTTGTGGTCGTCGTGGCCGTGCGATTCCTTCGGCGAACGCTCACCCCGCTGCGGAGCCTGCCGTTCCTGCGGACTGCGGGGTTCCACACGATGTTGCTCCGCAGGACGCACTGCCTGCGGCGCGGGCCGGCGGACACCTTCGTACGGATGCACGTAGCTGCCCCGATTGACGTAGGTGCGGTTCCACACGGAGTTGTTGATGTACACGCGGCGGCCGCCCCAATCGAAGCGTCCCAGGCCCCAGCCCCACGGCCGGAAGTACGCACCAATGCTGACGCCGAAGCCGAAGTGAATCGCCCCTCCGACCGCGAATCCGGGCCGCGGCGCGAGGAAAACGATTCCAGGGTCATAGGCGGGCACCACCACGAACGCCGGATTCACGGGCATGATGGTGATGTAGGGTCCCGCACCCACCACGACCTGTCCGTTGCTGCGCAAGTAACCGTAGCGCTGAGCCGTTTGACGCTCCCGCTGCACAGCGTCCATCACATCCTGCTCTTGGGAGAGAAACGCATCGCCGAGCTGGCGGGTCCAGTTCATGTCGGACGCCATCATGGCGAGCACACTGGGAAACGGCAGCAACGCTAGAACGCTGGGATCCCACGGAAGCTGGTCGCCGGAGATCGCGTTCGCCAGAGCCTGGCCGGTGAGGTAATGGTGCTGGTCCGCCCAGCCGGCGGCATCGGGAATCTGATCGGAATAAGTTGCGCCGGCAAGAACCTGCGCGAGCAGCGGGTCGGGATAGAGCGCGATCCGGGATACTACTTGATCCAGCTGGCCCGGCGGTAACGACGGCTGGGCGTGAACGAAGGCGGGCGCGACTGTCAGCGCCGCCAGCAGCATGAACGAAAGTTTTCTTTGGGCCTGCATTTGAATTTCCTCCTCTTGACTTCTACCGAATGGACGAATCGATCAGACCCCGCGTTTCGAAGGTAATCAGATCTTAATGGGTACGGGTCTTCCTGTCACGCGCCGGAAAGCGCGGCATGACCACGACGATTGTACCGAAGTAAACTGGAGAGCGCGTGAGCAATTCGGCCAATCAGCAAATGCAGTGCATGGAGGTTTGGGGCGGCAGCCAGCTCACCGAGCGGGGAGTAGAGTTCGGCGGTCTGGACGCCTGGGTCTACAGCAAGCCCTACGGAGAGGCAACGCATGGCGGCGATGTGTACTACGCTTCCAGCTGCGCCACGGGCCGGATTACCCGGTTGTTGCTGGCGGATGTCTCCGGGCATGGGACCAAGGCCGCCGCGACCGCTGCCGACTTACGGACGCTGATGCGGCGGTTCGTCAATCGTCTGGATCAGACTGAGTTTGTCAGGCTGCTGAACCAGCAGTTCACGGAGCTGTCACAAGTGGGAACCTTCGCTACCGCGGTGGTGACAACGTTCTTCGCGCCGAGCAGGAGGCTGATCGTGTGCAACGCGGGACATCCACGGCCCCTGCTGTACCGGGCTTCGCAGAAGAAGTGGAATTTGCTAGGGAAGCAGACGCAGGGGAACATTCCCCTAGGGTTGATCGATGCGACGGAGTATGAACAGTTCGATGTGGAACTCGCCGAGGGAGACTGCCTGGTGAGCTATTCCGACGCGCTGATCGAATGCTCGGACGCCAGCGGCGAGATGTTGGGAGAGAACGGACTGCTGAAAGTTCTGCGGCTGTTGGGCGATATCCCGCCGGAGCGTCTGATCCCGGCGCTGCTCAAGGAGATCGGAGAGAGGCATCCAGAGAACCTTTCCGAAGATGACGTTACGGTAATGGTGGTGCGGGTAAACGGGCGCGAGCCACGGTACACCTTCGGCGAAACATTTCGCGCGGCAGCGAGACTTGCGGGCGCGGCCGTGCGGTCCCTCCGTCCGGGAGCGGAGCGGGCGCCGTTCCCGGATTTGAAACTGGCGAACCTGGGCGGCGCGATTTTACCCGCGCTGGGCAAGCGCTGGCGAGCGCGGCCGCAGGCTCGGCCTAAAGCGCATTGAGAAACGCGATCAGGTCCGCCCGCTCCTGCGCGGAGAAGCCGATGGTGAAGCGCTTGTCGTAGAAGGTGATCACATCGCCCAGGCTCTTCGCCGATCCGTTATGGAAGTAAGGCGCCCGCGCCGCCAAGCCGCGCAAGATGGGTCCCTTCAACTTGCCGACGTCAGCCCAAAGCCCAGTCACCAGGGCGCGTCCCGGGTCCGTGGTTTGGACCGTCTCACCGGTGGTGTTGTTCATGAGCGTGATCACGGGGAGATAGCTGACATCGAGCGGGCTGGTGAGGTCGCCGACGCCGATGTTGAGCGCGGCGGACACCGAGTGGTCGCCCACATTCGGAGAATCGTGGCAGGTTCCGCAGGTTCCCGGCAAGGACGTGATGCCCAAGACGTCGTTGATGCCAGCGACCCCGGTGATGTTGATCGTTTTGGAATTGAAGAGAGTCTCGCCTCGCGCAATGCTGGCGCGAGCGGAGTTCCCGGAATTTGCCCAAGCCGCAAACAAGTTGAAGATCGAGGGAGTGAACGGCGCGCCAGTGGGGTTGAGTTGAAAGCTGGGCGGGAACGAGTCATTTATGCCGATAAAGAACTGCTGTGCGGCCAGCGATACGGGGCCTCCTTTCCCTCCGTTACTTTCGAGCAGACCGGCTTGGAAGTCGATCGCCTGCGCGGTTTGCAGCACGGATTCGAAATTCACGATCTCCTGCACTTGTTGCTGCGTGGGCGCGGAAGAGGCTTGCGCGTGGCCGGTGGTAGCGTCGACTGCCTGATGAGCGAGGTCGGCCAACAGATCGCCAGGATTTGTCGGGTACGTGATTTTTTGCGTCCCCGTCTGCGTGGAGGACTCCCGGCCATCCCACATCAGGGTGCTGAGGAATCGCAAGTTGGTGGCCGGAAGCGGACGCCGGTACATCGACAGCGTATCGGTCTCACTGCATCCGTACGGATTGTGGACGCTCACCACGGTAAACTGGGCGCCCGCCGGCACCGGCAGCGCGATGCGGATGAGACCACGGCTGGTCAGCAAACTATAGGCGGCTTGCCGTCCCTGAAAGGTCGAGGTGCTAATGTTGTGGTCGCAGTTGGAGCCGTCATTGGTTCGGAAGATCGGATCCTTGCCTTCGGTAAGGAGAAACCGCAAGCTGATCTCCTGCGCCGAAACCGACCAGCCTTCGGTCGGCAGATGGCAGGACGCGCAGGATCGGCCGTTGGTCCCCAGCGATTGAAAAAACGCGCCGCTGAGACTGATCGGATGGTTCTTCGAGTTGTAAGTCTCCAGAAATCCGGCGCTATCGGGCAAGGGGAGCAGATTGGGAAGCGATTGAGCACTCGCCTGGATCCCCGCAAGTAAGGCTGCTCCCAGAATTCTCAAAACACACGTCACGTTCCTTCTGATGGACATAAGTTCCTCCGAACTCAAATAAACTCCACAGAAGGTAGTGCGGCGCGGGACCGAAGCGTTGCGCGCGCCCCCGGTTTACTTCCCGACGAGGTGCGCGTCGGACTTCTCGTTCTCGTTGCAGATGAACTCGATGAGGTCTGTATTCGGCATGATCCGCTGGCCGACCTTCACGGTGAACGGCTTGGTGTAGACTTTCGGATCCTCAATGGTGATCTCGATGTTTAGCGTGCCGTAGTTCGTGCGCGTGAAACGTTCGGTCATCTTGCCGGTGTTGGTGAGCGGCGTCCCATTGACGTCCAGCCACACGTCGTCGCGGAAGCCCGTGGTGGTGACCACGAGGGTGTCCCCGTCCCACTTGCCGGTGGAGTATCCATACCACCAGGGCTGCACGTCGGCAGGAGGCTGCGGGCGGCCATCGGTGAAGATCTGGCGGACGCCGCCTTGGGCTTCGTAGAGAATCACGATCACGCCGGGGGTCTGGATGATCTTGCGCGGCTGCGGATGCAAGTGCAACTGCATCAGGCCCAGCGGCAAGCAGTGCGCGTCGGGATTATCCTTGCTGTTCTGCTCAATCCGGCCCTTGAGAAGTTCAGCGGCCCAGGGCTGGAGCGGGGCGCCATCTTTGAATCCCGCGGCGACATTGAAGAAGGTCGCGTTCGGGGGGCCAGCATTCGCAGCGGGAGCAGGAGGAGGCGGCGGAGGGGCGGCCGTTGCGGCGGCTCCATTTGCGCCGGCTCGTGGAGCACCGCCTGGAGCACCGGCTCTGCCTCCGGCCCGTCCACCGCCGCGGCCGCCACCACCGCCGCCGCCCGCGGCCCAGACACCGCTTAAGTCGGGATGGCCGTCGGCAGCTCGAAGCGTGGGGCCTTGCAGATTCGGGGTGCCATCGGGGTTCTTGGGGGCTCCGGTGGGATAGGAAGGCCACTGCGCGGAGAGAGGAAGTGTTGCCAGGGTTATGAGTACGGAGAGGAACAGGTTTTTCATTTGGCTCTGGGCAATGTTATCGTCTGGGCGAGTCACGGTCAAGCGGGGAGCTGTTTATTCCTGATACGGGAAGCGGTTGATCTCCCGGATGCAGGCGGAGAGCGCTTGCAACATGGTCTTTCCCCACCCGCACGCTTCGTAGGGAAGCGCCCTTTGATTGAGGAGCTTATCCGCGCGCGCGAAGAAAGGCATGGCGGGATCTTCGGGCGTGAAGTATTCCTTGACCGTGATGATGAGTTCCACTTTTCCTTTCTCGTAAGACTTCATGAATGAGAAGCTATGCAAGCGGGCTAGTTGTTGCGCGGGGTCGGTTTGCGCGTAGCCCCAGTCGTCGAGGGTCATGGTGTGTCTCCTTCAGGTGGTTTATTTTCGCATGGGGGAATCCCGGCACTTACGGGCGGGTTTGTAGGCCGGATCCCACACTCTAAGGGGCGGGATGGGACGGGCAACGAAATCCAGCCTCGGCGGGATTGCGGGGCGGGATTGCGGGGGTTGCATTTGACGGGCGCAGGAGTAGAATGCCCGGTGAAGGAAGGTGCCCATGTTGAGTACGCTGATGGTCGGCTGGGGAATTGCTACCGCCGTTCTGGTGGTGCTAATGATTTACCGGGCGCTGCTGTCCAACCATGAGGAAGACCGCTTATTCCTCACGGCAGCAGAGGCGGCCGAAGAACAGGAACAGATCAAGCTGGCAGGCAAGATGAAGTCGGTGGGGCGATTCAGCTTGATCTTCGGTATCCTGAGCGGCGTGTTGATGCTGGCAATTGCGGGGATGTGGACTTACGAGCAAATCATGCGTCCGCCGATTGCGTAGCGGTCTTTGCCGGAAACGGCCCGGGGGCGTGATAGTGTGGGAAGGCTCTGACATCCGCCCCCAAACCGCTGCTGATTTTCGATGGCCGCTGTAGCTTTTGCCGGATCTGGGTCGATTATGGGAAGAAGCTTGCGGCGGACCGGGTGGATTTTGCCCCGTCGCAAGAGGTAGCGGATAAGTTTCCCGAGATTCCTCGCGAGGCGTTCGCGCAGGCCGTGCAGTTGGTGCGCGTGGACGGCTCGGTTACCAGCGGTGCGCGCGCCGTGTTCGAAACGCTGGGGCGAGAGCGGATGTACGAGGGCTCCGCCGTAGTGGCCTCGGCGTCGGACCGGGTTTACCGGTTTGTTGCGGGACATCGGACTCTTTTCTACTGGATCACGCGGCTGACATTCGGCACGCGGATCGAACCTACACAATTTGAATTGACCCAGTGGCTGTTCCTGCGCGTGCTCGCGCTGATTTACGCGATTGCGTTTGGATCGCTCGCCGGACAGGTGCTGGGGTTAATGGGCGCAAACGGAATCTCGCCGGCGGCGGGATATCTGGCGCGGCTGGCGGAGAATTTTGGCGCGATGCGGTACTTCGCGTTTCCCACCGTGTTCTGGTGGAACACCGGCGATGCGGTGCTGCGCGCGGGGGCTTGGGTAGGGCTCGGGCTTGCGGTGTTGTTGTTTTTCGGGGTAGCGGAGCGGGCGATGCTGGCCGCTCTGTACGTGTTGTATCTGTCCTACAGTTTCGCGGGGCAGGAGTTTTTGACGTTCCAGTGGGATTCACTGCTGCTGGAGGCCGGGTTTCTCGCGATCTTCTTTGGAAGATCGGACCTGGGGCTGCGGACCGTGGGGTGGCTATACCGATGGCTGGTGTTCCGGTTGTTCTTCCTGTCGGGATACGTAAAGCTGGGGAGCCACGATCCTACCTGGGCCAACGGGACCGCGCTGAGGTATCACTATCACACGCAGCCCTTGCCCACGATGCTCGCGTGGTATGCGGATAAGCTGCCGGGATGGTTCCAGAGTTGGTCTGTGTTCACGGTGCTGGCGGTTGAGCTGGGGGGGCCGTTCCTCATCTTCCTTCCGAGGCGGATTCGGATGGCGGGCGCATGGGCGATGCTCGGCCTGCAAGCGCTGATCTTCATGACGGGGAATTACACGTTTTTTGGATTGTTGACCGCCGGATTGATTTTGTTCTGGTTCGATGACCAGGCGCTGAGGTGGGTGGGGAGATTGAGGTGGCAGCGGAGCGTCGAGACGAGCCTCGCCGCGGCGTGCAATGCGGCCAAGGTGGGATTAGCGGGGCTCACGGCGGTCGTGATGATTCTGGCGGTGGGGCGGATGGTGGAGACGTTTGGCCGTGCCCCGGAGCCGTTTCGGACCCTGACCGCGGTTACGGGGCCTTATCAGATCGTGAACTCTTATGGATTGTTCGCCGTGATGACGACGACGCGGCCGGAGATCATCGTGGAAGGCTCCCGCGACGGCGAAACTTGGGAGGCGTACGAGTTTCGGTATAAACCGGGAGACTTGAAGCGCGCACCGGGGTGGGTGCAACCGTTCCAACCTCGGCTCGACTGGCAGATGTGGTTCGCGGCGCTGAGCGATTACCAATCGAATCCCTGGTTCCTGCAGTTTGGATTGCGGCTGTTGCAGGGGTCGCCCGAGGTACTCGGACTGTTGGAGAAGAATCCGTTTGGGGGATCGCCGCCGCGGTATGTTCGCGCCACAGTTTACGAGTACTCATTTACGGACGCGGCGACGCGGGCGAGGACCGGCGAGTGGTGGCAAAGGAAGCCCCTGGGAGTGTATCTGCCGCCGAATTCCCTCCGCGAAACGGCGGAGGCGCGGTAGATGTTCGCGATTGAATTACCGAACCGGCCCAAGCTTGAGCGGTATGAGAACCTCGCTCGGACGTTGCGAGAGGGAGGCGCGGCTCCGCCGGCGATGGTTCCTATGTGGCAGGAGTTCGGGAATCGGCGAAAGGCTCAGCTGTTCGTCGCGAGAGTGCATGCGTTCGCGAGTTGGGCGAAGTTCGCTCGGCATGTGGAAGGCTTGGGTCAAGCGGCGTCTGCTGTTTCCCAATTTGAAGCGGCAGTAGACGCGATTGTCACCGGCAACACGATAAACCTCAAGCGGCTGGTGAAGGCGAATCCGAAGCTGGTGCGGGCAAGGTCCTTGCGGGAGCACCGCTCGACCCTGCTCCACTATGTTTCGGCCAATGGGGTGGAGGACTACCGGCAGAAGACGCCGAAGAATATCGTCGAGCTCGCGAAGGTCTTGCTGGATGCGGGCGCGGATGTGAATGCAGAGTCCGACGTGTATGGAGGAGGATCAACGGCGCTAGGACTGACGGCGACCAGTTATCATCCCGACGCGGCGGGCGTGCAGCTCGCGCTCATGGAATTGCTGCTCGCGCGCGGCGGGCAGATCGATGGTCCGGATTCGGGCAGCGGTGTCGTGGGATGCTTGCAGAACGGGCGCAAGCGGGCGGCGGTGTTTCTTGCCGAGCACGGGGCTCGGCTGACTCTTCATGGAGCGGCGGGCGTCGGGCGGCTGGATGTACTGGCGGGTTTCTTCCGTCGTGATGGTGGGCTGAAGCGGGGGACGACGAAGCGGGAACTCCCGGATGCGTTCGGCGCGGCCTGTCAGTTTGGAAGGACGGACGCAGTGGAGTTCTTGCTGCGCCAAGGAGTGAAGATCGACACGAAGCTTCGGTACGCCTCCGAGACCGGTCTGCATTGGGCGGCGTTCGGCGGGGATGCGGAGATGACCCAGTTTTTGATCCGCCAGGGAGCGCCGCTGGAAGTGAAGGACCAGCGTCATCAAGGGACGCCGCTCGAGTGGGCTCTCTATGGGTGGGGGACGGCGGCTCCGAACAAGAGAAAGAAGCGTGAGCCTTATTACGAGGTGGTCGCACGACTGAAGCAAGCCGGGGCGAGGTTGGATTTCTCGTGGTTCGTGGAAGCGCGATCTCCGCTCCGGAAGAAGATAGAACGCGATCCGAGGATGCTGGCGGCCTTGCGCGGTGAGTTCGCGGGCCAGAAATAAGGCCCTATACGCCACTTGGCATATGGCTTCCGTCGATCCCGCTCCGGGAAACGGCAGAGGGCTTCTAAGTCGCAGGAAACACAAGGCGTTCACGCGCCCAAAAACGTTTGCCGGGGTGTAACCTCACTCCCCT
Organism: Bryobacteraceae bacterium; assembly: GCA_036498815.1. Classification (GTDB taxonomy): domain Bacteria; phylum Acidobacteriota; class Terriglobia; order Bryobacterales; family Bryobacteraceae; genus Palsa-187. The sequence goes on along the minus strand of DASYET010000022.1, from coordinate 140,966 downwards.
GGTTGCCAGTCTTATATTTTGTTTCTCACGGGCTTGGGGAATTTTATGCGGCCAACCATCAACCATCGAAGTTTGAAGCTTTTGGCGAGTGCGTGCGCGGTGATTTGCATGGCGGCGGTGGGACGGGCGCAAGCTCCGGCTCCGGCGGCGACGTTCACCACCGGAACGGTGACGAAGGTGGACGCGGCGGCGAAATCGCTGACGTTGAGGACGGAGGCAGGAATAGAATTCGTGGTCACACTCGACACGAAATCGACGGTGCGCTCGATTCCGCTGGGCGTGACGGACCTGACCAAGGCGACGGTAATCCAGATCGGCGATGTGAAAGTCGGGGACCGTGTGCAGGCCCGCGGCAAGGTGGAGGAACAGAAGGTGACGGCGACATCGCTGCTGGTCATGTCGCAGAGCGAGGTCGCGAAGAAGCAGCAGGCGGATCAGGCGGATTGGGAGAAGCGCGGCGTCTCCGGGCTGGTCACTTCGGTGAGTGGCGATTCGGTGACCATCGGGGTGCGGACGCTGGCCGCCGTAAAGCCGATGACCATCAAGCCGGATGCGGGCGCGGTGATTCGCAAGTACGCTCCGGATTCGGTGAGTTTCGCCGAGGCCCAGAAGGCCACTCTGGCGGACATTAAAGTCGGCGATCAGGTTCGCGCGCGCGGGGACAAGAGCGCGGATGGCGCGTCAATGAACGCGGCGGAAATCGTTTCCGGATCCTTCAAGACCATGGCGGGCGTGATTCTCTCGATCGACGCGGCCAACAATCAGATGCAGGTGCGGGATCTGGATACGAAAAAGCCAGTGACCGTGAAGGTAAATCGTGAATCCAGCGTGAAGAAACTGCAGCAGCAGTTGTCGCAGGCGATCGCGGTGCAATTGCATCCGGAACTGGCCAACGATACGAAGGGTGGTCGCGGAGGCGGCCGCGGAGGCCGCGGCGGCGAAGGCCGCGTGAGCGGCGATCTTTCGCAGATGATCGAGAACAGCCCGGCGATCACGCTGGCGGAGCTGAAGGTAGGCGACGCCATTGTGGTGTCGCACACGGTGGGTGCGACGGCCGGTCAGGTTACCGCGATCAAGTTACTCGCGGGCGTGGAGCCGATTCTGACCAAGCCAGGGACGCAGGAAATGTCGCTGGGGTCGTGGAACCTGGGCGGGCTCGGGGGCGGCGCCGATTAGGCTCCGCTGCGAATCGTTTTAAAACAAAATCATAGGAAATCATGAATCGAACAAAACAACGATGTGCTCTTTTTGTATGCCTGGTGGCGCTTGCCGCGTCCCTGGCGTTCGCGCAAAACACGGGGAGTTTGCGCGGTCAGGTGACCGACCCTTCGGGCGCGGCGGTTCCGAACGCCAGCGTGACCGTGACGGGTCCGGCGAACACTGTAAAGGTAGCGACGGCGGACAATTCCGGTAACTACATCATCGTGGGCCTGCCGGGCGGATCCTACACGATTCGCGCCAGCGCTCCGGGATTCACGCTGTTTGAGAAGATGAACTTCGATCTGACGCAGGGCCGGGGCTCCACGCTGGACATTCCGCTTTCGGTGGAAGTGGCCAAGGAGCAGGTGACGGTGACCGATACGCAGAAGATCGAGATCGACCCGGAGAAAAACGCGAGCGCCATCGTGCTCAAGGGCGAAGATCTGGACTTCCTCTCGGACGATCCGGACGACTTGCAGGCCGACCTTCTGGCGTTGGCCGGACCTTCGGTCGGACCGAACGGCGGACAGATCTACATCGACGGGTTCAGCAACGGGCAGTTGCCTCCCAAAGAGAACATCCGCGAGATCCGCATCAACTCCAACCCGTTTTCCTCGGAGTACGATCAGCCGGGCTTCGGACGCATCGAGATTTTCACCAAGCCGGGCACCGACAAGTTCCGCGGCAACCTGCTGATCAACTACGGCGACTCGATTTTCAACTCGCGCAATCCGTTTTCGGGCACGGCGGACCGCCCCGGTTATTCGCAGAAGCAATTCCAAGGAAATCTGACCGGGCCGCTCACGAAGAAGTCTTCCTTCAACATGGAAGTGGATCATCGCAATCAGGACGAAGTCTCGCTCATCCAGGCCAAGGTGCTGGATCCTTCGTATCTCAGCATGACGCCGTCGCAGATTCTGAGCCCGTCGTTCACGGGAACCGCGCTGAACTCGTGGTATCCGACGCCGTCGGCGCGTTGGTCCGTGAGTCCGCGCGTGGATTATCAGCTTTCGACGAATATCACGTTGTCGGCGCGGTATAGCTGGCAGCACACGGACAATCCCGCAGGTGGAGTGGGCGGATTCAACCTCCCGAGCCGCTTGACCAGCAACCTGGGCACACAGAATACCTTCCAATTGACCGAGACGCAGGTGATCGGCGCGCGCGCTGTGAACGAATCGCGCTTCCAGTATCACCGTACGGGCAGCGACACAACGGGCGATGCCACCCTGCCGACAGTGAACGTCTCGGGCGCGTTCACCACCGGCGGCGCGAGCGCGTTTTCGACGTACAACCACCAATCCAACTACGAATTCCAGAACAACACTTCGCTGACGCGAAACAAGCACTTCATCAAGTTCGGCGTGCGTATCCGCGGCGTCGAGCAGACCAGCTATTCTCCCAGCAATTACAACGGGTCCTTTACCTTTGCCGGTATCACTTGTGCACGGATTTCGAATCCTTCCACCAATCCGTTCTGCGCGGCGAATCCGGGCGGACTGGTGACCGGCTTGCAAGCCTACGCCCTGACCCAGATGGGTCTGGCGGATGGGCTGTCCATGCAGCAGATCCGGGCGCTGGGAGGCGGACCGACGCAGTATTCGGTGGCCGGCGGGCAGCCGCTCCTCGGCGTGAGCCAGGTGGACGCGGCTCCCTTCGTTCAGGATGACTGGCGCGTGATGCCCAACGTCACCCTGAGCCTGGGGCTTCGCTACGAGCTTCAAAACAACATCAACAAAAAGGGCGCGATCGCGCCGCGCGTGGGTGTAGCGTGGGGCGTCGGCGGCGGCAAGGGCCGCAACAAGAATCCGAAGACGGTTATCCGCGCGGGCTTCGGACTATTCTACGACCGGATTGGTCTCGGCAATACGCTCTCGGCGCTGCGGCAGAACGGCATCGTGCAGCAGACCTATCTCGTGCAGTTCCCGAATGTCAGCAACCTAGATTTCTATCCCACCAACCCGACGTCGGCCCAACTGGGTGTTTCCGCGCTGCCGCAGAACCTGTTGCAGTTGTACTCGGGCATCCAGGCTCCTCAGATCATCCAGACCGCGATCGGTGTGGACCGCCAGTTGCCGAAAAACATCACGCTGTCGGTGAACCTGACCGATTCCCGCGGCGTCCACCAGTTGCGCGAGCGCAACATCAACGCTCCGCTGCCGGGAACGTACAATCCGCTGACGGGTGCGGCGGTGTATCCGCTGGGCCACGCGGGCGTGCTTGACCAGATCGAATCGAGCGGACTCTACAAACAGCTCCAGATCAACACGCAGATCAACGCGCGCATCAACAGCAAGATCAACATCTTCGGATATTACGTGTACGGGCAGGCGCATTCGAACACGGACAGTGCCGGATCGTTCCCGATGAACAACTACGATCTGACCAACGAGTGGAGCCGCGCGGGCTTCGACCGGCGCAGCCAGATCCAGATGGGCGGCAGCATCCAGGCTCCGTTCCGGCTGCAGTTCTCGCCGAACATCAACTACGGCACGGCTCAGCCTCTCAACATCACCGTCGGCCAGGATCTGAACGGCGACGGCATCATCAACGACCGTCCGGCGTTCGCGACGGTGGCCGCCGATCCTTCCAAAGGCGTGATCGCGACTCCGTGGGGCGTGTTCAACACCAACCCCTACACGAATCCGCAGTACGGATCGGTGATCATTCCGCGTAACTACGCCACCGCCTACGGGAACTTCCGCTTCAACCTGCGCGTGGGCCGGAGCTGGGGCTTCGGCGAGCGAGTCGCGGGCGGAAACGCAGCGCAGAACCAAGGCGGAGGCGGTAATCCGGGCGGGAACTTCGGCGGAGGCGGCGGTGGCCGCGGTGGCCGGGGCGGAGGCGGAGGCGGCGGTGGACGCGGCGGCCGTGGTGGCAACAACGGGGGCGGCAGCGGTAACAAGTACACCGTCAACTTCAGCGCGGAGATCCAGAACCTGCTGAATACGGTGAACACTCCGGCTCCGGTGACGAACCTGAGCTCGCCGTTCCTCGGACAATCGCTCGCGGGCGGGAACAATGCGGTGGCGAATCGCAGGATCTCCTTCTCGCTGAGGTTCCAGTTCTAAGGAACAGTCAGCCGTCCGCGGTAAAAAACGTTCGAAAAAGAGAGGGGCCGCGTTGACACACGCGGCCCTTCTGCTTGAGAATGGTTGATGCCCACCTCATGCGGATGTGGCGGAATTGGCAGACGCGCTAGATTCAGGTTCTAGTTCTCGCAAGGGAGTGGAGGTTCAAGTCCTCTCATCCGCACCAACGCTCTGTTCAGCAAAAGTTTGTCCCGGCAACGGCTTTTCCCTCTGTAGTTTCAGTGCCCGCTGTGCTAGCCTCGTTCCATGCGGACTTTGGCGTCGTTTCTCCTTATTTCCGGCCTGTTTACGGCCTCCAGCCTCGTCGCTCAAACAAAAATTACCTCGGTCGAAGGCATCACTGAGTATCATCTCGACAACGGACTCCAAGTGCTGCTGTTTCCCGATAACTCCAAGCCTACGGTGACGGTGAATGTCACCTATATGGTCGGGTCTCGCTTCGAAGGATACGGAGAGACCGGCATGGCGCACCTGTTGGAACACATGATGTTTAAGGGTACGGTCGCGAAGCATGTCGATCCGATCCTGGGAGAGTTGAATGCGCGCGGGGCTACGGGCGTGAACGGCAGCACAGATTACGATCGCACCAATTACTACGAAACCATCCCGGCGAGCGATGACAACATTAAGTGGGTCCTGGAGATGGAAGCGGACCGCATGGTGAATTCGCGCGTCTCCCGCAAGGACCTGGACACGGAGATGACCGTCGTCAGGAATGAGTTTGAACGCGGCGAAAACAGCGCGGCCAGCGTGCTGGAAGAGCGCGTACTTTCCACCGCGTATCTCTGGCACAGCTACGGACGGAGCCCCATCGGGTCGCGCAGCGATATCGAGCATGTGCCGATCGAAAAGTTGCAGGCGTTCTACCGCAATTATTACCAGCCGGATAACGCCATGCTGGTGGTGGCGGGGAAGATCGATCCCGATAAGACTCTCGCCTTGATCAAAGACACCTTCGGCGCGATTCCGAAGCCGGCCCGCGCTCTGACGCAGACCTATACGCAGGAGCCGACGCAGGATGGCGAGCGCGAAGTGGTGCTCCGCCGGGTCGGCGAAGAACAGCTTCTCATGATGGCGTACCACGTGCCCGCTGCGACCAGCACGGATTCGGCGGCCCTGGAAGTCTTGTCGGGCATCATGAGCGATCAGCCGGCGGGGCGCTTGTATAAAGCACTCGTGGAATCGAAAAAAGCGGTGTCGGCAGGCGGCGGCCAATTCCAACTGCACGATCCGGGGGTGTTCCTGTTCAATGCGCGGGTTCGGAAGGACGGCTCCCTGGACGACGTGGAGAAGACCATGCTCAGCGTGATCGAGGGCGTGGTGAAGGAGCCTCCGTCCAAAGAGGAAGTGGACCGGGCGCGGACGCGAATCCTGAAGAATATCGAACTGGGACTGAACAGTTCGTCGCGCGTCGGGCTGGACCTGAGCGAATGGGGCTCCATGGGCGATTGGCGCCTCTTGTTCCTGACGCGGGATCGCATCGAGAAAGTCACGCCGGAAGATGTGGCTCGGGTGGCCAAACAGTATCTGAAGGCGTCCAACCGGACCATCGGCAAGTTCCTTCCCGAAGCCGTGCCGGATAGGGCGGAGATTCCGCCTGTGCCGGACATCGCAGCAGAGCTCAAAGATTACAAGGGCAAAGCGGCGGTGGAGAACGGTGAGGCGTTCGACCCCTCTCCGGCGAATATCGAGGCGCGGTCGACGCGAGTCTCACTGCCGGGCGGATTGAAGCTGGTGTTACTCCCGAAGAAGACGCGAGGCGGCACGGTGGTGGCGTCGCTGGATCTGCATTCCGGCGACTTGCAAAGCCTGACGGACCGCGGCGCGGCGGGACAAATGACGGGCGCGATGCTGATGCGCGGCACGAAGCAGCATAGCCGCCAGCAGATTCAAGACACTCTGGACAAGCTGAAAGCGCAGGTGACGGCGTCGGGCGGAGGCGCATCAATATCGACCGTACGCGCGAGTTTCGCCGATGCGCTGCGGCTGGCGGCGGAGATCCTGAAAGAGCCGCTGTTCCCCGAGGCGGATTTCGATCAGATCCGGCAGGCGAATCTGGCTCGGATCGAGAGCGGGCGCACAGACCCGCAAGCGATGGCGAGCAATTTGTTGAGCCGGCATCTGGCGCCTTACGCGACGGGCGATCCGAGAGCGGTGCTCACGCCGGACGAAAGCATCGCGGAGATGAGGAAGGTGACGCTGGACGACGCGAAGAAGTACTACGCGGATTTCTTCGGAGCCTCCAACGCGGAGCTGGTGGTAGTGGGCGATTTCGATGCGGCAGAGGTCCAGAAGCTGGCCACGGAGTTGTTCGGAAGCTGGAAGAGTCCGGGGCCCTATAAAGCCGTGACGCGGGACTGGCAGAAGCTGGAGCCGATCAATCAAGCCATTCAGACTCCCGACAAGGAGAATGCGATCTTCTATATGGCGCTGCCGATGGCCATGAATCAGGACGATCCGGACTATCCCGCGCTAGTAATCGCCAACGTGCTGACCGGCGGGGACGAGAAGAGCCGCCTGTGGACGCGCGTGCGAGAGAAAGAAGGCTTGAGCTATAGCGTGCAGAGCAGCTTTACCGCGGGTATTGAAGAAAAGTACGGGCGATTCATGGCAGCGGCGATCTGCGCCCCCCAGAACATCGTCAAGGTGGAAACGGCGGTTAAGGAAGAGCTGGCCCGGATTGTGCGCGACGGCTTCACGGCGGAGGAAGTGGAGGCCGCCAAGAAGGAGATCCTGACGGCCCAGCAAACCGGACGGGCGCAGGATTCCCGGCTGGCATCGGCTCTCGCTACGCAGGCTCGCTATGGATGGACCATGCAGCACACGGAAGCGACCGAGGCGAAGATCGGGAGCTTGACGGTCGCGCAGGTGAACGCCGCCGCCAAGAAGTGGATCGACGTGGGATCCATGTCGATCGTGAAGGCGGGGGATTTCAAGAAGGCGGGCGTGACGCCTTAACGCGGGAACGTTGTATACTGCGATGAGGCCCGGGACTCCCACCCAAAGTATCCGTCTAAGCCACGTTTACACTGGCCGGAGGCTAAGTGCCGGGACCAGGAGAAACCATCGAAATGAGTGAAGTATTGAGTGGAGCGGATTTTAAGAAGCAACTGCGTGCCGGCATGCCCAAGCTGGGCTTGTTCGTCAATTCGCATAGCCCCACGGTGGCTGAACAGCTTGCCCACAGCGGCTATGACTGGCTGCTGATCGACACCCAACATGGTCCGATGAGCTATGAGACGCTCTCCACCATGCTGGCGGGTGTGGCAAGCGGCGGCGCGAAATCGCTGGTGCGTGTGGCCGGATATCACGATCGCGCGGGCATCCAACAGACTCTGGACATGGGCGCCGACGGCGTGTTGGTGCCTTATATCAACACGGCGGAAGAGGCTCGGCAAGCGGTAAGCTGCGCGCGGTATCCGACCGCAGGCACGCGCTCGGTGTATTTTCCGCAGCGCAGCATGAACAAAGCCGGACTGCTGGGCTACGCGGGCGCCGCGAACGACAACACGATCCTGGCGCTGCAGGTGGAGACCGCAGATTGCATTAAGAACATCGATGAGATCGCGGCCGTACCGGGCGTCGACATCCTGTTCCTAGGGCAGAACGACCTTTGCATGTCGATGGGATTGTTCGAGAAGTACAAGTTCCCGGATATGTACACGTCACCTGAGCTCGCGGACGCGACGAACAAACTGATCGCCGCGGCGCGAAAAAACGACGTGATCCTGGGCCTGTTCCTGTTCGGCACAGCTCGTGTAGGCGAGTTCCTCGACAAAGGCTTTCCGTTCATCAGCCTGGGCAACGATCTGCACCACATTCTGACGCAGACCGGCGCTTACGTAAAGGACGTCGAGAAGGTCTCCGCGGAAAAGGGCAAATCCTGGACGCGGCGTCCTTCCGCTTTGATCTAGGTTCACGCGAGGATTTGACATGCAACTCGCGGAACGAATGAGCCGGATCGGGATCGAATCCGCCTTCGAAGTATTGGTGAAGGCGCGAGGTCTCGAAAAGCAGGGCAAGAGCATCATCCACCTGGAGATTGGGGAGCCGGACTTCCCCACTCCTCCGCACGTGGTGGAGGCCGGCCAGCGCGCGCTGGGCGAAGGCTGGACCAAGTACGGCGCGACGCAGGGCGATCCGGAACTGCGGGAAGTGATCGCATCGTACATTTCGCGGACACGCGGCATCAAACGCGGGCCCGAACACGTTTGCGTGGTCCCCGGCGGCAAGCCGATCATGTTTTTCTCCATGCTGGCGTTGCTGGAACCCGGCGACGAAGTGATCTTTCCCGATCCGGGGTTTCCGATTTACGAGTCCATGATCAAGTTCCTCGGCGCGACTCCGGTGCCGATTCCTCTGATCGAGGAACGCGGATTCTCGTTCGACATGGACTTGTTCGAGAAGCGGCTGAGCAGCAAGACTAAGCTGGTGATTCTGGTTTCTCCGGCGAATCCCACGGGCGGACTGGTTCCGGCCGAAGATTTGAAGCGGATGGCGGAGTTACTGCGCGAGCGCGACGTGGTCGTATTGAGCGACGAGATCTATTCGCGGATTATCTACGACGGCGCGCCGCTTTCGATTTCGAGCTTCGAAGGCATGGTGGACAAGACCATCATCCTGGACGGATTCTCCAAGACATATTCGATGACCGGCTGGCGCTTGGGCTACGGCGTGATGCCGGCGTGGATCGCCGAGGCCGTGGTAAAGCTCATGGTGAACTCGAACTCGTGCACCGCCAGTTTCACGCAGCGCGCGGGAATCGCGGCGCTGACGGGTCCGCAGGATGCCGTGGACACAATGGTGGCGGAGTTCCGGAAACGGCGCGACGTCATCGTGAAGGGCCTCAATGCAATTCCCGGGTTCCGATGTTCGGTTCCCGCGGGCGCGTTCTATGCGTTTCCCAATGTGAAGAATGCTGGAATCTCCTCGAAGGAATTGGCGGATACTCTGCTGTACGACGCGGGGGTTGCTTGCCTGGATGGAAGCTGCTTCGGCGCGCAAGGCAAAGGCTACTTGCGGTTCAGCTATGCGAACTCACTCGCGAACATCGAGGAAGCTCTACGTCGCATCCAGAAGGCTTCCTCGCGCTGGGCCGGCGCGGCGACCATCGCTTAGTTTTGCCCCTGCCATTCGGCAAAGTGCTGCATCCACAGGGTGCTCTTTATAATCAAAGATAGGGCGCCCTTTCCCTCAACATGTGGATTGTCAAAGTAGCTCTCGATCGCCCGTACACCTTTCTGGTGCTGGCGCTGGTGATTCTGCTGCTAAGCCCGATCGTGATCCAGCGGACACCCACCGATATTTTCCCGAACATCGATATTCCGGTCGTCGCGCCCATTTTTTCCTACACGGGGCTCGATCCGGTACAGATGGAAGAGCGGGTGGTCTCGCAATTCGAGCGGTCCGTAACCACGACGGTAAACGATATCGAACATATTGAATCGCAATCGGCGGAAGGCCGCGGGATTGTCAAGATCTTCTTCCAGCCGGGCGCGAACATCGACGCCGCGACCGCGCAAGTTAGCGCCATCTCCCAGCCCATCGTGCACCAGATGCCGAACGGGATCTCGCCGCCGTTCATTATCACGTACAACGCGTCCAGCGTGCCGATCGTGCAGCTAGCGCTTTCGTCCGACACGCTTTCCGAACAGGGTTTATTCGATCTGGGCGTAAATTTTCTGCGGCCACAGATGGTGACGATTCCCGGCGCGCTGGTTCCCTACCCGTTTGGGGGCAAGCAGCGACAGGTGATGGTGGACCTTGATCCTGTGCGGCTGCAAGCGAAGAGTCTTTCCCCGACCGACATTGTGAACGCGGTGGCGAACCAGAATCTGATCATTCCGGCGGGGACGTCAAAGATCGGATCGTTCGAATATGCAGTGGATTTGAACGCGAGCCCTGGCAAGGTCGAGGAGATGAACGATTTTCCGGTGAAGCAGGTGGGAACTTCTACCATTTACCTCCGCGACGTGGCGCACGTGCGCGATGGATTCACTCCGCAAACGAATATCGTCCGGCAGGAGGGGCGGCGCGGGGTGCTGATTTCGATTCTGAAATCCGGGAACGCATCCACGCTGGATGTGATCGAGGGAGTTCGCAAGCTCATCCCCAATCTTTCGAAGACGCTGCCGCCGGAATTGAAAATGCAGTTCCTCGCCGATCAATCGGTATTCGTGCGCGCCGCGGTGAACGGTGTGGTACGCGAGGCAGTGATCGCGGCGTGCCTCACGGGCATCATGATTCTGCTGTTCCTGGGAAGTTGGCGCAGCACGTTGATCATCGCGGTATCGATTCCGCTTTCGGTGCTGTGCTCCATCATGACGCTGAGCGCGCTCCATCAGACGATCAACATCATGACCCTGGGCGGCCTGGCTTTGGCCGTGGGCATCCTGGTGGACGACGCCACCGTCACCATCGAAAACATCGAGCGATTTCTGGAGGAAGGCAAGGGACTGCGCGAATCGATCATGGAAGGCGCGGCGCAGATTGCGGTGCCGGCTCTGGTTTCGACTCTATCGATCTGCATTGTGTTCCTTCCCATGTTTTTCCTGAGTGGCGTGACCAGGTTCCTGTTCATTCCGCTGGCGGAGGCCGTGGTGTTCGCGATGATCGCTTCGTACATTCTGTCGCGCACGCTGGTCCCGACTCTGGCCATGTACCTTCTGCGTCTGCATGACAGCCATGCTCCGACGCGGAATCCGTTTGAACTGTTCCAGCGGTTGTTTCAGCGCGGATTCGAGTGGGTGAGGGACATCTATTACCAAGTGCTCTCGGCGGCGGTCGCTGCGCGGTGGGCATTCGTGCCGCTGTTCCTGGTCGTGTGCGCGTCGGCGGGATTGTTGATTCCCTGGCTGGGGCAGGACTTTTTTCCGGACACCGACACTGGCCAGTTGAAGCTGCATATGCGCGCGAGGACCGGGATGCGGGTGGAGGAAACGGCACGCCTCTGCGACCTGGTGGAGAATTCGATCCGGCATGCGATTCCGAAAGAGGAACTGGCCAGCGTTCTGGACAACATCGGGCTGCCCTACAGCGGCATCAACATGACGTATAGCAACTCGGCTCCCGTAGGCACGGCCGATGCGGACATTCTGATTTCGTTGACGCCGAAGCACCGGCCGACGATCGAGTACGTGCGCGAAATCCGCGCTCGGGTGGCCCGCGAGTTTCCCGGCGTGTCATTTTACTTCATCTCCGCCGATATCGTCAGTCAGATTCTGGACTTCGGCTTGCCCGCACCGGTAGACGTACAGGTGATTGGCCGCGATACGGACGGGAATCATGCGATCGCGGAAAAAATGCTCGGGCAGTTGCAGAAGGTTCCCGGCCTGACCGATCTGCGCATTCAGGAGCCGTTCGATTTGCCATATCTGCACATCAATGTCGACCGCAGCAAAGCCGCGGGGACAGGCTTCACGCAGAGCGACGTCGCGAACAATATGCTAGTCTCCCTGAGCGGAAGCTTTCAAACGCAGCCGACGTTCTGGCTGAATCCCGCGAACGGAGTCAGCTATAGCGTGGCGACGCAGACTCCGCAATATGCGGCGCAGACGCTGGAGGAGCTTCGCAACACACCGCTGACGGGGCCGGGGACGACCCAACCCGCGATTCTGGGGAATCTTGCCTCGGTGGACCGCGGCGTGGGAATGGGGATTGTGGATCATTACAACATCCAGCGCGTGGTGAACATCTATGGAGCGGTGGACGGGCGCGATTTGGGCTCGGCAGGCAAGGAGATCACGCGCGTCGCCGACGGCTATCGTAAATCCTTGCCGCGGGGAAGCGAGATCGTGGTGCGCGGGCGCGTCGAGACCATGCGGGAGGCCTTCACCGGATTGCTCGCCGGGCTGGCGTTCGCGATTCTCCTGGTGTATTTGCTGATCGTGGTAAATTTCCAGTCGTGGTTGGATCCGTTCATCATCATCACGGCGCTTCCGGCGGCACTCGCAGGGATTATTTTGTTTCTCTTTTTCACGAATACAACGGTGAGCGTTCCCGCGCTGATGGGCGCGATCATGTGTATGGGCGTCGCCACCGCGAATAGTATCCTGCTGGTGAGTTTCGCAAAAGAGCGGCTGCAGGAGCACGGGGATCCTGTCACGGCAGCACTCGAGGCCGGGTTCACGCGCTTCCGCCCTGTGATCATGACGGCGGCGGCGATGATCATCGGTATGGTGCCGATGTCCCTCGGCTTGGGCGAGGGCGGCGAGCAGAACGCTCCCTTGGGACGCGCCGTGATCGGCGGCCTGCTGTGCGCGACGGTCGCGACGCTGTTCTTCGTGCCCGCGGTGTTCGGGATTCTTCACCGGCCGAGAAAAGCGAGGCTCGCATGACGCCGCAGAATCGGCCTCGCGTTTCGGTGGGCTTGATCGCGGGAGTATTGATCGTTGTATTGATCCTGGCCGCGGCGCTGGCTTACGGCATTCATTCGGGAATCCGGGCGCGCGTGGAGGCGAGCGGAAATCTGGCTCGCCAAACAGAGACGAGCGAGGCCCCCCCGGTGGCCGTTGTGCATCCGGAAGCGGTGGCTCCGGCGGCGGAAGTGGTGCTGCCGGGCAATGCGCAGGCCTTCGTCGATGCTCCGATTTACGCGCGGATCAACGGGTATCTGAAGAAATGGTATGTGGACATCGGCGACCACGTGAAGACCGGACAATTGCTCGCCGAGATCGAGGCGCCGGAGGCCGATCAACAATTAGTTCAAGCCCGCGCGGACCTGTCGACGGCGCAGGCGAACCTGCGGCTCTCGGCAATTACAGCGGAACGGTATCAGAATCTGCTAAAGTCGGACTCCGTCGCCCGGCAGGATGTGGATGAGAAGATGGGCGATCGCGAAGCCAAGCAGTCCGTCGTGGATTCGGCATCGGCCAACGTGAAGCGTTTGACGGATACGCAGAGCTTCGAGAAGGTCCTCGCGCCGTTCGACGGCACGATCACGGCTCGCAAGACGGATACGGGAACACTGGTGGACGCGGGTGCGAACGGCGCGGCGAAGGAACTGTTCCATCTGGCGTCGAAGGAGAAGTTGCGCATCTACGTGAACGTCCCGGAGGTAGATTCTCGCGCGGCGCGGGTCGGAGTGCTCGCGGATTTAACGCTGGAGGAATACCCGGGGCGTCACTTCCGCGGCGAGGTGGTGCGCACGGCGGAGGCGATCGATCCCACGTCGAGAACTCTGTTGACGGAAGTCGACGCGGATAATGCAAAAGGAGAATTGCTGCCGGGTTCGTACATCCAGGTGCACTTGAAGGTGCCGCCCACAGCGTCCGCCGTGACCGTACCGGCCAGTGCGCTACTGTTCCGCGCGGAAGGACTGCGAATCGGCGTGGTGCACGGAGCTATGGTGGAATTAATCCCCGTGACGTTGGGTCGCGATTTCGGGAACTCCACCGAAGTGATTACTGGCCTGAAGGCCACCGACTGGGTGATCGCGAATCCTTCGGATTCGCTGGCAACGGGAGCTGTCGTTCGGCCCCTGCAGAGCGGGAAATAGCGGTGCCTGTCGAACCACGGACTGTCGAGCCATGGATGCGTGGTCCCCTTGAAGGCATCGATATTCTGATCGCCCCAGTGTTGTATTCGTTTCAGCAGGCCCGCGAAGACGTGGCCCTTCACACGGATGGATTGACCACCCAGCAAATCTGGGCGCGGCCGCACGGGTTCGGATCGGTGGGATTTCACGTGCGGCACATCGCCGGAAGCACGGACCGCCTGATGACGTATCTGCTGGGGCAACAGCTGTCCGAGGCGCAGCTCCGGTTTCTACATCAGGAGCACGATGCCGGCGCGACTCGTGAGGAGTTGCTGGCGGAGCTCTATGCAGCGTTTGAGCGCGCCGAAGCGGTCGTGCGCGGAGTAGACGTGGCGCAGCTTCGGGAACCTCGCGGCATTGGGCGCAAGATGCTGCCGACTACGGTAATCGGACTGCTGACCCACATCGCCGAGCACACCCAGCGGCACGTGGGCCAAGCGATCAGCGCGGCGAAGCTGGCTCGGGCTTCGGCCTAAGTTTCCGCAACCACGGGATTGCGAAGCTCGCCGATCCCTTCAATCTTCACAACGATTTCCTCGCCAGGCTTGATCCAGCGTGGCGGCTTGCGCGCGAAACCCACTCCGGCGGGGGTTCCCGTCGCGACGATATCGCCTGGCTCCAGCGTCACGACTTGAGAGATGTATTCGATCAGCTCCGGCAGGCGGAAGATCAGCTCGCGGGTGTTGGAATGTTGCAGAACCTCGCCGCCGATTTCGAGCGAGATGTCCAGCGCGTGAGGATCGGCGATCTCGTCTTTGGTCACAATCCACGGTCCGGTGGGCGCGAATGTGTCGAACGTCTTGCCCATCAGCCACTGTGTGGTGGCGGTTTGAAAATCTCGGGCGCTCACGTCATTGACGATGGTGTACCCGAAGACGTGATCCATCGCGCTCGACGCCGGAATGTAGCGTCCGCCGCGTCCGATGACAAACGCGAACTCGGCTTCGTAATCGGGCTTGGATGTCACCTTGGGAATCACGATCGGATCTCCTGGACCGATGACGACATTGGTGAACTTATTGAAGATGGTCGGAACCTTGGGAATCTCCATCTTCGATTCCGCGGCGTGATCGCGGTAGTTGAGTCCCACGCAGATGAACTTCGGCGGGCGAGGAATCGGCGAGAGCAACTTTACGGACGCGAGGTCGAGCGGCGCACCGGAAGGCTCCGCCCGGCCCCCCGCGCAGATCGAGAGCATATCAGCTCCCGTCGGCAGAACCTGATTGCCAGAGACGATGCCAGCTTGCGTCGCACCGCTAGGATCTTGGAAAGTAACAAGGCGCATAAAGAAAAAGGATAGCTCACGAGAGCCACTCGGTCGTAGCATCGACCAGCAGCGGCCCCAACAGATTCGCCGCTTCGCGCTCGACCAGTTGAAGGACTTGCTCGGCACGAGCCTGATCGGGCGAGACCGTAACCGCGGCCACCAGCCCTCGCTGCCAGAGATCCTGATACCCGATCTCCGCAACCGCAACGTTGAACTTGGCGCGCAAGCGGTCCTTCAGACCCTTGACGAAGTGGCGCTTGTCCTTGAGGGAATGCGCCTCATTCATCTGGATCTCGAACGTGATGACGCCAATGGACGGCAAGAGGCTCTTATGAAAGAGTCGCGTTAGACGAACGCTTCGTTCGCCACGCGCTCGGTAGTGAAAGCTTCGATGACATCGCCTTGCTTGATGTCGTTAAAATTCGCGATCGAGATACCACACTCGAACCCGGCCTTCACTTCGCTGGCATCGTTTTTGAAGCGCTTCAGAGCCAGGACCTTGCCGGTATGGATCACCACGTTGTCGCGCAGCAACCGGATATCGCTCTGGCGTGTAATGACGCCATCGTCCACCATGCAGCCGGCCACGGCGCCCACCTTGCTGATGCGGAACACCTCGCGGACCTGCGCGCGGCCCTTGTAGACTTCCTTGAACACCGGCTCCAGCAGCCCGGTCATGGCGCGCTTCATCTCATCCACCAGTTCATAAATGATGGTATGGAGACGAATATCGACCTTCTCCTGATCCGCGGTGGCCTGCGCGTTGCGCTCCGGCCGGACGTTGAAGCCGACGATCACGGCATCGGAGGCGGAAGCGAGCAACACATCGGTTTCAGTAATGGCGCCGACGCCCGAGTGCAGCACGCGGATTTTCACTTTCTCGTTCGAAAGCTTCTGAAGCGTGTCTGTGAGCACTTCGGCGGTGCCGCCCACGTCGGTCTTCAGGATGATGTTCAGCTCCTTGGTCTCGCCTTCCTTGAGCTGATCGTGCAACTGGTCCAGCGTGATGCGATTGGTCTTCGACATCGCCGCCTCACGTGCCTTGCCTTCGCGGTAAATCACGATCTGCTTAGCCTTCGCCGTATCCGTCACCACCTGGAACGTATCGCCGACTTCCGGCAGCGATTCCAAGCCGATCACTTCGGCCGGCATGGACGGACCCACCTCGCGGGTCTGATCCCCCAGATCGTCGAACATGGCGCGCACGCGCCCGAATACGGAGCCGCAGATAAAGTAATCGCCCACTTTCAACGTGCCATTACGAACCAGCACCGTGGCCACCGGACCGCGACCGCGATCCAACTTGGCTTCGAGCACCGTTCCCATGCCAGGACGCGCGTGGTTTGCCTTGAGATCCTGCATCTCGGCCACCAGCAGAATCATTTCCAGAAGTAGATCCAGATTCTGCTTCGCCTTGGCCGACACCGGGACCATCACGGTGTCGCCGCCCCAATCCTCCGCCAGCAGACCGCGATCGGCGAGTTGCTGCTTGATACGCTCCGGTTGTGCGTCGGGCTTGTCGATCTTGTTGATGGCGACGATGATGGGAACCTTCGCGGCCTTCGCGTGATCAATCGCTTCCAGCGTCTGAGGCATCACGCCGTCATCGGCGGCCACCACCAGCACCACGATATCAGTCACCTTGGCGCCGCGAGCACGCATGCGGGTGAACGCTTCATGGCCCGGCGTATCGATGAACACGATAGCCTTGCCGTTCTTCTCGACGTGATACGCGCCGATGTGTTGGGTGATTCCGCCGGCTTCTCCGCCGGCCACGTTCGCAACGCGGATCGAGTCAAGCAGCGAAGTCTTTCCGTGGTCGACGTGTCCCATGATGGTGACTACGGGAGGACGGCGCTCGCGATCCTGATCGACCTCGGTTTGTTCGATGTCGTGCGTCGTTTCCTGCTCGTAACTGATCTTCTGGGTGGAGGCCCCGAAGTCGCGCGCCAACTGTTCGGCGAGCTTTACGTCGAGCGTCTGGTTGATGGTGGCGTAAATCTTCTTCTCCAGCAGGCGCTTGATCACCATCGTGCCTTTGACGCCAAGCTTTTCGGAAAGCTCCTTCACGGTGATGCCTTCGGCGATCGTGATTTCGCGGTCTACCGGCGGCGGCTCAAACGCTTCGTGCCGCTTGGCAACCGGACGGAGACGTCCTTCTTCTTGATCGGGCTCCCTGCGGCGGTCGTTCCGGCCCGCTCCCGGTTTGGTCGCATGGCGGCGGCCGGTTTCAGTCTGAACAACGGCAGGTTCGGGACGCAGCGACGTCGGATGCATGGGACGCCCGCGAGCGCCCATCCCCCCGGGGGGACGGCCGTAGGGCGGACCGCCAGGACCACCCGGTCCACCCGGACCGCGCATGAGCGGCTGGCCCGGACGAACCGGACCCGTATAAATCGGACGGCCGGGCACGGGGCTCGACGGACGGCTGGGCATTCCCGGGCGCGGAGCCTGAGGCATGCCGGGTCCCGCGGGAGCGCCGGGACGTTGCGTTAGTTTCGCGACCAGATCGGGCCGGGGCGGCACCACGGGCCGCGCGGCAGGCTGACCTGCAAGATTCGGTTTCGCGGGTGGACGAAGGGGACCGCCGCTGGACGGAGCGGCTCCCGGAACGCTCATCGACGGAGGAGCCGAAGGCGGACGCGGACCCGGACGCGGCGGCGTCGGAATACTGGGGGCCGACATCGGCCGCGGCGTGCCAGGGATCGCCGAAGGGGGCGCGCCGGGTTGCGGCATCCTCGGGGCGTCGGACGGCATCGGTTGACGAGGGCCGGTGAGAATTTGACCAGGCCGTGGCGTCGGCGGAGCCGGGCGCGAGGGAATCGGAATGCCTCGCGGAGCAGCGGGCAGCGGAGCCGCCGGTGTCTGCGACGCCAGTGGTTGCTTCGAAAGACTGGGACTCTGCGGAACAGGATTCGCCGAAGCCGTGCTTCGCGCGGCCGGACTCGCCGGAGCCGGGCTACTGGGCGCGGGGCTTGCCAGAACAGGAGAAGGGGAGACGGGGGTATGCGTAACTGGCGCGTGGCTCGCCAAGGGCGGCATCACCGGGGCGCCGCCGGAAGAAAGCGGCGGACGCAGCGGCGCAACACGCGCAGGCGGCGGAGCGGCTTCGATCGTCTCTTTCGCCGCAATCTCGGTCCGCGGCGCCGGAATGGTTTCTACCCCAACGGACGGAAGCGGCGGCGGCACGGCGTGCACCGGAGCCGGCTCGAAACTCCGCGGCTCGGATCGCGCCTCAGTGTGTTCGGGAGCCGAATCCCCGGATTCGCCTCCGGTGAGATGACGACGGACCAGCAGAGCCTGGTCGTCTTCGAGCGAGCTCGAATGGGTCTTCTTATCGGCGATGCCGAGGGTGGGCAGGAGGTCGATGATCACGCCCGGCTTCACTTCCAGCTCACGGGCCAGCTCATTGATGCGAATTTTGCTCATACTTAACGGCTCTGGCAAAGTTCAAGCTTCCCAGCCAGAGTTCAGGGACGTTTCGACCCACTCCTTCGTAAAGAACCTCACGGTTGTGCCGGCGGCTCTCCAGTTTCTATCGTAACAGATTGGTTTTCTTGCTCCACGCCATCTACAACACTTTCGCCGGGCTCGGCCTCCGCAACCGCCGCCTCCGCCGGAGCGGCTTCCGCCTGGCCCTCCATGGAGCCTTCAAACTGGCCATAGTAACTTACCACGGCCTGCTGGATACTCTGTACTGCAGCGTCGTCGATTTCCGGAATTTCTTCTAACTGTTCCGGGGTCATCGCGCCCAATTTCTCTACCGTCAGGACTCCGGCAGCCATCAATTTTTCCGTGGTTTCTTCCGTGAGCCCGTGATCCAGCAGTACCGAAACCGGCGCGCCCGGCACCACCATGGCGGCCATTTGCGACTCCACTTCCTGGCGCTTTTCCTCTTCGCTCTTAATGTCGATGCGCCAGCCCAGAAGTTTCGCGGCCAGGCGCACGTTCTGGCCCTTCTTGCCGATGGCCAGAGAGAGTTGCGTGTCGTCGACGATCACTTCCATGTGCTTGTCGACGCCATCGAGAACGGACACTTTCGCGATCTTGGCGGGGCTGAGCGCGTGAGTGGCGAAGACCACCGGATCGTCGTTGTACTCAATGATGTCGATTTTTTCGCCGCGCAACTCGCGGATGATGGACTGCACGCGCATGCCCTTCATGCCGACGCAGGCGCCGACGCTATCGACGTCGCGGTCGCGGCTGGAAACCGCAATCTTGGTTCGCTCGCCCGCCTCGCGCGCGCATCCCTTGATGGTGACGGTGTTGTCGTAAATCTCAGGAACTTCCTGCTCGAACAGGCGCATCACCAGTTCCGGAGCGGCGCGAGAGATGATCACACCGGCGTTCTTGCCGGCCTTCTCGACGCTCCGGATGACCACACGAATGCGGTCGCCTACGCTGAAGCTTTCGAGCTTGGATTGCTCCTTCTTCGCCAGACGCGCTTCGGATTTGCCGACGTCCGCGATCAGGTCCTGGCCTTCCACGCGCTTGATGACGCAAGTGACCAGTTCGCCCACGCGCCCCGAAAATTCGGAGAAAATGTTTTCGCGCTCCGCCTCGCGGACCTTTTGCAGGATGACTTGCTTGGCAGTCTGGGCGGAAATGCGCCCCAGGACCTCGGTCGGTTTCGCCGTACGGATCTCCCCGCCGGCCTCAATTCCCGGTTGAATCTTTTGCGCCGCCGCGAGCGAAATTTCCTTTTGCGGATCCGTCACCGGATCGGCCACCCGCTTCACACCAAAAATCTGGATGGCCCCGGTCTTCTCGTCCAGTTCCGCGATCAGTTCTTCCTCGGTATGGAAATGCTTCCGCGCGGCCACCAGCATGGCGTCCTTTACGGCGTCCAGGATCACCTTAGGGTCGATGCCCTTCTCCTTACTAAGGATCTCGATAGACTGATAAATCGTTCCCAGGCTGCTCATATGAATGTGTCTTTATTTAACCGATCACCACTCGAACTTCAGGTTGGCTCTTTCCACTTGGTCAAGCGGGAATTGCACGCTCTTTCCAGGCGCCGGTTCGAGGGTAATGGTTCCTTGGGTGAAGCTCTTCAACAGGCCGGCCCAGGTGCGCTGGCCTTCCACGGCCTGGCGCAGGACCACCTTGATCTTGTGCCCGGCAAAACGTTCGAATTCCTGCGGACGGGTAAGCTTCCGCTCCACGCCGGGCGAGCTGACTTCGAGCGTGTAGGAGCCTCCGGGAATAATGTCCTCGACATCCAGGATGGTGCCCACGTTCTGCGAAATGAATTCGCAATCCGCGTGGCTGACTCCCTCGGGACGGTCGATAAAAATGCGCAGAAGACGGCTCTTGCCGCCGCCCAGAAGCTGAAGATCGTAGATCTCCAGACCCTGCGGCGCTGCGACACGCTCCGCGATTTCCCGAATTTTTTCCACGACCGCCGTCCGGTCCGCCATATCTTCTCTATTGTGCGGAGCAATAAAAAAGTGGGCTTGCGCCCACTGCGAATGCCCGCCCTCAATCTTGAGTATACACGAGAGCACTGCCGGCGGAGAAGAATACTCCCACCGCCGCGCGAAGCCATCCAGTCGCTTGAGAAACCAGTGGGCGTAAAGTTCGATCCACGGGAAAGCCATCGGCAATTCAAGCGCCCTGAACTGCACCAGGAACCCTAAACGTTATAGTCAGAAGACGGGACTGAAATGAGCAAGATAAAGATATCCTGTGGTAATCGAGCAAACCAGCACCGGCCACTCGGCTTGTCCCCGGACGTGCCCGGCTGCGCTGCCGTGGGCGAGACCGAAGACGTGACGCGGCTCAGCTTCGAGAACGCTCTGACCGCTCATTTCGAATTGATGCCCGAGATCGGCGAGCCGGTTCCGAGACCCTGCCGGCCAACACTCCTAAGCACGGCGCTCAGGCCCGAGGCCTACGTGGTATCGCGTCGAGCCACTCCTGTCGATGGCTCGAAGACGGATCAAACGGCCCCGTCTCCAGCACGCTACTGCTGAGCCATGCAGGCGGCGAGCAGGCCCGCTTTCAGGTGATCCTGAATCGCGGTCTCCAGTTTCTTGCCCTGATACGTGACGTAAAAAACGTCGAGAGCCTTATGGGCTTCCGTATCGATCAGAACGACCTCGATGTTGCAACCCGACTCAGAAATAGCGCGGGCCAGGTCATACAGTAAGCCGGGGCGGTCCTCCGCCACAATTTCGACCAGAGTGGCGGCGTCGGAAACGTCGTTTTTCACGGCGACGCGCGGCTTCAAGCGAGCCTTCGCGGGCAGCAGAGGCTTCGGACGGCCACGCAGGAGCTTTTCCGCCTCCTGCTTGCCTTCGAGAACGCGTCGCACCACCCCGCGCAGGCGGTCAACTTCCGTCGGATTGAGTTCCAGTGTGCGATGCGGATCGGCAAAGGTAAACGTGTCCACCACGACGCCCTCGGCGTTGGTGAACGCCTCCGCTTTCAAGATATTCAGGCCGAAGCTCGAGATCGCACCCGCGACCGAAGCGAACAGCGCCGGCCGGTCGCGCGTCAGCAGGACCAGCTTGTAGATACTGCGCTCATGGTGAATCTCAATCGCCACCGCGCGCGATTCGAGCTGCCGCGCGAGCTGATAATGCCCGTCGATCTCGGCTTCCGTGTGCGTGCGAACGTACCGCATCGGGAGACCCTCCAGAAACCTCGCACGCTCCGGCGCGACACCGGACGGCGAATGAATGCGTTCGGTCTCCAGTTCCTTGGTAAGCTCCTGGTGCGCCAGAAGGTACACCCGCCAGAGTTGCTCCAGCCGCCACGGCGTCATCGCCTGAGGATTCACGGCGCTGATGTCCGCGTACGTCAGCATCGTGAGCAGCTTCAGACGTTCGATGGTGCCGACGCGGTCCGCCACAGCGCGCGCGGTGGCGCCGTCATGCAGATCCCGCGAGCTCATCACACTGGACATTTCCAGGTGCCGCGCGATCAAAAACTCGACCGTCGCGCGGTCCATCTCCGGTGCCCCGAGCCGCGTCATCACATGCCCGGCCACTTCCACGGCAGCTTCCGAATGATCGCGTCCGGAGCCCTTGCCGATATCGTGCAGGATCAGCGCGAAGCGCACCAGCGCCGGATCTTCAATCTCACCCAGCAATTCCGCAAAGCGCCCATCCGTCACGGACTCCAGTGCCCCGATGGCCACAAGCGTATGCTCGTCCACCGTGTACCGGTGATAAAAGTCACGCACCACCAAACACTCGATGTTGGCCCATTCCGGCAAGGCCGCCGTCAGCACTCCGGCCTCCTGCATGGCACGCAAACCCGCCGCCGGGCGAGGCAGCGATAACATCCGCTTCCAATCCACCCACGTCGCCTTGGGAACGAACCCCTGCAGCCGCTCGATGGTATCCGGAGCCAGACGCAGTTGATGACGCGCGACAAATTCGAACAGCCGCAGGTCCTCCGGAGCCTGTACGCTGCGCAGCAGTACGCGCTCGCGCGACACCGTGAACTCCGAAGTCGACAGCCGCGCCCGCCATTCGTGAAACCGCCCGAGCAAGGAGCCCGGCCGCTCCGTCGCCGTCTCGATGGCCTGCCGAACCGAGCGATCCACCACCCGGGCGTGCCGGTAATAATCGCGCATCAGCGCGGCGGGCTGCTCAGCCAACGCATCTTGCGCCTCAAAGCTGAGTACATTCTGATCCCGCCCCGCGAGCTCATGCAAGCGAATCCGGATGCCGCCCAGGAACGCAAGCGCTCCCTGCAATGAAGGCGTTCCTTCCAGAGGCTCCAGCGCCTGCAGCCAGCGTACGGTTTGCAGATCGCGTAGCCCGCCAGGAGCGTCTTTAATGTTCGGCTCCAGATGATAAATGGTGTTCTGGAACTTTGCGCGGCGGCCGGTGGCCAGGCCCGCCAACTGTTGCGCGATCAGCGTCGCGCGCTTCGAAAGGAATGCCTTGAAGCGTTCCTCCAAGGTTTGAAACAGAGACTCATCGCCGGCCAAGAGGCGGCGGTCGAACAGGCTGATCGTAAGCTCGGCGTTATCGGCATGCTCCGTCACACAATCTGCTACCGTATGGACCGAGTGGCTCGGCCGCAGCCCCCCGTCCCAGAGCTGTTGCAGAAACGACGCGATCGCCTCCTTGGGAGGCATGTCGGACTCCGAACCGATCAACAGCAGCAAGTCGACGTCGGAGTGCGGAAACAGCTCCCGTCTTCCGAAGCCGCCCACCGCCACCAGCGCGAGGCCCGATTTCGCCCGCTGTTGCAGCGTCGGGGCGAACGCCTCCAGCACGCGCCGGTCGACATCGGCGGACCGCGACGCGATGGTGCGGTGAACCGTTTCCGGCGGAGGCGGCGGAAGTATGACAGCTTCACTCACTTGGACTGCGTCTCCCTGTGTTTCATAAAGCAGCTTCACCACGGTCCTCATTTCGGATGCGGATGACGTCCGCCACATCGGTCACGAAAATCTTTCCGTCGCCGATCTTGCCGCTGCGCGCCGCCGCGATCAGCGCCTGAACCACTTCGTCCACCCGGTCGTCCGCCAGCACCATCTCGATCTTCACCTTCGGCAGCAGATCCACCTGGTATTCCATCCCCCGGTAGACCTCCTTGTGGCCCTTCTGCCGGCCATGCCCCCGAACCTCCGTGATGGTCATGCCATCCACCCCGATGGACTTCAGAGCTTCCTTAACCTCATCGAGCTTGTGCGGCTGAATAATGGATTCGATTTTTTTCACTCAACAGACCCCGGGACCCTGCGCCCATTCTCAAGTATAGGAAGGAGCGCGAGCTTGTGGCTGTCGAATCTTTTTATTGATCCGATTGAAAGTTTCTATCTGGACGGATCTTGGGGCGCGTCATCGAGGCCCGCTAAGGTCTTTCCCGGGATAGGCTCAGTCAGTTCCAGGCCCAGAAGGAACCGCGCGCCTATCCTGTTGACGTGCCGTACGGAGGCCGCGCCGGAAAGGCGAATGCGCTCAGCGCGCAAGAACACCGAAGTGTATGCGGGAATAGGCACAGGAGACTCCACGCGCAGTCCTGTCTCCGAAAGATCCAGGCACTTCCCGCGGGCAAACTTCCGCTGTCCTTGCGGATCGAGCCAGGAAAGTTCGACCGGTCCGGTGTAAGTCCGGCGGTGGTGGCGGCGCTTCGGCACGTTGACGGGGCGCCCTCCCCCCTCGGAAGCAGCGCCCTAACTAAAGTATCTCGGCTAGAGCGCCGAGTCACCCCGTTCGTCGTTCCGGATGCGGATCGCTTCGGCGACATCCTGGACGAAAATCTTGCCATCGCCAATCTTGCCCGTGCGGGCCGAGGCGACCAGCGTGTTGACCACCTCATCGCACCGCGAATCGGTCACCACCATCTCCACTTTCACCTTGGGCAGCAGGTCCACCTGGTACTCCATACCGCGGTAGACTTCTTTGTGCCCCTTCTGCCTGCCGTGACCGCGGACTTCCGTAATCGTCATGCCGTCGATGCCGATGCCCTTGAGTCCTTCTTTGACATCTTCAAGCTTGTGCGGCTGGATAATCGCTTCGATTCTCTTCATGGAGATCTCCTAATCGGTAGAGGTGAGCGCAAACGTGGGGCTCACGCGTCCAAATTGTACCCTTCTTCGCCGTGCAGACTGAGGTCGAGCCCTTCGTGCTCCTGCTGTTCCTCCACGCGAACGCCCACGGTGACGTCGACGATCTTTAAGAGCACCCAGGTTCCGACGATGCCCAGCACCCACGCGACCGCCACGGCGGCAGCCTGATTCAACAGTTGTCCGGCATTGCCATCGAGCAGACCCACCGGCTTACCGGCGAAGATGTCGTTCACTTCCTTCACGGCGAAAACACCCGTAAGCAGAGCGCCCAGAGTGCCGCCCATGCCGTGCACACCGAAAGCGTCCAGAGCATCATCGTAGCGGAACTTCGATTTCACGACGCTGACCATCAGGTAACAAAAGATGCCGGCGGCCAGGCCGATAATCATCGCCGGCATCGGCTTGACGAAGCCCGACGCGGGCGTGATCGCGACCAGCCCTGCGACGGCTCCGGAAATTCCACCCAGGATGCTCGGCTTGCCGGTCTTCAGCGTCTCGGCGATCAACCATCCCAGTGCCGCGGCCGCCGTAGCGAAGTGCGTCGCGATGAACGCGCTCGTCGCCAGCGAGTTCGCAGCCACCGCGCTTCCGGCGTTGAATCCGAACCAGCCCACCCACAGCAGGCACGCGCCGATGGTGCTCAGCACCAGGCTATGTGGACGCATCGATTCGTGCGGATACCCGGCGCGCTTGCCCAGATACAGCGCGCAAACCAGCGCCGAAACGCCGCTCGTAATATGCACCACCGTGCCGCCCGCGAAATCCAGCGCGGGAATCTTGCCGCCCAACGCGGCATTGAAGAATCCACCCTTGCCCCACACCATGTGCGCCATCGGGAAATACACCACCAAAGACCACAGCGTGCAGAACAGCAGCATCGCGGAAAACTTCATCCGCTCCGCGAACGCGCCGGAGATCAGCGCCGGTGTGATGATCGCGAACATCAACTGGTAGATCATGTAGGTCTGGTGCGGCACCGTCGCGCCGTAATCCGCGTTCGGCATCGCGCCCACGCCGTTCAGAAACGCATAACGCAAGTCCCCGATAAACGCATTGCCTTCGCCGAACGAAAGACTGTACCCCACCACCGCCCACAGCACGGACACGGTGCACATCAGGATGAAGCTATGCATCATCGTGCTGAGCACGTTCTTGCTGCGGACCAACCCCCCGTAGAACAGCGCCAGGCCCGGACCCGTCATCATCAGGACCAGCGCCGCGCTGGTCAGCATCCAGGCGTTATCGCCAGCGCTCTGCGCTGCTTTCGTCGCTTTGTCGAGGTCGTTGAGCCGCTTTTCCAGATCCGGCGCGGCGTTCTGCGCGAAGGCGGCTCCGGCAGCAAGAAGGAAGAGTGCGCACACACGGAGGCGCCGAACAGGAACAGACAGGTTTCCCATTTCTTGAGAACGCTCCTTGGCGTTCCAAGACAGTATAGTCGACCAACACGCGCACGCGCCACGAAATCTTGCGCATCGCGCAGCATTGAATCTTTCAATGAACAAAGGCCCTGCGAGACGCCCCGCGCCACGACATTTCGGCCTCCCCCGGTGCCCGTGAACCGTTCGCCGCTCGTGTGGGCTTGTTTTCTGATTCAGCGATTGGGAAAGGTCCCGGTAACCGCGATCGCGTATCTGGCACCCGGGATCGGAGCGCTCAGCTTCGGAAGGCCGAAATTGTTCACGCCGTCTCCGCCGTAGGTGGTACCGGGAATACCGCACGGCGCAAAATTACCGGCAAACAAGTAGACCATTCCCAGAATTGGCTCCATGTTAATGCGAATCTCTTCGTCGTAATTTACGCTGGGCGAGATCGCGCCGTCAAGCGCACGGCGGCGAGCACGGCCCGTAGTAGGATTTAGTTTTATGCGCTACTGGATGGGTGACGACGAGGGCGGCGGCTTCTTCGACGGAGGCTTCGGAGACGACGATGGCGGCGGATTTGATAACGGCGGCGACGATGGAAACGGCGGCTATAACGACGATTCCGATCAGGACAACCAAGACGAGCAGGACGACGACACCGGCGCAGACGACGGCGGCAATAACGACGATAGCGGCAACGATGACGACGGCGGCAACGGCGGCGGCGAAAACAATAACGGAGACGATGGCGACGTCAACGACAACTTCTCCAACCCCGACGACCTGATCGGCCTCGACCAGGACACTGCTCTCTCCGCTGCGGATTTCCCCAACGCGATCGGCACCGATTTCCAGGACGATTCCGGCGACTGGACCCCGGACGACTACCAGCAATCCGCCCAGAACCTCTTCGGCGATCACCAATTCTTCGGCGACACCATGACCACGCAGCGCACCGACGAAGGCTTTACGCCCTTCCAGGAGCGAACCTTCGCCGATGGTTTCGAGAGCATCGCCCCCGGCAGCTCCGAAACCCTGCATCTGTTCGAGCGCGACGGCCAACTCCACGCCTTCGGCTTCCTCACCCAGGCGATGCTGGCGTATCTGATGATGCAGTACAGGGGAATCGACTTCAGCAATGTGGACGTCTCCGTTCCGCGCCGTGGGAATCCGGTTCCCCCGCAGCCTCTGCCGCCCGCCTTCGATGCCGTGCCCGTGCAGGACGCCGTGGATCTGCGCACCTACTGCTCTCCTGTCGGCGACCAAGGCCCCACGTCCCGCTGCTCGGCCTTCGCCTGGACCCACGCCGCCGAACTGGTCTCCGCCATGAAAAACGGCAACGCCGTGCGCCTCTCGCCCAGCTACACCATGCTGGAGTTCCAACGCATGCAGGGCGACGCGCAGGATTACGCCTACGCTTATTCAGGCGGCGACGGCACCGTCGACGGCCCCGACCCCGCGCGCGTGCTCACGCAACAAGGGTCCTGCCGCCAGGAATTGTGGCCCGACACCAGCCCTTCGCCCGCCACCTCCGAACGCGTCCTTCTCTCCGACGCGGAGACCCACCTGCTCGACGCCACGCCGCATCCCATCGCCCTCGATGACGTTCGCAAGGCGCTCAGCGCAGGCTGCCCCGTGCACGTCGGGATGAATACCGGCACCTCGTTTTCAAACGTCGGCCGCGACGGCCTCTTCAACGCCGCCGAGGCTCCCAGCGGACGCCACGGCCGCCACGCCATGCTCATCGTCGGCTACACCGGCAACTTCTACATCGTGAAAAACTCCTGGGGCCCGGACTGGGGAGACGCAGGCTACTGCTACCTTCCCAAGAGCGTCCTCGAAGCTTCCGACTGCGATTTCGTCGCCGCTCTCGTCAAGAGGTAGCCGGCACGCGCGACTGTTAGAATCGGCTGCTAAACTCAATGAATGACGCGCCGCGGACTCCTGCCGGGTCTCTTCCTCTGCGGCACGCTTCTCGCGCGGCAACCTGAGTTCGCCAAGCACGCGATGGTGGTCTCCGGCGATTCTCTCGCCACTGACGTCGGCGTCAAGATTCTCCAGAATGGCGGCAATGCTGTCGATGCCGCGGTCGCCGTCGGATTCGCGATGGCCGTAACGTACCCCTACGCAGGCAACCTCGGCGGCGGAGGCTTCATGCTGATCCGCTTCGCCGACGGCCGCAGGACCTTCATCGACTTCCGCGAGCGCGCCCCCGGCAAAGCCTCGCACGACATGTATCTCGACGCCAAGGGCAACCCCACCCGAGAGAGCATCGAAGGCTGGCGATCCGCGGGAGTCGCCGGCACCGTGCGCGGCTTCGAACTCGCGCATCAAAAGTACGGCCGCTCCAAGTGGGACGCTTTAGTCACTCCGGCAGCCGAACTCGCCGCGAAAGGTTTCCCCGTCTCCCACGCCTTCGCCGAATCGCTCAAAAGCGCGCGCAATCTCGCCGCCGATCCCGAATCGAAGCGCATCTTCTTGAACCACGACGCCGGTGACACTTTCGCGCAACCCGACCTCGCCCGCACCCTCCAGCGCCTCGCCAAATCCGGCGCGAAGGACTTCTACGAAGGCGATACCGCCAAGCTCCTCGCCACCGCGATGAGCAAGAACGGCGGCCTCATCACCCTCGACGATCTGAAAAACTACACCGCCATTGAGCGCACCCCGCTCACCGGAAAATATCGAGGCTACGACGTCATCACCGCTCCCCCGCCCAGTTCCGGAGGCATCGGCATCCTGCAAATGATGGGCATGCTCGAAGGCTCCGGCTATGAGAAATCCGGGGCGGGCTCGGCCGCGTCCATCCACTACGTCGCCGAAACCATGCGACGCTTCTTCGCCGATCGCAGCCAATACCTCGGCGATCCCGACTTCTACAAAGCCCCTCTCGCCGGCCTGCTCGATCCCGCCTATATCAACAAGCGCCGCGCCACCATCGACCCCGCGCACGCCACGCCCAGCGCGCAGATCCGCCCCGGCGGCCCTCCCGGTAGTGAAGGCACGGAGACCACCCACTACAATGTCGTCGACGCCGAAGGCAACGCCGTCTCCGTCACATATACTCTCAACGGAGGCTTCGGTAACGGCATCACCGTCCCCGGAGCGGGTTTCCTGCTCAACAACGAAATGGACGATTTTTCCGCCAAACCGGGAGCCGCGAATATGTTCGGACTCCTCCAAGGCGAGTCCAACTCCATCCAGCCCGGCAAGCGTCCCCTCTCCGCCATGACTCCCACCATCCTCGCCCGCGATGGCAAACTCTTCATGGTCGTCGGCGGACCCGGAGGTCCGCGCATCATCACCTCCGTGCTCGAAACCATCCTCAACGTGGTCGACTTCGGCATGAACGCGCAGGACGCCGTCGATGCGCCGCGCTTCCATCATCAGTGGATGCCGGACCGCCTCTCGCTCGAACGCGGATTCTCGCCCGACACCGTCGCACTCCTCAAAGCCCGCGGTCATCAGATCGACGAAGCCGGACCGAACGCCGGAGTCGCCGCCGTGGTCGAAGCCATCGTGAATCAAGCAGGCTGGTTGCAGGGGGCTGCTGACGGACGCCGCCCCGGCAAAGCCGCCGGATACTGACCGATACAACTCCATGCCCCTTCAGCGCGCCCTCTCCACGCATCTGATCGCCAACCATCATCTGACTGCCGTCTGGTTGGACCGTATTTGGGATGCCGGCATCCCCCTCGTCGAAATTTTCTGCGCGCGCCAACATCTGGATTATCGCGACAAAGGCCAGGTCGGAGAGTTGGACTATTGGTTTCGCGATGCCGAGCTCAAGGTCCATTCGCTGCATTCGCCGATGTACACGGACCATGTGTGGGGACGCTCCGGACCGGACTCCGTGATCACCATCACTGAGCGCGTCAAAGCCAAGCGCCTCCAGCATGTCGACGAAATCAAACGCGCGCTCGAAGTGGCGGAAAAAATCCCCTTCCGCTACTTCATCCAACACCTGGGAGTCGCGGAGGAAGAGTTCGATCAGTACAAAGTGGAGGCCGCGTTCTCCTCTCTCGAAGAACTCACCATCTTCGCCCGCCAGCGCGGCGTCGAGTTAATTCTCGAAAACACACCCAACGCGCTCGCCAGCGCGGAGCGCCTGCTCTACTTCTTCGAAGCCACACACCTGAAACTGAACGTCTGCTTCGACGTCGGCCACGCGCACATGAAGGAAGGCGTGGACACCGCCTATCGCCTCCTCGCCTCCCGCATTCGCTCCACGCACGTCCATGACAATAATGGAAGCGAGGACCAGCATCTGTTCCCTCTACTCGATGAAGGCGGCACCATTGACTGGACCAGTACGATGGAAACGCTCCGCTCCGCCCCGGATCAATACCCGCTCTTGCTCGAACTGCGCGACGCCGCCGACATCGAAAAGCCCGTGAAACGAGCCCTTGAAGTCTTCGAACGCCTGGAGAATCTGAAACCGCATGAGCGATGAGAAATCTCTTCCGAGAGTGACCGTCTCCGAAATCGGCCGCCATGTAGGCGAGTCCGTCGAAATCGCAGGATGGCTCTACAACCTGCGCCGGAGCGGAAAAATCTGCTTCCCTCAGGTGCGCGACGGCTCCGGCATCCTGCAATGCGTCGCCGTCAAGAGCGCGCTGCCCGAAGAGCTCTTCGAATCGCTCAAGGACCTGACCCAGGAATCCTCCCTCATCATCCGCGGCAAAGTGCGCGCCGAAGCCCGAGCCCCCGGCGGCTACGAGCTCGACGTCGAATCCGCCACCATCGTCCAACGCGTCCCGGAATCCACTCCATATCCCATCACGCCCAAAGAGCACGGCATCGACTTCCTGATGGACCATCGCCACCTCTGGCTCCGCAGCCGCCGCCAGCACAGCGCGCTCAAGGTTCGCCATCAAGTGATCAAGGCCATCCGCGACTATTTCGATTCGCACGGCTTCATCCTGGTCGACACGCCCATCTTCACGCCCGCCGCCTGCGAAGGCACCACGACGCTGTTTGAAGTCCAGTACTCAGACGAAGAGAAGGTGTACCTCACGCAGTCCGGCCAGCTTTACAGCGAAGCCACCGCCGCCGCCTTCGGCAAGGTCTACTGCTTCGGCCCTACCTTCCGCGCCGAAAAATCCAAAACCCGCCGCCACCTCACCGAGTTCTGGATGGTGGAACCCGAAATGGCCTACGCCGACCTCGAAGACGTCAAGCGAGTCGGAGAAGAAATGGTGGTCTTCATCATCGGCCGCATCCTCGAAACCTGCCGAGAGGATCTCAAAATCCTGGAACGCGACACGTCGAAGCTCGAATCCGTCAAAGCCCCGTTTCACCGCATGAGCTACGAAGACGCCGTCAAGAAACTCCAGTCCAAAGGCAGCGAAATCCAATTCGGCAGCGACTTCGGCAACACCGACGAAACTCTCCTGACCGACGATCTCGACCGCCCGCTCATGGTCGATCGCTACCCCGCCGCCGTCAAAGCTTTCTATTTCCAGCCCGCGCCGGAGCGTCCCGACCTCGCCATGGGCGTCGACTTCATCGCGCCCGAAGGCTACGGCGAAATCATCGGCGGAGGCCAGCGCATTCACGACCTCGACCTGCTGCTACAGCGCCTCGAAGAACACAACCTCCCGCGCGAAGCCTTCGAGTGGTATCTCGATCTCCGCAAGTACGGCTCGGTTCCGCACGCCGGCTTCGGCATGGGAGTCGAGCGTTTCACCGCCTGGATGTGCGGCCTGGAGCACATCCGCGAAACCATCGCGTTCCCGCGCATGCTGTACCGTACACGCCCGTAAAAGGAACTGCACGATGCACCGCGCGTTCCTCGGAGCCGCCGCGCTGGGAATCATCCTGGCCACCAGTTCGCTTAGCCAAGGCCTCAGCGGCGCCTTCGACGGCTCGCCCGACCATCCCGCGATCCACTATGAACGCCCCTCACAGGATCCGGTCGCCGCGCTGAACCGCAGGATCCAGGAAGGCTCCCTCGTCCTCAAGTCCGAAGAAACCACTGGCTACTTGCGATCCGTGCTCGACGCGCTCAACATCCCCGTCGAATCGCAAATCGTAGCCATGTCCAAAACCAGCGTGCAGCAGTACATCATCGGACCCCACAATCCGCGGATGCTGTACTTCAACGATTCCATCGCCGTAGGATTCGTCCCCAACGGCTTCATCGAACTCGCCGCGCAGGACCCGCAACAAGGCATCGTCTTCTACACGCTGGGCCGCAATTATTTCCCCGGCCGCGGCCGCGTACCGCAATCGATTTCGCCTCTCGACAAGCCCACCTTCCAGCGCGACAACAGCTGCCTCGGCTGCCACGTCTCCTACTCGAGCCTCGACGTCCCCGGCACGCTCCTCCGCAGCGTCTACCCCGGTCCCAGCGGAGAGGCTCTCTACCAAGCCGGCAGCTATCTCACCGATCATCGCAGCCCCATGCAGGAACGTTTCGGAGGCTGGTACGTCACCGGAGCCTCCGGCCCCGCCCGCCACCTGGGCAACGCGCTCTTCACCGATCCCGATAGAGCCGAGGCGCCCACGCACGGCGAAATCCTCGGATCGCTCAAAGATAAATTCGACACCCGCTTTGCGCTGACTCCCTACAGCGACATCGTGGCGCTGCTGGTCTTCAATCACCAGATGCGCATGATGAACCTTCTGACCCGCGTAGGCTGGGAAGCCCGCTACGGAGCATATGAGAAACTTCCCGATCTCCCGCAGCGCCTCGAAGCCGCCGCGCGGGAGTTCGTCGATTATCTCCTCTTCGTCGACGAAGCGCCGCTCACCGCCAAAATCCAGGGCAGTTCCGGCTACACCGAAAAATTCGCCGCCCAAGGCCCTCGCGATAAGCAAGGCCGCTCCCTCCGCGAGTTCGATCTTGACCGCCGCCTCATGCGCTACCCGTGCAGCTACATGATTTACTCGGAGGCCTTCGACAGCCTCCCGCCCGAAGCCCGCGATGCGATCTACCATCGCATGTGGACCGTGCTCTCCGGCAGCGACCGCGCCGCGAAGTACGCCACGCTCACCCTAGCCGACCGTCGCGCTATTGTCGAAATCCTCCGCGACACCAAACCCGGCCTCCCGGATTACTTCCGCCCGGTCACGAACTAGCCCGTGCCTCTCCCGCCTCAAGAGCCCGATCCAGAAACTCCGCGCACCGGACGAAGGTTTCGTCCTGCTGCTTGCACAGCGCTTCCGAATGCCATCGGAGAGGACGCGGCCAATTCCGCCAGTCCGCCTACATCTGATCGAGTCCCATCATCACCTCCGGATCGCCGTTGGCAAAATCCGCCCGCTGTTTGCGCAATCGCGCCGCGATCTCCTGCCCGCGCTCGCCCGCCGGATCTTCCCCCAGCGCAGCCGCGATATCGCGAAACAGGTCCACCCTCGCCTGCCATCTCTGCGAACTCACCTGCGCGTCCGGGGAATGCAGCTTGGCCCAGCCCGCTTCACTGAAGTACTTCTTCTGCTGCGCCGCGAACGCTCGCCCCATGAAGGGCACCAGCTCCTCCAGGCGAAACTCGTCCAGCCGCCGCCTCATCGCCTCCGGCCAGTTCGCCCGATCCATCCACGCCGTTGGAGAATCCGTCTGCAACCCCGGATCACCCGACTCGCAAGCTCGCCGCGAGAGCGCAAACCAGCGATCCAGCAGTTCCTGCACCTTCTCGCTCCCCGGATCTTCTCCCAGCACTGCCTGAATCTCGCGATACAGATCCCGCCATTGCGGCGCCGGACCCTCTTCATACAGCCGCCGGTGCCGTTCCCAAGCCTCCGGCGTGCCGTAATACCTCTTCATCACTTCCACGCTGTCCTGCATCTCAATCACCTCGATGATTTTTTTGAGGACCGCCGGATTCCCAGGTTCCGCCGCTTCTTCCGCTGCTCGCACCGCGCGAATCAGGTTGCCGAGAAGCGAGTGCTTCTCCTCCAGAGCCCTGCGCTGCATCCGCAACGCCTCCGGCAACGCGACCTCCGCCCGGTCCAGCACCACTTTGACCTGCTTCAGCGGAAGCCCCAGGAACTTGAGCGCGACAATCTGCTCTAACCGCTCCAGGTCGGATTCCCGATACATCCGGTACCCCGCGTCCGAGCGTCCCGGCTTCAGCAACCCCAGCCTGTCGTAATGATGCAGCGCCTTCACCGTAACGCCGGCCAGCGCGGCAAACTCATGAATGCGGTAGAAACTGGTCAATCCAACGCCTCAATCGAGATCATCCGGTCTGCCCTTGGGTCAGAGTCAAGCGATTTCTTGCGATTTCCAACCCATTCGATCCCGCAGGGCCATGATATGCGCCACATGATGCTTGCCGTGCCACGCATACAGCGCCAGATTCTGGTCCAGCCGCACCAGTCCGATTTCCGGATGACGGAAGCTCCGCCCGAAATCGCCCTCGCTCATCGATTCGAGCAAGCTCACCCAGCGCCAGTGCAACGCCTCCAGCAACTCGATCGACGCATCCACCGGAGCCGCCGCATCCGCCAGCCCCGCCCACAGCGCCTCATCGTAAGGCTTGATCACCGGCTCATCTTCCGTCAGCGCCAGCTTGAATCGCACGTACGAATTCATGTGGCTGTCCGGCACATGGTGCGCCACTTGCCGGACCGTCCACCCTCCCGGCCGATACGGCGTATCGAGTTGCTCCTCCGTCAGTCCCGCCACCGCCGCGCGCAAGTGCCCCGGCGCGGCCGCGATCTCAAGAATCCACTCGTGCCTCTGCGGCGCCGTCGAAGACGCGGGGAATGAGAACGTGCCGATCGGATAACGCAGGTCCATCGCCAATCTCCTGATCCTTGTATTGCAGTTGGTAAAGCTTCCAATAAATTCCCCGCAGCGCCAGCAACTCCTGATGTGTGCCGGATTCCCGAAGTTGCCCCTTATGCAACACCAGAATCCGATGCGCCCGCTGAATCGTCGACAACCGGTGCGCGATCACCAGCGACGTCCGCCCCTCCACCAGCCGCCCCAGAGCTTCTCTCACGCGCAGTTCCGTCTCGGTATCCACGCTCGACGTCGCCTCGTCCAGAATCAGAAACTGCGGATGATGCGCCAGCGCCCGCGCGAAACTGATCAACTGCTTTTGCCCGGTCGAAAATCCCTGGCCGCGCTCGCGCACCGGCTGATCGAAGCCTTCCGGCAGCCCTCGGATAAACTCCAGCAGATTCACCTGCTCCGCCGCGGCCTCCGCATCTCGCCGCGTCAACCCCTCCGTGCCCAGCCGGATGTTTGAATCCACGGTGCCCATGAACAGGTACGGATCTTGCAGCACCACACCGAAATGCCGCCGCAAATCTTGCAGCGCGAACTCCCGAATGTCGATCCCGCCAATCCGAATCGCCCCGCGCTGAATATCGTAGAACCGCAGCAGCAGATTCGTCAGCGTAGTCTTCCCCGCCCCCGTATGCCCCACCGCCGCAACCGTCTCCCCCGGCTCGATGCGGAAGCTGACATCGCGCACCACCCAATCCTCGTCCTTGTACGCGAACCACACGTGATCGAATTCGATCGCAACCGGACCCTCCGGAAATCCCCGCGGCGCAACGGGCGAAGTCACCCGAGGCTTGGTGTCCAAAAGCTTGAACACCCGTTCGCTCGCCGCCATGGCCGATTGCAAAATGTTGTACTTCTCGCTCAAATCCTGAATCGGCCGGAAGAACCGCATCCCGTACTGGAAGAACGCCACCAGCACGCCCACCGACAGTGCGCCCCCGCGAATGCGAAATCCCCCATACGCCAGCAGCATCCCCAACCCCAGCATCGACAAGAACTCCACCGTCGGATAAAACCATCCATACGCGAGAATCGCGTCCTTGTACGCCTCCATGTGGTAGCGATTAATCTTCTCGAACTCCTGCTTGCTGCGCTCCTCGCGATTGAAAAGTTGCAGCACGGAGATCCCGCTCACGTGTTCCTGCAAATACGAATTGATCGCCGCCACCGCCACGCGCACGCGCCGGAAGCTCTGCTGCGTCGCCACCCGGAACCGCATCGTCACCAGCACCACTGCGGGCAGCACCAGCATCAGAAACCCCGTCAGCCCCGGACTCAGCCGCAGCATCGCCACCACGATAAAACTCAGCGCCAGGAAATCCGCCAGCAGATTCACGATCCCCGACGCCCACATCTCGTTGACCGCATCCACGTCCGTCGTGACGCGAGTAATCATCCGCCCCACCGGGTTGCGATCGTAATACTGCACGTCCAGCTGTTGCAGGTGCTCCATCAGCTCGCGCCGCAGGTCGAACATCGCGAACTGCCCCGTCCGCTGCATCAGGTACGTCTCCGCGAAGTCGCACAGGAACCCGATCAGGATCGTCGCCAGATACAACACCGCGATCTGCGCCAGCCCCGTGCGCGCGTCCGCCGCCAGCCAGAAGTCGAGCGGCGATCGCGACGTCGAAGCCCCCGTCAAGTACTTGTCGATCGCCAGCTTCGTTAGCAGCGGACCCGCCACCTGTGTCACCGACCAAGCCAGAACGAACAGCAGCGACACCACCACGGACCGCCAGTACGGTCGCAGATACCCCACCAGCCGCCGCATCAACCGCGCGTCGTAAGCTTTGCCGAGAGACTCTTCTTCCAAGCTTTCAGGCTAACAAACGGGACCCGCCACCCCTCTGGCAGAGCCGCCCTATGTCATCCCGCCCTATGTCATGATGGAGTCCTTGCCTATGCCTGCGCCGCTCCAGGTAGTCGCCGCCGTCATCGAGCGTGAGGGGAAAATCCTCATCGCCCAGCGCAAGCGCGACGGGAAGCATCCGCTCAAATGGGAATTTCCTGGCGGAAAAGTCGAGTCCGGCGAGCTGCCTCCCGCCGCACTGGCCCGCGAGCTTCACGAGGAACTCGACATCGATGCAACCATCGACACCCAACTCGACGCCTACGAGATCTGCTACCCCGGCGGCCGCCCCCTCCGCCTGCTCTTTTTCAGGGTGATTGAATGGCAGGGCGAGCCGCGCAATCTGGTATTCGAGAGAATCGTTTGGGAATTTCCCGAACGCCTCCGCGACTACGATTTTCTCGAAGGCGACGCCGCCTTCCTGCGTAAGCTAGCCGCCAGCGCCTGACAAGCGGCGAATAACCGAAACCTACGCCTCCGAGCCGCGCCGGTTCCCCCACCGCCGACACCATTTCCGAGCACCGTATTGTCTCCGCCCGCGACACCGTGTCCGCACGGCGACAATACCGTTTCCGCGACCGTATGGTTTCCGCGCCGCGACACCATTTCCGCACGGCGACAGCACCGTCTCCGCGCCCGTAACATCGTCCCCGCGACAGTACCGTTCCCTCGCCGAAACGCCGTCGCCGCGCCCGCTTCCGAGCCGCGACATTAATGGAGCGGCCTCCCGACGTCCCACTCACTTGTTAGTTGGTACGGCCCTGCGCCTAAGCTAGGAAGGCAGAATCGACAGCGTGAACGAGCTAGCCGAGACGCGTGTCCCCACTTCCACCTGCACCGGTTGATTCGGTCCAAACGGAACGCCCGTCAACGTCACCTGAATCTGGTACACGCCCGCCTGCGACGTAGGCTGCACCAGCGTCGGCGTCAAACTCACTCCGCTCGCCCCGCCCACCTGGACGGTAACCGCGGCATTCGCAGCCGTGGAAGGATCGATCAGCCCGGAAACCACCAGCGTAATCGTATCGCCCACATGAACCGCCTGAACCGCGCTGGCCGCGGCTCCGCCCGCATTCACCGTGCCCAGCACCACCGGCGGCGGACCGTCAATCTGCATCACTACCTTCGGGATCACCTCGCCCGCCGGCGAAGTCAACTGCACTTCGGCCGCGCCCAGCGGCAAGCCCGCCGGAACCTGCGCATAGATCTGACCGCCGCTCACCATGGAGAACCCGGCCGGCTGTCCGTCGATCGTCAGCGACCATCCATTCAGGTTCGAAGGCAGCCCCGTTGTCGAGATCAGCGCGAAACCCGCCGACGGCACGCCCGCCAGACCCGTCAACTGATTCACCACCGGCACGTGCAAGGTCTCCTGCTTCGGATTCGCCACCTGCACTTGCAGCAGATTATTCTTCGTGAACAGTTGGAGCCCGCTCGCCACCGTGACGTCCACCGGACCCGGCTGAGCATTCGGTAGAACCGTCACGTTCAGCAGAATCCGCCCCGGATTCAGTACCCACACTCGCCGCACCACAATGTCGCTGGACCCGAAACCCACCGCTACTTGATCCTGCACGAAGGAAGTGTTCAATCCGATAATGTCGATCTCCGCGTCCGCTCCCGGCGCCAGCACCCCGTAATTCACCGTGATGTCGCTCACAGGAGACGCGTAAGTAAACGTCGGCGCCGCAGCGCCGCCCAACTGCTGTGACGACGTTTGTCCGTCCGCCGACAGAGCTTCCACCGTGGCCGTATAATTCGCCGCCGCCGGAGGAGGCGCCACCGTCACGGAGCCATCCCCGTTCACGCTCTGCACCGCGCCTGCCGCGCCATCGAACATCACGCGCGTCGACGCGCCCAAGTTCGTCCCGGAGATATTGACCGTCGTCCCGTCCGCCGACCCCGCCACCCCCGAAATCGCCGGAGCCGCCCCCGGCACTACTGAAAACGCCGCCGGCAGCACGTAAAGGTCGCTCGGAAGCTTCACCGCCAGCGCCACCTGCGCCGGAGCCGGAGCCGCCGGGTCCGCCCCCGTGTCCACGATCATCAGCCCGTACCCGTTCGAGCCCGCCCAGTATTGCAGACTATTCGAGCGCACTCGCGCCGGAGCCGCCCCGCTCGATCCCACCACGCTTACATCCAACCCCGCCACCAGTTTGTTGCCGGAAGTCGTCCCCTGCGCGTAGAACTCCACATAACTGGGGTTTCCTCCCACCAACGCCGGCGAGTACACCGGAACCTGACTGTTCGCCCCGAAGTACGACAACGTCACCACCCACGGAATCGCCGGAGTGGACCGCCGCTGCATGCTGAAATTCACGTTCGCCGTCGCGGCCGAAGCGGTCACGAACACCTGGTTCGCTTGCGTCCAGTCGTACGTTCCCTTGCCCGGAGCCACAAAGAATTCCGTGTCGATCGCCGTGTTCGCGGCGAACGGATTCTTCTGTAAATCCTCCGGAGGAATCACGTTGTTCGGGTACGCCTCACCCGTCTGGATGGGCGGCAAAGGCTGGGCATACACATAATACTGCCCGGGCGGAACTCCTCCGATTCGGTACGTTCCGTCCGGGTTGCTTAGCGTCGTGATGGCCGTGCCGTTTGCCGACATCGCCACTACGCTCGCCAAATTCACTCCCACGCTGTTCTGGGTAACCGCTCCCGTGATCGAGCCCGTGCTTTGCACATAGCCCGCCGCCGGATAGAGCATCGAAACTCCCGCGATGTCGTCCGCCGCTAAAGGAATCGCCTTGGTCACCGCGCGTGTGATGGTGGCCATCACGCCCGAAGCCAGCGAATGCTGCAGCCCCAAGGCGTGGCCAAACTCATGCACCACCGTCGTAAAGAACAGGTCCGACGAGCTCACCTGCGCCGGATTGGTCAAATCCCTCCGCAGTTGAATCCGCGCACGCAGAATGGGCACCGACGTCGCGCCGGTGCCCAGGAAACTCAAATTGTCCGGCACCGAAATGCGCGTCTGCGCCAGCAGCCCCGCCGGCATTTCGTCGTCGCTGAACACCACATCCACCCCCGGCGTCGCCTGCGGAGGATTGCTCGACAACCCTCCAAACGACAACCGCGCCGTCGAGCTCGCCACGCCGTTCCACACATTCGCCGCCCCTTGAATCTGGCTCACGATCGACGTATAGCTATCGCCCGGCATCAACGGCCCCGGAGCCTGATCGGAGATGAAGTATGGAATCGTCCCGCCCGGCAGCGAACCGGGATCGAAACGCGCCACGATGGGATTGAACGGAGCATTACGGCTCGTAAAGAACGTCCACGGGTAATATCCGAAAGACACCGAAGCGGCCAGCACAGACACCAGAGCTAGGCCCGCCGCGCGACGCATTTTACTTCGCCGCCCCCTGCGTGCCGCTCGCCAGCGAGGGAACTCCCATCCGCAACCGCAATCCGCTCAGCGATAAACTCACCGCTTGATCCGTCACCGGATTTCCGTTCTGGTCCAGCATCGTCGCCGCCGCCGCTGGACGCGACAGAAGCTTGTTGCCCGACGCGTCGGTGTTCACCAGGAACAACCCTTGCGACAGCCCGATCACCTGCGTCAAACCGGACTTGCTGGTCCACAAGAACAGAACATACTCACCACCGGGCGTCAGCGCCGGCGCTCCCGCCACCGCCTGCCGTACACCCTGCATGGCTCCGCCCGGTACCGCTACTTCCATAATCTGACCGGAATTCGGACCCGTCTTGAGCGTGTCCATTACCTGCAACTGATAGAAAGTCCAGATATCCTGGCCTCGCAGCGCCACCCGCGACCCGGTCACCTTGGCGTGAACCGCCGCGGTCGACTGCGAAATGATGTTGTCCAGGCTCAGCTGCTGCAAAGTGGTGGCTTGCGCAGCGGCTATCACCGCGATCATCGCCAGACTTCGGATAAGCGTGCGCATATACCTGGAATCCTGTCTCTAGACAAGCACTTCCTATGCCGCACCCTAACTATTGATGAATAAGAGGTTAACCGGCCGCCCACGGCCCGCTTTGTGGACCTTCGACACGCCCTTGAGACACAACGTCACATCCGCCGGTATTCGAAAATCTCAAACGTCGGCCGTCCGTGTGAGTCCGCCACCGTCCGGACCGGCACCTTCCGGTACCTCTCCGCCGCCGCGAACCGGTCCAGATTCGCCCCCACCCCCCGAAACTGCTCCAACTCCGGCACATGGTCGACAAAAAGAGCCCCCGGCTCGGCCAGCATCGCCCGCATCTGCGCCTGCTCCGCCGGATTGGGTGAATCCGTCCGCATCGGATCCCCCGCGAACCGCGCCTGCAAGCGCCCTTCATGCGCCAGTTCCATCGTCACCAGGATCCCGAAGTCCATCGCGTCGACCGGACGACTCTCCGGCAGCGCCTCCGCCAGTGGAAACAATGCGTCCGTGAAGTTCCCCGTCGCACCATTGCGTTCAAACTGGAACACATACTGATTCACCACCAACAGGTTGGAAACCACCAGCACCGCCCCAATTCCCCCGCCTACCCATCGCCACGGGATCTCCGCCAGCGTCACCGCCGCGAACAACACCGGGAACGGCCACAGCAGGATCTCATGATGCAACGCCTGCCCCGCATCCTTGGTCAGAGCCATCATCAACCAGGCAACCCCCACAAAAACCAGCGAAAACCGGGCCGCGCGCGACCGCCACCACAGCGGTGCCGCCAGAATCAACGCCCCGTAAACGTAGTAAAGCCCCGTCTCCCGATGTTCACCCAGATGTTCGTGAATCCAAACCGCCGCCCGTCCAGGAACAGAGCCCGCGCCTGTGACGGCACGGGGGGCCTCATTCGCCACCATGAACCCGAACAGCGCGTTTCCGTTCGCCGCCACCTGGACCTGCCGCCACTTCTGTGCCAGATGCGCCGTGTCCAGCGTGACATTCTCGCCCAGTGTGGCATTTCGATTCAGCAAGTTAAACAACACCAAAGGGAACGCGCCCACCAGAAACGCCCCCGCCGCTACCGTCACGTTCCGCCGCGAGGCCAGCCGTTTTACTTCCGGCCAGAATACCAGCAGCCCCCCCACGGTAACTCCGCTCAGCGCCCACAGGAAAAGCGCCTTGTTCCACAGCGCCAGCCCAAAAAGGAACGCCGCAGCGGCCAAACGCCAGATTTGGGACGAATTTGTCGCGAAACGGTACAGCAGGAGACACGCACTAACCAACAACACATGCTCCAGCGCAACCGGACCCCAATCAAACGTGTTGGTAAGGAGAAAGGAGGGATCGGTCGCCAGCAGCGCCGCGCCCAGTCCGGCCGCCAGCGCACCAGAACGGTGTGCCGCGAAGCACAAATGACAGAAAATATAGATAGTTACGGCTCCAACCAGCGCCATGGGCAGCCGCGTGGCCCACACGCCGGACCCGGCCAGCCGGATCACCACCGCGTAAATCGCAGTCTTCAGCGTCCCCAGGTAGCTCATCAGCATCAGCGGAATAGAATGATGCAGAATCCGGATCTGGAACTCGGGTCCCAGGGGGAGATAGAGAGGCATCGAATAGAGGGCCTCGTCCTCCTGAATGCCCGCAAATGGAATCAGAGTCACACTCAACGCAAGAAAGAAACAGCTAGCCGCACAAGCACTTACGCGGGTGGTAAAATCCGCACGGGCGGTTTTCATCGTATGAGAGTTTTTACCGGGCAAGGATACAGTATACGGCAAGCCCCGGATTCTTCCCGCCTGAGCCGTTCGGTCAGGAAAATGCGCGAAGGAAGGAGAAAGATCGTAATCCTAATGGGCACTATGACCGATAGGAAGGAATCATGTAAGACATCCGATTCGGGGTCCACATGAAGCCCACATTAAGTGGCCACTGGATTGCTTGCAAGTCGGAGCGCGGTGTGTTATGGTAGACAAACGATCGAACTTGAACGGTGTGAGACGCAGCACGGGGCTGCGCCAATCTGCATCGTTTTCCACGAAGCCGGGGACGCTCAGTTCGCCACTCGGCATATTCGCGATACAGACTTCTGGGATGTTGCGAGAACTTGAACCTTTTCGCAGCTTCCTGCGTCTAATCCGCTAGCGAGACGTTAAGACAGTAAGAAGAAAAAATAGACTGGACAAAAAAAGAGACAAGGATCAGGAGAGGCAGCCATGACTAAGAACGAGTTGAACAAATTTAAAAACATTCTGGAGGCGAAGCAGGCAGAGCTGGAAACGTTCGTGCGCAACCGCGAAGGAATTGCCATCGAGAAAAGCCCGGACGCGCTCGACGAAGTGCAACACGCCGCCGAACGCGAACTGGCGATCCGCAATCTGGACCGCGAGTCGAACCTGCTGCGCAATGTGCGCGCGGCGCTACGCCGCTTGGACGAAGGCGCCTTCGGCGTCTGCCTGCATTGCGAGGAGGACATCAGTCCCAAGCGCCTCGCTGCGGTGCCGTGGACCGCGTTCTGCATCCAGTGCCAGGAAGTGGCGGATCGCAACGCGGCCGGTGACGGCTCGGAGAGCTTCGACGAATTCCTCGTGCCGGCTGCGTAAGCCTGCCCGGGATTTCATCGAAACAGATTCCCAGGGCGCGGGCCGCGGCAACATTCCGCTGACCGCGCCCTTACTGTTTCTGCAAGCCTATATACGAGATCATACGGCCCGCGCGCTCCCCTTCGCGGCGGAACGAATGGAATCGCTCCGCGTCGCAAAAGGTGCACGCACCCATAACATCGATCTGGCCCCGCGGCACACCGGCGCGCGTCAATTGACGCAGGTTCTCATCCGCTAAATCGAGATTTCCCGCTTCATCCTTTCCGAAGCGGCGAGCTACCTCCTCGCCGACCCGGTAGCAGCAAACCCCGATCCCCGGACCGATCGCCGCCAACACGTCCGCCGGCAATGTTCCGAACTCCCGACGCATGTGCTGCAGCGTCTCTTGGACAATCTGCGCCGCCGTCCCGCGCCAGCCCGCATGGACCGCCGCGACCGCCCGGTGTAACGGGTCCGCCAAAAGAATCGGATAGCAATCCGCCGTTCGGATGGAGACAGTGACTCCCGGTTCGGCCGTAACCAGAGCGTCACCCTCCCCGACACAGCCGTCGAGTCTGTTCGCCACACTTCCGGCGACGAGCGACAAAGACGAGTGAATTTGTTTTAAGCTCGCCATGCCGTCTTGAGACAGCGGCGCGGCCCGCGTACCGAATCCGTGTTGCAGCCAGGGAAGCTTTTCAAGGACGGAAGAAGTTAGTGGGCCCACTCGGCTTCTATTATCGCCCGAGGATTCTCCTCGCGACATCGATCGGAGCGATCTCAGCCGGAGCCAGCACCCCATCGTGGCTGACATCGAGCGTGAGGAGAGAGGCCGAAGCGCGCGCCATCTCCGCGGCGGAAATCTCTCCGTTGCCATCCGCATCGAGCGCGGATAAAACCGGTTGCGAATACATGAATCCCGCGCCCATCGCCTTCAACTCTGTCGGACCGATCGCTTCGGTTCGCTGACCGACAAAGAGCCCGCACTCCAGGGGGCTGAGCTTGCCGTCATGGTCGACATCCAGGCTCCGGAGCGCAGCCGGTGCACCTGCGATCTCGGCGCGCGAGATCAGATAGTCGTGATCCGTATCGAGCGCCCTCAGCACCGGCATGATGCGGAAGTACGTTTCCGCGAACTCGCGCCAGGGGTCGGCCTTCGGCTCAGCGACATTCACCTTGGTCGTCGGATCAGCCGGAATGATCGAATTGCGATCCACGGCAACCGCCCGCGGGAGTGGCTGCCGCGTTCCGATGAGCAATTCTCTGACGGGACCGGCGCTGTTTACTGCGAACACCACCCCCGCAAACACTCCCAGCGACAACAGCGCCCCCTGCAACAGCACCGGCTTCCGCGGCAGTGAATCATCGACCAGGTAAAACACCGGCACCCCGTCCGGCGCTGGACCAGCAGGCGGACCCGCCGGATCGCCCGGCCGCAACGCCTGCTGCCGCAGCACCGACACGCATGCATCGGCCAGCAGCGCTATCTTTCCCGGAGACTCATCGAAGATCGAGAGCATCTCCCCCGAGAACCTCTCGCGAAAGCCCCGCGGATGCAGGCCCATCAGGAATGCGTACATCCGTCGCCGCATCAAGCCCTCCTCGGTTTCGACGCTCGCAAGTGGAAGCGCGCATCGCGAATCATTCCTTCCAGGCGCGCGATCTCCGCCGTCAGCACCCCCCGGCCCAGCCCGCTCAAACGGTAGTACCGCCGCCGGGGATCGTCATCGTCCGCCTTCTGCCCGCGCTCCTCGATGATCCCCTGCTCAATCAACTTCTGCAGATTGTCGTAAAGCGTCCCGGGC
Organism: Bryobacteraceae bacterium; assembly: GCA_036498815.1. Lineage (GTDB taxonomy): Bacteria > Acidobacteriota > Terriglobia > Bryobacterales > Bryobacteraceae > Palsa-187. The sequence goes on along the minus strand of DASYET010000022.1, from coordinate 96,107 downwards.
CCCAACTTATACTTCGCTCCCGATTGCCGCGCCACCTCCTGCATGATCCCGTAACCATGCCGGTCCTCGCCGGCCAAAGCGAGAACAATGTGAAGTGTCGCCGTCGAGAGCGGCAGAAAGCGCTGAGGATCTTCTCGCATAACTCGGCTTCCGTTATATCGGATTCCGAGTGATGTGTCAACTGGAAACCGCGTGTTAGCATGGAGTTTTTCGCACTCCCATTTGCCATGCTTCGTAGTCTTCGCGGCGTTTTGCCCCGCGTGGCTCCCACCGCTTACGTCGATCCGGGGGCTACCGTTATCGGTGATGTGACGATCGGCTCGCGCTCCAGCGTGTGGCCGGGCGCGGTCCTGCGCGGCGACAACGATCCCATCCAAATCGGCGATGAGACCAACATTCAGGACGGCACCATCGTCCACACCGACCCCGGATTTCCCGCCATCATCGGCAACCGCGTCACCGTGGGACACGCCGTCGTGCTTCACGGCTGCACCATCGAGGACGGCAGCCTCATCGGCATCGGAGCCATCGTGCTCAACGGCGCGCGCATCGGCAAAGGCGCGGTGGTCGCCGCGGGCGCTCTGGTCCCCGAAGGCATGGAAGTCGCCCCCGATACTCTGGTAATGGGCACCCCCGCGAAACCCCGCCGCGCCGTGAGCGCGGAGGAGCAGGAGCGCTTCCGCAAAGGCGTCGACGGCTATGCGGACCGCGCGGGAATCTATCTAAAGGAAGTCACCCCGAAGTGATTCGAGCAATTAAAGGAACCCGCGACATCCTCCCGCCCTCCAGCGCCGTGTGGAATCACGTCGAAACCGTCGCGCGCGAAGTCTTCCGAGCCTACAACTACGCCGAAATCCGCACGCCGCTCTTCGAGGACACCGCTCTCTTCGCCCGCGGCGTCGGCGCCGACACCGACATCGTCGGCAAGGAAATGTACACGTGGGAAGATCGCGACGGCAGCTCGCTCACGCTTCGCCCGGAGGCCACCGCGTCCGTCATGCGCTCCTACATCGAGCACCGCATGGATCAGCTCCCCGGCGTAAAGAAGCTCTACTACCTCGGCCCGATGTTCCGCCGGGAGCGTCCGCAGAAAGGCCGCTACCGCCAGTTCTATCAGATCGGTGCGGAAGCCATCGGTTCCGAATCCCCGCTTGTAGACGCCGAAGTGATCGAAATGGTCTGCGAGATCCTGCGCCGCAGCGGCCTCGACGGCTACAGCCTCATCCTCAATTCCGTCGGCTGCCCCAAGTGCCGCCCCGCGTTCCTCGAGCTCCTGCGCGCCAAGCTCGCCGAAGTCGCACCAACCATGTGTACCGATTGCCAGCGCCGCGCCGTCACCAACCCCCTGCGCGTGCTCGATTGTAAGGTCCCCGAAGACCAGCCCATCATTGACGCCCTGCCCTCTATCCTCGATCACCTCGGCCCTGAGTGCCGCACGCACTTCGATTTCGTCCAGAATTATCTAAACCAGCGCGGCATCGCCTTCACCGTAAAGCCCCGCATGGTCCGCGGACTCGACTACTACACCCGCACTACTTTCGAAATCACCCATGGAGCCCTGGGCGCGCAAAACTCCGTCCTCGGCGGCGGACGCTATGACGGCCTCGCGGAGTCACTCGGTTCGAAAATTCCCGCCCCCGGCATCGGCTTCTCTATCGGCGAAGACCGCCTGGTCATGACCGTCGAAGAAACCGCCGCGCTTGCGCCCGATCCTCTGGTCATCGTCACGTTCACCGAGGGCGAGGCCACCCGCAACGCCGCCGCCGCGGCCGCCAGCGAACTGCGCCGCGCCGGAATCCGCGTGGAACTCAGCGAAGGCAAGCTGAAGCGCGTCTTCGAAATCGCCAACAAACTGAACGCCCGGCTCGCCATCATTTGCGGCGAAAATGAAGTGGCGGCCGGAGAAGTATCCATTAAAGATATGCAGACGCATGAGCAGACCAATGTTCGTCAAGAGCTGCTACGGGAGCGAGTCAAGGAATGCCTGAGCAAGTAACGTTGGATTTTCTGGGCGATCTTCGCCGGACCCACACGTGTGGAACATTGCGCGCCGCCGACGCCGGCAAGCGCGCCCTGCTGATGGGCTGGGTCCATCGCCGCCGCGACCTGGGGGGCGTGTTATTCGTCCACCTGCGCGACCGTGACGGAGTCACCCAACTCGTCTTCCGCGCCGACGGAGACCCTGCCGTCCACACTAAAGCCGAGATGCTGTCCAGCGAATACGTGGTCGCCGTCGAAGGCCCCGTCGAGCTCCGCAGCAAGGAGACCATCAACCCGAACATCGGTACGGGCGAAGTCGAAATCGTTGTCGAGAAAATCTGGATCCTGAACGAATCCCGCACGCCGCCCTTCCCCATGGAAGAGGATGTCGACGTCAAAGAAGACGCGCGCCTCAAGTATCGCTACGTCGACCTGCGCCGCCCGCACATGCAGCGCAACATCATCCTGCGCTCGAAGATCGCCTTCGCCGTCCGGCAGACGCTGACCGACCTCGGGTTCCTCGAAATCGAGACCCCGTTCATGACGCGCTCCACTCCGGAAGGCGCGCGCGACTATCTCGTCCCCAGCCGCGTCAACCCCGGCACCTTCTACGCGCTCCCGCAGTCGCCGCAAATCTTCAAGCAGCTTCTGATGATCTCCGGCTTTGAAAAATATTTCCAGATCGTCCGCTGCTTCCGCGACGAGGATCTCCGCGCGGACCGCCAGCCCGAGTTCACGCAAATCGACTTGGAAATGTCGTTCCCGCAGCAGGAACAAATCTACGAAGTAATTGAGCCGCTCATCGTCGCATCGTGCAAAGTCGCCGGCTACACCGTCGCCGACAAATTCCCGCGCCTCACCTTCGCGCAAGCGATGCGCAGCTACGGTAGCGACAAGCCCGACCTCCGCATCCCTCCCTTCCACTGCGTCGAAGACCTCTTCGCCGGCGAGAACCTCACGCCCGACGGCCTGCCCCTCGTCGCCATCCACATTCCGAAAGTCGGAGCCATTGTGCGCCGCGAACGCGACGAGCTAAAAGCCTACGGCCAGGAGCGCGGCCTCCGCGTTTACGACGACGTGAAGCGCCTGGAGCGCGACTTCCCCACTCAAATGGCCGAAGTCCGCAAGCGCACCGGCGCGGGCGAAGAAGATCTCCTGATCATGGCGAGCTGGGCCGGGGAGCCCAAGGGCAAGCGTCCCGAAGAGACCGTGCTCCAAGCCTGTGGACACCTCCGCCTGCACGCCGCGCAAAAGTACGCCGACCGCCACAAGCTCCTCGATCCCACCGATTTCCGTTTCCTCTGGGTCGTCGATTTCCCCATGTTCGAATGGGACGAGGAAGAGGGCCGCTGGAACGCGGCGCACCACCCGTTCACGTCCGTCCATGACGAGGATCTGGAAAAACTCACCACTGATCCCGCGCGCTGCCGCGCCAAATCCTACGATCTCGTCTTAAACGGCACCGAGCTCGGCTCCGGCTCCATTCGTATTCACCGCCGCGACGTGCAGTCGAAGGTATTCTCCGCCCTCAGCTTCACCGAAGAAGAAGCCAAGAAGCGATTCGGCTTCCTGCTCGAAGCTCTCGAATACGGCGCGCCGCCCCACGGAGGCATCGCCCTCGGCCTCGACCGCCTCGTCATGATCCTGTGCGGAGAAACCTCCATCCGCGAAGTAATTCCCTTCCCCAAGACCGCGAAGGGAACCGACCTGATGTGCGAAGCTCCCGCGGAAGTTCCCGAGCGCAATTTGCGTGAGCTAGGCATCAGCATAAGGAAACCCCAAGCCTAAGCGAGGGGACCTTATTCTAGATTGAGTGCGCGAGAGAACGTTTTCGGACGAACCTACGACAGCGAAGCCGCCGCCAGCGGCGGAGCGTTCCGCCGCGCCTTCGGACGGAGCACCCAACACCACAGCAGCAGCGCCCCCACCTTCATCAGCACCCCGAAGGTGTCCAAAGGCCAGCGGTTTGTATCGGCCACCCACAACCGGGCGCCCCACACCACACCGGAGCTGGTCGCCACGATCCCCAAACCCATACTGATCGCCAGCAATTGCGAATCTCGATGCCGGTTCGCCAAAAGCGCGCCCCATAAAACCAGGTTCATGATGGCGCACCCGAAATTCAGCATCTGATCCGTACTATTGAACCAGCGGTAGGAAAAGATGCGGCTGTGAAACAGCACAAACGGCGAGACAGAGATCAACACCGCAATCGTCGCCAGAATCCTGCCCGCCTTCGCCAGTAGCGGGTTCCCGCGGAGCGCCTCGTAGGTGAAACTGATCACCACCAGGAACAGCATCAGCGCGGAAGTGCCTTCGGTAGTCCAGTAACACGTGCGATAGATTCTGCTGTCGTGCCCGTAGTGGTAGTAAACGTACGCTTCCAGGGAATCGCCCAGAACTTGGGCGATGGCGTACGCGAAGAAGAGGGGGTACTTTCGGAAGGGACCTCGCAGCAGGAGAAGAACAAGATACAACTCCAGCGCGAGCGCAACGCAGGCGGGAAAAATCTCTACAAAACGCGTCACGGCCCAACTCCTTCACCTGCGAACAGGAAAGTGAGTTGGGCCGTGTGCAAGTACAAAAAAAAACTAGGCAGCCAGAGCGTTGCCACCATCATCACCCGGATCGGGCGGAGGCGGCCAACCAAAAGCAACCTGTACATTTCCACCATCATCACCTGGATCCGGCGGCGGAGGCCACCCGAAAGCCAGCTGAGCATTCCCACCATCGTCACCCGGATCGGGCGGGGGCGGCCAGCCAAAAGCCAGCTTCGCGTTGCCACCGTCGTCACCTGGATCGGGCGGAGGAGGCCAGCCGAAAGCAAGCTTCGCGTTGCCGCCATCGTCACCCGGATCGGGCGGAGGCGGCCAGCCAAAGGCCACATTCGAACTGGAACCATGTTGAGAAACACTATACCCGTGCGCTACCCCGCACAGCATGAAAGCTAGAACAAATGCTGTGGAAATTGTAGCACAGATAATGAATGAGCTACGGAGCTTCGACATTTTCCCTCACCTAACCTTACAGTTCGCTTTAGTACGCAGATACACTTCTGGTACTGCTCTTCAGTCTCGTACTAAGCTGAACTACCTAAATGCTACTAGGTTATGATTTCGTGGTCTTATAGGATTTTTCCTAGGGCGCCATCTTGACACAAATCAGCGGAGAGGAATATTGAGCTAACCCTCTAATAATAAGTAGCTTGGAGAGAATTTAGAATCGCTCTAGAACTCTGGTCCCAGTACCAAATTGCCCTTGCGCAGTGCATTTTTGCGGGAACAAAATCCAATTTTGGGGACGCCTCAGAAAACTGCTTTTCCCGGTGCCACGCGCGAGTAGAATAGAATGGCCTGCAAAAGGAGGAATGAAATGCCCAGACTCCACCATAGGTCCAGCCTCATGCTTTTGGCAGCGTTCGCAGTCTGGGGAGAGGCCCTTGCCATCGCCCAGGGAGGCGAAGCCATCGAAGTCTCCGCCCGTTCTCCCAAGCCTCCCGCCGGACCGGCCCCGCGCACCGCCGACGGAAAACCGGACCTCTCCGGCATCTGGAGTCCGGAGCACACTTTTATCTATGACATCAGCGTTTCGCTGGCACCGGGCGAGTCTCTCCCCATGCAGCCTTGGGCCGCGAAACTAACCGCCGAACGCCAATCCAAGGACGATCCCGAGGCCAACTGCCTTCCCACCGGCGTACCCCGGCAAGCGCCGTATCCGTGGCGCATCGTCCAAACGCCCACGCATATCTTTTTCTTGTTCGAGGGCAACATCCACAGCTACCGGCAGATTTTGATGAACCGCGCCAAGCACCCAGCGGATCCCGACCCCACCTGGTACGGAGACTCCATCGGAAAGTGGGAAGGCGATACACTCGTCGTCGACTCCGTCGGCTTCAACGACAAGTTCTGGTTTGATTTCGCCGGCCATCCCCACACGGAGCAATTACACGTAACCGAGCGTTTCCGCCGCACCGATTTTGGGCACTTGGAGTATGAGGCCACCATCGACGATCCCGGTGCCTACACAAAGCCGTTCACCATGCACGGACACTCCACGCTTCAGATGAATACGGATCTCATGGAATACATCTGCAACGAGAATAATCAGGATGTGCCGCACATCACGGGCAAGGATACCCGGAAGTAAAAAAGGATACCCGGAAGTAGCGGTGGCAAAGGATACGCGGAAGTGAAAAAGGATACCCGGAAGTAAAATCAGTTTCCGGCGGACTTACCCGGAGCCTGGCGCCACTCTTTCGCAGCGTCGCGAGCCGCAGCCGCGGCGCCTTCGAAATCGCCTTCGGTCAGCAGCGTGCGAACTTCATCGATGGCGAACTGCGTCTGCTGAGTTCGCTGCATCTCAACCGTGTTGGGATCGGCACCCGACTCCATCACCTGTTTCAGGTACGTAGCGACACTGGTCAGAAGAGCTTCCGACTGCGCGGCATTCCCGCGATGAAGGTGTACGATCAAATCCCGCAGGTTCGCGATCAATTCTGATGCGTTCAGCAGTTTGGGCTCAGCCACGGTCACCTGCCGTGAGCGCGAAAATGCCTGTATTGCGGGATCCTATCGGGGAAAACTCGTAATGCATCTCAAGAGCCTGTTCTACCTGAAAGAAGAGGAACGCCCTGCGTTGCCGGATACGACGAGGCTCTCAGTTCGAGGTGCCTCAAGTATGGCAGGTATCGGACGGAGACGCAATGCTTGAACCACGCCAAACCTTCACTGCCGTGACCGTCTGAAGCCGTCAGGAACGCGCCGAACGCTTCTGGATCTGAGACTCAAGAATGTTCGCGCGGCGGCGGCACTCGGCGGCCTCTTCGTGCGCGAGCTTCCGGTTCGCCACGTAATCGTCCAAGGTAATGTCGTTTGCCAGCCGGCTATTCACTAAAGCGTTGGCCCGGCGGCGAAGCTCTTTGCTCCAGGCCCGGTTCTCGGCCTGTTGCCCCAGGACGTCCTCCAGGCTGGAACTCGCAAAATCTTCACACCACTGTGTCATCAATTCTCAGATCGACACAATCTCGCGACAGCAATAGAGGACACACCCGGGGTGACCAGATCTAAGCCGCCGGAGGCTTGCTCTTCGAATCCGCCGCCGGAGCCGCCGCCGCGGCAGCCAGTCTCGCACGCAACTCCCGGGACTTCAAACGCCGGGCCGTATTCTGTTTGCGGATCCGATTGAACCGCGCGGTATCACCAGACTTTTGGGACATGTTTTCTCTTTTCTTTTCCGCCCCGGAATCCCCTCCTAAAAAGGAAAAGAGGGCTCGCGACCAGCGCAGGCCCTCTCTTCAAAATGGAATCCGGGTTCCGGTGGTTTAGGCTAAGCTGACCTGTTCGGCTTGCAGACCCTTCGGTCCCTGCTTCACGACGAAAGTGACGCGGCTGCCCTCATCCAATGTGCGGTAACCGGTCGCTTCGATCGCGGAAAAGTGCACGAACACATCCTCGCCGTTCTCGCGCGCGAGAAATCCAAATCCCTTGGCGGCGTTAAACCACTTTACTGTCCCTGTTTCTTTCATAACTCTCCTAAATTTTCTAGCAATGGAATTCCGGTGTATCGATTGAGGTGGGGGGCTTGGTAAAGCCGTAGGTTGGAAGGTTCAAGCGATGTAGCTGGATTTCAAAAGCTTCCCGAGCGTAGCACGAAAGTTTCCGGGTTGCAACGCAAAAACGACACTTTTCGAACTTTCTTCTAGGTGCGGACCCAGTACCATGCTAGACTTAGGGGGTCTTAGGCATCTTCGCATTAGTCCGGTCTGTCCGCCCTCGTCCGATCCTGCCCCGATTCACCTAATTGTAGTTACCAGCAGTCAACTAAGGAAAATTTCAAATGAAGAATATCTTTGTAGGAAACCTCGACTTCGGGGCGACCGAAGACGCCGTCCGCAGCCTGTTCGAACAGTATGGAGCCGTGGAACGCGTCAGCATCGTCACCGACCGCGATACCGGCCAGGCGCGAGGTTTTGGATTTGTCGAAATGAGCTCGAACTCGGACGCGGATCGCGCGATCTCGGAATTGAACGGCCGGGACCTGGGCGGCAGAGCCATGAATGTCAACGAAGCCCGCCCGAAGACCGACCGGGGCGGCGGCGGTGGCGGTGGCGGCGGACGCCGCAACAATCGCTGGTAGTCTTCTCCCCAAATGAAAAGGGCGGGCGGCGCGCGAAGCGCCACCGCCCCTTTTTTTTCGAGCCCCCTCTTCTTACCCGTCCTCTAGCGGAACGCGTCGAAGGCGTCCAGTTGCAGGAACAGAATCGCCAGGCCGGCGCCGATCCCCAGCAGCCAGGAGCCGTTCTTGCCGCGAACGCGCCGCTGTTCGTCCAACGCCGCGCCCTGGAGCTTCCTCGCGCACCACCACATCACAAGCGCCCCGGGCATTCCCATCAGGACCACTGGCGGACCCATCCCTTCCAACACAATACTCGCGATCAGCGTCAAGACGATCGTCACGATTCCTCGCCGCTTTTCGCCGATCCGGAAATAGTTCAGCGCCAGCAGCAGCGGACCCGCTTGAATCGCGAGAAGCGTCGACACAATCATCTGCGCCGTGCTGAATAACCGCGGACCCACCGCATTCGCCGGAGGCGGCGGGGGAGGATACGGAAGCGGCGGCGGAGCAAACGGCGCCGCTTTCGCTCTCACCGAAAAATTGGCCGAGATCGCCGAGCCCGTCTGCCCCGCCCGGTCCCGAATCGTCACGCGGATCGAGTAGGCCGAGCCAGGCATGAGGTTCTCCGGCACTTCCCACAGATAGCTCGCCCGGTTGCGCGACGGCTCCTGAAAGGATTGCGCTTCCGCCGCGATCACCATCACTCGCTGGCCGCTGCCCACGCAGAGTTCGATCGTCGTCCCTTCCACCGGAGGCGCATCCGCACCCGACAGCAGAACCCATACGATATTCTGCCGCGACCCCGCCGTCCAGTCCTCCCCGGCCCGCGGCAATACCAGCATCAGCGCCGGAGGCTCAGTCTGCGCCGCCGAAGAATCGTACCGCCCGTCTCCTGCGGCGGCCGTCGGAACAGGCGGCATCGCGGGCGGCACAGCCGGCGGAATCGAGGGCGCTACAGCCGGCCCCACCGGAGCGGCCTCAGCCGCCTCCACCTTCGGCCCGCCAGCCACCGGTGGTTCCGAAGCTGAACTGGGGCGCACCTGCTCGCAATACCATGCCACCAGCTTCATCAGATTCTCGAGCGAGGAAACCACGTCCTCCGCCGTAACCTCCGTCGGATTCCCATGCGCTCCTATATTCCCCAACTCACGAACATTCGCCGCGTAAGCCGCCAATCGTCGGGGTAGCTTTCCCGCCTTTTCCAGCTCTCTTAATTTGTTCTCCAGCGGCTGCGTCCCGGGATTCTTCTTGAATTCGCGCCGGTACAAATCCGACGCGATGAAGTCCAGCACTTTGCGGGCGCTCGCCAGCGCGCTATCCGCATACACCGTCGTCAGGACGATCGCCTGCTTGATTCCGGCGTTAATCTCGCTCGGAACCAGCAGGATTCCCACCTGGTTCAGATTCTGCTCGATCCTTTGGAGTCTCTGTTGAAGTTCGTCAAACGCGGGAGAACTCATACATGCTCTGCGATAAGGGGCTCAAAGGAGAACTTCCCGATTCTATCAGAACCCCGCTTCCGCCTCTATTTCACCCCGGGCCGCCGGGACACTACCGGAAAATGCAGCGGATCGCGAAGGTTTTGCAGCTCCCGGTAATAATAGAGGGCCGCCGGACGCCGGGCCTTGAACTTCAAGGTCTTCAGGAACTCGATTTCCTCTTCCGTCGCGTCTCCGCTCAAGGACTTGTCCTGGAGAAACTGCGCGAACCCCGGCTCCGCCGCATACGGCGGCTCCGCGCCCTGCTCGATGAACTCGAACCGCTTCACGCGCCCCGGCGTCAGCCGCGGATTCAGCGCCACCTTCATCGCGAACGTCCTGAGGTCGATGTCCCATGAATCGATCATCGGATCCAGAAACGACACGCAATTCTCCAGCGAAATATTGAACGCATCCGTATCCAGAAACTCCAGCACCGCCACGCGCATCTGCTCGTAGCTCCGCCCGCTCACCTGCGCCATCGAGCGCAGCCACGCCTCGCTCCCCAGCTCATCCTTCGCCACTCCCTGGGCCACGTCCAGAACCTTCTGCGTGATCAGCCGCTCCAATTCGCCGAAAGGATCGCGTTCGAAGATGCGCCGGATCTCCTTCTGGTGCTCCGCCCCGCATTTGCGAAGCAGCAACTCCCGGCATTCCTTGAACAGAGGACCCGGCGCCTGCACCACCCGCTTCTTCAGATCCTCCTGACGCTGCGCATCCGCCAGCTTCGAAAGCTCCCCCGACGGCAGCCGCAGGAACTCGCCGATCCGGTCATAGATGTCCGTGCGCCCCGGCGCGGGCGGAGCTTTCCGGCGCGTCAGCAGCTGTGAAATATACGATTCCGTCACCTGGGAAGCCGCGGCGAGGTCCTTCTGATCGAGACCCAGCTCGCTCAAGCGCTGTTTGATCACCAGGGAAACATCCATCCGCGGCGTCTCCTCCCCATTAACCGTTTGTGGTAAACAGTTAGCTCATTATGCATGAGCCACGATTGACAGGCAACGAAAATTAACCGATATTAGTAAATGCGTGGAACGATTGCGCCTCATGACCGATCGTGCCCCGTCCCCCATCCTGTGGCCGGGGACGTGCTAAGCGATGCCGTTTACCCAGTTCTTCCCGCGGACCTTCGATGCCCCCGCCATCCGGACGTACGCTCCCAACGCGTCTGGCGTTTACGGAATCTCCAATTCCAATGAATGGGTTTACATCGGCGAATCCGACGACATTCAAAGTTCCCTGCTGTCGCACCTGCAGGAACGGGGGACGGCAATCATGAACCGGCGCCCAACCGGGTTTGTGTTCGAGGTCTGTGACCGGGACAAGCGCCTCTCGCGGCAGGGCCGTCTGGTGTCCGAGTATGGTCCTCGCTGCAACGGACCCTCGCAAACCGGCCGGACTTCAAGGTACGTATGAGTTCCGCGAAGCTTGGGGGGTTGGCGGGAAGTTCTGGGCTGAGCGAAAATACTGGAAGGAGCGGAAAGATGTCCTACATCCTGACCGGGTTTACACAAGAGCTGGGTTTCCGCGTATTCGCGTTTTCACGCGTGGAACTGGCGGCCCTGCGGACCGAACACACCGTCCGGGCCGATCTCAGCCTGTCGCGGAAGTATGGAATCCCCATGCAGGAATTGCCGTTATTGTGCCGCAGCCTGCTGGAGCGTGGCGACGAGGCCGGCAACGCTGCCACCGTCATCTTCACCGAGGACGCCATGCGCGCCTTCGCCAGCGAGCGCTCCGCCGCAAAGCAATTGGCCGCCTCGAAACGCCGGCCTCCGCGTCGGCCCTCCGGCGAGAACCTCGGCGCCGCCTGGAGAAATCCGCAGATCCGATAGTGGGCGTCAAGTTGCTCGACGAAGGACGTGTAACCCCAAGCATAAGCGTGGGGATTCGCTACAGTGGTTTGTACGCCCAAGCGTAAGCGAGGGCGTTCGGGTAGTTAAGGATCAAGACTATGGACAAGCGATTACTAAAACGGCACAAGCGCCAGGTGGAGCGCGCGAAACAACATCTGAAGGTCTCCGAGCCAGACGTACGAACACCGGAGCAAATCCAGGCCGCCCGCGAAGCCAGCGGAGCCTCGGATGTGGTCACCAAAGGTTTGAACACGGCCAAGAACATCCCTGCCTTCCGCGGCCGGGGCGGCCCCACCATGGGTAGCGCGTCGAAAACCGACGCCGGTTAAGACGGGGTGTCCACCGCACGTTGTCCCAACTGCCGCTCCGTGGAGTTCCGCGGCGTGGGCGCGCGAAATGCAATCGAAAGAGCCATGCGGTGGCTTTTTTTGACGTACCGTTGCGCCCTGTGTGGACGCCACTTCTTTCTGCTTCGCGGACGGGCTCCGGTCGCGGGCAGTGCCTAAACGGGCAGTGCCTAAAATGGGTTTGTGACCTGTAAGAAGTGCCGCACCCCCATGAAGGAACTTAAGGGCCACATCTACCACAAGAAGCGCAAGTGGAAGTGCCCCAACTGCAACCGCGTCAGGATGCAGGAACCGGCTTCGCCGCGGAAACAATAGCGCGGGCCGCGAGCGCGCGGTCGTGGACTCCCTGCATCAACACCAGCGCGCACGTAGCTCCGAAAAAACAGAACGTCATATCCCACTGCGTGTCCCACGGATCCCCCTGCGTTCCCAGGAACGCGTCCGCTCCGGAGCCGCCGATCCGCGCCGCGACGAACTCCACGATTTCGTACCACGCGCTGATCGCCATCGCGATGCTCAGCAGCAGATAATTCAGCATCGCGCCGCGCTTCAACGCCGTCCTCCGCAGCAGCACTTCGCGAGCGATCATTACCGGAACGAAGCCCTGCGCGAAGTGCCCCAGCCGGTCATAGTAATTGCGATCGAGATGCAGCGCGTCTTTGATCCAGGTGAACGCCGGCATCAGAGCGTAGGTGTAATGTCCGCCGATCATCAAGATGATGGCGTGCACCGTAATCAGCGAATAAACCAAGGTGGTGAAGGGAAACTGGGGATAAATCCACAGCAGCACCGCTCCGCCCGCCAGCGCCGGGAACACTTCCATCAACCAGGTGGGCCAGTCGTGGCAGCCGATCGCGGACCACAGGAACACTGCCCCGGCAAGAGCAAGCAAGAGAAGATGCTGAGTTCGTGAGGGCAATCCTATCCCCGCCGCGGAGCAAGAATTCGTCCCGGCTCCACGAAATACTAAAATTGCTGAAGCGGGAACGGAAGGAGAGAGTGGTCGGGGCAGAAGGATTCGAACCTTCGACCTCCTGGTCCCGAACCAGGCGCTCTACCAGGCTGAGCCATGCCCCGAACCCTTTCAGTTTAGCGGGTCGGCGCGCGTACAAGCAAGTTTTCAGGCGAACTTCACGCTGAGTCACTTCACTCAGAGTGGGCCATCTCCAGCAGTCCGCGATTTCCATAGATCCGCTAAACCCTTTTCTTCCTTTACAGCATCAGCCCAGGACCCTGGCCCAAGGCGTGCGTTTACAAGAGCAGGAGGTTTCCTATGATCGCCACACTGCCATTGGTGGAGCCGTTGCGGCTGGAGCGTGCTCAGGAGTTGTTGAGGTACCCCGGCCCGTGTGTGACAATCACCTTGCCGCCTTACCAGCCCGGCGCGGCATCGCCGGCTCCGGCCGCGATGCTCAAGACATTTTTACAGGACGCGGAGCGTCATCTCGCGGCTCGCAAGACCGCGAACGCCTCGATCGAAGAGTTGCTGGGGCCGCTGGACGACATCGTGAAGGACGCCGAGCTGCTGCGCGGCTCGCGCTGGGGAAGTGTCCTGTTCCGCGCTCCCGGAATTTTCCGCCATGTTCACCTGACGGCGCCTCCTCGCGCGGCGGTGACCGTCGCCGGCTGCTTCCAAATTCGCCCCCTGCTGGACGAATTGAATCTGCCCTCGGAGTTCTTCGTTCTCAAGCTGTTCAAGGATCATGTCGCTCTGACCCACTGTGACGGCTTCCGCGTGGAAGCCGTGCCGCTCCCGCGAAACATCCCCGCCACCCTGGAACAAGCCCTCGCCCTGGAGCCTCCCGATCACGACCTGGAGAATCGCTCCTCGGCGGGCCCCGGCTCGGGAACCGGCACCGGTCCCGGCCATGCTCGCGGTGTGCGCTTCGGCACCGGAAGCGGCCGCGAGACGAAACACGCGCACCTGGCCGATTTCTACAAGATCGTCGACCGCGGCCTGAACGAATTCCTACGCGGCCGCGGCACCAGCCTGGTGCTGGCCGGTGTGGAGGAAGACACGTCGATGTACCGCGGAGTCAACTCCTATCCCAACCTGGTGCCCGGCTCGATTCATGGCAGCGCGGAGACGTTCTTGCCCGACGCCGACCTGCTCCAGCACGGCGCGGCTCTGCTCCGTGAAGCCCGCGGCGCACGGCAGGCCAAGGCACTGGCGCAGTGGAAAGAAAACGTCACGCCCGCCCGCTTCCTCACCGACATCTACACCATTCTTCCCGCCGCCTTCGAAGGACGGGTCCACAAGCTCTATCTCAACACCGACGCGGACCATACCGGCGTGTTCGAAAGGGACGATTACGCGAGCTGCGGCCCGGAGGATCTGCTAAATCTGGCCGGCGTTCAGACCCTGTTGCACGGAGGTGAAGTCTGCGCCATGCCCGCGGACGCCATGCCCGAAGCCGCCGCCGCAGCCGCGATCCTGCGCTTTTAACGGCGAGCCGTAACCACCAGCCTCGGCGACCCGAGCGTAAAATCCTCGCCCGCAATCCCGCCGTGCAGCGTGACAACCTCGAACCCGGCCGCCTTCAGCATCCGAACCTGCTCTGCCGCCGTGAACACATAGCTCGACGCCCGCTTCGTCTCGATCACGCCATCCTGAATCGACGTGTACTCGACATCCAGCCGGCTCTCCGCACCCACGTAGCGCGGCTCGCTGAGAATCACCAGATCCCGCACGCGATGCCAGCGCTGCCGCGGAAGCGCCGAAAGAATCGTCTCCGCCGTGACCGCCGAATCGATCGCGACCAGCCCACCGGGCTTCAGCGCCGTCGCCAGTGCGCCGAGAAACGCCCCCGCTCCCTCGTAATCGAGATAGCCGAAGCTATTCCCCCAACAATACGCCGCGTCGAACTCTCCCGCCCACGGAAGATCCCGCATCTCACTCAGCCGGTACTCGACACTCAGTTCTCCGGCCCGCTCGCGCGCCAGACCGAGAAACTCCGCCGACAAATCCACCCCCGTCACGCGGCACCCTCGCCGGGCCAGTTCCACCGCATGCCGACCGTTCCCGCAAGGAACATCCAGCACCCGGCTCCCGGGCTTCAACTCCAGCGCCCGCTCCAGAAAATCGGCCTCCTGCATCGTGACCGCCTGAGGAATAATTCTGTCCCAGAACTCCACCATCGCGCCCTGGAAAAATGTTTCAAACCATTGTGAAGACAATTGGAATCTCCTAAATGAACCGAAAGGAGACGGCCGGACACACGTGTCCCGCCGACAAGGTTCACTGCCGTGAAACGAAGGAGATTATCGGACGGCGATAGTCAAAGGCGCTCGCCCCAGCATAACGCTAGCGCAGCAAATCTTCCAACTGCACCCGGGCATCCGTCTTACTATCGCGATACTTCACAATCACTGGAGTGTATAGCGACAAGCCCCACTCCTTGCCGTGCCCGTGCGCAAACGCGCGCGACCCCGCCACCACCACCGCCTCTTCCGGAATCACCAGAGGCTCCTCATCCGAGCCGCGATAAACCTGGCCGCGCACGATGTCGTACACCGGAGTCGACCGCGTCAAGATCGTCCCGCTCGCCAGCACCGCGCGCTTCTTCACGATGGTGCCCTCGTACACGCCGCAATTCCCGCCGATCACCGCCTCGTCTTCGATGATCACCGGCATCGCGCCCACCGGCTCCAGCACGCCGCCCAACTGCGCCGCGGCCGAGATGTGGCAATTCTTCCCCACCTGCGCGCAGCTCCCCACCAGCGCATGCGAATCGATCACCGTGCCGTCGCCCACCCACGTGCCCATGTTGATGTACATCGGAGGCATGCAGATCACGCCCTTGCCGATAAAGCACCCGTCGCGAACGCTCGATCCCCCCGGCACCAGCCGGAACCCGTCCGCCGCGCTCATCTTCTTCACCGGCCACGTCGTCTTATCGAACATCGGCAGCCGGGCCGGATCGGGCGACATATCCACCACCGTCCCCATCCGCATCCCCAGCAGGATTCCCTTCTTCACCCACGTATTCACGCGCCATCCCGTAGGCGTCGACGCATCCGGCTCCGCCGACCGCACCAGCCCCTCATTCAGAGCCTGCTTGAACTTCGCGAACAATCCGAAATCTTCTTCGGTGTACGCCGCCGGCTTCTCGTCGAACAACTTTTCGATCTTAGTCTGCATGTGTGCTCCGCCCCGCCGGCAGCAACCCCGAACTCTTCAATACTTCCTCGATCCTCAAACGACTCGCCTCCGCAGGAGCCACCATCGGCAGCCGCCACGCCGGCTCCAGCAGCCCCATCATCGCCATCGCCGCCTTCACCGGCTGCGGATTCGCCTCAATAAAATTAATATCCATGAGCGGAAGCCACCGCCGCTGCATCGCCCGAGCCCCCGCGTAATCCCCTGCCAGCGCCATCTGCGTCAGCTTCGTCATCTCGCCCGGAATCTCATTCGACGCCACCGAAATCACGCCGCGCCCGCCCAGCGCGATCACCGGAATCGTAATCGCATCGTCGCCCGAGAGCATCACGAACTTCTCCGGCAGTTGCTGCACCACCTGCGCCATCTGCGAAATGTTGCCCGACGCTTCCTTCACCGCGACGATATTGTCGATCTCCGCCAGCCGCTTCAGCGTCGGAGTCTCCACGTTCACGCCCGTGCGCCCCTGAATGTTGTACACGATCATCGGAGCTTTCACCGCGCCCGCAATCGCGCGGAAGTGCTGATACAGCCCTTCCTGCGTGGGCTTGTTGTAATACGGCGACACCGACAGCAGCCCGTCCACGCCCATCCGCTCCAGCTCTTTCGCCAGCTCGATCACTTCCGCGGTGTTGTATCCGCCCGCTCCGCCCACCACTGGCACCTTGCCCTTGGCTTCTTCGAGCGTGATCTCCACCACGCGCAAATGCTCCTTGTGCGTCAGCGTCGGACTCTCCCCCGTCGTCCCGCACGGCACCAGAAAATTGATCCCCGCCTCGATCTGCCGCCGCACCAATCGCCGCAGCGTCTCTTCGTCAAGCGAAAGATCCTTCCGGAACGGAGTAACCAGCGCGGTCCCGCATCCAGTAAACATGTTCATGACCTCTCAAACAAAACGTCTTCGAACTTGAAAACCCCTCGATGCCCGGGCAGCCACTGCGCCGCCTTCAGCGCCCCGCGCGCAAACCCCTCGCGGCTCCGCGCCGCATGCCGCAGCGTAATCGTATCCGCCCCCGAATCGAATCCGATCTCATGCGTCCCCGGATGCGACCCCGCGCGGTTCGACCCCACATCGATGCGATGCGTATACCCCGCCGCCTGCATCTCCTCCACCAGCTTGATCAGCGTCCCCGACGGAGCATCTTTCTTCGTGTTGTGATGAATCTCCCAAGCCCACGCCCCGTACTGCGGATGTCCCTCCAGCATCTTCGCCGCCTCGCGCACCAGCCGGAAAAATACATTCACGCCGATGGAAAAATTCGGACTCCACACAACTCCAATCCCGCCGTGCTCCGCCGCCTCTTTCACCTGGTGCATCTGCTCCGCCCATCCCGTAGTACCAATCACAACCGGAATGCCGAACGAGGCCAGTTGCGCGACATTCGCTGCCACCATATTCGGAGCAGTGAACTCGATCGCGACGTCAGCGCCCTCTGCCGCCGCGTAGTCGTCATTCAGATCGACGCGAGCATGCACCGTGAACCCATACTCCGGCGCAAGACTCTCCACCATCTTGCCCATCTTCCCGTAACCGATAATCGCGAGTTTCGTATCTCTCTCCTCAACCCAACCGACCTGAAACCGAGCCGCGACAGTTATGGAGCGGCCTGCCCCCCCACCGCAAAGAACTCCCGGTGCAGCGATTCTACCGCGCGCAGCAACTCTCCAGCATCCACCACCAGACTGATATTCAACTGCGAAGCGCCTTGTGAAACCATCCTCGTCCGAATCCCGCCCAGCGCCCCAAACACCCGAGCCGCCGTATTCGCACAATGCCGAATATTCTCGCCCACCAAACAAACGATGGCCATGTTTTCTTCCACCGTCACATCCGCAAACTTCGCCAGCTCCGCGCAAATCGTATCCAGCGCCGCGGCATTGTCGATCGTGAGCGAAACGCTCACCTCCGAAGTCGCCAGCATATCCACCGAAGTCTCGTGCCGGTCGAAAATCTCAAAAATGCCGCGCAAGAATCCGTGCGCCATCAGCATCCGCGACGACACAATGTTCACCAGTGTGATCTTCCGCTTGCAAGCGATCGATCGAATCGGACTCTCCGACGGCGGAGGTTGTGAAACAATCAGCGTCCCCTCCACCTCCGGCCGCCGCGAGTTCAAAATCCGCACCGGAATGTTTTTCTCAATCGCCGGCAGCACCGTATTCGGATGCAGCACCTTTGCGCCGAAATAGGCCAGCTCCGCGGCCTCGGCGAAGGAACAGGTCGTGACCCGCTGCGCCTCCGCGAGCAACGTCGGATCCGTAGTGAGCATGCCGTCCACGTCGGTCCAAATCTGAATCTCGTCCGCGCCAATTCCCGCGCCCACAATGGACGCCGTGTAGTCCGATCCTCCACGCCCCAACGTCGTCGTGATGCCGTCTTCGGTCGATCCGATGAATCCACCCAACACCGGCACCTGCGTCCGCGTGAGCGGCAGCAGCCTCTTCGCCAGGCGCTCATCCGTCTCCACGAATAGCGGAGCCGCCTGCGTGTGCCGCCGGTCCGTCACGATCACATCCCGGGCGTCCACATGCACCGCGTCGATTCCTTCGGTTCGGAACAACGCCGCGGCGATCTTGCTCGACAGCCTCTCCCCATAAGCCGAGATCGCGTCCGTCGCCCGAGGCGTAAACTCGCCCATGATCGCGAGTCCCTTCACCATGTCTTCCAACTGATCGAAGTGTGCGCCGATCTCGGAGTCGATGCCGAACCCCTCGGCTTCCTGCAAATGAAACACGCGCAATTCCGCCAGTTGTTCGAGCGCCGCCTCCAGCTTCCCGGTCACCGCAGCGCCCGCAATCGCCAGCAGCTTGTTGGTGGTCTTGCCCATCGCGGACACCACCACCACAGGCTTCTGCTCAAGGTGCGAACGGACGATGCCCGCCACGCGCGTGATCGCCGCTCTCGATTCGACGGAGGTCCCGCCGAATTTCATCACAATCATCGGTCCAGATAACCTTCCGATTTCATGACTTCGGCATTCAGCACCGCCGCCCCCGCGGCTCCGCGAACCGTATTGTGGCCCAGCGCGACGAACTTGTAATCCAGCACCGCGCAGCTTCTCAGCCGGCCCACAAATACCGCCATACCGTTCTCGCGATCCACATCGCGGCGCGGCTGCGGCCGGTCTTTCTCATGCATGTAAATCACCGGCGTCGCCGGCGCGCTCGGTAATCCTTTTTCTTGCGGCACTCCGCGCCACGCGCGCCACGCCGCCAGAATATCGGCCTCGGAAGGCTTCTTTTCGAACTCCACTGATACCGTCATGGTGTGCCCGTCCACCACCGGCACTCGATTGCAAGACGCGCTGACCTTCGCCTCCAGCGGCTCCACGTGTGTGCCCGCGAAGTGGCCCATGATCTTCTGCGTCTCTTCCTGCATCTTCTCTTCTTCGCCGCCGATGAACGGAATCACGTTCGCCGTGCTGTCCATCGACGGCACGCCGGGATAACCCGCTCCGGAGAGCGCCTGCATGGTCGACACCAAAACGCGCCTGATGCCGAACGGCTTCAGCGCCGCCAGCGCCATCACCAGCACGATGGTGGAGCAGTTTGGATTCGTGACAATCTGCCCTTTCCATCCGCGCTGCTTCTGCTGCGCCGTCACCAATTTCAAATGGTCCGCATTGATCTCCGGCACCAGCAGCGGAACGTCGGCATCCATGCGATGGTTGCGCGAGTTCGATACGATGATGTGCCCCGCCGCGGCAAACGCCTGCTCGATCTCCGTCGCCACCGAAGCGTCCATCGCCGAAAACATCAACTTAGGTGCGCCCTCCGGCTTCGATTCCGACACCACGATGTTGCGCACGTACGCCGGAGTCTCGCCGCCCAGCCTCCACGTAGTGGCCTCATGATACGGCTTGCCCGCCGAGCGGTCGCTCGCGCCGAGCCAAGTCAGTTCGAACCAGGGATGGTCTTGAAGAAAGCTGACGAACTCCTGGCCCACCATGCCGGTGGCGCCCAGAATTCCAACAGGGATGCGTGGATTACTCATTTTGTTTAAATCAATTGCCTCACTATTTGTTTGTAGATCTCGATGGCGGCCACAATCTCCGCTTTGGGAATCCGTTCCGCGTCAGTATGCGCGTGATGGATGCTGCCCGGCCCGAATAGAAACGGCTGGCCCCACGCGTCGGCGAACGCCGGAATATCCGTGGTGTACGAAACCACGCTGGTCTCGAACCCGGGGAGCGAACCCAGATGCACCGCCGGAATGCAGAGCACTTCACGCGCCTCGGCCAAACCCTCCACGGCTTTCTTCACGTCCGCGCGAAACGCGTTGCCATCATCCACCAGCCGCAGAAAGATCTCCGCCTGCGCATGATCCGGAATCACGTTCGGAGCCCGCCCGCCTTTGATCGTGCCGATATTCAAAGTGCTCGCGCCAAGAATCGGATCGTGCGCAAGCTTGATCTTCCGAATTCGCTCCAGCGCATCCAATAATTTTTCAATCGCCGATTCGCCCAGTTGCGGATAAGCGGAATGCGCCATGCGACCGCTCGCCGTAATTTCAAATCGCAGCGCGCCCTTCGACCCCAGTGCCAGTTTGTTTTCCGTAGGCTCGCCGTTAATAATGAACCTGCTGCCGCGATTGTCCTTCGCCGCCGCCAGCGCACCCGCGCTATTGCGCTCTTCGCCGACCACAAATAACAACGCGACGCCTCGCACGCCTTCCGCAAGCAAGCCTTCCACCGCGTGAATCATCGACGCGATGATCCCCTTCGTATCGCAAGCGCCGCGCCCCCAAATAAATTCGTCGTCTTCGCGCGAGCCGTAGAACGGAGGCACAGTATCCATGTGCGTCGAAAGCGTCACCACCGGCTGATCCCACGTGGCGAGCACGTTGTAGCGATGCGGCTCCACTTCAATGCGCTCCACTCGTCCGCCCGTGCGCTCCGCGATGCGCGAGAGATGCCCGGCGAGATACACGCCGACCGCTTCTTCGTTGGGCGTAACCGAATCGATGTCAATCAGCGCGCGTGTCAGTTCAAAAACATTCACGATGAAATGTAGCGGAGGGAGCGCGGCCAGAACTTCGGCCTTAAGGAAGGCATTCGCCATCCGATAGCGCTCCACCCGATCCCCAAAATTCAGAATCGAATGACAGTGAACAGGTGTTGGCCTTGTCCACCAACCGGTGCGCCCCTTGAGTCCGGCGCTCCGATTTCGGCGAGGCTGCCCCTTTTCCCCGATGCTCCGCGCTCCACGGAACCGCGCACCGGGCTACTCATGGCCCTCGCTCCTCTACCAGAACGTTCTCAGGATACCACAGCGATGCTATGCGGCCACGGGAACAATACCACGCAGCAGCTTTGTGAACACAACCCCATCCACAACCAAGTGCTGCTTCAAGACCTTGGACCCTGGAGCCAACGCCGTCTCAAGATTCGTATTGAGGGCGATGTCTTTTCCCGACCAAACGGCAGACCGGATGGATACTGATCCTCGTCCGGCAGATCTTCGTGCGGATCTGCGTAGCCTGTCCGCTGAAGCACTCGAACTCGCTCGCGAAGATCGTGAACGATGTTGGAATCAGTCATGAGAATGTGCGGGACGTCGGTGCTGGTTTTACGTTGCCACGGCTTTTGGCGGGGTCAGGAACGAATGCATCGCGTGCCAGAACAGTTCACGATTCAAGCCCAGCACAACGGAGTGAGCCATGCCCGGAATGATCACGAATTGGCGATCGCCGTTCGGCAGCGCCTTGAAGAACGACACAAGATCGTCGACGGTTCCGATCCCGTCGTACTCGCCGCGAATCAGCAGCACCGGAGAGAGCACTTTCGCGGGGTCTACAATCGGCAGCTTCGTCACCATGTCGAGATAGGTTCCCGTCGGAACTTGATCGCCGAATTTCAATTCCTGATCGGCGAGCGCTTCGGCCACTGCTGGATCGGACGTGCCCGGTTTATCGCGGGTGAAGATGCTGCGAATCATCGCGCGGTCCCGCAAGCGGCGATTGTGCGTGCGGTATTCCTCCACTTGTTTCGCGCGCTCGGCCAACGTCGTCGAGCCTTCGCCTTTGTACGTGAAGCCGGAAAATATCAGGCGGTCGACGCGTTCCGGATGCGCCATTGCGTAGGCGCCGGCGCGCAGAGCGCCGGACGATTCGCCGAATAGATGCAACTTCTTTACAAGTGTTTCACGTGAAACACTTTCGATTCCGGCTACTAAATCCTCTACTCCGCTGGCGATATTCGAGTTGCTGCCGGTCCTGCCAGACTTTCCATAATTCTCATGGTCCATCGTCCAAACATCGAAGCCCCGGCGGGCGAAGGCTTTCATTAAAGAGTATTCACCCTTGCCCGGAACCGTGAGATCAAAACTTGACCGCGAAGAATTTGAAGAGCCGTGAACGAGAAACAAAACGGGCAGCGGAGTCTCGCCCTTTTTCGGAGCGCTGGCGCGTTTGCGGAACAGGTAGAGCGGGACGTCGCCTTTTTTAGTCCAGTATTCGCCGCTCCAAACCGGTGGGGGAGCGGCGGCGGCCAGCAGGCTCGAGCCTAGGCTCGTTCCTAAACCCAAGCCTGCCGTGGCGATCATTTTGCGGCGCGAAGGAGTGTTGTCCGGCACGCTCCATATTCTATATGGAAGCGACGGAAAATGTAGCGCCTAGAACACCGTCAGGAAAACCGTTTGCTCCAGCAGAGTGGGCCGCCCGGCCAACTTCACGGCGAGCCGCAATTGTCCGGCGGGAGTCTTCGGAGGAACTTTGAAGAAAATGGCTCCGTCCATCTGCTCGACGATTTGTGTGCGATAGGAGATCTGCTGGCTGTCGACGAGATAGAGCTCTTCGACATGCGCGGCGTCCAGGCCGTAGCCGGTGGCGGTCACGACGTCTCCGACGCGGGCTTCCTGCGGCATCACCTGTTGGATCGCCACCGCCAATCCCGGAAGGGTCGCGAATAACTGCACCATCGGGATGCTCATCAAGACCACCACTATCAAAACGAAGGTTCCGTGAATGCGTGTCATATTGCCTCCCGTATGGAAGAGGGGGTGCAATTGGGGGGCCACGAAAAAGCTATGTGGAATGTGAGGCTTGGAAATTCAAGACGGGCGGACTGGGTCATCTGACCCAGCTTGGAGCGCGGCTAGGGTTTGTTGGGCGGCTCGGCTCCAGGTAAATGGGCGGGCCCTTTCGGGTCCCTCGGCGGCAAGACGGTTGCGCAGACCGGCATCCGCGGTGATACGGTCCAGCGCGGCGGCGACGGCGGCGTCGTTGAGGGGATCGAAGAAGAGCGCGGCTTCTCCGGCGACTTCTTGGAGCGGCGGGATGTGGGAACAGGCTACGGGGATTCCGGCGGCCAAGGCTTCGAGCACGGGCATGCCGAAGCCTTCGAATTGGGATGGATAGACGAACGCGGAAGCACGGGCGTAGAGCTGGAGCAAGTCACTGCGCTTGAGCCAACCGGTGAGTTCGACTCGACGGTCGAGGCCGAGTTCTGCGATGAGTTTCTCGATCGCGGCGGTGTGAAAGCCGCGCATGCCGGCGAGGACCAGCTTGAAATCGCGGCGCGAGGCGGCGTAAGCGCGGATGAGACGTTCCAGATTCTTGTGCGGATGCAGGGTGGAGACGCAGAGGAGGAATGGCTCCGTGTGGGAACGGTCCAGGGTGAAGAATTCGGGATTGACGCCGTGCGGCACTACGGCGATCTTCTGGGGAGGCAGTTTGTAAAAGTGCAGGAGATCGGCTTGGGTGGCTTCGGAGACGGCGACGATTCTCCGCGAGTGGCGCACGGCGGCCCACAACAGGAGATTCCAGAAGGGCAGATCGAACCAGCGAAAGTATTCGGGATGGCGTTTGTGCTGGAGGTCGTGGAAGGTTGTGACCGAGGGACAGCCCCAGAGCGGCGCGGTGAAACCGGGGTTGAACATCACGTCGAGATGGAGCTTGCGGGCTTGGAGCGGAAGGATGGTCTGCTCCCAGAGAATGCGCGCGGGGCGGAAGCGAGCTCGGACGGATTGCGGTTTCCACGCGAAGTTGGGCTGCGCGGGAACGAGGTCCTGCGTCGTCTCGCGGTTGGTGAAGATGAAGTACCGATTGATTGAGTCGATTTGCGCCAGGGCGGACAGAAGCTCGCGGAGATAGATTTCGGTGCCGCCGACTTCGCCGGGAATCAGGTAGAGGGCGTTGACCCCGATGTTGATCCCGGCCATGCCTTAGCGATTCCGCACGCGATCGAGCGCCTGTTTGACGGGCTCATTCGAGGGGTCCATCTCCAGCACTTTTTGATACTGTTGCGCTGCGAGAGGGAAGTTGCCCGCGCTTTCATAGACGTTGCCGCGGATGGCGAAGGTCAGTTCATAGTTGGGATCGATGGCCGTGGCTTTATCGAGCGCGGCGAGGGCTTCATCGGTGTGATGCTGCTTGCCTCGAATCTCCGCAATGAGGACCCAGGCTTGCGGATCATGCTCGGTTGCGGCGGCGCGCTCAAACTTGTCGAGCGCTTCGTCGAGCTTGCCGGAATCTTCGAGGGCCTTGCCCCAATCGACCAGCAGCGAGTATTCGGGCGTGGCTAGCTTGGACGCAATTTCGTAGTTCTCGGCGGCTTTGTCGTACTGCCGCTGCTCGCCGTACGCGAAGGCGAGTTGGAAGCGCGGACGCACTTTGCCGGGGGATTTTTCGGCGGTGTCTTGCCAGAGCTTGAGAGGCTCACCCCAAACGGTGTTGCGGGCGAAGGTGGCCATGGCGAGCGCGAGCAGGATGGGGGCTTCGATCATGACGCGGCGCTTTTGCGGGACCCGGCGGAGGAGTTCGAGGCAGACGAGGGCGAGTCCGATGAAGGGGAGATAGAGGCGGCGCTCTTGCATCACGTCTTGAATGGGGACGAAGGAGGACGTGGGCGCGAGCAACAGGAGATAGACGAAGATGCCGAAGCTGGCGAGGGGCCAGCGCTTGCGATAGATCCACGCGGCGGCGGCGACGGCGATCCAGGCAGCGAGGGCCAGGAGGGCTCCGTGATCAAGAAGACTGTTGGAGAGGGCGACTTCGGGGTCGGCATTCTGGCCGATGGGGAGGAAGAAGAGGCGCGTGTAATCCCAGACGACTCGGCACTGGGTGAAGAAGTAAGAGAACGGGGTCATGCCCTGCACGTTGAGCCCGACGGTGTTGGAGACGTGCAAGACCCACAGGACGAAGGCTCCGCCGAGCACGCCCGCCGTGCCCATCAGGGCATAG
Source organism: Bryobacteraceae bacterium (assembly GCA_036498815.1). Taxonomy (GTDB): domain Bacteria; phylum Acidobacteriota; class Terriglobia; order Bryobacterales; family Bryobacteraceae; genus Palsa-187. The sequence goes on along the minus strand of DASYET010000022.1, from coordinate 70,992 downwards.
AGGCGCCAGTTTGCGCGGACTCCGCCTTTGCTCCAGAAGAGGTCCGTGATAAGGAGGAGCAAGGGGAGCGTCAGGGTGTGCTGCTTGCTGCCTAGGGCGCAGGCGAAGAGGACGGTGATGAAGAGGGCTCGGGTCCAGGTGATGGATTCGGTCTGGCGGTAGAGGAAGACGCAGTAGGCGGCGTAGTAGAAGAGGACGCTGACGATTTCGGAGCGGCTGGCCACGTAGGCGACGGATTCGGTTTGGATGGGGTGGACGAGGAAGAGGGCTCCGGCGAAGATGCCGAGGGCGGCGGCGTGGCGGGGGGGCAGGCCGCTCCATGACTGTCGCGGCTCGGTTTCTGACGTTCGGGCGGGGGTTTCTGACGTTCGGGCGGAGGGTTCGGGCGTTCGGGTGAAGGATTCGGGGGGGCGGGTGGATGCGGTTCCCGCGAGTTTGAGCAAGCGCATGGCGATCAGGCCGGCTAGGACGGCCACGAAGAAGTGGAGGACTACGTTGGTGGCGTGGTAGGCGTACGGGTCGGTTCCGCTGAGCTGGTAATTGATCCAGAAAGTGAGATTGAGAAAAGGGCGGAGGCCGCTTTTGAGCCATTCCATGATGGGGAGGGTTTGGAAGGCGGGGTTGTAGAAGGGAAGATAGCGGTCATCGAGGACGAAGGGGCCGTTCATCGACGGGCCGTAAATGGTGAAGGTCAGGAAGAGCGCGGCGGCCGCGGCGAGCCAGGGCCACCAGACGAAGGTGGGGGCCGCGACGGTTGCGTCGTCCGATTTGGATTTACCCGAGACGGGTCGCTTTGGCTTTTTCATCGAGAGTTTCCAGGCGATATTCGAGGATGGCAACGCGCTGCGCGAGCGCGATGTTGGAGTCCTTGAGTCCGGAGATGCGCAGGGAGAGGCGGAAGAGCACGATCACGAAAATGCAGCCGGACACCATGAGCAGAGCGGAGGCGGGGTCGGCAACACCGAGCAGATCGCCGACCGCGCGAAGCGCGGCGGGGAAGCGCGACAAGACGAACAGGGCCGCGGCGGCGAAGAGCCAGCTGACCGAATATTCGACGCGAATGTGGGCGCGGCGGACGGAGGCGAGCACGCCCAGCATCATCGCCAGGCTGAAGATGGCCAGAGCGTCTAATAAACGAGCGTCCAGTAAACGAATCATGATTTCGTCTTCCTGCCTTCAAATTTCAGCACATTGACGAACACGCCCAACAGGACGTGCACCATATAGTAAAGCGATTTGATGGCGGTGATGGAACTGCGGCCGGTGCGGCGCGGGCGAAAGCGGCAGGAGACTTCGACGAAGCGGAAGCGGCGGCGCTGGAGCACGACGAGAGCTTCGATCTCCGGATATTCGAGCGGGAAGCTGCGCGAGAACAGGGCGAGCGCGGTGCGGTTCAGGCCGACGAAGCCGGACGTGGGGTCATGCACGGGCTTGCCGAGGATGGGGCGCAGGATGGCGCGGAAGAAGACGATGCCGAGGGCGCGGGCGGAGCCGCTGTGTTCATTAGCCTGGGCGTCGCCATGGCCGGACGGGAGGCCGGGGACGAAGCGGGAGCCGATGACCATCTCGCAACCTTCGCGCTGGAGGGTTTCGAGGACTTTCGGAATGTCGCGGGGGTCGTGCTGGCCGTCGCCATCGACGCGGATCACGTAGTCGTAACCGAGTTCGAAGGCGAGGCGGTAGCCGGCTTGGACGCATCCGCCGAGTCCGAGGTGGTGGGGCAGAGTGAGGACGCGGGCTCCGGCTTCGCGGGCTCGGGGGACAGTGTCGTCGGAGGAGTAGTCGTCGACTACGAGGACGGCGGCGTCGGGCATGGAGGCCCGGACTTCGCGGACGACTCCGGCGACGGCGCCTTCTTCGTTGAAGGCGGGGATGAGGACTAGAACCTTATCGGTCACAGGGCTGCCACCTGACGGACGGAGAGGGAGTGCTTGGCGAGAAGCTGTTCGAACTCATGCGAGCTTAATTTGCGGGAGCGGAAGATGCGGCGGCGCTCGCGGAGGAGGCGCGGGAGGCGGAGGAGCGTGGAGGCGTGGGCGCGCAGGACGAGGAACGGGAGAAGGGCGACGGTCTCGCCGGACATTTGGAACTCGGCTGCTTTGCCGCGTCGCTCGACGAGGGAGATGAGGTGCCAGAAGTATCGCGCGACGGCGGCGAAGGGGGCGCGGAGGAGCAGATTCGCGGGGAAATTTTTGACGATGGTGTAGAGGCGGTTGCGCTCGGTGTAGTACGCCTTCATGGGAGAGGCGGCTCCGGCGGTGTGGGAGTAGCGATGCTCGGCGATAGCTTGGGCGACGTAGCGGCATTCCCATCCGGCCCATTGGGCGCGGAGGCCGAGGTCGACATCTTCGCAGTAGAGGAAAAACGTTTCGTCGAAGTAGCCGGCTTGGTCGAGCATTTCGCGGCGGTAGAGGGCGGCGGATCCGCTGGGGAAGAGGGCTTCGGCGGGCGGGTCGAAATTTTCGGGACGCTCGCCGTGGCCGCGCTGGCGGGAGGAGCCGTCGGCGGCGATGAGCATGGCGGCGGAGTCGAGGGTGCCGTCGGCGGACATGCGGACCTGGCTGGCGAACATGCCGACGTAGGGGTTCGTGTCGGCTTCCTTGACGAGGGCGGCGAGCCAGCCGGGGTGCGCGACGGCGTCGTCATTGAGGGCGGCGAGCAGGGGGGCTTCGGAGGATCGAAAGGCTTGATTGACGGCGGTGCCGAAGCCGGCATTGCGCGGGTTCGCGATCACGCGGACGCGGGGGCTGGCGACGTCGCGCACGGGGCCGGCGGCGCTGTTGACTCCGCTGTTATCGATGACGACCACCTCGAAATCGGTGAAACATTGGGCTTCGAGAGAGCGCAAACAGTCCGCCAAAGCGTCGCCTGCGGCCAGCGTCGGCACGGCAACGGTGACTTTCGGTGACGGCAAGAAACGATTTTAGCCCAGCACGGTCAGCGGTTGCGGATTTGGCTGGCCGTCCTTTTCGTCGTCGGTGTTGTCGAGGTCGAGGTAGCGGGTGTCGAGGAGGCGGTTGGTTTCGAGGTTTCCCATGGCGGAGAGGAGGGATTCCTTGAGGTGCGGATGGTCCTTTTCGAGATTGCCGAGGACGGTGCGGAGGGTGCGGCGAACTTCGCCGGCTCGCTGCGAGCAGCCGCAGGGGATGACGGGGGCTCCCATGGCTTCGGCGACGCGAAGCGTGATTTCCTCGTTGACGTAGACCAGGGGGCGGATCAGGCGGAAGTCCTTCTTGGCGGACCAGGTGACGGCGGGGAGGGCGCTGATGCGTCCGGTGAAGAGGGCGTTGCGGAGGAAGGATTCGCAGAAATCGTCGGCGGTGTGGCCGAAGGCGATGACGTTGGCCCCGAGGCCTCGGACGATTTCGTAGACGGCGCGGCGGCGGAAGCGGCTGCACAGGTCGCAGCCGTGGTCGGGCTGTTCTTCGATGAGGCGGATGGAGGGATTGTCGGTGTGGTAGGTCCAGTCGATGTTGCGGGAGCGGAGGTAATCGGCCATGGCGTCGAAGGGGCGGAGGAATTTGCCCTGCTCGACGGTGAAGGCGCAGACGGTGAAGTCTACGGGGGCTCGCTTTTGGAGGAGAAGGAGAGCTTCAAGGAGCGCGAGAGAGTCCTTGCCGCCGGAGAGAGCCACGGCAACGCGGTCGCCGTCGCGGATCATCTTGAAGCGGCTTACGGCCTCGCCGACTTTCCGCAGCAGTGTTTTTTCGAGGTCCAAGGTATGAATCCGCTATCCGTGGCCGAGGTACATGAGCCAGCTGAGTCCGAACATGGCGGCGACGAACCAGGCGAAGCAGTAGGCGGCGTAGCGGACTCGTTCACGGTCGCTGCGTTTGGTGACGACGCCGAGGACGATGGACGTGAGTAAGGCGAATACAAGGGACGCTTCGAAGTGGGACAGGGACAGGCTGATTTTCGGCATTTTCTAGTCTTTCTGTCCGGTGGCAATCTCGTAGGCGTCCACCATGCCGAGGACATTCAGAAGTCCCGCCGCGACGAGGAACTTGGTCCCGTAATCGTGGACGTGGCCGGCCATATCCACTTGCGAGTATCCGATGGCTTTGGTCAGGAAGTAGAGGACTCCGGACATGGCGTTGCCGATGAAGCCGCCGTAGTAGATGACGGTGGTCAGGAGGTCGCCGCCCATCGGTTGGAAGAGCGCGCCGCCCATCATCAGGCCCATCAGAAACATAACGGCGACGCATCCGGCGATGACGCAGCCTCTGCCGGGGCGCTTGAGCAGCAGGTGTCCGCCGCCGGGGATGAACCAGGCCAAAGCTACCGCGGACAGCCATCGGCCCATGGGAACATCCGTACTTTTGGTTTCTGCCACGGACTTATTTTATCGCATGCGGTGCGCGATTTATCGCATCATAAGAACAATGCAGATTTTGCGCGATCTGACACCGGAGATCCGGAGGGCCGAAGTCTGGGTTCCGTGGGCCTTTCGCGGCCTGCGCGTGTTGCTGATTCTGGCGATCGCCTATGTGCTGACGCGCCTTACGGGGCGGCTGCTACGCCAACTCCATGGGTATGCGTTGGGTTTTATGGGGCGGCACGGGAGCGAGTCGAATTTCGAGGCGGAGAAGAGGGCCTCCACGATCGTCGCGACGCTGCGGAAGATGGCCGTTTCGCTGATTTGGCTGATGGCGCTGGGAATGTCGCTGTACGAATTGCAATACAACATCGCGCCGCTGCTGGCCGGGTTGGGGGTGGCGGGAATCGCGGTGGGGCTGGGCGCGCAGTCGCTTATTAAGGATTGGCTGGGGGGGTTGTTTCTGCTGCTGGAAGACCAGATTCGCATCGGGGATGCGGTGAAGATCGGCGACGTTTCGGGGTCGGTGGAGGAGATCAACCTGCGCACGACGATTCTACGCGGGGAGAACGGTGCGGTGCATATTATTCCCAACGGGTCCATTAATACGCTGACCAATCTGACGCGCGAGTACGCGTACTTCCTGTTCGAGACCACACTGGCGCATCGGGCGGATGCGAACAAGGCACTGGAGATTTTGGCGGCCACGGGCGCGGAGATCGCGGCGGAGGAGGCGTACAAGAACGTGATTCTCGCTCCGCTGGAGATTATCGGGGTGGACAAGCTGGGGGATCGCGGGGCGGTGATTCGGGCGAGGCTAAAAGCGCTGCCGTCGCAACAGTGGGGGCCGGGGCGGGAGTTGAATCGGCGGGTGAAGCAGAGGTTCGATGAGGCGGGGATCGCGTTTCCGCCGCCTCCGCCGTAAAGTGGTCATCTGACCACTTTGGTAGGATGGGGCTTTGGTAAAATAAACAGCATGGCAACGCGAACGGTCAGCGCTACCGAGTTCAAGGCCAAGTGCCTGGCTTTGTTCGATGAGGTGCAGCAGAGCGGCGACTCGATTACCGTGACGAAGCGGGGGCTTCCGGTGGCGATCGTTAGTCCGCCGCGGCGCCAGGCTCGGGCGCGAAAGTCGTCCATGAATAGTTGGGCGGGCCGGGTCAAGATTCTTGGGGACATTGTGCATGGCGATCCCTCCCTGTGGAATGTGGGTCGCGATGCGGAGGAGCGATAGCATCGTTGCGTCCCCGATTTCTGGCCGACACTCACATCGTCATTCGCTGGTTGACCGAGGCCCGGCGATTATCCCGGGACCAATTCCGGATATTTAAGGAGGCCGACCGGCGCGGGGAATTGATTGGTATCAGCCCCGTTAGCCTACTGGAGATCGTCGCTCTCACCGGCTCTCGGAGGCTGGCGCTGCCCACGCGGGCGTTTCTCGAAGATTTGGAGGCGAACCCGCTGTTCCAACTCCTGCCCATAACCTACGAAGTAGCTTTCGAGATCTCCGCACTCTTCCATCCCTTCGGAGATCCCTTCGACCGGGCCATTGTCGCGACCGCTCGGGTTCACGGCCTTCGCCTGATCACATCGGACGAAGCGATCATCCATTCCAAGCTGGTAGCGACAGTCGAGTAGAGAAACAAAGCACTTCCTCCGGGTATCCGGCGGTCACTGACCGGTCACCGCGCCTTGGTTGACCGAGATTCTGTAGGCGGCTGGGGGCTTCCGTGTTAGGGTCGCTTGTGGCGCGGTTCGGGTAACATCGGCGGGCTCTGGATCGTCGAGACAAAGCGTATGACACAAACCTGGGCACTGCGTGTATGATGAAAGACGGCCAAGAAAGCCGGCCCAGAATTCCTAGCGTTAAGGAGAATGGAAATATCATGAAGTCTTGGTCTAGGCGATTGCCGGTTGCGGCCGCCGCGATTACAGTTGGGGTTGCCATGGGGATCTTTTTCTCTGGCCACGCCGCGGCGCAGGCGCCGGCAGCGACGGCCACCAAGGGCAAAACCGCGGGGGAAACCTTTAAGAACGTCACCACCAGCACGCTGAAGGGGCTGACGCCGGACGACTTCCTGTCGGCGATGGGCGTCATGGCGGATTCGCTCGGCCTGGATTGTGCCGATTGCCATCCCGGCGCCGGTAGCGACAAAGTGGACTGGGTATTCGACACGCCCGCCAAGAAGACCGCCCGCAAGATGGTGGAGATGGTGGCGACCATCAACAAGACCAACTTCAACGGCGTCCAGATGGTCACCTGCTACACGTGCCACCATGCGCGGGACCGTCCCTCATCGACCGTTTCTTTGGATCAGCTGTACAGCACGCCGAACAACGAGCCGGACGATGTCGTGGCGAACGCTCCGGGCGCGCCTCCGGCCGCTCAGGTTCTGGACAAGTACATCGCGGCCCTGGGGGGCGCGGCGAAGTTGAACACGCTGACCAGCTACGTGGCCACCGGCAAGAGCGTCGGCTACGAAGGTTTGGGCGGCGACGGCGATTTCGTGATCTACGCGAAGTCACCGGATCAACGCACCACGCAGATCTCCTTCAAGGATCACCCGGATCGCGGCACCAGCACCTGGACCTACAACGGCAAGACCGGCTGGGTGACCACTCCGCGCGGCTTGCTGGGCGAATTCGAGATCACGGGCGGCAACATCGACGGAACTCGTTTCGAGGCGATGCTGGGCTTCCCCGGGCAGATCAAGACGCTGTTCACGACTTGGCGCTCCGGCGGGACCCAGAGCATCGGCGACAAGGATTTCCAGGTTATCCAGGGTTCCGGACCGCGCGGCCTGCTGGCCACGCTGTTGTTCGACACTAAGACCAACCTGCTGGTCCGCATGATCCGCTACACGAACTCGCCCATCGGGCGCGTGCCGACGCAGATCGACTACGACAACTACAAAGACGTCAACGGGATCAAGTTCCCGATGGAGGTCACGTTCCTGTGGCTGGACGGCCGGTATACCGCCAAGATCAGTGACGTGAAGGTGAACGTCGCGATCGACGCGGCGAAGTTCGGCAAGCCTTAGGGTAAGAACTAGTCTTAAGAACTGTCCCCTCGGTGACGCTCAAGGTTTGAGTGTCAGCGGGGGGATTTTTCTTTGGTGTCTCTCCCCGCTCTCTCGTGATACCATTCCCCGGAGAGGCGGGCCAATACGACTCGCCCCGCTCATGTAGTCACCCGGTCTATCCAGACCACAGGAGGAACCAAATGAAAAAGAATCTGACTCGATTTGTGTGCGTGGCGCTGGTCTCGGCCTCATGCGCGCTGCCCACCCTTGCCGGGCCGAACGACGACGGCGCTGACCAGGGCTGCTTCGCTCTGCCCAACTACGGCGCGCTCAAGACGGCGCTCACCCAGGCGGTGGCTACGGAGACCAGTGGACTGAACTTCCACATGTGGGGAACGCTGATGGATCGCAATGGGATCGTGTGCGCGGTGGCGTTTTCGGGCGCGACGATGGGGTCGCAGTGGCTGGGCAGCCGTGTGATCTCGGCACAGAAGGCGAACACGGCGAATGACTTCAGCCTGGACGCGACGGCGGTGAGCAACGGCTCCGGCGGAGCGTTGGCGCTGTCCACGGCGAATCTGTATGCGGCGGTTCAGCCGGGCGGTAGTTTGTTCGGACTCCAGGAGAGCAACCCGGTGGATCCTTCGGTCGCTTATGCGCGGCAGGCGGTGAACTATGGGACGCCGGCCGATCCGATGGTGGGCAACCGCATCGGCGGGGTGAACGTGTTCGGGGGCGGACTGGCGCTATACGGTCCGGGGCACGTTCTTCTGGGCGCGGTCGGCGTAAGCGGCGACACTTCCTGCGCGGATCATTTCATCTCCTGGCGCGTCCGTAACCTGCTGGGACTGGATCACCTGGGGACTGCGATTGCGGGGCCGGCGGGGCTGTTCGCCAACGATCCGACGCATCCGGACAACATTATCTTCGACATTACCGCCAATGCGGCGGGCGGCACGGGCAATAGCAAGAGCGGATTCGGGCATCCGCAGTGCTTGAACACGGGGGATCCGTCGAAGCTCCCGGCGGTTACGAACTAAATGGCGGTTCGGGAGGGGGCGGGAGAACTTCCGCCGCCCCTCCCGTAACGCCGTTGACTTCCGGTAACGTCATGTGTAGTATAGATCCAGTCCGCCGAGACGGCGACTGGCAACTCAATTTCTTATTTTTGCTTGGAGGTTTCTCGTATGACAGTTAAAACGCTCGGCGTTATGGTAGGCGGCCTGATGATGGCGGCTGTTCCGATGCTGGCGCACCACTCCTTTTCAGCTGAGTATGACCGCAGCAAGTCGGTCACGCTGAAGGGCACGGTGACGAAGGTAGAGTGGATGAATCCGCACGCGCGTTTCTACGTGGACGTGAAGGACGACAAGGGCGCGACCACGAACTGGGAGTTCGAGCTCGGCAGCCCGAACGGCTTGATGCGCTCCGGCTGGACCCGCAACTCGCTGAAGCAGGGCGATTCGGTGACGGTCGCCGGTTCGCTGGCGAAGGACGGTTCGCACCTCGCCAATGCCCAGAGCGTCACGATGGAGAACGGCAAGAAGGTTCTCTCCGGCGTGTCTTCGGCGGACGATCCGAACACGAAGTAAGTTTTCTCCTTACGTGCAGATGTGGCCCGTGGCGGAATCTCCGCTGCGGGCCATATTTGTTTTAGGGCTTCCGCGGTGCGCCTGGCCCGGCGCGGAAATTTTATCCCTCCCGTAACCCTGAACCCTTTAAGAACAGTCCTTTATTCGGATAGCCCGAAGTGTATTGGAAGAGAGGGTCCGGATGAGACTTCCGGGCGCCTGTGATATAATTCACCCCGGGTCTTATACGTTTCCGCATGGTCCAGTAGTGTTCATCGGGAAACGGCGCAAAATTGTTTTCTTTAGCTAGAGGAGGTCTCCACTTGAAGAGACATTTGAATTCGATGCTCACGGCGGCGGCCTTGTTCGCCAGCCTGTGCTTGTTCTCGGTTCCGGCGGCCGCGCAGCGCGGCGGTGGAGCTCCTGAGCCGGCGGGTTGCCCGGCACCCCCAGATTGGTACGTGCAGCGCCAGGCGGCGCAGGCGGGTGCTCGCGGCGGTGGCGGAGCTGGCGGGGGTCGCGCGGCGGCTCCGGCGGCGGGCGCTCCCGGCGCGGCGGCAGCGGGCGGCGGTGGTGGTCGTGGAGCAGGCGGCGGCGGTGGACGCGGCGGTGGCGGACGTGGCGGCGGAGCGGCGGCGGCACAGCCTCCGGTGCCTCGCATCCCGAACGAGCCGGCCTATGGCGTCCAGGCGGGCAAGCCCGACTTCGGCGGCCTGGCGAAGGGCGTGTGGAATGTGCCCTACATCGTGAACATCCAGACCGACGCGCACGACGAGAACGGCTGCCGGTTCATCCAGGTTCCGTTCAAGCCGGCCGCGAAGACGCTGTGGGAAGAGCGGTATCTGAAGAACGACATGAAGGACGATCCCGAGGGATTCTGTCTGCCTCCGGGTATTCCGCGCATGATGTACACTCCGTATCCGGCGCAGATTTACCAGATGCCGGATCGCATCGTGATGGTGTACGAGGGCGCGGCCCACGTGTGGCGCTTGATTTGGATGGACGGGCGGCCTTTGCCAAAGTCGATTGACGATATTAACCCGGACTTCCTTGGGTACTCGGTCGGGCACTGGGACGGCGACACGCTGGTGGTGGAGTCGATGGGCTTCAACACCGAGACGTGGCTGGACGCTTCCGGCCATCCGCACGGCGAGAACATGCGCGTAACGGAGAAGTACACGCGCACGAGCTTCAACAACATCAAGCTCGAGGCGACGATTAACGATCCGGAGTATTACACCAAGCCGTTCACGATCGTGACGGGGATCACGTGGAACGCGAATACTCGCGGCCCGTGGACTCTCCGCGGCGGCGAGCTGGTGGAGTACATCTGCCAGGAGAACAATCGCGACTTGCAGCACTTGGGCGCAGAACGCGGCAAGTAGGAACCGGCAGTAGTTTAAGATATCGCCTCGCTTTCCGGAAGGGGAGCGAGGCGATTTGTTTTTGGGAGCGAGGGGGAACGTCCCCGCGCTTACGCTTGGGGCTGCACCGGGAGTCTGGTGGAAAAGGCCCCGGGCGGCGGGTTGAGGTGAAGACGGGTCCGAAGTGATGCGGCGGGATGGTGTCGCCGAGCGTTTAGCGCGGGGACTCTTGGCGCTTGCGGATTCTTACGCCGGCTTCGGTTTCGGGAGGCATCGCGATCACCAGGGTGCCCCCGATGTCGGCTGAGGCTTCGGAAAGCTCTTCGTCGTCGATCTCCACGTCGTAGTCGGCTTTGGCGGCGAGGCCGAGTACGAAGGTTGCTTCGGTCCCGGCTTTGAACTTCACTTGTCCGTCGGGGGAGGCGGCGGGCGCGCCCATGACTACGGCGTCGCCTACGCGCAGAGTGGGGGGATTCGCGCCCAGGGCCTGCAACTTGCCGTCGCGGAAGAGCTGTAAGTGTCCGTCGAAGAAGCCGATCCAGGCAGCGTCTTCATCCCAACTGGTACGGGCGAAGAAATGGCCGGCCTCCGAGTTGTGGAACACCAGGGGCAGGAGCGAATAGCTGAGGCCCGGCTGGTAGGGGTTGGCCCAGAGGAACTCGTAGACGGAGCCGAGGGGATCGCGCATGGTGTAGCGGTCCTGCATGAGCCAGCCCTGTAAGTACTGGGTTTCCGTGGCGTTGGTATCGAAGGCGACCATAGCGAAGCCGGCGGCGCGGGAGTGGACGGCGTCGGCCTGGTTGGGCGCGCCGTCATGCGTGTAGACGGGCACTAGAAAATCGTTGTCGGGGCCGGGGAAGGGCGCGGGATAGTGGGCGGCCATCTGGTCTTCGGGCAGGGCCTTGAAATATGCCGGGATGGACTCGCGCAGGTCGATGGTGAGGCTGTCGCGGATGGCGTGGAGCATCTCGTAGAGGGCGTACATCTGATCGCGCGGAAGGGTGGGCTTGCCGGTGCGCCACCAGTCCTCGACGATGGGCTTCAGAATGGACTCGCCCTGGTCCTTCAAATGGTCGGCGATGGCGATCGCGGCGAGGGCTCGGGCGCTTTGGCGGGCAACGTCGTTGGCCGGGGGTCCGATGCCTTTCTCGATCTTGGCGGCGAGACGGCCGGCCTGGGCGTCGGTCATGAGCTTGCCACACCAATCGAAGACGAAGGCCAGTTGGCGGAGGTCGGCGGAGGCGTCGGCCTTGTCGCTGAGGGCCCAGTCGAGGGCCTTGCGGCCTGCGGTGGGGTTTCCGGCGACTTGGGAGTAGAGGGCCTGGGCTAGGGGAGCCTCGGGAAGGGGTGCTCCGCCGGCGACCAGTGCGTCGAACTGCTGCCAGCGAGGCGAGTCGCGCTCACGCTCGCGCTGGAGCAGGCGGAGGCGCTGCTTGGTCAGCAGGAGGCGCGGCGGGTCGGTGTAGACCTTGAAATCCTCGTCGGCGGCCCGGAGGGTTCCGGGGAGGGCTCCGGCCAGACTTAGGGCGAGGGTGAAACGAAAGAGCGCCGGGGGCATTCTTTTGAGATTGTGTCACACCGACACACCGTACGGGGCAGGGTCCCCTCGAAAGGATAGAGGAGGCGGACCTAAGCTACTGAAAAGAAATAGATAGATGTTGGCCCGGAAGATGCTTCTTCAGAAATTGAATTGATGAAGTAACTCTTTGAAACCTGCCCTCTGTTTGCAACGGGCGCGAACGGGAGAAGCGAGTGGCCAAAAACCACTAGCGTGCTTGCGGGAGCCGGTGCTGATCTTCACGCCGCTCCTTCCTTCGTTTGGGCGTGTTGCAACAGAGGGGTTTTTTTGCGTTTGCTTTACGCAATTGCCTTTAGAAGGCTTTGTGACGGAATGATATTGCCCTTCCGAGATCCGAGGTCTCGGCCTGGGCCGGCTTGCTGGGGAACAATAGGACGCGGGCCTCAGTGGAGTTTGTGCTTCGGGCGGAAGCCAGGATCTTAGCCCGTCTTGGGCTGACCGCATCGGAAAAGGGAGCTACCCAAAATCTTCGGCTCCTCTTCCGATGCGGTTTTTTCGAACCTCACCAGGATAACTCACTTTGTTCGTTGATTCCTAGGGGCCATTCCCTTGTCCCGGCCCATTACGCAGGGTTCACTTCGAGCGCGGCCTTTACCGAACTGAAATCGTCGTTCCGGGCGGGCTGCTGAAGGTCCCGGCGATCAGCTAAATGGGGACGTCTCCGAGGCCGACCAATTCGTGGGGGAATCTGCACGTTGGCCTGCAGGACTCCGTTCACGAGAATCGCATAGCCGTTCCGCACGCGGCAGGTGAGGGCGGCCCTCCAGCAGCGCCGTGCGGATCTCCGCCGGGGATTGGCCGAAAAGCTGCGCCACACAACACGAGCGGGATCCCGCAACTATAGGCAAGGACGAACTATCCGTAATGTTCGGAATTGCGGGCCTTTGTACTACAACTTTTCACCTTAGAACCACCGCTCCGGCCTATTGGTCCCACGGGCGGGCGAGGGCGCACAGTGGATGTGCCTTATGGAAGACGTCCATCTGATTATCCGCCTCACGCGCTACTGGATTCACTACGGATTCATGACGCATATCACGATTTGCGCCCTGGTGGGGGCGATTAAGGGAGTGATGGGGCAGTAGGACGGGATCTAGTGAATCGTGCGGGTCTTGCGGTTCATGTAATCCATCAGCAGATATTGGCCGAGGGTGTAGGGCGTGGTGAAGTAGGCTTTGCCGCGGCAGAGCTCGGTCACTTTCTGGATGAACTGCACGAGGCCGTAGTCGCTGGCGAGCATGAAGGTATTGATCAGGATTCCCTGGCGCTTGCAGCGGCTCACTTCTTCTAGGGTACGGCTGATGACGAGCGGGTCCAGGCCGAAGGCGTTGCGGTAAATCCGGCCGTCGTCGAGGGTGAGCGCGCTCGGCTTGCCGTCGGTGATCATGATGATCTGCTTCATGTCCTTACGTTCCTGCGCGAGCATGCGCTGGGCGAGGATCAAGCCATCGCGGGTGTTGGTGTAGTAGGGACCGACCTGCACGCGGGCGAGTTCTTCCATCCGGACTTCCTCGGCGGAATCGTGAAACAGAAGGCAACGAAGCGAATCGCCCGGGTACTGGGTGCGAATGAGATGCGCGAGGGCGAGGGCCACTTTCTTGGCGGGGGTGAAGCGATCTTCGCCATAGAGGATCATGCTGTGGCTGCAATCGAGCATGAGGACTGTGGCGCAGGAGCTTTGATATTCGCTCTGATGGACGTGGAGGTCTTCGTATTCGAGGTTCAGCGGAAGCGTGATACCTTCGCGCTGCAGAGCCGAGAACAGAGTGGCGCCGACATCCAGGTTGAGCGTGTCTCCGAACTCGTAGCGCTTGGCTGAACCGCTGGATTCGACACCGGTGGACATATCGCGGGTGTCGTGGGCTCCGAAGCTGGAGCGTCCGAGGGAACCCAGGAGATCCTTGAGCGTTTTGAAGCCGAGAAAATCGACACTTTTGTCGGTGACTTTGACTTCGACCTTTGCGTCGCCCTTGCCCTTGCCGCCGCTTTGAGGCTCGGTGGTCATGTAGCCTTCGTCGACGAGCTTCTGCACCAGGCGGTTGAGAAGTTGATCCAACTCCTCCGGGCTCATGTTTTCGAGTTGCTGGCGGATTTGCTCGGCGCGCTCGGGGTCGAACATTTCGCCTTGCTGGAGGGCTCGCTCGAGAGCTTGTTTCAGATCTTCCAGGTTGTGCGAGTTGAACTCGCTGAACTGCATGTAGGGATTGTCGAAGCCGCTTTGCAGGAAGAAGTCCGACAGGGCCTTGAGCAGGTCCTCGGCGCTCAGACCGAAGTCATCGCCGGTGTAGCGCGAATAGCGGATGCTCTTCATAAACGACCCTTCTTTTACTGCTTTCTACTGATAGTTTCGCTTGGCGGCTTTGGCGCGGGGATCGTCATTGCCGGACTCGCGCTTACGCGTCTCCGCGGTGAAGCCGGCCTCTTCATTGCGGCTGATGCGGCGATGGGCATAGAGGCCTTCGAGAACGAATTCGGCGGCGGCGGCCCGGACGGCATCGGGCTCGCTGGCGGTGAGGCCGAGCTTCTTGGTTTTCTCAAGCAGGCCCTGGATTTTGCCGAGCTCCGCGACGGCTTTCGAGGCGGGGGCGGTTTCGTCGAGCTTCAGCGCTCCGCCGAGATCGAACCACTGGACGATGGCGTTCATGTTTTCGCCATCGAAGTAGCGTGTGTAGACTTTGCCGACGGCGAGGCGGATCAGATCGCGGGCCACGGTGTCGCCGCCCTTCATCTCGCCTTCGTATTCGAGCTCCAACTTGCCGGTGATGGCAGGGAGGGCCGCATAGATATCTCCGATGCGGGGAACGGCAACGGGTTCATGGGCGGAGAGAGCGCGGCGCTCGGCGTTGGAGACTACGTTTTCGAGTACGGAGATCGGCAGGCGCTGGCTGACTCCGGAACGTTTGTCCACTTTCTTGTCGTCTCGGGCGCAGAAGGCAAGCTGCTCGACTACTTCGCGGACGTAATCGGGAACGCGGAGCTCGACGGGCGTGCGGCGCGAGGTCCAGGCTTCCTGTTCCGTGATGGCCATGCCGTGATCGAGCGCGGTTGGATAGTGGGTGCGGATCTCGCTGCCGATGCGGTCCTTGAGCGGAGTGATGATTTTTCCGCGCGCGGTGTAGTCTTCCGGGTTCGCGGTGAACGCGAGCATGACGTCGAGAGGCAGCCGCACCGGATAGCCCTTAATCTGGACGTCGCCTTCCTGCATGATGTTGAAGAGGCCGACCTGGATTTTACCGGCGAGATCGGGGAGTTCGTTGATGGCGAAGATGCCCCGGTTGGCGCGCGGGAGCAGACCATAGTGCACGGTGAGCTCGTCGGAAATGTTCTGGCCTTTGCGCGCGGCTTTGATGGGATCGATGTCGCCGATCATATCCGCGATGGTGACGTCGGGGGTGGCCAGCTTTTCGACGTAGCGCGATTCGCGGGGGAGCCAGGCGATGGGGGTCGCGTCGCCTTTTTCGCGGACGAGATCGCGGCACGCTTTGCAGATGGGCGCGAAGGGATTGTCGCGAATCTCGCAGTGCGCCACATAGGGGAGATGTTCGTCGAGCAGCGAGGTGAGCATCCGGATCAGGCGGGTCTTGGCCTGGCCGCGGAGGCCGAGCAGAATGAAGTTGTGGCGCGAGAGCACCGCGTTGACGACCTGCGGCACGACGCTATCTTCGTAGCCGACGATTCCGGCGAAGAGTTTCTCCCCGCGCTCCAGCTTGCAGATCAGGTTTTCGCGCAGCTCGTCTTTCACGGTGCGGTCCGCCATGCGCGCGTCGCCGTAATGCTTGTGAGCTTTCAGTGCGCCCAGGGTGTCGGGGAGGCCGGAAGGAGATGTCATGATGGGGGACCAGTTCCTAACGGCGATTGTAACAAGCGCGCAGGCCGCTACGCTTCGCGTGCTGGAGCGGGCAGGGCGTAGCGTTCGAGCGCGTCTTCGAGGAAGAATTCCCAGGAAGAGAAAATTTCGCTGTGCATGCCGACGGCTCGGGCGCCCGCGACGTTCTCGGGGCGGTCGTCGAGAAATAGCGCCTCTTCCGGTTTCACGCCGAGGCCTTCGAGCGCGTGATGATAAATTTCCGCTTGGGGCTTCACCATCTTGAGTTCGTAGGAGAACGTGTGGTGATCGAAGGGGTCGAGAAATCCGGCGGTGGCGCGGAGCTCCTCGCCGAGCGGCTGCGGAAGGTTGGAGAGGACGGCGGTCTTGATGCCGCGAGCTTGGAGGTGCGACGCCCAGGAAAGAACGCGCTCGTCGAAATCGTTCCACAGCTCGACTTCATGGCGCACCAGGGCCGGGAGACGAGCTTGGTCGAGAGTGCCGCCCGCTTCTTCGGCGACCTTGCTCCAATAGGCGTGCGCGTCGAGCTGGCCTGCATCGTAGGGAAGGCGATGCGACCAGAAGATCCGCAAAAGATCGGAAGTGGTGAGTCCGAACTCGCGCGCGAGGGGATCGAAGCGCTCGTGGGGCGGAGGGAAGCAAAGCACACCGCCGAAATCGAAGACTACGGCCTTGATGTCGGGGATCGGATGCGCGGGCACTAACTGCGCGAACCGCCGGCGGCTTTCTCTTCGCGGCGAGTGCGAATTTCGCGCACGGCGTAGATGCGGCGGCCCTGGCTCTCGAAATAGGTGCGTGTCAGAACCTCGCCGAGCAGGCCGGTGCAGAACAAAACCACGCCGGTGACGAGAGCGATTCCTCCGAGCACCATCAGGGGGCCGTGGGCGGAGATGATGTCGCCGCCGGTCCAGATTTTCAACCCCGCGAGCCACACCAGGACTCCGCCGCCGATTCCCACGCAGGCCAAGCCCCACTTGCCGAAGAAGTGCATGGGGCGGGTGAAGTATTTCAGGAGGAACCAGACGGTGAAGATGTCGAACATCACGCGGAACGTGCGGCTCAAGCCGTAATGCGATCCGCCGGCGGCGCGCTGCATGTTGCGGATGGGCACCTCCGCCACGCGGGCTCCGTAAAACGAGGCAAGGGCCGGGATGAAGCGGTGCAGCTCGCCGTAGAGGTTTACGTCCTTGAGAATTTCGGCGCGGTAGGCCTTGAAGGTGGTGCCGAAGTCGCGAAGGTCCACGTGGGACGCTTTGGACATGAGCCAGTTCGCGATGCGCGAGGGGAACTTGCGGGTGACGGCGTTATCGAGGCGATTCTTGCGCCAGCCGCTGGCGATATCGTAGCCTTCGTCGATCTTTTCGAGCAGCGCGGGGATGTCTTCGGGGGCGTGCTGGAGGTCGCCATCGAGGGAGATGACGATGTTGCCTTGCGATTCGTCGAAGCCGGCGGCGAGCGCCGCGGTCTGGCCGAAATTGCGCCGCAGGCGGATGACTTTGAGCCGCGCGTCCGTCTCTACCAGATTCGCGAGGAGATCGAAGCTGCGATCGGTGGAGGCATCGTCGATGAAGATAATCTCGTAGGGCCGCCGCAGCTTCTCGAGTACAGCCGTCAGACGGTCATACAGCGGAAGAATCGACGGCTCCTCGTTGTGAATCGGAATAACGACAGAGAGTGTTGCCACGGCTTTCTTCAGGATACCAGCCTGCTTCAGTGGCGATGGCTTTCGTGCTGCAAAGCGGCTTGATGGGCCTGGAGCATTCCAGTGCAGCCTTCGTCCGCCATGGCGCAACGGGTATGTTCGAATTGCACGGTGCTGTGGTGGATGGCGAAACGCTGAACGAGACGGCGATTCACTTCGCGCAAGATGGATTCGCTTTCCGAGGGTGGCATGTCCTCAATCAGGACGTGGCAACTGAGGGCGTGGGCTTCCGAGCCGAGGCTCCAGATATGCAGGTCGTGGACGTCGATGACGCCGTCGACTTCACGCAGTTCGCCGCGCACGTCGAAGAGGCTGACGCCTTTGGGGAGACCTTCGAGCAGGATGTTGAGCGAATCGCGCAGGATTCCCCAGGCCGTCCAGAGGACGGCGGCGCCGATGAGGATCGAGAGGAGGGGGTCGATGGAGAGCCAGCCGGTGTAGTGAATGACGACGGCTCCAACGATGATGCCGAGGCATGCCGCCGCGTCGCCCGCCATGTGGAGCCATTGCGCGCGCATGTTGAGGTCATTGCCATGGCCCCCCAGGCCGAAGGCGATGACGGTGTTCATGACCAGGCCAATGGCGGCGAGCCAGATCATGGTGCTTTCGACCACCGGCTCCGGGGCGCGAAGACGCTGGTAGCTTTCGTAGAACAGCCACACGGAAAGTGCGGCCATCAGGAGCGAATTGACGAACGCCGCGAGGACTCCGGTGCGGTGGTAGCCGAAGGTTTTGATGTGATCGCCGGGGCGCGATTGCATGGCGTAGGCGGCGGCGGCCAACAGGAGTCCGAAGGCGTCAGTGAAGTTATGGCCGGCGTCGGAGAGAAGGGCGAGACTTCCGGAGCGCCACCCGGCGATGGCTTCCGCGGCGACGAACGCGAGGGTGACGGCGGTGGAGACGAGCAGAACTTTCCCGGTTTGTCCGTGCGCGTGGGAATGTGAATGGCCGTGCCCCATCTATCTTTATGGTACGCCCACCGAGATGGTACGCCTACCGAGGCTTCATGGTACGCCTCGCACAGGCCGATCGCGATTACATGCGGCCAAAGTTTCACTGGGGGGGGAGGCGGACGAGTGCTATATTTGGCGGCAGGAGGCAGTTTTGCGACTCACCTTTCTTGCATCGCTTCTGTTTGCCTGCGCCGCAGTGGCGGCTGCGCAGACCCGGCCCGCATTCGAGGTTGCCTCGGTGCGAGTGGTGGAACCGGGCGGCACGTATAACTCGGAAAGCTACATGCCGACGCTGGACATTGCGCCGGGAACAACGCTGCGGATTTCCAACCGGCGGCTGGATGATATCATCCGTCTGGCGTACACCATTGGAGCCAAGCAATTGGTGGGTCCGGAGTGGTTGACGGCGCCGACTTCAGATCCGAACGACTTCACTCGGTTCGAGGTGATGGCCAAAGTCCCGGCCGATGCGAAAAAAGAAGACATTCCTTTGATGCTGCAAAATCTGCTGGAGGACCGCTTCAAGCTCAAGGTTCACCGTGAGTCGCGCGGCTCACAGGTGTATGTGCTCGCCGTGGGCAAGGGCGGATCACAACTAAAGGAGTCGCCGGCAACGGATAAGCGCACGCCCGGCTGCGCTCGCACGATTCTGGGCGGGGAGAATCCGGTGTCCGCCGATTGCATGAGGGTCTCCATTCCACAACTGATGCAGCAGCTGCAGACGATGGCGCCCGCCTACTTCCGCGACGGTCCGCTTGTGGATCGCACGGGTCTTACGGGCGCGTACGATCTGCACTTGGAATGGATGATGCAGGCTCAGCTGGACGCCGGACTCTCCGGTCCCACGCTGTATTCGTCGATGGAGAAACTCGGACTGACGCTGGAGAAGAAGAAGGATTCGGCGGAGATGCTGGTAGTGGACCACGTGGAGAAGATGCCGACGGAGAATTGAACGGGGCTTCGCGGGCGCGCGGATTTGATGCGCCACCGCCCACTGACAGACGACGAAAAACGATCGTCTGTCCTACTGGCTAATTATTTCTTTACGGCGGAGTCGATGGCTTCTAGCTCGCGGCCGGCCTCGGCCATTTTTCCTTGCGACATGAGTTCTTTGTATCGCTGCATGTGGGTGCGGATCGCGTCTAGCCTGGGGTCGGGGATGGAGGGTGGCGCGCCCGGGGCGGGCTGGCCGGATACCTGCGATATCGCGGCGGCCGTGGGAACGGGGATTCGTCCGCCTTGGGCGGCGGCTAAGGATGCGAGCGCTTTTTCATAGGTGTCCTCGTAGACCAGGGTGTTGCCTACCGCCAGGACCACTTTTTTGAGCTGTGGCATCCGGGCTTCGGAAGCCTGGATGAACAGAGGCGCTACGTAGAGGAACGTGTGATCGATCGGCAGAGTGAGGATGGGCGGGCGCAGCACTTGGGAGCCTTGTTGATTCCACAAGGTAAGATCCTTCGAAATTAGCTGATCCTGATTGATCAGAGCATCTACCTGCAGGGGGCCCGAGATGATCTCCTGTTTGGGGAGTTGAAGGAGGACGATTTCGCCGAGTTTGTCGCCATCGCACCGGGTCGCCATCATGCCGATCAGATTCTGCTTGTTGCGCGGGGTGAACGGGATGGTTAGGAGGAACTCGGGCTGGGTCTCGCCCGGTAGAGTGGCCACCATATAAACTGGAGCCACGGCGGAGGCCGCGGCGCCTTGCTGAGAATTCGTCGCGAGATCCCAGAGGTCGGCGCGATTGTAGAACGCCTCGGGGTCCCGCATGTGGTAAGTGCGGTAGATCTCGGCCTGGACGCGGAAGAGCGTCTCCGGAGCCCGGGTATGGGCCCGCAGGTCCGCCGGCATCTCCGACGCGGCGGTGAACAAATCCGGGAACAAGCGCTGGTAGGCCTGGATCAGCGGGTCGGTCTGGTCGAAGACGTACATCTTCACGGTGCCGTCGTAGGCGTCGACGGTCGCCTTGATCGAATTACGGATGTAGTTGTACGGCTCGTCATTCTGCGGAGCGATTTCGCGGGAATAAGGATGCGCGTCACTGGTCATGTAGCCGTCGACGATCCATTGAAGGCGGCCGGAATCGGTAATGACGAGGTAGGGATCCTCGTCCCAGCGAATAAATTCGGCCAGGGTTCCGAGGCGTTCCAAGACGCGGCGGTGGATCAGCATCCGGCTGTCGGGGCGGATGGAGTCGGACAGATAGATATTCCAGTCGCCCTGCGCGATGGCGGCGACGATGCGCAAGGCCGCACCGGCGATGGGGAAACCGCCCTTGCCTTCGTAGTGGACCTTGATATCGCTGGAGCCGGAGGGGTAATTGAACTCATCCTGTTGCGTGGGGGCGAACACCGGCTCGTGCGCTTTCTCGCTGTAATAGAGTTCGGGCCGGGTCAGTTTCAGGCTTGGATTCAGGACCTCGACGGGAGCGTTCTTCATCAAGAGTTCGGGCAGGCCGGCCGCGGAAATGCGGCTGGCTTCCGCGAGTACCAGGCCGTAGCCGTGGGTGTAGGTGAGATTGGCGTTGATCCAGCTCTCCTGCGCGGCGCCGAGTTGGTTCAGATCCATCTCGCGGGGGGCGAGCAGAGTCTGGCGCATCTGGCCGTCGATCTTGTAGCGGTCGACGTCGGTGTCGGCGTATTGATACGGACGCAGAGGCTGGCTTTGGCTGAGGGTGTCGTGGAACGCGCGCCAGTCCCAGAGGCGCACATTGTCGAGCATGGGCTGGTTCTTCGTGAAGTCGATTTGCGCGTCCTTGTGCGCGGCGTAGTCTACTTCTTTCAGGTGCTCGGTGAGGCCGAAGGCCGATCGGGTGGCTTCGATGTGGTGCTCCAGGAAGGGACGCTCCAGGGTGAGTTCGTTGGGCTTCACGTACAGGCTGCTGACCAAGGGCGGAAGCGCCATATCGAGCAGCAGCACGGCCGCGCAGGCCAGAGCCCAGCGGCGCTTCTTTACCAGAATCAGGCCCGCCGCCAGAATGCATGCCGCGATTTTCACGTATAGCAGGGGCAGGTTCAGGTTTTGGTCGATGTAGTCCATGCCGACCAGAAGATTTCCGTGGTCGGAGTAGAGGAGCTGAAAGCGGTCCAGCCAGAAGCTCACGGCGAGTCCGCCGAGGAACGCGGCCATGAGGAATTGCAGGAGGCCGGTCTCCAGTTTGCCGAGGGTTTTCAGATCGGTCCAGTCAAACTGTCCCTTGAACTCCGGCAGATTCAGACGAGCTTGCCACGCGCGAGCGGCCAGGTAATAGGCGAGTCCGCCGACAACGGCCAGGGTTTCGAAGACTCCTACGAGGTGGGTGTAGAAGGGCAGCTCGAAGAAATAGAACGACAGGCCGCGTCCGTAGATGGGATCGCGCCAGGCGGAGTCCGTTCCGCGGCCCGCGACGAATAGGGCCACCAGCCATCCGTTCATGAGCGCCGCGGAGACGATGAAGGCGATCAACGCGAGGACTCCGGTGGAGAGCTTGGCGTACAGGGGATGGTCGCGCAGACGGGTCCCGGCATGCTTCATCCCGCGAGCGTGGGCGATCCACATCGTGACAAAGACCAGCAGCCATTCGGCGAGGCTGGTGCCGTACTTGTAGGCGCTCATACGGAGCCAGGTGGGGACTTGGCCCATTTCGGTCCACCACAGATAGTCGATGATCAGAGAGC
Source organism: Bryobacteraceae bacterium (assembly GCA_036498815.1). Lineage (GTDB taxonomy): Bacteria > Acidobacteriota > Terriglobia > Bryobacterales > Bryobacteraceae > Palsa-187. The sequence goes on along the minus strand of DASYET010000022.1, from coordinate 49,003 downwards.
AGATCGACCGGGAGAAGAAAAAAAGAACCAGCAGGACAACCGCAAGAAGAATAAGGCGGGGACGAGCCCGTCGACCACCAGGGAGTGCGCGAGGATTCATCGCCCTCTATGCTAACAGGGTTGTGGTTGGGGTGCCCGCGGGAGCGAGCTGGTTCGTTACAGCAGGCGGAAGTTGACTTCTACGCTGGCCAGCACGGGCACGGGCTTGCCTTCTTTTTTGCCCGGCTCAAACAGCCATTGTTCTACGGCCTCGATGGCCTTCTGGTCGAGTCCGAGGCCAAGCGGCTTGGTGACTTTGATGTCGACCGGCTTGCCCTGCTCATTCACGACGAGAGAGAGCGTGACGGTGCCCTGCCACTTCGCTTTGCGGGCATCCTCGGAGTACTGAGGCTCGACTTTGTGCAGCAGCTTGGGCTGGCTTACGCCGTTGCCGGGACGAAACGCCCCGCCACCGAATCCGCCGCCCGATCCCGGTCCGACGCCATTGCCGCGACCCGGTCCGATTCCGCCGCCCGATCCCGTGCCAAATCCACCGCCGGTGCCCGAGCCCGCCATGGGAAGGTTCAGCCCCTTGGTATCGCCCACGTTGTTCGATACCGGATCCGGAAGATCCAAGTTAATGGTGTTCGGCATCTGGAGTTTGGCTTCTTGCGGAATGGTGGGAGGGACAAATTGGCGCGCCGGCTTCGGCATGTCCGCTTTCTTCACTTCCGGCTGTTTCGCACCGCCACCGCCGCCACCTTTATTGATTTTCGGCTTGATGGGCTCCAGAGGAGGCGCTACCAGAGTGACCATTTCCTTCACCGCGACCTGCACCGGTTTTAGGGTTCCCAGGAAAATGATCAGCGCGACTACCAAAACCTCGACGGCGACGCCGCCCAGGATCGACTTCGCCTGATTCTGGCCATACAATCCGACAATACCCTGCAACTCCTTCGGATCAACGGGCTTAGAAGTGACTTCGAGGGGCGGCAGCTTGGGAGGATTGATCATCTCCTTGATGTCGCGGATGAGGCGCATCAAAGGGAACTCCGTCTCCTGAGGGGGCAGAAGCCGCTGCAAATGGATGTCCGGGTTTTCCTCCGGCACGTGGCTGTTCTGATTTACTGGCTCTGGCACAATAACCCTCCGCCCAAACTTCGGGCAGTCCCTCGATCCTTGCCCTCAATACCTATGACGACGGCAAGGGGCCACTAGTTTCCATTCCTGGAAGAATTTCCTGCTGGGGGCCTTATGCCCCTGAGTCTATCACATCAGCACCTTAAAGACCTGTTGTCAGAAGTTGGGAGAACAACCCATCCTAGAACGAGTTTAGGAACGCCAAGGTTGACATCCACATCTCCTCTAAAACGTCGGTGAGCTCGTGCCCCGAGTTAAATAGTTGCACCTGAACGTTGGGATGCCGCTTTGCAAAATCCTGGCTCATCTGGGCCGGCACTACCGCATCTTGCACACCATGGAACACCAGCGCCGGTTGGGCGAACTCCGGCTCCTCCTCATACTTGGACGAATCCTCCACAATTTGGTAGCCCAGTCCCATCTCTTTTTTATGTCCATAGTGGAATATGGGCAAAGTTCCGCGCTGTTTCCAGGTTTCGAGGTCTTCGGGAGAGAAGCGGGCCCTCCAGCGGCTGGGGAACTGAAAGGCGGGAGCCAGCAGGACGAGTTTCCGGACCCTTTCCGGATGGCGGGAGGCGAACAGGGCTGCCAAGTATCCTCCCAGGCTGGATCCAAATAAGATGGCAGGATCGTTGCCGACTGCCTGGTCCACGACGCGCAGTTGGCCGGTGATGGTCAGGCCGGGAAAATCACCGCCATCGAGTTGGGGGATCACCATTGTCTGGCCTCGTTCCTCAAACCTCTTTCGAAAGAACTGCGCCTTGCTCGATTGCGGACTTGAAGCGAAGCCGTGCAGGTAGACAATGCGGGACATGCTCTAGCCTGTCCTGATGGGGAGAGACGCGTCAAGGAACAAACCCCGATTCGATTCCGTATGAGACCTTGTCATGATGATCGGCGAAAGGTCTCTCGACCAAGAGCGCCGCGAGTTTGCGGCGAGATCGTTGCTGGCTATGCCTATCGCGGGGGCGATTATGTGGGCGGTGGTGGGGGTGGTGGGGGTTTTCTTGCCGTCGAGAGCCGCCGCGATGGTCCTGTTCCTGGCGACGGGGATGATCGCTTACTTAGGAATGTTCCTTTCCAAGTTCACGGGGGAGAACTTTCTGGATCGATCAAGACCCAAGAATGCTCTCGATACGCTCTTCTTCTTTACTGTGGGACAGTCCGTGCTCACGTATGCGATCGCGATTCCGTTCTACCTGGTGGACCACACGTCCCTCCCCCTCACGGTAGGAATTTTGAGCGGGACGATGTGGCTGCCGATGTCCTGGATCATCGACCACTGGGTCGGGTTGTTTCACGGGATCACCCGGACGGCGCTGGTCGTGGCGGCCTGGTACGTTTTTCCCGCGCACCGGTTCGTGGTCATTCCGGCGATCATTGTGGCGATCTACCTGGTGACGATCGCCGTGCTGGTGCGCCGCGAGAGACCGCCGGCGGGCTAGAACTTCAGCTCGCTCGAAGCCCCGAATTGATGGAAGTTCGAATACACGAAGGTATTCTCGGCCACTACGGCGTCCCCGCGTAGTTCCCGATGATGCGTCATCGCCGGCAGCAAGGCTCCGAAAGTGCTGGTCGTGTAATCGACTTCGGCCTCCTCCCGCACCTCTCTTGTTCCATCCAGTTTGCGGATGGCGAGGGTAATCCGCATGGGAAGAAAGTTATCTTCGCGCACCCAGATCTCGCCGGCGGCCCGAACTTTGAGCGGGGCCTCGCCCGGCTTCGAAGGAAAGATCGTCAAGGAGGGGGGGCCATCGATCTGGGTGTAGCCGAACACCAGCACCTCGCCTTCGCCGATCATTTTGGTGCCCCTTTCCGTGAACTCAAATCGGTCCATATTGCGGGGCGTGAAGAGGAGAAGTAACTGCCCGAAGTCGGTCGCGGCCCCGAGCAGGCCGTACTTTTCGAACTCCTTCAACAGTTGCTGCTGGCGCTCGGTGTCCTTCAAGGTGATGATCCGCGCCAGCGTGTCCTCGGCGGTCTTGCTCTCCTTCACCGGCTTGCCGTCCACGGAGATGACGGAACGCAACTCGTGCAGAGTCTCTTCTTCCCCCATGAACTTGGTGAAGGCGTATTCGGAGAGGATTTCGCGAACCTGCCAGGTGGGCTCCGGAGGCTTTCGCGCGGCATCGCCCACGCGGGGCCGGAAGCGCGGCGGAGGTTTGAGGGAACGCTGATGCAGGCTCTCCCGCCCGAGGACGTTTGGAGCGAGGCGGCGAAACGCATCCGCCTCCTCCGACAGGCGGGCGGTCATCTTCTGCATAGAAGTTTGCCCCGGCACTTGAGCCAAGCAGCAAGTGGCCCCCAGCAGGCAGAGCGTGAGCGTACGTCTCCTCATGTCCCGAGGATACCCAATCCTGCTCTGGGATTTACAAAGAGCCCTCGTTCTTCTGACTTGTGTCATTGACCTGCTGGCTCAGGGTACGCCAGTTCCGCATAAACTCCCACAGCTTAGCGAGGCGAAACTCCTGCAACGAAATGTTGAAGAATCGAAGGACGTCTTTAAACAGCGGCCAACCTAAGATGATCAGGACCGCCCAGTAAAGCACCGATCCCGCGATGGAGCCGATTTCCGCAAACATGAACGTGGCCACTTCGGAGGCGGTGCTGTTCGTATTCACGTTGCGAAGCAAAAGATAGGATCCATAGCCGATCCCCGTAAAGGCGTACTTCAGTGGCTCCGTGAGAAGGTTCATCAGGCTGAGCGTCAACTCCAGCAGGATGTACCTCAGGATCAAGCTGGAAACGATATAGGGCATAGCGGCCGACACGCTGCCCGCGGGAGCCTCTTTATTTCCCTCCGCGAGGCCCAGGGTGCGCTCTTTCTCGAGAATCTCAAGCTCGGTCTTGCGGCTTTCCAGGCGGCTCTTCTTGAGAACGACATAGGCTATGAACGGCGTGAGGACGGCCACCGGGATGGCCAGGATTCCCGTGACCTGCTCATACCAGGGCGGCGGAGCGTCCGTCTTCGGCTTGGTCTTCTCGCTCTCCACTTCGGGAGTTGCGGTTATCGCCTCTTTCACAGGGTCGGGGGCTTGAGCGTGACCAAGCGGGGCCAAAAGGACGGATAACAAGAGAATCCGCGAAAGCATAATGCTGGATAGTACATCCGGGGCCGCCTCCCCGGCAACCGGCACCAGGTGCTTAAGGGGGCGCGGCAGGGCAGCGTACGGGTCCGCTGGCCGCACTCGGCCGTGTTGACCTAGGGGGTGGCCTACAAGTACTGTCCTATCCCCACCTTGGTACTCTCCTCGCCGCATTCTCGACGCTCTACAATAAAAGACATAACCATGAAGGCTCGCGTTTATGTTTCGTTTAAGCCCACGGTGCTCGATCCCCAGGGCCAGACCATCCAACACGCTTTGAACGGTCTGGGTCACCAGAGCATCACCCAGGTCCGGCAGGGCAAATATTTCGAGATCGAGCTGCGCCCCGATGCGCCGCGCGAGCAGGTACACCGGGAGATTCATGAGATCGCCCGCGACGTACTGGCCAATCCCGTCATGGAAGACTACAAAGTGGAGTTCTTCGAATAATGTGCGGAATCGTTGGTTACATCGGACCTCGGCAGGCCGTGCCGATTATTCTTGACGGCCTGAAGCGTTTGGAGTATCGCGGGTATGACTCCGCCGGGATCGCGGTGGAGCAGGAAAACTGCCTGGAAGTGCGCCGCGCGCAGGGCAAGCTGCGCAACCTGGAGGATGTGCTCAAGCTGAATCCTCTGGAAGGCTTGTACGGCATTGGGCACACCCGCTGGGCGACGCACGGGCGGCCCACGGAAGAGAACGCGCACCCGCATCGCGATTGCCATGGCGATATCGTGGTGGTGCACAACGGGATTATCGAGAACTATCTCGCGCTGAAGCATAAGTTGATGGAGGAAGGCCATCGCTTCTGCACCCAGACCGACACCGAGGTCATCGCGCATTTGGTGGAGAAATATTACGACGGCAATCTGGAAAACGCCGTCCGGGACGCCGTGCGCCAGCTTACCGGCTCCTTCGCCATGAGCGTGATCTCGCGCCAGGACCCCAATAAAATCGTAGTCGCGCGGTCTGGCCCCCCGGTGCTGGTGGGCCTGGGCGATGGCGAGTACTTCGTGGCGTCGGACGTGCCCGCCATTCTGGGCTATACCCGCGACATGTTCTTCCTGGCCGACGGCGACATGGCCGTTCTTACGCGCGACGGCGTGCACCTCACAGATTTTAACGGCCGCCCCATCAAGCGCCAGGTCTCGCACATTTTGTGGGATCCCATCATGGCGGAAAAAGGCGGCTACCGGCACTTCATGCTCAAGGAAATCTTTGAGCAGCCGCGCGCGGTGCGGGACACCACACTGGGCCGCGTGGGCCAGGAAACGGGACGCATCTTCCTGGACGAGATGGACATCAGCGCGCGGGAGTTCAAGGAGTTCCGCCAGGTCCGGATTGTGGCGTGCGGCACCAGCTGGCATGCGGCGCTGGCGGGCAAGTTCATGATCGAACGGCTGGCTCGGGTTCCCGTGGAGGTGGATTACGGGAGCGAGTTCCGTTACCGCGATCCTCTGGTGGGGCGCGATACGCTGACGATCGTGATTTCGCAGTCGGGCGAGACCGCCGATACGCTCGCGGCGCAGCGGGAGGCCAAGAGCAAGGGTTCGAAGACGCTGGCGATCTGCAACGTGGTGGGGTCGATGATCACGCGCGAGGCTGCGGGTACGTTGATCACGCATGCGGGGCCGGAGATCGGCGTGGCGTCGACCAAAGCGTTCACGGGTCAATTGACGGCGTTGTTCCTGGTGGCCATGTACCTGGGCCAAGTGCGCGAGACGATTGCTCCGGAGATGGCGCTGAAGCTGGTGGACCAGTTGCTGCACATCCCGAGCCAACTGGAAGAGATCCTGCGGCACGATGCGATTTACGAAGAGCTGGCCAAGACCCTGTTCCGATCGTCGGATTTTCTGTATCTCGGCCGGGGGATTCACTTCCCGATCGCACTTGAAGGTGCGCTCAAGCTGAAGGAGATCTCGTACATTCACGCGGAAGGGTATCCGGCCGGAGAGATGAAGCACGGGCCGAATGCGCTGATCGATTCGAACTTGCCCGCGGTGGTGCTGGCGACGCACGATCCGGCGGATCCGGCGAGCCGGCTGCTGTACGAGAAGACGCTTTCGAATATTCAAGAAGTGAAGGCGCGCGAGGGAATCGTGGTGGCGATCGCGTGCGATGGCGACGAAGAGGTTTCGAAGGTCGCCGATCATGTGATCCGCGTGGGCTCCACGCACGATCTGCTGATGCCGATTCTGGAAGTGGTGCCTCTGCAACTGCTGGCGTACCACATTGCGGTCCGCCGCGGCTGCGACGTCGATCAGCCGCGGAATTTAGCCAAAAGCGTCACGGTGGAATAATCGCGCAGTTTACGCATCGATTGGAGGTTCGGACTCGCGGGAAAGGGCTCTATCCCTTTACGCGGGATGTCGCGGCCTGGGTGGCTTCGACGGGCGCCGAGACCGGCCTGCTGACCGTTTTCATCCAGCACACTTCGGCGTCACTGGTGATGCAGGAGAACGCGGACCGCGACGTGGTGCTGGACATGGCCGATTTTTTCGAGCGGCTGGTGCCGGAGCATCCGGAGCATGACGCGCGGTACCGGCACACGCTGGAGGGGCCGGACGACATGCCGTCGCACATTCGGTCGGCTCTGACCTCGACCAGTCTTTCGATTCCCGTGGTCGGCAAGCGAATGGCGCTCGGGACGTGGCAGGGGATCTATGTGTTCGAGCACAGGTCCGAAGAGCAGAGGCGCAGCGTGGTGCTGCATCTCATGGCCTAATTGCTCCGAGACGGCCTAACTGCTCTGAGATGGCCTAACCGCTCCGAGATCGCACGACTGCCTACTGATAGAACTCCGGCGATTTTTTCTGCTTGGCGTACGTGGCGGCGTCGTGCTCGATCCAGAATTGCGCTTTGTTCTTTTCGACGAACGCGTCGATGGCGGCGCGGGAAGCTCGGGATTGCTCGACGCTGTACTCGAAGGTCGGGAAGCGGTTCATCGTTTTCTCTTCCGGGAGATGATAGAGATCGCCGCCGAGAACGACGGGCCCGGTCTGCGCGAGCTTGAGGAATAACACTTGGTGGCCGGGGGTATGGCCAGGAGCGGACTTGAGGATCACGGTGCCGTCGCCGAAGACGTCGTAGTCGTCGGTCTTGATGATGACGGTTTTCGCGGTTTTAAGGGCGCTGTAAGAAGACTGGTCCATGATCGCGGCGGCTTGCTCGGCAAACATGGCGTCGCGGTCGGGCTGGCGGGCCAACCAGGTGGCCGAGGCGAAATCGTTTGCGTTCGCGGTGTGATCCGAGTGATAGTGCGAGAACGCGAGGTACGTCATATCGGAGGGCTTGTAGCCGATGGCGGCCAGCTGGGATTTGAGCGTCCGCGTGATGGTGGAGATGCCTTGCGTGACGGGCACGCCTTCGGTCTTGATCAAGCTATCCGGCAATACGCCGACGTCCCACATCAGGGTCCCGCGAGGATGGACGATGAGGTAGCAAGGCACCACCATATCGCGGGCGGGAATCTCGCCTTCCTTGAAATTGAAGGAGGTGACGCTGAGGCCTTTGATCACGCCGCAATCGAAGATATACAGCCGGACGGACTTGGGCGGCGCGGGTTTGGTCTGCGCGAGGGCCGACAGCGGCAGCAGCGCGGCAAGGGCGAGGAGAGCTCGGGTTTGCATCGCCCTCAGGATATCAGGTGGAAGACGTATATCAGGTGGAAGACGTCAGGCTGGACGGGAGCGGACCAAAGTGAACTTTTCCTTGAGGCGCAGGAACGGGGACTCGAGATAGCGGTAGGAGATCAACGCCAGGAGGATCGTGAGGAGGAAGGCTTTCGCCGCGGCTCCGGGCAATACCGCGCGAGGGGCGAACGGAACGGCGAAGAGCGTGAGTACGGCTCGGTGGAGGACGTAGGTTCCGAAGCTGATTTTGCCTAGAAATGCCGCGGAGCGGAGCGGGGACGGGAGCGGGCCGAGAGCTCCCGCGAGGATCGCGATGGCGGAGGCGGCGACGAGAGGGTAGCCGGGGAGGACGGTCCAGTTGGCGTGGTTGAGCAGAGCTCCGGTGAGGGCCATCGTTGCGGCGCCTCCGGCGAGGAGGGCGGCGCGGGTTCCGAGGGCGAGCGGCTGACGGCGGTGGTGCTGGATACAGGCGAACCAAGCTCCCGCGGCGATGGGATCGAGGCGGGCGAAGGTGTCGCACCAAATGCCGGGATTCGCGACGCCGAGCCAGAGCAGCACCACGCGGGCGAGAGTCGCAATCATCAGGAGTGACGCCGCGATCCGGACGACACCTGCCGCGCCCCACCGCATCGCCCAGGGCCAACTCAAGTAAAATTGCTCCTCGATCGATACGGACCATAAGAGGGAGAGCGAGCGCTCGCCGAATCCGTGCGCGGCGCAGGCCCAGTTTCCGGCGAAGAGCAGGAAGGCGGTCCAGTCAGAAGGCGCGAAGGTCTCGGCAGGACGCCACCACTGGAGCGCAGGCTGCAAGATGAGGAGCGCGAAGAAGTAGAGCGGCCAGATACGCAGGATGCGGCGGACATAAAATGCTTTGACGTTCACTGCGCCCCGCGATTCGCGCTCGCGGAGCAAGAGTTCAGTGATGAGGTAGGCACTGAGCGCGAAGAAGAGGTCGACGCCGAGGCCTCCGGCTTGCACCAGGCCTGCCGCTAGCGCGGCGATCGGGCGCGGCGCACCGAAAGCGATCCAGGATGTCATCGAATCGGGAAAGGCGTGATGCAGGAAGACCGCGAAGAACGCGCCGAAGCGGAGGACGTCGAGTTCGGGGTGGTAGAAACGAGCGGGCTCGGAACGGCGAGCCGGTTCGAACGCGACTTGTGGATGCGCCGCCATCTGCTAAGCAGTGCGGCGGCGGCGCAGGAGTTCTCGGGCGTTTCGTAGACCGAAATCGGCCTACATATCGGTCTACATGGTACGGCGGCGGAAGATCGCGGGGACGTCGAGGTCATCGAACAGCGCGTCGTGCCCGTTGACGTGAGCCGCCGGCGGTGGCGGAGGCGGCGGGGCGGGCTCGCCGACGGAGGCGGCCATGGTAAGAGGCGGAGGCTCGGCGGCAACCGGCTCGGGCATGGCGGGGATTTCGGCGATAAGATACGGCGGCTCGGGCTCGGATTCCATCACCGGTAGAGCCATCTGCGGTTCGGGCTCGTGTTCGATGATCGGAGAGGGAGGACGCACGGGGCCGGCATCGACGGCGGCCGATTTCCGATGAATCGCGGGAAGAGTCTCGCGCTCAAAGCCGGTGGCGATGACGGTGATCTTGACTTCTTCGTCCAAACCTTCGTTCATCACGACGCCGAAGTTGATTTGTACGTCCTCGTTCTCGGTGGCGGCGCGGATCAGCGAGCAGGCTTCATTGACTTCATGCAAGCCGAGGCGGCTGGAGCCGGTGATGTTGATCAGGACTCCGCGAGCGCCGCGGACTCCGCCGGCTTCGAGGAGCGGGCAGCTGATGGCTTTCTGCGCCGCGAGCACGGCGGCGTTTTCGCCGGTAGCGGACGCCGTGCCCATCATCGCGTAACCCATGCCGCTCATGATGGTGCGGATGTCGGAGAAGTCGCGGTTCACCAGACCCGGAGTGGTGATGATGTCGGCGATGCCTTGCACGGCTTGACGAAGCACGTCATCGGCGATGCGGAAGGCGTCGAAGAAACTGGTGCCCTTGGGGACAAGACTCAGCAGCTGATCGTTGGGGATGGTAATGACAGTATCGACCACGCTGGCGAGCTCGGCGAGTCCGGCTTCGGCCTGCTTGCGGCGCTTGGGGCCTTCGAAGGCGAAGGGCTTGGTAACGACCGCGACAGTGAGGGCGCCGAGTTCCTTGGCGAGCGACGCGACAACCGGCGCGGCTCCGGTGCCGGTGCCGCCACCGAGGCCTCCGGTGACGAAGACCATGTCGGCACCTTCCAGAAGGTCGATGATTTTCTCGGTGTCTTCGAGAGCAGCCTGACGGCCGACGGAAGGGTCAGAGCCGGCGCCGAGTCCGTTAGTTACTTTCGCTCCGATGGCGAGCTGGTTGGGAACGGGGGAGGCGGAGAGCGCCTGGACATCGGTGTTCAAGACGCAGAATTCGACGCCACCGAGGCCTTCGTCGAGCATGCGGGCTACGGCGTTGCATCCGCCGCCGCCGACGCCAAAGACGCGGATGCGGGTGAGCGGAGCCACTTCTTCTTGAATCGAGAATTTTAATTTACCGAGGGCCATTGTGTATCTCTCCTTGCGTAAAACTTGCGAACCAAACCGTCCCCGCGCTTCCGCCGGGGGCTGCGAAACCGGACTACTTCATGACTAAACCGAGCAAGCCGCCGACGCGCCGTTGCGGCGGGCGGTGCAGCTTCAACTTCGCCGAGTACATGGCCAAGCCCGCGGCGGTGGTCCACAGCGGACTTTCCAGCTCCTCCGGCCAATTCGCGATGCCCTTGGTGAGGCCAAGGGCGGCCTGACAGTTTAAGACCCGTTCCGCCATGTCGCACATGCCGGTGAGCAGGGCTCCTCCGCCGGTGAGTACGATTCCATTCATAAGATTGCGCTGCATGGAAACTCGTTGCACTTCGGTGCGCACATGAACGAATAATTCTTCGGCGCGGGCTTCCAGGATTTCGATGAGCTCACCGCGGCGGGCTTCGCGGGAGGGGCGGCCTTCGGGCGCGGGCACTTCGATCAAGGTGGAATCCGACGTGAGGCCCAGCAGCGCACAGCCATACTGCTGCTTCAGCGATTCGGCGTCCTCGTACGTGCTCTTGAAAACGGCGGAGATGTCGCGGGTGAAGTGATCGCTCCACACCGGGACATTGGAAGCGAGTTGAATGGCATCGCCATCGTAGATCACGAGGCCGGTGGAATGCACACCCAGATCGAGGAGGGCCACGCCTCCCGCGCGGTCCTCGGGAAGCAGGCAGGCGTAGGCGGCGGCGAGCGGCTCAAACACGGTCTCTTCGACGAAGAGGTGCGCGAGATGCGCGGCGGCGACCAGCGCCTGATGTTCCTGGATAGACCCAGTGACGATGTGAACGTTGGCTTCGAGCCGCGAACAGACGCCTTTGTGCGGCTTGCGGTATCCGGCGCGGCCGTCGAGCGTGAAATCCTGCGGGAGCACGTGGAGCAGCATGCGGTCGCGCTCCAGGAGAACGTCAGAAGCGAGGTCCGCAGCGTAACTCAGATCTTCGGGGCCGACTTCGCGCGGCCGGCCGAATTCGTAGAGACCGCGGCTCTGCGCGCCATGGACGTGCATGCCCCCGATGCCAAGAGTAACGGCTTCGATGGAGACTCCGGCGCCGCGCTCGGCGTCGGTCACGGCGGCGCGAATAGATTCCGAGGCCGCGACTTGATCGACCACGCGGCCTTTCGACCAGCCGGCGGACAGGGCGAGGCCGTGGGACAAATAGTGGAGTTCGTCTCCTTCGAGCGCGCAGACGACGCAGCGCGTGCGGGAACTGCCGGCATCGACGCTCGCGCAGATTTGAGTTTTCGCGGCCATCGTTATTCGACCATCCTTGTATCCGTCACGTCAGTCCACCACCGTGATTCGATCTTCCAGACGCAGGTCCAGTACGGTGGCTTTGGGCAGTTTCTTGTGGATCTCTGCGTAGTAATTGAGAAAGCTTTGGTGCCGCAGGGCGAAGTGCTGGTCACCGAGCAGAAGTGTGACGGTGCGGCCGTCGAGCGGCTCCTGGATTTTGAGATCGTCGGCGTCGGAGATATCGACCTCCGTGACTTTCAAGCCGGCGACGCCGAGTTCTTTCATCAGATTCAGGAACCGTCCCATTTGCTGGCGGCGTTTCGGGACGGGGTCGAAGGCGGAGACTCCGTCGAGGCGCGGCAGTTGGTAGCGCTCCTGCCCGGGCGTGAGCATCACGCCATCCTCATCGACGAGGCCTTCGCGATTCGACCCGGTGCCGACGCGCGCGACGGGCTTACGTTCAGTAACGCTCACTACAATTTGATTCGGCCACAGGCGGGCGACGTTGGCATCCTTCACCCAATCGACGGTGCGCAGAGTGGCGCGGCGCTCGGCGAGAGGAACCAAGTAGACGCTGCGGCCGGCGTCCTCGGCAAAAACGGCTTCCACGGCTCGGGCGGAGGCGTGGGTGGCTCCGGTGAGCAGCAGCGAGTCCGGCTCATTGCTGGCGCCCGCAACATTCAGAGTGAAGCGCGGGTCGCGGATGAGGAATTGTTCGAGTCTTCGATAGGCGTCGAGCGAAGCGAGCAGGATGGCGAGGCCCGCGATGCTCCAGACAATAATAGCCCGGGTTGGCCACTGGCGCTTCACGCCCTGGTTGGGGGACTTCATCGCGCGCTCCCCAGTTGTTCGAGGATCACGTCGCCGGCTTGCGAGACGCTGCCCGCGCCGAGGGTGAGAATCGCATCGCCTTCCTGCGCGGCGGCGGCGACAGCGGCGATTCCGTCGTTCATGGCGCCGGAGTAATGAGCTCCGCGGTGGCCGAAGGCTTGGATGCGTTCCACAAGTTTTTGAGAGTCGACGCCGGGGATGGGTTTCTCCGAAGCGCCGTAAATATCGATCACGAACACGCTGTCGGCCTGATGGAAACAGCGCGCGAATTCGTCCAGCAGGGCTTGGGTGCGCGTATAACGATGCGGCTGGAACAGCACATGGATGCGGGCGAATTTGCAGGCTCGCGCGGCGGCGAGCGTGGCGCGGATTTCGGTGGGATGATGGCCGTAATCGTCGATGACAGTGATGCCGTGTTCGCGGCCCCGGATCTGGAAGCGGCGCTCGACTCCGGTGAAGTGCTCCAGGCCCGCGCAGATTTGCTCGACGGGAATTTCAAGTTCGAGAGCGACCGCCACCGCGGCAGCGGCATTCAAGGTGTTGTGCGCACCGGGGACGTTGAGTTTAAAACAGCCAAGATCGCGGCCGCGGAATTCCAGCCGGAACTGGCTGCCCATGTGCGCGGCGGAGGACTGTGTGACCCGAAGGTCGGCTTGCGCGTTCGCACCGTAGGTGATCGCGCGGCGGTTCAGCGACGGAAGAAGCTGTTGGATGTTTTCATCGTCCAGGCACAGGAAGGCGGCCCCGTAGAAGGGCACGCGTCCGATGAACTGCGCGAAGGCGGCACGGATTTCTTCGATGCCGGAGTAGTGATCGAGATGCTCACGATCGACGTTCGTGACGACGGCGAGGATGGGCGCGAGCTTGAGGAAAGAGCCGTCGCTTTCATCGCTTTCGACGACGAGATATTCGCTCTTGCCGAGGCGGGCGTTGGCACCGCCCATCATCCCGACGCGGCCGCCGACGACGACCGTGGGGTCGAGATTCGCGTGGGTCATGATGGCGGCGATCATCGACGTTGTCGTGGTTTTACCGTGGCTGCCGGCGACGGCGATGCCGAACTTCAGGCGCATCAGTTCCGCGAGGAGCTCGCCCCGCGGGATGACGGAAATGCCGCGACGATGCGCCTCCACGATTTCGGGATTGTCGGGAGGCACGGCCGAGCTGTAGATCACGGCCTTCGCCTCGCCGAGGTGGACGGCGTCATGGCCCTGAAACACTTTGGCTCCGCGGCGTTCCAAGCCCTGCGTGATGGCGGAGCTGCGGGCGTCCGAGCCGCTTACGGGATAGCCCATTTCGAGCAGGATCTCGGCGAGTCCGCTCATACCAATCCCTCCGATTCCGGTGAAGTGGACAGGTTGGCGCTTGAAAAACATTTTAATTACTTATTGTTTCGGCTTTCGAGGCGGGTGTCAATGGGCACTTGCTTGCAAGAGGGATTCCAGAATATCGGCCGCGCGGCAGGCGGCTCCGGGTTTGGCGAAGGCTCGGGCAGCGGCGCTCATGGATTCCAGACGCGACGGATCGGCGATGAGTCCGGACACTTGGTCCACCAGGCGCTGCCCGGTGAGTTCGGCGTCGGTGAGCAGGAGGGCCGCTCCGGCCTTCTGCATGGCTTCGGCGTTGTGGAGCTGATGCTGATCGCTGGCGGTGGGAAGCGGCACTAATATGGATGGCTTGCCGGAGGCGGCGATCTCGCTCACGGCTCCCATGCCGGCCCGGCTCACGATTAAATCCGCTCGAGCGAAGGCTTGCGGCATGTTGTCGAGGAACGCGGAGATTTCGCCGAGCGCACCCGAGGCGCTGAAGCGCGGCGCAAGATCGTCGAACGCGGCCTTGCCGGTTTGATGAATGAAGCTGACGGATTCCTTTGGCCAGAGCGGCCAACTTTGTTCGGCAGCCTGGTTCAGCGTGCGCGAACCCTGGCTGCCTCCCGTGATCAGAATCGTGAACGGCTTGCTGGGAGGCTTCGCGGGAATGGAGAAGAACTCCTCGCGAATCGGAAGGCCCGTGACTTCGGTGCGGCCCGCGGCGAACCAACGGGCGGTCTCCGGGAAGCTCACCAGGGCTCGCGTGAAGAAGCGCGCCAGGTGACGATGCGTGAAGCCGGGGATGGCGTTGGGCTCCATCGCAACAACGGGGATACGTTTCGCGATGGCCGCGAGGAGTACGGGGCCGGCGACGTAGCCGCCCATGGAGAAGACGGCGGCGGGCGCGGCGCGATCCAGCAGGCGCGCGGCTTGGAAGACGCTCCAGGGAAGTTCGCCGAGAGTCGAAATCGTCTTGCGGAGGCCGACGCGCTTGAGTCCGCCGATCTCGATCCAATCGAGGGGAAAGTTCTCCGCCGGAGCGAGCTTCGCTTCCATGCCGCGGCGCGTGCCGATGAAACGGGGCGAATGACCGCGAGCGCGCAACTCGCGAGCGACCGCCAGCGCGGGGATCACATGCCCCCCGGAGCCGCCGCCGGCCATCACGAACGTCGAAGGCTGAGCCACTATCCTTCATGTTCGCTGACGCTCAGAAGCAGGCCTAGCGATCCGAGCGTGCTGAGCATGGAACTGCCGCCGAAGCTAATTAGAGGCAGAGGGAATCCCTTTGTGGGCGCCATGTCCAGCACCACGCTGATGTTTATTAGCGCTTGCAGGAGAATGGAAACGGTGACGCCGAGAGCCAGATACTTTCCGAAGTCGTCGCGGGCCAGGAGAAAGAGCCGAGCGCCGCGCCACAGGATGACGAGAAAGCCGAATAGCACGGCGGTGGAGCCCCACAGGCCGAGTTCTTCCCCCACGATCGCATAGATGAAATCGTTATGGGCTTCGGGGAGGAACATCAATTTCTGTTTGCTGCCCATGAGGCCGACGCCGAAGATGCCGCCCGTGCCGACGGCGATTTTCGATTGATGCGGCTGATACTTGGCATCGCGAATCGACGTGGAGCTTTGGACGTAACTGCGAACCCAGTGGTATTGATCGATCACCTCAATCTTGGAGTAATCGGGATCGATGAAGGAGATGACGCGGCCCAGGCGGTAGCCTTTTGCCACGACGAAGATCACGATGAGCAACCCGCCGACGGCGAAGACGCGGCGCATATTCTTCCATTCGAGGCCGGCGACCCAGAAGACGATCACGGCGGTGAGTACGGGGACCATCGCACCGCCGAGGTCGGAGACGACGACGAGCATGGCGAGCATCGCGACGGCGAGCGCGGCCTGTTTCAGAGTCTTGTGATGATTGATGGCTTGCGTGCGGCGCGAGACGAAGTAGGCGAGAAACAGAATCAGGGCGGGTTTGGCAAATTCGGACGGCTGGAATTGGCCGACCCCAGGGATGGCGAACCAGCGGTGCGATTTGTGATCCACAAAATAGACGGCGATCAGCAACGTAAGCACGACGCCCAGCGGTGCGAAAGCCCACGCGGAGGTATTGAGGGCGCGGTAATCGATTCGCTTAAAGTACATCAGGACGACGAAGGACGCGCTCGCGAAAAGGATCTGGCGCAGGACGAAGTGGTAAGGTTCGAGGCCGTAGTAGGGCTTGGCGACGGCGCTGGAGGCGCTGTAGACCATGATGATGCCGAAGCCGGTCATCGCGACGATGGTGAAAAAAAGGATCCAGTCGGTTTTCAGTTTCGCCATGCCATTTACTCCAGAGAGTGCACCAGACGTTTGAACTCGCGGCCGCGGTGCTCGAAGTTTTCGAATTGATCGAAGCTGGCGCATGCGGGCGCGAGCAGAACGGTGTCGCACGGCTGCGCTTTCGCGCGGGCTTCCGTGATGGCGGCCTCAAGCGTGCCGCAAGAAATCAGAGGGGCGGCGCCTTGGAGTTGCGCGGCGATTTTTTCGGCGGCGGCTCCGATGAGCAGGGCGGCGTGGGCTTTTTGCCTGATCGGCCCCGCGAGGGGCGTGTAGTCAGTGTTCTTGTCCTTGCCGCCCAGGATGATCCACAGATTGCCCTCGAAGGCGGCGATGGCTTTGAGCGTAGCATCGACGTTGGTGGCTTTCGAATCGTTGTACCAGGCGACGTCGTGGAGAGTGCGGACGAATTCGAGGCGGTGTTCGACGCCGGGGAAGGTTTTTACGGCTTCGCGGATTTGTTGGTGGGTCGCGCCGGCGAGGTGCGTGGCGAGGGCGGCGGCCATGGTGTTTTCGAGGTTGTGGAGGCCGCGGAGGGGGATCTCGGCAGCCGGCATCAGAAGATCAGCGAACAGCAGAATGTTTTCTTCGAAGAGGTAGGCATCGGCCCAGGAAGTCGCGCTGAACCAGTAGGTCTTCGGGGCTTGGGCGAATCCGTATGTGGTTGGATCGTCCGCGTTCAACACCGCGAAATCGGAGGGGCGCTGGTTCTCGAAGAGCTGGGCTTTCGCGGCGGCGTAGCGTTCGAAGGTGTAGTGGCGATCGAGATGATCGGGCGTGACGTTGAGCGCGACGCCGATGTGGGCTCGGAAGGTTTCGATGGTTTCGAGTTGGAAGCTGGAGAGTTCCAGGACGTTCCACTGGTCCGGCCGCGAGGTTTTCACCATCGAACAGGGAGGCGTGCCGATATTTCCGCCGACCTGGGAGGCGATGCCGCTCGATTTCAGGATGTGGCCGGTGAGCGCTGTGGTGGTGGTCTTGCCGTTGGAGCCAGTGATGCCGATAATCTCGCCTTGGAGGAACCAGCTGGCGAGTTCGAGGTCTCCGACGATGGGGACTCCGCGGTCGCGGGCGGGTTGGATTTCGGGCAGATCGGCGGGGACTCCGGGGCTGAGCACGATGAGCGTGGCGTCGGCGAAGGAAATGGCGGATTGAGGGAGAACGGGCACCGCAAGATCCGGCACGGGCTTCTGATCGACCGCAGTGACGTGCGCGCCGCGTTCGATCAGGAGATCGACTGCGGCTCGTCCGCTCTTTGCCATTCCGACCACGACTACTTTTCTCCCTTCGACCTTCATCTGAGTTTCAGCGTGGTCAGCGCGAACAGCGCCAGCACCAGGCCGGCGATCCAGAAGCGCACGATTACTTTCGATTCGGCCCAGCCCAACTGCTCGAAGTGATGATGCAGCGGAGCCATCTTGAAAATCCGCTTGCCGTTGCGAAGTTTGTAGCTGCCCACTTGAAGGATCACGGAGACCGCTTCGATGACGAAGACTCCGCCGATGAAGAAGAGGAGGATTTCCTGCTTGAGAAGCACCGCTACCGTGCCGAGTCCGCCGCCCAGCGAGAGCGATCCGACATCGCCCATGAAGATTTCCGCCGGATGCGCGTTGTGCCATAGGAATCCGACAGAGGCACCGGCCATAGAGGCGCAGAAAATGGTGAGTTCGGAGGCGTCGGGAGTGCGCGAGATTTCGAGATAGCGCGCGAACTCGGCGTGACCGGAGAGATACGCGAGCGCGGTCATGGCTCCGGCGGCGATCACCATAAGGCCGATCGCCAGGCCGTCGAGACCGTCGGTCAGATTGACGGCATTCGAGCAGCCTACCAGCACCGCCGCCACGAAGCCGTAGAAGAAGACGAACGCGAGCGGATAGGTCCACGGATTGTGGAGCCACGCGTGGATCAGCAGATCGGGATTGAAGTTTTTCGCGAACGGGACGTTCATCGCGGTGCTGTAGACGCCCTTGGCGTTCATGCCGAGCAGCAGCACGCCCACCAGGAGCGCGGCCATGAATTCCAGCGTGAACTTCTGACGCGCGGTGAGACCCAGATTGCGTTTGCGCTTGATCTTGAGATAGTCGTCGCAGAAGCCGATAGCGCCGAAGCTGAAGAATCCCGTGAGCGCGACCCACACGGCGGGGGTCCGCAGATTGGCCCACAGCAGGGTGGGCACGACGATGGCGACACCGATGAGCAATCCGCCCATGGTCGGCGTGCCCGCTTTCTTCTGGTGCGATTTCGGACCGTCCTCGCGAATGTGCTGGCCGATTTGAAATTGCCGCAACCGCGCGATCATCCACGGACCGAACACGATGGCGATGAGCAGCGCGGTGATGCTGGCCATGGCGATGCGGAACGTCGCGTATTGGAACACCCGGAAGGGTGTGTAGAGATGGTACAGCTTTTCGTACCCAAGCCAGTAAAGCATTCGTCAGCACGGGCCTCTCTCAGGCGAGCCGGAAGCGATCTTTTCCGAGGGTGCCAGAAACTGCTGCAAAGCGTCCTCGACATGCACGCCGCGCGAGCCTTTGAAGAGGATCGCGTCGCCGGGCTGGGCGAGCGAACGAACGAGACGTCCGGCCTCCTGGGGGTCCTCGAAAAAAAACGCGGCGTCGACCGGAAGGCCGGCACGCTGTGCCGCATCCATCATGTAACAGGCGGCGCCGCGTATTCCAACGAGCACATGGATACCGCTCTTCGCAACGTAGTTCCCTACTTCACGGTGGAGCGCCTCAGCCCAGTGGCCAAGTTCGAGCATCTCCCCCAGAACCGCGATTCGCTTGTGGGCGGGAGTCTGCGAGAGCAGATCCAGCATGGCGCGCACCGCGTCCGGATTGGAGTTGTAGCAATCGTTATACACCAAAACACCCTCATGATGGAAGCTTTCGCCGCGCATTTTCGCGGGCGTGAAGCTCCGGATTCTTCCTGCGAGGCGCTCCGGCGCAATCCCATACACGCCAGCCGCAGCGATCGCAGCCAGCAAATTCGATACGTTGTGGCTTCCGTGCAGATGGCTCTCGAAGCGAGTCTGGCCGACGCGGAACCGGACTCCTTCGGACGAAAGCTGGACGTCCTCACCGCGCACGCCGGCTTGCGGGGTGAGTCCGAATTTCACGCTGCGTCCCCGATGCGCGGCATCGAAATGCGACACGCGCTCGTCGTCGGCGTTGAGCACCGCGGTTCCCTCGGGCGGCAACGCCTCAATCAGTTCCCGCTTCGCCGCCGCGACTCCGTCGAGCGAGTCGAAGCTCTCCATATGCGCCGGACCGACGTTGGTGACGACGCCCGTCTCCGGTTTCGCCAGTGCCGCGAGCTGCCGGATTTCGCCCGCGTGATTCATTCCCATCTCGATGACCGCGACCTGTGCCGCGTCGTCGATGCGCAGCAGGCTCAAAGGCACACCGATGTGATTGTTCAGGTTGCCCTGGCTCTTCGAGGTTCGATAATCCTCCGACAGCATCTCCGCGATCAAATCCTTGGTGGTGGTTTTTCCCGCGCTTCCGGTTACTGCCACCACGCGGCCGCCCCAGCTTTGCCGCGCCCGCGCGCCAAGCTGCTGGAGTGCCTGTAGCGAGTCCGCCACCCGCAATATTCGGCCCGGCGGCGCCGCGCTTCGATCCACCTCGCGATCCACGACCACGGCCGCCGCGCCTTGCTCGAATACTTTACTGGCATACGCATGTCCGTCATGATGGGGCCCCCTGAGTGCAAAGAATAGGTCGCCAGGTTTGAGCGTGCGCGAGTCGATGCTCCATCCGGTAACCGGAACGTCGTCGTGCTGCGGCAAACCCAAGAACTCCGCCACGCGGAGCAAAGAAAAATTCATTCCTTCTTCCGTTATAGGCCATAGCCAAGCGATCTCAACACTTCGCGCGCGGTTTCCCGGTCGTCGAAGTGCTCCGTGCGGTCCTTGAAAATCTGGTACGTCTCATGCCCCTTGCCGGCCAACAGCACGATGTCGCCGGACCGCGCTTCCCCCAAAGCGACGCGGATTGCTTTGGCGCGGTCCGGCTCCATCGCGTGCGGCGTATCCAAACGCCGCAGCCCCACCAATGCATCATTCATGATCGAGATCGGATCCTCCGAGCGTGGGTTATCAGAGGTCAGTACGACAAAGTCGCTTAATTCCGCGGCGGCCATGGCCATCAGCGGGCGCTTGGAACGGTCGCGGTCGCCGCCGCAGCCGAAGAGAGTGATCACGCGGCCCGCGCTGGACGGCGAAGCAACCAGTTCTCGCGCGATGCGGATCGTGTTGCGCAGCGCGTCATCGGTATGCGCATAGTCGACCGCCACCAGGAATGGCTGGCCGGCATCGACACGCTCGAAGCGTCCAGGGACAGCCCGGCAGGCGGCGATGCCACGGGCGATGGTCTCCAGGTCGATGCCGTAGCTGAGGGCGGCCCCCGCGGCAGCCAGAATGTTCGATACGTTGATGCTGCCCACCATCGGCGATTCGATCGCCTGCCGCTTGCCTTCGTAAACCAGGTGGAAGCGGAGGCCTTCGAACGTGGAGCGGATGTTTTCGGCACGCAGGCCGGCGCTGGATGAGGTTCCGAAGCGGATGACACGATGCGGAGCCGGGAGCGCCGCGGTGGCGGGGTCGTCCGCGTTGAGCACGGCCCAGGCGGGCGCAGGCGCGTCTTCCGGCGCGAACAGCAGGCGCTTGGCGGCAGCATAGTCGTCCATGCTGCCGTGGAAATCCAAGTGGTCCCGCGTAAGATTCGTAAAGACCGCAGTGTGGAAATGAAAGCCGTAGACGCGGCCCAATGCCAGCGCATGGGAGGAGATTTCGGAGACCAGGTGCGTGCCGCCGCTCCGCTCCAGCTCTGCCGCGAAGCGCATCAGGTCGAGCGATTCCGGCGTGGTGTTCGGAGCCGGGCGAACCTCGCCCGCCAAGCGGTACTCAATGGTGCCGAGCATGCCCGTGATGCTGCCCGACGCGCGGAGAATCGATTCCGTTAAGAAGGCCGTCGTCGTTTTTCCGTTCGTGCCGGTGATGCCCGTAAAGTGAACGCGTTCGTCGGGCCCGCCATAGAACGTCCGCGCGGCGCGGGCTAACGCTCGACGGCCATGCTCCACTTGAACCCAGGTTCCGTTGAATTCCTGTGGACGCGGAAGTTCACTCACCGCCGCGGCCGCGCCCCGTTCGAGCGCTTCCTGCGCAAAGCGGCGGCCATCCACTCGGGCTCCCGCAAAGGCGAAAAACACAAAGCCGTTTTCGACGCGGCGCGAATCGTATTCCAACCCGGCCACGGACACCGCCGCGAGTTCGGGCGTCAGCTCCTGACGGAGCTTCGCACCTTCCAGCAACTCGCCCAGCGTCATCTCCCCCGTTCGAGGACGAACGCGTGCGCCGAAGGCAGTACGTTCATCGCCGTGTTTAAAAATAGCCGCCGGCCAGGGTTTTCCCCTTGCAGGGAAACGGACCGTCCGGATGAAACCGGAAGATCCGACCTGGCCGGCGGCGGAGTGACGGAGGATACAGAGCGTTGATCGGAGCCCACTCCCAGAGCGGCGGCCCGATCGATTTCGTGAGCCGGGACATTCGCAGAGTGCAGCGAAGCGTCCGGCAAAGCTTTTTCCGGCAAATCCTTGGGAACATCCAGGAAGCGCAAGGCAGAGGTAGCCACTTCGCGGAACACCGGAGCCGCCACGGGGCCGCCGAACGCAGAGGTCCCTCCGTAGGTGTCTTCGAGAGTGACGATGATTACGATCTGCGGGTTGGTCACCGGCGCGAAGCCCAGGAAGCTGGCGTTGTAGTGGTGCGTATAGGTGTGGTTCTTGGTGTCGTAAATCATCGCGGTGCCGGTTTTCCCCCCGGAAGTGTAGCCGTTGAGATTGGCCAGTCCGCGTCCGGTGCCGCGCAGCACCACGCCTTCCATCATCTGGCGCATTTGAATCGCCGTTTCGGGACTCAGAATGCGCTCGGGCTTTTCGGGCTCCATCTTTTCTTCCGCATGCCCCGGCTTCTGCCGCGAAAGCACGATGCGCGGCTTCACCAGCATGCCGCCGTTGGCGATTGCCGCTCCGGCGAGTGCGAGTTGCAGCGAGGTCACCGCGATCTCATGTCCAAATGCAATCGACGCGATCGAGGTCGAACCCCATTCCTTCACCGGATGCAGCAGGCCCGCGGATTCACCCGGAAGATCGATCCCCGTCTTCTGCCCAAAGCCGAAGCGTCTTTCGTACTTGTAGAGCGCAGGGGGGCCGACCTTCAGGCCAATCTGAATCGCGCCGATGTTACTCGATTTCGCCAGCACGTCGGCCATCGAAAGCGCGCCATAGCGATGCTCGTCGTGAATATCGCGGCCCGGAAACCGGATCAGGCCGTTCAAGCAGTTGATGATGGAATCCGGCCGCAGAGACGTGGTTTCGAGCGCCGAAGAAAGCGTGACCACCTTGAGCACACTGCCGGGCTCAAACGGGGTGGCGATGGCGATGTTACTCCGCGCGCCGGGCGCTTCCTGCTTGCCCGGAATGCTGTTGGGATCGAAGCGCGGCGAGTTCGCCATGGCCAGGACGTCTCCCGTGTACGGATTCACGGCGACAATGGAGCCAGACCGTGCGTGCGTCGTCTCCATCGCCTTGTCGAGCGCTCGTTCGGCAACGAACTGGAGATTGGGATCCAACGTCAGCTTGATGTTCGCGCCCGGATCGGGCTGACGCGTCACGACGGAGTCGTACGCGTTCTGCTTCACGTCCGTATAAACCCGCGCTTCGCCGGGCCGCCCGGCGAGCTCTTCGTCGAAGGATGCCTCAATGCCCGCGTTGCCTCGCTCCATATCGGTCGAATCCACCACACCGATGGAGCCGATGACGTGCGAGGCCATCTCATTGCGCGGATAGTAGCGCTGCATTTCCGGACGGAACTCCACGTAGTCCAGCTTGAGGCTGCGCACGCGCTCGGCTTCGTCGCCGCTCACTTTGCGCTTCACCCAGAGGAAGCCGCTATTGCGAAGCTTGGCGCTCATGATGCGCTCTTGCAACTTCTTCGCGTCCAATCCCAGCGGGCCGGCCAGCATCGACGCCGCCACGCCGGGATTCTCCACCTTTATCGGATTCACATTGATCGATTCGGCCGGCAGGCTCTTGGCCAGGGGTTGACCGAAGCGGTCCAGAATCGAGCCGCGCAGCGCGGGGATCGGTTCCATCTTCTGCTGCTGTACGGTGGCCTGCCGCAGCAGTTCATCGTGCTGGTAAACCTGGAGGGAAACCAGCCGCGCGAAGATGCAACCCACCCACAGGAGCAAGCCCCAAAGGAGCAACCTCAGCCGGCGCGTGGATTGAGTATCCTGCATCGTACTTCTTGGTGCAGGCTACTTGGGATTGACGGCGTTGTTCACGGCGTTGTTGAGAGCGAGCGAGCCCTGCGGGCCATCCAGATACATGACCTTCTGTGAGGGGGGATCGACGAACTGCTGCTCTTTCGCCAGTTGCTCCATGCGCGCGGGCGAGAGCAACTGCGCCTCACGCAATTCGAGGGAAGCCTGGTCGGCGTCCAACCGCTGCCCCTCCTGACGCAGCGATTGAATCTGGTAGCCCGCCATGAGCCCGTAGGCGCTCGGAAGCAGGACTCCAATCAGGAGTACAACGGCTCCCACCGCCGACCCGATCAGCTTCCAGCATCGGCCTCGCGCGGCGGGGTCTGCCTCCCGCACCACGCGGCTATTGTCGATGCGTTTCACGTAAAACAAAATGTCGTCGTTGGCGAACGCGCGCACGCGCGCCGAAGAGTTCTTGCGCTGTGCGGCCTCCGCCGTGCGCTCCATCCCGGGGGTAAACAATCTGTTCCAAACACCAGCTATCGTTGCCATCTAATTCCTCTGATCTCGGGGGAGGGTTACAGCAGCTCCACCGCGCGCAGTTTGGCGCTCCGCGACGGGGGGTTGCTCCAAATTTCTTCTTCCGCAGGCCGCACGACGTGCCGGGTGAGGATTACGGCTCGCCCGTCTTTCGCCATGGCCTGAAAACTTTGCTTCACCGTGCGGTCCTCCAGCGACATGAACGTGAGAATCACCGCGCGTCCGCCCGGCCGTACCAAACGCGGGATCGAGTGGAGCAGCGCCTCCAATTCCTGAGGTTCGTTGTTGACCGCGATTCGCAACGCCATGAACGTCTGCGTGGCGGGATGAAGTTTGCCCGTACGGGGCACGGCGCCCTCGATCACCTTGGCCAAGTGACCGGTGGTTTGTATTGGCCGTGCCCGCACGATTGCTCTGGCTATCTTCCGGCTCCTCCTTTCCTCGCCCAGCCTGAAGATCAGGTCGGCGAGTTCGTGTTCCGATTCGTAATTGACGATGTCGGCGGCCGTCTGCGAAGACTGCGATGAACGTGTCATGCGCATGTCCAACGGCCCGTCCGACATGAGCGAGAACCCCCTCTCGCCCTCCGTCAACTGATACTTCGAGACCCCTAAATCCGCCAGCAAACCGTCCACTTGCGTGGCTCCCTCGGCTGCCGGCACTTGCTCCAGTTGCGAGAACAAAGCTTGATGAAAGCGAATGCGATCCGCGCAATCCGCCGTGTTGGCGCGAGCCAGATCCAGACTCTCCGGATCCCGGTCGCACGCGAGAACTTTTCCCGTGGTCAGCAAACGAGCGATCGCTCCCGAATGCCCTCCCAAACCGCACGTCGCGTCCAGATACACTCCCGCGGGCTGGAGATTCAAATACTCCAGGCACTCGCGAAGCATTACTGGAACGTGCTGCATACATGACGGCTAGTTGAACCCTAACTTCTCCGCAGTCTTCAAATCGTCGGCCAGGCTGGCGCGAGCCACTTGCACCATCTCGTCGTGAACCTTTTTGAGCATCAAGTTGACGCGTCCGTTGTGAACGTCTACCACGACCGCTTGCTTTTCCAAACCCATTTCCGAGCGCAGTGCCGACGGCAGCAACACGCGGCCGGACTTGTCGATTTCCGCATCGCCGCCGAAGTGCTTCGCGACGCGAACCAGCCGCTCCATGGCCGCGGAGTTCTCGCCCGCGGCCTGAAACAACTTTTCGTTTTGCTTCCACACCGAAAGCGGATATATTCGTACCTGACGAAAGTCCACCGTCGTGATGAACACCTTCGTGACCCGCATCGCCTCCAAATACTCCAGGAACTCCGCTGGAAGTTTCAGTCTGCCCTTGTCGTCGACGCTGGCCGGAGAGATCGAGTGGGGTGGTTCCGGGACCGTGAGTTGGCCCGTTTCGCCGAGATGTTCCAGCTGTTCGCCCACTTTGAGTCACTCGAATGCAATTCTTGGCCACTCTCGGCCACTTGAGTGAGTGTAAACCCTCTAAAGGATGGATTGCAAGAGGTTTGTTTGATTTCTTAGGCGAAGAAAAGGGGTAGCCGATTAGCGGGCGCTCACTGTGGCGGCCACGCGTTTCAGTTGGACCGTCTCGGTGGGGCCTGCAGGCGTCAGCGGGATGGTCTGGAGTTCCAGGGTGTCGCCTTGAGCAGCGACGGCGAAGCGGCGCTTCACTACTTCCTCTCCCTTGGTCTCCATTTGCACGAGCGCCGGGCCGTTGAACCACAGCGTGACCGTGGCTTTGTGGCCTGAGTCCTTGCCCTGGCAATCCTGCCCGGTAGCGTTGCAATCGAAGTCCGCTACGATCTTGGTCCCCTCGGAACGGGTGATGTGGACGGTAACACCTTTGTCCTGAATGGTCCAGACAATATCATTCTGCTGCCAGGAGCCGGAGAGCTTGGCACGTTCCGTGTCGTCGCCTGCAAATGCCGATACCGCAAATAACGCCGCGCACGTAAGCACCAGTTTCATAGCCATCCTCCTTCACCCGTCCTCTATTAAGACGGCAACGCACGTGGAACACCATCCCTCCGTGAGGGTAGATCCCGGTCACTCGCCGCTACATGAGGAGCCGGAGCTAGTTCACGCCGCTCTTCTCGCGAGCCGGGAGAAACTCGTCGCCCGGGCGCCACGTCGGGAGTTTGGGATTGTTCGCGACGTTGATGCCGATCAGCATGCCGAACCGGCAGTACTCTTCCATACCTGAGAAGTCCCAGTCGTCGGAGTATTTGTCGGTGGGCTGGTGGTAGCGATGATCGTTGTAATCGGCAAAGAGCCTCTCGCCGGTGCCCGGAGGCCTACCCAGCAGATCGCGGCCTTCTTCAATCGAGAACGCGGGGATGCCGACGCGCGCGAAAGAAAAGTGATCGGAGCGGTAGTAGAGTCCTGCTTCCGGCCGCGGGTCCGGCGCGATGGTGAAATTAAACCGGTGGGCTGCCTCTTCCACAAGCGGATACACCGTGAGCCGCTCGGAGCCGTTGACGACGATGTCGCGCGTGCGGCCCCAAGGCTGGAAGCCGTCGTAGTTAATCGCCAGTGCGAGTTTGCCTGCGGGGATCGGCGGATGCTCACCGAAGTAGCGCGAGCCGAGCAGCCCCGCTTCTTCGGAAGTCGCGGCGAGGAAGATGGCGGAGCGGCGCGGCTTTTCGGGGAGTCCCGCCCAGGCACGCGCAATCTCCAGCATCATCGCGAGCCCCGTCCCGTTATCCACGGCGCCGTGATAGACGGGATCGCCGTCGACAGGCTCGCCTAATCCCAGATGGTCCCAATGGGCGTTGAAGACCACGGCTTCGGACTTGAGTTGCGGGTCCGAGCCTTCGACGCGTGCCACGACGTTGCGCGTCACGATCTGCCGGATCTTCGCGGGAGCCTTACCCTGGAAGCGAATCGGCAGTTCCATCGCGCGGAACCCACGGGTGTCGGCGGCTTTGAGCAACTCGGCGACGCTCTTGCCGAGCATCGCCGCGATCTTTTCTCCCGCTTCCGTCGTGACCCAGCCGGCGAAGGCGAGGTCGTGCGCGCCAGGAGCGAGAGCCACCTGCTGGTCTTCCCTTCCCCAGGAAGAGCGCACCACGTCCCAGCCGTAGCTGGCTGTAGGAGTCGTGTGAATAATGATGGCTCCGATGGCCCCGCGGCGGGCGGCTTCCTCATACTTATAGGTCCAGCGGCCGTAGTACGTCAGCGCCTTTCCCTTGAAGAATTTCGGATCGGTGGACGGAGGCTCGTTGGTAAACAGCACCACGACTTTGCCGCTCACGTCGACGCCTTTGTAATCGTCCCACTGGTATTCGGGAGCGGTGATGCCATGGCCCACGAACACCGCGGGAGCATCGAAGGCGGCGTCGGACTTCTGCTGCAGCGTCACGCCGACGAACTCGTCCAGATAGTGGAAGGCCGTCGTCTTCCCTTCGGCGGAAACAACGGAGAGCTCGGTGAAGGGTTGAGGCTCGACGCCCACCAGCGAGACTTTCTGGAAGTAGGTTCCGTTGTCGCCGAAGGGCTTCGCGCCGAGCAGCGCGAATTGCGCGGCCAGGTATTCGGTGGTGAGTTCGCCGCCGCGTGCGCCGACGCCGCGGCCTTCCAGAAGGTCGCTGGCCAGGAACTTCACGTGGGCGCGCATGCGGTCGCCGGAAATCTCGGATTGAGCGGAAGAAAGTGAGGCAGCCATCGCCACCAGGAATAGCACACGCCTCATCATCCTTTATAGTGGCATAGGATGCAGAGCACCTTGCAGGTGGCAGCGATGGATGTGCAGGACGTGAGAGTGCTGGTGATCTTCGTGGAAGGAAGACCGTCGGCGGAGTTATTCGCCGACCTTGCGCCGCGCGCGAAAGCGGCGGGCCTGGAGGGCAACATCGTGGCGGTGTGGCCAGATGAATTTGGCCGGACCCGATTTATAGCGCCTCCGGAGCAGCACGCGTTCTTTCAGGCCGTGAGTTACGATCAGTTGCGCGCGCAGATCAGCGGGTGGCTACCGTGAAACGCCGCATTACTTCGGTTCGGGCGAGATCCACCAGTTCTGTGTCGAGCGCATTCAGCCGCAGCAATTCCGAGTAGACTTCCGGCTCACACGCGTCTCGCACCCCTGCGATTCGTTTCTCCAAAGTGCTGTCAAGACCGCCCGTGGCATTGGTGGCTTCGGCGGCGGCACTTAGCTCAGGGAAAACGGCGCGCAGGAAGTGCTGACCGGCGATCAGACTTTGATCGAAGCGGTCCACCACGCCGAGTAAAGAGGTTTGCAACATCTTCGCCACCGCCCGTTTGAAGTCCTGCTCGGTGGGAGGATCGTTGGCGATGCCGTTCGCCAGAAGGTTGACCTGGCCATCGTTCACGTGCCAGGGCATTTCTTCGATCAGACGCCGGATGAAGGGGCCGAGCGGGAGTGCGTTCGCGAAATCGCTTACGGGATCGCCGGGCTGGGGCTTGTCGCGGAAATAATCGTAGGTGGAGCGGATGCGGTCGAGAGGATCGCGCAGGAAGCAGAGGTCGAAGAAGAGATACCCGGGCACCTGCGGCACCGGGTATCGGATCTGGTGGCTGGAGATCGCTTTCAGCCCCCGGTTTTCCCGCAACTGGACGAGCAGCGTATCGTTGGAGACATGGCCGTCGCGATCCGGCGTGTCGAGGGAGAGAAATCCGCCTCCGAAGCTGCGGTGAAGAATGTCTTCGACAGTCATCCCGGCATTCTTCAGGAAGTGATAGTGGAGGATTACGAATCGCATCCGAACTGGCTGCCTTCCTGAGCGGGCGCATCAGAGGACCTGCCGAGCGGATGGGGAGAAGCGCCCTCCCGGCGCCCGTACTCCAGAAAATCCGTAAAGGGCTCACCCCCGCGGCGGCGGGCTTGAGGAGATTGCGCGAGGTAGTAATCGGGATCGAACCAAGGGTTCGGCTTGCGGCCTTCGGAGGCTCCGTGTTGCAGGTAGTGCAAGACGGGGTTCATCCGCGCCGCGGCGACATCCGGGTAGCGCGTCAGGTAGAACGCCGCGTCGAAGAGCTTCTTGCGCAGGCGAAGCTGGCGGAGGGACGTCTTGAAGCGCTGCATTCGAAGTCCATTATCGCGTGAAGAAGGCGGGAGCACGAAATTACGGCGTAAAGCAGCGGGGTCATGCTAGAGTGGTGAGTGACCCTCGTTCAAGTGGTGCGGTTCGCCGGTGTTCCGGTGAGGCAAACTCTTGACCGTTCGTAGTAATTCAATCCCATTTCGGGCTGTGGCGCAGCCTGGCTAGCGCGCTTGCTTGGGGTGCAAGAGGTCCCGGGTTCAAATCCCGGCAGCCCGACCAAAAGCCCCATAGAGTTACAAGGATGATCGATTCAAAGCGTCGCCCTTTGTGACGTAACCCTGCTGGAGCTTGTGTGTGGCTGGTTTCCGGGCATGTTCCGGCGGCGAAATCAATCCGCCGGAGAGCTCATTGAAGCCTTCACGTTTCGGCCATGCGCACGTGGCTATAGTGCTCCATCATCTCCCGGGAGAGGTGCCCGGCTACTGCCATGAGCGTGGCATCGGGTGCCCCTGCTTCGGCAAGTTCCGTGATCGCCTGATGCCGCAGGTCGTGAAATCGTAGCCCGCGGACCGGTTTCGTAGCTCGCCGCCACGCACCGATGGCTCCGGCAAGCCCTTTCCCGGATTCAAACGCCACGGTTGCTGCTTCCCTACCGCTCGGCGAGCAGCTTCTTTCACCAAGCTCCTCCAGGCTGTACGCCAGGTTTTCTGAGGACGTGTCGGATCGACTCTGTTGCGCTCGCACGCGGGAAACACAAAATGCTCAGGAGCATCCGCGCGAGAGCCCCGGCACGTTGGCGTAACCTCGCAGTCGTGTTCACAGAATCGCCTTCCCAAAGGCTACTATTAGCACGAGGTTTGCTTGGCTTCCCGATAATGTGACTTACCGGGTTCGATCCTCTGCAGATTCTTCTCCCCGTCGGGAGAGCGGAGCACATCAACGAGTTGAGCGTCCCTCGTCAACAGCGGTACTCAATTTGCCAGGCGGCCCATTTCCCGCGTCGAATCGTGCGGTGCGAGAATCAGGTCATGCGAACGCAGTTTCAACGCGGCCAGTGGCGTGGCGGTTGGGGGGCTGCTGTTACGTCATCGATTTGCATCTTACTGGTTGCACAGTCATGCGCGGCACAAACTAGCTCCGCGCCGGGCACCATCCGCGGCACCGTCACAGACTCCTCCGGATCGATGGTGGAGGCCGCCATCGTCAGATTACAGGCGCCCGGGTCCACTGCCCTGCGCACAACTCTTACCGACCAGACGGGCTCGTTCCACTTCTCCGCGGTCGAGCCCGGGGCCTACACCCTCACCATCACGGCTGGTGATTTCACGGACGAGAAGACCAATATTTCCGTGGTTTCCGGGGAGAATCCACCACTCCCGCCGATCGTTCTGCAGATCGCACCCGCCATCAGCAGCGTGGATGTGACTCTGCCGCCGCACGAACTGGCCGTCCAGCAGGTGCACGCCGAGGAGAAACAGCGGCTGCTCGGAATCGTTCCGAACTTCTACGTCACCTACGATCCGAATGCCGCGCCTTTGACCGCCACCCAGAAGTTTCATCTTGGGTTGCGAACCCTGATCGATCCGGCGACCATCCTGGGCAACGCAGCCAGCGCCGGAATCCAACAATGGCGCAACACCACCGACCGTCAATTCGGCCAGGGGATGGAAGGGTACGGGAAGCGCTTTGGCGTGGACTACGCCGCCAGCGTCACCCACGTCTTGATCGGCCATACCCTCACCCAATCCGTGTTTCACCAGGATCCGCGCTACTTCTATAAAGGAACCGGCAGTCTCCGCTCACGATTTCTTTACGCCGTCGGGACCGCGTTCGTTGCCAAGGGCGATAACGGCCACTGGCAGCCCGACTACTCCGATATGATCGGAGGCCTTGCCGCGCAGGAGATCTTATCCCCCCTCCACTCCGACACCTCCCGCCCGGGACTGCGCGCTTTTCATGGTTTTCTGCTGGGTTTCGGCGGCAGGGCAACCGATCATCTCACGCAGGAATTCATCTACCGCTGGCTGACGACCCATGTGCCGAAAACGGTGGCAGGGCGGCAGGCTGTTCTGCGCGACGGCTCCCCGGTGCCGCTGTTTTCCGTAGAGGACCTGCGTTCCGCCACGACGGGAACCGCGAGGCCGGTTACCTTCGTGCTTTCCAAAGACCTGGAGGTAGGCGGTGTCATCGCTGCCAAAGCCGGAACCAAAGTAGAGGGCCACGTCACTTCCACTGCCGCGCCATCCGCCACTGGCGCCGTCGATTCGATGCACCTCTCGCTCGAAGACGTACACCTCAAGATCGGCGAGACGGACATTCCGCTCTGCAGCACGCCGCACAAAGCAGGCACGGATGTCCTGGAATATCATTGGGTGGAAGACACCGGCCGCGTCGCGTTGGTCCTCTATGTCGCCAGGGATGTAACGCTCCCATCGCCCCGGTAGCGCTTAAAGATTAGGGAGCTTTTTCCTCTGCGGGGGGCCGGTTGATCCAGACGGCAGTAGGGAGAGACACCGAGCGGCTTCGAACCGGAACGCTTCAGTGCGCCTAACAGGGGTCGCTTTTCGAAATGGCCTAGCGGCGCCTCAGGCTCATTTGAATTGGCCGGTACGCGAGCGCCACAGTTAACCAAAGGTATAGCGAGCGAGGACTCCGCGGATGGCTCGTCGAGACCGTTCGCGTGTTGCGGAGGATTCCATCACTGCAACGGCAAAGAGGAATGTGAGGATTCCCTCGTGTATCATAATATGAGGGTGCCCTCATATACCTCGGCTCAGCCGAAAGTTCCTCAGCAGAAGCGCGGGGAACGCCGTGTAACAGAGCTGCTCGAAGCGGCGGAGACGGTGATCGCGCACATCGGGTACGAGGCGGCCACGATGTCCGCGATCGCGGAGCGTGCGGGAGCAGCAATCGGGTCGCTCTATCAGTTCTTTCCCAACAAGGCGTGCATCACCCAGGCCCTGCGAACCGAGTACGCGAAGCAGTTCGATCACATGTACGCGAAGCTGGCCGAGGAAGCGCGCACGCTGGATCGCGAAGCGCTGGTTAGCCGGCTGATCGACCTCACGGTTCGGTTTGTGGATACCCATCCTGCTTTGCCCGCTCTTCTGGATGCACCCCAAAGCACGCGAGCGCCGATCGCCATCCGAAAAGTACTGCGGGAGCGATTCACTGCGCTCCTGCTGGCGCACAGTCCGCGCATATCGAAGAGCAAAGCTCTCAGACTCGGGACAGTAACTCTACACCTCATCAAGACTCTCAATCAGCTCTATGTGGAGCTTCCGCCGCAGGAGCGGCGAAAGATCGTTCAGGAATTCAAAATGATTCTGCTTTCCTACTTCAATGCGCGAATCAAACCGGGCCCTAGCGGAGGGGTTCGCAAATGACGACAAAAATGAAATGGCTGGTGCTGGTCGTTCCGCTTGGCGGGGCGGTGCTTTTGAGCGGCTGCAGTGGAAGACCCCAGCCTACGACTGGTGCCGCTACATCGCAGCCCGCTGTTGAAGTTGGCGTGGCCACCGTGGTTCAGCAGGACGTGCCGATTTATGGGGATTGGGTGGCGACGCTCGACGGGTACGTGAACGCGAACATTCAACCTCAAGTCGGCGGTTATCTTATCCGGCAGAACTACAGCGAGGGATCCCTGGTTCACAAGGGCGATATTCTCTTCGAGATCGACCCGCGTCCTTTCCAGGCGTCTTTGGATGTCGTCAAAGGACAGCTTGCGCAGGCGAGAGGGCAGCTTGCGCAAATGGAGGGTCAACTCGCGCAGGCGCATGCTCAACTGGGCTTGGCGGATATCAATGTGAAGCGCGATACCCCTCTGGCAGCCGCGCGCGCGATTGCGCAGAGCCAGTTGGATACCGAGACGCAAGCCAAGGTCCAGGCGGAGGCACTCGTCAAAACCAATGAGGGTGCGATTCAAGCTGGCAAGGCTGCGATTCAAGCCGCCGAAGCAGCGGTCGCACAAGCGCAGCTCAATCTTGGATTCACTGAGGTCCGGTCGCTCATCGATGGCGTCGCGGGGATCGCGAGCATGCAGATCGGCAACCTGGTGGGTCCGACAACGGTGCTCACGACCGTCTCTTCCCTTGATCCCATCAAGGCGAGCTTCTCCATCAGTGAACAGGAATACCTCGCGCTGGCGAACAAGATTCATTCAGGGAGCGGCGCGGGGCTCTTCAGCCGGGGAAGCGAAGTCCCGTTACAACTTACGCTGTCGAACGGAGAGGCCTATCCTCGCCCGGGAAATATTGTCTTCACGGACCGCGAAATCGATCCGCAAACGGGGACGATCCGGGTGATCGGAGCGTTCGCGAATCCCGCAAATCTTCTGCGGCCCGGCCAGTTCGGCCGTGTTCGCGCAATGACCGGATTTCACAAGGGCGCGTTGCTGGTTCCGCAACGTGCCGTAAGCGAGTTACAGGGACGCCGGCAGGTCGCGGTGGTGGGGCCCGACAACCATGTTCACATTCGCGAAGTCCAGACGGGCGAGCAGTCGGGCCAAATGTGGATCATCGCGAGCGGTCTCAAGCCGGGCGAGAGCGTCGTATCGGAAGGCACATCGAAGGTGGCCGAAGGCGCGCTGGTCACGCCCAAACCCGATTCGGGAAGCGAGGCGCGCTAAAGCATGTCGAGATTCTTTATTAACCGTCCGATTGTTGCGATGGTGATTTCGGTCCTGATGGTGGTGATCGGCCTGGTATCGGCCCTCACACTGCCGGTGGCGCAATTCCCCAACATTGTGCCGCCGGAAATTCAAGTGACGGCCACGTATCCGGGTGCGGATGCCCAGACGCTGGAACAATCCGTGGCAACGCCGCTCGAAGAGCAGATCAGCGGCGTCGACAACATGAACTACATGTACTCGGTGAATTCGAGCAGCGGACAAACCCAGATCACCGTGGACTTCGATGTCGCGACGGACCCGAACATCGATCAAGTGTTGACGCAGTTACGAACGTCGCAGGCCCAGCCGCAACTCCCCGCCCAAGTGAACACGTCCGGGCTGATTGTTCAGAAGTCGCTCTCCGCGCCATTGATGCTGGTGTCACTATCATCGCCAAACAGCAGCTACGACAGTACGTTTCTCGCTAACTACGCGTACATAAATTTGGTGGATGAACTTACCCGCGTGCCGGGCATCGCGCGCATTCAGGTCTTTGGTGCGGGCCAGTACGCGATGCGCTGCTGGGTTAAGCCGGACCAACTCGCGAAGCTGCACATTACCGTACCGCAGATCATCCAGGCGCTGCAGGCGCAGAACACGGTGAATCCCGCTGGTCAAATCGGCGGCAATCCAATTCCGGCCGGGCAACAATTCACTTACACGGTGCGGGCGCAGGGAAGACTAACTACACCGGAGGAGTTCGGCGCTGTCATCCTCCGCTCCAACCCGGATGGCTCCAGCGTAAGCCTGAAAGATGTAGCGCGAATCGAACTGGGCGCGCAGACATACAGTCTAGCCGGCCGGTACAACGGGAAGCCCTCGGCGATTCTGGCTTGCTACCAGCTTCCGGGATCGAACGCCGTGGATGCGGCAAAGCTGCTGCGCGCTCGGATTGAACAGTTAAGCAAACGCTTCCCGAGCGACCTGACGTACACGATCAGTCTAGACACAACGGCCGCCGTTACGGCGGGTATGCGCGAGATTCTGTACACGCTGCTCGAAGCGCTGGGCCTGGTTGTGCTGGTGGTTTATGTATTTCTCCAGGGCTGGCGCGCGACTCTGATTCCCTTGCTCGCTGTGCCGGTTTCCTTGATCGGCACGTTCCTCGTTTTTCCCATGCTGGGCTTCTCCATCAACACACTCTCTCTATTCGGCTTAGTGCTCGCGATCGGACTCGTGGTCGACGACGCGATCGTGGTGGTGGAGGCCGTGGAGCGCCATATCGAGGAAGGGCTCTCGCCGAAAGACGCCGCGCTGAAAGCTATGCAAGAGGTGGCGGGTCCCGTCGTAGCGATTGCGCTGATTCTCACTGCGGTGTTCATACCGACGATCTTCATTCCGGGCATCACCGGCCGGCTCTACCAGCAGTTCGCGGTGACGATCGCGATCTCCGTGATCTTATCGGCGTTCAATGCACTGTCGCTGAGCCCCGCGCTTTCGGCCCTTCTCCTAAAGCCCCGGAAGGAACGGCGTGGGCCGCTGAAAGTATTCTTCAACGGCTTCAATCGAGCCTTCGGGCGTGCGACGGACGCTTACGTCGGCATCTCGCGAGCGCTGATCCGCAAGGCTGCGCTCAGTTTCCTGATGCTAGCCGCCGTCGGCGCCGCGGCCGTATTCATCGGCGGAAAGTTGCCCTCCTCCTTCTTGCCGGAAGAGGATTACGGGTACATCTACACCAGCCTGCAGCTGCCCAACGCGGCGTCGATGGAGCGGACTTCGGAAGTGGCCAAGCAAGTGGAGAAGGTTATTCTCGATACGCCAGGCGTGCAAGGCTGCACCTCGGTGCTCGGTTTCAGTCTGCTGAGCCGCGTGCAGGATACCTACAGCGCGTTCTTCTTCGTCACCGAAAAGCCATGGGATGAACGCACCAAGCCGGAAGAGCAATACTTGGCGATCCGCAGCCACATCACGCGCGAGCTGAGCAAGATCCGGGACGGCGTTGCCTTTTCCTTCGCTCCGCCGGCGATTCCAGGCGTGGGAACTAGCGGCGGCGTCACGTTCATGCTGGAGGATCGCTCAGGCGGAGATCTTCAGTTCTTGGGGACCAATGTGCAAAAGTTTGTCGCCGCAGCCCAGAAACGTCCCGAGTTGGCGGGCGTCACCTCGACCTTCTTACCGGGAGTCCCGCAGCAGTTTGTGGACGTCGACCGAGCCAAGGTGGAACGCCAAGGCGTCAACATCGGAGACGTCTATCAGACCCTTCAGACTTTCATGGGGGGCTATTTGGTGAACTACTTCAATCGCTTTGGGCGGCAGTGGCAGGTCTATGTGGAAGCGGAGGGTGAGTATCGTACCCACGCCGAGAATATCGGTCAATTCTACGTCGCAAACAACCATAGTGAGATGGTTCCTCTCAGCGCGATGACGACCGTGAAAGCGGTCAGCGGACCTGAGTTTACGATGCGTTACAACGAGTATCACGTCGCGCAGATCAATGCTTCCGCGGCCCCAGGACGAAGTTCGGGGCAGGCGATGAAAGCGCTGGAGGAGACGTTCGCGCAGACCATGCCCTCTGAGATGGGCTTCGATTACA
Organism: Bryobacteraceae bacterium; assembly: GCA_036498815.1. Lineage (GTDB taxonomy): Bacteria > Acidobacteriota > Terriglobia > Bryobacterales > Bryobacteraceae > Palsa-187. The sequence goes on along the minus strand of DASYET010000022.1, from coordinate 12,896 downwards.
GCGGCATGTCGTTCCAGGAGCAGAAGGCCGCGCAGGGAGTGCCGCCCTCGGCCATTTTCGCGCTGTCCCTATTGTTTGTGTTTCTGATCTTAGCAGCGCTGTATGAGAGTTGGTCGCTGCCCTTCAGTGTTCTCCTCGGGACACCGATTGCGGTGCTGGGAGCGTATCTCGCGCTATGGCTGCGCGCTTTCGAAAACAACGTGTACGCGCAAATTGGACTGGTGATGTTGATCGGACTCGCGGCGAAGAACGCGATCCTGATCGTGGAGTTCGCCAAATCCGAATATGAGAAGGGGAAATCGTTGGAAGAGGCCTCGCTTACTGGCGCCAGGATTCGGCTACGTCCCATCCTGATGACGGCGTTCGCCTTTATTCTGGGTTGCGTTCCGTTGTGGATCGCGGCCGGCGCGGGTGCCGTGTCCCGGCAGGTGATGGGGACTGCGGTCATCGGGGGAATGCTCTTCGCATCGCTCCTGGCGATCTTCTTCATCCCGGTGACTTTCGACGTGGTGGAGAGAATCTCGCTTCGATTCACCCGAAAGCCGCGGCCCGAGCCGGAAACGGAGCTCGCAGGATGAAAGCCACACTGGTTGTGATCGCGTTAGGCGTGCTCGCGGGATGCACCGTTGGCCCGAACTATAAACGGCCGGCAGCCGACGTTCCCCCCGTTTTTCGGAATGCGGACCCGTCACAAACAGCGCCCTCCCTTGCCACTGAGAAATGGTGGACGGTTTTTCAAGATCCGGAGCTTCAGAAGTTAGTCCGCACGGCACTCGATCGGAACTACGACGTACGCATCGCGGCGTCTCGTATTCTACAGGCGCAGGCGCAAGTGGGTATCACCCGGTCGAATCAGTTCCCCCAGGTGAACGCTACTGGGGGCTATATGGGACAAAAGATTCCAGCCTTCGGTTTCGCGGCGTTCGAGCTCCAGGGAGTCTTCTCCTGGAACGTCGATTTCTGGGGACAGTACCGGCGCGCGACGGAAGCCGCGCGCGCGAATATGCTTGCGACCGAGTGGAGCCGGAACCAAGTGTTCGGCACAGTGGTGGCCAACGTCGCGTCGGCTTACTTGGAGATGCGCGAATTGGATCTCGAGTTGGACATAGCCAAGAGAACGCTCGCGTCACGCCAGGATTCCCTCCAACTCACCAAGACGCTGGAGAGCGGAGGCGCAACCAGCCTATTGGACGTCCGCCAGGCGGAGCAACTGGTGGAGACCGCTGCGGAAACCATCCCGGAGACGGAACGCCAGATCGGCATCCTCGAAGACTTGCTGAGCGCTCTCTTGGGCAACTCGCCGCATGACATTCCCCGTGGTCTCCCGCTTACCGAGCAGCGCCTTCCGATTGAGATTCCAACAGGGCTGCCCTCGGAACTGCTCGAGCGACGACCGGACATCCGGGAGGCCGAGCAGCAGTTGATCGCGGCGAACGCCGAAATCGGCGCGGCGCGCGCCCAGATGTTCCCGAGCCTTCCGCTTACTGGCGGGGGAGGGCTCGAGAGTGCGGCGCTCGGAAGCCTGTTCACGGGAACCGCCTGGAACTTCTCAGCGCCCATCACGCAACCCATCTTCAATGGCGGACGGATCCGTTCAAACGTGAAACTAGCCGAGGCACAGCAACAGCAGGCTTTGCTCGTTTACCAGCAGACTATCGAACAGGCGTTTCGGCAAGTATCGGACGCTTTGATATCGTTCACGAAGTATCGCCAATTCCGGGAACACCAGGAACTGCTGACCACCGCCGCGCAAGGAGCGGCGGCTCTCTCAGACACCCGGTATCGCGGCGGCGCGGCGAGCTACCTGGAGGTGTTGACCAGCCAGACGAATTACTTTTCGGCGGAGTTAAACCTCGCGCGGGCGAGCTTGAATGAGCGGCTGGCTCTGGTCCAGACCTACAGTACCTTGGGCGGCGGCTGGGAACAGTAGCGTCGGCAATTTGGAGAGCTGCTACCCTTGCCCTTTACGGACGCCACTGGCCTCTCCGCTAAATACGATATCAAGTTCACGGCTTTGACGCTGACCAGGACGAAGGGTGACCTGCGTTGAGCCCATAGCCACTTTTCTGATTTCCTGATTTGGCCACATTCTGCCTTTTCGATGGATACGCCCTGAGGGTAAAATACAAGGTTCTTCAATTCGCTGAGATCCGGCGGATGCAATCGCGCAGTTCTGCAACCCTGGCGGGCTTAGAGGGTGATGATTGCATAAGTGTTAGGGGACGGTCCGCCGCAGTGATGTGACTGGGCTCCCCAGGGGTTGCTTGATGTCCTCGGGAGGCAGAGGTAGGGTCGACATGACTACCGATAATGCCATTAAAAGGACCCACGAATGAACGATTTGACCGTGGGGCAGAAGATTCCAGAGTGGCAGAAACTCAAGGCGATGGTGCTCGATAGCGTTTCCTCGCCGATTACGCGGCGCGTCTACAACATGGCGCTTGAGGAGTTCCTGGCCTGGTTCCAGCAGGAGTATCCCTGGAGGCCCGCAGGCTGGGGTCGTCGTCGATCATTATAAGGATGTCGGCCATCCGAAAGCTGGCAGCCGAGGCGGCGGATAACGGCCTGCTCGCGCCGGAGCTGGTGGCCGGAATCGCTCGAGTGAAGAACGCTAAGTCCGTGGGTATCCGTTCATGTTTCATCTGCCTCCGCCCATGGATCTCCCTGGCGATGTGTACCTATGATTAGTCGCACGACTCCCTGGGCCGTTATGGGGTGAAGACGATGTTGTTGCCGTTGTTGAGTTGGCCGATTGGGATAGTGGCGTCTGTTGGATCAGCGAGTGCCGCCAGGGATGCGAAGGTCATGCGCCATGCGGCGGGGATGCTGAACGTGGTTTGAATCGTATCCGTCGTGGCTTGTTCTCCTGTCTCGGTCCGGTGCCGCTCGGCTTGGTGAACACCATGTGGTCGCCCTCGGTACGGATGCAAACAAAGCCATCGGCTTCGAAAACCTTGACCAACTGCTTATAAGAAACCGGGCTAAGCTTTGGCATGCGTCATCGGAAGCGGGAGAGTCACACGCTGTACGCTGATGAAGTTGGGGCGGGCGAACTTGTGCTTTCGTTTGCCATAGCCAGCTTCTTCAAGGATCTGTTCCAGAGTGCCCATTTTCTCGGCTTCCTCCAGGAACAGCCGCACCGCTTCCTGGTGAAGCTCAAAAAAGTCCCATACGAGGTGCACTTCGGGCCGGAAGATGATAAGCAGGTCAACACCGCTGCCTAGATGCGGTTCGCCGCGGGCGAGCGAGCCGAACACTTCAAGTCGGGCGACCCCGTGGCGCTGGCAAAACGGGGCGACACGCGATCTGATTTCATCGAGCGGCGGCGGAAGAACATCGTTCGGGGTGACCATTGTTACCCGTCAACTACAACATAGCGCAAGACAGACGCTTAGCCGGGGCAAAGTGCCGGAGGGGCTGAGGAACTGGCGCGCCGCGACCTTTTTCAACCGTGTCCACGTCCTGCTGGATGAGAAAGGGACCAGAGGCAAGCGACTGGACGGCGCTCCCGCGCGCACTTATCAGCTCACCCAAATCATCGGGTGGTGTCTCGGTTTGACTGAGACACCACCGGAATGTGAGACTTTTGGGGATCTCGCCGTCAATGGCCGGTTCGTACCGCATCTCTTGACAACTTCTTCACAAGGCACTGACATCTCAACTCCGCTGAAGCCGCAACATGAGTACAGTCGTTGAGCGAATCAAAGCGCCAGCGAACTAGGAAGAAAGGCTACGGATACCATGGGATTAAAATCAACCGCACGGACCGGCTTGCACTGGATGGCAAGCCTGCTGGTGCTTTCGCTGCCGGCGCTCGCGCAGCAGCAACAATACAACTCGAACGACGTCACGCCGCCGAACTCGCTCACCGGCAAACTCAACGGAGCTTCCACGGGAAAACAGGTCGGCGTGGACGGCAATAACCACGCAATCCTCGAGACCGGAAACGCTGCCGCTTCTGTGGATCTGCACCCAGGGGGCAACTATTACGCCTCCATGGCGATCTCGACCGACGACGTGGACCAGTGCGGGTACGTCAATTATCTGGGATCGCCGCACGCCGCGAAATGGTCGGGCTCCTCCTCCAGTTTCGTGGATCTGCACAGCGCCACGGGGCAGACCTGGTCTTACTGCCTGGGAACGTACGGGGGGCAGCAGGTGGGTTTCGGCGAGCGTCCGGTTTACACCGTCACTTACCAATACGCTTACGTTTGGAATGCGGGGATCGCGACGAATCTGGCTCCGCCTGTGTTTACTCTGCCGTACTCCAAGGCACTTGGTGTCCGCAACGGACAGCAGGTGGGTTATGCATCGAGCGTCCCTTATCCCTACGGCGAGACGTTCTCATATCATGCCGGCAGCCACGCGATGCTGTGGGCCGGCACCGCGGCCAGCTACGTGGATCTGAATCCCGTGGGCTATGTCGCTTCCGAAGCGCTGGCGACCAACGGTACGCAGCAGGGCGGCTGGGCGTATAATGCCACATCGCAGCATGCAGCGCTGTGGTCCGGCACACCCGACTCTTTTGTCGATCTGAACCCGCTGGCTTATAACGACAGCCGCATCACGGCTCTCACCGCGACCCAACAGGTGGGAGACGGTTGGGTGGGACCCATGGGCTTCCCCGGTTCGGTTCGCCACGCTCTGGTCTGGACCAGTACCGCGGAAAGCGTTGTGGATTTGAATCAATTCTTGCCCGCGGGTTACACCCATGCGGTGGCCACCGGCATCGACGCGAACGGCAACGTGGTCGGCTATGCGTATAACACTCCTGTGCAGGGCCTGGTGGTTCCGCCGGATGCAATCGCCGTGGTGTTCGCACCCGGCGCGGCGGCGCCCACGGCGGTCGCCTCGCTCACGCTGTCCCCGCCGAACCCGGCTCCTGGTTCGCTCGTGAATGGGACCGTAACCCTCGGCGGTCCGGCTCCGGCCGCAGGCGTTTCGGTCAATTTCTTGAGCGCCAATTCGGCGGTGATCTTTCCTCCTCCGGCTTTGATGATTCCGCCGGGGCAGACCAGCGCGAACTTTTCCTTCAACGTGGGCGGAGGCGGTCTCCAGGTTCCCACTCTGGCGAAGCTCTACGTTACCGATGGCTCGACCAGCCGGCAGAACAGCTTGACGGTCACACCGGTGGTGAACGTCTCCACCGTGAACGTCAACCCGGTTGAAGGCGGATTCGCCACCACCGGCACGGTCACTCTCTCGATTCCGGCGCAGGCCGGTGGAGCGACGGTGACGCTCTCTTCCAATAGTCCGCTGGTAACGCTTCCGGCTTTTGTCACGGTGCCGGCCGGGACCACCAACGCGGCTTTCTCGGTCACCACTTCTTCGGTCACCGCCTCCACCGCGGTTCCGGTATCTGCCAGCTATAACGGTCTCACGGTTTCGAGCTCGCTCACATTAAGTCCGGCTCCCGTCGTGGCCGTGGCGGCGCTTACTCTTCCGCTAACGCAAATCGGCGGACAGCTGGTGACGGGCACGGTTTCCGTGACGAACTTCCCGCGCAATCCGGAAGGCGTCGTGATCACTCTGGCCAGTGGCGATACCAAGACCATGACTTCGGGCACGGCAACGATCCCGCAGTACGCTTACAGTGCGACGTTCTCCCTGCCCACCACGGTAGTCACCGGTAGCAAGGGCGTGGCGTTGAAGGCGACGTACGGCACCTCCAGCGTCACTAGCAACATCTCGATTCTCCCGATCCCCACGATCACCATCGTGCAGGCGGATTACTACACCGACACGCACGTGCTTAAGGTCGCGGCGACCACTACCAACCTGAACGCGACATTCACCTTCGGCACCGATCCGCTCAGCGGACCGATCGGCACCATGCAGTTCGAATTAGGGCAGTTCAAGGGCGCTTCCACCGCCCTGTTGACCGCTCCGGCCCTGGCCACTGTTTGGAGTTCGGACGGCGGGCAGGCCACCATGGCAGTGACGCAGAGGCTCTCGACCGCCACCGGCGGTGGTGGGGGCGGTGGCGGCGCGACGGGCGGCGGCGGTGGCGGTGGTGGTGGAGCAACGACCACCTACAAAATCACGACCGCTACCAACGGCAAGGGTTCAATCACCGCTTCACCGGCAGCGGCCAGCTACGCTCCGGGTACGGTGGTCGCACTCACCGCGACTCCGGCAGCCGGTTCGCCCTGGGTGGGTTGGAGTGGAGCCTGCTCCGGCACGGCTACCACTTGCACCTTGACCATGAACGCGAACTACTCTGTAACCGCCAACTTCAGATAGAAGGCGAACAGAGGTCAAGAGAAAGGGGCGGGGCGCAAGCTCACGCCCCCTTTTTCATGGCAAGCCGTTTTTCATGGAACGAGAATCATTATTATGTCGAGACTCATTCTGATCGTCGAGGACAGTGAAATGTGCCGCAAAGCTTTAGGCCTGGCGCTGTGTAAGCTGCCTGGAATCCGGGTCCACATGGTGGAAAAGGCAGAGCAGGCTCTGGAATGCCTGGCAGCAGAGAACTTCTGCGCGTTGATCACGGATCTACGCCTACCGGAGATGGACGGCTTCGGTCTAATTGAAAGAGTGCGGGCGCAACCGCGCTACGCCACCCTCCCCATCCTGGTGGTCAGCGGGGATGGTGATCCGCACACGCCCACGCGCGTGCGCGAATTGGGCGCGGACGATTATCTTCAGAAGCCGTACTCGCCGAGCGAGATGCGCACCAAGTTGGATCCGCTGATCCGGCCCATCGCCTAGGCGCCGAGCGGGACTTGGTTCTGAGGAGGATTCTGCGGAGGGCTTTGCGCGGGAGTCGTAGCCGGAAACAGCAGCTTGAACACCGTGCCCTCCGGACCCGTACCCTCCACCGAGACTTGGCCGTTGTGATCCTGCATCAGCTTTTGCACCACGGTCAGGCCGAGCCCGATCCCTTGTTCCTTGTCCGAACTGACGAACGGCTGGAACAGCGTGTCGCGGATCGCCACAGGAATGCCCGGTCCATTGTCGGCCACCCGGATTTCCGTCCCTTGCCCGGTGGTGCGGCAGCTCACCGCGATCTTTCCTGAGTCGTGAGGTACGGCCTCGCAAGCGTTGTAGAGCAGATTCAGGAAGACCCGCTCGGCTTTGCCGGCGTCGAACCATCCCGTGCAATCGCCTTCCATCGACACCGTGATTTCAATGGACACGAATTCCGGAAGGACTCTGACTCCCTGGATCGCCCGTTCGATGATTTCGGAGAAACGTCCGAACCCGGGCCGCAAAGGTTTCTGCTCCTTCGAGAATCCCAGCAGGGAATTGAGCTCGTCGGTCATCCGGTTCACGGCGATGCGGATTTCCTGATAGAAATCCTTCCGCTTGGCGTCGTTGAGGTCCGCTTCGGAGAGGAACTCGGCGTAGGCCAGAATCGCGGTCAACGGATGCCGCAGGTCGTGCGAAATCGTGCTGGCCATACGGCCGATGGTGGCCAGGCGCTCGGACGACAGCAACTGCTTCTGGCTTTCCTGCAAACGCACGCGCATGCGATGAAACGCCGCCGTCAGTTCGGAGACTTCGTCGGAGCCCCGCACCTTCAGAGGATATTGGAAATCGCCGCTCTCCAGCGCGTGCACGCCCGCGACAAGCTCCGCCAGCGGGCGAGTAAAAGTAGTGGAGACGAAGAACACGAGGACGCTTCCGGCGAGCACGGCGGCGATGCCGACCGCCACGATCCAGCGGTTCAAGCTGCGCAGAAACGCGGTCGCATGGTCGTACGATTCGAGCACCGTAAGGCTCACGTCAGGCGATCCGGGCGGGGACAACCGGACCGAAGTGGCCAGAAACTGTTCCTGCCCGAGGGCGAGTTCCTCCGGTTCTCCCTCGACGGCGGACAACTGTGCCGACTGCCGCGCCAGATCCTCGCGCTGCGCGGCGGAAACGGTGCTGACCACCACGTTCTTCTCGTACCGGAAGGCTACCCGGCTGGAGGCCACGCGGCTGACGTCAGCGGCCACTTGGTTATCGATCTCCCAACCAACTGCGAGTACGCCGATCTGCGTGTTCTCGTCGCGGCCGCCGAAATACACGGGCTGAAGGAACACCTGGAACAGACAGCCCTGGCCCGGCCACCAGTCGCGAGCGTCGCTGAGCGCGAGCGACCGAAGCATCGATGCCTGTGCATCGGCCTCCGTGAAACAGGGCTTCGAGCCGTGCGTCGCCATCAGCTTCCCAGAGCGGTCCGCCAGCACGAAAAGCTGGCTTCCGGAGAGATCCCAAAACGTTCGGGAAGCGTCCAGAATCGTGGCGGGGTCCTGGGAAGTCATCACTGCCTTAAGCGGGGGAAGCGACGCGAGCAAGGCCGCCGAACGCTCCAGCGTCGATTCGCGCTGCTGCTCGAAGCTGCGGAACGTCGCGGTGGAGTCGCGCAACCCCTGCACGATTTCGTCGCGCGCGTGAACCTGCACGCGCTGCCTCACCAGCAGCAGAGTGGCCGAGGTCAGCAGTACCGAGATCAGCACCAGCGACAGGAGGAATTTGGTTCGAAGCGTACCTCTGAACACCGTTGATCCTCAGGGCACGAACTTATAGCCGGCGTTGTGCACCGTCAGGAAATGCGCGGGGTTGGTGGGATCGCGTTCCAGCTTTTGACGCAAATTCAGAACGTGGGAATCCACCGTGCGCGTGGACGGGTAAGAAGTATAGCCCCAAACGTCGTTCAGGAGCTGATCGCGGGACAGCACGCGTTCCGGATTCTGCGCGAAATATTTGAGAAGCTTGAACTCCTGCGGAGCCAACGGCACGGATTTGCCGGACCGGAAGACCTCCATCTTCGGAACGTCGACCGCGACGTCGCCGAAGTAAAGCTGCTCCACCACGGGAGTTCGGCGCGCGCGGCGCAGAACCGCGCGCACGCGGGCGAGCACTTCCTTGGGACTGAAAGGCTTCGTGACGTAATCGTCCGCGCCCAATTCCAGCAGCAGCACGCGGTCAACCTCGTCCGCCGATCCACTCAGGATGAGAATCGGCACTTCTTCCGAATCCTTCCGGATCTGCTTGCAAACGTCCTGGCCGTTCACCTTCGGCATCCGGAGATCCAGGATCACAAAGTTTGGTTTGTTAGCGCGAAATGACGCAAGGCCCTCTGCGCCATTTTCCGCAACTTCGACGTGGAAGCCTTCGGGCTCAAGCAATTGTTGAAGAGCCTTACGCGTCGCCCGATCGTCCTCAATCACCAGAATCTTAACCATTACTGTCGTTTACCTTCAGGGCACCCCTCCATGGAACAGGAACGCATCTCCGGAGTAACTGCGTTACCCCACTCGCATGTCATGGACCAGTGTGTGCACAAGCAAGGACGGGAGTAGGGATGGTTGATTCCAGAACATACGTGCTCAAGGTGGTGCTGTGTTTCGCGACCATGGGCTTGACTTGGGGGCAGGACGCAGGCGTCGCCGACGCGCTCAAGGGACTAACCGGACAGATTCAGGAACTCCGCCGTACCGTGGACGCGATGCGGGAAGAACTTGCGAGTTCGCAGCGGGAAGCGAACGACCTGCGGCGAGATCTGACCGAGTTGCGCGCGCAAGTGGGGTTGGAGAAAGCCGCGCCCGAGAAGCTTGAGACGATGCAGGACGTAGGTGAAAAGCTGGATACTCTGCGCGAGGAACAAACGCTCCTCAACGCCAAAAGCGAGGAGCAGAATCAAACCAAAATATCGAGCGGCTCAAAGTATCGAGTCCGGCTGTCGGGAATGGTCTTGTTCAACGCTTTCCACACGAGGGGAGCCGTGGACAGCATGGATGTTCCCAAGTCGGCGGCTGCCACGACGCCGGGGGAAGGGAACGGCGGCCTCGGCGCGAGCCTCCGCCAATCGATGCTGAGCGTGGACGTCTTCGGACCGGTGTGGAAGGGGGCGCAAACCCGTGGCGATCTCACCTTTGATTTCGCGGGAGGATTCCCGGCCACCTCCGACGGCTTGAGCAGCGGACTGGCGCGCCTGCGGACCGCGAACCTGGCCTTGGATGGGAAGAACACGTCGGTGGTGGCCGGGCAGGACGCGCCATTCTTCTCGCCGTTGTCGCCGAGTTCCCTGGTGTCCACCGCATATCCGCCACTTTCTTCTTCCGGCAATCTGTGGGCTTGGACGCCGCAGGTTTACGTGGAACATCGTCATGCGCTGCCGCATCAGGCGCAACTGACGCTTCAGGCCGGAGTCCTGGATGCCCTGACCGGCGAGCTTCCGGCGGGCGAGTACGACCGGCTTCCCACCGCGGGGGAGCGCACCCGCACACCCGCGTATGCGGCGCGAGCCTCCTGGCAGCGGTCCGTCGACGATCGCTCGCTGGCATTCGGCACGGGCGGCTATTATTCGCGCCAGAACTGGGGGTTCCAACGCAAGGTCGATGCGTGGGCCGCGACAGCGGACTGGAATGTGCCGTTCGGCCCGTGGCTCACGCTTTCCGGTGAGTTCTACCGCGGACGCTCGATCGGCGGATTGGGCGGAGGCGCGAACGCAAGCGTCGTGTTCCATGGCGCCTCGACCCTCGCCTCAAGCGCGGTGCTGCCCCTCGAAAGCGCCGGCGGATGGTCGCAGTTGAAATTCAAGCCGCAAGAGAAACTTGAGTTCAATCTCGCCTTCGGAGAAGATACTCCGTTCCGCTTCTCCGTGAATCGCGCTCTCACAGATCCGGTAGTGGCAGACTCTCTCGTCAGCCGCAACGCCAACGGATTCCTGAACGTGATCTACAAGGCGCGCTCGAACCTGCTGTTCTCAGTGGAGTACCGCCGTCTGTGGACGTCTCACTTCTCTTCGCCGCAGCACGCCGCGGATCACGTAGGAATCGGAGCCGGGATCATATTTTGAAGATGTCAGCGATGCTCGTGCTGGGCTGGTGGACGTTGCAGGCTCAGCCTGTGACCGTGACCGGCTCCATCTCGCTCGTCCGCGAGGGCCGAGGTGCCGCGCAGACGCAGGATAACTCCAGTGCCGTGGTTTCTCTTAAGCCGGTAGGCGGCGCCGCGCCGCAAGCGCAGCGCGGGCCGGTGCGGCCCCGGTACCAGATGCTGCAACACCACAAACACTTCGAGCCGCATCTGCTGGCGATCCCCGTCGGCACCATGGTGGAGTTTCCGAATCTGGACCCGTTCTTTCACAACGTGTTCTCGATGTTCGACGGGAACCGGTTTGACCTGGGGCTGTATGAATCCGGCAAGTCGCACACCGTGACCTTCAGCAAGCCGGGGATCAGTTACATCTTCTGTAACATCCACCCGGAGATGAGCGCTGTGGTGGTGGTGCTGGACACGCCGTATTTCGCGGTCTCTGACCGCGCGGGTGAGTTTTCCATCGCGAATGTGGCGAGCGGAACGTACTTACTCTCGGTGTGGCACGAGCGCGGCAGGCCACAGCGGCCGGACCAATTGCCGAGAGAGGTTGCGATCTCACCGGACACCGCCTCATTCGGTGTGATCCGTCTGGTGGACTCAGGCCAGCTGTCGATCCCTCACAAGAACAAATACGGCCACGACTACGAGTCGCCCGCGCCTCCGATGGTCTACAAGTAGTTGCGGTCTTCGTTTGGAGCTTCTTCGCATCGGCCTGAAGATCCGTTTGGCGAATTGCACCAAGAGCTGCGAGAAGTGTGGCTGGATGAATTGGTGGCCTACAATCCCATGGTGCCGCAGGATGCCGGTCTCCTCGAGACCGCATGGGAGTTGCTGCAGTTCAATCCCCATGCGCCTGCGAAGGAACCCTCCGTGCAGGCGGACTTCAACTAGTTTGTCGATGATCCGCGGGAACCATCGGGTGGGACAGCCCAGGCGCAGCCCCATCTTACTGCGGCGAGCGTTCGTGAGAAGAATAATGGATGCCCGTATTCGTTGCTCGTGTAGAATTCTCGTCGGAGAGCGAGTGCAGAGCCGTGTCCGGCGTGGCCCAAAGCCGATCCAGTACCAACTCTGGGCGATCCAGGTAGTTGGCAACCCGGCTGCCCGAAGCGCTGGTCACGGGTGGAGCGAATAGGGGAGAGATGGCAAACCAGAACAGAGATGCCGCTTGCCCGCGCCGATAACCGACGGAGATTCGAGAACGCCCATTAGCTTCCGTGCTCGCGACTCGTCCGTGGTTTCTATGAGCACGGCGCGGATCGGGTGCAGTCCGAATGCCTCTTTATGATTCTGCCGACGCTTGATGAAATGGAAGTATGCCCTCAGCTTCTTGAGCATGTCGGCGATGGGCATGGTGCCGCGCTCGGCTTCGTAGCAGAAGTGGGACAGCCTGTCAGGGGGAAGGCCAAGGCTAAACACCGCGTCCGGCTCGACCGGAAGCTTTTGGATTCGGTTGTCGTGTTCCTCGCGAATCTGCGGACTAATCCAAACAATGACCGCTGCATCGAGACCAGCCGCGTAGGTCAGGAGTTGGCGGTACAACGCCAACACCTCCTCGGCCGTCTCCAGGGCCACCCCGTGATCACTGCTTTTGCCGCGGCGCTGATCGAACAGTCCGTTGTGGCCGTGCTTCTGGTTCCGCTCCCGCATCCGCCGCATGTTTCGTACGCTCATCCCCGCGATCTCGGCCGCCTCCGCCAACGTCAGCTTCTTCGCCCGCGCTTTCAAAGTCACTTCTTGTAGCTTCAAGATCCGCTCCGTTTCTCGGGCGGGGATCATCCGGCTCTTTCACCCGAATCAGTAACGTCCTAATGACATTTTTGGGTAGCATCCCTTGCGAGCGCTTTTCGAACCTGTTATCGTGGTCGGGCGATCACGGAGGTCTAACTATGCGAAAACGCTCACTTTTGTTCCTTTCGTTGCTGGTCACCGCCTTTTTAGGCCTCGGCGGATACGCCGTGAAGGCCCAGCAAAAGACTTCGACGGTCAGCGGGAAGCGCTGGTCCGATCCGGCCACCTGGCCCGACAAGAAGGTGCCAGCCAAAGACGCCCTTGTCAACATCGATCGGGACATGAAC
>DASYET010000021.1:0-233370 GCA_036498815.1 Bryobacteraceae bacterium | reverse complement strand
GGTTATCGCCGGGTGTGTTCGGCCGCCGGTAGGTTGAGGGGTTTCTAGAGGAATCTTCGGGTGCGCTTAGGTAAAGGCGCCGCCTTGTCCGCTCTGTCGAATACCTCCCTCTCTGGTTCCGAGCCCCCTTTGGGTGCCCCGAAGCTGATTCCCGGACGCGTCCTGGCTGAACTCTTCCGTCACAGTGGATCGTGTGGGCGCCACCTGCAAGGCTTCTAACGGCCTCCGGAAGTCCAGTCCTACTTCAATCAACGACTCGATGGCCATCAAGACAACTCGTTGTATGCCCCGAGGGTAAAGCATGGATGGTCCGCCGAGGTGGGGGATTGCGGCTAACTGATTGGGAAGATGGAGAGAAATTCTTTCGTTAGCTGGTGACCGTTTTTTGGGTGCTGTTAAGTCCGGCCGAACGTCGTGAAGGTCCCGCCCGAGCTGCCGATGGTGGTGGTGACGGTCAAAGTGGTAGTGGGTCCGTTTGAGCGTCTACGCTAGCGGCCAGACCGACCGGGATAAATATATAACCGCTACCAATAACAGGCACACACCGATGAGTTCCTGGAAAACAGCGAACGACATTACCAAACTGCCGATTGTCGTTTGCCCGCTCGCTACCAGGGTGAAGGGGTAAATCACAAACTGCTTGCGAACGGCGCGATCAATCGAAACGCGCTCTCCCGCCTGAAGCAGGCGAGACAAGAGAGGCCACAGGACGACCGCCGTACCTAGCCAGACTAGTCCGATATCGCGTGTCCGTAGATATTGGCGTACCAAAATCACGGCGATGGCGACGTGGAGGAGAACCGCCGAAGCCAAAAGAATGTTCAAGGTCATATAGGCCGACCTAGCACAATCGTAACCATCCCAACGCGCTCAAGCAAGGGCCACGATTCACCGAACGGCGCTCCAGGTAGTCGAGCTGGCCATCGGCGAAAACATAGCCAGTACGCCGCTGGAGCGGCCGGGCGAAGAACGCCGCCGCGGTCGCACTGGGAAACTCCGCGGCGCTAAGGCAGGCGGGGGATTGCTGTATACTGGCTAGCTGTTCCAGCTGGTTTCTGACTCTCCGTGGAGGCGCTTATGTTGAAGAAGTGGATGATTGGCGGCGGCATTGTGGCGGCCGGGGCGATCGGGACGACCCTGTTGTTCGCGGACTCGGCTTCGGATTTGAAGGCTGCGGTCGACAAGTCAATGAAGGCGATGGGCGCTTCCAACGTGAAGACGTTCACGCTTACCGGTGAAGGGTTCGACACTTCGGTGGGTCAGCAGTGCAATCCGAAAAACGACTGGTGGCGGAAATTTTCCGACAAGAATTACGTCCGCGCGATCGACCTGAATGCGAAGGGCTGGCACATCACGCGCACACACGGCGAGGGCGAGCCGAATTCGTGCGGCGGTGCGGGGACGACGAATCCGGCGCCCGTGCAGGAGCAGAACACGGTGACGACGGCGGCTCCGGCGAATTTCAATAACTACATGGGGTATGTGTTTCTGCCCGAGGGCTTCCTGCAAACCGCGCTGGACAAGAACGGCACGGTGGGGATGGAGACCAAGAAGGGCAAGAAGTTCACGGTGATTTCGTTCACGCTGGACAACGGCACGGCGAAGGCTCCGGTGAAGGGCTACATCGACGAGATGGGCTACGTGACGCGCGTGGAGACGATGATCAACGGGCAGGAGCCGATCGGCGATGCGATCTGGAGCGTGGACTACGACGGCTACAAGGATTGGAACGGCTTCAAGTTTCCGACCAGCATTGTGGAACGGCAGGGTCCGATCAAGAATCCGCCGCAGTTTGCGGGGATGACGGTTTCCAATGTTTCGGTGAATCAGCCGGTGGATTTGGCTCCTCCGGCGGGTCGCGGCGGGGCGAAGGGCGGGGCTCCGGGCGGCGGCGCGAAGGGCGGCGATGGCAAAGCGGGCGCAAGGGGCGGCGGAAAGGGCGGCGACGGTAAGGCAGCCGCGAAGGGCGGCGATGCGAAGGGCGGACCTCCGGCGGGTGGCCGCGGCGGTGGCGGCGCCGCACAGGCCGTTACCGATGAGGATTTGGGCGGCGGATTCTGGCTGGTGACGGGCGGCTACGGAGCCGTGGTCGCGAATTTCAAGAATTACATCGTGGTGATCGAGGGTCCGCAGAATGACATGCGGGGCGAGCAGGTCATCGCGGAGGCCAAGAAGCTGGCTCCGAACAAGCCGATCAAGTACGTGATCAATACGCATTCGCACTTCGATCATGCAGGCGGGCTGCGGCCGTTCGTGGCGGAGGGCGCGACCATCCTGACGTACAAGACCAACAAGGGATATTACGAGGCGCTGTTCGCGAATCCGCACACGCTTGCTCCGGACCGGTTGTCGATGATGAATCCGCAGCCGAAGACCAAGGTGGAGTACGTCGGCGAGAAGAAGATTCTGACCGACGGCGAGCACACCATCGAGATGGATCACCTGTTGAACAGCATGCACAGCGACAACATGCTGATCGTGTATCTGCCGAAGCAGAAGATTCTGGTGGAGGCGGATGAGTTCAACGTGCTGAATCCGATTCCGACGGCTCCGGTGCCGATGCCGAATCAGTATCAGGTGAATTTGCTGGCGAACATTGAGCGGCTGAAGCTGGACGTGGCGCGTATCATCCCGGTGCACTTGCCGAATCCGCAGGAGCGGAAGGTGCCGCTGTCGGAGTTGAGGCTCGCGGCGGGGAAGCCGGCGAATTAAGATCGCGTTTTAGGAGTGACGGAAAAGGGTCGGGTCGCTTCGGCGGCTCGGCCCTTTTTGTTTTGGTTAACGGACGCCCGGCGGAGCGGCGACGTTGGTGTACTCATACCGAATGGAGCGGTGGGTCTTGCCGGCTCCAGCATCCAGGTCCATCTCCGCTTTCAGGGGCACGCCTCGGGATTTGGAAATCCAGAGTTGCGACTCCTGTTTCGAGTCGGGAGTGGGATCGTGCATGGTGTAGAGCGTCGCGGCCTCGCCATTCACGGGCTCATCGCGCACCAGAGAGCACTTGGCGTTCGGGTGGACGGCAAGAGATTCTGCTTGGTCCGCCGCCATGTCCTTGGGTGTTCGGGGACTCACGATCCATTTCCCATTCGCCGAGAGGTACGTTTTGTTGTTGAGAAAGATCAGCTCATTGGAACGGGTCTTGCCGCCGGCTGCTGTTTCGGTCTGGTACATGTGGGTGGGAACTGCGTAGATCTTCGCGTTTGCATCGGCGAGGATTTTGCAGGTGGCGTCCGCTGCGAATGCCGAGGACGCCATGAGGACCACTGCGAGACATTGAGCGAGAGAGTGTTCCATGCCTTCAGTCTAGGCACGCTGGAAGCTTCCCGCAAAGAAAGACAAGAAAGAATCGAAACGAGCTATTTGGGAATTTGGATTGGCTTCTTGGGCTCGTCGCCGGGACCGAGCTCGCGGAGATCTTTAGCATCCTTGGCGAGTTTGTGGAAGCCGCAGATGCTGGTGTAGTAGTCGAGGCTTCCGAATCGGCTGGCGTAGACAAGGAGGGCGGCTCCCACTTTGAGGAAATCGGGCCAGAAGCCCGTGCACATGGACGTTTCCTCCACAGCGGGCATTTCGAAAGTTTCAGGGACATCGCCTTTCCGGACCCGGGTGACACGGAAGACTGCGATCTTCATTGGGGTCCCTGGCAACAGTGATTTGGCCAGAGTTGATGCCCGCAGGCGTCGCCGAGTCGCGGAGAGCGATGATTGTACCTCGAAAGATTATTGCTGAATTATTCGACTTCTGCCGCACGCCAGGATCGCTACAATCGCAGGCGTAGGTCAGGCCGATCGACAGGGGGAGGAGCAAACAGGATCGGAGGAGCGTCCACGATCATGGTACGCCTGGCTTCACAGGCAGGAAGACAGACGACCAAAAGCGATCGTCTGTCCTACGCACGAACTTTCACACTTAAGGCTTGCCGAATTTCGCGGCTTCGATGGCCACGTTGGTTTTCACGCTCTCGAGCTTCGCAGTCCAGCGGCCGTCCAGCCAGAGGAACGAGATCTCGAAGGGGAATTTGACGCCGTTGACGTCGCGGTAATCGGCGTAGTCGATCTGCGTGGGGACTCGGCCGATGGGCGAGTTGGTGTAGCGGATCATGCGCTTGAGCAGGCCGCTCTCGGTATCGAAGTAGAGGGTGACGAGGAGACCTTTCGGTCCGCTGCCTTGCAGGATTTGGTAATCCTGATCGCCGATGGTGTCGACCCCGCCGGACCGCCAGTTGGTGAGTGAAGCTTTGATCTGGCCGGGGAAGGAGAGCTGGGCTTCGATGCGCGCGCCGTCGATGTTGGCTCCGCTCAATTCGTACTCATCGAGGAAGCCGCGAGGGGTGACGATCCAGCCGGTTTTGCCGTTAAAGGCCCAGGTGCTCTGGCCGCGCTCCGGGTGATCCTTGAACACGATTTGCGTGGTGCGTTGATCGGGGGACTTGGCGTAGATCGTGAACTCGCCGTTGCCGCCGAGGCCCGCGAATCCGAGGCTTTTGCCGGAGGTGATGTAACTGGTAATGGCGTTCACTTTCTGAGTTCCGCCGATGGCGGCGATGTATTTGTCGAGCACGGCGGAGGCGGCGGGGGCCCCTTGCTGGGCTTTGACGATGTCGTCCTTTTCCTGATTCGGCGTGCTGTAGAGAGCGTCGAGAGAGACGGTGGTGGCCGGTGTGTCGCGGGCGTGGTGGCAGGTGTAGCAAGTGACGAGCTGCGCTCCGGCGAAGTTGGTCTTGTTGATTTCGTACACCATCTCCACCATCTTGCGCGCGGTCTTTTTGCGCGGCGTGTCGAAGACCCAGTCGGCTTTATCGGTGCCGGCGCCGGGGTGGCATTCGGAGCAATCCCAGCCGAGAGAATCGGTCATGACGCCCATGGCGCTCAAGAAATCGTCGGGGGTGAGTTCTTTGAGGGTGCTGGTGGTGACGTTCTTGAAGAAGGCTCCGGACTTGGGGGACTTGGCCGCGGACGGAGGAGCTTGCGCGGCGGCGCGTGTGGCAAGGACGGCTGCGGCGAGGCAACCGAGAGAGATTACGGCGACGGCAACGGGCAGCCGCTTAGACCAAAACTGCATAGTGCTGTGATTCTCCTTGTGCGCCAGCGGCGCGGGGGTTTCAGAGGAGGGAGCACGTGGAGGTCCAGCGACAAGGCTTGTGAGATCAGCGCGGGGGGGCGGGAGCGCGGTGATATCGCGCGGCGGGGTGGGTGGTTTGGCGCGGGAGGAACGAGGAGATCTCGAACCGCCGGAGGCTATTTTGCCTGGAGGATCGCGTCCACTACTTCCGTCAGATCCGAGCCCGTGAATTCGGGCGCGGGGAACAGCGGGTTCGGAGATTTGCCCGGCCTGGCGACGAAGGCCGCGGAGTAGCCGACGGCCATCGCCCCGCCGATGTCCCAGGCGTGGGCGGCGATCATGCGGAGTTGGGCGGGCGGGACGCCGAGTTCGGTTGCGACCATCTGATAGGGCTCGGGCGAGGGCTTGTAGCGGCGGACGGATTCCACGGAGAAGATGCGGTCGAGATAGCGCGTGAGTCCGGCGTGTCGCAGTTGAGCTTCGGCGGCGGATGGAGAGGAGTTGGTGAGCGCGACCATGCGGAATCCGGCGGCCTTGAGGCGCGCGAGCGCGGCGGGGACTTCCGGGTGAGGAGGCAGGGTCCGCATGCCTTGAACGAGTTGCTGCGCGGCTTCGGGCGGGAGGTAGACATCGCGCGACTCGGCAATCATTTCCAGGGCGGCGGAGGCCACTTCGCCGAAAGGGCGATAGTCGCCCGTAAGGGTAACGGCCTGGGCGAAGAGGATCACTTGATGGAACCACTCGTCTAAGACTCCGGCGTCCCCGAAGATGCGGTTGAAGAAGGGCTGGAGGGCTTGCAGGTCCAGAAGAGTTTCATTGACGTCGAAGACCAGGGTGGTCTGCGTTGATTCGATGGCGGGCATTGGTTCGAGTGTCCCACGGGCGATGATGGGAGTGCATGATGATGCGGGGAGCAGCTTGGGGATTGGTGGTCGTGGCGGGGCTGGCTTCGGGGCAGTTGCCGGCATCGGGGACTTTGTCGGCGGAGGATCAGCCGCTGTTTAACGGGGAAATTGTTCGAGTGGAGCAGTTGCTCGATACGGCTCCGGACAAAGCGGCGGTGACGTACCAACTCGCGCGGACGTGGGCGTTTGCGCAGCAGTGGCCGGAGGCGATGGAGTGGCTGCGGAAGGTCGTGGCGTTGAAGGCGGGTGTCGATCCGTCGCGCGATGCGGTGTTCGCGGCGCTGCGGGGGACGCGAGAGTTCGGAGACGTGATGGTGGCGGTGCGCGAGGCGACTCCGGCGGTGTCGCATAGCGCGGTGGCGTTTCGCATGGGCGAAGGCGATCTGGTACCGGAGAGCATGGCTTACGATCCGCGCGGGAAGCGATTTTACTTCGGGAGCATGAAGAAGGGGAAGGTGGTACGGTGCTCGGGCGCGGGCGAGTGTTCGGATTTTGCGACCGGGCTGGGTGTGGTGCTGGGGCTGAAGGTCCACGGCGATGGGCTGTGGTTGGTGAACAACTCGGCGGCGGAGTCGGCGTTGATGCACTACGAGCTCGCGTCGGGGCGGATGGTCCGTGCGTATCGAGTGGCTGGCGCGGGACACAACTTCAACGATCTGACGTTCTCAGATCGCGGGGATGTGTATTTAACGGACACGCAGGCGGGGGCGGTTTGGCATCTCGCCGCGGGCGCGGAGCAGTTGGAGAAGTTGCCGGGAAGATTTCCTTTCGCGAATGGGATCGCGCTTTCCGCGGACGCTGCGCTGCTGTATGTGTCGGTGTATCCCGATGGGTTGCTCGTGGCGGACTTGAAATCGGGTGATGTCCGGGCGATGGCTCGACCTTCCGAGCTGTATCTGGCAAACATCGACGGCTTGTACTTCTATCGAGGCGGATTGATCGCGATCCAGAACGGATTCATATCGCCTCGAGTGGTGCGGTTAAGGCTGACGCCGGATCGGCGAGGGATTTCGGGACTCGAAGTACGGGAGCGGCGCAATCCACTGTTCGACGGCGTGACGACCGGAGTGATCGCGGGGAATGCGTTTTTCTACATGGCGAACATTCAGGATGAGAAGACCTCCGGATTCGCGCCGATCGCGATTCTGAAGATGGGTTTGTAGCGGGACGAATGTTGGCCGCGGGCTTTGGTTCCGAGATATAATCTCGTCCAGGCATGAAACGCAACATTATTATTCCCGTCACCGCCGCGGCCGCCGTGTTCCTCGCCGTCTACGTCGCTGTACCCCGCGCAGGCGCTCAACAGCAGGGCCGCAACCTGGTCCCGCTCACGGAGGACAACCTCAAGAACCCCAGCCCGAACGACTGGCTGATGTACAACCGCACGTATGACGCGCAGCGTTTCTCGCCGTTGCAGCAGATCAACAAGTCCAATGTGACGCAATTGAAGCTGGCTTGGGCGGTGACGCAAGGGGCGGGTTCGCAGGAAGGCATTCCGCTGGTGCACGATGGCGTCATGTATTTGCAGGCTCCGGGGGCCGTGATCGAAGCGCGGGACGCGGTCACCGGCCAGCTGATCTGGGAGCACAAACGCAAGATGGCCGCCAATCTCAACGGCGGCGCGCGCGGGAAGACCATCGCGGTCGGCCTGGACATGGTCTTCTGGACCTCGCCGGACAGTTACCTCGAAGCGCTGGATGCTCGCACGGGGGAGATGCGGTGGGAAGCCAAGACGGAAACTCGCGGCGCGACGCAAGGCGCGGTGATTGCGGGGGACAAGGTGATCTCCGGCGGCGCGTGCGGCGGGAAGCACGAGAACTGCTTCATCGACGCGCATGACGCGAAGACGGGCAAACTGCTGTGGAAGTTCATGACCGCCGCCGAAACCGGCCAGCCGGGCGGCGATAGCTGGGGCGGGCTTCCCGACGACAAGCGCGTCGCGGGACCGTGGGGGCTTTCGGGCACTTACGATCCGACAACCAATTCCGTCATTTGGGGCGTTGCGAATCCCACACCGAACTCGCGCCTGGAACGGCACGGCGATTTCAACGCGATTCCGACGCATGCTCCCGCCGATCTCTTCAGCAATTCCACGCTGTCGATCAACGCCGATACGGGCAAATTGAATTGGTACTACCAACATCTTCCCGGCGACGATTGGGATGAGGACTGGACCAACGATCGCATCCTGGTGAGCAGCGCGATCAATCCGACGCCAGCCACGGCGAAGTGGTTTAACAAGAAGATCAAGGCCGGCGAGCGCCGCGACATCGTTCTTGCCACCGGCGAATCCGGCGGCGTGTTCGCTCTGGACCGCCATACGGGAGAGTTCCTGTGGGCCAATCCGTGGCCCTACGATGTGCCCAACTTCTTCCTGAAGAACATCGACGACAACGGGATCACGTACCTGAACGAGAGTGCCATGCTGTCCCATCCCAACATGACCAACACGGTGTGCTTCTTCAATACGCGCAGCTACTGGTCACAAGGCTACAGCCCGCTGACCAATTCGTTGTATGTGCCGTTTGTGGACGCCTGCAATGAAGAGAAGATCGGTGAGGCGGGCACGCGCTCCAATCACAGCGGCGTGGTGCGCGATCCTTCGAAGCTGAATGAGATCTCCGGCGTCTCAAAAATCAATGCGGCCACGGGAAAGATCGAGCACATCTTCAAAGGACCCGGCCCCATCAACGGAGCCATTTTGCTGACGGCCGGCAATCTTGTGATTTTCGGCGACCTGGCGCAGCACCTTCGCGCGCTGGATCAGGAAACGGGCAAGATCCTGTGGGATGAGACGCTGCCCGGCCCGATTGCGAATTCCACCATCACGTACGCGGTCAACGGACGTCAGTACATCGCGGTGTATACCGGCGACGGGCAGTTGACCGCCGGCGTCGCGGCGTACAACAAGTCGATTACGTCCACGCGCAAGATGAATACCATCCAGGTGTTCGCATTGCCGGAGGACGTCGCAAAGCAGATTCCGCTGATGCCTGCCGCTTCGGCGGCCAAGGGCAAGGCGGCACCGAAGGCCAACAAGTAGCGCCCGCGTCTTCAGGGAGACATCATGCGTATTTTTGATCTGAAAATCGCCGCGCTTTTCGCCGTCGGCACGATCGCTTTGTTCGGGCAAGCGCCGATCCCGGTGCCGGGACAAGCACCGGGTCCCAATGGCCGTGGCGGACAACCGGGCGGACAGCCCGGAGGCCAACCGGGAGGTCAGCCCGGGGGTCCCGGGCGAGGCGGCGGCAGAGGCCGCGGGGCGCAGCCGGCGGAACCTGTCAAACAAGTGGCCGCTCCTATTCCCACGGCGGTCGAAATCACTGGGCCGGGCGCCTTCTTCGAGACGTTCATGGACAACTGGGACGACCTCAAGAAGGTCCAGATCCCGGCCAGCGATACTTACGCCAAGTTCAACTACGAAGCGCGGGAGTATTTCGTTTCCGGGACCACGTCGGCGGGCGCGCCGTACAAGACTCGCATCGTGATCCGCAAGCCCAAGGACAATGCGAAGTTCAACCACTTGATCCTGGCCGAGTCGATGCATCCGAGTGGAAATCCCTGGGTGTTCCACTTCACGCAGGTTTACGCGATGACGACGGGCGTAATCGGGCTGGAAGTGCTGACCTCGACGCCCGCGGGCCTGGCGGCGGCGAATCAGGGCCGCTACAAGGATCTGGTGGTTCCCAACGGCGCCACCAACGACA
Source organism: Bryobacteraceae bacterium (assembly GCA_036498815.1). Taxonomy (GTDB): domain Bacteria; phylum Acidobacteriota; class Terriglobia; order Bryobacterales; family Bryobacteraceae; genus Palsa-187. The sequence goes on along the minus strand of DASYET010000021.1, from coordinate 223,697 downwards.
TCCTGGCGCAGGTGGGCGCGCTCATCAAATCGGATCATAAGGACAACCCGCTGGCCGGGCTCGCGCCGCGGAAGATGATCCTGGCCGGTTCTTCGGCGTCCGCCGCAGTGGTGCAGAATTACACCTCCAACGCCCACATGGCGCAGCGGCTCGCCGACATGAAACCCATCTACGACGGCTTCCTGCCGACCAGCGCCAACGCTCAGGTGGCAGCCGTCGATGTGCCGACGATCCTGGTGCCCACTATGCGGGAGGCTTTCGCGGGCAACGGCACGACGCAGCCGGATAACGAACGGCTCCGCGTGTACGAATTCGCGGGGATGGCCCATATCGACTCCCGCGTCGCGGGCGCTTATTATCCCGACCCGTGCAAGGCTCCGATCAGCCGGTATCCGCTGGGAGCGGAGATGGCAGTGGCGCTCGACAAGCTGTTTGCGTGGGTGGACAAGGGCGTCGCGCCGCCCCACGCGGACCGCTTCTATGTCGATTTCAACCCGGACAACAAGTCCCAACTGGACCGCGACAAAGGAACCATGTTCGCGTTGGACGAATTCGGAAACGTAAAGGGCGGCATCCGCAATACGTACCTGGATGTGCCGGTGAAGGGCTACCACGTTCCGGACGAGGCGGCCACGCCCCGAATCCCGAATCCGCATCGGACGATCGCGGCGAATCGCGCCGCCGGGCAGGATCCCGAAGTGCTGCTGTGCAGCCTGGCGAACTTCGAGGTGCCGCTGGCCAAGGACCAGCTCAAGAAGCTCTACAAGAATCCGCAGGATTACGCGAAGAAAGTAGCGCAGCGGTATGACGAGCTCGTGAAGCTGGGTTGGGCGCTGCCGCTGTACCGGGAAATGGTGGTTTCCGAAGCCTCCCGCATGACGTTCTAGCGCGAAGACGCTAGCGCAAAAAACGCCGCGGAGGAAATGGAGCTGGCGGAGGGGCTTGAACCCCCGACCCTCTGATTACAAATCAGATGCTCTACCAACTGAGCTACGCCAGCTAACCTAGCAAAACAAGTTCACGATGAAGCGAGAGGTGCCGCGGTCCCACGTCCCGGCGCATCGCCATCAACCGCATCATAGCAAACGCATCTGAGTTTACGTCAAATGCCTGGGTCGTGGGGCAGTTTCGATTTTTCAGAGCCGTACGCCGGGCGGGGATTGGGGACCGAGATGGTCACACCCCAAACTGCCGCAAATGATGGTCAAGATGTTTGTACGTTAGCATTGCCCACTCTTCCGGCGTCAACTTCCCAAAGAAACTATGCGGATTCTTCGTGCACCCCGCTGCCCCTCCCGCAGCAAATTTGTCGATCAGGCCCGATAACCGCTGCCGCTCCTCGCCCAAATCTCTATCGTCCGCGACGATCAAGCTCTTCGCCGTCGGCGAATTCTTCCGGAGCGGGGCTTCGTTCCGAAACACCATCGGCTTCACCAGCCGCCCCAAGAGACGTACCGGGAGGGGTCCCTTTTCGGGCACTACTTCTCCCACCGCCCACCGCATGCTCACTGAGCAATGTGCCAGCATCTGCGCCGGCGTCATCTTGCCCCAGCGTCTCTCACTTTGCGGCTCCAACTTTCCCAGCCGGGTCTTTAGCTGATTCACCACCGTCGCATCGAACAGGTTCTTCATGCTCAGATGCCTCCCTTACATGAGAATAGCCAAAAGCCCGTATCAGCCCATTGACACGCTCCGAAGTCAGGCACATAATCCTTACCGGAACAACATCGAAACCAGTTCCGGTCAATCAGGACCGGGGAGTTCCGCAAAGGAGGTGTCCCATAGAACCGGACAACGTAGGGGGCGGCGAAGTCTTGAACGTCAAGGAGGCAGGGGTCTCGGCAGGCCGGAGCCAGCATGTCAAATCATGCCGCGTTGTTATGCGCATTGTGATGGCGTGAACGCAGATCCCGAGTGGAGGTTCGAGGTGACGCTGCCCCTTTCTAACCTGGGTATGCTTTGAAAATCGCCCTGAACATCGCGGGCGTGATCCTGGTGCTTTTTGGAGCCATCTGGTTCCTCCAAGGGATTAACGTGCTGCCCGGCAGTTTCATGACCGGCCAGATTCGCTGGGCGATCTATGGAGGCATAGCCGTCGCGGCGGGAGTGACACTGCTGGCGGTTGCCAGACGGCGGGGCAAAGGCTAGAGGCGAGCTACGTCAGCTTGTCAAACAACCCAAAAGACTTCAGGACCTGGCGGCCTCCCGCACTCGCTTGCCAGAGTTTCTGCCGATTTGACGCATGACACCAAACGCTTCGGTTGGACAACGTCCGAAAGGGCCTGGAGGTCCAAGGGTAGCTGTGGGTAGAATAGCCCTGATCAATTCTCCGTGGGGATTTTTTCCGCGTGATCGACGACGATCACATCGAGCATCGCTTTCGTGGTCGTGAGCTTAAGCCCAAGCTGGTGTTCCACGGCGGAAACGGCGTCCGATCCAGGCTCGCTGGCGCCGTCTCCCGGAGCGTCCACCGGCGCAGCCCCGGGCGGCGGAGGGGGAAGCGGAAAGCGAGACAAATCCGGAGTGAATTCGATGACCAAATCGTAGCGGCCGCTCAGTCCGGTCCTATCCACAACAGGATGCGTGGTCCAACCTCCCAGCCTCGCCGCAAAATCGGCCATCGTGAACCCTTTGGCGGCCAGCCGCGCCGTTGTGCCTTTCGGGCCGGGAATCACCGTGACCACTGAGCCGGTGCCGTTCACGTTAAGAGCGCCATCCTGGCCGAATTTTGGACCCGCAGCGCCAAAGTCGAACGCCTCAGCGGTCGCGGGCAGGTCGGTCGCCTTCATCTTTGGACCACCCTTGGCGACGGTCAGTTCATATACCTGAAATTCTTTCGATTCGTGGTGCAGCACCAACCCGAATCGATCCTTCAGCAGGTTCTGCCACATCGCGCTGACGCGAGCCTTCGTCGCGCCCGCAGGAACCTTGGCGATGACGTCGTATCGCGTGGTGGAGGCCCAGTCCGGAAGGGTGATTTGAAACGCCTGCGCATCGTAGGCGGCCATGACCATACTCAGCAGCGACGCGGCGGTCCAGGTAATCTGACCGGGGTCGGCCGTACCGGGACCTCCTCGCGGCGGCCCGTAGAACACCCGCGCGTTCGGCGCAGGCGGTGGCGAAGGCCTCACGGAGGCGACGTCGAAAGTGAGCTTCGGGTCGGGCACCTGGCCCAGGATCGCGCCGCAGGAGAGTAGGAAGCAGCCGACCAGGGGAGTCTTTCGCATTTCCAGTTCGAGCGCCTCGTCGCTTTAGCGCCAGTATACACTCTGTTCGCGAGGCCTCGCGGCTAAGGACCAAAGCCTTTTAGGTCCGGACCAGGAAGCGCCTCCGGCAGGTTTCACACCGGTAGGGACCGACAAAGGGCGGGAGAATCTTTTCCAACGAGTGGCGCCAGGAGGGGCGGATTCTCTTCGAAGTGCAATGCGGACACTTCGAGCGCTTGCCGCGGATCACACCGGCCAGTACGGCGCTGGACCATACAAGTATGGCAAGCGCCAACATGGTCAGCAGACCGATGTAACGAATCCTCATTTTGCCCGGCGAAGATTTTCAGAATGCACGAGACGGAGTGCAGGACACCGCCTATAGGATTCCGCAGGGCGGCACGGTGTTTCAATTCCAGGAGGGAAGGAAGGATTTGGAGCGGGAGACGAGAATCGAACTCGCAACCAACAGCTTGGAAGGCTGTGACTCTACCATTGAGTTACTCCCGCTCGGTACAGTTCCAGTTTAGCATCGGCATGGCAGGTTGACAGCATTCTCGAGATAAGGTTTTCGACGGAGGGACTCTGCTGCGGAACGGGCCTACTGTCGAAAGTATGAGCATGTTGCTGGCTCTGCTGGTGAGTTCGGTTTCTCTGTTTGTTTCCGTCAAGCAGGACAATGCTCCGCTGCGGAACGGGTGCGATGCGGACTCCGCTGCAGTCGCCACGTTGCCGGCCGGGGCGGCGGTCACGATCAAATACTCGCTCGCCGGCGCGTCCACGCCCTGCTATAAGGTTTCGGTGGAGGCCGGGGGGAAGACCGTCGAGGGTTTTCTGGCGGCCGGCGCCATGGAGGGGATCGACGAGTTCGACCATGGGGTTCGCGATGCGCCTTGGCTGGGAATGAATGAGGTCATGAGCGCGGTGCGGCCTTCCCTGTCGATCGGAGCGAGGCCGGGAACGGCGCCGGGAGCGACACGGGGGGGGAGGCCGGGGGCGAACCCGGCGGCGTTCCTGAGCACCTCCGAAGGCTTGATCGAAAGCGGACAGCCGGGGAAGGCGCTGGAGATCCTGGAGCCGCAGGCTCGCGGGAGCCGGGACCCGCAGGTGTTGGCGCTAGCTGGGGCGGCGGCCTGGCGGGCGGACGATGCGAAGAAGGCGCTCGGCTACTGGCGTGCTTCGCTGGACATCCAGCCCAATCCCAGTTTGGAAGATTTATATCGGCGGGTGCAGCGCGAGACGGCGGGCGACCAGAGCGGCGAGAAGTTGTACGGAGCCCGGGTGGTGCTGCGGTATGAGGCGACGGCGATTCCGGCGGATACGGCTCGGGCGATGCTGGCGGCGCTCGATCAGGAGTTTGCCCGGGTTTCGACGGAACTGGGGTGCTCGGCGGAGGAAAGGATTGTGGCCATCGCGCAGAGTCCGGCCGCGTATAAGAAAACGACCGACGCGGCGGAGTGGAACGGGGGGCAGTTCGACGGGAGGATTCGGGTGCCGGTGGGTCCGGGGCAGGTGGTGGATGCGGGCCTGCGGCGCGCGCTGGCGCATGAGATTACGCACGCCTGCCTGACGATGCTGGGGCATTGGCCTTCGTGGGTGCAGGAGGGGCTGGCGCAGAAACTTTCGGGGGACACGGTGACGCCGGCGCTGAAGACGAAACTGGGTGCCTGGGCCAAAGACGGCAAGCTTCCCCGGCTGAGCAATCTGCGGCAGGATTGGTCGCGGCTCGACACGGAGCATGCCGTGGCCGCCTACGGCTTGTCGCTGGAGGCAGTGGAGCTACTGTACGAAGGCGTCGGGATGGACGGCGTGCGGAGCCTCTTGAGAAGTCCCGAGAGGCTAGCCGCAGTTACGGCCGACCTCGATCGCAGGTTGGGGCTGTAGATCCCCGCTAGCGGACGTGGCGCGGACCGGGGCCGCGCGCGAAGCTGGACATCGGAGGAGGCGGCGGAGGCTCCGGGACGGGCTCGGGCTTCTTCGGGCGGGCGTCCAGGCGCTTGAGGATCATTTCCTCTTTTGCCTTTTGGAATTTCGGGGCGCCGGGGGCTACTCCGGCGGCGGCCACCAGTTCGTCGGTGATTTCCAGAGACGCCGGCAGGTACTTCTGGAAGTAGTTGCGGATGCGGTCCTGCACGAGACGCTGGGCGGAATAGACGGCCAGGTACATGATCTGCTCGCCGGGCGCCTTCGTGATGGCCGTGTAGAGAGACGAAGCCTTTTGGAGTTTCGGCCCTTTGAGCTCTCGCTCCAGCTTTTTTGCGGCCGGATCCAGCTTCTGCCACGCGCTCACTTCGGGCTTGGTCAGCGCGGCGTTCTTGATGAATTCCGTACGTTCCTTGGCGTTGAGTTTCTCCAGCAGCACGGTCAGGAAGAGCGGCAGCGAATTCATACGCAGGTCCCAGCCGAAGGGCGCGAGCTGGCGCGCCTTCTGGAGCTTGGCGAACCCGGCGGCGTTGCTCTTGGCGCCTTCGAGCGCGGCGGAGTAGAGCGAGAGCAGGTGCTCGTCTTCCAGGGCGCGCAGCAGATCCTGGGAATTGATCTCGTTCGCGATGTGGCGCAGTTCCGCGCCCAAGGCTTCCGGCGTGATCTTGGTCAGCATCTCCGCCTCACGGGCGTTCTCATATTGCAGGCGAGTGCGTTCGTCGATGGCGTACCCCAGGCGGACCTTGAAACGGATCAGGCGCAGCATGCGCGCCGGGTCGTCATAGAACGAATAGTTGTGCACCGCACGGAGTTCCTTGCGCTCGATATCGCCGGCTCCATTGGTGGGGTCGATCAAGAGCCCCAGAGAAGCTTTGTTGAGCGAGAGCGCGATGGCGTTGACGGTGAAGTCGCGGCAGCGCAGGTCTTCGTGCATCGTCGCGGCGGTGACTTGCGGGCGGGCTCCCGATTTGGGGAAGCGTTCGGAATGCGCGGTGGCGATTTCGAGAGTGACGCCGCTCTTCAGGCGGAGCTCGGAGGACTTGCGGAGTTCGTCGGTGGAGACGATCTCCGCGCCGAGTTTTTGTTCCACGGCGCGGGCGAACTTGGGTCCGCTGCCTTCGACGGTGAAATCGAGGTCGCGGACGGGGAAGCCGCCCAGCATATCGCGCATGGCGCCGCCGGTGAGGTAGAGACTGACGCCGGTGGCCGAGGCCAGGGACTGGACCTGGCCGAGCGCGGTGAACTGGTCGGCACTCAGGTGGCTCTCCAGCATGAACATGTAGTCGCTCATCGAATCGTTCTCCTCTTGCGATCAGGCACGGGGATGATGCTGTTCCACCGCTTCACGCAGCCTCCGCTGGGCGACGTGAGTATAGACCTGGGTAGTGGAAATGTCGGCGTGGCCCAGCATAATCTGCACGCTGCGCAGATCGGCTCCACCCTCCACCAAGTGCGTGGCAAAACTGTGGCGCACCACATGGGGGGTGAGGGAACGGAAAATCCCCACCTTCTTCCCGTAGCCCTTCAACAACATCCAAAAAGCCTGCCGCGTCATGGCCGAACCGCGGGCGGTAACAAAAACGTAGGCGCTGGCGCGGCCTTTGAGTAACAGGGGCCGGGCTTGGCGCAGGTACAGATCCAGAGTTTCCCCGGCGCTGGCTCCGAAGGGGACCATACGCTGCTTGCCGCCTTTTCCGAGGACCCGCAGGACGCCCATCTGGCGTTCAATACCTGCAAGTTCCAGGCCGCAGAGCTCTGTGACACGGAGGCCGGTGGCGTAGAGCATTTCGAGCATGGCGCGGTCGCGGATGCCGTTGGGTTTCTCGTTCGAAGGCGCGGCGAGGAGCCGGTCGACCTCGTCCCGGTTCAGGTACTTGGGAAGAGTGCTCCACTGCTTCGGGGCAGTGAGGAATTCGGTGGGGTCCTTGGCGATGGTGCCTTCCCGGGCGAGGAAGCCGTAGAAGTTGCGCATGGTGGCGATGTGGCGGGCCACGGAGCGCGCGGACATCCCGGCTGCATACAGGCTTTGGACGTAAGTGCCCAAGCGGTCTGCCGGGGCGTGTTCCGGCGGGGCCTCGATGTTCGCGATAAGTCTTTGCAAATCAGCGCGGTAAGAGGACAGAGAATTGGCCGCCAAGCCCTTTTCGACCCGGCAAAAGTCGAGAAAGGCTCTGGCCGCTCCTGACAAGGGGGCCGCCATAGGCGCCTTCGCTTGCATTTAAGCAATGATACAATACTTGCGAAATTGTTTGGAAGAAAAACGAAAGGCTGGGTCCCCGGGCAGATGCCGGGGGTTTGACGGATGGCGGTCTCCTCCAATAGAAAAGTGCTGGTCGCGCGGTTTGAGCGGGAGACGTTGCCGGGGTTCGTCCAGACTCCGGGAGGGCTGGAGGGGGACGCGGTGGAACTGCTGGACCCCAAGGGAAGCCTGATCCGGGTGCCCCTGATAGAAACAAAAGTGGTTTGTTTTGTTCGGGATTTCGAAGACGGAGAGACGTGGCGGAAGAACCGGAGCTTTGCGACCCGGCCTAAGACCGCGGGACTCTGGGTTCGCTTCAAGTTTCGCGACGGCGATTGGCTGGAGGGAATTGTCGCCAATAACCTCCTGCAGATCGAGAGCACCGGGTTCCACTCGATTCCGCCGGACCCCAGTTTTCAGAACCAAAGGATCTTTGTGCCTCGGGCGGCGCTGGCGGGGGTGGAGGTCCTGGGGGTGATCGGAAGCCCTCTGCGGAAGCGAACGCCGTCGAAGGCGACGCCGGACGAGGGGCAGTTGAAGATGTTCGAGTGAGGGCCTTAGACCGTGGCCGGATGCCAGAGATCCAGCGTCTCCAAGTCTGCCCAGTTGTCCTGAGGCTGGCCGTCCGCGGCTACGTTTTGGACGAAAGTCACGCGGTCCAGCGGGAAGCTTCGGGATCCAGAGTATTCCCGCCAGCGGCGCGTCGCGAGATCCAGGGCCGGGCCCATGGCGGCGGAGCTGAGTCCTTGCGCCAGCGTCACATGGGGGTGATAATACCAGGTTTCGTTGAACTCGCAGAAGCCGGTGTTCAGGCTGCCGTGGAGGCGCTCCAGGTCGGAATAGCCGTGGCCTAGCGAAACGTAGATGACGCCGCTCTCGGTGAACTGGCGGACCTCGCGGAGTTGGACCGGGAAGGCCGGAAAGTGATGGAGGCGCTGCTGCAACTCCTGCCATGCCGATTCGGGGGGGCAGATCAGGGGACGCGGGGGCAGGATGGTGATATGGGCCCGGAGCCGGCACCCGGGGGCCAGATCGCCACGAACCTCGTCGATGAAGCGGGCAAGGGGCTCTGGTAAATACGCTACCAGGGCGAAACTATTTCGCCCCCCACCGCAAAACCCATCCATTGCTGCTTTTATTCTACCGCTGCGGGGGTGGCGACTGGGGAAGCGGCGACGGAGGAAGCCGCAAGGTCAGGATGCGGCTCAATCTGGCCCTCCGGGACAACCCAGCGAGCTTCTTCGAAGCCGACAAACTTGAAGATCCGCAGGCCTCCGGTTTCGTTTTCCAAGACGTCACCGGGTTCGAGCGCCGTGCCGGAGTTGCGCAGTTCGAAATAGAGCGAGTAAGGCGAGCTGGTTTGAGCGGTCTCCCCGGGCAGGTAATCGCGCGGTTTGATGGTGGCCGCTCCGCTGACGTGCGGAGCATAGCGGAACGACTGCTTCAGGTGGTCGCGGAGCCGGTGAATGCGAAACGTGGGCATGGCGGTCTCGTCCATTATCTCCTAAACCAAATCACAAGGGAAATGTTTTTTGCGCGTCGGTCTGGCCGAGTTCCAGCCAAGCCTCAATGTTCTCCCGCTTCCAGTGTAAGGCGTCGCCGAGAGAACCGAGCCTGCGGCTGGGGAGGATTGTCCTGACCGAAATGTTCCGGGGAACCGCGGGGTGGACGCCGGCGACGGCGGCGAAGCCTCGGGCGAAAGGGCGAAGCCAGGGGGAAGGAAATTCGGGGAGGCAGTGGAGAGCGAGGATTTCGGTGGCGCCGAGCTCGACGGCCGCGTAGACAGGAAGAGGATTGAGAAGGCCTCCATCGGCATAGAACGCTCCGTTGAGCCGCACGGGTTTCATGACCAGGGGCACGGCGCAGGAGGCGGCCAGATGGCGCCAAGTGATTTCGGGTCCACGGAAGATCCGCGGCTTCAGGCGCGGCACGCGGGTGACGACGACGGCGAGATCGGTACGCGGCTGATACCGCGCCGTGAGTTCCCGAAGGTACACGTCGAGATGGGAAAAGTCCGCCAAGTGAGATTGGAGCCACATTTCGCGGAGGATTTCGGGGGTGGCTCCGCAGGCGATGGCGTAGCCGTTGAGAGATCCCACGGAGCAGCCGACGATCAGATCGGGCTGGAAACGATCGCGCTTGGCAATCCACGCGCCGGCTTGCCAAGCGCCGAAGAGTCCGCCGCCGGAGAGGACGAGAGCTCGCATTACAATAGAAGCGTATCGTGTTTCATGCAATTCAATCCTTCTGACTATGGACCCGACGTCGCACGCGCGCTGGCATTGGATGGAAACGGAAATCGTCTGTGGCCCTTGCGCTGCGGCCCCTGTTCCAGTCCGGAGGCGCACCGTTTGCTGAAGACCCTGAAGCCCGCGGATCTATTCCCGGGAGTAGAGGAGCCGGAGGCTCCCATGGCGGGCCTGTGGCTGTACTTTTCCTGCCTGGAGGAAGCGCATCAGCTGGCGAATTATTGCGAGACGGAAGAAGGCTACCTGTGGCATGCGTTGGTGCATCGCTATGAGGGAGACTTCGGCAATGCAGCATACTGGTTTCGCAAGGCAGGGCGGCATCCCGTGTACGACCGGCTGGTGCCCGAGGTGAGGAAAGTCCTGCACCAATATCCTCGAGTGGAGTTCGGCACGCGGCGGTGGGATCCGTACGCCTACCTCTCTTACTGCGACCGTGCCAAGACGCAGCCTGGATCGATGCAAGAAAAAGTAGCCATCGAGATCCAGCGCGTGGAGTGGCAGGTGGTTTTCGACTACTGCGCGAGGCCTCCGCAGTGAAGGCGAAATATGCGGTGTGGGCTCTGGTGCTGATCGCGCTGGCCGCGGGGGGCTGGCAGATCGACAAATGGAAGAGGCAGCCGCCGGAGATTTCCTTCGCACGTGTGGCGAAAGAAAACATCACAAGCACGGTTCCGACCAACGGCAAAGTGGAGCCGGAGTTGTGGGCCGTGGCGCGGGCGGAACGGTCCGGAGCGGTCAAGGAAATCCTGGTGGACCGGGGCCAGCACGTCGCAACGGGCGCTGAATTAGTGCGGCTGGATACGTCCGACATCGACCAGGAGCGTGTTTCGGCGCAATCGAAGATCGACCAGGTTCACGCGGAGATGGACGCGATCTCGAAAGGCGGCCGCGCGGCGGATCTCGCGGATATCGCGGGGAGCCTGGAGAAAGCCCGGCTGGAACTTTCGAATGCGCAGAAGCTGTATGAGGAAGACCAACGCCTGCTGGCCCAGCAAGCCGAGACGAAGCAGAAGGTGGAGCTCGACCGGCAGAATGTAGAAGCGCTGAAGCTCCAGATCAAGACGCTGGAGGACCGCAAGGCGGCGCTGGTGGTGCCGGCGGACCGCAATGCGCTGGAGGCTCGGCTGCGGGAGGCGAACTCGGCTCTACAACTGGCGCAGGATAAGTTGCGGCAGAGCGTGGTGCGGGCTCCGGTGGACGGCGAGATTTATCAGTTCGATTTGAAGCGGGGCGCGTATCTGAACGCGGGCGACGCGGTGGCATCCATCGGCAAGCTGGATCGGGTGAACGTGAACGTGGACGTAGACGAGCGCGACTTGGGCCGCGTGACGAAGGGCATGCCGGTGACGATTACCTGGGACGCTCTGCCGAAGCGCGAGTGGAAGGGCGCAGTGAACAAGCTGCCCGGGCAGATTGTGGCGCTGGGGTCGCGGCAGGTGGGCGAGATCGTGTGCCTGATCGGAAATCCGGGCCATGAGCTGCTTCCGGGAACCAATGTGAACGCCGAGATTTTATCGGAGTCCGTCAACAATGTGCTGACGATTCCGAAAGAGGCTCTACGGCGCGATGCCAAGCAGCAGGCCGGGGTTTTCGTGCTGGACGGCGATCATCTCGCGTGGAAGAGCGTGATGGTGGGCCTGAGCAATATTACTCGGGTGCAGGTGCAGGGGCTGAACGAGGGCGATCCGGTCGCGCTGATTAGTGAGAGGTCGTTGAAGGACGGGATGCCGGTGCAGGCGGTGTTCCCGTAGGGTTTTATTTAGACGCGGCCAGCAATTTCTCGATGTGCTTGGCCAGGACGTCGACCTCGACGTTGATGCGCGAGCCTCGGCGGGAGGTCCCTAGCGTAGTGTTCGAGAAAGTGTGCGGAATGATGGTCACGGCGACCAGCGCGTTTTCTAACGATGCGATCGTCAGGCTGATGCCGTCCAGCGTGATCGAGCCTTTGTGGACCAGATAGCGATCCAGCTCCGGGGGGATTTTCACTTTCAGCCAGTAATTGCCTTCACCAAGAGAGTCGAGCGAGATGAGTTCCGCGGTTGCGTCGACGTGGCCTTGCACGATGTGGCCGGAGAGTCGCGTGGCGGGGGTGACGGGCCGCTCGAGATTCACGCGTGAGCCTGAGGCGAGATCGCCCAGATTGCTGCGGCGCAGGGTTTCGGGAGCGAGGTCGGCGGAGAACGAATCGGGCGCGATCGCGATGGCGGTGAGGCAGACTCCGTTGACGGCGATGCTGGCGCCTTCGGTGAGATCGGAGAGCACGGCGGAGCAGCGGATTTGCAGGCGGGCGCCGGCTTGACGCGGCTCGAGAGTGGAGACGGTGCCGAGTTCTTCGATGATTCCGGTGAACACGATTATTGGGCGGCCTTGGTTGCGGAAGGCGCGGGGAGCGCGAGGGCCAGGGCGTTCACGGCCCAGCCGGTGGCCATGGTGGAGATCCACTGGTCACTGCCGCCGGGGAAGCCGCTCTCGAAATACTGTTGGAATTTTGTGGCCCGGCTGAAGACGCGCCAGGAGCCGTCTTTGTACTGCGTACCGGCCAGCCAACTCACGCCTTTTTGATAAGCGGGGTCCGAGGGACGCAAGACGCCGGATTCGGCGAGCGCCCACAAAGTCATTCCGGTGGCGTAGGCATCGCCGATGTAGCCGTCGCGCTGGGCCCACGCGCCGCCGGATTCCTGGCGGGAGAGGATCGGCTCAGCGAGTTTGCGGAGTTCGGCGAGAGGCGCGCCCGCGGCCGCGGCGCCGACCAAACGCCAGTCGTAATCTTCGAGAATGACCGGCTCGGCGTGAAGCAGCCACTGCTTGGCGCGTTCAATGCGATCCTTCATTTCGGCGGCGCGGCCCGATGTGCCGTAGGTTTTCAGCGCGCGCATGGCGATTGCGGTGCGGGCGAAGTCGCTATCTTGAATCGGCGAGCGCGAGTAGCCGGAGAGATGCCAGCCACCGTCGCCGCCTTGCGCGAGCGCGAGACTGGCAGCCAGATAGTCGGTAATCTTGTCGGACGCGTAGCCGGACCGAAGAAGGCCTTCGGCGGCGTAGATGTTGTTGTCCGCTCCGCCGATTCCGGCCGGGCCTTCCATCATCGTCGGGCCATTGAGCGTCGAGGTCATTTGAAGGCGGCGCTCCTTCGAGGCGGTCTCGTCGACCGGAATTCCTTTGGCGCGTGCGGCGGCGGCGGCGAACTCGCCGGGAGGTTGTTCATGGCAGGCCATGCAGCCGCTGGTTTTGAAGAACCGCGTCGTTGTTGTGTCGAGCAGGGCCATGCCGCGCTCGACCGCGGATCGAAGGTCTCGATCGGCAACGGAGATGAACGGCTGCTGCTTCTTCGGAGTCGCGCCGAGCTCCTTGATGATGTCCGCGTTGCCGAATTTCTGCGCCCAGTCGAGGGCGGTCTCGCCCGCGTGAGTCTTCACGGTCGCGTCCGCGCCATGCGCCAGCAGCATCTTTACGGTGGTCGGATTGTAGCGATCGGTTCCGACGGCCAGCATGAGCGGCGAGAAGCCGCGATAATCCTGCACGTTCACTTTCGCACCTGCGTCGAGCAAAGTTTGCACGAGCTCCGGCGGGCCGTAGGGCGAGGCCATCAAGAGGGGGGTCCAGCCGCCGAATTCGACCGTGCCGGTTTGGATCTTGGGAAGATTTTCGGTCTTCGATGCCGCGTTGACTTGCGCACCTTTGGCGAGCAGCAACTTGACCATTTCGACGTTGCGGTTGCCTGCGGCGTTCATCAGGGGCGTGAGGCCGATGAAGGTATCCGGAGTGTTGATATCGGCTCCGGCTTCGATTAAAGCGCGGACGGTGGCGGTATCGTTGCCGAACGTCGCGGCGTTGAGCGGAGTCACTTTGCGCTGATCCGTCACGCCGGCCTTTGCGCCTTTCGCGAGGAGCATGCGCACGACTTCCGAACCAGGGTTCGCAAAGGAGGCGACCAGGAGCGCGGTGCGTCCGCTGCGGGCGGCGATGTTGACGTCCGCGCCGCGATCCAGCAGCAGGCGGACTTTCTTCGCATCGGTCACGGACCACATCAGCGCCGTGGAACCGAAGCCGCTCAGCGCATTGATCTCCGCGCCACGGTCGAGCAGCAGCTTCATCGCGTCGAGCGAACCGGCTTCGGCGGCGAACATCAGCGGCGTGACGTCGCGCGCACCGGGAGTGTTGGCGCTTACGCCTTGATCGAGCAGCGTCTTCAAACCAGCAAGATCGTTTGCGCGGAGGGCGGAGTAGAGTTTCTCCGCGGCGTCCTGCGCGGCCAGCGGCAGGGCACAGAGCGCGGCGATCGCGAGGAATCGTGAAGCGAATTTTCGTTGAGTGAGCATGCGTGGCCTCCTCATTTATGGGAGCGGTTTATTTTGCACGGCGCGACAGGTCCTGATACACCAGCGTAACGAAACGATCCGGCGTGATGGCGCCTCCCAGGCGGCCGGGGTCGAAATCGGCGGTAGGCTTTGAGGCGACCACTTCCTGCTGCGATTTTCCGGCTCGAATCGCCGCGGCGACGCGGTCGCGCACGGCGGTGAACATGACCAGTTGCTGCTTGATCTCGTCGAACCCGACCACCGGTCCCAGATGGCCGGGGATGATTTTCGTTTGCGGGTTCGCGATCTTCATGACCTGGTCGGCCGCGGCGATCATGCCATCGACGGAGCCTCCGTCGGTGACGCCGATGTTGGGATAGCGAAGCGAAGAGGGAACGTCGCCGACGTGCATCACGTTCGCGTGGCGGAAGTAGATGATGGAATCGCCATCGGCGGGCTGCGGATGGTAGATGAAAATTTCCTCGCCGTCGAAGCGGAGGGTGAGGCTGTCGGTGTACGTCATCGCCGGAAGCGCGGCGGCGGGGGTGTTCGCAGTTTGCGCGAGGCGCGTGCGCATGTTCTCATGCGAGAGGATGGTCGCACCGAGCTTCGCCATGGCTTCGTTGCCTCCGGTGTGGTCGCCGTGTAGGTGCGTGTTCACCAGGTAGCGGATGGGCTCCGTGCTGATCTTCGCGAGCGCGGCCATGATCTTGTCGTGCATCTGCGCGTACATCGAGTCAATGAGAAAGAGGCCGTCGGGTCCAGAGAGCACCACGATGTTGCCTTGGGCGGGTCCACCCATCAGGACGTGGAGATTGTCGGAGAGCTTGACGGTCTGGATCTCGGTCTTCGCGAAGTCGACGGCTTGGGCGCGAAGGAGCGTGGTGCTAAGGGCCAGGGCAGCGATCGTTGTTGCAATTTTCATGAGCGGGGTTTTCATGAGAAACGTCCCATGGTCACTATACTTCGTTTACGCTTAGGGTCGCGGTTCGAGGCACGCTTCGACGGCGAATTCGTCGGGGGCGATGTTGTGGAGCTTCACGTCGTGGACGCGGATGGCGTCGCGGCGGTGTTTGCGGCCGGCTCCGCCCGCCACCGGCAGCGACTGCATGCCGCCCAGGATTTTCGGCGCATAGTAGAAGAAAATCTTGTCCGCGATGCCGGATTCGAGTACTGCCCAGTTCACCTTGCTGCCCGCTTCGATCATCAGCGAGAGATATTTTTCGCGAGCGAGAAGCTCGACGACGCCTTGCAGGCTCGCACGGCCGTCGCGGCGCTCCAGGACTTCGACGCGCACGCCCATTCCTTCGAGTCGCTTGCGGCGTTCGGCCGAGGCGGCGGAGGTGGTGGCCACCAGGACGTCGTTCTTACACGAAGTCGCCAGGTGCGAATCGGGGGGCAAGCGGAGCAGCGAATCGAGTACGATGCGCAACAGCGGACGGCTGCGTTCCTCGCGCGTGCGATCGTTCAGGCGGCA
This sequence comes from Bryobacteraceae bacterium, assembly GCA_036498815.1. Classification (GTDB taxonomy): domain Bacteria; phylum Acidobacteriota; class Terriglobia; order Bryobacterales; family Bryobacteraceae; genus Palsa-187. Next base: position 208,305 of record DASYET010000021.1, on the reverse strand, counting down.
ATTATCCGCAAGCACGGTGCCGATGCCCGTCAGGATCGCGTCGGAGTTGTGACGCAGCTTCTGCACATGGGCTCGCGCGGTTTCGCTGGTGATCCATTCGGTGACGTGACCGGACTCGTCTTCCGGCGCGGCGATTTTTCCGTCCAACGTGACGGCGGCCTTTAGCGTGACCAAGGGGCGCCCGGTGCGCATGAAGTGGAGGAACGGCTGATTGATTTCGGAGGCTCGCGGGGCTGCCGTGGAGTCGATCTCAACTTCGACGCCCGCGTCGCGGAGACGGGTGAAGCCTCGGCCCGCCACTTCAGGATTGGGGTCCTGCATCGGCGCGACCACCTTCCGAACGCCCGCGGCGAGGATCGCGTCGATGCACGGAGGCGTGCGGCCATGATGCGAGCACGGCTCCAGCGAAACGTAGAGAGTAGAACCGGTCGCTTGCGTTCCCGCTTCTTCGAGCGCGAGAACTTCGGCGTGCTTCACGCCTGCCCAGGTGTGGAATCCCCGGCCGACGACAGCGCCATCGCGCACCACCGCCGCGCCGACGGCGGGGTTAGGCGAAGTGCGGCCCATGCCCTGCACGGCCAAGTCGAGCGCTTCCTGGAGAAATTGATCCATAGCTTTAAACAGCGCCGTTAGTCGAAGAGCGACGCGACGAAACTCTCGGGATCGAAGGGCAGCAGGTCATCGAGTTGCTCGCCCACGCCGATGTAGCGGATGGGCAGATTCAATTCGCGAGAGATGGCAACCACCACCCCGCCTTTCGCGGTGCCGTCGAGCTTCGTCAAAATAATGCCGGTGACCGCGCTCGATTCGGTGAACTTGCGTGCCTGCTCCAGGCCGTTCTGCCCCGTGGTGGCTTCCAGGACCAGCAGCACTTCATGCGGAGCATCCGGAATCACGCGGGCGGCGGTGCGGCGCATCTTTTCGAGCTCCGCCATCAGGTTGGTTTTCGTATGCAGGCGACCGGCGGTGTCGACGATCACGACGTCGACCTTGCGAGCCTTGCCGGCTTGCAGCGCGTCGAAGAGCACCGCGCTCGGATCGGAGCCAGTTTGCTGGCGGATGATGGGCGCTCCGGTGCGCTGCGCCCAAACTTCCAGTTGCTCAATGGCGGCGGCGCGGAAAGTGTCGGCGGCGCAGAGCAGCACGCTCTTGCCTTCCGATTGCAGACGGCGCGTAAGCTTGCCGATGGAGGTGGTCTTCCCCGCCCCGTTCACGCCGACCACCATGACGATCTCCGGCGGCTCCGCGATTTTCAGCAGCGGACGCTCGGTCGCTTGCAGGATTTCGAGCAGGTGTTCGCGGATCAGTCCCTTGAGCTCGGCGGAATCGCCCACCAAATGACGTTCCACTCGCTGGCGGATGCGTTCCAGAATTTCCGCCGTGGTCTTCGCGCCGATGTCGGCGGTGATGAGCGCGAATTCCAGTTCGTCGAGAACGTCGGCGTCGATGGTCTTGCGCCCGCTGACCGCGTCCTCGAGCTTTTCCATCAGACCGGCGCGGGTCTTTTGTATGCCGGCTTTGAGGCGATCAAGGAGACTGGCCATGTGGGAGGGTGAATTCTCAATTCTAACAGGGGCTTTATGCCCTATTCTGGAAACGTCCCGCCATGGCGACGAATCCCCGTGAAAATCCAAACCGCGCGCGCGATCATCTGGCGAACGAGCGTACGTTCCTGGCGTGGGTGCGTACCGGGATCTCGATTGTGGTATTCGGATTCGCCATTGGGCGCTTCGCGATTGCGATCCGCCAGTTTCTGGAGTTGCAGGGGCGGACCTCGGGCGCGGAGAGACAAACCGCGGGACTTTCGGTGTGGTTCGGTACGGCAGCGATTGTGGCCGGGGTTCTGCTGACGCTGGCGGGATTATTCCGGTATCACCAAACGCGGCGGCAGTTGGAGGAAGGAAACTTTCAACCCTCCGGCTTCATCATCGACCTGGTGGCGTTGCTCACGGCGTTGTTTGGCGTGGGGCTCGCCGGATATTTGATTTACATCGGGCTCAGATTGTGATGCACGACCTCCCGGCAAAAGAACAGGACACGTTGAAGCGCGCGGCAGCGGATTCGGCGGCAGCGCTGGTAGAGAGCGGCATGGTCGTGGGCCTCGGATCGGGCTCCACCGCGGCGTTCGCGGTCAGCGCGCTGGCGCACCGAGTGCGCGCGGGATTGCGGATGGTGGGAATACCAACTTCGGAGCAGACCGCCAGGGAGGCTCGCACACAGGGAATCCCTCTGACCACTTGGGCCGAGCACGCCCGGATCGACATCACCATCGACGGCGCGGATGAGATCGAGCTCGTCTCTCTCTCTCTGATCAAAGGCCACGGCGGAGCGCTACTCCGCGAAAAGATCGTGGCGACGGCGAGTACGCGGCTGGTGATCGTCGCCGATGAAACCAAGCTCGTAGAACGTCTGGGCCGGAAGACGACGATTCCGGTGGAAGTAATCCCGTTCGGATGGGAAGTCACCGCTCGGCGGCTGGAGGACGCCGGAGCCAAGACGGCGCTGCGGCGCGCAGACGGAGATCAGCCGTTCCTTAGTGACGGCGGGCACCTCATCTTGGATTGCATGTTTCCCACCGAGGCTTCTTCCGAAGCTCTCGCCGAAGCTCTGGACCGGACGGTAGGCGTGGTCGAGCACGGACTGTTTCTCGGAATGACTTCCGAAGCGCACGTCGCCCATTCCGCAGGCGTTCGCGTCCTTAGGGCAGCCGGAACTCGACGTGGCGATCGCGATTGACTTGCTCGCTGAAGCGGCGATCCACCGAGGAAAGCGGCGCGCTTTTATCTTCGTGCTCGCGTGTGATCCACGAAATCGTGTCTCCGTCCACGTGATAGTTCAGCGCGGCGCGGATCGTGTGATCGTTAAACGCAATCAGATAGTAATCCGCGGCGTGATAGTACGGCTCGTTTGACGGAGCGGCCTGCACCGTGCGCGGCGCGGGGATGTTCTGATTGATCACGACGGGCTGCTGCTGCGGAGCGCTGACGTAGTTCGCCTGGGGCGCATAATAGCCGGCATCGTAGTAAGAAGGACTGTACGAATCGTAAGACGGACTGTACGAATCGTACGCGTAGGGATCGTAGTAAGAATAGCCGCCGTAATACGGGTAGCCGTAGCCATAGCCGTAATACGGATAGCCGTAGCCGAATCCGAATCCGTAGCCGCCGTAGAAGCGGTTGCCATAGTTGCCCGTGCGATATCCGCCGTAGCCGCCACGATACACACCGCCGCCGACGCCGCCCCGGTATCCGCCAACGCCGCCACCCACTCCGCCGCGGTATCCGCCGGTGCTGTAGCCTCCGCCACCTCCACGGTAGCTGCCGCCGCCCACACTGCCGCCAACTCGAGCGCCTCCTCCGCCGCTCATCCGAGCGCCACCACCTCCACCGCCCACACGCGCACCACCGCCACCGCCGCCGCGGGAGCCACCACCGCCACCGCCGCCTCGGGCAAGTAAAAATGTCGTCGGGAGAATAAGAACGGAGAGAAGAAGCAGGAACCGCAGGAATTTCATAACAAGCCTTCCTGCTTCGACTCTACCATACAGGTTGTAGATCGCAACCGCCGTTAAGCAGGGATGACTACGCGCTGGCCGAGGCCGGATTGCCCTCATCGGCGGAGGGTCCGTAGAGCGCCGGAACGGGCACGCCGTTCAAGCGGTAGTACACGGTCAACTGCGCGCGGTGATGGATCACGTGATTCATGATCATGGTGCGAACCACTCCGGCGCGCGGCATGGTAAACAGCGGATTCCCCGCGATGCTCAGCGTCCAGGACGCCATCATCGCCTCGTCGGTAGCGGCGGCAATCGCCGCGCGAGTGGAGGCGGCATTCTTGTCGAACTCCGCCAGAATCTGCTCACGGCTGGTGGCCACCAGCCCCGGATGCGCGGCCGGATCGATGTTCAGCGAATCGGTGGTCAGCGTCATGCCGCCCCAGCCAACCATCTCCGTGATGTGTCCGGCCAGCCGGCCGAGCGCCATCGACTTCGGATCGGGTTTGTAATCCAGCTTGTTCTCCGGAAGGCGCTCCAGCGTCTTCCGCGTGCTGGCCATCTCATGATCGTATTCGGGCAAAAAGGACTGAGCGATGCTCATCGGTGTAACCTCCAGCCACGATTGTACTGCTCCCGTCCGCGTCGGAGATGACCAGTGCGTTAAAATTGAAGCACACGTGCAACAGGTAGGGCGCTACCAGATTATCGGGGAGTTGGGCCGGGGCGCGATGGGCGTGGTCTATAAAGCCCAGGACCCCACCATCGGGCGCACCATCGCGATCAAGAGCATCCGGCTGCAGGAGCTCACCGATGAGACGGAGCGCGAACGCCTGCGCGAGCGCCTGATCCGCGAGGCGCAATCGGCCGGCATTCTTTCTCATCCCGGCATCGTGACCATTTACGACATTGCCGAAGAAAACGGCATGGCGTACATCTTCATGGAATTCGTGAACGGGCCTCCGCTGGAAAAGCTTCTCATGGCGGAGCGCACTCCGGACAAAGAAACGCTGCTCAGCATTTTCCGCCAAACCGCGGCGGCGCTGGACTACGCGCACAAGAAGGGCATCATCCATCGCGACGTCAAGCCCGCCAACATCATGATCCACGAGGACGGCACCGCGAAGGTGACGGATTTCGGCGTGGCCAAGATCGTCTCGCAGCAGATGACGCAAGCGGGTACCATGATGGGCACGCCCAACTACATGTCGCCGGAACAGGTGCAGGGCGGAGCCATCACCGGCAAGGCGGACCAGTTCTCGCTCGCGGTCATCGCGTACGAAGTCTTGACGGGCGAGAAGCCGTTCGTCGCGCAGTATCTGCCCACGCTGCTCTACAAGATCGTGCGCGAGGATCATCTTGCCCCGCAACGCATCAACCCGACCCTCGGCGCACCGGTAGAGTTGGTGATGAAGAGAGCGCTAGCGAAGAATCCGGCGGAGCGTTACGACACTTGCGTGGACTTTGTGAACGCGCTCGCGGCGGCGTGCCACAGTCTGCCGGGTTGGATTCCTCTGCCTCGTGGCGCGAGCCAGAACATGCCGACAGTGGGCTCGCAGGAAGGTATGCTGGAGCGCCAGATGGCGGAGACGATCGCGGAGCCTTTGGTGCAGCCCCTGCCTCCCGTGCCGCCTCCGATGGTCGCGCCGCCCGCGATTCCCGCGGCGGCAGCCGTGCGTCTGCCGGACCCGGTGGCCGCGCCCGCTCGTCCGGCTGCTGTTCCCGTAGCCGCGCCACCGGTAACAGCGGCTCCGATGACGCCGTCTCGAACAGCCGCACCACCGGCCATGGAGCCACCGGTGGTCCCGGCCGCCATCCACATCGACCCGCGTGCGCGGCACGCTCGTGCGGAGGCCAGCCACATTCTTCGCAACGTGATTTTCGCGGCGGCGGCCACCGTGCTGGTTTGCCTGGCGCTGTTAGTGTGGGCCGGGAAACTGGGCGGGCATCACAACCTGCCTCCGGCCGATGCCACGACCACCTCTCCGGTTCCCGAAGCGACTTCTCCTGCCGATCCGGTTCCGGTTCCTCCCGTACCGGCGCCCGCGCCGCAGCCTATCGCGCAACAGCCTGCGCCGGCCACTCCCGTCGCCGATCCCCCTCCCACGCAGCCGGCCCCTGTGCCCGCCGCGAAACTTCCGCCCGCGCCGACGGAGGCCATGTTTCAGTTGACCGCTACGCCCGCGGGCGCGACGGCTGTTTTCGATAACAATTCCGCCACGCAGTGCACCGTTCCCTGCAGCGTGACGCTTTCCAACGGACGGCACACCCTACTGGTGCGCAGCCCGGGCTATCGCGACGCTTCCCGCATCCTCGAAATTCCGCGCGACCCCGGCTTGATCGTCAACCTGGAACGCATGGTGGGCATGCTCAGCCTGGTGACGAATCCCTCGGGCCTGGCGGTGTTCATCGACGGACAGGAGCAAACTCGCAAGACTCCAGCGACGTTCGCGCTCGCGCCCGGTCCGCACCGCGTGGAAGTGGTGAAAGGGACCGAGCGGCACCCGATTGCGGTAGAGATCCACGACGGCTCCACCATCGAACGAACGGTCGATTGGTCGCCGTAGTTTCTAAACCGGAGCCAGCGACAATTGCTGCCGCAGCGATTGCCGGATACGCAGCATCCGCACGCGAATGCCAGTGGAAGTGATGCCCACCTCCCGGGCAATCTCTTCCGCCGAGTATCCTTCCAGGCTTCGTTCCAGCAGTTCACGGTCGCGCTCGGAACAGCGTTCCAGCAGCCGGTGCACCTCGATCTCTTCGAGGTTCATGAAATACGGCGCATCGATTCCGTCCACAGGCACGGCGGCTTTGGAGCGAAATTTGGCGCGGAATAAATTGCGCGCAATCGAGTTCACCCAGAAGCCCACCAGGCATGGGTCACGGAGCTGTTCACGATGCTCCCATCCCCGCGCCCAAGCTGCCTGCGCGATCTCCTCCGCTTCCTCCAGCGCCGCGCCGCGTGACAGCAGGAATCGGCGCGTGGCGGGAAAGCCCGCTTCAAACGCTTCTGCGTATTCGTTTCGTCGCATGACTCCGCTGACTTTGCAACCGCGGGGCCAGACTAAAGTCCCATTACTTTCAATGCGTTGGGGAAATACAGAAAAGCACCACCCCGGAAGAATTTACCGATACGCTAAATTTCACCTCATCTTCTCCCGATGAAGAGAGTGTGAAACTCCTTGTTTTAATCGTCCTCGGCGCATCCGTAGCTTCGGCGGAATCGCACCCCAGCTGGTGGACATATGCTTCTCCGGATGCAACAGCGCTGGTCGGCATCCATTGGGAGAACGTCCGGCAATCGCCGTTCGCCGAGGCCGTGCAAGCGGAGCTATCGGGTCCCACAAGCCTGGGATTCCCCGACTTGAGCTGTTCGCGTCAAGCGCGCGAGCTGGTGATCTCCGCTCCGCCGCTGCTGGCCGCGGAAGCGGGAAAGTTTCCGACGGCGGAGGTCCAGCAGCAGGCCACGGCGGCGGGGCTGCATCGCGCGACCTACAAAGGCGTCACCCTGTATCTGCCCGCGCAGGCGACGCAACTCGGCATCGCGCAAATGAGCGAGACGCTGCTGATCGTGGGTGAGCGCAAGACGCTGGAGCGTTCGGTGGACCGGAGCCTGATGACCGTCGGACGGCCCTTTAGTCCGCTGTTAGCGCGCGCGGCTCGATTCTCACAAACGGCCGACCTGTGGGTGGTCTCGACGCAACTGCCGGACGCGTTGGCCAGCCGTTTTGTGCCTCTCGATGTGGACTCCGATAATTTTGAAGGCGCGGTCGCGCTACGCGGAGGGTTGAATGTCGAAGCCATCTTCGACACCGCGTCCGAGCAAACGGCCGCAAACGTCGCGTCGATCTTGCAGAAGCAGGCTCCGGGCTTCCCTGGCATCGCGCGTGGGATGCATGCCGCGGCGGACTCGAATCGCGTCATCATCGACTTAGCGGTTTCACCCGAGCAACTCAACGCCGAGTTGCGGACTCCGCAGCAGGCGGCTCCCGTCGCACCATTTGTTCCCGCGGCCACCGCCGTGGTCGAGTTTGCGAAGGCCGCCCCGGCTGTCGCGGCTCCGGCAACCGCTGCCGCACCGCCGGCACCAGCCCCCGCTCCTCAGCCCGCGCCGATACCCGTCCCGGTTCCCGCGAAAGTTGCCGACGCTTCGCCGGTGCCTCAGGTGATCCGCATCGTGGGTTTGGACGACGGCCCAAAGGAAATTCCCTTTCCCTCCGCGCCCTAGTGCTTACTTCGGCGAGTTCCCGTAGTGATCCGCCAGTTGCGCTCCCGTGAACGTCGCCGAGTTCAGCTTCGGATCTTCCGGAAGCATGGTCGCGTTCCAGGCTTCGTAATCGGAGACCAGCCGCTGATACACGTCCGCTTGCCGGTTCTTCAGGTTCGCACGCTCCAAGGGATCGCTGACCACGTTGAACAGGTACGTATTCTCGCCGAGCTTCAACCACTTCATATCGCCATCGCGAACCGCCCGCTGTGCATTCGCGCGATAGCGCCAGTACAACTTGCGAGGCACCGGGGCGGCGCCCGCCGTCAGCACCGGCAGCAAACTCATCCCATCGGGCGGATACGCCGGATCGGGCTGCGTGCCCGCCGCGGCCACCAGCGTGGGCAGCCAGTCCATCGTGATCGCGACTTGCTGCGTGGTGCTGCCCGCCGGAATGTGGCGCGGCCACCGCACAATCGCAGGAATGCGCAGGCCGCCCTCCAGCAACTCGGTTTTCTTGCCCGTGAACGGCCACGTATCCGAAAATCGCTCGCCGCCGTTATCGCTCGTAAAAATCACGATCGTGTTCTGCGCGATCCCGGCATTCTCCAGCGTCTCCAGCACGCGCCCCACCTGCATATCCATGCGCGTCACCATGCGCGCGTACGTCGCGAGCGAGCCGCCGTCGTAATCCTGAATGCCGCCGCGCAGGCGTTGCGATTCCGCCTCGTCCTCCGGCCCTTCCCACGGCCAGTGCGGCGCGTTGAAATGCAGGCTCACCAGGAACGGACGCCCCGCCTTGGCGTAGTCGCCGACCACCGAAACGGCGCGATCGCCCAGCAGATCCGTCATGTAGCCGGCCTTCTCGATCTTGACGTCGTCGTCCCACAGATCACCGGTATTGCTGCTCGCGATTCCCGATTTATGCGTGAAATAATCCACGCCGCCGCCGTGGAAGCCGAAGAAATGATCGTAGCCTGCATGCAGCGGACTAAACTCCGCCATCGACCCCAGGTGCCACTTGCCTAGCAGTGTCGTGCCGTAGCCGGCTTTCTTCAGCAGCGAAGGCAGCGTCGGATGCCCCGCCGGAATCCCCAGATTGCGATTCCCCGCGAGCGGCTCCTCCAACCCGACTTGCAGCCGGTACTGATACCGTCCCGTGATCAACGCCGTCCGCGTGGCGGAGCACACCGAGGAGTTCGCATACGCCTGCATGAACTTCATCCCGTCGGAGGCGATGCGGTCGATATTGGGCGTGCTGTAATCGCGGCGGCCGTAACAGGACAAATCGGCGTATCCTAAGTCGTCCGCCATGATGTATACAATATTCGGCGGCGGAGTGTTGCGCGTGGCCTGTGCCAGTACCAGAGGAGCCGTCGCCGCAGTGGCAATCGCCTGGCGTCGTGTGATGTGCATGCCGGAATTCATCCTCCAGCAAGGATATCCCAGCCGGCTACTGTCCCGCGAGAGGCACCCTCACTGAACCCGCCGCGCCGGTCTCGCGATCCTGGACGGCCACCTGGATCTCGCCGTCCGTCGCCGCTGCCGTCGCGCCGACTTCCAGGATCTCCTGCCGCAGAAAACCCGTTGCGAGCAGGGCCCGGAGTTGTGGCTCCGTCGCGTTGATCGCGAACCGGTGCACCTTCTGGACCGCCTTCTTCGAATCCGTCCACCGAATGGCGAGGTCCATCGTCCCAGTCCACTTTCCACCCGTCATCTCCAGCGAAAGATCCGCGACGTCCACCTGCACCCTCACCTCGATGCTTCCCGGCGTGCCCGCGACCGGCCCGGCCACCGCGGCGATCCCGACGGCATTCGCGTCCAAGGGATCGTCCAGAATATCGTCGAGCGAAAGCTTCGCACCCTGCGCTCGTTTCGGAGCTTTCTCCGATGGCGCCTCCGACGCCACGTATCCTTCGCGATACCGAACCTCCGCGCCTCGCGTCAGCTCTTCCCGGGCGACCTTCACTTGAATCGGATGAAATTTTCCGTCGAGCGCGTCGCCGCCCGGATAGAAACCGAGCGTATACGTGGCCTCCGCGTCTTCCATTGCGTTCTGCACCGCGCCCGAAATATCGTTGGAGTTGTAGAACGCCTGCCCGCCCGTCTCCTTGGCGAGCTCATTCATCACATCCGCGCCAAAAGGGCCCACGGGAGCCAGACTCGGACGTCGCGAAAACCGCACCGCCGCCGAGAGGCCCTTCACATCCACCGGATAGATCGCCATGTTCGAATCGTTCATGGCTTCCGAAGTATCTTCGATGCGCCCGGCGTCCGGAGTCCCACGCAAGACCCGCGAGTTTCGTAGCGGAAAGTTTCCCGAAAGCCACACCAGGCCCTTGCGGCCCCGTACCCCGTTCAGATGTTGAGAAATCCGCTTGAGCGCCTCGAACGTCACTTGGGAGCGATCCACTTGCTCCAGGTTCAGCGTCTCCTCAAGAGCCGTCTTCACTTTCTTCGCCGTCCGCTCATCGCCCGGCTGCAAAGGAATCGTCTTGTCCGCTAAGCTCGCCGCCACACGAAGTAGCCGCGCCGGATCTTCCGTGAAGTCGTATACCGGATTCAACTCACGCCCCAGGGTGTACAGCGCGATCGGGCTCCCCGCCTTCATCGAGCCGAGCAGTTGCAGCAGCTGCTGGTCCATATAAGGTTGAAATTCGAAGGCTGTATTGAGCCGGTCCACCAGCACCACCGTAGCGCCCGCCGGCGCGTCGTTCGCCACCGCGACACGGTTCGCCGCGACGCCAGACGGGAGCGCCACAGGAGCAGCCGCTGCGGCGCCCACTCCCGCCGGCTTCACGGAAAACACCGCAATTTCCTGCGGCTTGCCCTTGTCGAGAATGGTGAAATCCTGCTTCGTAAGGCCCGCCACGGGCCCATGGCTATTGCGCACCACCACGTCGACTTCCACCAGGCGAGTGCTGACGTGGATCACCGGTTGATCCTGCGCGAACAAAGCGGAGGCCGCCAGTACAACCGTCCCAAGGAGCCGCATAGCTTGAAGCGATTGTAGCAGCCAGACGTGCCGTAGGCGGGCTCGCCGCCCGCCTTGAAGCTCTACTGCACCACCATCACCGGAGCCGACCAGAACGCCGCCTTCTGGCCCGTCGGATCCAGCAACGTCACCTGGCAGTTGTATTCGCCCGTGGCCAGTTTGTCCAGAGGCACAGTGAACCGGACCGGCAAGGTCTTCAATGTCTGCGGCAGGGTCTCCGCAATCTGAATCGGAGCGGTCTCGAACACCTTGTCCTGGCCCTTATAGAAGGACACGAAACCCACCACCGGCCGGGTGGACGTCGCGCCCTGCTCGTACGCCTGCAAGTAGATGTACATGTCCTTGCTCTTGCTGAACACGCGCGTCACGCTGGGAATCAGCTTCTGCCCTTCCAGCACCAGCGGATTCTTCGTCTCCAGCTTGTCCTTGTCCTTGTTCGCGTTGAAGAGGGCATCCTTCAGATCCACCTTCTGGCTGCTGACGACCACCGAGCTGATCGGCAGCCGCTTGTTTTCGTTATTCAGATTCGGAATCACGAAGGGAGTCTCGAACGTTCCCATGCGCCCCGTCTCCAGATCGCGAGCCAGGAATTTCACTTTGTATTTCCCCGGCAGCAGCGTGAAACCGGTGTCGTATTCCACAGGCCGCTTGTTCAGCTCCGCCGCGGTAGCCTCACTCAGCTTGATGGGACCCGCCTTTTCCTTGATGTTCTGGATGGTCGACCCGTAATCGTCCTTCACTTCCAGGATGAAGTCGATCTGCGTCTGCAACGCGCCGCCCCGTTTCGCCAGCGCGAGCTCGCTTCCCGGAATCTTCACGATCATGGGCACGAAGTACTCGGCCTTGTTCAACTGGAAATAGTCGATCTCCATCGCCACCGTTAAATCCGTGATCGGATCGCCCAGCATCATGGCGTCTTCCAACTGCCGTTCCTTGTCCGCGGTGCCCAGCTTGGCCCACACTTTGCCGGCGTAGTAGCCTTGGCGGCCCTGTTCCAGCTTCGCCGTGGTGTCGGCATTGAGCGTGATCTTGACCTTGCGGAATTTCCCGTCCAGGTTCGTGTTGGTCGCGTAGTAGCCCAGGATGTAATAGCTTTGTGTCGCCTTCTGGGCCTGCACGATTCCCATGGACAGATCGTTGTTGTCGAGCAGCGCCTTGCCGCCCGTGTCCGCCGCGATCGCCCACAGCGTATCCTGCGTGCGTTGCATGCTTGTCACCATCGCCATCGCCGACGCCCCGCTGTACATCGCCTGGCCGCCTTGCCCGCCGCCCACACCCGTAGGAGGCAGCGCCATCAACCCGCGAGCGTCCACCGGCCAAAACGACACGCCCGCCTTGATCGCGGCGTTTTCGGTCGCGTGCAACTGAGCTTGATTATCCACACCGTTCAACTTCAGCCCGCTGGCGAAATAGATCAGCGATTTCTTCTCATTCAGTGATCCCAGCATCTTCGCCGCCGTCTGCAAAGCCGACAACTGGCGGTCCGTCGTAAACAGGTTGAACTCCGAATCGTCCTGCCCGAACGCCGCGCCCGTATCGGCCGCCGTGCTGGTATCGGTCTCGTCGAAGCCCTGCCCTTCGCCTACGATCATGGTTTCGACAGCCGTCAGCAGCTTGTCGCGATCGTCCGTGAAGTCCACCAGCACGTCCACCGACGAACCCGAGTACCGCATGATGCACATCAGATCCGCCTTCTGCATCTGCGAGCGGATAAACTTCTCGGCCGCCGACAGGGCCCGGATCTGATCCGGTACCGGCATCGCGCTCATATCGAAATACAGCGCCAGCAGACGGCGGTCGCGATGTGAAATCTCCCCCGGCTTCTCCGGCTTGATATCGGTCCGCGCCAGGTGATTCACAATCACCGGCTCGGCCTTCGAGGGCTCCAGCGTTTCCGCGTCCGCCGGCGTATCCGGCAGTTTCTGATACTCACTAAATGAGATCATCTGCGCCACGCCGTCTTCCGTGATCGTGAAATCCTTCGCGGTCAGGCCTTCGATCGGCTTGCCGCTCTTGTCCTTCACGCTTACCGTTTCCACCACCAATTGCGAGGTGGTCGAGAACGTCGCCACCGGTGCCTGCCCGGCCGCATTCTGTCCGATCTGCTGCGCGCTCGCCAGCAGCGCGAACGACAGAAATACCGCCAGAGACTTCTTCATGATTTCAGCGTTCATAAGTTCCACCCTCAGAAATTCAACCGCAGCGTTGTTTGGATTTGCCGCATCTGATTCGCCGACCCATTCTGCGGCAGCCCGAACTGCTGGTTGCCGAGAGTGGTGTTCCAACTGGAGAACACCACGTGATTCAGGACATTGCTCGCATTTAACGTGAAGGTGAGATTCAACCGGTCGCTCATCCGGAACGTGCGAGCCATGGTCGCGCTCATACCAAACTGTCCCGGACCCGTGATCGAGTCTCTCCCCGCATTCCCATATTCTCCCGCCACCGGAGCCACGTAGGCCAGCGGATTCAGGAATCGCCCGTCCGTCGTGTCATACAGGGGAAGTCCCGTGTAGTTCGGCCGCAGAGGTCCGCTCGCCCCGCCGATCGGAGCCGAATAGAGCGGGCTCAGGGGACGTCCCGTCGCCGCATTCACCTGCGTCGCGAAGGTCCATTCCTTGTACAGCGCGGCTTTCCAGCCCGTCAGCAACGTGCCGCCGCCTAAGCCGAGCCCCGTCGTGTACTGCGTCTGGAAACTCAACTGATGCCGCTGATCGAAGTTCGAAAGGCCGCGCTCGCCGCTCAGATTGTGCCAGTCTTGCGCGATCACGGAGCCTGATCCAGCCCCGCCCAACGCCGCGTCGTCGATGGCCTTCGCGTAGGTGTACTGCAATGTCGCCGTGAAGCCGCTGCGCAGCCGGCGACGCAATTGAAAGATTCCCGCCTCGCGCGTGGAATTCCCGTTCGACGTCATGTAGGTGAATCCCGATGGACACCCGTTGCACGGATTCACCCCGCCGAACGGATAGGTGTTGGGATAGAACTGCTGCATCGCCCGCGTTCCCTTGGTGCCGTTGTACGTGGCCACCATCTGTAAGGAGAACGGCAGATCCTTCTGCACAATCAGTTGCCAGTTCTGCACATACCCGAGCCGGAAATTCGGATCCACCGCGAAGGTCTGCGGCGTATCCGTCGGCGACCCGATGAATCCGTTCGCGAGCGTCAGAGGAACCGCCGCGCTGTTCGACACGCGCAAGCTCTTCGAAAGCGGCGATTGCTGCAACATCTGCTGCGCAATTGTCGAGTAGCCTGAGGTATCCCAGTTCAGGTCATAGCCCGCGCGAATGATCAGCGACGATCCGGAAATCGGCCGCCACGCCAACCCGAACTTCGGAACAAATCCGTGCTTGTCCGTATTCACCAGCGAGTCCGGATACCGCATCCCCGTGATCGGGCCCGTGGGATCGGTCGCCACCACCGGTTTCACCGACGCGAAACCCGGCCCGACGTCCAGATTCACCAGCCGCCCATACTTTTCGTAGAACGGCGAGTTGTACTGCCAGCGAATCACCATGTTTAAGGTCAACGACGGATTCACCCGCCAGTCGTCGTTCAAATACAAGTCCGCGCCATAGCCTCGCAGATACTTGTCCGCGTTTCCGAACGCGATCGTGGCCGTATCCGGAATCCCTAACAGGAAACCCGCATAGTCCGTGGTCGGGCCGCCCGTCAGTCCACCCAGGAACTGGAAACTCCCCCGCGGATTCTGCTGCCCGAACGTATTCAGTTCCAGCCGCCGCAGGTCCGCGCCGAACGCCACGGCATGCCGCCCGTGATTCCAGGTGCTGTCGTACGCCGCGTTCCCGGTCTGATTGTGGGTGCGGGAATAGTTGCCATCGTTCAATCCGGAGATGCCGCTGGTGAAACCCAGCCCCGGAGGACCATAGTTCACCGGGTCCTGATTGTTGCCCGTGATTCCCGCGGTCCCCGAGATATTCGCCCGGTTCGCGAAGAACGAATTCTGGCTGATGGACTGCCGGCTGAACGTATAGCTGAAGTTCCCGTAGAACCGCGGCGTAAACGTCCGGCGCCACACAAAGTTGGCATTGAATCCCAGGCTGCGATTCGTGTCCAGGAACCCCAGCAGATTCGGATTGTCGCCCCGCGAGTCCTGCATCTGGAACTGCCAGCTCAACTGATTCTTCCGTCCCACGCCCTTGTTCATCCGGAGCGACACCGCATCCGCGTGATTCACGTTAATCACCGGGATCTGGTAGTTGTAAATCGAGCTGGTGAAATTCGGCGTCGGATAAAGGGCTTGGAGCGACACGGCCTGCGGACTGATCCGGTTCAACGGAATCTGGTTCCCCGCAAACTGTTTCCCCGTGAGCGGATCCAGAACCGGCGTCGTGATCGAAGAAAGGTCTCCGGCGCGCTGCGCATCGGTGGGCAGTAATCCTGTCTGCGTGGTCCCGTTCCGGCTCCGCGTCCACTGATAGTTCACGGTGAAGTTCGGGCCGTTGCGCGGCAACAGTCTCGGAATCTTGACCGGCCCGCCGAAGTTGAACAACCCCACCAGACGGCTGGTAGTCGGCTTCTCCGTATTCTGCCCCGTGAGCGAAAACGGACGCGCGTCCAGCACCGAGTTCCCCAGATTCAGCCCGATACTCCCGTTGTACAGCGACCTTCCGCCGCGCCGGTTATTTCCGAACGCCGGATTCAGCGCGAACGGCGAGCTTGCCCCGTTATTCGAGCTTCCGTTAATCAAAAATCCATCCGCCGCGCGCGACTGCGCTTCATCGGTCGGAGCCGCTTCCGCCGGAGCCGCGGCCGCCGTTTGCGCCGGCGGTTTCGCCGCCCCCGGCTTCGGAGCCGCGGGCTTCACCGGAGTCGGAGTCGCCGTATTCGCCGGCCGCACCTCCGTCCGCAGCGGAGCGGCCTGCACCGTGGCATTCATCGCCTCCAGCCCGAGCATCTTCATCTCGAACACCGGCATCGCGGACGCGGTTACGTCCTGTTTCTCGGGCGTAAATCCCGACATCTCCACTTGTATCGACCACGTTCCGTCCGCCAGATCCGGGAACGAGTACACCCCGTCCATATCTGTTACGGCCGTCAGCTTCTTGTCGCCCTGCGTCGCCGTCACCTTCGCTCCGGGAACCGCCACACCCGCAAAAGTGACTTGCCCGTGATGCTCCGCCGCGCGGAGCTCAAAAACGCCCAGCGCGAACACGCTCAGACCCAGGCAAACACAGAAGCCCACCGACCAGATGCTTCTTTTCAAATTGTTCTTATTCTTATTCATTCGTAGCTGTTAGAAGTGAGACTCCGCACCCTCCAAAAGGTTAGCGTGAGGGATGCACGTCCCACACCAAAGTACAGACGCCATAAGTTCTTCATTTGTTCAGACATAATTGAGTTGCGCCCGATACTTTCCCGCACGGGTGTCCGTTTATGGCACACACTGCCCATCTGTGGAGCAAAAGATCCCTTCTCCTTTATTACCGGTACCTGCCCGGGAAGTTCCCTTTTCCCTGAAAAATCAGTTGGCTCCGGGCTTTTCCACATGGTCGATCACCACCGTCTCAATCGATCCCTTGGCCGGCTCCAACCGTAGCCCCTGGTCCTGAACCACGGTGATGAGATCCTCATCCGGGCCGGTCTGAATGTCGATCAGGTAATTGCCCGTCAGGCCAGTCTTGTCCAGTACTGGCTTTCCCAGCAGGCCTTCGGACGATAACATGTCCGCCAGCGCCGATACGTTGGCCGCGAACATCCGGCCCTGCATGCCCGGCTTCTTCGGCGCCAGCCCCGTACGCGGTTCGCCCGGCTTGACCTCCGAGAACTTCACTCCATTTTTCCCGACCACCATGTCGTACACGGCCATCTCCTTCGTTTCCTGATGAACCACGAGTTTGAAGCGTTCTGCCAGCAGCGTCCGCAGCATCGCGCGAAGCTCGACATCTCCCGCGACCGATGCCGACTTGCCCTCCACGTCGAACCGGTCCGAATCGAGCCACGCCGGACCGCCCGTCAGCTGATAGTCTTTGACGCCGTATGCCTCCCGAATCAGCAGCCTGGCCGTGGCGCTCTGCCCCACGAACCGGCCGGGAGTCTTGCTCACGCGTCCTCTACTCCCAACATAGGTCGGGTTCGGCCTCACCGATGCCGCGTCGAATTTCGCCTCTTGTGCGAAGGCAATCCAGCGCGGCGCCATCGAACCCGCGGCGATCAGTCCGATCATCGCCGCGATGCCGACCGCCACCCGCGCCCTCGAAGTTCGCCCCGAAAACTCCCGCCCGCGCGCGAGCAGCATCTCGATCCGCTCGCCCAACCGCGAGCCGCGATCGAACAATCCCAAAGCCAGAATTTTTTCAGTTCGCATCGGGCATCTCCACCTGGTCAATCGCAAAAAAATCCACCGGCCCCTGGGCCGCTTCCAGCCTCAGGCCCATCCGCTCCACCGCCTCGAAGACTCCCGGAGCGTAGCCGAAGCCCGTAAACACCATGCCCGGCTGCGGCATCCGCCTCTGCTGGCTCTCGTCGAGTTCCACGCGCAGCGAAATCTCGTAGACGCCCGTGAGCCCCGTCTTATCCTCCACCCGCCGGTTGTCCAAAAAATCCGAGAGCATCCACGTCAGCTGCGAAATCCGATTCACCATGTCCATGCGAAAGCCGCCTTGATCGATCCCGATCCTTCCGCCCTGCCTCGGCTCCTGCTGCACCTCATGCAGCTTCACGCCGTCTTTGCCTACCACCAGCGGGTACAGCGGCACCACCTCCTGCTCCCGTCGCAGCGTCAACTTGAACCGTTCTTCCAGCAGCGACTGGAGCATCAGCCGCAACTGGTCCGTCGACACCCGACCCGCGGCCTTCGCCGTGATATCGAACTCCTGCGTCATCCTCCACTCCGGCCCTGAAATCTGGTTGGCGTCCCGAATCTGGTACGCCCACATCAGCAACCCGGTAAGATTCGTGAAGCGCACCGTGAGCGTGTCCGGCGATGTTGTAATGCTCGGCTCCCCCGCCGTCCCCGGCTTGATCGCTTTGACCGACGCCACTTCGAACGACGGCTGCGATTGCGCGAACGCCACCCATTTCGGCATGACCGAGGCAGCCGCTACAAACGCCAACATTGCCGCCAGACTCACGGCTACCCTCGCTCTCGAAACGCCCCCGGAAAACCCGCGCCCGCGCGCTAGCAGCAATTCAATCCTATCCACTGCGTGTGAACCTCCGCCAAAGATTCCGGAGGCCAGAGCGTTTCCCCGAAGAGTCTCCTGCCGAGCCCACCGCAACTCCGACAACCGAGCCAGACTCGCCGCGTACGCCCGCGCATGCGTGGAATCGGAACCCCTCCGAGCCACCACCCAGTCGTCGCATGCGATCTCCCGTTCTCTCTCGATCTGCCGCAAGATCCACCATGCCACCGGATGCAGCGCCAGCGCCGCCCCCAGCACCCTCGCCGCCAGATTGGTCCAATCGTCGCGCCGCGCGATATGCGCCATCTCATGCAGCAGCACGTGCTCCATCTCCGCCGCGCTGAGTTCGTTCATCAGCGATTCGGGTAGCACCACCGCCGGATGCGCAAACCCCACCGCCATCGGTGACGACACTTCTCTCGAAATCAACAGCCGCACCCTCCGCGCCGCTTCCGGCAGTAATTCCGGAAGCTCCCGCGCCGACTCCGCCGCCCGCCGCTTCATTCCGCGCAGATAGAAATAACTCCGCGCGATCTCATCCATCTTGTAAGCGAACACCGCCGAGACCAAACCGAAAATCCACCACGGCCACTTCGCCGACTTCGCCTCGCGCAACATCACCGGCGCTGGAGCTTCCACGGCAACCGCGACCGCCACGCGCTCCGCACGAACCGGCGCAGCCGCAACCGCCGGTTGAGCCTCACGCGCCGCCCATACCGATCGGAACTCCGTCATCAACTGAGGAGCAACCGGCAGCACCAGCACCACCGCGAGCACCACCCACCAGATCGCATAACGAGTCGCCGCATTCACCGGCAGCAGCTTCAGCGCGATCCACACCAGCGCCGCCGCCACCGCCGCCTGCCACAAACTGTTCAGCCCCGCCGCCAGAATCGCCACCAGCATTTCCGTCATGACGAACTCTCTTTCAAAAGCATGCGGATCCGCTCCAGCTCATCTTGGCTCAGTTCCTCGTCTTCCAGCAGATTCAGCACCAGTGCCCCCGGCGAGTTCCGGAAAAACCGCCCCAGCAGATGCTGCACCGCGCTGCGGCTGGCCGCGTCCCGGCTCACCACCGGCCGGTACACGAACGCGCGGCCCTCCTGCGATTTGGTGTGCCGCAGGTAGCCCTTATCCTCCAGAATCCGCATCGTGGTTAACACTGTGTTGTACGCCAGGCCGAGTTTTTTCGGCAGCGCCTCCGCCACCTCCGCTACCGTCGCCGCGCCCTTTGCCCACAGCACGTCCATCAACCGCAATTCGGCTTCCGTCAGATTCCGCGATTTCTTTCGAGCCAAGGCTTCCGCTCCCTTAAACTAAGGAATTAAGAGTTAACCCGAGAATACACGCGGCGGCCCGGCGCTGTCAACTATGTTCTTAGTTTTCGGAAGGTTTTTCCGCGCTCTCGATCACCAGATATTCCACCGGACCCTTCGCCGCCTTCAACTGAAGCCCCAGTTGTTCCTGTACCGCCGTGAACAGCGAAGGTCCGTTCGAATCCGCCGGAGCGGGCTCGTTTCCCGCAGGCCCCGCGACCCCGCCCTGACCGGGCTCCGGCGTCCAACTCAGTTCGAACGTATACGTGCTCCCGAGCCCGGTTTTATCCACCACCGGACGCCCCACCAGGATCCCGAGCGAGCGCGTGAACATCTCCATCGTCGCCTTCTGAGCGCTCGCCCTCCCGCGGCCTCGCTGCATCATGAAGGTCCGCGGCGAAGTGGTGTCTGCCTGGATCTTCGCGCCGCCCTTCGCCGCCACGAGCTCATACACCGGACCCTCCCTGGTCTCCCGCCGCACCGCCACCTTGAACCGCTCGCGCAGCAGCGTCTGGAGCATCGTCCGAAGCTCCGGCGGTGTGGCGTTCGCCGCCGCCTTCGCCGTAATGTCGTACGTTTCCGAATTCGCCCAGCCTGGCCCTCCCGCGATCTGGTAATCCTGAACGTCGTAGGCGAACGTCAACATCATCCGCAGGGGAGTATTCACCGTGCTGAAGCGCCCACCGCCCGGCACTTGAAACCCCGAGATCGACCGATTCGGGTCCGGCGGCGGGGACTTCTTAATCGACGCCACCTCAAAACTCTGGGCCCAAGCGGGCGCGCCCAGCGCGATACACAACACCACGGCAGTTCGGATCATGGTCAACTCCTTTGAGATACTACCGGGTTTCGCTCCACAAGTTACGCGCTTCATGTTACCCCTTTGTGACGCCCCTTCCGGTTTCCCAACACTGTCCGATTCCGGCCGGGATTGTCCGTTTTCATCGCATCGCGTGTTGCCCCAAGCGTCTCAACCGCTTGACGACGAACAGCGGGCCGGTGGCCTCCCACGTGCCCGATCAAAGCAGGAAACCATTTCCTTCGACGGGAGTAAATACGTGTGTGCACGAAAATTGTTTTCCGATCCACCGAACGAAACTCCCGCGATCCGCGTCATTACTACTTTGGAAATCCCCACGCGGGACTTTCCGTGCAACGAAGCGTCTAACGCTTCAACACGTTCGATGCCTTGTGCGGCAGACGCCGAGCGGCGCCCCGTAAACTTCGCGCGCGCTCCCGGTTCTCTCGCAGCCTGTCGGTTCATCCCGTTGACCCCGCCGCAACGGTTCCTCTGGCGCTCCTGTTGCCGCGCCGGCCTTGCAGTGCATGGGAATTCATGACACCAACGCTTGAAGACGTATCGAACCAGGATCGCGCTTCGGAGCCGCTGCCCGAACCAGAGCACCAAGCTCTCACCCAGGCACTCGCCGGAGCCGCCGCCGCCCTCGGCGCCAATACCCTCGCCGTCCTGATCCTCGACATGCGCTCGCTCGAAATCGTGCACGGCCGCACCCTCGCCGGCGAAATTCTCCCTCTCACCGCGCCGTTTCCCTGCGCGCTCGAAATGCGTCTGATGCTGGAGTCCGGAGCCGTTCCCCTCGCCGAGCGAAATCCCCTCGCGCGATTCTTCGCATCCACCATCGCGCCCTCCTCCCTCTCGTTCCTCATCGTCCCCTGGCGAGTCCACCACTGCGGCATCGCCCTGGTTTTCGGATTCGACGCGCCGCAGCCGTCCGCTTCCTCGGTCCCCGCTCACCTCGCCGACAATCTCACGCTCGCCTCGGTGGCCGCCTGGTCGCTGCACGAAATCACTCGCCTGCGCCGGGAACTCCGCCGCGTCAATCAAAGCTTCGCCGGCCGCAAACTGGTGGACCGCGCCAAAGCCCTTCTGCAATCCCAGCGCGGCATGAGCGAACACGAAGCCTACGAATTCCTTCGCCGGCTCAGCCGCCAGCGGCGCATTCCTCTCTCGAAACTCGCCGAAGATCTTCTCCGTGCTCCGCCCTGAGCCGGAGCGAACATCCCCATCTTGTCCGACCCGCACCGGACCTCTTTTTGAGGAACCAGCTTTCCTCCAGGCCCCCGGCGCAAAGCAGTTCTCGCCCTCTCCCCGCCCTTGAGACGCGGCACCTCTTGAGCCCCACAGGAGGCAGCGATGAATGTTCCATCGACCCTTGCACTCGCCCTGACCGCCACCCTGGCCCTTCCGGCCGCCAACCTCAAAACCGCAACCCCGCAAACAACCGTGAAAGTCTGCCTTACCTTTTCCCGCGATGCCTGGATCGTTGCGCAAGCCGAAGCCGCCGCCGCGCAAATGTTTTCCGGCATCGGCGTTCGCCTCGCCTGGTATCACGGCACGCGCCACTGTAAGTCGCCCGCGGGAGATTTCCTTCCCGTGATTCTCTCCACCGGCACGTCCGACGACGAGTATCCCGGCGCTCTCGCCTACTCCCACCTTCACGGCACTGCTCACGTCGAGATCTTCTACGACCGCATCCTCACCACCGTGGAGCCTCGCCGGATTTGCGACCTGCTCGCGCACGTGCTCGCCCACGAAATCACCCACACTCTGGAGGACTTGAACCGCCACTCCGATGCCGGACTCATGAAAGCGCACTGGTCCCAGCAGGACATCGAGGAAATGTCGTTCAGGCCGCTGCCGTTCGGTCCCGAAGACGTGGAACTGATTCGGCGCGCCCTGGTAAACCGCAGCCTGGTCGCCCTCTCCGGCAACTAATTCTCAGTGGGAACACCCTCCGCGCTCTCGACAACCAGCATCTCCACCGGCGCTTTGCGCGATTCAAGTTTCAGCCCCAGCTGGTCCTGCGCCACTTGGTTCAGGACGTCGATAATCGTGCCGATATCGGGCTGCCCTGCCTGTTTTCGGAGATCCGCAATGTACGTATTCATATCGATCATCACGTCGAAGCGGCCCTTCAGCCCCGTCTCATCCACCACCGGCATTTGCAGTGGACCCGAAAGCAGCCCCGCCGCCTCTTCGGTCGTAATGCTCTTAACGATGAGGACACCGGCGGCCCCCGGAACGATGCCCATCGGACCATCCTGGTTCTCCGCCGCCTTCAGTTTGGATCCGCCCTTGGCCACCACCGCCGCCATCGTTTGCATCTCTTTCTGCGTCGTATGCGCGGCCAACTTAAACCGGTCCGCCAGCAGCGTGCGCATCATCAGCCGCATCTGCGCCTCCGTCGCCGGACCCGCCGCCTTCGCATCGATGTCGTACCGCTCGTCCGCGATCCATGCCGGGCCCGTCACCTGAAACTCCTGCACGTTATACGCCCACCGGATCGCCGTCCGCATGCTCACATTGCGCAGGATCACGCTTCCCGGCGAGACCTGCGCGTTCTCGCGCCGGCTCCCCTCGCCCCCGCCCTTCGAACTCGCATTCGCCTTTACCGAAGCCACCTCGAACGCCGGCCGCGCTGCCGGAGTCTGCGCCAGCGCCACGCAAGCCGTCAGCAGAAATAGTCTGATCATCCGTCTCCTCAATTCTCCGAAGGCCGCTCGATCCGATCCACCACCACCACTTGAATCGGGCCCTTGGTCGACTCCAGCTTCAACCCCGCCTGTTTCTCGAAAGCCTCAAACATAGTGACGTCCTCCGGCCTCTGCTCCTTTGGAACACTTTCCAGTTGCTCCGAAGTGATTCCCTCCGGCATCCACGTCACCTGCACGTCGTACTTTCCGGTCAGCCCCGTCTTGTCGACAATCGGACGCAGCGGCTGCCCGTGATTCTGCAAATACCGCCCGAGCCCACCCACCAATCCACCGATCGGCATGTTGTAAATCCCCACGCCGAACGGGAAGAAGAGGATGTCGCCGCAGTTCTTGCCCGCCTTGAGATCCGCCGCGCAGCGCCCGTCCGCGCCGTCTTTCAGCTTTACGAAACCCTTCGCCACCGTCAGCGTGTAAATGGGAAACTCCCGCGTCTCGACGTGATACTGCATGTGGAACCGTTCCCGCAGGAGCGACCGCATCATTTCCCACACCACCGGATTCGCCACCGTCGCATCCGGACCCTTGCCCACAATGTCGTACTTCACCGAATCCATCCATCCCGGACCGAACACCATCGAATCCTGAATGCGGAAAGACGACGCGACAATCTTCTTCAGTTCCAGATTCCCGATATCCACCGCACCGCGCCCCGGAGGACCCAGATGCCACCCCTTCGCGTCCGGTGCGGCCGGCTTTATGGTGGCCACTTCAAACTGCTTCTCCGCCACCGTCTGCATTCCGCTGAAGCTATCCAAAGCCTGCGCCCGAGTCACCGGTGGATTCAGCATCCCAACGCCGATCGGCACCACAACACTTGCCACGGCCGCCGCACTCAGCAGCGCCTTCTTCGCGAGATCTAGATTCTTCCCCATCCGCCGCCGCATGATCGCCTCGACGCGCTTCTTGATGTCCGATCCCGTCACGCCCGACACGCACCGCAGCGGCGATTCCACATAGAATTTGCAGACATTCAAAATCCCGTCGACATAAACCCGAGGCTCGCAAGCGGTCCGCACCGCCTCTTCATCGCAAGCCCGTTCGCGCTCCTCCACCAACCGCGCCCCGATCCACCAAACAAGAGGATGAAACCACCACAGAGCCTCCACCATCATGTGAATCGCAGCCGTCAAATTGTCCCGCCGCTTCACATGCGCGAACTCATGCGCCAAGACCCCGCTCATCTGCTCCGGCGAGAGCCGCTCCAAAATCCCTTTCGGCAACAACAAAACCTGCTTGAAAATTCCCACCACGCCCGGCTCCAACAAACCCGCAGCCCGTCGAACCTCCACCCCCGCCCGGATCTCCAGCAGCGAACTCCGCTTGACCGCCCCGCGCACCCGCCGCCAATCCCGCCACCTCTTCACCCCGACGCCCACAAATCCGACGAACCAAATTCCCAACCCCGCCAGCGGCACCCAGTCCACGTGCCTGCGCGCCTTCTCCATCCGAGGCACATCCACATCCCCAAACGGCCGAGCCACCTCTCCCACCGCCAACGAAACCGCCGCCGGCGCCGCCGCCCGAGCCTTCGGAGCCCATGAAACATGGCTCCCCCACACCATCAGCCCCGAGAACGGCACCAAAAACTTCAACGATGCCGCCATCCACACCCCATACCGCACCGACGCGCGATTCCCTCGCAGCACCCAAGCGAGCACCGCCGCGAAAGCCGCGAACACCGTCGATTGCCAAATGTGGTTCGTCATATCGTCAGCCCTTCTTCGGTCCTTCAGTTCTCCGTCGGCCTTTCCACCCGCTCGATCACCAAATACTCCACCGGCCCTTTCGCCGGCTCCAGCTTCAACCCCAGTTGCTCCTGCACCGCCGTGAAAATCGACGGCCCGGAAGGATCCGACACCACGTCCTTCTGAAAACCCGGATTCGAATAGTCCGGCGCGAAATGCAGATCGATGTCATAGGTCCCGGTGATCCCCGTCTTATCGACTACCGGCCTGTCCAACAGTTGCGGCCCCCCGTTCACTCCCAGATTCCGCGCAAAGTCTCGAAAGCTGATCGCGCGAAACTGAATCGTCACGGACCCACCCTTGCGAATCGAGTTCGTCGTACCGCAAAAAGGCTTCGTCGGCGGACCCTTCATGGAAGGATCCAGCCCAACGCAACTGCCCTCCTCATGCGGCCGCAGCTTCGCCCCACCCCTCGCCACGGTCAGCGCGTATACCGGCACGTCTCGCGACTCCCGCCGCACCTTCAACTGGAAGCGATCCTCCAACAGAGCCCGCAGCATTGGACCCTTCATCGCATCCTGTCCGACACTTGTCTCCGCCTTGGCGCTAATCGTGAATCTTTCGGATCTGGTCCACCCCGCACCGCCTTCCATCGGCTCGAGCAGCGGCATCCGGCCGGTTTCCAACGCCAGGTTGTACGCCAACTGGATCAACCCCTCCACCGTCTGGCACTTGATATCGATCCGTCCCGACGACATCTCCGCTCCGCCGGCTCGCCCACCCGGCCCGCCGCGATTCAGCGCCGCGTCGGCCGTCGCCTCGCAACGCCGGATCGACGCCACCTCGAACGTCTGCCCCCACGCCGCCGGCGCGCCCATCAACATCGCGACAACAAGAAAATGATGCATATCCCCCCTATCATTTTCGTGGACGCGACTTCGTCGCCGATTGTTCCCGCTCGATCTTCTCGATCGTCTTCTCTAACTCCCGCACATCCTCACGAGTCAGCTTCCCGGATTCCGCCAGTTGCGCCATCATCGGCTGCGCCTTGCCGCCGAAGAAACTCAAAATCTCATCCAGCAGCCGCACCCGCGCCACCTCCCGCGCCACCGCCGGCTCGAAGATATGAGCGTTGCCCACCTTTTTCACGCGCCGCACCGCGCCCTTCCCTTCCATGCGATACACCGTCGTCTGAATCGTCGTGTACGCCGGCCGAGGCTCCGGGAAACTCTCCTGAATCTCCCGTACCGACGCCTTCCCCTGCGCCCACAGGGCCTCCAGAATCTGCAACTCCAGCTTGGTTAATTTCGGTTTTGCCATCTTCCTCTACTATGCTGTAGACGATCCTACTACGTTATAGTAGATGCGTCAAGAGAAAAGGCCGGGCCGCCCACCTGTCGCTTTTAATTGACACTCCCCTCCCGCCCCGATTTGATATCTTCAAGAGTCGCCGGTGCTCCAACCCGGATGGAAGAAAGAAAATGACCCAATCCATCAACCTCACCATCAATGGGACCGCCTACTCCCACGAAGTCGAGCCGCGGCTCCTTCTCATTCATTACTTACGTGAAGTGGTCGGCCTTACCGGACCGCACGTCGGCTGCGAAACCTCCCTCTGCGGAGCTTGCACCATCGAGTTCAACGGCAAAGCCATCAAAAGCTGCACCATGTTCGCCGTGCAAGCCGAGGGAGCCAACATCACCACCATCGAAGGCCTCGCCGTCGACGGCAAGCTTCACAACATGCAGGAAGCCTTCTGGAACGAGCACGGCTTGCAGTGCGGCTTCTGCACCCCCGGCATGATCATCGCGTCGAAACAAATCCTCGACCGCAATCCCAATCCCACCGACGAGGAGATCCGCCACGGACTCGAAGGCAACATCTGCCGCTGCACCGGCTACCAGCACATCGTCAAAGCCGTCCGAGCCGCTGCCCGCGCCGGAGCCTAGCCCAGGAACATAAACCATGGCCACGATAACCACACCCAAACCCGCCACCAAGGAAAAATTAGTAGGCCAGCGCCTCCGCCGCCGCGAAGATCCCCGGCTCATCACCGGCACCGCCACCTACGTCGACGACATCAAGCTGCCCGGCATGTACTACGCCGCCGTCCTGCGCAGCCCGCACGCCGCCGCGAACATCAAAAGTATCGACACCAAGGCCGCCCTCGCCACCAAAGGCGTGCTGACGATCTTCACCGGCAAGGACACCGAGCATTCCGGCTCCGTCCCCTGCGGAGCCTCGCTTCCCGGCCTGCGCGTTCCCCATCACCACCTGCTCGCGCTCGATCGCGTCTATTTCGTCGGGCATCCGGTAGCCGTCATCGTCGCCACGGACCGCTACATCGCCCAGGACGCCGCCGATCTCATCGAAGTCGATTACGAACCTCTGCAAGCCGTTGCGGATCCTGAAAAAGCCCTCGCCGAAGGAGCCCCCGCCGTCCACCCGCAGTGGCCCGATAACACCGCCTTCACCTTCCTTCAGGAAGGCGGCGAGACCGATAAAGCCTTCGCCGAAGCGGACGTCGTCATCAAGCAGCGCATCACCAGCCAGCGCCTGGTCCCCAATGCCATGGAAACCCGAGGCGTCGTAGCGGACTGGCGCGCCGCCGAACGCTCTCTGACGCTCTACACGTCCACGCAAGCCCCGCACCTGGTGCGATCTCTCGTCGCCCAAGTCCTCAATCTCGAAGAGAACCGCCTGCGCGTCGTGGCGCCGGAAGTCGGCGGAGGCTTCGGCAGCAAGATCGATACCTACGCCGAGGAAATCCTCATGGCCTTCGTGGCGATGAAGATCCACAAGCCGGTCAAGTGGATCGAATCCCGCCGTGAGAATTTCCTCTGCACCATTCACGGCCGCGGCCACGTCGACTTTTACGAAATCGCCGCGATGCGCGACGGCACCATCACCGGCATCAAGCTCAAAATCATCCAGGACCTGGGCTCCTTCCTTTCGCTTCTCACGCCCGCCATCCCCACCCTCAGCGTCCTGATGATGCCGGGACTCTACAAGACCAAAAACATCCGCGCCGAAGTCGTCGGAGCCTTCACCAATTGCATGGCCACCGACGCCTATCGCGGAGCCGGCCGCCCCGAAGCCACCCACGGCATCGAGCGCATGGTGGACATGCTCGCCGCGGAATTGAAGATGGACCCGGCCGAAATCCGCCTCAAGAATTTCCCGCAGCCCGAAGAGTTTCCCTTCCCCACCGCCACCGGCCTCGTTTACGACACCGGCGACTACGCTGCGCCTCTGCGCAAAGCGATGGAGATCGGCGATTACACCAAGCTCCGCCAGGAACAAGCCGAAAAGCGAGCCCAAGGAAAATTGATGGGCATCGGCCTCTGCACCTACGGCGAAATCTGCGCCTTCGGACCCTCGCCCGCCACTCCCGCCGGCGGCTGGGAGAGCGCCACCGTGAAGATTGAGCCTTCCGGAAAAGTCACCGTCATGGTTGGAGTCTCGGCCCACGGCCAGGGCCACGAAACTACCTTCGCGCAAATCGCCGCCGACGAATTGGGCGTCGATATCGACGACATCCTCATCGTCCACGGCGACACCTCACTCGTCCAATACGGCATCGGCACCTTCGGCAGCCGCTCCACCGCCGTCGGCGGCACGGCGATGTACTTCGCCATCCAGACCCTCAAGACCAAGATCAAACAATTCGGTGCCATGCTGCTCGAATCCGACGACGTCACACTGTCGGACGGCGTGTGCGTTTGCAATAAGTCCGGCAAAAGCGTCTCGTTCAAGGAAATCGCTTTCGCAGCCTATCGCGCCATGAAGCTTCCCCCCGACACCGAACCCGGCTTGGTCTCCACTAACTTCTGGGAGCCGGCCAACTTCACATTCCCCTTCGGCGCCCACCTGGTCGTTACCGAAGTCGATCGCGAAACCGGAGACATCTCCATCCGCCGTTACATCGCCGTCGATGATTGCGGCAAGATCATGAACCCCCTCATCGTCGAAGGCCAAGTCCACGGCGGAGTCGCCCAAGGCATCGGCCAGGCGCTGTGGGAGCAAGCCGTCTATGACGACAACGGCCAGCTCATCACCGGCGAGTTCATGGATTACACCATGCCCCGCGCGCACATGATGCCCTGGATCGAAACCAGCCACACCGTGACGCCCACTCCCGTGAATCCGCTCGGTGTCAAAGGAGTCGGTGAAGCCGGAACCATCGGCGCATCGCCCGCTGTCGTGAACTCCGTCGTCGATGCTCTCTCGCCGCTCGGCGTCCGCCACATCGACATGCCCATGACGCCCGAAAAAATCTGGAAACTCGTCTCCGCCGGGAGCCCCGCATGATTCCCCAACAGTTCGAATACTCCGCGCCCCAGACTCTCGACGAAGTTCTCGGCCTCCTCGCCGAAGGCGCGAAGCCTCTCGCCGGAGGCATGAGCCTCATCCCCATGATGAAGCTCCGCCTCGCCGCGCCGGAGCATCTGGTCAATCTGGCGGGCGTCCGCGAGCTCAACTACATTCGCGAAGAGGCCGGCGAGCTCGCCATCGGTGCGACCACGACACATCACGCAGTCGAATCCTCCGCGCTGGTCCGCTCCAAGTGCCCGCTGCTCGCCGACTGCGCCTCCAACATCGGCGACGTCCAGGTCCGCAACATGGGCACCATCGGAGGCAGTGTCGCGCACGCCGATCCTTCAGCGGATTACCCGGCGGCACTGCAGGCTCTGGACGCGAAGGTCGTTTTGCGGGGCGCAAAAACCGAGCGCATTGTGGACTTCGACGATTTCTTCGTCGACACGTTCACCACCTCGCTCGAACCCGGAGAGATGATCCGCGAGATCATCGTGCCCCTCGACGGAGCGGGCGTCGGCACCGTGTATCACAAGGTCGCGCAACCGGCCAGCGGCTTCGCCATCGTCGGCATTGCGGTGCGAGTTCGCCGGGAGGGCGAGAAAATCGTGATGGCGCGCATCGGCGTCACCGGGCTGACGAACCGTGCGTTTCGGGCCACACGCGCCGAAGCCGTTCTGCTGGGACGAACAGGAAAACCGGCGGAGATCCAGGCGGCGGCCGGACTGGTCGCGGAGGGCATGGAGGCCAACGCGGACCTTCACGCCTCCGCCCCTTACCGGACGCATCTCGCCGTAGTCCACGCCGCCCGTGCCCTCGCGACGGCCCTCGCGAGGACGGCGTGAAGATCGCGGGAACCAGCCACCTCGCCCTTCCGCCCGAAAAGGCCTACGAACTGATGCAGGACCCCGAGGTTCTGGCCAAAGCCATGCCCGGCTGCGAGAGCCTCGAACGCATCGGCCCGGACGAGTACCGCATGAAGATGAAGATGGCGCTCGCGAGCCTCTCTGGCGCCTTCGAGGGCAAAGTTCGCATCACCGATCAGAAACCGCCCGAAAGCTTCAAGCTCCACGTGGAAGGCACCGGCAAGATCGGCTTTATGAAGGGGGAGGGCTTGTTGAAACTCTCCGCCGCCGACGGCGGAACCGGCGTCGCCTACGAAGGAGACGTGCAAGTCGGAGGCACCCTGGCCGCCGTCGGTCAGCGCCTGATCGACGGCACCGCCAAGATGATGATCAAGCGATTCTTCGAAAAACTGACCGCTTAACCTAGGACGGCAACACCGCCGTGCACAGCCAGAAATCCTCCAGCCGCTGGCTCATCAGGACCAAACCCGCCATGTCCACCGGCTTCGGAATGTAACAGTTGGCATGGTGGTTGTACGCGTTGGCAATGTCGTCGAATCCGGTAGAGGTCGAGAAGATGAACACCGGAATCTGCCGCAACTCCTGGTCCGCCTTTACCTCCGCCAACACCTCCCGTCCGTCCTTGCGAGGCATGTTTAGATCCAGCAGGATGAATCCGGGCCGCGGACTGAACTCATAGGAGCCCTGCCGCCGCAGGAAAGCCATCGCCTCCTCCCCGTCGCGGACCACGTGCAGGCGGCCGTGCGATCCGCCTTCTTTGAAAGCTTCTTGGAGCAGGCGGATATCTCCGAGATTATCCTCCACAAGAAGGATCTCCAGCGGACGCTGTCGGTTCAGATAGGAATGCATTGCCGGTGTATTGATAGTAGGCACTAAGGTTCCGGATTCGCTTAGGAAATCCCCGTACTTGCGATCTTCGCGCCTACCCGCGCTGGAATCGAGAAGTAGAACGTCGACCCTTCACCCGCCTTCGATTCCACCCAAACCCGCCCGCCATGCCGCTCGACAATCCTCTGCGTGATCGCCAGCCCCACACCGGAGCCGCCATACTGATCCGCGCCATGCAGCCGTTCGAAAATGCGGAAGATACGTTCATAGTGCTGCGGCTCAATACCGATGCCGTTGTCGCGCACCGAAAACACCCACCCGCCCGGCGCCTCTGCCGCCCCGACATGAATGTGCGGAGGAACTCCGGCTGTCCGGAATTTGAGCGCATTCCCGATCAGATTCTGGAATACCTGCGTCAGCAGCCCCGCGTCCACGGTGAGCTTCGGCAGCGGATCCACCGTCATCTCCGCGCCGCTTTCCTCCAGCGCTACTTGCAGATTCGCGCACGCCGCCTCGATCAAACTCGAAATCTCCACCTCGCGGAAGTTCATGCTCTGCGTCCCGGCGCGCGACAGCCGCAGCAAATCCTGGATCAGATTCTTCATCCGCACCGCGCCGTCCACCGCATAGTCGATAAACTCTCGAGCCTCGTCGTTCAGCTGCGTCTTGTAACGGCGCTCCAGCAATTGCAGATACCCCGTGATCATCCGCAGCGGCTCCTGCAAATCGTGCGACGCCACGTACGCGAACTGCGCCAGCTCCGAGTTGGACCGCGTGAGCTCTGTGTTCACGCGCGCCAACTCGGATTCGACGCGCTTCCGTTCCGTGATATCGATCACCAGCCCCAGCACCAGCGTCCCCGCTTCGGTCTGCACGTGGCCCAGCCCGATCTCCACCGGGAACTCCGTGCCGTCCTTTCGCTGCCCCACCAGATCCATCCCGATGCCCATCGCCCGCACCCGCGGCGCGTCAAAGTATTCTCCCCGCTGCATCATGTGGCTCTGACGATACCGCTCTGGCAAGAGAGTCTCCAGTCCCTGGCCTAACAGCTCCTCCGGACTGTACCCGAACATCTTTCCCAGATGCCGGTTCACCAGCTGAATCTTGCCGTCGCTTCCTACCGCCACAATCGGTTGCGAAACCGCCTCCAGGTACGAACGAGTCAGCGCCTCCCGCACCCGTAGCTCCGCGTTGGCGCGGACCAGCTGATTTTCGATGCGCTTTCGCTCGGTAGCGTCGCTGATCATCCCCAGTGCCTGCATGCCTTCCGCGGACCGCGCGTAGCCCAACCCGATCTCCACCGGAAACTCCGTGCCGTCCTTGCGGCGTCCCACCAGGTCCAGCCCGATCCCCATGGTCCGCACCCGCGGCTCGATGAAATACTCCGCGCGATGCCCGGCGTGCGAGCCGCGATACCGCTCCGGCAGCAGCATCTCCAGATTCTCCCCCAGCAGCTCTTCGCGTGTGTAGCCGAACATCTCCACCGTGCGCCCATTCGCGAGCTGAATCCGCCCGCGAGCATCCACCGCCACGATCGCCTGAGAAGCCGCTTCGAGATACGAGTGCAGCTGCTCTTCTCGAGCCTTCAGTTCCGCATTCGCGCTCACCAGTTGGTCTTCAACCCGCTTGCGCTCCGTGATGTCGCTCACCAGGCCGAGCGCCAGCACGCCGTCTTCCGTCTCCGTGTACCCTAGGCCTATTTCCACCGGGAACTCCGTCCCATCCTTGCGCCGGCCGGAGAGGTTCATGCCGTTCCCCATGGTGCGAATACGCGGCTCCGCGAAATATCCTGCCCGATGCTGCGCATGGATGTCCCGAACGCGCTCCGGCAGCAGCATCCGCAATTTCTGCCCCAACAATTCCTCGCGCGTGTAGCCGAACATCTCCTCCGTCCGCCGATTCACCCGTTGGATCGTACCGTCCGCGCTCACCGCCACAATCGCCTGCGCCGCCGCTTCTAAGTAGGACCGCAGCCGGTTCTCGCTATCCGCCCGCTCCCGCGCCATCAGTTCCTTCAGCTTCCGCTCGGCCTCCTTGCGAGCCTCGATCTCCGCCTGCAACTCCGCATTCACCCGCTCCATTTCCTCCGGCGTCGCGATCTTGCGCGCCACCGGCACCAGCCGCATCGTCGCAATCGCCGTCGCAATCGAAAGACCCGCCGTCACCGCCTTGATCAGACCTTCCAGCCGGTAGGTGCTGTGCCACAAATCCCACACCGCCATCAGGTGCGACGCCCCACAGGCCGTGATAAACGCCCCGAACATCACCACCAGCGCCGAAATTCCCAGCCCCTTGCGATTTTTCACGAAATAAAAGAGCGTCACCGGAATCGAAAAATACGCCAGAGCAATGGCTGTATCCGAAATCACGTGCAGCCAGAGGATGCCCGGCTGCCAGTTAAAGCAGTTCCCGTGCGGCATGAAATCCGAATCGAACAGGCGCTGGAAAAATTGCAGGAAGGGAGCCACGGTAAGGTTAGTGGCGGCGGCGCGGAGGTTTTCTCAGGCTCGATTTCTCAGTTCAGAGCGGGATGTTCCCGTGCTTCTTCCGCGGCATCGTGTCCACCTTCGTTTCCAGCAATTTCAATGCGCGAATCACACGCGGACGCGTCTGCCGAGGCTCAATCACATCGTCCAGGAACCCCAGCTCCGCCGTCACAAAAGGATTCGCGAACCGCTCCCGAAACTCTTCCACCTTCGCCTTCCGCAGAGCCTCCTGCTCCTCCGCCGGAGCCGCCGCCAGTTCCCGCCGGTAGACGATATTCACCGCCCCCTCCGGACCCATCACCGCGATTTCCGCCGTCGGCCACGCCAGGTTCACATCCGTCCGCAGATGCTTCGAGCCCATCACGCAATACGCCCCGCCGTATGCCTTGCGCGTCACGATCGTGATCTTCGGCACCGTCGCCTCCGCGTACGCGTACAGCAGCTTCGCCCCGTGCCGGATAATGCCCCCGAACTCCTGCGCCGTCCCCGGCAAGAACCCCGGCACATCCTCAAACGTCAGAATCGGAATGTTGAACGCGTCGCAGAACCGCACGAACCGCGCCGCCTTCGACGAAGAATCGATATCCAGACACCCCGCCAGAAAGGCCGGCTGATTCGCGACGATCCCCACACTCCGCCCCTCCATCCGCGCCAGCCCGATCACGATGTTCTTCGCCCAGTGCTCCTGCACTTCGAAAAATTCCCCATGATCCACAATCCGCCGGATCGCGTCCTTGATGTCGTACGGCTGATTCGACACCTGCGGCACCAGCGTATCCAGTTCCGCATCTTCCCGATCCGCCGGATCGGTCGACGCCACCCTCGGCGCGCCGTCTAAATTATTCTGCGGCAGATAACTCATCAGCTCGCGAATCATCCGCAAACACTCGGCGTCATCCGCGGCAAGAAAGTGCGCGACGCCGCTCACCGAATTGTGCGTCATCGCCCCGCCCAGCGCCTCTTTCGTGACGTCCTCATGCGTCACCGTCTTAATCACCTCCGGACCCGTCACGAACATGTAGCTGGTCTTGTCCACCATGAACGTGAAGTCGGTCAGCGCGGGCGAGTACACCGCTCCCCCCGCGCACGGACCCATCACCGCCGAAATCTGCGGCACCACTCCGCTCGACAAGGTATTGCGCAGAAAAATATCCGCGTACCCGGCCAGCGACAACACGCCCTCCTGAATCCGCGCCCCTCCGGAATCGTTCAACCCGATCACCGGAGCCCCCGTCTTCACCGCCAGATCCATAATCTTGACGATCTTCCGCGCGTTCGCCTCCGACAGCGATCCCCCGAACACCGTAAAATCCTGCGCGAACACGTAGGCCGGACGCCCGTGAATCTGCCCCCAGCCCGTCACGAACCCGTCGCCGTCCACCACCTGATCCTGCATCCCGAAGTCGCGCGACCGGTGCCGCACCAGCTTGTCGGTTTCCTCGAACGTGCCCTCGTCGAGCAGCAATTCAATCCGCTCCCGAGCCGAAAGCTTCCCCTCGGCATGCTGCTTCGCCCGCCGCTCCTCGCCCCCACCACCCTCCGCCGCCGCATGCCGCCGGCGCAGTTCTTCAAGACGGTCTGACATAAACGACTAGAGTAACGCGACTGGCCGCTACAATAGAGTCGTGATCAGCGCCGCCGAATGGAGCCTTCACCAGCAGCAATGGTCGGAGTACCGTCGATGGGCCGCCTCCAAAGCGCCTCTTGAGCCCGCCCCGCACGACCCCATCGCCGACGTGGGCACGATTTTCGAATGGCTTCCCGAGTCCGTCCGGCAAGCGGAACGCGACCCCGAAAAACTCGGAGTCCAACGCATACACTACCTGCTCAGTCTTCTCGAATCCCGATAGAATGACGCGGCCGGAGGCGTCTGCTATTGATAAAGTTCTTAGCCGAGAGTGCCGATAGTCCGACGTGCGTGGTCTAGCAATCCTGATCAGCTTCTCCTTCCTAAGTACTGCCCAAACCTCGCCTCCTTCTGATTGGAAGGAGTTGCTTCCGGCTCAATCCGGAGCGGTGGTCACTGACTCAAGGGAAGCCGCCTACACGTACAAAGATAAGAGCTCCACGGTTGTGATCGCCCATTACGAAGAGACCTTACATGGATCGGGGATCGACTACCACACCAGCTTCAACGGAATTGGCACGACCATCCAGGCGATAACTCCCTCGGAGACGTGCATTGTTCGTGTGAATGATCTCGACGGAGGGAGCAACATACACGTGTCTTGCTCCCCAACGTCGAAGGCATCTCCCTCGCAATTGGTTATCGAGCCCCCCGTGCCATCACCGCCCAGTGCCTCTGCCACCGCCGCCCAAATTGTTTCGTCCGGTCATCCGACCCTTACGGCAGTCCACCGGGTCGAGTATAGTCTCGACGGAACAGCGGGGACCGTTGGGCTGACATACAGGAATCCATCAGGCGGAACCGAGCAAAGAGAAGTCAAAGTTCCGGGCTCTCTTAGCTTCAACGCGCCCAGCGGGCAATTCGTCTATTTTTCGGCGCAGAACAAGAGCGGAAAGGGGTCCGTCCGTGTTCGCATTCGGATCGACGGCCGAACTCTACAGGAAGCGGCTACGGATAGTCCCTACGGAATCGCCACTTCGAGCGGTAGCGTCCCTAAGTAAAGCTAGCGCGGTTCTATCGAAGCGACTCGGACTAACGCACGCCCCCCCTTACTGAATCGCCGCCGTCACGAGATACGTGATCGTCGGCGTGAACGCCCCGAAATCCACCTTCCCGCCCGCCACCAGATTCGGCGTCACCTGCGTCGACGTCGCCGATTCCGCGCTCGCCACGCCGCCCGCATTCGGCCCGGCATTAATCACCACCTGGCCTGAGGTGCCCGCCAGCGGTGCAAGATACGCCATCGCGGCCGCGGGAATCGTGTACGTGCCCGGGCTGGCCGGAACCGCGCAAGACACTACGATTCCATGCGTCGCCGAAGTCGTCGCGGCGGCCTCAATCAAAATGATCACCTGATCGAAGCCCGACCCGTTCCAATTGATCGTCAAAGCCTGTGCGTGATTCACCGTACTTAGCGCGCTGAGATTCGTCACCGCAAAACTCGTCGGCATCGTCGCGCTCACCGTGAACGGACCCACGTCCTTGCCTCCCGCGCCGCTCAACGTGTACGTGCCGCCATCCACCAGCGTCCCCACCGTGAATGAGGTCGAATACGCAGGCCCGCTCGGTCCGGTAAACACACTCACGGTTTTTGCAGGCGTTATACCAGGACCACTAATCGTAAGCGTGCCCGCGTCCAGCAGCGCATCCGGCCCCGACGGCTCCTTCCCCCCCTTCGGATACGTTTGATCCAGCACCGTGCACAGCCCGAGCTTCGGACCCGAGTAAGGAATCAGAAACTCCGCCGACGTGTAGCGATTGAAAACTCCGCCGACGCTTTCCTGTACGCCGCCCGTGAAGCTCAGATGTTGCATCGTCAGTCCCGCCATCACGATGTTGCCGCCGTTGCTCAGCGTGTTCAGCGTGGACGTGCTGATCTGGCTGCTACACGAGCTCTGCCCGGCAGGCGCAATCGCGATGCTCGCCAAATTGCTCAGGTTCCCGCCCGCGCTCACTTGCAGCGACGCGAAACAATCCGCCGCAATCGTCGGAGGCAGCGTGAAATTAATCTGCCACAACCCCGGATAGCCAGAGGACGCTCCCGAGTACAGCGGCATAATCGCCGTGCCATCCACCAGGACGCTGAAGTTCCCCTGCGCGGTTTGATCGCCGGAAGTACCGCCGGTGTCGTTCTGAGAATCCGCTCCCCCGCCCGTTCCCCAAATCACCAACGTATCGCCCGGATGCGCGGGTGCCAGCGTCCATGTCAACCCGTTAAACGCCAGCGTGCCCCCCGTCAGCCGCACCAGACTCACTCCGTTGTTCACATTCCCAATCGTCACTTGCGCCGCGCCCGTGCCCTGGCTATTCGCCGTCGCGATGCCGAAGCTCCGCGCCACCACTGTCACCGGCTGCGACGCACTGAACTGCCCGTTGAACGCCACCTGCACGTTGTACGCGCCCGGAACGATCGACGAAGGCAGCAGCCCCGCCACCTGCCCCGCGCTACTATAAACGATCTTCGCCGCGATCGGTGTTTTTCCGGCCACCGGCGCGAAGTTGATCGAAGTGCCGCCCAAACTGGCCGGATAGTTCGGAGCCGTCGCCGCCACCAGCGCCGCCGGTCCCATGCCGCTTCCGAAAATCACGAATACCGTGTCCGGAGCGAGCGTAGTCTGATAACCCGTGGCATTAACAATGCCCCCGGCATTGATCGTAGGTTGTGCGAAAACCGAAGCGGCAGAGAAGAGTGCGAGGAAGATGAGGGGACGCATTCCCCAACTCTACTCCAAATGCTTGTGGAATCGCTGCACACTCAAACCCAGAATCACCACCCCGAACACCGCCAGCGCCAGCAGTTGCGGCCACAGAGTCGAAATACCGGATCCCTTCAAAAACACACCGCGCACAATCTCCAAAAAATACCGCATCGGATTCAGATACGTGAAGTACTGCACGCCCACCGGCATGTTGCGAATCGGAAAAGAAAATCCGCTCAGCATCATGAACGGCTGGAAGAACAGGAACGTGCTCATGTTCGCCTGCTGCTGCGTCTTCGATACCGTCGAGATAAACAACCCCGCCCCCAGCGATGT
Organism: Bryobacteraceae bacterium; assembly: GCA_036498815.1. GTDB lineage: Bacteria > Acidobacteriota > Terriglobia > Bryobacterales > Bryobacteraceae > Palsa-187. Next base: position 170,792 of record DASYET010000021.1, on the reverse strand, counting down.
CAGGATGAAGAAAAACGCCGCCAGGCAGAGCGTCCCGAAGTTCCCCACAAACGGCACGTGGAACACCAGTAGCGACGCCCCCACCACCAGAATCATGTCGAAGAATCCGATCAGCACGAACGGCAGCGTCTTGCCCAGAATCAGCTCGATCGGACGAATCGGCGTCACCATCAACTGCTCCATGGTGCCGATTTCCTTCTCTCGCACGATCGCCATCGCCGTCAGTGACAGCGTCACCAGCATGATGATGTTCACCACCACTCCCGGCACGAAATAGTTTCGGCTCCGCAGATCCGGATTGAACCAAACCCGGCTCGCCGAAACCACCTGGGGCACCGCCGCATGCACCGGAGCCCCCGCGGCCACCAGCTTCTCCCGCTGCCTTTGATTCATCACTTCGCTCGAATACCGCAAGATGGTCTGCGTCGAGTAGTTCGAAACAATCGACGCCGTATTCGAATTCGTCCCATCCAGCAATACCTGCACGCTGGTGCTGCGCCCGCGCTCCAAATCGTGCGCGAACCCCGGCAACACCCGCACCACTCCGTCCACCCGCCCGCGGTCCAGTAGATCCTGCATCTCGTGCTCATTGCTCGGCTCGGCGGAAATGATAAACCTCCCCGAGCCTTGGAACTCAGACAGCAGCTGCCGGCTTTGCGGACTCTGATCCTGATCCATCCACGCAATTTTTGCGGAGTCCACGTCCAGATTTACCGCGAAGCCGAAAATCATCAGCTGGATCAGCGGCGGCATAATTACCATCATCCGCATCCGCGGCTCGCGCAGCGTCTGGATGAACTCCTTGCGGATCATGTGGCGCAATCGTTGTCGCATCTTAGGCCACCTTCTGCCGCAGCTTCTTCACGGCGAAATAAAACACAACCGCGCCGTAGCCGATCAGCAGCACGAAATCGAACCAAAGAATTTCCAGCCCGATCCCCTTCAGGAAGATCCCCTTCACAATGTCGATGAAGTACCGCGCCGGCACGAACAGCGCGATGAACTGGATCACCAACGGCATGTTCGAAATCGAATAAATAAATCCCGACAGCAGAAACGCCGGCAGGAACGACGTCAGCGTGCTCAACTGATACGCGCTCAGCTGATTCCGATTCATCGCCGAAATCATAATCCCCCACGCCAGTGCCCCGAACAGGAAAATGCAGCTCGATACAAACAGCAGCAGCGGACTCCCCTTCATCGGCACGTGAAAAACATACAGTGCTACGAACAACGCCATCAGCATGTCCACGATTCCCAGCGCGAAATACGCCGCCAGTTTCCCCACCGCGATCTCCGCCGGCCGCACCGGAGTCGACAACAACTGCTCCATCGTGCCGTTCTCCCACTCCCGCGCCACCGTCAGCGACGTCAGCAGCGCCGCGATAATCATCAGGATCACCGCGATCAGTCCCGGCACAATGTAGTTCCGCGAAACCATGTCGGTGTTGTACCAGACCCGAATCCGCGGCTCCACCGGCGGACCGATCACGCTCCCCGCCCGCATCCTCTGCGCGTCTTCCCGCTGCTGCTGCGCGTACAACTGAATCACGCCCTCCGCATAACCCAGCGCGATCGACGCCGTGTTCGAATCGCTGCCGTCGAACAGCAGCTGCACCTGCGCCTCTTTCCCGGCGGCCAGATCGCGCGAATACTCGTTCGGAATCACGATCCCCATCAGGGCCCGCCGGTCTTCCATTCCCTGCTCGATCGGCTTGTATCCGTGCACTTCCTCGATGATCTGGAAATACCGCGAGCCCTTGAAATCCTTGATCAGCGAGTCGCTCAGCGGAGTCTGGTCCAAGTCGTAAACGATCGCCGGGATCCGGTCCACATCCAGGCTCAGCGCATACCCGAACAGCAGCAGCATCAGCAGAGGCTGCGCCAGCGCCGCCGTCAGACTGCGCGGATCGCGGATGATGTGCAAGAACTCCTTGCGAGCCATCGCCTTCGTGCGCCGGAAGTTCATGCCGCCTTCCCTTCCTTGGCGTGCTCTTCTTTTTCGATCAAGCTCACAAACACGTCTTCCATCGACGGCAGAATCGGTTCCAGCGTCTGGATTCCGATGTGTGCCGCCTCCAGCGTCCGTTGAATCTCAGCCTCCGCCTCGCGTTCGTTCTCCACCGTCACGTGCAGCCCGCCGCCGAACACCGCCACATCCGTGATCCCCGGCCGCCCCGCGAGCGCATTCATGCTCCCCAGCAAATCCGAGCTCTCCAAATTCAACAAGCGCCCCGTCCCCAGCCCCGCCTTCAGCTCCGCCGGCGAACCCAACGCGATCATCCGCCCCCCATACATCAGCGCGATCCGATGGCAGTACTCCGCCTCATCCATATAATGCGTCGTTACGAAAATCGTGTGCCCCGCCGCCGCTAGCGTGTAAATCAAATCCCAAAAATTCCGCCGAGCCATCGGATCCACCCCGCTCGTCGGCTCATCCAGAAACAGCACCGGAGGCTCATGCAGAATCGCGCACCCCAGCGCCAGCCTCTGCTTCCACCCTCCGGCCAGCAGCCGAGTCATCGTCGTCCGCTTGTCCTCCAGCCCTGCCATCTTCAACACGTAATCGCGACGCTCCGGAAGCTTCTTCTCTGAAACTCCGTAAATGCCGCCGAAAAACTCGATGTTTTCTTCCACCGATAAATCGTCGTACAAAGAAAACTTCTGCGACATGTATCCGATGTTGCGCCGGATCTCTTCCGACTGCGTCGCCACGTCGAACCCGTAAACCGTAGCCTTCCCCGACGTCGGCGCCAGCAGCCCGCATAGAATCCGAATCGCCGTCGACTTCCCCGCCCCATTCGGCCCCAGGAACCCGAAAATCTCCCCCTGCGCCACATTCAGCGACACATCGTTAACCGCCACGAAGTCGCCGAACTTCTTCACCAGATGTTCCATCTGGACCGCCGGCCCCTTCCCCTTAGGCAGCATGAGTCGTCTCCTGCTCCTGCACCATCGCGATAAACACGTCTTCTAACGACGGATGAATCCGAGTCCATGTGAAAGGCGTCGCCGACTCCAACTCCTCCGCCGACGTCGCGTTCCCCTTCACGATCAGCCGCAGTTCCTGCCCCGCCGGCTGCACAGCCACCACCCCCGGCTGCTTTTCCAGAATCGTCCGCGTCTGCCGCGGATCCGCCGACGTCACCTTGTAATACGCGTGATCCAGATCGTCGCGCAGCGCCGTCGGGGTATCGCAGCGAATCATCTTCCCCTTATGCATCAGCCCCACGCGATTCGCCCGCTCCGCCTCATCCAGATACGCGGTCGTCACCATCACCGTCAGCCCGTCGCGGACCAATTGATAAAGGATCGCCCAAAAATCCCGCCGCGAAACCGGATCCACCCCATTCGTCGGCTCATCCAAAAACAACACCTTGGGCTTGTGCAGCAGCGTGCACATCAGCGCCAGCTTCTGCTTCATCCCGCCCGACAATTTCCCGCCCGGCCGCTTCTTGAACGGCTCCATCCGAGTCATCTTCAACAGCCGCGCCGAAAGCTCTTCGCGCTCGCTGCCTACAATGCCGAACAAATCGGAGTAGAACAGCATGTTCTCTTCGACGGTCAAATCCGCGTAGAGTCCGAACCGCTGCGCCATGTACCCGATCTGATCCTTCACCTGATCGGTTTCTTTCGTCACGTCGTGCCCCACCACCATCGCCGACCCTTCTGTCGGATCCATCAATCCGCACAGCAGCCGCAGAGTTGTCGTCTTCCCCGCGCCATCCGGCCCCACCAGCCCGAAAATCTCCCCCTCCGCGATTTCCAGGTTGAGATGATCCACAGCCGTAAGCTCGCCGAACTTCCGCGTGAGATTCGAAGCTTGAATAATGCTCGCCACGTCGCGCCTTAGATCGCAATCTCCGCATCGATCGGCATGTTGTTCTTCAGCTCATGCGACTTGTTGTCCACATCGATCTTGATCCGGTACACCAGCTTCACGCGCTCTTCCTTCGTCTGGATCTGCTTCGGCGTGAACTCCTCTTTCGGCGAGATGAACGAAATCCGCCCCGGATACACTTTGTTCGATCCGTCAATCGTCAGCTTCGCTTCCCCATTCAATTTGATCCGCGGCAGGTCCGTCTCATTGATATACGCCCGCAGCCACGGATGATCCAGATCCCCCAGACTCACCACCGTAGTCCCCGCGGCCAGCACCTCGCCCGCCTCCGCTGACTTCACTTGCACCACTCCGTCGATCGGTGCGACCAGCATCGTATCGTCGATCTGCGTCTTCGTAATCCCCACCTGCGCCTGCGACCTCGCAATATCCGCCTTCCGCGATTCCAGCTCTTCCTGCTTCCGCTGCAGCTCCAGCCGGCTCGCCTCCGCCGTCCGCACCGCAGCCTGCGCGCGCACCACCGCCGCCCGCGCGCCCTCAATCTCTTCCTTCCGCGGACCCTCCCTCACCAGCGCCAGCTTCTCTTGCGCCGACCGCAGTTGCGCCTGCGTGCTCTCGTATTTGGCACGCGATTGGTCGTACTGCTGCGTGGAAATGTCTTCATTCTTGTACAGCGTCTGCGCCCGATTCCAATCCAGCTTTGCCGCGTCGTTCCACGCCGTCGCATCCGTCAACGCCGCCTGCGCCTGCTGGACCTCCTGCGTGCGGCTCCCCGCCAGCAACTCGTCCAATTTCGCCTGCGCTTGATTCTGCTCCGCCCGCCGAGTCGCGATGTCGCTCTCCAGCGTCGCCTTCTGGAACTCGATCGTGGTCTGCAACTGCTGATACGCCGACTGTGAATTGATCACCGCTGCCTGATCCCGCAGCAATTGCTGCTGAAGCTGCGCCGAATCCAGCTTAGCCACCACGTCGCCCTTCTTCACCCAATCGCCTTCCTTGACGTTGAGCTCCGTCATCTTGCCGGCGGTCTTGAACGAAAGATCTACCTGCGTCAATTCCAGATTTCCCGACACCAGAATCCGATTTCCGTTCTTGTCGAAATACCCCGTGCGCCAGAGATACACTCCGGTTCCGGCCGCAGCCAGCAGAAGGAAGATGAAAATGCGTTTTTTCATTGGTTCACGTACTCCGAAATAGTTCCTGTAGAGGCCGCGAGATCCACCCGGGCCACGTTGTAGTTGTACAGCGCCGCGATCTGGTTATCGCGCGCCCGATCTAATCTTGTCTGCGCATCCGTCACTTCGATCGAATTCGTGACGCCCGCCTGATACCGCCGCTGCGCCTGCGCCAGCTCATTCTGCGCCAGCGTAAGCCCTTCTTGCGCCGTATCCACCTGCGCCTGTGACGACCGCAAACTGTCCAGTGCCAGCCGCACATCCAATTCCACCTGCTGCGCCAGATCGCGCGTGCGAATCTTCTCCGCCTGATACTGCGAGAGGCTCTCCGCCCGCCGCGAATCGCGACGGAATCCGTCGAACAGCGGAACCTTCAATGAAACCCCGTACTCGCGAGTCGGCCGAGCACTATTAATCTGCAGCCCGATGTCCCCGTAGTCCCCAAACGCCGCCACCGACGGCATCCGCTCCGCCGCGACAGCGTCGTAATTCAATCGCGCCGTCGTCTCATGCTGCTGCTGAGCATGCAACTCCGCCCGCTGCGACCGAGCGTCTTTGAGCGAATCCTCCAGGGTCTTCACATCCACCGGCGTCACCGCGAGCTTGTCGGTGAATTGCACCGTCACATCCATATTGAGATTCATCGTGCGCAGCAGTTGCAGTTCCGCGCGCCGCCGGTCGTTCTCCGCGACAATCTGCCGCTGCCGGTCGTTCGCCAACTGCACCTGCGCCCGAGTCACTTCAATCCCCGTCCCCGTGCCCGCGCTCTTTTCGGAATTCGAAAGCTTCACCAACGCATCAGAGAGATCCACGTTCGCCTTCGAAGTCTCCAGCGCGAAATTGGCGCGCAAGCAAGCCAGATACGCCCTCGCCACCTGCTCGCTCACCTGATCCCGAGCCGTCCCCAGATCCGCTTTGCTCGCCAGAACCGCCGCCCGCGCCGCTTGATATTTCTTGATGTCTGAGAAGCTGAACACCGATTGCTGAATGGTCGCCCGGGCGTCGAATACCGTAAACGGCCCAGCCAGCGACGGAAACGTGAACCCCGCGAACGGCAATTGAAAGTTCAGTCCAAACGTCTTGAGGTTCGTCGTCTGATTGCGCTCTTGAATCGACCCGTCCACAGTCGGCAAAAACGCCGACCGCGCCTGCCCCACGCGGTCTTCAAATTGTTTGATCGACTCCTGCGCCAGCGCAATCCGAGTGCTCCCCTCCGGCGTCTGCGCAATCTCCACCGCGCGCTTCAAACTGAGCGGCAGCGTCGTCGCCGTCGGCGCGTTTTGCGCCATCACGACCCACGACGAAATCAGAAACAGGGCAATCGCACGCATCGCGACTCTCATCCTTTCGTCTCCACAACGCTCGTTTCCATAACTTCTTCCGGCACCTGAACCGGAGCCCCCGACCGGAACCCAGCCGCCACAAACGACACCACTCGCTCCAGCAGGGCTGGCCGGTCCGCGATGTCGCACAACCCGCCGCTCATCTCCGGCAGCACTCCGGACCACGTCAACACATGCGTCATAATCCCGGCCGTGAAATACAGCCGCCACAACCGCTCCGCCGGAGGCAACTCGGGCAAAACCTTCGCCAGTTGCTCTTGAAACCGCCGAGCCAGCGGCTGCAAGTGCTTCCGATAAACGCGCTCCATAAAGAGGTCCGGCTCCGACATGATCCGTCCCATCAGCGGCACCACGCTTTCCACCTTAAACTCGAAAACCGGAGCCAGAAACGCCGTCAGAATCTGCTCCAGCGTCGCGTCCGGCCCCGCCGCATCCAACATCTCGATCCGCCGCCGGCCCACCGGCTCCATCCGCCGCGCAATCACGGCATCGATCAAACTGTCCTTCGATTGAAAATGATAGTTCACAGCCGCCAAATTCACCTGCGCCTCCGCCGTGATGTCCCGCAGCGAAGTCGGCTTGAAGCCATTCAGAGCAAAGAGCTTCTCCGCCGCATCCAGGATGCGCGACTTGGTATCCGGTCGCTCGGCAAAACTTTCATTCATACGTACGTTTCAATCGTACGATTGAATGAATAGCTTGTCAATAGGTCTCAAAAATGGTATTTTAATGGTATGAAGACTACCATAGACCGTGCCGGAAGAGTGGTAATTCCTAAGTCCCTCCGCGACCGCGCCGGACTCAAGCCCGGCATGGAAATCGAAGTCAAATTCGCCGACGGCAATATCGAAATCTCCCCGCCCCCGCCCCAAGGCCGCCTGATCCGCAAAGACGGCATGCTCCTCTGGGATCCCGGCCCCCACGCCGAGCCCTTCGATGTAAACGAAGCAATCCGCCAGGTCCGCGAGGAGCGCGATGACGAAATCCTCGGCAGGCGCGCCGAATGAAAGTTGGTCTGGACAGCAGCTTTATCATCCATTTGCTCCGGAGCGGCACCCCCCAGCACCAGGCAACCTGGGGTTGTTATCAAAAACTCCGCGAAGCCGGAGCGACATTCGTCGTCTCAGACCACGCCCTGCTCGAATCCTTTTCCGTAATGTCTCGCTCCCCCGCTCCCACCGGCCTGCCCCCCATCGAAGCCGAACAAGTCCTGCGCGAAGGTTGCGCCGGCATGGAAATCGCGCCGACTCGTACTGGCTTGGCCTGGGACACGATCCGCCAAACGCTCTCACGAGGCCACTGGGGAGGCCGAGTCTATGACGCCGTGATCGCCCTCGCCGTCTACGAAGCCGGGGCCCGTCTCCTCCTCACCTGGAACGTCCGCCACTTCCACTCCGTCGCCCCCGTCGGCCTCGAAGTCCGCGAGCCCTAACCGTGCTGCCCTTCAAGCTCATCTACGACGACGGCTACGATCTGAACCTCGGCCCCCACGTCTTCCCCTCGCACAAATTCACCATGATCCGCGACCGCCTTCTCGCCGACGGCACCGCCCACCCCCACGATCTCCTGATGCCCGATCCCGCCACCGACGAAGACATGCTCCTCGTCCACACCCGCGACTGGATCACGCGCCTCAAAGCCGGCACGCTCGACTATCTCCAACTCCACGCCCTCGAAATCCCCTACTCGCGCCAAATGGTCGAAGCTTTCTATCTCGCCACCGGAGGCAGCATCCTCGCCGCCCGCCGAGCCCTCACGGACGGCATCGGCTTCAACATCGGCGGTGGATTCCATCACGCCTACTCGGACCACGGCGAAGGCTTCTGCGCCATCAACGACGTCGCCGTCGCCATCCGCCGCCTGCAATCGGAAAAATTAATCGAGCGCGCCCTGATCATCGACGTCGACGTCCACCACGGCAACGGCACCGCCGCCATCTTCGCCGCCGATCCCACCGTCTTCACGCTCTCCATCCACCAGTACGACAACTACCCCTCGCACAAGCCGCCCTCCACTCTCGACATCCACCTGCCCAACGATGTCGGCGACTCCGACTACCTCGCCCGCCTCTCCGAAGCCGCATCAAAAGCCCTCGCCGACTTCCAGCCGCAGCTCGTGATGTACATCGCCGGAGCCGATCCCTACCGCGAAGACCAACTCGGCGGCCTCAATCTGACCATCGAAGGCCTGAAACAGCGCGACCGCCTCGTCTTCGACCTAGCCCGCGCACACAACGCTGCCATCGCGATAACGCTAGCCGGAGGCTACGCCCACAACGTAGAAGACACCGTAACGATCCACTGCAACACCGTCCGCGCCGCCGCCGAATCAGTTCACCAAAGTAGAACAATCACGTTAGGAAACGCGAACTTTGAGAGCAAGCTGAGACGACTTTTCGATCTCGCAAGAGCCTTCGGATCCGCACTCGAACACGCCGCAATACCTTATCGCGTAGTCGGAGGCGTCGCCGTCTTCCTGCATGTAGACACAATCGACCCAATGGCCGCCCGCCTCACACCGGACGTCGATATTTGCGTCGACCGAAAGCATTTCGACGCGCTTCGTTCCGCCGCCGAACGGAGCGGATTCAAACACGCGCGCGAGACACAGGGCGACATCTTCTTCCTCAGTGTTTCCCCCAGCGTCCGCAGCGCTGTCCATCTTATCTTCGCCGGCGAAAAAGTCCGCCCCGAATACCTCGAACCCGTCCCCTTCTCCGAACCCATCCGCACCACCGAAGGCATCCTCATCGCCCCCGTCGCCGACCTGGTCCGCATGAAACTCACCAGCTTCCGCCTGAAAGACAAGGTCCACATCCAGGACATGGATTCCGTCGGCCTCATCACTCCCGAAATCGAGCTCGACCTCCCGCAGCCCCTCCGCGACCGCCTCACCGAAGTGCGCGCCACCGAGTAACACCGTCATATAATCACAGGGTCGAAAGAAAGTGAGGCCCCATGTTCCGCAGTCTCCTCTTGACGCTCGCCCTTGCCGCCGCACTACCCTCGCACAGCAACGCCCAAGCCAACGCCGACTGGCACGCCGAATTCCCCGGCTTCAAAATCGCCGGCAATCTCTACTACGTCGGCACCGCGGATCTCGCCGTCTATCTCATCAACACCCCGCAGGGCAACATCCTCATCAATAGCGACTTCAAAGAGGACGTCCCCACCATCAAGAAGACCATCGAAAAGCTCGGCTTCAGGTACGCCGACACCAAGATCCTTCTCATCAGCCATGCGCACGGAGACCACGACGAAGGCACCGCCCAAATCGTGAAAGACACCGGAGCCAAGCTCATGGTGATGGCCGAAGACGTCCCCGAAGAGCAGAGCACCGCGCAAGGCCGCCCCGGCGCGAAGGTTGATCGCACGCTGCACGACGGCGATACCGTCGAACTTGGCGGCTCCAAGCTCGTCGCCCATCTCACGCCCGGCCACACCAAGGGCTGCACCACCTGGACCATGCAGGTCCGCGACGGCAACCGCACCCTCAACGCCGTCATCATCGGCAGCATGAACGTGAACGCCGGCACCGTCCTGGTGAACAACAAAACCTACCCGCAGATCGCGGCCGACTACCAGAAAACCTTCGCCACCATGAAGACCCTCCCGTGCGATCTCTTCCTCGGAGCCCACGGCGCCTACTACGGCATGAAAGCGAAGTACGAAAAGATGAAGGCAGGCGGCGCGAATCCCTTCGTCGACCCCGACGGCTATAAAGCCTACGTCGCCGATCGCCAGTCCGCCTTCGAAAAAGAATTAGCGCGCCAGCGCCAGTGAAACAACCGAGCCGCGACAGTGATGGAGCGGCCTGCCGACGTCCCTCAGTGCTTGTAGCACAGGCTTCAGCCTGTGTCTCCGGCGAGCCTAAGCCTTAGGCGGCAGCATCGCCGGCGCATTCGCCAGCAGAAAATCCTCGAACCCGTAATCCTGCTTCGGACCCTCGTGATTCCGCAGATACCACTTGTACGTCTCTTTGAGCGCCGCGCCAAACTCAGTGGGTTTGAACTTCAGCACCCGCTGCGCTTTCGCTGTCACTTGCGTGATCGGAGGTAAATCGTAGTACACGCCGAAGTACAACTTCGGTCCCATCGGATGCCCGCCGACCCGTAATATATACTCGCGCGGAATCCGCACCAGTTTCGCCGGCTTGCGAGCCACCTTCGCGAAGGCCTCCACCGCCTCGCACTGCGAAACCGGCCGGGCATTCGCGATGTTGAACGCGTGCCCCACCGCGTGCGGCTCGTCCACCGCTTTTAGCGTCGCACGCACCAGATCCCGGTTGTAGACGAACTGCATCAGCCGCCGCCCATCGCCCGGTAAAATAATCGGACGCCCCGCCCGCAACCGGTCCCAGAAAAACGCCTCGCGATAATACGGATTGTTCTTCCCGGGCCCGTAAACAAACGGAGGCCGCAGCGTCACCACCGGCAGTCCGATCCGCTGGTGCAAACGGAACAGCGCGCGCTCGCTCATCGCCTTGTTCCGGACATACAACTCCGGCGCATCGTCCGGAGCCAGCGCGTCGCCCTCGTGATGATTCAGTCCATCGCCGTACGCCGCGACGCTGGACATAAAAACATATCGCTTGAGATTGTTCCCGCAGGCCCGCACCGTGGATTCCACGTGCCCCGCCGTGGTGCCCCGCTTCCAGTCGTATACCAGATCGTACACGACGTCGAAGCTCTTGCCCGCCACCGCGGCCTTGAACGCCTGCGCATCGTTGCGATCCGCTTGGATGTTCGCCACGCGCCGCCCCAATTCATGCTTGGGCCGCCGGTGGACCACCGTAACCGAATCGTCACGCTTCAGTAACTCCGCTACCAGCGCGCGACCAATGTACCCCGTTCCCCCGATGACCAGGCAGTTCATGCTCTCCCGCGCGTTACAACAGGACTGGAATTTTTAATCGTAGTATTCCAACCCGAGATGCGTGATCAAATCTTCTCCGCGCATCCAGCGGAGCGTATTCTTCAGCTTCATGAGCTGGATGAAGACGTCGTGCTCGGGATACAGGCCCGGCGCGGTCATGGGCGCCTTAAAGTAGAACGAAAGCCACTCTTGAATGCCGTGCATGCCGGTCCGCTGCGCCAGGTCCATGAACAGCACCAGATCCAACACCAGCGGAGCCGCCAGAATCGAATCGCGGCACAGGAAATCGATCTTGATCTGCATCGGATAGCCCAGCCATCCGAAAATATCGATGTTGTCCCAGCCCTCTTTCGCGTCGCCGCGCGGAGGATAGTAATTGATCCGCACCGCATGATACAGATCCTTGTAAAGATCCGGATACAGCTTCGGCTGCAGAATCTGATCCAGCACGCTGAGCTTGGTTTCTTCCTTGGTCTTGAATGACCCCGGATCTTCCAGCACCTCGCCGTCGCGATTGCCCAAAATGTTCGTCGAGAACCAGCCCGCGATTCCCAGCATCCGTGCCTTCAACCCCGGCGCGATCAGCGTCTTCATGAACGTCTGGCCGGTCTTGAAATCTTTTCCGCACAGCGGCATCTGCCGTTCGCGAGCCAGCTCCAGCAGCGCCGGAGTATCCGTCGTCAAATTCGGCGCGCCATTCGCGTACGGCACGCCGCTCTTCAGCGCGGCATACGCGTAAATCTGGCTGGGCGCGATGTCCGGATCGTTCTTCATCAACCCGCACTCGAAATCCTTCAGCGTCTGATGCACCGCCACGGGCTTGTGGAACACTTCCGTCGATCCGCACCAGATCATCATCAGCCGGGAACAATCGTTGGTCTTGCGGAACGTCTCAATGTCATCGAGCAGCATCTCCGCCTTGTCCATCTTCGTCTTCGCCTGCTTGACGTTCGGCCCGTCGATGTTGCGGATGTACTCTTTGTCGAACACCGCCTTCATCGGCTTGATCGATGAGAGCGGAGCCTTCAATTTCTCCAGTAGCGCGGGCTCCAGCACCTTCGCATTCACCGCGGCGTCGTACGCCGTGTCTTCGTAAATGTCCCAGCCGCCGAAGCACAGGTCGTTCAATCCCGCCAGCGGCACGAAGTCCTTGATCATCGGCGACCGCCCGTCGGTCCGCTTGCCCAGGCGAATCGTGGAAAGCTGCGTGAGCGAGCCCACCGGCGCCCCCAGGCCTTGCTTCACGGCCTCCACTCCCGCCATGAAAGTGGTGGAAACCGCGCCGATCCCGGGAATCAAGACGCCCAGTTTTCCGTCCGCGGGCGCAATCTTGACGTTATCTTTTTGTGGCAATTCGAATGAACTCCTTCACGCTTGGGTTCCGGGGGCGCTTCACGTGCTGAGCCGCGGGGAACGCGAGGAAACTTGCACCATAGGATATGTTAGCACCACACCGCCGGATCGCCCAATCTCTCAAGTCAAATAAAGATGTCGATCTGCACACGGAAGAACTCCGCGAGCTTCTTGGCCTGCACCTTGCTGATCTCCCGCTTCCCGCTCACCACCTCCGATGCCGTACCGCGCGCCTGTCCAGGTCTTCCAACTCGGCAAGGAGGCGCTCATTCTCTTCCTCGGTCCGGATTGCTGCCCGCAGCTTCCGCGCCAGCAGACGGCCGTAGCGTTTCGGACCTACCGCGAGCACAGAACCCTTCATCGCTTTTTCCCATCCTCCCTCCTGTACTCCGCGTGCGTCATGACGTGGCGAATATAAATCTTTCCGGTTCGATCGTGAAAGTACGTCGCCACCCGGTACCTGTTTCCCGCGATGTTGAAAATCGTGAACTCGCCCACGGAATCGGCATGCCGATACGTCTTGCGCACGTCCACCAGACTCTTCCCTGCCAGCCGCTTCACGGTCGCTTCGAGAGCGCGACTGACTCCTTCCACCCCGCCGTCATTCTCCCCTACGACGATTGATCCCGCCCAGGCGGCAAAACAATTGCCCGGCAGCGCAAACTCTGCACCCCGTTTCTATTCGGGCCTCGCGATTTTGCAAGCACTTAGATCAATGGTCAAGCAACTGCTCCTGCACAAATCAGAGGAGCGTAGCATGAGATACATCATCGCGTGGATGCTGGGTGTGCCGGGAATCGTAGTCATCGCTTGGTTCTTGCTGAGTCATCATCACTAAGCTCCTGGCCGCGGCCGGCGCTGACGCCCTTGACATGCATATGCTTTAGTACTAAGCATATAGTATGCACTCCAGGCGCCAGACGCTCTGCGCGATCTTCGCCACGATATCCCTGCTCCGGGCTCAGCCGGCACCCTCGCCTCATTTCGAAGTTGCCGCCATCAAACCGAACAACGCCGGAGGCGGAGCCTTCCTCCAAGCCCTTCCCGGAAGACTCTCGATGACGAACATGTCTCTTCGCACGCTCATCGTCGTCGCCTATGGATTCCAGCCCTACCAGATCGCGGGCGATCCGCCCTGGATCTCCACGTCGAATTACGACATCCAAGCCACCGCGTCAGGCAATACTTCCGTGAATGAAATGGAAGGCCCCATGCTCCGCGCGCTTCTCGAAGACCGCTTCCATCTAACCACGCACCGCGAAACCCGTCAGCTCGCCGCGTATGAACTCACGCTGGTGAAGAGCGCTTCGAAACTCCAGCCGACCAAAGATGGCGCCTGCGTCTCCTATGCCACTGACGCGCCGCCCCCCACCGCGGCCACGCAGGGCGCCGGCGTCCCTTTCTGCGGCTATCCCCACAACTCGTCCAACGGATTGAACCGGGCCCTCGATGGCGCCGGAGTCAGCATGGCCGCGCTCGCCACCAACCTCTCGCGCGAACTCCGCCGGCCCGTGATCGACAAGACCGGCCTCACCGGAATCTACGACCTCCACCTCAGATGGACCGCCGACGGCCCCGCCGGGCCCGCGCAGGACGACCAGGCCCTCCCGTCGATCTTCACATCCCTGCAAGAGCAACTCGGCCTGAAACTCGTCTCCGCCCGAGGCCCCGCCGAAGTCCTGATCATCGATCGCATCGAGAAGCCCTCGGACAACTAACGCGCATCAATCCAGATCCAGCGCGGCCTTGATCCCCGCCTCCACTTCACGCAGAGCCTCCGCCGGCAGAGTCCCCACGCGCTTGGTCAGTTGGGCGCGATCCAAGGTCGTCACTTGATGACACACCGCAAAGCTGGTCTTGGGCAGGCCTGCCGTACCTCCCGCTAGCTCGATGACAGTCAGCCCACGCTTGCCCTGCGACGACGAACTGGAGAGCGGAACCACGATGATCGATCTCCATCCAAGCGTTTGGTTGAAGCCGTCGTGAGAAATCAGGATCACGGGACGCCGACCCGTCTGTTCCCCTCCGGAGCGGGGAACCAGTTCGGCCCAATAAACCTCGCCTCGCTTCATCGTTTTACTCTGCCCGAGCTCAAAAGATGCTCTACACCGGAAGCCTCCAACTCAGGATCGAGATCGAGCGCCGTCCCGGCCATTTCAGAAGCGAACGCCGCGATCGCCACGTGCCTCGCCTTGCGGGCTTGCTGACGGAGCCACTCGTCGATAGCCTCACGCGCGAGCGTCGTCGCGGGCACTCCGGTCCGCGCGGCCGCCGCGCGAAGGCTGAGGTAAGTCTGCTCGGGCAGCGGCACGTGAAAGTTCTTCATCGCGGGGCATCTCTCGTTTTATGCCACGGTGGGATGGCTTGTTCTATGGCATAACTACGTGGCGCGGGACGTGGCCTCAGGGCGCTGCCACCGCCCGGCACATCATCCCCCAATCGCCGAACTCCTCACGAACGCGGGATATACTGGCTAAAGTGACACAAACCCGCGCCACCGCGACCATTTCCGCCATCCTGGTGGACGATGAAAAGCTCGCGAGCGACGAGCTCAGCTATCAACTTCGCGACTTTCCCGATATCGAAGTCATCGCCACCGCCTCCAACGGCCTCGAAGCGCTCAAGCTGATCGAAGACCTGGAGCCCGACCTCGTCTTCCTCGACGTCCAGATGCCCGGCTTGGACGGCCTCGGCGTCATTCGCAAGCTCAAAGAATCGAACATCCCCCTGCCCTACTTCGTTATGGCCACCGCGTACGATCAGTACGCCGTCGAAGCCTTCCGCTGGGAAGCGCTCGATTATCTCCTGAAGCCCGTCGAAAAAGACCGCCTCGCCATGGCGCTCGAACGCGCGCGCAAGGGCATCGCGGAGCGCGCCAAGACCGCTCCTCAGGAACTGCCTCCGCCGAAGCCGACATTGCAGCGCACCAAACTGCTCGTCAAGAGCAACCAGCGCAACTTCATCGTCGACGCGCAAGACGTCGTCTACGCCACTATCGAAGATGGACTCATCACCGTCGTCACGACCGCCCTCGAAGGGCAGTCCAATTACCGCACCATCGAAGAGCTGCAATCGAACCTCGACGCCGAAACGTTCTGGCGCGTCCACCGCTCCTATCTCGTCAATATCCACCGCATCAAGGAAGTGATTCCCTGGTTCAAATCCAGCTTCCAGCTCCGCATGGACGATAAGAAGCAGAGCGAGATCCCCGTCAGCCGCGTGCAGACCAAGCGCCTGCGAGCGCTCCTGAAGCTATAAAAAACCGTGAACCGATACTTGGAAGACATGCAGGTGGGCGAGCGCCAACCCAGCCCCCGCTCCCTCGAAGTCACCGAAGCCGAGTGCCTTGCGTTCTCGCAAGCCTATGATCCGCAGCCCATGCACACGGACCCGGCCGTGGCCGCGAAGTCGCGCTTCCGCGGCATCATCGCCAGTGGCTGGCACACCGCCGCGATGGCCATGCGTCTGCTCGCCGAGATGCAAATCATGGGAGCCACCGAGGTCCTCGGCATGGGCGTCGAGAATCTGCGCTGGCACCTGCCCGTGCGGCCCGGCGATATTTTGTCGATTGAGGTGGAAGTGGTTTCGGTGAAGCCGTCGGACACGAACCCGCGCTACGGTGTCGTGAAGTTCCTGATCACTACCCGCAATCAGCGCGGCGAGACCGTCATGACGCACTCGCCGTCCTGCTGGGTTCCGAAGCGGCCCTAAAACAAATCCGTCACTTCATGTGGCATTTGGCGCAATTGCCCGCCACCGCGAACGCCGCACCGCCTTCCACGTGGCAGCCGGCGCAGGCCGTCTTGGCGGCTTCCGCCGTCTTGTGCATGTTGGCCTTGAAATTGATCGGATCCTTCGATTGCGGGAAGAGCTTGGTGTGGCACGTCTCGCACTTGCCGCCGGCCCGCTCCAGGTGCTTGGCGTGATCGAACGTCACGTTGCCCATCTTCGAGGTGAAGACTTCCTTCGCCGGAGGCTTTGCTGTTTTGTCTTGCGCGGTGGCGATCCAGCCAGCCGACAACCCCATCACTGCGGCGAGTACAGGGACAATCAGTTTGCGCATCATGTTTAGAGTATACTCTGCCGATATCCAGCGTAGAGTGATCATTACTCGTACACCTCTGCGCATCTCCATCGGCGGCGGCGGCACCGATCTGCCGTCTTATTATCGCCACCATGGCGGATTCGTCATTTCAGCCGCCATCAACAAGTACATTTACATCAGTATCAACGAACCGTTCAAGGGCGGCTATCACTTAAAATACTCGTCGCTCGAATTGGCCGATAAACTCGACGATATTCAGCACCCTCTGTTCCGCGAGGCCCTCCGCCTCCACAATATTCAGCCTCCCGTCGAAATATCTTCCATCGCCGACATCCCGGCCGGCACCGGCCTGGGCTCTTCCGGGGCCTTCACCGTGGGCCTTCTACGCGCCCTGCACGCCTTCAAGCGTTCCTACGTGAACGCCGCCACCGTCGCCCAAGAGGCTTGCGAAATCGAAATCGACATCCTGAAGCAGCCCGTCGGCAAGCAGGATCAGTACATCGCCGCGCACGGCGGCCTGGCGTGCTTCGAATTCCTTCAGGACGGCGAAGTCAAAGTCTCGCCCCTGAACGTCAAGAACGGCACCATCCACGAATTGCAGGAAAACCTGCTGATGTTCTTCACCGGCTATTCGCGCAACGCCTCCAGCGTGCTGGACGATCAAAAACTTCGCTCCGAAGAAGGCGATGCCCGGATGATGGAGAATCTCCATTTCACCAAGCAACTCGGCTTCTGCATCAAAGCCGCGCTCGAACGCGGCGACATCGCGCGCTACGGCCAGTATCTCCACGAGCACTGGATCCACAAGCGCGGCCGTTCGCCCGGCACCACCAACGAAGGCATCGACCGCTGGTATGAAGCCGGCCGCTCCAACGGAGCCCTCGGCGGCAAACTCGTCGGCGCCGGCGGTGGCGGATTTCTCATGTTCTTCGCCGAGGATCGCAAGGCGCTCCGCAAAGCCATGGAGCGCGAAGGCCTCCGCGAAGTGCATTTCGCCTTCGATCACGACGGATCGACATTACTGGCACGGGATTGAGCGCCCCCGGAGCCCACTAAAGTTAACGCCTTAAAAGCCGATCTAAGGGTGTGGAATCCCTGCACACCGAAGCGCCGCCCACCGACGCCGTTCCCGCCCAACTGGCCCTGCTCTCTGCGCAACACGCGCAAGAACCCTGCCTGCTGACGCCGCACGACGACGTCGCGGACCCCGAAGTCTCCATCGTCATCCCGGCCCTGAACGAAGAAATCACCATCTCTGAATTCGTCGATTGGTGCAAGGAAGGCCTCGCCAAAGCCGGCGTCCGCGGAGAGATCCTCATCGTCGATAGTTCCACCGACCGCACCACCGAACTTGCTCTCGCCGGCGGCGCGCGCGTCCTCAAGACCCCCAAGCGCGGACTCGGCCGCGCCTATATCGACGCGATCCCGTTCATACGCGGCAAATACGTCCTGCTCGGTGACGCCGACCTCACGTATGATTTCCGCGAAATCGCTCCTTTCATCGAAAAGTTCCGCAAGGGCCACGAGTTCGTGATGGGCTCGCGCTTCCACGGCAGCATCGAAGACGGCGCCATGCCCGGCCTGCACCGCTACTTCGGCACGCCGCTCACGAATTGGATTTTGAACCGCCTCTACTCCGCCGATTTCAGCGATATCCACTGCGGCATGCGCGGCATCACGCGGGACGCTCTGATCCGCATGGACATCCAGTCGCAATCCTGGGAATACGCCTCCGAAATGGTGTTGAAGTCGGTGCAGATGGAACTGGACCGCGCCGAAGTCCCCGTCCATTTCCTGCGCGACCGCGAAGGCCGCATGAGCCACCACAAGCGTATGGGCTGGCTCTCACCGTGGATCGCGGGCTGGATCAACCTCCGCAGCATGCTGGTCCACGGAGCCGAATTTTTCGCCTTGCGACCCGGCCTGTGGCTCCTCACTCTCGGCCTCCTGATCACCGTTCCCCTGAGCCTCGGACCCGTCGTCGTGAACGGCTACATGTTCTCGACGTACTGGATGCTGCTCGGCATGACTCTGAGCCTCGCCGGCTTGCAGAGCTTCTATATGGGCTGCATCTCCCAACTGTTCCACGATTACAGCGGACGAGCGCGGGCGCGATGGCTCCGAGTCTTCCGCTACAACCGCTCCGTCGGCGCGAGCGCGCTGCTCGTCGTCGCAGGCGTGGCCCTCACGCTCCCTCTGGTCGCCGAATATTATCGCTTCGGTTTCATGTTGCAGGCGCAGCCCGGACTTCCAAACCATCTCGCCATTCTGGGCCTGCTATTCACCATCTCCGGCTTCGCAAACTTCATCTTCACGCTGGTACTGCACGCCGCCACTCTCTCGCTTCGGCCTCTGCGCCGGGCCGCGAGGTAGCTTCCACGATGGACCCTCGTCCGAAAGGCGGACTGCTCGCCTGCCTCGCGATCTTCCTCGCGACGCTGGCCCTCCGCGCCGCGCTGCTTCCGTGGATGCCGATCCCGGCGCCGATCATTCACGACGAGTTCAGCTATCTTCTCGCAGGCGACACGTACGCGCACGGACGCCTCGTCAACCCCCCGCATCCTTTCTGGGAACATTTCGAAACCTTCCAAGTGATGCAGCAGCCCGTGTACGCCTCAAAGTACCAGCCGCTGCAGGGGATGGTGCTCGCGTTCGGCGAAAAATTCTTCCATCAACCCTGGATCGGAGTCTGGCTCAGCACCGCGCTGCTCTGCGCCGCGATCTGCTGGATGCTCCAAGGCTGGATCTCCCTACGTTGGGCCGTCGCAGCCTCGGCGCTCTTCGCCCTCCGCGTCGGCGTCCTCAGTTACTGGATGAACTCCTACGAAGGCGGAGCCGTCCCCGGCATCGGCGGAGCCCTCGCACTGGGCGCGCTCCCGCGCATCGCCCGCGAGGGCCAGTGGAAGCATTCGATCACGTGGGCGTTCGGCCTCGGCATCCTCGCTCTGTCGCGTCCCTACGACGCCGCGGTGACTGGTATCGCCAGTGGAGTTGTCTTGCTGTGGTGGTCTCGAAAATCGTTCACGATTTTCGAGATGCTGCGGCGGGTGGCCATGCCCGCCCTGCTGGTATCCGCCAGCGCGGGCGCGGCGATCGCCTACAACGATGTTCACGTCACCGGTAAAGCTCTCACGCTACCCTACGTGCTGCACGACCGCCAATACGTGGTCGCGTCCATGTTCGCCTTCCTGCCATTGAGTCCGGTGCCGGAGTACCGCCACGCTCCGATGCGCGAGTTTTACGCGAGTTCCAACGTGAGCATGTGGAACGACGTGCGCACCGAGCCCTTCACCCAGATGCTGGCCAAGCTTTCCATTTTCCAGGATTTCTTCTTCGGCTTCTGGTTGCTGACGGTTCCCCTGCTGTTGTGGCCTTCGAAGCTCGATTCCGCCGAGTCTCGTTTTACCCTACTGCTGCTGGGCGCGTGCTTGCTCGCGATGCTGCCGTTGATCGCGGTGGTCCCGCACTATGTGGCGGCGTTCGCGGGCGTGCTCTCCTTGCGATTCGCGCAGAACTGGTCGCGCCTGAGCGGCTGGAGTTTCCGCGGACAACCGTGGGGCCGCTGGTTCGCCGTGTCGCTCGCGGGATGGTACGTCCTCGCCTTTTGCAACACCGCGCAGGGCCTGATCCGGCAAGGCGAGAGTCCGGCGATGCTCTCGGCACAGGACTCGATGAGCCGCCGGTTCGGCGAGCGCGACGTAGAGTTTGGCTTCGTCCGTAACTCCATCGCCCAGCGCCTCGCCAAGCTCCCCGCCAAGCAGCTCGTTTTGGTGCGGTACTCTCCGGATCACAACGTTCAAAACGAATGGGTCTACAACGCCGCCGACGTCGACGCCTCCCCCGTGGTGTGGGCGCGTGAAATGGGACCTGCCGAGGACCGCCCGTTCCTCCAATACTTTCACGAACGCCAGGCGTGGCTGCTCGAAGCCGATCGATCGCCCCCGAAACTGACCCCGTACCACGAGCCAAAATGAACGCGGCCGATCAATTCCCTCTCACCGCCGCGCCAGCCGCCGCACCAGGACCGCTCGCGCGACTTGCGCACCCCTTCGTGTGGATCGCGCGGCGCGAAAGGTTGGCCTGCGCCGTGGTGCTCTTCCTGACGCTGGGAATCCGCGCCACTCTGCTGCCTTGGGACCCCGTGCCGGTTCCCGCCATCCACGACGAGATGAGCTACCTGCTGGCCGGCGACACGTACGCTTCAGGCCGCTTGGCAAATCCGCCGCATGCTTTCTGGGAGCATTTCGAAACCTTCCACGTCTTGCAGCAGCCGGTTTACGCGTCGAAGTATCAGCCGCTGCAAGGGCTGGTGCTCGCGTTCGGCCAGAAGTTCTTCGGACAGCCGTGGGCGGGCGTCTACTTCAGCGCGGGCCTGATGTGCGCGGCCATGTGCTGGATGCTGCAAGGCTGGATCGAACCGGAGCTCGCGTTGCTCGGCGCCATCA
This sequence comes from Bryobacteraceae bacterium, assembly GCA_036498815.1. Lineage (GTDB taxonomy): Bacteria > Acidobacteriota > Terriglobia > Bryobacterales > Bryobacteraceae > Palsa-187. Next base: position 149,716 of record DASYET010000021.1, on the reverse strand, counting down.
TTTTCATGCTGCGCGCCGGGATTTTCGGTTACTGGATGAACTCCTACTGGGGCGGAGCCGTTCCCGCCATCGGCGGCGCGCTCGCGTTGGGGGCGGTGGCGCGCATCTGGCGGCGAAGGCAGCTCGGCCATTCCGCGACCTGGGCCCTGGGTCTAGCGATTCTCATGCACTCGCGTCCCTATGACGCCGCGCTCATCGGACTCCTCTCTGGGGCGCTGCTGGTGTGGGCTCTACGCAAAAACGCCGTACCATTCCGCATCTCCGTCCGGCAAGTTGCCATCCCCGCGCTGGCGATTCTATTCGTCTCGCTGGCGCTGGTCGGATACTACGATTACCGGCTGACCGGCAGTGCCACCACCCTTCCCTTTCAGCTCTTCGATAAGCAATACGTGGTCGCGCCGATGTTCAGCTTCCTGCCCTTGCGGCCGGAGCCGGTGTATCGACACGCGGCGATGCACCAATTCTTCGCCATCTGGAACGTGGAGTTATGGAACACCGCGCGCAAGGATTTCGTGAATAGCTTTCTGGCCAACGTCGGCGATCTGTACGCGTTTTTCTTCGGCCTCTGGCCGCTGCTAATCCCGCCGTTGATCTGGCCGTATCCTCTGAAGACCGCGGAAGAGAAGGCCGTGGTGGTGCTGCTGGTCGCGTCCGTGTTGCTCGGCATCGGACCGCTGATTGGATCGCAACCGCACTACGCCGCCGCCGCGGCCGGGCTGTTCTATCTGCGCTTCCTCCAAACCATCGCGCGGCTGAAGTTGTGGCGGCCGGGCGGCAAGCCCATCGGCGCGGGAGTCGCGCTGGTGTTCCTGGCACTGATCGGCTACCAATTCACCAGCAGTCTTTCCATTCTGTTTCGCTACGGCACGGAAATTTCGAAATTCGGTCTCGCGCGGGCCGAAGTACTCCAAGATTTGCGCCAGCGGCCCGGCAAGCAATTGGTGCTGGTACGTTACGCCCCGGACCATCGCATGCACGACGAATGGGTGCAGAATGCGGCCGATATCGACGCTTCGCGTATCGTGTGGGCTTACGAGATGGGCGTCGAACAGGACCGCCCGTTGATCGGCTACTATCGCGACCGGCAAGTGTGGCTGCTGGAGCCGGACCGGTCGCCGCCGAAACTGGCGCCGTACAACGAACTAGCGGCGCACTAGATCCAGACCGATGCAAAGGTTTGCGTCGACGATCGGCACCTTCAGTGGAAAGTACGCAGTGCGAAGAGACTTGAAGCGGTCCTTCAACTCGCCGAGTACTTCGCGCGCGGTATTGACGTGATCGTAGGCGATCATCCAGTCGTAATTCTTGCCAAACTTACGTTCGAAAATACGGCGCGTGGAGAGATTGCGCCCCACAGTGTAGCCGAGCCCGCCCTCACACGGAATCACCACGGTGAACGTGCCGTTCGGCTTCAACACACGATTCACTTCGTCCAGTGCGGCCGGCAGGTTCGCCAGATGTTCCAGTACGTGAATCGCAAGCACCCGGTCGAACCATCCGGACTTGAACGGAATCCCTTTCTCCGCATCCGCCGTCACCATGCGGACGTTGTATTGCACATAGCCCGGATTCAGTTCCAAGCCGTAGTAATTGTCGGAGCCTTCCATCTTGGCGTGCTTGCCCTCACCCACACCGATTTCCAGCGTGCGCAGGGCGGGATTTGCGGTCTCCAGCGCAAATCCGTGGTTGAACTTGCCCACTGGCCCGAATTTCTGGTCGATCAAAGGGAGCCAGTAGCCATACCAGGAGTGCATGATATCCACTTGCTCCGGCGAGAGTTCGGGGCGATGTTTCGGCCACGTGGTCATGCTCGTATCATCGGACGGCGGCCGCCCCAGCATTAGTGAACAGCAGGGCTCCGCGCGCGCTGACGCTACAGAAATCCGCCCAACCCGCCGAAATTACGAAGTAGTGGCTCTCGAACCTTCAACTCGTTACTTCCTGGCGGGCGGCGCCGGATTCATCGGCAGCCATTTCACGGACCGGCTGCTGGCCGATCCCGCCACCCAAGCCGTCACGCTATTCGACAATTTCTCTTCCGGCCGCGAGTGGCACTACGCGCACCACGCCGACGACACGCGCCTGAATGTAGTCCGCGCCGACTTGAAAGATTTGCCCGCGCTCACGCACGCCATGCGCGGCCCTTCCGGACTTGGACACGACACCGTCATTCACCTGGCCTCAAATCCCGACATCGCGCGCGCCGTCACCGAGCCGGACATCGACTTCCGCGAAGGCACCGCGCTCACACAGAACGTCCTCGAGGCGATGCGCGTCACGGCGACGCCGCGTCTGCTCTACGCCTCCGGCAGCGGAGTCTACGGCGAACTCGGCTCTTTCGAAGCGTTCGAGGACTACGGTCCGCTGCTCCCTGTTTCGACATACGGCGCCAGCAAGCTTGCGGGCGAGGCTCTCATTGGGTCTTATTGCGCGATGTTCGGCATGAGCGCCAACGCGTTCCGCTTCGGCAACGTCGTCGGCCCCCGCCAGACCCATGGCGTAGGCTTCGATTTCATGCGCCGCCTCTACAACGATCCTTCGCACCTGCGCATCCTGGGCGACGGCACGCAGAGCAAATCCTACATCCACGTCTTCGATGTAATTAATGCCGTCCTCACGGCGCATCGCGCCACCGCGCGCCCGTTCCAGGTGTACAACGTCGCCACCGGCGACTACATCACCGTGACCGAAATCGCCGAGCTCGCGGTCGAAGTCGCGGGCCTCGCGAAAGACAGTGTCCGCTTCGACTACACCGGCGGCGACCGCGGCTGGAAGGGCGACGTCCCTGTCGTCCGCCTGAACACCGACCGTATCAGGAGCCTCGGCTGGACCTGCCAGCGCACTTCGAAGCAAGCCCTGTGCGTTTCCATGACGGCGCTTGCCGAAGATGTCCGGAGAGGGAAGCTGTAATGCGGCGCGCCGTCTTCCTCGACCGCGACGGCGTCCTCAATCGGGTCGAACTGCGCGACGGCAAGCCGTATCCGCCTTCCGGATTGCCCGATCTCCGCCTGCTCGCCGGAGTCCGCGAAGCCTGCCGCAGCCTGCATGAGTTGGGATTCCTCCTCATCGTCGTCACGAATCAGCCCGACATCGCGCGCCACGCCGCGGACCAGCACGAAGTGGAAACGATTCACAGCCGGCTCAAACGCTTCCTCCAACTCGAAGCCGTGAAAGTATGCCCCCACGATGACGGCGACGCCTGCGAATGCCGCAAACCCAAACCCGGCATGCTGCTCGAAGCCGCGCGCGAATGGGGCATCGACCTTGCCTCCAGCTACTTCATCGGAGACCGCTGGCGCGACGTCGAAGCCGGCCAGCGCGCCGGATGCCAGCCCATCTTCATCGACTACGGCTATCGCGAGCGCCGCCCGGAGGGCCAATTCCTCAAGGTGCGGAGCCTGCGCGAGGCGGCCGCCTGGATCGCCCGGACCCTTCAGACGGCGTAGTTCGGAACACTTACCCCCATACAATCAGTAGCTTAAGGCCGATTATCGGGCGCTTGTTGCATTCCGGCACCGGTCGACGTATTAAAGTCCCATCTCAAGTAGTACTTGAACAGTATTTTCGGAGGAAAAACATTACCATGAAGGCTAGACTTTTCACAGTAGTAGGGGCCCTGGTGCTGCCCGCCGTCCTCAGCGCGGGCGTGATTCCCATCGGTAGCGATGCCACGGACATCTTCTCGTTCCCCGTGGGTTCCATTTCGCTCCCCGCCACAATCACCAGCGGCCCTGGCTCCAACATCTCCGGAGCGCCGATTTCCTGGACCTTCACCACGTCCGGCGGACCCATGACCTACACCGGCGCCGGGCCCAGTTTTCCGATCAATCAGAATGGCGCCACCACCACGTTCGCCTTCACGGATTCGCCTCTGGCGGACATCATTAACGCCAGCGTCACGTTGACTTCGGCCACCAACCTCTCCGGCACCATCGGACTCTATACCGGCGATTACACGGATATCACGGGAACCCTGACGTATACCGCGGGCACCACCGTTTCGGGCGCCGTTGCCACCTATCTGGCGAACAACCTCGGCATCGTCCCCGCCAACGGCCTCAGCTCGCAATTGGACCTGCTGGTCTCGTGCGGAATCACCACGGCGTGCGTGGCCCCGAACATCATCCTTACCAACGGCGTCAACGGCGCGAACGGCCCCAACGGCCAAAGCAGCACCGCCAACGGCACGCTGCTTGCCGCGACTCTGACCAATTCGTCGGTTCCTGAGCCCGGGACTCTGGTCATGCTGAGCGGCGGATTGCTCGCGCTGGCGGGCTTCAAGCGCTTCGTCCGCAAAGCCTAACGAACCCGAGCCGCGCTCGTTTTCCGTCGGCTCCTTGTCCGCGGAATCCACCACAAGAATCTCGACGGGAGCCTTGCGCGGCTCCAACTGCAAGCCCAGAGAGAAATCGTAGTTCCCATTCCACCCGTCTGATCCCATCACCGGCCGGTCCAGTTGCTGAGCGGCGTTCGATAAACGATCCGCCAGTGCCTGCATCGGACTCCTTTCCTACACGGCGGCTATTGCTCATACTGATTTTGTCCGGGCGCGTCCACGGCAGCCTTTGAGCGATCGCCAGGGACGAGAGGGCCGCGGCTCCTGCCGGAAGTTCCCTGGAGGAGGATGCTGCCGCATTTCGGACCATCGGCGTCCCACAACCGGACAGGGCGGCGCCAAACAAGTCCTCTCCAACACGTTTCAAACCCTTGTTAATCTTGGGGATGGCCGTCGCAGCGCCGGTGGCCAAACGCTTGCACCGCCTCAGGGGAAAATCCACCGAAATGAGAATCTTTTCTAAAGTGCTGGCCGTGCTGGTCCTTCTGCTGCCGATGGGAGCCATCGCGCTCCCGGCCGCGGAATCGCTGGAGACGCAAATCACAACGCCCGCCGAACGCAAATGGGTGGGCCCGGTGCTGCGGCCGTTTCATTTGGAAAAACGCATCGTCGCGCCCGCGAAACTGGCCGACACACCGCGCCTGGAATCGCTGGTGCGCTCCGGAAACTTGTATCTTTCTGTCCGTGACGTGATCGCGCTGGTGCTGGAAAACAATCTCGACCTGGCGGTGCGCCGCTACGATTCCTTCATCGGCCGCGAGATCCAGCGCCGCGCGGAAGGCGGCGGCTATCTGCGCGGCGTCGATACGTCTCTGATTCCCGGACCCATCGGCGTAAGTCCGGCCGGCGTGAGCGCGAGCGGCAACGGACTCGCCGGAGGCGCGGGCGTCGGCTCCGGCGGAGGCATCGTGTCGCAGATCGGCCCGATTCCTCCGAATCTCGATCCCAGCCTGTACTTCAGCGCGTCTTTCGGACACCAGACCACGCCGCAAACCAATCTGAACCTGAACCAGACCAGTGCGCTGACAGACGACTACCGCCAGTTTGTGGTCCAGTATTCGCAACAGTTCGCCACCGGCACCAGCGGCGCCATGACATACGTCAGTAGCTACAACCGCGTGAACAGCCCGTCCGTGCTGCTCAATCCCGCCACCAGCGGATTTCTGGATCTGCAGCTCAATCAAAACCTGCTGCAAGGCTTCAGCATGGCCGTGAACAAGCGCGACATCCACGTGGCCATCAACAACCAGCAAGTGAACGCGCTCCAGTTGAAGCGCCAAGTGATCACGACGATTTCCGCGGTGCTGAATCTGTACTGGGACCTGGTCACTTTTAACGAAGACGTGCGCAACAAAGAGAACGCTCTCTCCGTTGCGCAAAAGCTGTACGACGACAACCAGAATCAAGTAAGGCTCGGGACTCTTCCCGGCATCGAAGTGACGCGCGCGGAGGCGCAAGTTTCCTCCAGCCAGGAAGACCTGCTCATCGCGCAGACCAATGTCGCGCAGCAGGAAACCGTGCTGAAGAACGCCCTCAGCCGCACCGGCGTGGAGAGTCCGTGGCTGGAAGAAGTCCACATCATTACGCTGGACAAGATCGAAGTTCCGAAGGCCGACGAACTCAAGCCCATCGCCGCGCTGATTGAGCAGGCGATGTCTTCGCGTCCGGAGATCGAACAGACCAAAATCAATCTCGAAAGCACACGGACCATGATCAAGGGCGATCGCAACGGACTGCTGCCCGTCCTGCAAGCCTTCGCCGAAGTGACGAACAACGGACTCACGGGTACTCCGAATCCTTTGTATACCGGCGCCGTAGATCCCTACTTCACAGGCAATTACGGCAACCTGCTGGGGCAGGTGGCGCGCCGCAATTTTCCCAACTACTCCGCCGGAGTCACGCTGAACATTCCGCTCCGCAATCGCGCCGCGCAAGCCGACTACGTGACGGACCAGCTGCAGCTCCGCCAGAACGAACTGCAAGCCCAGCGCGCGTCCAACCAGGTGCACGTGGACGTGAAGAACGCCGTGATCGGCGTGCAGCAGGCTCGCGCGCGGTATGAGACGGCGGTGAATACGCGGCGCCTCGGCGAGCAGACGCTTGAAGCCGAACAGAATCGCTTCAACTTCGGCGCGGCTCCCGATACCAGCCTGGTGATTCTGGCCCAGCGCGATTTAGTGGCGGATCAAAGCGCGGAGGTCCAGGCGATGGCCAACTACACGCACGCCAAGATCTCGTTCGACGAAGCGGTGGGCCAGACTCTCGAAGTCAATCACATCTCGATGGACGAGGCCACGGCGGGCCTGGTGGCGGAGCCTTCGTCGATTCCCGCATCGGCCCCCGGGGGACGGCCATGAAGATGCGCACCGCCACCGCGCTGCTCTCGCTTGCCGCCACGGCGTGGGCCCAGCAACAGGCCATCATGCCGCAAAGTTCCACCGCGCGCGCCATCGTGCGCCCATACACCGCGCCCACTGTGCCTCCGATTCGCGTGAGCAACTCCTCGCGGCTCGACTCGCTGATCCGCTCCGGCAAACTCTATCTCAATGTCAACGACGCCATCGCGCTGGCGATCGAAAATAACCTGGGCCTCGAGATCAACCGCTATGGACCGCTGCTCGCGCAATCCGCGCTGAATCGTGCGCTCGCCGGCGGCCCGATCCGCGGCGTGCCGAGCGCTCCGAACCTGGTCTCCGGCGCCGATGCGGGACTCGGCGTAGGCGGCAGCACGCTCAGCGCGGGACTGGGCGGCGGAGGCGGAGGCGGCGTGGGCGGAACCGGCACCGGCAACGCGTCCATCCAACAAGTGGGCCCCGTTACGCCGAACCTGGATCCCGTGCTTCAGAACGCGACGGCGTTCTCGCACAAGAGCGCGCCGCAGATCAATCAGCGCGCCAGCGAGACCACGTCGCTCGTCTCCACCACGCACAACTACAACACCATCGTCACGCAGGGACTGCTGACCGGCGGCTCACTTCAATACGTGAACTATGAGCAGTACCTCAAGGAAAACGCGCCCTCCGACGTCTTCAATCCCGCGCTGGGTCCGTACTGGCAGCTTTCGCTGACGCACAATCTGCTGCAAGGCTTCGGCAAGAAGATTAATGACCGCGGCATCCGCATCGCGCGCAAGAACACGCAGGCCGCGCAGGAAGTGCTGCGGTCGCAGTTGCTGGATCTGGTGGCGAACGTCCTCAATCTCTACTGGCAGCTCGCCAGTGAACAGCAGCAAGTGACGGCCCGCCGCCGTGCTCTCGAAATCGCACAGAAGTTTCGGGAGGACACGCAGAATCAGATTCAACTCGGCGTACTCTCCGGCGTGGAGCTGCCGCGCGCGGAAGCTGAAATGGCCAGCCGCCAGCAGGATCTCTCCATCGCGGAAGCGTCCGTGCGCCAGGACGAGACCTTGTTGAAGGAAGCACTCAGCCGCAACGAAGATCCCCAGCTCGAAAACGCCGAAATCGTGACGCTGGACCACATCGAAATTCCCGCCACCGACGATCTGCCGCCCTTGCGCGACTTAGTAAAACGCGCCACGGAGAAGCGCCCCGACGTGATGATTTCGAATATCCGCAAAGAGACCGACGCCATCAACACCGTCGGAACCGAGGACTTGCTGCTGCCGAACCTTCAAGTGACGGGCCGCGTGCAGGATCGCGGCACGGCGGGCGCCATCCAGAATCCGAAGCTGGCCAGTCCGTACTTTGAAGGCGGCTACGGCACCGCGCTGGGCCAGATCCTGCGCCACAACTTCCCCACTGAGGCCGCGAGCGTGTCGCTTTCCATCCCCCTGGGCAACCGGCAATCGCAGGGCGACTACGGCATCGACCAGTTGCAATTGCGCCAGTCCGATATCACCGGACGCAAGACCGCGAATCAAATTGTCGTCGATATTTCCAACGACATGATCGCGTTGCGGCAGGCCCGCGCGCGCTACACCGCGGCGGTGAAGACTCGCCAATTGCAGGAACAGTTGCTCGAAGCCGAGCAGAATGAGTTCCAGTCCGGACTCTCCACTACCAGCAACGTGGTGCAGGCGCAGCGCGCTCTGGTAAACGCGCAGAGCACCGAGACCACGGCGCTCACGGCCTATGCCCGGGCGCGCGTCGCGATGGATCAAGTACTCGGCGAGACGCTCGAAGTGAATCACGTTTCGTTCGAAGAAGCCGTGGATGGCCGCGTGAACCGCTGAGATCGCGTGAATCACGCGGCGGGAACAAATCCGCCGGGGCGGAGTCTAGAACAAGCATGGCCGCCCGCAGTCTGCTCGCCGCGCTCGCGCTCCCAACCATCTTCCTGACCGCGCAGACCCGGCCGGCGTTCGACGTCGCGTCCATCAAGCCGAACAAATCCATCGACCGGCGCTTCGGCATCGTGCCCTCGCCCGGCGGACTGGTCCGCGCCACCAACACAACGCTGCGGCAGCTGATCAATGCTGCCTACGGAACTCCGGATTTCCGTATTACCGGCAGCACGGGCTGGATGAGTACGGACCGCTTCGACATCGAGGCCAAAGCTTCCGGCGATCCACCTCGCGCACAGTTGCAACTGATGCTGCAGAGCCTGCTCGCGGATCGCTTCAAGCTGGTCGTTCATCTCGAAACCAAAGAGCTTCCGACGTACGATCTGGTAGTTGCCCGAGGCGGCCCGAAATTCAAAGAAGCGAAGTGTGTCGGCACGCCCAGCCCGCAGAATCCGTGCGGCGCATACAGCGGCTCCGCCACGCACTTCTTCGCGCGGGCCGCGAAAATCGGCCAGCTCACGCAGTTTCTCTCCACGCACGAAAGCCGCATCGTGATCGACAAGACTGGACTCAGCGGCGAGTACGACATGGAACTCACGTGGACTCCGGTCGATCCTCCGCTCGGCGTGGGCGATGCGGACCAGGCTCCGCTCGACCCCAACGGGCCGTCGATCTTCACCGCCTTACAGGAGCAACTCGGCCTGCGTCTGGAGCCATCCAAAGGTCTCGTGGAAATCCTAGTGATTGACAGCGCGGAAAAACCCACGGGGAATTAGCGGCGGCGCCAAAGAATCCGCCGGTTTTTTCAGTTAAAATAAGGCTGATCAAATGGGTATGATTCGCTTCCGCCAAGTTGCGTGTACCTGGCTGCTTTCGGCCGCCGCTTTCGCCCAGGCTCCGCCCGCTGGTCCGGCTCCGCCCACTACTCCGGCTCCGCCGGCCAAGACGGCTAGCGCCGGCGAAATGACCACGCACGACGTGCCCGCGACTTTCAGTAGCCGCGTGAATCTGGTGATGGTTCCGGTGGTGGTGCGCGACGCCAAGGGCAAGGCCGTCGGCAATCTCAGCCAGGAGGATTTCCAGCTCTACGACCGGGGCAAGCTGCAAGTAATCAGCCGCTTCGCGGTGGAGCGAACCGACCTTCCGCCCACGCCCGTCCCGCCCGCGATCGATGAGGCCGCGCCGGACAAACAGCAGCCTCCGCCGCCACCGATTCCGGATCGCTTTGTGGCGTACTTGTTCGACGACGTGCATCTGGACACCAGCAACCTGCTGCGCGTGCGCCTGGCCGCGGACAAGCATCTGACCGAATCCTTGAGCCCTACCATGCGGGCGGCAATTTTTACTACGTCCGGAATGGGCGGGCTGGATTTCACCGACGATATGGAAAAGCTGCGCGCTGAGATTAATTCGATCAAGCCCCATACCGTGCTGACGGCGGCGTTCGAGTGCCCCAACGTCACGTACTACATGGCGGACATGATCGTGAATCATACCGACGGGCAGGCGGCCGCGGTGGTGCGGGCAGACACGGCGGCCTGCAACAGCGGCATCACCGATGCGGCCGTGCTGGACAACATCGCGCACGCCGCCGCCCTGAATGCGTTGAACGCGGGCGAGGCGGAAGCGCGGCAATCGCTGATTAACGTGAAGAACATGGTGCAGCGCGTTACGGCTATGCCGGGAAGCCGGTCCATTATTTTAGTCTCCGACGGTTTCTGGGTGCCCGCCGACGACATGCGCACCGACGAAGCCGAAATCCTGGATAAGGCCATCCGCGGCAACGTCGTGATCAATGCGCTCGACGCGCGCGGCGTGTACACGATCATTCCCAGCGGCGACGCCAGTACGCGCGGCATCAGCACCGCGTCCTCGGGCCTGCGCACGATGTACGAAACGACCGCCGCACTGGCGCAGCAGGACATCCTGGCGGAACTTGCCGACGGCACCGGCGGCCAGTTTTATCACAACGATAATGGCCTGCGCGAAGGCTTCGACCAAATCGCCACGCGGCCGGAATTTATCTACGTGCTCGGATTCTCGCCGCAGAATCTGCGCTACGACGGCGCATACCACAAGTTGAAAGTTTCACTGGTCAAGGGGAAGGGCCTGGACATGCAATCTCGCCGGGGCTATACCGCGCCGCGCCACGCCGCGGATCCGGCCGAGGAGGCCAAGGAAGAAATCCGCGAGGCTGTGTTTTCGCGTGAGGAACTGCCCGACATTCCCGTGGACGTCCGGACGCAGTTCTTCAAATCGAGCGATACGGCGGCGCGGTTGACGGTGGTGGCGCATGTGGACATGAAGACCATCCACTTTATCGACGCCGAGGGCCGCCACAAAGACAATCTCACGGTGGTCGCCGGCATCTTCGACAAGAACGGGAATTTTGTGAACGGGCTCCAGCGCCTGATTGAGATGAACCTGAAGGATTCGACGCTCGAAACGGTCGCAAGTCAGGGCATCACCGTGCGCACAGCTTTCGATGTGATGCCCGGAACGTATACGATTCGCGTGGTGGTGCGCGATAGCGAAGGCCAAACCATGGCGGCGCGCAATGGCGCCGTGCAGATTCCGTAGCAGGGAGACGATTTTATGAAACTGCGCTTGACAGTTCTCGTCGTGACGATCCTGGCCGCCGGCTCACTGCGAGCCCAGCAGGCCCCGATCGATTCCGGCCTGGTGATTCAGACCGAAACCAAACTGGTGGTGGTGGACGCCGTCGTTACGGATAAGAAGAATCAGTACGTGCGCGATCTCAAGGCGAAAGATTTCAAGGTCTGGGAGGACGGCAAGGAGCAGGCCATCAAGAGCTTCGCCTTCGAGGCCGATCCCACCTCACCCGTGTTCGGGCAGAACCATTACATGGTTCTGTTTTTCGACAACGCCAGCATGGACCCCGGCGATCAGATTCGCGCCCGCCAGGCCGCGGTGAAATTTATCGACTCCAACGCCGGGCCGGACCGCCTGATGGCCGTCGTGAATTTCGGGGGCGCGCTGCACGTCGCGCAAAATTTCACGGCCAACGTAGAGCGCTTGAAGAACGCCGCGAACGGCGTGAAGATTGCCGACGTCTCGCCCAACGACAACACCGGGCCCCTGGCGCGGGTGGCGAACGGCTTCGCGGCGCAGAGCATGCTGTCGTCGTTGCGGGAACTGGCGCGGAGTCTCGGCTCGGTCCCGGGACGCAAGACGCTGGTGCTGCTCACGGCGGGATTTCCGCTGCGGCAGGAATTTATGTCGGACCTCACGGTGGCCATTGACGCGTGCAATCGCTCCAACGTCGCCATCTATCCGATTGACATTCGCGGCGTCACGACGGGGGGACTGGGATTGCCGCGCGCGGCTCTGAATCCGCCGCCTTCCGTGTTCCAGACGATCGCGTTTTCGCCCACCGCAAGGCTCCCCATCGCGGCGCAAGCCAAGGGCGGCGGCGGAACATCTGGGGGAACGAGCGGGGGCGGTGCGACGGGCGGAGGTGGAGCGGCGGGCGGAGGACGGGGCGGTGGCGCGAGCCCGGCTCCATCCGCACCAGCTCCTTCGCCGGGCGCCGGAGGCGGACGCGGCCCCGCCACTACCGGTCCGGGCCAAGTGAACCCAGGCCGCGGCGGAGCGCCGACGAACGGCGTGAATGGGACCAACGGCGGACGCGGCCAGCAGAGCGGTCCGAATGCCCCCTTCGGCAATGGCCGCGGAGGAGCCACGATGCCGCCCGTCGCCGGCGTGCCCAACCGCTATGGCGCGGCGCGCGATCTGATTCCGAAAATGCCGGAAAACGTCGCGACCAATCAGCAACTGCTCTACGCATTGGCCGACGGCACCGGCGGCTTCGTGATCCAGGGCGACAACGATCTTCTCGCCGGGATGAAAAAGATCGCCAGCGAGCAGAACGAATACTACGTGCTGGGCTACACGCCTCCGCCCGACGCGAAGGACGGAGCCTGCCACACGCTGCGCGTGAAAGTGGAGCGGGGAGGCACCAGCGTGCGCTTCCGCACAGGCTATTGCAGCACGCGTCCCAAGGAAGTGCTGGCCGGCAATCCGATCGAAAAAACTCTGGAGACCAAGGCGGCCGCGGCGCAGGCGGGAACAGTTCCCGCCAGCATCAGTGTGCCGTTCTTCTACACCTCGCCCAACGTGGCGCGCGTCAACGTCGCCATGGAAATCAAGCCGGATGCGCTCAAGTTTGAGAAAGCGAAGAATGGCAGACTGCACGCCGAGATCAATGTTCTGGGCGTCGCGTATAAGAAGGATAATTCCGTCGCGGCGCGCTTTAGCGACGTGGTCAAGCTGGATTTCGATGAGAAGTCCGAAGTGGACGCGTTCAAGCTGAAGCCGTATCACTACGAAAACCAGTTCGAAATCGCCTCCGGCGAATACACGTTCAAAGTGGCTTTCAGCGAAGGCGGCGACAACTTCGGCAAACTCGAAGCGCCGCTCGCGATTGAGCCGTATCAAACGTCGCAATTCGCGCTGAGCGCCCTGGCGCTGAGCCGGGAAGCGCGCAAGACCGCCGACCTCGGCTCCAGCCTGGAAGCGTCGCTCATTGAAGACCGCACGCCGCTCATCGCCGACGGCTTCCAGATCACGCCGCTGGGTTCGCCGTCGTTCAAGACCACCGACAAGCCGCTTTTCTACTTCGAGATCTACGACCCCTCGCTCGCCGCGGCGGATCCCAAGAGTCCTCCGAACATCAAGCTTGAAATCCGCGTGCTCGATCGCAAAACAAAGATCCAGAAAATGACCAGCGGCCTGCTCCAGTTGGACGTGCCGAAAGCTACCGCGAACTTGATGCTGCCTCAGGCGCTGCGCTTGCCCGTGACGGGATTTCCCGCCGGCTCCTACCTGCTGGTGGTGGATGCCTTGGATGAGAGCGGCAAACAATTCGAACGAACGGCGGATTTTGAGATCGAGTGAAGCGGCTTCTTCTGATCTCTCTCGCCGCCGGTGTGTGGGCCCAAGCGCCTGCGCCCGATTCGCAATCGGAAGTGGTCTCGCATGACGCCCCGGCCACGTTCAGCACGCGCGTCAATCTGGTGTCGGTACCGGTGGTGGTGCGCGATAAGAAAGGCAACGCCGTCGGCGGTCTGCGCAAGGAAGACTTCCAACTCTTCGACAAAGGCAAGCTGCAAGAGATCACGAAGTTCACTGTAGAGACGGGCACGGCGCCCGCCGTCGACGCGGCTCCGGAAGTACGCGCGCCGGATGCTCCCGCGCTCCCTGCCCCAGCGGCCGCGCCGATTATCGCGAACCGCTTCGTCGCCTACATCTTCGACGACGTCCACATGAAGCCCGCCGATCTGCTGAACGCGCGCCAGGCTGCGAACAAGCACTTGGACGCGTCGCCCGATCCCTACATGCGCGCCGCGATCTTCACGACCAGCGGGGCGAACGGCGTGGATTTCACCGACGACCGCGCCAAACTGCACGCCACCATCAATAGCATCAAGCCGTCCTCGCACGGCACGGATCGCAATCAGGATTGCCCCTACGTCAGTTTTTACGCAGCGGACTGGCTCATCAATAAAACCGGGTTGCTGAGTCCCGTGGCCAAGGATCCCGGCGGGGACTCCGACGACATCCTGCGCGCGGTGCTGGATGAAACCGCCATCTGCGTAGGCACCACGAATCCGCAGGTGGTGCTGCCGGCCGCGCGGGCCGCCACGCAGAATGCGCTGCGCTACGGCCAAATGGAAACCGAGACCGCGCTCAACTCGCTGCGCGAAATCGTGCGCCGCGTCTCCATCATGCCGGGCAGCCGCAGCATCGTGCTAGTCTCGCCCGGGTTTTTTATGCTAAACGAAAGCCGCTTCGACGAATCCGATCTTCTCGACCGCGCCATCAAGGCCAGCATCACGATCAACACTTTGGATATTCGCGGCCTGTACACTCCTGCCGGCACCGACGCGAGCGAGCGCGCCTACAACTCGGCCTCCGCCGTGGCGCTGGCCCGGGCCGACAGCGCGGAGCAGTTCGCGCAGGCCGACGTTCTGGCCGAAGTGGCGGACGGCACCGGCGGCACGTTCTTCCACAACGATAACGGCCTGGAAGAAGGCCTAAAGCAACTCGCCGCGAAACCCGAATACACCTATGTGCTGGGTTTTTCTCCGCAGAATTTGAAACTCGACGGCAGCTACCACGGCCTCAAGGTATCCGTGAAAAGTACGCCGGGCCTGGAGGCTCGTGCGCGCCGCGGCTACTGGGCTCCGAATCATAAAGTGGACCCGGCGGAGCAGTCTCGCGAAGAGATTCGCGAAGCTGTGTTCTCGCTCGAGGAGATGTCGGACATTCCGGTGGAACTGACGACGGAGTTCTTCAAATCCAGCGAATCCAGCGCGCAGCTCACGGTGTCGGCACGCGTCGGCGTCGGCAGCCTGAAGTTCCGCAAGACCGACGACCGCAATCGCGACACGCTGACTGTCGTCACGGGCTTGTTCGATCAGAACGGCCGCTTCTTGAAGGGCATCGAGCGCACCATCGACTTCCGCCTGCGCGACCAGACTCTCGAAAAAGCCGCCGGCGCGGGCATGTCGGCGAAAGCGAGCTTCGACGTTCCGCCAGGCCGCTACGTGGTGCGCGTGGTGGTGCGCGATTCCGAAGGGCAATCCATGGCGTCGCGCAATGGGACGGTGGATATCCAGTGAGATATCCAGTGAGGAACGCGGGCCTCAGCCTGTGTTTGTTGCTCACGGGCGGACTCGCGCTGCACGCCCAGCCGCGGACCGTGATCCAGACGGAGACACGCTTGGTCGTGGTCGATGCCGTCGTCACGGGGAAGAAGGGCGATCGCGTCCTGGACCTGGCGAAGAAGGATTTTCACGTCTTCGAAGACGGCAAGGAGCAGCCGCTCCAGGTTTTTTCCTTCGAGGCTCCCTCGGGCGGAGCGGGCGCCGCCGCGTCCGATCCCCAACGCCTGATCCTATTTTTCGACAACCAAAGCCTCAAGCCCACCGACCAGGTGCGCGCCCGCCACTCCGCCGCGAGTTTTATCGACGCGAATGTCGACGCGAGCCGGCTGATGGCGGTGGCGGATTTCGACGGCACTCTCCACATCTCGCAAAACTTCACGGACAATCCCGGCCGCCTGAAGGACGCCGTGAATCAGACGCGCTACGGCGGCATCACCGGCGGCGCGAACTCCAGCGCGACCGCCGCATCCTCGGCGAGCCTCTCCGAACAAAACGCGCGCAGCCTGATGGGCATGATTACAAATCTGGCCCGCAATCTGAGTTCGATGCCGGGACGAAAGATCATCGTGGTGTTGAGCGCGGGGCTGCCCGTCTCCTCCGATTCCGGCCATGATGTCGAGGCTGCCGCACAGGCCTGCAACCGCTCCAACACCGGAGTCTACGCGATCGACTTCAGCAGCCCCCTCAATCTGGCCAGTTCCAATACGGCCGACACATCTCCGGCCGATGCGCAGCCCGCGCGTGGGGGAATGGGACGCGGGGGCCCGGTGGCGACGCGAGGTCCGCAGGCCGCTCCCGTCAATGAACAAGTGGACATGCGCGCGGTGGCGTCGCTGGCGCAATCGACGGGCGGCTTCGTGGTCCGCGATGCCAACGATCTGCTGCGCGGGTTTGAGGAAGTGGGCAAGGAGCAGAACGAATACTACGTGCTGGGCTACACGCCGCCGGAATCGAAGGAAGGCAGCTGCCACAATCTTCGCGTGAAAGTGGATCGCGGCAGCGTCAACGTGCGCGCGCGCTCCAGCTATTGCAGCAACAAGGCGCAGGATCTGCTGGCCGGGAGCTCCGCCGCGAAGGATCTGGAGGCTCGCGCGGCAGCCGCGCAATCCGGCAACGTTAGCGCGACGATGCAGCTTCCGTTTTTCTACATCGGAGCCAACGTGGCGCGCGTCCGCGTGGCGATGGAAATCGTGCCCGACGCACTCAAGTTCGAAACCAAGAACGGGAAGCAGCACGCGGAACTGAATGTGCTCGGCATCGCGTCGACGGCCGACGGCGATACCGCGGCGCGCTTCAGCGACGTGGTCAAGCTGGACGTGGACGATCGCCGCGCGCCGGTCCGCTACGAGAAAGAGTTCAAGATCGCGCCGGGCCAGTACAAATTCACCGTCGTGTTCAGTTCCGGCGGCGCGGGCTTCGGAAAACTGGAAACGCCGCTGGTGATCGAGCCGCGCGACGCGGGCGCTCCCCAGCTGAGCGGGATCGCGCTCAGCAAGCAAGTCCACGCCGCATCGGATCTGGGGCTGGACGCGGGCCTGTTCGAAGACACCACGCTGCTGATCGCCAATGGAGTGGAGTTCGTGCCCTCGCCTTCGAACCAGTTCCACAAAGACGATCTGGCCGTGTTCTATGTGGAGCTGTATCAACCCAGCGGCGCCGAGTCGGCGATCCGGACGCGCGTACTGGACCGTAAATCCGGCGAACAGAAGCTCGACAGCGGCTTGCTGAAGCTGCCGCCCACGAATGCGCCGGTAGTGCCGCTGGGCCAGAAGCTTCCCGTAGCCGAGCTCGCGCCCGGAGCCTACACGCTGGAACTCACGGCGGTCAGCGCCGCGGGCAAGGAGTTCAAGCGTACGGCGGATTTCGAGCTCCGGTAAGTCCCACTGTGTCACTTGCGAAAGTGACACAATCGGGGCCGTCTTATGCGCTCGACGGGCCTATTCTGGGCCTGCCATGAAACATCAAGTATCCTTTCTCAGAGCCTCCCTTCTGAAAACCGCGGCCCTTCTCGGCCTCGCGCTTCTTTCCATTCCCTCGGCCCGCTCGGCAGAGACGGTCTCGTTCGACCAACTCCGCCAAGCGATCGGGCGAGGCAAGACCGTATTCGCATCGGATTTCTTCGACGGAAGTTCCCGGAGGATCGCACATACAGCGTCGTCACAACCTACGGAGAAGAAATTCGGTACCCTGCTATCACCGTCTACCCGGACCATATTTCCGCACCCGGCCGGGACTTCCCCGCAGCCAGTGTCGCCGCCGTAAAGATTCACCACAAGGGAGCCTTCAACGATCCGCTGACGCAGAGCTTCGCAGGTGGAATCTTCCTGTGCGGCCACATGAACAAGGCGTGCGAGAACTTACCCGTATTCTTCGCGATGATTCCGGTGTCGCTCGGTTATGGCGTCGTGTCGACCGTTCCGGCGCTCGCGGTGGAGGGCATTCGCCGGTTGCTTCCCGCGAAAACGATCAAAGTGCGGCACTGAGCGGCGCGAACTTGCCGCTCTCCGCGTCGTACGCCGTCACGGTGCCCTGACCGATGTGATAGACCCAGCCGTGCAATTGAAGATCGCCGTCCTTCAGCCGCGCGGCCACGGTGGGATGCGTGCGCAGATTCACTAACTGCTCTGAGACGTTGTGCTCCGTGAGGGCGAGCAGGAACTCCGGAGTAGGGTCGGGCGTGCGATGCTCCACTCTCGCATAGCGCAGCCACGCGGATACGTTCGGATACTCGCCGAGAGCGTCGGGATTCAGCGCGCCCTTCATGACGCCGCAATCGGTGTGGCCGCACACGATCACTTCCGGCACGCGCAGCACGCCCACCGCGTATTCCACGGTGGCCGAAACGCCGCCCAGCGCATCCGGGTACGGCGGAACGATGTTGCCGATCACACGGCAAATGAACAGCTCGCCGGGCTTGGTTTGCGTGAGCAGACAGGGATCGATGCGGGAATCCGCACACGTAATGAAAAGCGCGTCGGGCCTCTGGCCCAGAGCGAGCTTCTCAAACAGATCCTGATGCTGCGGATAGACGTCTTTTTGGAAACGGGAGATTCCTCCCAGGATTTTTTCGACTGACACGGGCGAGTTCCTCCGTTCATGGTAGCGTGCCTGGGGGCGTCATTAACCGGCCTTCGTTCGCCATTCGCCGATTTCCGTGAACTGCCGCGCCGAATCCCTCGTAGGATTTGTTTATGAACACACCGCAAATCAGCCTCATCGCGATCCTCACGGCAGCCGCGGCGTTTGCCCAGGCTCCGGCAACGGCACCGGCGCCCGACTCCAGCGCCGCCCCCCGAGTGGAGTTCGAAGTCGCCTCCGTTCGCCCTTCCGCCCCCATTTCTTCGCCCGCGGACGTGGCCCGGATCGGCGTCCATATCGACGGCCAGCGCGTGAACCTGGCGCTGCTCGCCATGACGGACCTGATCCAGTCCGCTTACAACGTCAAGCTGCACCAGATCTCCGGTCCGGACTGGATGAAGGGGGAGCGGTACGATATCAACGCCAAGCTTCCCGCCGGCGCCAACGAGAAGCAGATTCAGCCGATGATCCGGTCGCTGCTCGAAGACCGGTTCGGCTTGAAGCTGCACCGCGAAACGCGCGACTTCCCCGTCTACGCCCTTACGGTGGCGAAAACGGGACTGAAGATGAAGGAATCGGTCCCCGACCCGCCCGCCGCGGACGGCGAGAAGCCGAAATCCTTCGACGTCACGGCGGCGTCCTCCAACAACGGCACCACGATCAATTATGGCAACGGATCCTACATGAGCTTCGACATGAACAACAGCACTTTCGAAGCCAAGAAGATGCCCGCCAGCGCCCTTCCGGACACCCTGGCGCGCTTTCTGGACAAGCCGGTGGTCGACATGACAGGGTTGACGGGCAACTACGACTTCACGCTGAAATTCGCGCAGGACGATTTCCGGGCGATGATGATTCGCTCCGCCATCGCGGCCGGCGCGGTGCTGCCTCCGGAAGCGCTGAAACTGCTGGAAGCCTCCAACGGCGATTCGCTCCCGAACGCGCTCGAAACGCTGGGCCTGAAACTGGAATCGCGCAAGGCTCCCATCGAAGTCCTGGTGATCGACCACATCGAGAAAACGCCCAGCGATAACTAATGGCATTGTGTATACTCAACTGAGCCGGAGCCTCCGGAGAGGATTTCTCACAATATGCGAGCCTTGCTGATCGGATTCACCGTCACTGTTTTGACCGCGGCGCTGGTGGCGCAGCAGCCTCCCGCCGCGCAGGCGATGAAGACATTCACGTCTTCCTCCGAAATCACGGCCATGATCGCCAAGGCCAAGGCCGACCGCAAGGACCAACCGCTGATTTCGCAACGCATCCTGGGGCTGGCGCCGTATCAAGCGAGCCTGGAGTATCGCGCGAGCGTGGGCACGGCCGCCGTGCACGAGAAGGAAGCGGAGTTCTTTTACGTGATCGACGGCGCGGGCACCTTGACGACAGGCGGCAAGCTGACGGGCGAGACTCGCAATGGCGACAATCTCACCGGCAAGGGCGTCGAAGGCGGCAAGCAGCAGCAGGTGTCGAAGGGCGATTTCATCGTGGTGCCGGAGAACACGCCGCACTGGTTCAGCAAGATCGATCAGACACTGGTATTGATGTCGCTTCATGTGCCGCGGCCCGTGCCCGCCGCGAAGTAATCAGGTCCCGCCATGTTCTGCACCCGCTGCGGTACCCAAGTCCCTGCGAACGCTCCGTTCTGTTCAAATTGCGGGCAGCCCCTCACGGCTCCGCCTCCCGGTGGGGGCTACGCGCCACCTCCAGGGCAGGGCTACGCGCCTCCGCCGGGGGGAGGCTATGCGCCGCCTCCGGCATGGACTCCGCCCGCTACCATTCACGTGACGGGAGGTCGCTGGCTCGGGATGGGCTGGGATTTGGTGAAGACCGATATCGGCGGGTACATGCTGCTCACGCTGGTGTTTTTTATGCTCAGCAGTGTGCCGTTGATCCAGGGCGCGCTGCACGCCGGGTTCGGGATCCACACGATTAAGAAACTTTCCGGCCGGCGCGCGGACTTCTCCGACTTTTTCAAAGGCTTCAATTTCTTCATCCCCACGCTGGTGGCGTCGCTGATCATCGGCGTCTTCACTTTCGCCGGAGCGCTGGCGTGCCTGGTAGGCGCGATCGTCGTGTCTGCGATGTACCAGTTCACGTACCTGTTCATCGTGGATAAGAAGATGGATTTCTGGCCCGCGATGCAAGCCAGCCATGCCATCGTGAAAGCCAACTATCTCGGTTTCAGCTTGTTCATCATCCTTGCGGCTTTGGTGAATTTCCTGGGAGTCTGTTGCCTGATCGTGGGGGTGCTGATTACGGCTCCGGTGACGTGGGCGGCCACGGTGATCGCGTACCGCGAGTTGGTGGGCTTCGATCCGCGTACCGCGGATTTATAAAAGAGATGGGACGCCGCATTGCCGGCAGCGCGTTCGTGCTGTTCCTGCTGTGGGCGATTTCGATCCCCGCGGAACCGTTGATCCGGCTGTGCCCGTTTCACTGGCTGACCGGAATCCCCTGCCCTTTGTGCGGACTCACTCGCGGAATTTTTGCTTTCGCCAAGGGGCATTGGAGCGAAGCGGTCCACTTCAACGCACTCACACCGCTGGGATTTGCGATGCTGTTTTCGCTGCCGTGGAATGGCCCGTGGCAGAAGCCGTTATGGATGGGCGGGCTGGCGTCGTTCGCGATTTATGGGGTGTATCGGGTGGTTGCGGCCTAGTCCCAACCAGAGCCGGCGGCGGAGGGCATCACTCGCATGAAGGCTTCGACGGCGTGGATCTGGCCGCCGTAGACTTTGAACGCTTCCCAGACAATGAGAGCGTTGCCGGGGCCGTACGATCCGGTGTCTCCGAAATTCATGCGCAGCAGGACGATGCCCTGCTCTTCATCAACAGCCTTGACCAGGGTCGTGATGGCGGGATGCTTCATGATGGTCTGGGTCTTGATGTTCTCGCAACCCGCGCGCGCGCAGCCGGGGCCCGCCGTGATGGCGCCGTTCTCGATGCGATAGGCGTCGGGTGCGAAGGGGGCGTTCACTTCGAGAAAGCTGCCGATCTTCAGGCCCGCCGGATAGAACTGCGCGATTTTGATCGCGTCCTCGCGCGAATTGAGTTGCGATTTCCCGGGAGCGAGGTTCATGGCCTTGCTGGGCGTTTGAATCGCGGCGATCTGGAACAGCGCGCCTTCCTTCTGCGTTCGCGTGACTTGCGTCTCGACTTCGATCGCCTTCTTGTCCACCACTTTCATCCGCAGCACCAGCATCACGGGAGTGCCGGATTCTTCCACAATCACCTGCGACGCGGCGACGCCTTGGCGGACATCGAGAATATCCTGCCGGTAGCCGCGCAGTTTCGATGCGTTCTTCCAGAGGCCCTGGCCGAGTTTCATTTCAACGGCGTCTTCAGTGAAGCGGACTTTCGCGGCGACGGGCGCGGCTGCGGGATTGTGCGCCACCATGGCGTCGAGATACTGCGTGAGGACTCCGGCGAGGCAGGCGCGGTCGCAATCCGCGGCATGGGCCATGGTGCCGAGCAACGCGAACGCGGCGACGGGAAGGAAAACCTTCATGGACTCCATCTTACTTAAGTAATTCGTTGTAGAGGCGGGCTTGCTCCGAGGCGATGGCATCCCAGCCGTAGCGCTCTTCGGCGGTGCGGCGGGCGTGGCGTTCGATGGCGGCGCGGTCGTCGGGGGAGTCGAGCAATCGAGTAATTTCGCGGGCCATCGCGGCGGGATCGTTCTCGACCACGACATCGGTGCCGCGAGCTAGATCGAGGCCGTGGATGCCCGCATCGGTGGAGACGATGGCCTTGCCCATCGCCATGGCTTCGAGGATTTTGATATTGGTGCCGGCTGAAGCGATTAAGGGCGCGATGACGAGGGCGGCTCGCGCGTAGGCGGGGCGCACGTCGGAGACGAAGCCTTCCACTTCCAAGCGATCGTGCTGGAGGTCCCAGAAAGATTGGTGGCGCTGGCCCGCGATGACGTGGAGCATCACGTTGTCGAGCAAAGGGAAGACGTCGCGGAGGAAGAATTCCAGCGCGAGCACGTTGGGGCGATGCGCGAAAGAGCCGATGAAGAGCAGGCGGCGCGGTTCGGGTTGCGATGCGGAGGGCCGGAAGCGGTCGAGATCGACGCCGTTGGCGATGGTGGCGGCGTTTTGGACAACGACGGCGCGGTCTTTTTCTGACATCACGACAACTCGATCCACTTGGGTCCACGCCGCGGTTTCGAAGGTGCGCCAGAGATTGTATTGGCGGCGATTCTCCCAATCCTCAGCTTGCTGGAGCATTTGGGCGTAGAGATCGTACGTGATGTCGTGCTCGACCAGGATGGTTCGCGCGGGGGCGCAGTCCGAAACATATTGCGCCATCTGCGTGAACTCCAGTTGCGCGATGCCGGGCTTCCATTTGGCGATGGTCCGACGGAGCGCGGCATGGAACGCGGGGGAATCGAACTCTTCCACGGTTTCGGGTCGAGGAGTGGACGGCAAGGCGTGCGTGCCGGGGCGGCGGACAAGAATCACTTCGACGCAAAGGGCGAGAAGTTCGGCGGGCACGGGCGCGAGATCGTCGACGAAACAGATCAGGACTTGATCGAAGTCCACGGCGGCGCGGCCCATCAGGTTGTAGATGCGGACGGCGGCTCCGTGCGAGAGCGGGAAAGGGAGATAGGGGCTGGCGACGAGGACTCGCGGCTTTCCGGTGGGCGCGAGGCCGGGAAAGACGGCGACGGCTCCGGTGACGAGATCGAGAAACGGCGCGGGCGCGGGATGCCGCGCGACGGGGAGAGACGTGGCTTCGCGCAACGCGTCGACTTCGCCGTTAGTGCGAAGGCGAGCGATGTTCTCGCGCCAGAGATGGCCGAAGCGCGCGAGAAAGCGGACGAAGTTGCGTTCGAGGATGCGGTCGAGTTGCGCGGGCGTGTAGTAGCGCGAGGTGGTGGCGCGATGTTCGTGAAGGACTCGGGCGTGGGCGCAGTAAACGCTGGGCCAGCCGTGCTGCCAGGCGCGGACGCCGAGGTCGAGATCCTCGACGTAGGCAGGTTCGTAGACGGGATCGAAGCCGCCGAGTTGCGCGAGCTTCGCCGCGTCATAGAGAGTGCAGCCGCCGCTGCCGTAGAGCACGTAGGATTGGTCTTCGCCTGCGAGAGGATCGTCGCAGCGGACGGGAAAATCGGTCGAGGCGAGATCGGGACGCCACACGGTCTTGCCGGTCTCTTCGCGGCGCTGGCCTTCGGGGAAAAAGATTTGCGCGGTGGCGGAGAAGAGATTTGGAATTTGATCGAACGGCTGGCGGAGCGCGGCGAAGAAGCCGGGATCGACCAGCATGTCGTTGTTCAACAGACAGACGTGCGAGAAGCGGGCGCACTGGATGCCCCGGTTGACGGCTCGGGTGAAGGAGAGAGGCTCGGGGCTGGATTCGAGTTGGACCCAGGGATATTCGGCCGCGAGGAATTCGGCGGTGCCATCGTACACGGTGTCCTTGGTCCCGTTGTCGACGACGATGATTTCGTCGGCGCCGGCGAGGCGCGGGAGGCAGGTGGCGAGCAAGTGGCGGCCGTTGCGCGAAGGAATCACGACGGAGATGCCGGGCGCGAGGACTCGGGCTCGCCACGGGGCGGGGCCGGAGGGAGATCGCGAGAGAAGAGGCTGCAGGCGCGCGCGCCAGGCGAGGAGCGCGAGGGCTCGGTTGGTTTTCGGCTTGCGGCGCAGGGTGCGGACGAAATTTTTCAATCGCCACCAGAGATGCCGCAGCATTACCGGGAGATTGTCGGGGCGCATGCGGAAGTGCTGGCCGGTTTCAGTGAAGGCGAGCAGGCGGAAGCGCGCGGTGGCGAGGGCGAGGAAGCGCAGGGGCCAGTGCGGCGTTTGCGGTTCCAGGATCATGGCGGCGAGACGGATCTCGCGGCCGGCGAGGCGGGAGTGGAGCAGCGCGCGGTTTTCGGAGAGGGAGCGGCGGATGTGGTAGCGGATCCATTCTGTGCTGCCGCTTCCTGACGGGCGCGGCTCTATCACGGGTGGGGGGAATTCGGAGACTACGATTAACGGCAGCTCGGGGTGGATGGATTGGAACGCGGCGAGAGTTTGCGCGATGGCGGGATCGTTGCCCGAGGCGAAGAGGACTTTGACCGCGGTCAAATGAGTTGCTGGAGATTGAAATTCCAGCGGCCGGATTGGTGCTGCTGCCAGAGTTGGAGCGCTTGCAAGCAGAAGCCGGTGGAGACGGGGTTGGAGAATGGGAGCATTTCGCCGCGCTTGCTGCCGAAGTAGAAGCCTCCGCGGAGGCGCGGGTCGGGATGATCGGGGGCGGCTTGGAAGGAGGCGGCTCGGGCGGCTTCGTGGGAGGCCGCGGCCTCGTCGAGCGGCAGCGCATCTATATGATGCGCGATTAAGCGGACTCGCAGGATTTGGGCGGCTACGTCGGAGCGTTCGAACGTGGGCGCGATTTCGCGGTAGAGGGCGGCGGCTCGGGCGACTCCGGTTGCGAGAGCTTCGCGGACCAGCGGGCGGTCCGAGGCGGCGAGCAGCGCTTCGAGGAAGTAGCTGTAGGCGTGGAGGCGGTCCATCTGCTTTTCGCGGACGGGCTCAGAGAAGAGGAACGTGTCGTGCGTGGCGAGCGAGTAGGCGAGTACGGTTTCGTAGAGCTTTTGCGCGTGCTCGTCGCCGGCGGATACAGAAATATCGTGCCAGGCGAGAGCGGATTTCAATTGATAGCAGCCGGGGCTGCGCGACCATTGCTTCTCATGCGCGAGGGGCTGTTTATCGGGCAAGGAAACGATGGGATGGAACGGCGCTTCGTCGCCCATGAAATCGAAGGCGAGCGAGAGCGCGGCTTGATGGGCGGCCTCGCGGAACTCTTCGCCGCCGGGGAGTCGAGAGGCGGCGAGCAGGCCGCGGACGATGATGCCGATGTCGAAGAAGTAGGCTCGGTCGGAGCCGGGCTCGAAGGGGAACGTGGTGCCGTCCCACACTTCGCTTGTGAGATAGCGGGCAGCGCGGAAGGCGGCGTCGAGATATGCCGAATTGCCGGTAAGCGAGTGCAGGTACGCGAGGGTGCTGATGGCGTATCCGGTGATCTCGGACGAAACGGGGAGATTGGTTCCGGAGTCTAATCGATAGTAACGAGCGACGCCGCCGGAGGCTTCTTGAATTCCGGAATGAAGGAGCCAGCAGGCGGCGGGTTCTAGAAATGAGTCCAAGACCAAATTGTATAATGGGCGTCTCTTGAGAACTCTGATTCCAGCTTTGTTCCTGATCGCCTGTGCGTCCGCGGCCGCGCAGACGGAGATGCCGGTGGGGATTTTTCACGGGTCGTTGGTGATGGCGTCGGGCGGAGATTTGAGCTTGCGGCAGAGTTCCGGGGACGTGCTGTTGTGCCACTACGATGCGCGCACGGTGCTGGAACGGGATCATCGGGCGGCGCGGATGGCGACGCTGGAGCCGGGCGAGCCGGTGCAGGTTCTGGCGGATCGGCGATCGAATTCGGGCTTGTGCTACGCGCGGATCGTGGAGGTTGTGAATCCGGCGCTGGAGCTGGCGCGGACTCGGGAGAAGGCTCGGGCGGCGAAGGCGAACGAGGTCGCGGCGGCGGCCAAGTTTTCTCCGAAGGGAGATCGGGATTTAGCGGGAGTGGTGCTGCGCTGCGACGGACGAACGCTGCTGCTGCGGACGCGAGGGGGCGATGCGACGCTGGTGCTGCGTCCGGACACACGGTATCTGCAAGACGGGTTGCGGATGGACACGGTGAAGGTGAATGAACGCGTTTCCGTCCGCGCCGGAATGGATATTTACGGGAATCTGCAAGCCTACCAGGTGCTGTGGGGCGATTTCGTCTCTCCTTGATTCATTTTTTAGGGAAGCTTCCCGCGGCCACCGACACCTCCGGCGGCCATGAGGCCCATTCAATATACGTCTGTGCGGCGTTGCCTCGAGGATGCTTCCGCACTCGCGTGGCCTGGTATCTAAATGGGCGACCCAGACTCTTACGGGCTCATGATACGGCTGAGCGCAAGCGCGGGACGCGTGGGGAAATCGGCAAAGCGTTGACGGCGGGCGAGAAACTTTTTCTTTAGCGCGCGTGACGGGTCCGTGCTCTGCGGACGTAGGCTTCGCGGACTCCATAAACGAGGACTCCGGCGAGCATCAGGACCAGGGCGAGAGTGGCGGCGCTCATTTCTCCGACCTTATCGTCGCGGTTGGCGGCGAAGGCGGCGGCGAGCAAGGCGGTGGGGCCGATGCCGAGCAGCAAGGCGCCGGCGATTCCTCCGGGGACTTGGAAGGGCCGCGCGAGCTTGGGTTGGCGGAGGCGCAGGATCACGAGGGCGACGAACTCCAGGATGAGGCTGAGTCCGTACAGCATGATGTCGAGCAGCAGGATGCGGTCGAAGCTGAGGCCGAGGGCGAGCATCCAGGCGGCTCCGCAAGCGATGAGAGCCACCCAGGGGGCTCCGTTGCGGAGTTGCTTTACGAGTGCTCGCGGGGCGTAGCCGTCTTCGGCAAGGGCGACGGGAATGCGCGAGTAGGACATCGTCAGTGAGTTCATGATGCCGAGCACGCTGATCATGGTTCCGAGCAGCACGAAGTTACCGAGCGCCGAGCCGAAGGTGGGGCCGCCGATTTTTTGGGCGACCGCGACCCAGCTTCCGGTGGTCCAGGACGCGGCGGGGATGCCGATCCACCAGGCGGCCAGGATCGGCAGGGCGTAGACGATGAAGATGGCGAGGACGGTCCAGAGCATGACGCGCGGGTACGTGCGCTGGGGCTCGCGGACTTCCTGGGCCACGGTGGACGCGTTGTCCCAACCCATGTAATTCCACATGCCGACGACGATGGCGGCGATCCAATCTTTATGGGCGTCGGCGGCGGGGGCGGCGGATGTCGCGGCGGCGGAGAGATGGGTGCGGAAGATCGCGAGAATCACTAGCAGCGCGAAGGGCGTGAGCAGAACGAGGCCGAGTCCGATGGAGCCTTCGCCGACGGCGTTGGCTCCGAAGAGATTCCAAAGGACGCAGATAGAAATGATCGCGATGGAGATGAGGATGCGGTTGCGATCCTGAAGCGCGGGCGCCCAGAGTTGGCCGAGCGAGAGGACGAAGACGGCGGGGTACGCGGCCATATCGAAGATGCTGGACGCGAGCGAAAGCCAGGCTTCCTGGAATCCCCAGAAGGGTCCCATGGCGTCGCGGACCCAGACGTAGAAGCCGCCTTCCTCCGGGATCGCGGCGGCGAGTTCGCCCACCATCATCGACGTGGGCAGCGCCCAGAGGAGAGGCAGCAGCAAGAGGACGAGGAGGGCTCCGGCGTATCCGGCTTGCTGCACGATTTCTTCGGTGCCATAGGGTCCGCCCGAAACCATGAAGAACGTGGCGGCCGAGAGGGCCAGGACGTTCATCTTGGAGCGAGGCGTGCAGAAGGCGGCCATTCCGGGATTCGAACTATTGTACGAACGCGAGGAAACGGGTGCGGAGGGCGGCGGCGATCTTGTTATCGGGAGCGACGACGAGAACCGTGTCGTCGCCGGCGATGGTGCCGGCTACTTCGGGCCAATCGGCTTGATCGAGCGCGGAGGCGAGCGCATTGGCGTGGCCGGGCGGCGTGCGGAGGACGAGAAGGTTTTGAGCGATTCGAACGTCGCGGAGGAATTCGCGGGCGACTTGAGCGAAGTCGGGTCCGAGGGGCGCGGCGATGGGGGTTTGAGAGTAGCCTTGCGACGTCTTGATCAGGCCAAGCTCGCGGATGTCGCGGGAGAGAGTGACTTGAGTGGCGGCGATGCCTTGATGGCGGAGCGCGGCGGCCAGATCCTCCTGCGTGTGGAGGCGGGTGGCGCGGATGAGGTTGAGGATCTGGCCTTGGCGATAGGATTTGTTCATGGGCGGAGAACGCCGTTACCGCTCCTTGACAGTCGCGGCTCGGAAACGGCGCTTTCGAGCCATTGGGCGGCGGTGGCCAAGGCTGAGGCGACGGAGGAGGGCGAGGTTCCGCCGGGGACTACGCGGGATTGCATGCCTTCTTTGGGCTGCATTAACGCGATCATTTCGGGTTTGAATTCGGGGGCGAATTTTATCAGATCTGCCGCCGTCCAGTCGGAGGGCTTCTTGTTGGACTTCACGCTCTCCAAAACTAAGCGGCCTACGATTTGGTGGGCTTGATGGAAAGACGTGCCGCTTCTCGCTAGCGCTTCGGCCAAGTCGGTGGCCACGACCCAGCTTTCTTCGGCGGCTTGCGCGGGGCGGGATTCGATGAGCTTCGCGCTGTCGATCACGGCCGCGGCCATTTCGAGCGAGCCGTTGAGTTGATCGGCGGCGTCGAAGAGAGGCTCCTTGTCTTCCTGCATGTCGCGATTGTAGGTGGACGGGAGGCCTTTCATCGTGACGTAGAGAGACGTGAGGTCGCCGAAGACCCGGCCGCATTTGCCGCGGATGAGTTCGAGCGAGTCGGGATTTTTCTTTTGCGGCATCAGGCTGGAGCCGCTCGTGACGCCGTCGCCTAATTCGATCCAGCCGAACTCTTCGCTGGAGTAGAGAATCCAGTCTTCGGAGAGGCGGCTGAGGTGGAGCATGGTGGTGGACGCGGCAAAGAGGAAGTCGAGCGCGAAATCGCGGTCGGCAGAAACGTCCATGCTGTTCTTGGTGATGCCGGCGAAGCCGAGGTCGCGGGCGATGGCTTCTCGATCGAAGGGGAAGCCGCTGCCGGCGAGGGCTCCACTACCGAGCGGGAGAACGTTGACGCGGGCGCGCGCTTGCTGCAGACGCTCGTAATCGCGCGAGAACATTTCGAAATACGCGAGCAGATAGTGCGGCCAGAGGACGGCTTGAGCTCGGCGGAGATGGGTGTAGCCGGGGACCACGGCGTCGGGATTGCGGGCGGCGCAGTTGAGAAGAGACTGGAGCAGCGCGAGAAGGAGCGAGGACGCGCGGTCAATTTCGTCGCGCAGCCAGAGGCGGACGTCGAGCGAGACTTGTTCGTTGCGGCTGCGGCCGGTGTGGATTTTGTCGGCTAACGCGCCCACGCGCTCTTTGAGTTTGCGGATGACTAAAGTGTGGACGTCCTCGTCCGTCGCGCCTTCGTAGAACGCGGGAGTTTTGGCTTCCTCACGAATCGTGTCGAACGCGGCGACGAGTTGCTCGCGCTCCGAAGGGGTCAGGATGCCGACCCCTTCAAGAGCGCGCGCGAAAGCCTGCGAGCCGCGGATGTCGGCGTCGATCAGGCGGCGGTCAAAGTGGAGTGATCCGGAGAAACGCTCGAAGACTTCGGAGGGTCCTTCGGCGAAGCGGCCGCCCCAGAGCTTCATACCGATTTCTTGGCAGCTTGTTTCAACGAAGCGCGGACCTGGATCGGCAGGCCGATCAGGTTGATGAAGCCGCGCGCGTCTTTCTGATCGTACTCCGCGCCCATGGTGAAGCTGGCGATATCGAGCGAGTAGAGCGAGTAGGGCGACTTGCGGCTGACGGGCTGGATGGTGCCTTTGTAAAGCCGCAGAGTGACTTCGCCGGTGGTGGATTCGCTGGCCTTATCGAAGAACGCGTCGAGCGATTCGCGCAGAGGCGTGAACCAGGTGCCGTTGTAAACGATCTCGGCGTAATCGAGCGCGAGCTTCTGCTTGTAGTGCGCGAGGTCCTTGGGCAGCGTGAGGGCTTCGAGCTCGCGGAAGGCGGACATGATGAGAGTGCCGCCGGGAGTTTCGTAGCAGCCGCGGGACTTCATGCCGACGAAGCGATTCTCGACGAGGTCGATGCGGCCGATGCCGTTATCGGCCCCAATGGCGTTGAGGGTTTCGAGGAGTTGGAGCGCGCTGGAACGCTTGCCGTTGACGGAGACCGGGCGGCCGGCTTCGAAGGCGATCGTGACGTCAGTGGTGGCATCGGGCGCGTCCTTGGGGCTGGTCGTGAGCATCCAGATTTCGTCGGGCGCGGCGTTCTTCGGATCTTCGAGGGCTCCGCCTTCGTGGGAGATGTGCCAGATGTTGCGATCGCGCGAGTATATTTTCTTGGTCGACTGCGCGATGGGCACGTTGTGTTTTTCGGCGTAGGCGATGCAGTCTTCGCGCGAGATGAGATCCCATTCGCGCCACGGAGCGATCACGGGGAGGTGCGGCGCGAGGGCTTTATACGTGAGTTCGAAGCGGACCTGATCGTTGCCTTTGCCGGTGCAGCCGTGCGCTACGGCGTCGCAGCCGGTGGCGAGCGCGACTTCCACTTGCTTCTTGGCGAGGAGCGGGCGGGCGATGCTGGTGCCCAAGAGATATTTGTGCTCATACTCGCCGCCGGCGCGGACCATGCGCCAGAGATATTCGCTGACGAACTCTTCGCGCATGTCGGCGACGTGGACTTCGGAGGCTCCGGTTTTACGGGCCTTGGCTTCCAGGCCGGAGAGCTCTTCCCCGCCCTGGCCGATATCACCGCAGACGGCCACGACTTCGCAGCCGTAGTTTTCCTTGAGCCAGGGGATGATGATCGATGTATCGAGTCCGCCCGAGTAGGCGAGCGCTACCTTTTTGGGTTTGTTCATAGTAGAAATTTGATTTTAGCGTGGCCCGGGGGGCGGGGTTGCATTTCTAAAGGCCGCTCCATTACTGTCGCGGCTCGGTTTATCGGTACGTCGCGGCGCGGGTTTATCGGTACGTCGCGGCGCGGGTTTTTCGGTACGGTCGCGGCGCGCGTTTCTTGGGTCTAGCCGAGCAACAACAGCAGCAACGCCTTTTGCGCGTGCAGGCGGTTTTCGGCTTGGTCGAACACCACCGAGCGAGGGGATTCGATTACGCCGTCCGTCATTTCTTCTCCGCGGTGGGCCGGGAGGCAGTGCATGAAAATCGCCTCGGGGCGGGCTCGGGCGAACATCGCTTCATTCACTTGATACGGAGCGAAGGCCTTCACGCGGGCGGCGGCTTCGGATTCGTGGCCCATGCTGGCCCACACGTCGGTGTAGACGGCGTGGGCTCCCGCGAGCGCTTCCGCGGGGTCGGTCGTGACGGTGATTTTGCCGCGGCTGGCGGCTTCTTCAACGATGGCTCCGTGGGGCGCGTAGCCTTCGGGATGGGCCACGGCGACGTGGACGCCCAGGCGTCCGGCGGTGAGCATGAGCGAGTGCGCGACGTTGTTGCCGTCGCCGATGAAGGCGAGCTTCAGGCCTTCGAGCTTGCCGAACTGTTCCTGGAGAGTCTGGACGTCGGCGAGGACTTGGCAGGGATGGTACAGATCGCTGAGCGCGTTGATTACGGGGACGCTGGACCAGCGGGCCAGCTCATCGATGGTGCTTTGCAGGAAGACGCGAGCGACGATGCCATGGGTCCAGCGGTCGAGGTTGCGGGCCATGTCCTTGACGGGCTCGCGGCCGTCGATGTGGCCGGCGTAATTGACGGCGTCGCCGCCCAGTTGCTTGATCGCCAGCTCAAACGTGAAGCGCGTGCGCAGAGAGGGCTTTTCGAACAGCAGGCTCAAGTAGCGGCCAGCCAGCGTTTGGGCGTACCGCATGGGCGTGCGCTTGACGTGGGCGGCAAGGTCGAGCAGGCGGCGCAGGGCTTCGACGGAAAGATCGGAATCCCTAGTGAGGTGCTTCGCGATCGGTTCGGGTTCGACGAGGACGGGGGCGGTCATGAGCGTGTCTCCGATGAATACTTATACAGCAGATTGAATAATAATACATTCCAGGGGCGGGTGCAAGGCCCCTCGTATTTTCCTGATTCGTACTTTGGTGGAACGAGCCGAAGAGGGAGACGTGACGGCCGGATCGCAGTGATTTCGGTTCAGGCAGAACGGAGAACTATGTTTCGGATGACCATGGGCCGGAAGTTGACGGCGAGCTTTATAGTCTTGCTGGCGTTCCTGGTGGCGCTGGGGTTTTCGTCGCTACGGGCGGTGAGTAATTTAGGCGCGGCGCTGGACCGGGCCGTAAATCAAACGTCGAAGAAGATCGACGCGATGGGGTCGATGCGCGAGGACTTCGACCAGGTGGAGGCGCAAGTCCGGAAGACGCAGGTGGGTTTCGGAATTCAGACGCTGGATGGAAAGCAGGGTTACTGCACGTTCTGCCATACGGCGGACCAGCTAGGCCAAAACTCGCAGAAGCTGGACAGCGCGGTGGCGGCGACGGAGGGGCGGATGGCGGATCTGGGTCCGCTGATGGTACAGCCGGAGGAGCAGAAGTCGCTGGAGGATTTGCGCAAGGAATTGACGTCGGCCAAGGGTGTCTATCACGACTATGTCAAGGAAGCGAGCGTGGATTTCGGGGAGGCGCACGGCAAGCTGCGGGAGCAGCTGTTTCCGTCGCTCAACCGGATGAGGGAGATCACGGGGAAGCTGGCGGAGGAGCAGCGAACTTCGCTGGTGGCGGAGAACGAGCGGGCGCGCGAGGAGGTCTCGCAGTGCCGCTGGATCGCGTTCGGATTGATCGGGCTGAATGTGGCGATCGGGCTGGCGGCGCTGTTCACGGTACGGCGGTCCTGCGGGCAGTTGCGGCAAGTGGCGGGACGCATGGGCAAGGGGGCGGTGCAGGTGGACGCCGCGTCGCGGGAACTTTCCTCATCGAGCGGGCAATTGGCGCAGGGAGCCTCCGAGCAGGCCGCGGCGTTGCAGGAGACATCGGCATCGAGTGAAGAGATCACTTCCATCACGCACCGGAATGCGGAGAACGCGCAGCAATCCGCGGCGCACATGGAGCGGGTGGACCGGGAAGTGAGCGACGCGAACCGGGCGCTGGAGCAGATGACGGGATCGATGACGGGAATCCAGGAAGCGGGAAAAGAGATTTCGCGGATCGTGAAGACGATCGACGGGCTGGCGTTCCGGACCAACATTCTGGCGCTGAACGCGGCGGTGGAGGCGGCCCGGGCGGGAGAAGCCGGGGCGGGTTTCGCGGTGGTGGCGCAGGAGGTGCGAAGCCTGGCGCAACGTTCGGCGGAGGCGGCGCGCGAAACGACGGCGATGATCGAGAAGTCGCTCCGCACGTCGGAGGAAGGCAGCCGCAAGCTGGAGGAAATGGCGCACGCCATCGGAGCGATCACGGGGAGCACGCGGCAGGTGAAGATCCTGGTGGACCAGGTGAATGCGGGGAGCCAGGAGCAGGCTCGGGGGATCCAGCAGGTGAACAAGGCGATTCTGGAAATGCAACAAGTGACCCAGAACACGGCGGCGAATGCGGAGGAAAGCAGCGCCACCAGCGAAACGCTGCGCGCGGAGGCACTGGCTTTGCGGACGGCGGTGGACTCGCTGCAGTCGATGGTCAATGGACAGGGGTGCGGAGAAGAGTCCTGCGAGGTGGCGTGAGGCGGGAACTTTCGCCCCCGGGCGGTTGTCTATACCCGCATGAATGGACGTGTGTTCGCGTGGGCGGTTCTGCTGGCGGTCGCCGGATGGGCGCAAGCGCAGGAGAAGCCCCGGTTCGAAGTCGCCACGGTGAAGCTGGTGGACGTCTCGAAGCTGGGGGACCTGGTCACGATGAACTTGGGCCAGGTGCGGCATGAGGAACTCACGTTTGGCAATGCGGCGCTGGTGAATTGCATCCGGTTCGCTTACAACCTGGCGTCCGATGAGCAGATCGTCGGACCGGCTTGGATCAAGTCGTTCCCTTACTTTTACGACATCGATGCGAAGGGCCCGGTGGGATCGACTCGGGAGCAATTGCAGGCGATGATGCAGACGCTGCTGGAAGACCGGTTCAAGCTGGTGGTGCATCGCGAGCAAAAAGAGATGTCGCACTACGCGCTGGTGCTGGCGAAGGGCGGGTCGAAGATGACGGCGGTGAAGGAGCTGCCGCCGGACTATCGCGGCACCAATTTTGGCGGACGGATCGACAACATTATGCCGATGACGCTGCTGGCGTACTTGCTCTCGCGATTCGAGACGGAGCGGCCGATTCTCGATATGACGGGGCTTCCGGGGCTGTATACGGTGAAGCTGGAGTGGGCGCTGGCCAAGGGTCCGGCGGCTGCAGGAGACTCGGCGGGGCCTTCGTTGTTCACGGCGCTGGAGGAGCAGTTGGGGTTGAGGCTGGAGGGGCGCAAGGGGCCCGTGGAGGTCCTGGTGGTGGACGCGGCGGAGAAGGCGCCGGCGGAGAATTGAAGTGCCTCTTCAAATCAGGCCTTCGTCCAGCGCGTAGCGGGTGAGTTGGGCGGTGCTGCGCATGCCGAGCTTGCGCATGATGTTGTTCTTGTGGAAGGCCACCGTTTTTTCGCTGATGGAGAGCGCGAAAGCGACTTCCTTCCGGCTCTTGCCTTCGGCCACCAGTTGCACGATTTGGCGCTCACGGACGCTGAGGCGCAAGGTCCCGGCGGCGCGGGCCGGGTCCTGCCACCGCTCCATTTGATCCCCCCCGATGCCGGGCGTGATGTAGCGGCCCCCTTGGAGGACGGTTTCGACGGCGGCCAGGATCTGGGTCCGGTCAGAGGATTTGACGGCATAGCCGTTGGCTCCGGCCTCCAGGGCGGCCTGCAGATAGGTGGGGCTGGTGTGCATCGTGACAAAGAGCAGCTTCACCTGCGGAAGTTGGCGGCGGATCTCCAGGGCCGCATCGATGCCGTTGAGAATCGGCATAGTGATGTCCGAGATGATGAGATCCGGTTGCAGACGGAGCGCGGCTTCGACCAGCGCGCGGCCGTCCGAGACGGTACCAACGACGTCGTATTTGTCCTGGAGCAAGTTGGTGAAGCCGTCCAGCATGAGCGAGTGATCGTCAGCGAGGAGGATGCGGGGGCGGTCCATGGATGTGATTGGGGGATGTGGTTGGGGAAGGTTCTATAGAGGCACCTTGACGATGATGCGGGTGCCCTGTTTCGGTTCGGATTCGATGGACAGATCGCCGCCGAGGATGCGAGCACGCTCACGGATGCTCACCAGACCCAGACCTCCTTTGCCTTTAACCGCTTGCGGAGAAAAGCCGACACCATCGTCCTGGAGCAAGAGCGTAATACTATTGTCGCTCAGGGCGAGCGAGACGAAGAGGCGCCTGGCTTTTGCGTGTTTGGCCACGTTCTGCATGCTTTCCTCA
This sequence comes from Bryobacteraceae bacterium, assembly GCA_036498815.1. Lineage (GTDB taxonomy): Bacteria > Acidobacteriota > Terriglobia > Bryobacterales > Bryobacteraceae > Palsa-187. The sequence goes on along the minus strand of DASYET010000021.1, from coordinate 114,449 downwards.
GCGATGCGGTAGAGTCCGGAGGCGACTTTCTGGGGAACCGTATGGGGCAGCTTGCCGGCGGTTAATTTCACGCGGATCTTCTCCTTCTTCGCGAAATCGTTGCACAAGGCTTGCAGGGAAACGACGAGCCCCAGGTCGTCGAGCACGGAGGGGTGGAGTTCATAGGCGATGTTGCGCGCTTCCTCAGAAACCTGCACGGCGCGTTCGCGCAGTTCCCGCAAGCGATGGCGGGTCTCGGCGGGACTGGGGAGCGCGACGGCCAGGTGTTCGATATCGAACGCGAGATAGGCCAGGCGCTGGCACAAGCCGTCATGCAGTTCGCGGGACACGCGCCGCCGTTCCTCTTCCTGGGCGTCAATGAGCTGCGCGGTGAGCGCACGGATTTCGGCCTGGTGGGTCAGGGAAAGCCGTTCCAGGCGGTGCTGGGCGGTAATATCGGTCATGAACGCCACCGTGAGTCCGGCACCGGAAGGGTGCATGCGGCTCAGATGGACGTCGAGGGGAAACAGGGAACCGTCCTTGCGGCGGCCTTCGCACCGACGGCTGCCGGTTCCCTCTACAGAGGGAGGAAGTCCCGCGGGGACCAGCGCGTCAAGCGATTGCCCGGCCAGTTCCGCGCGGCTATAGCCGAATACTTTCTCCGCGGCACGGTTCACCAGAACGATTCCACGGCCGTTATCTTCGGCCACGATCGCTTGCTCGGTGGACTCCAATAATGTTTCAAGAAGGGCCGGGACCGATTCGAGTCCTCCGGCCGAGGCGACCGCGGCAAGTAGCAGAGACGCGGGCGCTGCAGACCTTGAGCCGGGATTCCCGGCCCGGCGGCGCCGTATTGACGCCGACTTTTTCACCATCACCGACCTCACGTACTGCGCATAACAAATGCAAGATAGCATTTGGCGAACCCGAAGGGAATCCCCTGGGAGTCAGGAACTCCTTCGATATCCGTTCTTTCGATAGCCGAGGGCTCCGGCAACGACGCGAGGGTGCGGCAAGATTCCAGGGGCTCACTCGTGCCGCACAACGGGGTTCTTTCAGCTGACACAAAAGTATGCCAAGCTAGGGCAGGGGGAGCCAGGGCTCCGAACCCTTACGGCAATCCTTACGGGGACCTCGTCGGCTATAAAGCGACGGTCGATTCCTCGGAAAAGGCGTTCTACGATCGCGCGGCGGAACGGAAAGCCGGAACACCGAAGTAGCCGCCCACGTAACTTAAGAGGCACCACGCGTCGCCTACCATGTGAGCCCCGAACGCTTGCACAAGACAGAACTATGCAACTTGGAGGAAACTTGACGCTCAGCAGTCCCAGCATTAAGGTGCAGCACACACCTGCAGAATTCGTTTCACAAACGGGGCGCACATTATTGAATTTAAGAGAGATGCTTCTTCGCGGCGACTTCCAGCCGGGGGAGCGAATTTCAGAATTGCCGCTGGTGGCGCGGCTCGGCGTATCGCGGACGCCGATCCGCCTGGCGCTGGACCGGTTATCGCATGAAGGATTACTTGAAGTTTCTCCCTCCGGCGGGTTCGTGGTACGTGAGTTCACAATTGCCGACATCTGGGATGCGATTGAGATGCGGGGAACTTTAGAGGGTGCGGCGGCGAGGCTGGCAGCGGAGCGTTTGAGCGATCCAGCGGAGTTGGAGGCGCTCAACCATTACCGGACGGAGATGGAGAAGTTCGGCGGGCCGGTGGCCAACATCGATACCTACGCGCGATATTTGGATTTGAATGAGGCCTTTCATGCGGAGATCGTGACGCTGGCGAAGAGTCCCATGCTGCGGCGAACGCTGGATCACGTGCTGACGCTGCCGTTCGCGCAGCCGAGCGCCATGATTTTCGCGCATGCGAAGATGCCGAAGCTGGATTCGATGTTCCCGATCGGGCAGGAGCAGCACCGGGTGCTGGCGGAATCGATCGAGCGGCGGCAGGCGGCTCGGGCGGAGGCGACGGCTCGGGAGCATACGACCGTGACGCGGCGGGTGCTGGAGATGGTGCTGGAGGATAAAGAGATGTTCGGGTTCGTGCCGGGGGCGTCGCTGGTACGGTTGCCGAGCGTGGTGTAAAGGAGCGTCGCATTCTAGACGGCTCCGTTATTCCGCTAGAATCGTCCTGATGCCTTTGGCGGTTGGGACGAAGCTGGGACCTTACGAAATTCTTGCGCCGATCGGCGCGGGCGGGATGGGCGAGGTTTATAGAGCCCACGACTCCCGGCTGGGGCGCGACGTCGCACTCAAAGTTTCTTCCGAAAGATTCAGTGACCGGTTCGAGCGCGAGGCTCGGGCGGTGGCGGCGCTGAATCATCCTCATATTTGCCATCTCTACGACGTCTCTCACGCAGAGAGCGGGCCCGACTACCTGGTGATGGAACTGGTGGACGGCAAGCCTCTGGCGGTGCCGATGCCGCTGAGCGAGGCTCTGCCTCTCGCGATTCAGATTGCGGAGGCGTTGGAGCACGCGCATCGTCGCGGCGTGGTGCATCGCGATCTGAAGCCGGCCAACATTTTGATGACGACGAAGTCGGGAATCAAGCTGCTGGATTTCGGGCTGGCGAAGATGGGTGCGGCATCGCTTTCGGCTCACGGGCTGCCGGCTCAGGATGAGACGGCGACGATGGGGGTGGTGATGGGGACTCCCGCGTATATGTCGCCGGAGCAGTGGGAGGGCAAGCCGGGGGACGCGCGGAGCGACATTTTTTCGTTCGGCGCGGTGCTGTACGAGATGCTCACGGGCAAGCGGGCGTTCGAAGGCGCGACGGGCGCGAGCATTCTGGCGTCGGTGATGCGGGACCATCCTACGGGGTCGGCGGAGTTGACGGGTCCCGTGGAGCCGGTGCTGCGAAGGTGCCTCGCGAAGGATCCGGACGAGCGGTTTCAGACGGCGTCGGATTTGAAGTGGGCGCTGGAGCACGTAGGGGTCGCGAAGGCGGCGGCCGTGGAGGCTCGACATCAGGAAGTTCCGCATCAGGAGGCGCCTTTCAAAGTATCGAAGGCGGCAATCGTGGAGCGGTTTTTCCTGACGCTGTTCTTCCTGCTGGCGGCGGCGCTGGGGATCGCATGGTTCACGCAGAGGCCGGTGGAGATTCCACAGCTGCAATTCTCGCTCGATCCTCCTCCGGGCACCATCTACAGCGGGCCGTATCACGCGACGGCGATTTCACCGGATGGAACCATGATCGCGTTCGGCGCGGCGAGGTCGCAGAAACTGCCGACGCTGTGGGTCCGGGCTTTGGATTCACTGGAGGCGAAGGAACTGCCGGGGACGGAGGACTCGAACGGTCCGTTCTTTTCGCCGGACGGGAAGTCGATCGGCTTTTTCGCGGATGGGAAGCTGAAGCGGACCGAAGTGGGCGGGGGGCAGCCGCAGGTGCTGTGCGATGCGGCCAACGAGCAGGGGGGAGATTGGGGAGCGAACGGAACGATCCTGTTCAGCTCCGACAATACGATTCAGCGCGTGTCCGCCGGTGGAGGCATGCCCCAGCCCGTCACGAGTCTGGATGCATCGCGGCAAGAAAGTGCGCACAACTTTCCTCAGTTTCTGGAGGACGGCCAGACGTTTCTCTATTACGTCCAGAGTCCTAGCCCGGCGACGCAAGGAGTGTACGCGGCGAGGCTCGACAAGCCGAAGGGTACTCGGGTTCTGGCGGTGAATGCGCGGGCGGTCTATGCGGCTCGCTCGCGGGGAAATCCGGGCGAGCTGCTGTGGCTGCGCGGCAATGAGCTGGTGGCACAGCGATTCGACAGCGACACTTTGCGATTGGACGGAGAGCCGGTGCCCGTGGCACCGGATATTGCGACGACGGCCAATGCACAATCGCGCGCGGCTTTCTGGGCGGCGCCCAAGGGACCGCTGGTGTATCGAGCCGGGGGAGCGTCGACGCCGCAACTGGCTTGGGTGGGACGGGACGGCAAGTCGCTTCAAGTGTTCAAGCAGGATACGGGCTTTGGCCCTCGCCTTTCTCCGGATGGCAAGAGGGTGGCCGTGACGCGGAACGTTTCCGGCAACTTCGATATCTGGTTGAACGAGCTGGACCGCGGGGTGATTACTCGGCTGACGTTCGACGCGGCGCAGGAGAATTACCCGGTGTGGTCTCCGGACGGGCGGCAGATCGCGTTCGGGTCGAGCCGGACCGGGGTGTTTCAGATGTACCGCAAAGACGCGGGCGGGACGGGAGCGGAGGAGCGGCTGCATGAGGGCCCGAACCCGGAGATTCCTCTGGACTGGAGCCGGGACGGAAAGTATTTACTGTACCGGGAGGAGAATCCGAACACACGGGCGGACTTGATGATTCTTCCGCTGGAGGGGGAACGGAAACCGATTCCGTTTGCGCAGACGCCGTTCCAGGAGAGCTTCGGGGCGTTCTCCCCGGATGGAAAGTGGATCGCGTACACGTCGGAAGAATCGGGGCAGGCGGAAGTGTACCTTCGCGCGTCTCCGGTGGCTCCTGGCGGGGGCGGCGCGAACGCGGCGGGGAAAGTACAGATTTCGAGCGGAGCGGGGAACGTGCCGCGCTGGCGGGGCGATAGCAAGGAACTGTTCTATCGAGCGGGCCCCTTCGTCCATTCGGCGGGGATTCGGGTGGTGGCGGGGCGTCCGGAGGTGGAGGCTCCGCAGACATTCCGGGCCACGGGTCCTGCCGATTTCGATGTCGCGGCGGACGGGCAGCGGTTGGTGATGTTGGCGCAACCGGAGAGCTCGGATGCGAATTTAAGAGTGATATCGAACTGGCGGGGGGTGTTGAAGAAGTAGAGACTCAGCCTTCGCGAGGGCTTCGTCGGGATTGAAGGTGATTTTTTCGTAGATGTCGGAGAGGGCCAGGGCGCAGTCGATGCTGTCGAAGCGGACCGTGCTTTCGAGGCCGATGGAATCCGTGAGGAGCCAGGCTCCCGAGGGCTGGCGGCGATAGACTTCGATGCGCGGGATGTGCTGCGCGACAAGGGCGTATTCCTGAAGGGATTCGATGGTGCGGTATTGGGAGGCTTTGAAGCCTCGGTCATAGGCTTCGGTGGAAGGGGAGAGGACTTCGATGACGAGCGTCGGATTGGTGAAGATGTCTTGCCGGCCTTCGACAAATTTCAGTTCGCCGCAGACGACGCTCAGATCCGGGCAGATATCAGGCCCGCTTGGGGACGCTCTCAAACGCAGATCGCTTGAAATCACCTGACACGGGCATCTTTTGATTGCCGCGTAAAGTTCTCCCGTCAAGTTCACGGTTGAGCGGACATGCGGGAATGTGCCGCTGGGCATCGCATACATCTGTCCATCGTGATACTCGCTCTTGAACTCGGCGGCGCGCTCGATCTCCAGGTATTCTTCCGGAGTCAGCTTCGGCTGGGGTTGGGCGGACATGCTTCCATCCTACTGCCGCGGGCGACTTTTACTTCGGCGGAACCGATCACTGCGTCCGGCCCGGCGCTCGGACTTGATCGGAGCCAGGCGACACCTGGATTGATGGTGGGGTTCCCCGGTTCCCGGCATGGGTGAAGAAAGGCCTGAGTATCACGCACAGCAAGAGCACGCCCATGAGGCCCAGCAACCGAATCTTGATGCGACCCCAGCGTGTCTCCAACAAGGCCCGATGGACTTCCGATCGGCAGGCAACATATCTGGGAAGTTGGAACCATCGAACGGGAGAAAAGAGCATGGTCAACGAAACCGACGCTGAAAAACCACACGGCGAAAATAGAGACTGCTAAATGCTGGATTATGGCGTACATCCGATCGGACAAATGCGGTATCCCCAACTATAGGCAACTGGGTTCTGCACGCTCGGAAAGGTGGCGGAATCGCTCACGCCTCCCGCTACGACGGAGTAGCGCTTACTTGGGCGTGGCTTTGACTTGCGGGCCGACCATGTGGTCGAGGTCCTGGTTGTTTTCGATGCACTCGTATTCGAGGGGGCGCTCGCCCTCTTTGAGGCGGGTGAATGTCATTTTCTGGGTCCAGGGCTTGGTCATGACGCCGGGGTCCATGACGGTAGCTTCGTAGGAAACGGTGTTGCCGTTCAGGGTGTAGCGTTCGGTGACGTGGAGCTTGTCGGTGGTGAAGTGGCCGTTGCCGTCGAGCCAAACTTTGCCGTTGAACCCGGTGACGTCGACGACGAGCGTATCGCCGTCCCAGGAGGCGACGGAATCGCCGAGGAAGGACGGATCGGGATCGTCATGCTTGGCGTTGAAGGGGATCAGGCGCCAGCCGTGGAAAGACTCAAACAGGATGGCGATCTGCTTCGGCGTTTGCACAATTTCGAACGGCATGGGCATGCCGAAGATGCGCGGGACGCCGGGGAGCAGGCACTTGAGCGTAGGATCGTTTTTCCACGCCGTGCCGCGTCCGGCTTGGACCTTGGCTTCGGCCCAGTCCTGATAGACGAGAGGCTCGCCCCGTCCGCCGCCGCGTCCGGCGGGAGCGGCTCCGCGGGGAGTTTGGGGGACGGCGGCCGTGGTGCGATTATTTCCGGAGACTTCACCGTAGAGACTGACGCCTCCGCCTTGCCAGGCTCCGGTGAAATCGGGCTTGCCATCGGCGGTGCGGGGGATCTTCGGAGTTTGCGCGAGAGCGGCGAGCGCGGTGGAGAGAAGACAGACGGTGAGGGTTCGCATGGGAGTCTCCGTCGATTACGCGTTGGGTCCGAAGAAAACTTTCTTGCCGTCGGGCAGAGTGACTTCGCGGGCGGCCATGCGGGAAGCGTTATCGCGGGCGCGCCAGCCGGTGATGGTGACTCGGGTGCCTTCCTGCATCAGGTTGCGCGTGAACCCCGTGCGGCGCAGGGTGTTGGGCGGATAGCCCTCAATGCCCCAGTTGACGACGGTGCCGTCTTCAGCCTTGACGTCGAGATAGACGTAGGCGTGGGGGTTGGTCCATTCCACTTTCGTGATGGTGCCGGAGAGAGTAACCAGGGCCGAGGAATCGTACTCCGCGGCAAAAGAATGGTGCGCCAGCATGGGGACGGCAGCCAGAACGACGCCGCAGGCGGCGAGCATCCACTTCGATGTCATTGTTTTATGTACCTCCCGCGCGCTGTATGCAACGCGCGATAGGTATACGTTATCGCGCGGGTCCGTCGATGTCAACGCGAAGGGAGAAAAGCGCGGGGAAGCCGAAGCCTCGGCCGCAATCGGAGGCGAAGACGATGCTGCGGGAATCGGGGGACCAAGCGGGCCAGGTGTGGTTGCAGGCTCCTTGTGTGAGCGGCTGGCGGGTGTGAGAGGCGAGGTTCATGATCCAGATTTGCGAGCCGCTGGGGTCGGAGCAGGCGAAGGCCAGCCTGGCGCCGTCAGGGGAGACGGAGGGCTCGAAGCAATCGCCTTCGTGGGTGAGTGGAAGGTCGGCGGTGCGGTCTTTCACGTGAATGACTCGGCGGCCGGGGAAGCCTTCGGCGTAGGCGAGGCTTTGATTGTCGGGGAAGAAGGCGGGAGTGGAGATTTGGCCGGTGGCTAGGATGGAGCGGGCTTTTTCATGGAGGACATCGCGGAGGACGACAAGGGAGTCGCCGGAGACGAAGGCTAGCGCGGAGCCGTCGGGGGAGATGGCGGGCTCGATGCCTTCGGCACCTTGAATGAGATCGAGATTTCCGGTGGCGGGGTCGAATTTGGCTATATGCGAGCCGCGGGCCGAGGCGAGTTCGAAGTAGATGGCGGTGCCGGTGGCGAGGACGGTGGGATGGAAGGCATCACCGTCGAAGTGGAATTCGCGGTCGAGCGTTCGCAGGGCATAGCGGTCGGACTCCATGGATTCGTAGATTAGTCCGGCGTTGGAGATGGCGGGGGCGGTGGAGAGAATAGCTCCGGCGCGGCTGGCTTCTTTGCTAAAAGCTGCGGGATCTGCGGAGGGCGGTGGGGTGCGGATGATCGCGGCAGTGACGGAGAGCGCCGTGACGGCGGTGAGGGCGACTAGGGCGGTGCGGGGACGAATCGCGCGGAGGAGCGGCCATCCGATGTAGAGCAGGAGCGCGAGCGTGAACCAGAGCCGGGGGAAGAGCCAGGAGTCGCAGGGGCGCTCGGGGAGTTGGACGAGGATGTAGAGGGCAATGAGTCCGGCGGACCATTTCACTGAGGCGCGGGGGAGCAGGAGCACGATCGGCACGAGCAGCAGGATGTAGTGCGAGAAGGCGGTGATGGGGGAGAGCGCGAAGAGCATTACGATCCAGAAGGCGGTGGCTCGGGCGTCGGCGCGGTCGTCCGCGAGGGAAGACTTGCGAGGGAGGGCCAGGAGGCCGAAGATTGTGAGTCCGGCGGTGAAGAAGGTTTCGAAAAAGAAGAAGGCGTGGGGCGAATTGATCCAGGGGTGCGGATTTAGGGAGGGCTCGGCGAGAAAGAGGCGGTGGAGTAGCACGCTCATCGAGCCGAAGGCGGGCGAATAGGGGTCGACGATTTCGGCGTCGGCGGCTCGGGGCATGACGTGGGTGGCGAAGTAGAGGACGGCGTCCGCGCCAAAGATCGCGGCGGTGGCGATGGTGAGGAGGGCGACGGTGGCGAGCATGGCGAGGAGGGCTCGCCACTGTTTGCGGATCGCGAAGAAGAGCGCGAAGGGCGCGGCGTAGAGCTTCAGCATGAAGATGAGGCCGAAGAGGGCTCCGGCGGCGAGGTCGCGTCCGCGGAGGAGGCAGGCGACGGCGGCGGCGAGGAGCAGCAAGAGAAAAATATAGTAGTGGCCGAGGAGGAAATTGGTGGCGAGCGAGGCGTAGGCGAGCAGGGCGAGGACGGAAGTTTCGAGGAGGCCGAGTTTGGTGAGGCGCGAGAGGAGGAGGATGCTGGCGGCGAGGCAGGCGAGTTCGAAGAGCAGCCAGACTTGCTTGGCTCGCTGCGGGGGAAGGTGGGCGAGCGGGAGGAACGGCAGCATGGTGAGCGGTGGATAGGGGGCGTAGCCGCCGAGTTGGTGGATGCCGGAGTGGTCGATGTGGCGCTGGAAAAATTCGGCGTCGTACCACTGGCGGAGGGGCTCGTGATGGAGCGCGAGGATCGCGGCGACGTAGTGGTTGGGGAAATCGGTGCGCATTTCCGACCAGCCTTGGCGGAAGGCGAACGAGAGGCGCGTGATAAGTACTACGGCGAGGAGGGCTAGGGCCGCGCGCTTCCAGAGCACCTTCCGATGCTAACGCGGCGTGTAAGAAAAAATTGCTACCAGCCGGAGGGCATGCCGTAGGGGACTTGCTCCAGGACGGCTTCTACTCGGCGGATTTTTCCTTTTTCGATGCGGAAGAGCTCGGCGAGTTCCCAGGTCCAGGGGCGGGTGGGGCCGTTGGAGGCTTCGGTGCCGTCCGCCAATTTGTAATTGCGGTACTTGCCGGCGGCGTGGTCGAAGAAGGCGAAGCTGAAGACGAGTCCGCGTTCGGGGTCGACGATGGCGAAGCGGCGGTCGCGGATGCGCGTGACGAAACGAAAGTAGCCGGATTGGAATTGTTCCTTGCAGCCGAGGGTGGCGGGGTTGAAGCCGGTGGGAGGTGGAGGCGCTGGGGCTTGCTTCGCACCGCCGCGGGCGGTGGCGACTCCGGCATTGGCTGTGAAGCCGGAGCCGGTACGGAAGTTGGGATTGTGCGTGGTTTGCTGGCCGTCTTCGAGGCGCTCGCAATCGTCGGTGAAGGGATAGTTGCCTTTGCCGTCGTTCTTTTCCAGGCCGGCGAAGTACAGGTTGGCGGTCTTGATGAGGTCGGCTCGGGAGGCTCGGTCGGCGGTGGGGATCGCGGTGGTGAAGAGAGCGTTGGGTGAGCCGAGCTTGTCGAGCTCGGGGGCTCCGTTGCCGGAGCTGAGGCCGGTGCGGACGACGAAGAGCTCGATCTCGGAGATCTGGCGGGCGGCGATCTTCAGGCGAATGGCAACGGTGACGGGGATGTTCGCTTCCTTCATGGTGCCGAGGAAGCCGACTTGGCCGGATTCGGGATCGTCGACGAAGAGGCGGTATGTACCCTTGGCGGTAGCGGTGCGCCAGAAGCCGTCGCCGGGGAGGAGCCGCTGGCCGTTTTCGGTGTTCTTGAGATTGGCGGCGAGGGCGAGCTTCGTGGGATCGTGCGCGACCAGGGCGTCCATGTATTGGTCGACATAGGATTCGAGGCAGGCTCGATCGCAGGGGGCGGATTTGGCGTTGGGCTGGGCTTTGCTTTGAGCAAAGGCGGAGGCGGCGATGAGGAAAATCACGGCGGCGATTCGCATGTTCCGATCCTATTTGGTGGCGTCGCGGCCGCGGTCACTTAGGCCGTCTTCCCAACTGCTCCAGCCGGAGTTCATGCCGTAGGGGACGCGCTCCATGATGGCTTGGATCTGGTGGATCTTGCCCTTTTCGATCTGGAAGACTTCGGCGATCTGCCAGGTCCAGAGTTGCGCGGGGCCGGCCGACACTTTGCGGCCATCGGGAGTTTCGAAGTTGCGCGTGTCGCCGCCGGAGTGATCGAAGAAGCCGAAGGCGAAGATGAGGCCGCGTTCCTGATCGATGGCGACGTAGCGGCGGTCGCGGATGCGCGTGACAAAGTGCAGGAGGCCGGATTTGAATTGTTCCATGCAGCTCCACTGGCCGGAGTAATTGGAGGAGGTTTTGGGATCGGGGCGCGTCTGGCCGGCGGGCGTGGGCTGGTTGGTGCTGTTGGCTCCGTTCTCGATGCGGTTGCAATCGTCAGCGAAGGGATAGTCGCCCTTGCCGTCGTTCTTCTGCATGCCGGAGAAGTACATGTTGGCGGTCTTGAGGATCTCTTCGCGCGTCATGCGGTCGGCCGGCAGGACGGGATCGATCCACTTGTAGCCGATGCGCTCGAAGCCGGTGGCGGACGAGGGGCTGCGCTGGATGAAGCTCTCGACTTCCGTGATCTGCTTGTTGGCGATTTTCAGGCGCAGGGCGATCATGGCGGGAGTTTTCTCTTCAGAGATGCTGCCGAAGAACGTCACTTGGCCGGAGGGGACGTCGGTGATGAAGAGTCGATAGGTACCCTTGCCGTCCATGGTGTTCCACAGGCCATCGCCGAGGTCGAGCTTCTGGCCGTTTTCGGTGAAGCGGGCGTTCTTGGCGAGGGGGGCTTTGGCGGGGTCGTGCGCGATGACGGCGTCGAGGTAGCGGTCGACGTAGGCTTCGAGGCAGGCGCGGTCGCAGGCGGGGGCGGCGGATTTGGGCTGGGCCGCGAGGGTGGCCCCGAGAATCGGGATCAGGCAGAGGACCGGGAGTCGCATGAGAGGGCTCTCTTTCGTTCGACAGACGATTCTATCAGACGTGCTACAGTAGCGGCGTGAAAATGGAGAAATTTGCGGTTGTTACGGGGGCGGGGAGCGGCATTGGGCGGGCGGCGGCGCTGGCGTTGCAGGGGGAGGGGTGGTCGGTGGCGCTCGCCGGGCGGCGGGCGGAGGAGTTGGAGAAGACTCGGGCATTAGCGAAGGCCGGGGGCGGGCGGATGGTGGCGGTGCCTACCGATGTCAGCAGGCCGGAGCAGGTGCGGGCGCTGTTCGAACGGGTGCGCGGGGAGTTCGGGCGGCTGGATCTTTTGTTTAATAACGCAGGGATCGGAGCGCCGGGGATTCCGATGGAGGAGTTGAGTTACGAGCAGTGGAGCGCGGTGGTGGCGGTGAATCTGACGGGGTCGTTTCTGTGCGCGCAGGAGGCGATGCGGATCATGAAGGCGCAGGTGCCTCGGGGCGGGCGGATTATCAATAATGGATCGATTTCCGCGTATGCGCCGCGGCCGAATTCGGCTCCTTATACGGCGACGAAGCATGCGATTACGGGACTTACGAAGTCGATTTCGCTGGATGGGCGGGCTTTCGATATCGCTTGCTCGCAGATCGACATCGGCAATGCGGCGACGGAGTTGACGGAGAGGATGGCTTCGGGGATCGTGCAGGCGGATGGGCGGATTATGGTGGAGCCGCGGCTGGATCTGACTCACGTCGCGAACGCGGTGCTGTATATGGCGGGCCTGCCGCTGGAGGCGAACGTGCAATTCCTGACGGTGATGGCGACGAAGATGCCGTATATCGGGCGGGGCTAGATCGGGATTGAGACGCGCAGGCGAGTGCCCTTCCCCGGCGCGCTGTCGATGTGCAGAGTGCCGTTGACCAGGCGCGCGCGTTCCTTCATGCTGACCAGGCCCAGGCCGGCGCGCGGCACGGAGCGGGCGGCTTCGAAGCCTCTTCCCTCATCGCTGATTTTCAGGTGAACCTGGCCGTTGGAACGGCTCAGCTCCACGTGGGCCTGCTTCGCGGCGGAGTGCTTGGCGACGTTCTGCAACGCTTCCTGGGTCACGCGATAGAGGCACAGCGCGACGGCCGGAGAGATGTCGTCGAAGCGGCCTTCGGCGTCAAGCGAAACTTCGATGTGGTTGAGGACGGAGAATTTCTCGCAGTAGGATTCGAGGGCGGCGGCGATGCCGGAATGCTCCAGAACGGCGGGGTGGAGCTCATGAGAGAGGCGGCGCACACTCTCCGCGGCGCCGGCCAGGCGCTGATGGAGACGATCGGTCTGCGTACGGAGTTCTACATCGCTCGCCGAAATAGTACGCTTTAGATTGCTCACGGAGATGCTGAGGGCGGCGAGTTGCTGCGCGATGTCGTCGTGCAGCTCGCGGGCCATGCGGGTACGCTCCTGCTCCTGCGTGTTGATCAGTTTCTCGCTCAGCGCCCGGAGTTCCTGCTCCGCCACACGGCGCTGCGTGATATCTTCCACCATGCCGATGGAGAACAGCGGCTTGCCCTCCGCATCGCGGACCAAAGAAACCACCAGGTGGGCCCAGATCAATTGACCGTTCTTGCGCCAGTAGCGCTTTTCCACCGCGTAACGGTCGCTCAGTCCGGCGATGAGGTCCTGGAACTTCGCCCAGTCGCGCTCGACATCGTCTTTATGCGTGAACTGGGGGAACGACATGTGGCGGAGCTCTTCGGAGCTGTAGCCGAGGAGTTGCGCCAAGGCCGGATTACATTCGGTGAGGACGCCCTCATGATTTACCAGAGCGATGCCGACGCCGGCGTTTTCGAACATGGCGCGGAAGCGCGCCTCGGACTCGCGCAGCCTGAGCTCGGCCTCCTTGCGCTCCGTAATGTCGATGGTGATGCCGTCCACGCGGATGGGCACTCCGGCATCGTTGCAGCGGACGGAGCCTGAGGCCATGGCCCACCTCACGGTGCCATCGGGCAACAGGCCGCGGATCTCGCTGCGGAAACCTGAGCGGGTGGCGACGGCGGCATCGGTTTCGTCCATCAGACGCTGGCGGTCTTCGGGATGAATGGCGGAAATATAATCGGCGCGCGGCACACGGGTTGCCGGCGGAAGTCCGAACAGGCGATCGATAAACGGATGGGAAGTTACGGTATCGGTGCCGACGTCCCAGCTCCAGGAGGCCATGTTGGCGGCGGCAAATGCGAATTTGACCTTGTTCCAATCGTGCGCGGATTCTTCGAGAGCGTGTTTGAGCTGAGTGATGTCCTGCCCTTCGACGACCAGGCTGCCCATGGCCGGGCTCACGGTGAACGAGAGGTTGCGGGAGTCCATGTCATGCCGGGACTGCGTGCCGGCTACGGCTTCGCGCACGGCGCGCTGCAAATCCGCGGCCAGGTCTGGGGAAGAATTCCAGGGAGCCAGATCCCACAGAGGGCGATCCAGTGCATCGCCGCGGGCGATCCCGATGAATTCGAGCGCGGCGCGATTCGCTTCCTGGACATTGCCGTCGGCATTCAGGAGGAGCAGAGGATGGAGTGTGCCCTGTAAGAGGCGGTCGAGAAATCCGGACGGTGCGGGCGTCATGCTACGACACCGACACCAGCTTCATGCGGATGGCATGCTGGATCAGCTCCGCCGTGGTTTTCGCGCCCAGCATCTGCATGGATTCGTATTTATGGGACTCCGCGGTGCGGCGGGAAATGTGAAGAAGCTCGGCAACTTCCTTCATGGTGCGGCCTTCCGCCACCAGTTGCAGGACTTCGCGCTGGCGGGCGGTGAGGCGTGCGCCGGCCGCGGAGGAATCGCCCTTGGCCTCGAGCAGCACGGTGATCATATCTTTGGCAATGAGCGGCGTCAGGTAGGAGCGGCCCTCGGCCACTTCGCGAATGGCTTGCGCGAGTTCCTCGCCGGCGGAGTTCTTCAGCAAGTAACCGGAGGCTCCGGCGCGAAAGGCCTGGACGGCTAGATCCGGTTCGGCGTGCATGGTGAGAACGATGATCCTGGCTTGGGGCCGCTTGGCTTTAATCTGGCGGATGGCGTCCAGGCCGTTGAGCAGCGGCATGGAGATATCGGTCACGATGACATCGGGACGAAGCTCTTCGGAGGCCTCCAGCAGGGCGCGGCCGTCGCGAACCGTGCCGAGCAGACGAAATTCGTCCTTCAGCAAGGCGGCCAGTCCTTCGGCGACCACGGCGTGGTCGTCCGCTAGTACGACTGAGATCATCGCGACATCCGGGATAGCTACTTCATACCACAACGTGAGCGGGGGCGCTGACCGCTCACATCAGGGACGAAACGAAGACCCTGCCTTCGAGCGCGCTGAAGACGGCGGGAATCAGATCCTCCGACGCCTTTTCCTTCAGCACAAAGCCGAGAATACCGGCTTCGCGCGCGCCCCGGACAAGTTGGGGATCTCCGTACATGGTCAGCAGGACGACGGCCTTGCACAGGTGTTGGTCCAGCAGGCGGCGGCCGGCCTCCAGGCCGCTCAGCCCGGGCATCTTAAAATCCGTGATCACGATGTCTGGGACCAGGGTGGCGGCGGATTCCAGCAATTCGAACCCGTCGCGGGCGGTGCCGATTAGCTCGAAGTCGTGACGCAAGAGCACGCTGACTTCCCGCAGCAAATCTTCATGATCGTCCGCAAGAAGCAGGCGTGGTTTGATCTCTGCCATGGAGGAGGCTGAGTTCCATTGAAACGTTTTCCTCCGCTTGTGTGTATCCGTAATTTTACGGACATCGCGCCGGGGAATATGCTCATACACCGCAATCTTACGGAAGAATACAGGGAAAATTGCGGATAGAGCGAGGAGTCGTTCCCCGGTAACTTGGACATGGAGGCCGAGAACAGCAGGATGGATGGTCCCTGGAGCGACAACTCCGCTCCTGTACGGGCAACTTTCGCACCGATGCATCTTAAGGTTGAAGATTTCGAGCTCTATGCGCAGGGTCAGCTACCGCATCCGAGAGCCGTGGACATTGAGTTGCACGTGGCGCGGTGTCCAGATTGCGACGCCAAGCTGAAGGACGCCATGCGGATCGCCGGAGCCTCGCGGCGGGAGAGACGACAACATTCCCGGAAGCCGGCGGATCAGACGGGCTGGATGCAAGTGGTGCATCCGCCGCGCCACGGGGCGTGGGAAGTCCGGGTGGTGGATAGTTCGGCGGAAGGCATGAGCATCCAGACGCGGCAGCACATGACGCGCGGGTGGAAGATCAAAGTCCGCCAGGGAGACCGGATTGTTTTCGGCGAAGTGCGTTACTGCATCCCCCACGGCGGCGAGTTCCGCGCGGGCATCCAAATCCGCGAAGTGCTTTAAGAAGTCCAGCAACAGAATCCGCCCAGAAATCTTTCGGCAAGCTACTCGGGGCGCTCCGCACAGCGTACTCTAGAGGAATGAAACTTGCCGAACTCGCCTCGGCGCTGGGGTGCGAGCTGGAAGGCGACGGGTCGATCGAGATCACGGGGGTGGCGGGGATCGACCACGCCGGCCCTTGCGAGCTCACGTTTTTGGCCAATTCGAAGTACGCGCCCCGCGCGAAGCATACTCGCGCCGGAGCGATCATCGTAGCGGAGCGCATCGCGGACGTACCCGCGGCGCAATTACTTTCCTCCAACCCTTATCTGGATCATTGCCGGGCGCTGGGGCTGTTTTACCAGCCTCCGCGGCCGAAGGCGGGCGTGCATCCGCTGGCGTTTGTGGCGGCCTCGGCAACGATCGGCGAGAACGCTTCGATTGGAGCGTTCGCGGTGGTGGGCGAGGACGTGGTTCTCGGCAACAACGCGGTGCTGCATCCGCATTCGGTGATTTATCAAGGCGCGCAGATCGGCGACGATTTTTACGCGCACTCGCACGCGGTGGTGCGGGAGTATTGCCGCATCGGGCATCGCGTGATTCTTCAAAACGGAGTGGTGGTGGGCGGCGACGGATTCGGCTTCGCCAAGCGCAAGGACGGCACGCACGCGAAGATCGTGCAAAGCGGCGTGGTGGTGATTGAAGACGACGTCGAGATCCAGACGTTGACGTCGGTGGACCGGGCGTCAATGGGCGAGACTCGCGTGAATCGCGGGGCGAAGATCGACAGCCTGGTGCAGGTGGGGCACGGGTCCATTGTGGGCGAGGACAATATTATTTGCGCGCAGACGGGGCTGGCCGGGTCGAGCGTGCTGGGCAAGGGAGTGCTACTGGCCGGCCAGGTGGGCATCTCCGGGCATCTCACGATTCACGACAACGCGATCATTTACGCGCAGAGCGGCATCGGCGGCGACGTGGAGGCGGGGGCGCGGATGAGCGGGTCGCCGGCGTTTGAGGCTCGCGAGTGGCTGCGCGCGATCACGGCGTTTCCGAAATTGCCGGAGATATTGAGGACAATAAGAGCGTTGGAGAAGAAAGTGGCGACGCTGGAGCAGGGCGCGGCGGAGAAAAAATGATCGAACCCGAAGATATTCCCGGCCGGCTGCCGCTGGCGTATCGCAATCGCGATTTCATGGACACGCCGGATGCGCGGAGCCTGCGCATTTTGAGCGAATACCTGTATCCGCTGTCGCATTTCCGCAAGGAGAAGATTCGCGACACGATCGTATTTTTCGGGTCGGCGCGGACGTTCGAGTCGGCGAATAATGGACGCTACTATCGCGATGCGCGGGAGCTGGCGCGCAAGATCACGGAATGGTCGAACAGTCTGCATGAGGCCAGCCGGCGGTTCGTGATCTGCAGCGGCGGCGGTCCCGGGATCATGGAGGCCGCGAATCGAGGGGCGCAGGATGCGGGCGGCAAGACGATCGGCCTGAACATCGGGCTTCCGATGGAGCAGCGGCCGAATCCGTTCATCACGCCGGAGCTGAATTTCGAGTTCCACTACTTCTTCATGCGCAAGTTCTGGTTCGCGTACCTGGCGAAAGCTCTGGTGGTTTTTCCGGGCGGCTTCGGCACGCTGGACGAGCTGACGGAGATTCTGACGCTGGTGCAGACGCAGAAGCTGGTGAAGAAGATCGTGGTGATCCTCTACGGCACGTCGTTCTGGAAAGAGATCATCAATTTTGAAGCGCTGGTGCGCCATGGCATGATTGCGGAGGAGGATTTGAATCTGTTCCAGTTCGCCGACGATGTAGACGAGGCGTTTCGGATGCTGGAGGACGGGCTGACCAAGCATTATTTGGACCCGGACAAAGAAACGCCCGCCATCGCGAAATCGCGAGTGTAAGAGCGCCGGTGCGTCTTCGTCTTCATACAATCTTCGAGTGGATGGGCCGGCTGGGGCTGGCGTATCTGGTATTCCTGGCGATCTGGATCGCGATGCAGATTTTCGCCCCGCAGGGCGGTTGGGCGTTTGCGGCGCGGCTGGGGTCGTGGATCGGCGTGGCGTTTACGGGGACGTGGCTGATCGTACGATTGCTGCGGCTGGCCGCGCGGCAGGCGATCTGGAGGCTGCGGAACCGGCTCTTAGTAACGTACCTGTTCATCGCGGTGGTGCCGATTCTGCTGGTGGCGGCGCTGGCCGGGCTGGGCGGATATTCTCTGGTGAGCCAGTTGGCGGTGTATCTGGTGACGAGCGAACTGGATCGCCGCATTGAATCGATCGCCGCGTTCACCGATAGCGTGGTGCACACGGATCCGGCGAGCCGGCCGAACGCGATGCAGCGGACGCTGGATCTGACGTACCGCGAGCACTATCCGGGCATCGAAATTCTGCTGCGCGAAGCGGGACACGAGATTCGCTACCCGGAAGAGGCCACCATTCCCGCGCCGCTTCCCGGCTGGCAAGCCGCGAAGGGCGTGATGGTGCGGAACGGGATGTTCTATTTGTGGAGCTATGCTCGCACGCCGAGCGGCGACGTGACAGTCACGGTGCCACTGACGAGCGAGTTCCTGGGCGAGTTGGTGCCGAACCTGGGGCGCGTGGATGTGGGCGAATCGCCCTCAAACCCC
The DNA here is from genome assembly GCA_036498815.1 of Bryobacteraceae bacterium. GTDB lineage: Bacteria > Acidobacteriota > Terriglobia > Bryobacterales > Bryobacteraceae > Palsa-187. The sequence goes on along the minus strand of DASYET010000021.1, from coordinate 96,392 downwards.
GGAGGAGTGGCGGCGGAGGCGCGCAAGATCGCGGCGGGGCGTCCGCTGCCGCGGGCCAAGAGCCGCTTCGATCCGGACGTATTGTGGCTGGCCACGCTGCCGACGGACGATTGGAACCATCCGGGCAACGCGGGCGAGGGCTTGTTTATCGCGGTGCAATCGCGCGTCTCCGCGGTGCTGGGCGCGGTGTTCAATCGGAGTGCGGACCGGTATCAGAGCACCCTGACGAATCTCTTGATCCTGGACGTGGTGGTATTCGTAGCGGTGGAAATTATTTCCCTGCTGATCGGCGTCGGGATGACGCGGACGATCACGGGGGCCGTGCACCGCTTGTACGAAGGAACGCAACGCGTGATCGCGGGGGATTTCACGCATCGCATCGAGGTGACGGGCCACGACCAACTGGCGGAGCTGAGCCATTCGTTCAACCGGATGACGGAGAACATGGAGCGGCTGCTGGTGGTGGCGAAGGAGAAGGAGCGGCTGGAATCGGAGATCGAGATTGCGCGCGAGGTACAGGATCAGTTGTTTCCGCGGGAGGTTCCGCAGCTGGGCACGCTGCGGCTGACGGGAGTATGCCAGCCGGCGCGGCTGGTTTCCGGCGACTACTACGATTACGAGAACGTGGGCGAGAACCAGGTGGCGCTGGCGATCGCGGACGTGGCGGGGAAAGGCATCTCCGCCGCGCTGCTGATGGCGGGCTTGCAGAGCTCGCTGCGGACGCAGTTGCAGGATGCCGCGGAGGCCGCCGGGGTGGCGACGGACGGACACCGGTACGCGAACCTTTCGACGTCGCGGCTGGTATCGAATCTCAACCGGCAGCTTTACGCGACGACTTCGCCGGAGAAATACGCGACTTTTTTTCTGGGCGTGTACAACGAAGCGGCGTCGACGTTCACCTATACGAATGCGGGCCATCTTCCGCCGCTGCTGGTGAGGGACGGCGTGGCGGAACCGCTGGACGTGAACGGAACGGTTGTGGGCGCGTTTCCGTTTGCGCCCTACGAAGAGAGCCAGGTGGTGCTGCAGCCCGGCGATCTGCTGGTTTGCTACACGGACGGCGTGACGGAGCCGGAGAACGAGTATGGAGAGATGTTCGGGGAGCAGCGGCTGCGGGAACTGCTGGCACGAAACGCAGACCGGCCGGAGCAGGAACTGATCGCGATGGTGCTGGACGCGGTGCGGCATTGGACGGCTTCGGAAGAGTTGCAGGACGATATGACGCTGCTGCTGGCCCGGCGCGTGGCGGCCGCCACGAGGCATCCGGAAGGCGAGACGGCAGATTCGTCGCTCGCGGCGAAGCTCTAGTTTTCGGCCATGCGTATTCTCGACGTCGGCTGCGGCATCAACAAGAAACCGGGAGCGATCGGGATCGACCGCAATCCGGGGACTCGGGCGGATGTGCTGGTGGAGCTCGACCGGTTTCCCTATCCGTTTCGCGATTCTTCTTTCGATGCGCTGCAAGCGGTGCACGTGATCGAGCATGTGTCCGACGTGATCCGCACGATGGAGGAGTTTCACCGTCTGGTGCGCGACGGAGGCGAGGTGCTGATCATTACTCCGCACTATACGGATTTCAGTTCCTTTTGCGATCCCACGCACCGGTGGCATCTGAACAGTTTTTCGCTCCGCTACTTCGGCGCAGACAATGCCGGGTACGGTTACTATTCGAAGGCCAGATTCGCGGAGAGTTCCGTGTACGTGAAACTACTTTCTCTGTGGAAATGCCTGGGCTTCGAATTCCTGATCAACGCGTCGCCGCGGTTGCGGCGGTGGTGGGAATACTATTTGTGCTACATCGTGCGGGGGAAAGTGATCGAGTGGCGGCTTACGGTGCAGAAACATGATGGGGGCGGCGCTTGATTATTTACGGCATCTGCGGCGGCGGCAGGAATGGTCCCCGGCGCAGGCCACGGGGCGGCGCGGAGAAGATCTCGCGCATCGTTTCCTGAGACGCAACGGCTACGTCATCGTCGCGAGGAACTATCGCTTAGCGGCGGGTGATGGGGAGGCCGACCTGATCGCCTGGGACGGCGAGGCTCTCGCGATCGTGGAGGTGAAGACGCGCGAGAGTGCGGCGTACGGGCCTCCGGAGCGCGCCATCGGCGAAGAGAAAGTCCGGCACATGCGGCGCGTCGCGCGCGAGTACACGTCGAAGACCAGTACGCCCTGGGAGCAAGTGCGGTTCGATGTGGTAACGGTGCTGCTCACCGATCCGCCCGAGATCATTCTCTCTCGCGCGGCGCACCGTCCTTAGCTGCCGGCAAGCCGCTACACTAGCAGGCGTATGGAAGCCGAGAAGCTCCGCCTGATTGAAGCGCAACGCCGCGATGCCGAATGGCGCCGCTGGGGGCCCTACCTTGCCGAACGCGAGTGGGGCACGGTCCGCGAAGATTACAGCGCCGATGGGGAAGCGTGGGATTATTTTCCATTCGAGCACTCGCATCTCCGCACGTATCGCTGGGGCGAAGATGGCATTGCCGGCATCTGCGACAACCACCAGCACCTCTGCTTCGCACTCGCGTTCTGGAACGGCCGCGATCCCATTCTCAAAGAGCGGCTGTTCGGCCTGAATGGCGAACAAGGCAATCATGGCGAGGACGTCAAGGAGATTTACTACTATCTCGACTCCACGCCCACGCATTCGTACATGAAGTGCCTGTACAAATATCCGCAGCAGGAGTTTCCGTACCAGCAACTGCGCGACGTAAACCGGTGCCGTGGTAAAGAGGAGCCCGAATTCGAATTGCTGGATACGGGGGTCTTCGCGGAGGACCGCTACTTCGACATCTTCACCGAATACGCCAAAGCCGACCCTGACGACATCCTGATCCGGATCTCGGTCGCGAACCGGGGACCGGCCGCCGCCACGTTGCATCTGCTGCCCACGCTGTGGTTCCGGAACACGTGGTCATGGGCTCCGGGCGCGATGAAGCCTTCGCTGAAGCGCGAGGAAGATAGCGCGATCGCCATCGACGAAACCCTGCTGGGCTCCTATCGCTTCACGGTGGAGGGCCGTCCGCCACTGCTGTTCACCGAAAACGAGACCAACCACCAAGCGCTGTGGAAGTGCGAGAATCCGCAACCCTACGTGAAGGATGCGTTCGATCGCTACGTCATTCACGGGGAGGAGGCTGCGGTGAATCCCGCGCAGGCGGGCACGAAAGCCTGCGCCTGGTATCGCCTGGATCTGGCTCCGGGGGAGACGCGCATCCTTCGCCTGCGCCTCACGCGGCGCACCGAGCCTACGCGGATGATCCGGGACGTAGAGGGCGTCTTCGCGGAGCGCATTCTGGAGGCCAACGAGTTCTTCTCCTCCGTGAGCGAGGGGCTTTCCGCCGACGCGAGCAACGTGCAGAGACAAGCTCTGGCGGGGCTGTTGTGGTCCAAGCAGTCGTATCACTTCATCGTGGAGACGTGGCTGAAGGGCGACCCGGGCCAGCCGAAGCCTCCGGCGAGCCGGCTGGAGGGGCGAAACTCGAACTGGGTTCATCTGTACAACGCCGACGCGCTTTCCATGCCGGACAAGTGGGAATACCCGTGGTATGCGGCGTGGGACCTGGCGTTCCATACGATTGCGCTCTCCACGGTGGACCCCGATTCGGCCAAGACGCAGCTCTCCGCCTTTTTACGCGAATGGTATCTGCATCCGAACGGACAGATCCCCGCCTACGAATGGCAGTTCAGCGACGTGAATCCGCCGGTGCACGCCTGGGCGTGCTGGCGCGTGTTCCAGATCGACCGCAAGCAAAACGGCCGCGCCGATTACGCGTTCCTCGAAAGCGTATTCCACAAGCTGCTGCTGAACTTCACGTGGTGGGTGAATCGAAAGGACGAATCCGGAAACAACATTTTCGAAGGCGGCTTTCTGGGGTTGGACAACGTAGGGGTTTTCAATCGCTCCGATCCGGCGCCGGGAGGCGGCTATATCGAACAATCCGACGGCACCAGTTGGATGGCGATGTTCAGCCTGAACATGCTGGCGATCGCGCTGGAGCTGGCGAGTAAAGTGGACCGAATTTACGAAGATATCGCCAGTAAATTTCTTACTCATTTTCTCTACATCGCCAACGCGATGAACGGTCTGGTGTGTGAAGGCCTGTGGGACGATGCCGATGGATTCTTCTACGACCGTCTGCGCCTGCCCGGCGGGCAATATGTTCCGCTCCGCGTCCGCTCCATCGTAGGCCTGATGCCGCTGTTCGCGGTGGAGACGATCGAATCCGAGACGATCGAACGGCTGCCGGGCTTCCGGGAGCGCATGAACTGGTACCTCACCACGCGCCCCGACTTGTGCCGCAATATCGCGTCGCTCACGCGCGAGGGAGTCGAATCGCGGAGACTGCTGAGCCTGATGGACCGTTCCCGCATGGCGCGCGTGCTGCCCCGCATGCTGGATGAGAGCGAGTTCCTTTCGCCGCACGGCATCCGCTCCATCTCAAAGTTCCACCAGGAGCATCCTTTCGTCCTGGACCTCGCCGGGCAGCAGTACCGCGTCGACTATGAACCCGCGGAATCTACCACGGGTCTGTTCGGAGGCAATTCCAACTGGCGCGGGCCGGTGTGGTTCCCGGTGAATTATCTTTTGATCGAATCGCTGCAACGGTACGGCTACTATTTCGGCGAGGATTTTCGCGCGGAGTTCCCTTCCGGTTCCGGCAATCATCTGAACCTGGAAGACGTCGCAGCCGAGCTGTCGCGCCGCTTGTCGCGCATTTTTCTGAAGGATCACGAGGGACGCCGCCCGGTGTACGGCGGCATCCAGAAGTTCCAGACCGATCCGCATTTTAAGGACTACGTCTGGTTTCACGAATACTTCCACGGAGACAACGGCGCGGGTTTGGGCGCCAGCCACCAGACGGGATGGACTGCGCTGGTAGCGAAGCTGCTGCAGCAAAGCGGCGAATAGAGCGGTGGGCAGAAGACACTTGTTATCCTGAGGTTTGTCCACGACCATCGCACCACCGGCCGCTCCGGCCAAACACCAGACTCGCGCGCTTGTAATGGTGCTGTGCTGCACCGTCATCGGCGCGGTCGCGCAGATCGTACTCAAGAAGGGGACCGAGGCTCTGGGCGCGCATCCCTCGCTGCTGGACACCGCGACGGGGATGCTGACCAAGCCGTTGCTGTTCACCGGCTACGCGATGTACGGCATGAGCGCAGTGCTGCTAGTGATGGCCTTGCGACTGGGCGAACTTTCCCTGCTGTATCCGGTGTTCACGCTGACGTATGTCTGGGTGATGTTGCTTTCGCATTTCATTTTTCAGGAATCGCTGAATCCCATGAAGCTTGCGGGAGTGGCCGTTATTATGTGCGGTGTGGCCATTCTGGGAAAGGCGTCGCGCCCATGAACACGCTCACCGTCTCGATTTCCTGGATCATGGTGGGGTCCTTCGTCGGAAGCTTCGGCGCCGTATTTTTGAAAATGGGCGCGGACTACATTCGCGGGTTGAAATCCCTGATCACGAATTGGCGTCTGGCGCTGGGGATCTTTCTATATCTTCTGTCGTCGGTTTTTTTCCTCAAGGGAATCAAGAACGGCGGCGAATTGAGCGTACTGTATCCGATGGTGTCCACGGGCTCCATCTGGACGCTGGTGTGGTCCAAGCTGTTCCTGGGAGAATCCTTGACGCGGCCCAAATTCCTGGCCGTGGGAATGATTCTGGCGGGAAGCGGAATTTTGATTCTGGGCAGCCGCTAAACCAACGCTAAGCTTCGCCCCTCGTTATTCGCCGGATAAATCCCGTCATTCGCCGGTTTTCATACGGTTCCCCGCGACCCCGCGGATAGAATGGGTGCATGCAAAATGCGATCGAGGTCCGCGGGCTGCAAAAATCCTACGGAGACGTCCATGCGGTCCGGGGTATCGACTTCGAAGTCGCGCAGGGCGAAGTTTTCGGCCTTCTCGGACCCAACGGCGCAGGCAAGACGACCACGGTCGAGATCCTGGAGGGCCTGCGAACCCGTTCCAGCGGCGACGTCAAGGTGCTGGGGTTCGATCCCGCGGTGCAAGTGCGCGCCCTGAAGGACCGCATCGGTGTTTGCCTGCAAGCCACCAATCTTCCGGACAAGGTCACAGTGCATGAAGCACTGGAATGGTTCGGATCGTTTTATTCACAGCGCGTGGATAGCGATAAATTGATCGACCGTCTGCAGCTTTCCGACAAGCGCAACACATTTTACTCCAAGCTTTCGGGCGGGCAGAAGCAGCGCGTCGCGCTGGCGCTGGCCTTGATTAACGATCCGCAGCTGGTGTTTCTGGATGAGCCGACGACGGGGCTGGATCCGCAGGTACGGCTGGAGATCCACGGGTTGATCACGGAGCTGCGCGCCGACAAGCGCACGATTCTGATCACGACACACTACATCGAGGAAGCCGAGCGGCTCTGCGACCGGGTGGCCATTGTGGATCAGGGCCGCATCATCGAGGTGGGGACGCCGCGTGAGATCCAAGCTCGGACGCTGGGGCACTCGCGGATCGAGATTCGGACGTCGCAGCCGATGCCGGCGGAGGTGCCTCACTTTCAGGAATCGGAAAAGGCCGTGCTCGATGGGGAGCGGCGGCTGCTGATTGTGGATTCCACCCGCCCGGCGCGTACGCTGCCGGAGCTGGTGAAGTGGATCGATCAAGAAGGCCTGGACCTGGAAGACATCCATTTGAAACGGCCGACGCTCGAAGACGTGTTTATCGAATTGACGGGGAAAAGGTTGAGGGACTAAGCATGAACGCCTACATCGCGCAGATCCGCATGAATCTTCGGCTGACGTTCCGGGACCGCGGCGTCCTGATTTTCGGGTACGTGTTTCCGCTGATGTTCCTGTTCATGTTCGGGCAATTGGGGCATGCGGACCAGGGCAGTTCCTCGCAGATCGTCAACATGGTGCTGACGATTGGAGTGCTGGGGTCAGGATTCTTCGGCGCCGCGATGCGGGCCATCACGGAGCGCGAGAACAACATCCTGCGGCGGTTCAAAGTGGCGCCCATCGATGCGGGACCGATTCTGGTCTCGTCTCTGGTGGTGGGCCTGGTGACATATTTACCGCTGGTTGTGATCGTGATTTCGCTGGCGCAGGGGATGTGGGGGATGGCGCCGATCGAGAACAAGGGCTCCGTGTTTCTCTTCCTGGGAATCGGCGTGATTGCGTTCCGCGCGATGGGAGGCATGATCGCTTCGGTGGCGAATTCCATGCAAGAAGGCCAGATTCTGGTGCAGATGTTCTACATGCCCATGCTGCTGCTGGGCGGCGCCACGATCCCGTTGACCGTGATGCCGGAGTGGCTGCAAACGGCCTCGCAATTTCTGCCCTCGACGCACTTTTCCATGGGGATGAAAGGAATCTTTCAACGGCACGAATCGATCACCGACAACCTGTCCGCGGTGGGTGCGCTGCTGCTCACGGCTGTGCTAGGCACGTTTCTGGGAGTCAAGCTGTTCCGTTGGGACAAAGAGGAAAAGCTGCGCCCCTCGGCGAAGTTCTGGCTAGTGGCGGTGCTGGCTCCGTTTCTCGCGCTGGGCGCATGGCAATCCTACGCCAAAACAAATCTGGCGAAGGACAAGATGCTGGAGCGGGATTCAAACCGGAATCACACGTTTCTAATTCGCAACGCCCGCTTGTTCCTGGGCGACGGGACGGTAATTGAGCAGGGGTCCGTGCTGGTGAAAAATGGAAAGATCGCGGAAGTATTCACCGGCGCCGCGCCCGACGCGAAGAGCCTTAAGGCGGAATCCATTGAAGCGGCCGGCAAGACGCTGCTGCCGGGACTGATCGACGTCCACGTCCATTTGGGCGCGAACGGCGGGTTCGCCAGTAAGCAGGACGACTACACGAAGGCCGACGAGAACATCGACCACGAGCTGGCCGCGTATCTGTACAGTGGCGTTACGGCGGTGAAGAGTGCCGGCGACACGCTCGACGCGATGCTGAAACATCGCGAGGCGATCGCGTCGGGCGAAACCCTGGGAGCGGAGTTGTTTACGGTGGGTCCGATGTTTACCGTAGAGGGTGGCCACGGGGCCGAGGCGCTGCAGTACATCCCCGAAAATGTTCGCGCCACCGTGCAGCAGCAGATCGTGCGCCTGCCGAAGTCCGCCGACGAAGCGCGCGCGCAGGTGGCCGCGCTCAAGGCGAAAGGCGTGGACGGAATCAAAGCGATTTTAGACGCGGGCGCCGGATCGACGCACTGGAATCGTTTGGACCCGCAGATTCTCCGGGCGATCGGAGACGCGGCGCGGCAGGCGGGGCTGCCTCTGGTGGTGCATACCGGAGATGCCCGCGATGTGGCCGACGCTCTGGACGCGGGCGCGAGCGGGATCGAGCATGGGTCCTTCCACGAAGTGATTCCGGCGGCGCTGTTTGCGCGGATGAAAGAGGCGAATGTCACGTATGATCCGACGCTGACTGCGGTGGAAGGAATTGCCGCGTTCGTCAAGCAGGACTTGACGCCGCTGCAACGGTCTCTGGTGATTCAAACGGCGCCTCCGGATCTTCTCGAGAGCACCAAGGCGCTGATGGTGTCGCCTTCGGTGAATTCGTTCCGGGCCGCCTACGCCGGATATCCGGTGAACCTCGATGTCGCGCAGAAGAACTTGGTAGCCGCGCAACAGGCCGGGGTCACGCTGGTGACGGGGACCGACTCAGGCAATCCGCTGGTGCTGCACGGCCCGGCGGTGCATCGCGAACTGCAACTCTGGGTGGCGGCGGGGGTGCCGCCCGCGGCTGCGCTCCAAGGCGCGACGTATAATGCCGCGAAGCTGCTGCGGGCGGATCGAAGAATCGGCCTGATCCGCGGGGGTTACGAAGCCACTCTGCTCTTAGTGGACGGGAATCCGCTGCAAGAGATCTCCGCCACGGAGCGCATCTCGATCGTGTTTCTCAAGGGCGAGGCAATCAACCGTACGAAGCTCCTCGAACGGAAGTAGCGCGCCGGCACGGAACCGGCTAGTCGTGCCGCAGGGCGACAATCGGGTCGACCTTGGTCGCACGGCGCGCGGGCACGTAGCACGCCGCGAGTGCCGCGCCCGTGAGCAGCAGACCTACGGAGCCCATCGTGAGAGGATCGCGTACGCCGACGCCGTAGAGCAACGACGCCATCGCGCGGGTGAGGGCGAGCGCGCCCACGATTCCGATCACGAGTCCGATGCCGGTAAGGGCCATGCCGCGATACAGAATCAGTTTCTGCAAACTGGATGCCGACGCACCGAGTGCCGCGCGGATGCCGATCTCATGCGTGCGCTGGATGACGGCGTAGGACATGACTCCGTAGATCCCGATGGCGGCCAGCAGGAAGGCGATGGTGCCAAAGGTCATGAGCAGGCCCGCCTCAATCGCATCTCCGAGGGAGTTTTCGGACTTGATTTGCTCCAAGGTGCGGACATCGCTGATCGCTTGATCCTTGTTGACGGCATGAATCGCCTGCGTGATCGACTTTTCGAGCGTCAACGGATCCAGGCCCGCGCGCACCATCAGGCTCATCCCGTACGCGGGGCTCTGCTCGTTCGAAAGATAGACCCCCGCGCTGTTTTCGTCGCTCAGCCCGCTGACTTTCTCGTCCGCAATGACGCCGACGATTTCCCAGGAGATCTCCGGGCCCAATTCGGTTTTCCCGGGAACCATCTCCTGAATCAGAACGTGTTGGCCCACCGGATCCTGATTCACAAAATCACGTGCGGCCAAGCGGTTGTTGATCACCATGGCGGGCGGTGCTCCTTTGCGATCGCGATCGGTCAAGACGCGGCCGCGCAGCACCTTGGTTCCGACAGCGTGGAAGTAATTGGGACTGACGATTTTCACGAATCCACCTCTGCGATTCGCGCGGTCCACCACGGGGCGGTTCGCGATTTGCATCGGCATGCCGTAACAGGAGCCTTGGAGCGGCACCGCACACGTGAGGGCGGTCTCGCGCACGCCGGGCACCGACTGCACGGCGGCCTGAATCTCGTTGAAGTACGCATTCAGGTTCGCGGTGTCCGGGTACTGTTTGTCCGATGTTCGCAGGGCCATGGACAAGAGGTTGGTGGAATTGAACCCCATGTCCACGTTCATCAGGCGGAAGAAACTCCGGATCATTAAGCCGGAGCCGACCAGCAGCACGAACGCGACCGAAATTTCAGCGACCACCAGCGCATCGCGTAACCGGCGCCGAGCCGCACCGGCGCTCGCACCGCGGCCGCCGTCCTTCATGGAGTTCGCGAGCTGCGGAGAAGTCGCATGCAGAGCGGGCGCCAGCCCGAACAGCATTCCGGTGAGCACCGAAATGGCCAGCGCGAACAGTAAGACCGTGCCGTCCATGGTTACATCGGACTCGCGCGGCAGATTGCCGGTTCCGACCAGGGTGTTCAAGTATTTCATCGTGGCGAAGCCGATGCCGATTCCGAGCACGCCTCCGCCAATGGAGACCAGGACGCTTTCGGTGAGGAACTGCCGCATGAGCCGCCAACGGCTGGCGCCAAGCGCCGCGCGCACCGCCACTTCGCGTTCGCGAGCCACCCCGCGGGCGAGCGCCAGGTTAGCGAGATTCGCGCAGCCGATGAGGAGAACCATCCCGGTGGCCGATATCAATACAAACAGCGCCGTCCGGATGTCAGAAGGGACGATCACGTCCGCATAGCGCTCCACCACGACGCCCCAGCCTTTATTGGAATCCGGAAACTGTGTGGCGATCCGCGCGCCGATTACGTCCATTTCCTGCCGCGCCTGCGCCAGAGTGATGCCCGGTTTCAGCCGCGCGAAGGATCCGAACCAGTGGAAATTCCGCGTCATGTTGGAGGGCTGAAAGGTGAGCGGAAGCCACACCTGGTTGGTCGCGCGATCGAACGCGCTCCCCGAGGGCAGAACGCCGATCACGGTGTACGGTTCGTTATCGAGCAAAACCGGCCGATTCAAAATCGCGGGGTCCGCTCCGAAGCGGTCCCGCCACGTGGCATGGGACAAGACCACAACGTGATCCTTGCCCGCTTGATCTTCTCCGGGCAGAAAGGTGCGGCCCAGCTCCGCATTGAGCTTGAAGATCTTGAAATAGTCCGCGGAAACGCGCCCGGAGCGCAGAAGCTCCGGCTCATTCTTTCCGGACAGCGTCACGGAACCGCCCGTTTGCGCCGCCATAGCTTCGAAGACAGTATTGTCCTTCTTCCAGTCCAAGTAGTTTAACGTCGAGATGCCGTTGCGGTCTCCTCCGGGGGGTTTCTCCAACACGCGCACGATGCGGTCCGGATCGTCGTATGGCAGCGGCTTCAGCAGAATCCCGTCGAGGAAGCTGAACATCGCGGTGTTCGCTCCGATGCCGAGCCCCAGCGTCAGGATCGCCACCGCCGTGAAGGCCGGAGTCTTCGTGAGCGTCCGCATTCCGTAACGGAGATCTTGCGAGAGGAGAGACATCGTTCCTACGATAATACGCAGGATTCTGGAATTGGTTACACGGATTTCGCCGCGCGCCCGTTATCCGCCGATGGAGTACATCGGGCGCGGGGGCGGGACGAATTGGGTGGAGCCGATCTGGTGGCCGATCCATTTCTCCGCGACGCAGGCGCGAATCGCTGAGGCGATTTCTTCATCGGTCGCGCCGCCGCGCAGCAGGCTGCGCACGTCGGTCTCTTCCACCGCGAACAAGCAGTAGCGCACGTGGCCGTCCGCCGTCAAACGAAGGCGGTTGCAGTTGAGGCAAAACGGGCGGCTTACCGAGGCGATGAAGCCGACGCTGCCGATTCCGTCCGCGAAGCGATACTCGGTGGCGGGGGCTCGCGGGTCCTGATCGGGAACCGCAATCAACTCGCCGATTTCACTTTGCAGCATCGCGATCATCATGTCCGCGGTGAGAACCTTGTCGCGCAGCCACAGACCTTGCGCGTCGAGGGGCATGAACTCGATGTAGCGGATTTCGATGCCGCGCTCGCGTCCGAACCTCGCCAGCGGGACGATATCGGGCTCGACGAGATTCTTGACGGCGACAGCGTTGATCTTGATCTTGTAGCCGAGCGAGAGCGCCGCTTCGATGCCGTCCATGACTTTCGCGAAATCGTCACGGCGCGTGATGTGCTTGAACCGTTCGCGATCCAGCGTGTCCAGATGAACATTGATGCGGTGCAGTCCGGCGTCGTAGAGCGGCTTGGCTTGCGCGGCCAGCAGCACGCCGTTGGTCGTGAGAGCCAGATCCTCGATTCCCGGAATCGCGCTCAACTTCTCGATCAGCTTCGGCAATTCCTTCCGGAGCAGAGGTTCGCCGCCGGTCAGGCGCAGCTTGCGGACGCCCAGGCCCGCGGCCACCCGCACGAATCGCTCGATCTCTTCGAAGCTCAACACATGCTCGCGAGGCTCGAACTTCACGCCCTCTTCCGGCATGCAGTAAAAGCAGCGAATGTTGCAGCGATCCGTCACGCTCACGCGCAGGTTGTCGTGCTTTCGTCCGAAGCTGTCCAGAAGCGGGGTCACGGGGAAATGTTTCAATTCTATTGTAGATCCCCGGCCAGCGGCCGCGTCCGATCCGTCCACCGGATCAGCAAATACAGCGCGAACGCGAGCCCGGTGGCCAGACCTAGCAGCGGCCAGGTGTGGCTCTTCAGCCACCCCAGGGAATTTTCGCCGAGCTGCGCCCCCAAATACGCGAGGGCCAGATACCGGGGGATCCGCGCGAGCGCCAGCACCACCATGAACCGCTGGCGCGTCACTCCCATGGCTCCGGCGCACGCCACGAAAATCTTAAAGGGCAAAATCGGCAGAGGGACCAGCGCGGAGATGAACACCGTCACCAGACCATAGTGCTGGAACCAGTGCCGGAACTTCGCTCCTCGCCCCTTGCGCGTGTACTTGGTGAGAAATTCTTCCCCGCCTTTGCGCGTGACTTCGAAGAATACGGCACTTCCGATCAAGGCGCCGATGGTGGCGACAAACGCCAGCAGCATGGCGTCGGCGGGTCTTGCGGCCGCTAAGAACAGAAGTACCCAGTCGGTGCCGCCCGGCGTGGGCGGACCGGCGTTTTCGAGAGACGCGAGCACGAACAATCCCCACGGCCCCCACGAAACTAAAATGTCGCGAATGTGACGCACTCTGTTTTAGCCCTCTAACATCCGCAACAGCTCCGCTTCATCGATGATCTTCACGCCCCACTCTTGTGCCTTCGCCAGCTTCGAACCCGCCTCTTCTCCTGCGACGACAAAACTTGTCTTCCGGCTTACCGCACTGGCCACTTTCCCGCTAGCTTTTTCGATCCGGTCCTTCGCGTCCTCACGAGCCAGCGTCGGCAAGGTTCCCGTCAACACGAACGTTAGACCCGCCAGCGGACCACCTGTCCGCTTGGGCGCTTCATAGCTGAACGGCAGTCGCTCTTCGCGCAGCCGCTCCACCAGATCGCGATTCCGCGGCTCCTCAAAGAAGCGGCGAATGCTCCGCGCGACTTTCGGACCCACTTCCCCGGCGCGCTGGAGGTCGTCTTCACTTGCGGCCGCGATGGCGTCGAGATCGCCGAATGCCTCGGCCAGGAATTGCGCCGTACGTTCGCCTACAAAAGGGATCCCCAGTCCATTCAGGATACGCGGGAGCGTCCGCTCGCGGGACGCCTCGATATTGGCCAGGATTTTTTCGGCGGATTTCTTGCCCATCCGCTCCAGGCCGATGAGTTGCTCCGCCGTCAGCCGGTACAGATCCGCGACGTTTTTCACCAGGCCCTGATCCACTAGCTGATCGACAAGGGCCTCACCGAGGCCGTCGATATCCATGACGCCGCGCGCCGAAAAATGCAGGAGCGATTCCTTGAGCCGGGCCGGGCAATTGGTATTGATGCAGCGGCTGGCGGCCTCGCCCTCCGCGCGGACGATATCGCCTCCGCAGACGGGACAATGCTTTGGCATCTTGAACGGATGACGATCGGCGCGCTGTTGGACGACGCGGACGACTTTCGGAATCACGTCGCCAGAGCGCTCCACCAGCACGCGGTCGCCGATTTGGACACCAAGCCGTTCGATTTCGTCTTCGTTATGCAGAGTCGCGCGGGATACGGTCACGCCGCCGACGTTCACCGGAGCCAGCAGTGCACGCGGCGTTAGGGCTCCGGTGCGGCCCACTTGCACGTCGATTCCCTCGACTTCGGTCTCCGCCTGGCGAGCCGGGAACTTGTAGGCAATGGCCCAGCGCGGAGCTTTCGCGGTCCAACCGAGCCGCTCCTGCTGGGCCACGGAGTCGACTTTCGCAACCACGCCGTCGATCTCGAAAGGCAGCGAATCTCGCTTCTCTTCCCAGATCCTGCAGAATTCGACGAGTTCGTCGATGTCAGCGCAGAGCTTGCGGTGCGAAGTCACCTTGAAGCCGAGCTCTTTCAGCGTTTCGAGCGCTTCCCACTGCGTGGCGCACACGGGCTTGCCGTGTTCGAACAAGAAATACGTGAAGTATTCGAGCTGGCGCGATGCGGTGATGGCGGAATCCAGCACGCGCAGCGAGCCCGCCGCCGCATTGCGTGGATTCGCGAATCGTTTCAAGCCCGCCGCATCCTGTTCGGCGTTCAGCTTCTCGAAGGCCTTCTTGTTTAGCACCACCTCACCGCGAACTTCCCAGTTTCCGTGCTTTTTCCGCACTTGCAACGGAACCGAGCGGATGGTGCGAGCGTTCTCCGTCACGTCCTCCCCCACTTCGCCGTCGCCCCGCGTGATGGCCTGATGCAGCTTGCCGTCGCGATAGTGCACGGCCAGAGACAAGCCGTCCAGCTTCAACTCGGCGACGTAGGCGAACCCGTCATCCTTCAACAGACCGCGCACGCGGCGGTCGAAGTCGCGCAGCTCCTGCTCGCCCAGAGCATTATCCAGGCTCAGCATCGAGCTCGAATGCCGGATCTTGACGAACCCTTCGCGCGGAGCCGCGCCGACGCGCTGGGTGGGCGAATCCGGCGCGATCAACTCGGGATGCGCGGCCTCCAGGGCTTTCAGCTCCCGCATCAACGCGTCGTATTCGGCGTCGGTAATTTCGGGAGCGTCGAGGGCGTGGTACAGGTATTCGTGATGGCGCAGTTGCGCGCGAAGAGCCTCGATTTTCTGGGAAACGGAAGTCACGCTGTTATGATTGATGGATCGAACAGTATCGTCAGCCGGTATTAATTTACAACCCTTACGCCGGCAAGATCCGGCGGAACCCGCGTATTCTCCAACGTACCACTGCGGTACTGGCGCGCGCGAATATGAATCCGCGCCTGTTCGCCACGGATTCGGCCGGCCACGCCACGGAGCTCGCACGCGATGCGGCGGAGCGGGGCGCGGACCTGGTGCTGGTGTTGGGCGGAGACGGCACGGTCAATGAAGCCGCGAACGGACTCGCGGGGTCCGACGTGCCTCTCGGCGTGCTCCCCGCGGGCACCGCCAACGTACTCGCGATGGAACTGGGCCTCGGGTCGCGGCTGGAGCGCGCGGCGGAGACTCTGACAAAATGCCAGCCTCGCCGCATCGCCCTCGGCCGCATCACCACGGCGGACGGAGCCTCGCGCTATTTCCTCTGCATGGCGGGCGCCGGTCTGGATGCCAAGATCGTTAGCGAAATCCGCCCGGGGCTTAAGGAACGGACCGGCAAGCTCGCGTATTGGGCGGCGGGACTTTCGCAGTTCGCCAGCCGCCTGGAGCCGGTGGAAGTCCGGCTTCCCACCGAAACCTTTCAGTGCGGATTTGTTTTAGCAAGCCGCGTACGCAACTATGGCGGGGATCTCGAAATCGCAAGCGGCGCTTCCCTGCTCCGCAAGGATTTTGAGCTTGTGCTGTTCGAGGGCGCGAATCCGCTGCGCTACGCTTGGTACATGCTGGGTGTCGGACTCCGCCGCGTCCAAGGAATGCAAGGCGTGCGCACGATGCCTGCCCTGTGCTTCGAAATCGCCAGCCCCACGCATTTGCAGGTGGACGGGGAATACGCGGGACGGCAAACGGCGCGGCTCGAAATCGCGCCCGACGCTCTCACGCTGCTTACGCCTCCCGGCTATCGCTGATCACAAAATGGACAACGTCACGCACACGCTCACCGGCCTGATGATGGCCCGCGCCGGACTCGCCCGCAAGGGCGAACACGGAGCCACGCTGGTGATTCTGCTGGCAGCGAATGCTCCGGACATCGACGTCGTGGTGGCGGGTCTGCCAGGCGGGCTGCGTTACCTGGAATACCATCGCGGCTACACGCACGCGCTGCTGATGGCGCCCGTGATGGCGCTGCTGGCACTGCTGCTCGGTTACTGGATCCAGCGCGCGAAGCTGGATTGGTTTAACTACGGCGCGAGCCTGCTGGCGGTGCTCAGCCACCTTGCTTACGATCTCACGAACGTGTATGGGATCCGGCTGCTGCTGCCGTTTTCATCGCGCTGGCTGCGCCTGGATATCACCGATATCATCGACCCTTGGATCCTCATCATCCTGATCGTCGCCATCTCCGCGCCCGCGCTGGCGGGGATCGTCGGATCGGAAATCAGCGGACGGAAGAGCGCACCTCCGCGAGCCGCCTGGGCCACGTTCGCGCTCCTGGCGATCTTTTGTTACGAGGGCTTCCGCTTGGCCTCGCATGCCCGGGCCATCGCCGTGATGGGCGCGCGGCTGTATGGAGGTGTCGAGACCCCACGCATTTCCGCGATGCCGGATACCATCGATCCGCTGCGCTGGCGCGGCATCGTGGAGACGGAAGACTTCGTGCTCACGGTGAATCTCATGCTGACCGAAGACTACATTCCGAACTTCGGGCGTGTGGACTATCCGACGAAAAGCTCTCCCGCCATCGACGCCGCGCGTACCACGGAGCCGTTCCAGATCTTCGAGCAATTCGATCAGTTGCCTTTCTGGAAAGTGAGCTCCGCCAGCGACGCGATTAAGGTGGAGCTGATCGACATGCGCTTCGGCACGCCGTCGAAGCCCGGATTTTTCGTCGCGACAGCGTTAGTGACGCAGGACGGCCACGTGCTCGAATCGCACATGGGTCCGTAGAGTTAGTCGCGTAACCTTTTTCGCGCGCTTCAGTATTCTCAGGCGATGCGCTACGCTTCCCTGTTCGTCGTTTTTTCGCTCCCCCTTGCGGCGCAACCGCTGGTCCAAGGGAGCGCTCTTCACTTCGAAGTCGCATCCGTCCGGACCAACGAGTCGGGAAGTACGTCAATGAAGTTTGCGCTCCCGGCAGGCGGCAGATTCGCGGTAGCCAACGTGGCTTTAAGGACCCTGATCGCATTCGCCTATAACGTGCAAGGATTCCAGATCTCTGGAGGACCCGGTTGGATCTCGTCGGATCGCTTCGATATTTCCGCGAAATCCGAAGCGACAAACTTCACGATGGACCAGTACAGGCAGATGCTTCAGTCGTTGTTGGAGGAGCGCTTCCGGCTCGGGGTGCATCGCGAGACAAAAGAGATGCCGGTCTTTGCGCTGGTGTCCGCGAAGGGCGGACCGAAGCTCCCGCGAGCCGACCCCAAGGCTTGCGTCGCGGCGGGTCCCGGCGCTCCGCCTCCCTCACCCCGGGCGCCTAGCGAACCCGTGCCGATGGCATGCGGGACCTTCTTCACGGGGCCGAATTCTCTCGATGCAAGAGCCATGACGACCGCGCGTATCGCCGAGACTCTCTCGATGATGGTGAATCGCACGGTGATCGACCACACCGGCCTCTCAGGAACCTTCGATGTCCATCTGGAGTTTGCGCCTGAGGGAACCAGTCTCCAGAACCAGAACGCCAGGGACGATCCTTCGATCTTCACAGCGGTTCAACAGCAACTAGGGCTCCGGCTCGAATCGCAGAGAGGTCCCGCCGAGGTCCTGGTCATCGACCGCGTGGAAAAGCCGGACCCAAACTGATTAGCCGAGGAAATTGAACAGGGTGGTCCGGGGGATGGACGCCTTGGATTGCAGGGCGGCCTGCTGCTGCGTCTGTGCCTGCGTCAGTTCCTCGATCGCGGCGGTCATGTCCGCGTCTTGCAGGTTGCTGATCTGGGTTTGCAGCTGGGTTTGAAGCGTGTTGCCGTAGTCGGTGGCTTCGGCGACTTTATCCTGCGTGACGCCGTAGAAGGCGAGTTGCTGGTTCAAGTACTCGCCGACCTTGGTCATGCCGCCCAGCGCAGCCTGGATACCCGGCGTATCGTTATTGTTGAGCGCGGCTTGGAGGTTCTCCATGGACGTGAAGACGTTGCTGGTGGAATCGGTCGAATCGAAAATCTGTTGCGCGGAGAGTGCCACGGGGAACGTGGTGCCGTTGGGATGCTGCGCCACGCGGGTCGAATCGGAGCCGAGATAGGCGCTCACCGGAGGCGTCTGCGTCGAATCGTACGTGTAGGGAGCGGATTGGTCCGAATCCCCTCCAAAGATGTAGCGCCCCGCCACTTGCGTTCCGGACAGTCCCACCATCTGTTGCAACAGGCTGCCCAGTTGTTTGGCGAGGCCGGTGCGGGTGGAGGCGGTCGCTGTATCGGTGGCTCCCTCGGCGCCGAGCGTTTGTACTTGATCGAACAGGCTCACGGCACTTTGCAGAGTTTGTTCGGCTGCATCCACTTCGGATTTGGTCTGGCCGAGGTTGGTGAGTGTCTGCTGGGTCCCGCTGAGGCTCGCGCGCGCTTGCAACAGGGTGGAGATGACGTCGGGAGCATCGGAAACCTGCGAGACTCGCAGACCTGTGGAAAGCTGCCGCTGCGCTTTCTGCATACGGTCGCTAATGCGGTTCAGGTCGTTGACGAATTGCTGGTTGGACGGGTCGAGATTGGAAATCACCGGAACCTCTCTTACTGGTTGATCCCGTTTTACTGCGGAATCATGTTGATCACGGTCTGGGTCAACTCGTTCAGGACGCCCACCAGCTTGCCTACTGCCTGGTACGCCTGCTGGAACTGGAGCATCTTCGCGGCTTCTTCATCGAGCGATACGCCAGATTGCGTCTGCCGCTGCTGCTGGGCCTGGGTCACCAGATCCTGGCTCTGTGTCTGGTCCTGTTGCGCGCTGGAAACGTCGCGCCCGATCTGCGCGCTCAAATCGCCATAGGCCTGGGTGAACGTGAAGCCGTTGACCGCCGGAGCGTTGGCCAGTTGCGACACGGCGATCGCGTTGCCGTTGCCGCCGGGAGCGGCCGCGGTCGCCGCGGCGATCTGGTCCGGCGAAATGTCGCTCACAGAAATGGAGAAGGCGGCGTCGGAGGGCTGATTGTAGGAAAACAGATTCGTCAAAGGAGCCGAGCCGTTCTTATCCACGCCCTGCGAGAGCTGGCCGTTCACCTGGTCCGCGAAATTCTGCGCCAAGGTATTGAGCTGCGCCAGGTAGCCCGGCAGCGTGGTGTTCTTTTCCTGAATCAGCGCGCCCAGGGAACCGCTGTTGATCTGCGACGTCACATCGTTCATCTGCGAATCGCGGATCACGGTTTGGGGCGAGGAAAAATCGGAGGTCAGCGTGAATTGCGTCTCGCCGATCACCAGGGGCGTCTGGCCCCCCAGGTACACGTTGGTGGCGCCGTCGCTGGTCTTGATGACGGAAAAATTCGCGATGCTGGAGAGACTCTCCAGGGCTGCGTGCATCTGCGCATCCAGCCCGGCATCCTGGTTGGCGGAGGAATTAGACCGGTATTGCTGGTTCAGCGAGGTGATCTGCGCCGTCAGCTGGTTGATGGTCGTGACGGCATTGCGCGTCTGGTTTTCCGCGTTGTGAGAGACTTGCCCCAGCCCGATGGACGTGGTCTGAAAACTCTGCGCCACCTGGTTGGCAGATTCGATGACGCTCTGCCGCGCCACCTGGTCGTTGGGATTCACCGCCAACTGCGAAAAACTATTGAAGAAGCTGTTGATCGACCCCGCGATCCCGTTGGTCGAGGTGGGATCGAACAAAGGCTGCACCTGGCCCAGGTCGGAGGCCCGCTGCTGCGCGTCGCCCAGTTGCTGCTGCTGGGTGCGCACGTCCTGCTCGATGTACTCATTGCGGGCACTGATGGTCGGGCCCGCCTGCAAGCCTCCCCACATCTGCTCCGAGGGATTGAAGGCCATCGAAACCAGGGCCTGATCCTGCTTGGCATAGCCGGGCGTGTTGGCGTTCGTAATGTTGTTTTGGATGACGTTGAAAACCCGATCGTACACCTGCAGGGCGCCGGTAGAATTGAGCAGCGAAGTGAGGATGTTGCCCACGGTTATCCTTGGACCGAAACGGTCGCCGCGGGCGGCGCGGAGGCTGGCTCGCCGTTGGGCTGATAGTTGCAGGCGGACGCCGCGAGGATACGGGCCCAGCCTTGTTGGAAGAGCATGCCGTGCTCAATCAGGCGGGCGACGCCTAGCAGATCCACGGCGAACGATTGCATCTCCGATCGAGAAAGGGCCCGCGTGCCGGAGCCGGGGGCGGATTTCAAGGCTTCGAGTTCGCGCACGGCCGCTTCGAGGGCGGGTACTTGCGATTCGAGACCTTCGAACGAAGGGGTCAGTAAAGTCGCGCGCAGTTCTGCGACGCTTTGCTTGGCGTTATGAATGTTGGAACGCATCGTCGATCATCTTCGAGGCTGTCGCTTCCGGGTCAACCTTATAGGTGCCGTCTGCGTAAGCCCGCGCAAGTTGCTCGATGTGCGCCTGCCTCTCCGGGGAATCCGCCGCCAAGCTCCGCAGGCTTCGCACCAACTCTGAAAGATGGATGTCGTCGCCGGTTGCGGTGCTATTCGGGGTAGCGGTTTCCGCCGGGCGGGCGGATTGCCCGGTGCGGGAGGTCTGCTGGGTCCCCGACGCGCCGGTCGAGGCCAGGGAAGATAAGTTCGGATCGTTTACTTTCATTTTCGAGCAGCTCGCCGGAGGTTTTACCCTCACAATTGCTGTATCGACGCTTCCTAGTAATATCTTAGAACGAGTTGGCTAGTTTTGCTTTAGGTAAATCCTGTAGACCTTTGTGCTGGTGGGATAGGGACGCAGGGAACCATTGGAGCGCGTAGAGGAACCGACGCCCGCGCCTCACCGAGTAAGAACGAGCCCGGCCCCCTCCCCCGTGACCGTGATGCTCCCCTCACATTATATTCGACGCACTGCACGGTGGCCGGACGTGTCCGTCGTCTTCATCGCAGCAATGCGGGCCAGAACCTGCTCGCTTCGTCCCAGGCCGAGATCGTTTAACTCCACGAGAAGAGACCTGATCTCCTGTTCGTGAGCTTTCTCCTTTGCGAACAGGTGCGGTAAAACCAGCGACTTTGGCTTGGCGCCACACCCCCTATGTGCTCGGTCGAACCGGGCAAAAAGCGCTGTCCGATCAAGAATCCCCTTCCGTAGGACCAGGCCAGGGGTAGGACCAGGCCAGGAGATGGCCGTCGTTGCGGAGAAACTCGTATCGGATAATTGCTTTCACTATATTGCTGGTGCTGCCATTTGAGAAACGCACCGTATAGGGCTCCACCAGAAGCAAATCCTTGAGCAGATCGGGTGGAATGCTCCGGGGCTGCCGGATGCCCCCGGGTCCCCGAACCGTTGGTGCGTGCGCGGTTATGAATTGATCGTGGAACCCTGCCGAACCTGGGCCTTCCAGCGGGACGCCGTCCACGGAGTTGGGGACGATCTCAACGCCTTGGGCTCCCCACAAGCGCGCCACGATGCAGGTCCACAACAACGCGCCGGCCCCGAAGGAACTCAATTTCGATGAAGGCCAGAGTAACACTCGTGAAATCGGCGAAAACATGCAACTCTTTTCCTCCCATCGCCGGTAAATGCTATCAGGCCTGGGGGGGCGTCAGGGGAATTATGAAGAAATAGAACTCGGAATCCGGTTACTCCTCAGTCTGCGATTTCAACTCCATCAGAGCGATCTGGTCGCCATTGGCGAGACTGACGGATAAGCCGAAATCGTATTTCTCGAACTCGGCTTCGCGCACCGCGGCGACGGTGACTTCGCGGGGATCGGCAAAGGAGAAACTGGCGCCGTCCAGGGGGATAGTGAACTGCCAGGATTCTCCCCCCAGTTGCAAAGCGGTCTGATTCATTTCCTGGACCACTCCGATGCCGTCGAAAATGAGGGCGGCGCTGCGGAGCTTGATCTGGACGTGAGAGGCATTCTCCTGCCAGCGGAGGAAGAAAAGACGGGCGTCTTCGGCGGTGGCGAGCATGCTTGATTGTACCCAGGTTTCATTCCAGCCGGGATGGTAGACTGTTGAGTGACTGTGCGCCCGTAGCTCAGTTTGGATAGAGCGCTTGCCTCCGGAGCAAGAGGTCGTAAGTTCGAATCTTACCGGGCGTACCAATCTCACCTATCGATTGTTCCCAGCAGTACTGACTCAATCCGCATCAAAAGAAGTTTCTGCGCCGGGGGCGGCAGAATCTGCAGCTCCGGTTGGAGTTCGGCCTGACGGGCCGGAGCGCACCCTGGCCGAAGGTCTAGTATTACAATGATCTTGTTGCAGCAGGCCGGGAGCAACTTGCTGAATCAGCGTCTCATGTTCGGCAAAGGGCTTGCTGGGAACAAACGAGTCTTACCCGAAAATCGACCATGGACGCTTTCCGGATTACCCTCGTGGAAGACAACGTCCCGGATCTCCTGCTCACGCAGCGGTCGATCCGGGAGGCGGGACTGAATTGTGAGTTCACATCCTTTGCCGATGGCGACGAAGCGGTCAGTTTCATAAATTCCGCGGCCTCGCCGGTGCCTGATCTGCTGATTCTGGACTTCCACACTCCTTGCGCGGACGGTCCCTCCGTTCTGAACGCGGTTCGCAGCAATCCGCGATGGTCACAGGTCCCCGTGTTCATGTTGACGGCATCGACGGACCCCTCCGACGTAGCCCGGGCCTTCGCGCTGGGCGCCGAGCGTTATTTGATCAAACCCACGCATCTGGACGGCTTCCTCGAGTTCGGCCAGAGTGTGAAACAGTGGCTCCAGAACGATCAGGCCGACTCCCGGGAAGGCGCAGGAGCGGTGACTTTGTTTGGACGAGGACTTCTCTGTCTTCTCCTCCTGCTTCTTCCCGTGGCGAAAGGAGACAGTCCCGAGGAGGACCAGGCAGCTCCGGCAGCACTCAAGAAACTGACGCTGGAGGAACTGACACAGATTGAAGTGACCACGCCGTCCAAGGAACCGGTGAGAGCGTTTCAGACGCCCGCCGCGATCTACGTTGTCACGTCAGAAGATATCCGCCGCTCGGGAGCGACGGATATCCCGACCGCGCTGCGGCTGGTCCCCGGCGTGGAAGTCGCCCGCATCGACGCCAACAACTGGTCGATCGGGATTCGCGGATTCG
This sequence comes from Bryobacteraceae bacterium, assembly GCA_036498815.1. Lineage (GTDB taxonomy): Bacteria > Acidobacteriota > Terriglobia > Bryobacterales > Bryobacteraceae > Palsa-187. The sequence continues at coordinate 73,238 of DASYET010000021.1, read as the reverse complement.
GGAGCAATCTCACGCGATCCGTCTTGGTGATGATCGATGGGCGCACGGTCTACACGCCCCTTTTCGCGGGCACAAACTGGGACGTTCAAAACGTCTTAATGGACGATATCGACCGCATCGAGGTGGTTCGCGGACCGGGCGGCACCATCTGGGGCCCCAACGCAGTCAACGGAGTGATTAACATCATCACGAAGGATTCCAAAGATACCCAGGGCATGCTGGTCTCGGCCGGGGGCGGAAACGAAGAGCAAGGCTTCCTCAATTTCCGCTACGGCGGCGGGAACGGCAAGGATTTCAGCTATCGCTTCTACGGCATGGGCTTTACGCGCAGCCCGGAAGATCATCCCGACGGGCGGAACTTCGACGATTGGCGCGAGAGCCAGGGCGGTTTCCGCATGGACTGGCAGGAGCAGCGCGACACGTACACCTTGCAAGGCGACGTTTACGATGAAGCCGCCGGCAAGAGTACCCAGGTCAACAGCTACACGCCTCCGTTTCAGCAGATTATCGACTCCAACGCCCTGCTCTCCGGCGGCAACCTGCTGGCTCGCTGGAACAGAACTTTTGACCAGGGCGACGATCTTCAAATCCAGTTCTATTACGATCGCGCCGACCGGCAGACGGCCAATTTCCAAGAGCGGCGCGACACCTATGACCTCGACTACCTGCAACGAGTGAAGCTGCGCGCGCGACAGGAGATTTCCTTCGGTCTGGGGGTTCGCGTGGATCCCATCGATGACACGGAAGTGGTGTCGGGCCTGACGTTCCTGCCCGCTAAGCGGACCGATTATCTGGCCACCGGCTTTCTCCAAGACGAGATCGGCTTGATTGAGGGGAAGCTCTCGCTCACGGTGGGAACAAAAGCACTGCGGACCGATTTCGTGAAGCAAGTGGGACTGGAGCCGAGCGCGCGGCTGCTGTGGACGCCGACGGACCGGCAAACGGTCTGGGCGGCCTTTACCCATGCGCTTCGGACGCCCTCTGACGCGGAGGAGAATTTCTATCTCTCCGGCTACAATCCGCAGTCGGCGGGCGGGACTCCCGTGTTTGCGCGCTTCAACGCGAATCCGGACTTCGCGCCGGAGCAATTGAACGGATATGAGCTCGGGGGGCGGCGGCTGCTGGGTAAGAACATTGCCTTTGCCGTCACGGCGTTCTATAACCACTACCACGATCTGTTCAGCGAAGACATTACGGGAGCGCCGTTCCTGGAATCCACTCCGGCGCCGACGCATGTCCTGTTGCCCGCGCAATTCCGCAACGGACTGAAAGGAATCACAAAGGGCGTGGAGGCCAACGGGGAATGGCGGCCGAAGGAGTTTTGGCGGCTTCGAGGCTCCTATTCCTACTTGCACATGAACGTGTACACATCGCCGGGCTCGGGAGATGTGGGGACAGGACCGGGGATTGCGGGGTCCAGCCCGCAGAATCAGGTTGTGGTTCAATCGAACTTCGATATCACGGCGAAGCTCCAGTTGGATCTGGTGTACCGCTACGCCGGCGTCCTGCCGGGCGGCAGTGGGATCCCTTTGGTGCCGGGGTACTCGACCGGAGACGCGCGGATCGGATGGAGATTTAATCGCCACGTCGATTTGTCGGTGGCGGGACAGAATCTGTTTCAGCCCGCGCATCCGGAGTATTCGGGCGACCCGTACGGCCTGGTCGGCATCAAGCGAAGCGTCTACGCAAAGCTCACATGGAGCAGGTGATTCGCGCCCGACGGTTCCTGGCGGCGATCCTGCTGCTGTGCGCGCCGCTTTCCACGCGGGCCGCGGAACAACCCTCCGAATACCAGGTGAAGGCGGTCTTCCTGCTGAACTTCGTCAAGTTCATCGAATGGCCGGCCTCCGCGTTCGCGAGGGCGGACTCACCCGTAACGATCTGCATTTGGGGCAAAGATCCGTTCGGAGAAACGCTCGATCGGACCATGGCGGGGGAAGTGGTGAACGGCCGGAGAGTGGTCGCGACTCGGATCACGCGCGCGCCTTCGCCGCGATCGTGCCAGGTGCTGTTTCTTGAGACCTGGGAAAAAGAGGCGGCCAAGGCTGTTTCGGGCTTGGGGCCGGGGGTCCTGACGGTAGGCGAGGGACGGGATTTCCTTCGAAACTCGGGCATGATCGCCTTCTCTGTGGAAGACCGCCGCGTGCGATTCGATATAAACCGCACCGCGGCGGAGCGCGCCAGCCTCAAGCTCAGCTCCAAACTGCTCAGCGTAGCGAGGAATGTAGAGCAGTAAAACCATGCGACCCTTCCGCGATATTCCGATCCGGCAAAAGCTGATGCTGATCGTCATGGTGACGACCGGCGCGGCGATGCTGTTTGCGGCAACCGGTGTGGTGGCGCTCGATTCCTTCCTTTTCCGGAACAGCTTGCGGCGGGATCTATCGTCGCTGGCCCAGATCATCGCGGATAACAGTACGGCGGCGGCGGCTTTCAGCGACGAGCGATCCGCGGCCGAGACCCTGAACGCTTTGCGGGCGCGGCCTCATGTCGCCAGCGCCTGTATTTATCTGGTAGACGGAACAATGCTGGCCGGCTATAGCCGCGCCGGAGAGACGGACACCTGTCCGGCGGCCCGCGGGTCGAACGAGCTTCGCTTCGGCTCCAGCGGGGTCACGGTTTCCCAAGCGATTGTGCTGAGCGGACGCCGGGTGGGAACACTGATGCTGTTCTACGATCTGGGCGAGATCACGGAGCGGATCGAGGTGTTCGGCGCGATCGTCCTGGGCGTACTGCTGATGTCGAGCGTGATCGCGTTTTTGCTTTCCTCGCGGCTCCGGTCCATCATTGCGACGTCGATTTCCCAGTTGGTCAGCGCGAGCCGGTCGGTATCGGAGACCAACGACTACAGCATTCGCGCGCGGAAGGTATCGAACGACGAGTTGGGCGTGCTGGCGGACAGGTTCAATGAAATGCTGGCGGGGATCCAATCGAGGGACGACACGCTGCGGGCGGCGCTGCGCGACCGGGAGGAGGCCCTTCACGACGCCGAGACAGCGCGCGAACGTTTTCGCTTCATGGCGGAATCGATGCCCCAGAAGATCTTCACGGCCACTCCGCGGGGAGACGTCGATTACTTCAATCAGCAATGGACGGAGTTCACCGGGCTTGCTTTCAAAGCGATTCAGAACTGGGGCTGGACCCAGTTCGTTCATCCCGGCGATTTGAAGGCGAACCTGGACCAATGGCGGCACTCCCTTGAAACGGGGGAACCCTTGCTCTTTCAGCGCCGGCTCTGCAGAGCCGACGGGGAGTACCGGTGGCACCTAAGCCGTGTGCACCCCATGCGCGACGAACAGGGCGCGATTTCGATGTGGATTGGCTCGGACACCGACATCCATGAGCAGAAGGAGAAGGAACAGGAACTGCGGCTGGCCAATGAGGACCTCCAGCAGTTCGCGTATTCGGCCAGCCACGATTTACAGGAACCGGTGCGGAACGTGACGATCTACAGCGAAGTCATCTCCCGGCGTTATCAGCGTGTCTTAGATGCCGAGGGGCTACAGTTTCTAGGGTTTCTGACCGAAGGTGGAAGAAGGCTGGCCACTCTGATCAACGACTTACTGGCCTATACCAGGGCTGGCGTACTCGAGAGCGAAACCGCTCCGGTGAACTCCTCCTTGGTACTGGAAATGACCTTGTCCAGTTTGGCCGAAGCGATCCGCGAAAGCGGGGCGTCGCTCACTTACGACAGCCTGCCGGAGATCGCCATGAGTGAAGCACATCTCCAGCAGGTCTTCCAGAACCTCATCGGGAACGCTCTAAAGTATCGGAGGGAAGAGCGCCCGCAGATCCATATTTCGGCGGTGCGGGAGGACGGCGGGTGGCGTTTTTCTGTGCGAGATAACGGCATCGGCATCAACCCTTTATATAAGGAGAAAATCTTTGGTGTGTTCAAACGGCTCCATCGCAACGACAAGTACAGTGGCACCGGCATCGGACTGGCAATCTGCCAGCGGGTGGTCGAGCGCTACGGCGGACGGATCTGGGTCGAATCGGAACCCCGAAGAGGGGCCACCTTCTACTTCACCGTCCCCGAAACCACCCCTCGAATCCCGTCGAGGCCGGTTGATTCTGCTGCTGGCGGAGGACAATCCTCCTGACGCTCTTCTGGTCAAGGAAGCCATACGCTTGGAAAATCTCCCGGTCGACGTCCACGTCGCGTCGGACGGAGAGCAAGCCATCGAGTTCATGGAAGCAGGGCAGAATGACCCCGCCCGCCCGTTTCCGCATTTCCTGCTGTTGGACCTCAATCTTCCCAAAGTAGACGGCCTCGAGGTGCTGAGAAGACTTCGAGCGCAGGACAGAGGGAAGAACTTGCCAGTTCTCGTGGTGACGTCGTCCGATTCGCCCACGGATCGCAACGAGACAGCCAGACTGGGCGCGAGCTTCTTTCGGAAACCGTACAGCTACGACGAATATATGCGCATCGGCGCCGTCGTCCGGCGGTTCCTGATCGACAACCACTTATTGCAGGACAGCGGGCCGCCTCGCTGACCCCTTACGCCGTCTAGATCACGGCAAAGAACCGCAACATACAGACGATGACCACGATGGCGATCGCTCCGAACACGATTCGGCCGGCGATGGAGAAATTGGGGCGGTCCGGTTGAGGCATACGCTCTGGACTGAGCAAGTAGGCTTCCTTATCCGGACCGGCTTTCGACGGTAGAGCGGGAAACAAACCGCAAGTCCGTCGATCTAATCCTGCGGAGGTCTCCGAAGACCAATGCCGCTGATACTTGTTGTCCTGCTGGTGATCATCCTTCTCGGCGCCCTTCCTACTTGGCCTTATAGCAGAGGTTGGGGCTACTATCCAAGCGGAACTCTGGGCACGGTGCTGGTGATCGTGGTGGTCCTGCTGCTGCTCGGCCGCCTTTGAGATCCGGCCCCTAGGGGTGCGACGGCAGCGTGAAGAAGAACGTCGAGCCGGTGCCTGGGTCGGACTCGGCCCAGATTTCGCCGCCGTGAGCCTCAATAATTTTCTGCGACAAGGCGAGCCCGATACCGTTACCCTGAATGGAACGCCCGTGCAGCCGGCGGAAAATGTGGAAAATACTGCGGAGATATTGAGGCTCGATTCCGATCCCGTTATCCTTTACGGAGAACAGCCACTTCTCGTCCTCAAATGCCGCGGCGATGTGAATTTCCGGCGGCACACCCGGCCGGCGATACTTGATCGCGTTGCTGATCAGATTCTGAAAAACATACTGAAGCGCTGGGTCCGCAGTGACCACGGGCAGAGGATCGTGGGTCAGTTTTGCCTGCGAGCTTTCCATCGACTCCGCCAGACTCTTCTGCGTTTCCTGAAGGGCGGCTTCGCAATCGAACTTCACCGGCACGCGATCGGCGTGCGTTAAGTGCGCATAGCGCAGAAACTCGTCGATGAAGGATCGCATGCGCTCGGCCGCATCGGCCACGAAATGGATGGTCTGGAGCGTATTGTCGTTCAGATCGCCGGGAATTTGCCGTTCCAGCAGCTTGACATGAGCGGTGATGGTACGAAGAGGCTCGCTCAAGTCATGCGCTACCCGGTATGCGAACCACTCGAGTTCATCGTTGGAGCGCCGCAGAGCTTCCTCGGCCCGCCGGGTGCGGAGGAACGCCTTCACGGTGGCGATCAGCACGCTGGGATCGATCGGTTCCACCATGTAGCTATCGGCTCCGGAATCCAGCCCATGTACCTGATGCTGGGTCAGGATATTGGAAGCGGAGATATGCAAAACCGTAATCGCTGTCGTCTTGGGATCGGATTTGATACGCCGGCAGACCTCGAAGCCGCTCATGTCCGGCAGGTTGACGTCGAGCAGCACCACAGACGGGCTCCGTTCGGTGATCAGCCGCAGCGCCTCCTGACCCGTAGCCGCCTCCAACACGTGAAAGCCGGCCTGTTGCAGAACTTTCGTCCGCGCGTACCGTGAAGGATCATAGTCGTCTACATTGAGAATAGGCTGCGCGGATTCGTTCATAGATTTACCCCTATTTTGTTGTGGACGCGGTGATCGGAGAGCCGTTCGATGGCCCCTCCCGGTTCAAGGCATTGCTCACAACCTGCGTCATATTCGCCTGAGCCAGGCCCGCCTTGTCGATAATCGCGACAGTGTGCTGCATCAAAACCGCCCGTTCCGTCTCGGTGAGCACGCGGGAGGTCACGACGATGACCGGAACGTTCGCGGTGGAAGCGTCCCGGCTTAACTCGCGCAGGACTTCGAAGCCCGTCATGTCGGGCATCGTGAGATCCAGGAAGATGAGGTTCGGACGGTCTTGCCGGGCCAACGCAATGCCCAAAGTTCCGTTGCTCGCCTCGACAATCGAAACGAGGGAGTTCGCCAGTTCCTGCCGCAGGATATACCGGTCCCGTTCCTGGTCGTCGATGATCAAAATCTTGGTGCCTTTGGTTGCCAGGGTTTCGAGTTGGTCCAAAAGATCAATACGCTCCACCGGCTTCACCAGGTACCGGTCCGCGCCCAGATGGAAGGCTTTCGCCTGATCCTCGATGGTGCTGGCGACAACAATCGGAATGTCTTTCGTGGCGGCGCCGCTTTTCAGGCGCGCCAGAAAGCCCCACGCATCTTCTGACCGGAGCAGGATATCGAGAACAATAATTCGGGGGCGGATGGTGTTGACCAGTGTTTCCGCGTTTCTCGTGGTTGCCGCCACCACCATCTGAAATCGCGTTTGGGCGAGGAAATTCCGATAGATGGCCACGATCTCCGGACTGTCTTCCACGATCAGCACCGGAATCTTCTGCGGGTCCGGCACCCACATGGCCGGAGACGTTACGGGTTCTTCGGCGGCGTCCCGGTACCGCAGTGGCAAGTAGAGAGTGAACGTCGAACCTTCCCCAAGGCGGCTCTCTACCGTGATGCGTCCGCCCAGGAGCCCCGCGAGCTTTTTCGAGAGCGGCAAGCCCAAGCCAGTGCCCTTCACTCGTTTCTGAATCGGATGATCCAGTTGAACGAAGTCTTCGAAAATCTGTTTCTGATCCTCGGCAGCGATGCCGATTCCGGTGTCGGAAACGGAGAACGAAACCTCGTCGGGCCCGGTAAGCGCAGCGGACACGCGAATGGCTCCTTTTTCCGTGAATTTGAGCGAATTGGAAATGAAGTTTCTGAGGATCTGCGAAACCTTGCCCTCGTCGGAATAAATGAGGGGGATGTCCCCAACGTTTTCGAACACCAGGTCGAGCGACTGGTTGAGCAGCAGCGGCCGGAGCATCCCGCGAAGAGCCGCAAACAGGTTGATGACGTCAAACTCCAGCGGCTTGGCTTCCACCTTCCCGGCCTCCACCTTGGCCAGATCCAGCAAATCGTTTACCAGATCCAGCAAGTCATGCGCGGCCCTCTTGATATAGCCCACTTGTTGATCCTGATCCGGAGACAGATCGCCACTGGAGCGGGAGTGCAACAATCCGGTGAGGGCCAGGATCGAGTTCAGAGGAGACCGGAACTCGTGGCTCATGTTCGAGAGGAACCGGGACTTCAACTGATCCGCGCGCCGCAAGTGGTCCGCCTGCTCATCCAATTCAGCGTACAAAGCGACGACACCGCGATTTGTGTCTTCCATCTCGCGGTTCAGGCGGATGAGCTCAGTCTGGCGGGTTTGGATTTCCTGGAGGGCAGCCAAGAGCTCCTGGTTCTGATACTGCATCTCCTGCAGGGGATCCTGCGGCCGTTCTTCGGCGAGCGCGTCGGCGATCCGGGAGACGTCCACATCGCGGACCAGCCTCGCTCGCGACGGAAGCAATTTCTTCAGCCAGATGGTGGTCCCTTTGCCCGGAACCGAGTCCACCTGGAATTGATCCATAAGTCGCTGCGCGCCGAGGATCCCCAGGCCCATGCCGGTGGGAGACTGATACCGCCCCTCCAAAATTGTGTCCAGGTCCCGAATTCCCGGGCCTGCATCCGTCATCTTGACGATGAACAATTGCGGCGGGGTCCGGCCTTCCAGCAGATACTCCACGCGCCCGCCTCCCGCGTAGTTGTAGGAGTTGCGAGCGATTTCGGAAACGGCGGTGGAGATTCGCGTCTGATCCTGCGTATCGAATCCGAGAAGCCGCGCGATCAGCCGGGCGCGCTGCCGGGCCGCCACGGTATCGTGCTCGGAACGGATCGTCAAGGTAAGAAGGGGCAAGGTCATGCAACTCGCCTCAAGCTGTTTTTGCCACCACCACGGTCGCGTCGTCGGTCCCGCGAGAGAAATCGCGATACAACACTCCCGCGATCACGCTGGGGTCGCGGAGCGCCAGACCGGAGCGGCTCTCCACCGAAGCCGTGGTGGACAGGCCATCCGAATGCATCACCAGCATGCCGTTCGCCGGCCAGTTATATTTGAACTCGTGCAACCGATGCGCCTCATGTCCGGCGGTGCCATTGACCGAGACTAAACGTTGATCGATCTTCGCTCCGGAATAGATGTGCGCGGAGATGTTTCCCAGGCCCGCAAAGGAGACCTTGTTCTGTTCGTGATCGATGCGCGCCACGGCGACGGCCGCTCCACGGGAGCTTCGAAGCGCTCGATGCGAGCGCTCCAGTAGTTCCAGCGCCCCGAGGCCCGGGTTCAGATGCAACATCCGCACCGCTTCAACCGAAGCGGCTCTCGCGTCGGGCCCATGGCCCAGCCCGTCCGCCACCATTACCGTTGTGATCTGCTCCGTCTCTTCCACGCCCCACGCGTCGCCGCAGACGGATTCTCCGCGTTTGCTTACGTTCACGGCGCCGATTCGTACTCTGCGGTGCTTCCGTTCGGAACCGTTCACCGGCGCCGCCGACCATCGCGCAAAAGTCGCCACCCCGCCTCCGGGGATCGAATAAAAATCCGAGGCGGCGGAGAGCCGCATGATCGCCCCCAATCCCTGCCCGGGAGATCCGCCGGTGCTGAAGCCGTCGCGCAGGCACTGCTCCAGGTTCCCCATGCCGGGACCGCGATCTAACGCCAGCATTTCGAGACCGGAGCCGTCGTTATCGACGCTGACAAGAAGTTCTCCGCGTTGGGCATGCTTGAGAATATTCGTACAGGCCTCGGTGACTCCGATGGCGACGCGCTCCGCGGCGTCTTCATCGAAACCCAGATCCCGCGCGACTCTGCGGGCCATCCGGCGCGCCTCCGCGGTATGGCTGGCATCCTCAACGCCGATACGAATCGTCTCTGCCCGCACCGTCTACTTCCACCTGAGGATGGAAACGCGGGTGCCTTCTCCCGGTTTCGAGAAGATCTCAAATTCGTGCGAGAGACGCTTGGCTCCGCTGAGGCCGAGGCCCATGCCTTGTCCGGTGGTATAGCCGTCCTTCAAGGCCAGTTCCAGGTCCACGATGCCCGGCCCGTGATCCTCGAACACCAGGCGCAGTCCGGCGCGCACGCCGTTTTGCACGACAGCGATTTCGACGGTTCCGCCCTCGCCGTAGTCCAGTGTGTTCCGCGCTAATTCACTCGAGGCGGTGACGATTTTGGTCTGATCCACCAGGCCGAATCCCAGGGCCACCGCCTTGCTCCGGACAGCCTGACGCACCAGGACAATATCTTCGGAAGTTCGTACCGGCATGCTGTCAGACTTGAGGACGTTCATCCCCGTCCTCCCGCGACGCGGACACGGCAGCCTGAAGGGCAGCCATGCCCTTCTCGACATCCAGCGCCGTGCGGATGCCTTTCATGGAGAGCCCCAGTTCCACCAGGGTGATCGCCACCGAGGGTTGCATGCCGACCACCACCGTCTCCGCCCCCAGCAAGTGCGCCATCGAAGCGATGCTTCCCAGCATGCGCCCGATGAACGAATCCACCATTTCCAGGGTGGAGATATCGATCAGCACGCCGCGGGAGTGCTGTTTGACGATCTGCGTCATCAGATCGTCTTGTAAGGTGAGGGCCAGCCGGTCATGCATATCCACCTGGATTGTCACCAGTTGGAAATCGCCCATTTTTAGGATCGGAATTCGCTCCACGTTGCTCCTAGGCTACTTTGCCGTTCCACCGTGGTGGTTCTCCGCACGGGTCACGACTAGCCCGCTCCGCCGCAGTGCCACCGCGAACGCGTCCGCCAGGGTAGCCTTCGTCGTGACGTTGGCCAAATCCACACCCAAATGGATGATGGTCTGCGCGATCTGAGGCCGGATGCCGCTGATCAGGCAGTCAGCGCCCATCAGCCGCGCGGCGGCCACCGTCTTGAGCAAATGTTGCGCCACCAGCGTATCCACCACCGGGACTCCGGTGATGTCGATGATGGCGAAATCGGAGCGTGTCTGGACGATCGCGTCCAGCAAGTTCTGCATCACAACTTGGGTGCGCGCGCTATCCAGCGTCCCGATCAGGGGCAGGGCGAGCACATTTTCCCAAAGCCGGACCACCGGCGTCGAGAGTTCGAGCAATTCCTGCTGTTGCCGTCCAATGATTTCTTCCCGCGTCTTCTGGAACGTTTCCATCGTGAACAGTCCCAACTTGTCCAGCAACTCGGTGGTTTGCCAAACCGCGTCCGCCAGCGCCGGCGCATCATTCCCAAGGGACTCTTTGAGCATCGTAAACAAGGGCTGCTTCAGCGAGAATACGAACGTAGCCGTTTCCGACGGCGTGTACCCGGCGCGGGCGCGGCTGGCCGAGACCTCCCCCAGGATGTCTCTCGCGCGATCCCACTCGGCGCTGTTGATGTCGCCCAGCCGATTCCCGGCAGCGGCGGTTTTCAGCGCGGCCATCAGTTCACGGGCACTCTTCTCGGTCTGCTGCTGCTCGGCCGACGAAAGCTTCTTTCCGGATTCCACCTGTAACTCCAACCACCGTTTGATGATCTCGGATTCCTTCGTGGTCAGGATCGTCGCCAGCGCGTTGGATGTGGGCACTGCTTGCCTCCGTTGTATTCAGGTTTTGACTTCCGCAGGGATCTTGGCCTGCTCCGTGGAACTGCTAATGCGGATACTAGTATAAGAGCAGCCTAACCCGTTAGAATAGGCGAAAACAAGGCGAATTTTGTCCGATCTGCATCTTTAAGCCCCCCCGTGTATATCCAGACCGAACGACGGTTGGTCTCTGGTGCCGCCAATCTTGATGGGCAGAACGGCACCCGCGTTTTTCTTCCGAAAGATCGGATCGATGGCCTTCAATAGGAAGGATTTCCAACCCGTAGTGGTCTCCGACAACTGCGCGTCCAACTTGGCCGTCCCGTGGAAGTCGATCTTCTGATCCAGCATTCCGTACTTGCCGTTCAGGGAAACCTCAACACCCGGTACCTGGAAGGACAAATTCCGGAGCGTCATGAGTCCCCGGTCGAGCGAGAAGTGGCCTGTAAAATTCGAAGCTACGGTGTCGGTATCGGGCTCCTCCGGCTCGCCTTTGCCGCGATGGCTCAGATCGTTGACCTTTTCCTGCACATTCAACTTCGAGAAGTGGGTGGCTCCCGCCGCGAAACTCCCGTCCAGTTGAAGCTTCTGCGCGATATCGACGTCCCCGGGCGGGATCACAATCTTGGTGTGAAAGCTGATGGCTCCGCTCATCCCGGGCTTTCCCTTGACCCCGATCCGCATCATGTCTTCGAGCCGCCCGTCCGTAACTGTCGCATCCAAGGAGACAGTCTTGCCCTCTCCTTTGTTTCCGGCGACGCCGCCTTGGGCGATCACGGTGGAGTGGCCAAATTGTGCGGTGACCGGTTGCAGCCAGGTGTTGCCGTCCGTCCCATCAACAATCGCGTGGAACTGAGTGGTCAAATGCACCGGATTTCCACTTACTTTGACCATGAAATCGGGAGTATCCGTATGTCCATCCGTTTCAATGCGCCCCAGCACGCCGCGATAGCTTCCTTCCGAAGAAAGCGTTCCCGCGATGCCCTTAAACACGCCCACATCTGCATTCTGGAACGTATAATTTCCCGACACCTGCGTATCGCCGGGTTCGTCCTGATCCCAGGGACCGAACTGGCCCGTGCTGTGGATTTCTCCGGGGGGCTTCGCGTTGGTCAATACTGCCTGGAAGGTTGCCGTCGTGGACGGGCCCTCGCCGTACAGCGTCAGTTTTTCGATGTCCCACTCCAAAGGTTGCTTCTCCGCATTCTTGGGCGAGATCACCAGAGTGGTGCCGTCCGCCTGCAGCTGATCGATGACGAAATAGCCGGCCTCGTGCCCCGGCTTCTTTTCCTGGTGGGGCCGTTCGGACTTCGGTGGGATCCGGATCTGGAGCCCTTCCAGATTCAGCCGGCTCACATGTCTGCGCAGGAGTCCCAGCAAGCTCGTGGTGCCGGTAAATTTACGAATCGTGATCAGCGGCGGCAGGTCGGTCCGTCCCTTGAAATGAAACACGGCCCCTGCGCCTTCAATCCTTACACGCGGGAATAAGACGACGCTCAAACTCCGCAATTCCAAATCGTCGCCGAAGCGTTGTTTTAGAGTGTCCAGGATTCTACCGCGGGCGATCCGGGACAGCGGAACCGCCGCGATCCAGAGAGAAGCCAGAATCACGGCCACCACGATCAATCCGGCCATCGCCCAGCGCGGGACGCGAGTCCGATGCGGTGGCACTCTTAGTTCACCTTCTGCCGGTTCAGGGAGGCCTTCATGCGACCTCACGTTGCAATCCTCCCGCCAAAGCGGGAACTTCGTGTTGCAGCAGGCGATTAGGCGAGCAGGATGCCTCCGGCGGCGGCCGTCATAAGAGCGAACGTAGTCCAGGCGAGGATTCGCTGCACGGTAGAATTGACCCGCTTCCCCATCACCTGCGCATCATTCGTGAGCAAAATGATCAGCAGGATCAAAGGGGGCGCCAGGACGCCGTTGACCACGGCCGACCAGAACAGCATCTTTACGGCGTCGAGGCCGGTGAACTCGATCACCAGTCCGATCGCCATCGCGGCCCCCAGCACGCCGTAAAATTTCTTGGCTCCGCGCGGTTTCTGCTCCAGAGAACCGCGCCAGGAGGCCGCTTCCGAAATCGCGTACGCACACGATCCGGCGAGCACGGGCACTCCCAACATCCCGGTTCCGATCAGGCCCAATGTAAACAACAGGTAGGCAGCCTTGCCCGCCAGCGGCCGGAGCGCTTCCGCCGCCTGTTTGGCGGTTTCGATCTTGACGGTTCCATGAGCGTTCAAAGTGGCGGCGGTGGTGAGGATGATGAAATACATGATCAGATTGGAGGCCAGCATTCCCGTGACAACGTCCGTCTTCAGACGCCGCAGGTCATTGCCGCTGGCGCCCTTGCGCTGGGCCACCGTTGTCTTCCCTTGCGCCCGTTCCTCTTCCACTTCCTGGGACGCCTGCCAGAAGAAGAGATACGGCGAGATGGTGGTTCCGAGGATGCCCACCAGCGTTTCCAGAGAGTCGCGCGACCACGACAAGTGAGGCCGGAACGTTCCCAGCAGCGCTTGCCGCCAATCGACGCCCGCGAAGAACGCCGTCAGCACATAAGCGAACAGCACCAGCGTGATCCATTTGAAGATTCGCGCGATCTGCCGGTAGGAAGACCAGAACAGAAACGCGCCGATCATTGCGGCGTAGAACGGAATCCAAACCAGCGCCGGGACCCCGGTGACCAGTTGCGTGGCGTCCGCCATCCCGCCCAGATCCGCGGCGATGTTCGTGATATTGGCCACCACCAGCAGCAAGCATGCGCCCCAGAGAACCCACTTCGAATAACGCTGGCGGATGACACCGGCGAGTCCGCGCCCGGTGACCATGGCCAGCCGTCCACACATCATCTGCACGGCGGTCATCAGCGGAAAAGAGAGGAGGGCGGTCCACAGCAGGCCATAGCCGAAAGCCGCGCCGCTGATCGAATACGTGGAAATGCCGGAAGGGTCGTCATCGGCACAGCCGGTGACGAATCCCGGGCCCAAATCCGCGAGAAAGCGTTGGACGCGGTTCTTGCTTTTGCGTTTCGGCCCGCGTTTTGTCGCCTGCACTCTCCAATAAATGGAGCATTCCCTTGGCCAAAGCAACCCATGGAGCCGGCGGACCGCATTCAGTGCCGTTTGAAATACTGGACCTCTCGCTCATGTTTTTCCGCCGCCTCCCGCGACGAAAACGTGCCCAGGTTCCTGCGACGGCCCGTCTTGGGGTCCAGCTTTCGCGAGTACAGGCGGTACTGCCCGGATTTCAACTTTCGAATCATGGAATCAGCGACTCTCTTTCTCCGGCCGAACGCGCCTTCGGGCCCCGGGCCGGCCGCCGGTTCCCGGTTCTCTTACGAAAACGGGAGCAGCGATCTCTCGCTGCTCCCGTTCCATTCGATCTGCGATGGCCGCCTACTGATGATTCAACGTGACGGGGACGGTGATCGCATTTCCACCTCCCGTGGGCGTCACGGTGATCGAACCGGACAGAGTCCCGGAGCCGAACCCGACATTTTGCAGGCTCACCGAGACGCTGATCGTCGCCGGAGTGGTTCCCTGTACCGGGGTAACGGAAAGCCAACCGCCGGTGCTGGTAGCAGCAACCGTAAAGTTAGCGGCAGTGCTGGCGCCCGTTCCGCTCGTCGAGATCACAAGCTGTTGGGCTGCAGGCTGGGGAACTGCCGTGGAGTAGGAGAACGTCAAGGACTGGGGGCTCACGAGCATGTTCTGCCCTTGGCTTTGTCCCGCGTTGACGGTCAGATTCGCGGTAATCGGGATGGATTGTGTCGTCGCACCGGTCAGGTTCAGCGTGACCGGGCACGTATAACTGTTCGCCGTCAATGAATTCGACAGAACAGTCACCGTGATCGCGCCGGTAGCCGGTCCGCTCATCGGCGAAACCTGCACCCAGCCGCAATTGGTCGTGGTGGGAATCGACGCGGTGAAGGTGGCGCCCGTCGCGGAGCTGGTGAGCGTGAATGTCTGCGCCGCCGGCACCGTGCCACCCGCGGTCTGCGTGAAATTGAGCGTACTCGGAGCAGCCGAGACCGTCACATTTGACCCGGTGCTGGAGGCAACCGTCAGAGTAACGGGGACGGATACGGGTGTTCCACCTCCGGACGGAGTAATGGTGATGGACCCGGTAAACGGCGAGGAGCCCGTGCCGACACTTTGCGGATTAACCGAGACGGTGATCGTCGCGGGCGCTGTTCCTTGCGTCGGACTGACCGAGAGCCAGCCGCTGCTGGTGGACGTGATCGAGAACGTGCCCGAACCGCCGCTAGCCGTGAGAGAAAGCTGCTGCGAGGCGGGCTGCGGCGTCGTCGCGGTAGAGGCGAAGGTCAACGACTGAGGTGCGACCGTCAGACTCTGGCCTCCCCCTTGTCCCGCACTCACGGCCAAGTTCGCCATAAGAGTGATGGTCTGGGTGGAAGCGCCGTTGAGCATGAGCGTGATCGGACAGGAGTACGAATTCGCCGTCAACGAATTCGAGAGGACGCTGACGGTGATGGGGCCGGTGGCCGGACCGCTCATCGGCGAAACCTTCACCCATCCGCAGGTGGCTGAGTTCGGCACAAACGCCGTGTACGTCGCGCCTGAGGCCGAACTAGTCAGCGTGACGGTTTGCGATGCGGGCACCGACCCCCCGGCCGTCTGAGTGAAGTTCAAGGTTGCCGGTGTAGCCGTGACCGCGACGGTGGAGCCCACGGTTAGCGTGATGGGGATGGCGATGGGCAACGGCAGTCCGGCGGAATTAGCGGACATCGAGCCAATCGTGATGGAGCCGTTATAGTTGCCCGGCGGAAGGTTTGCCGGATCGATCAGCACGGTCAAAACAGTCGGGGTCTGTCCGCTGTTCGGAGAGACGAAGAGCCAGGGAGTGGTTCCACTGTTGGCGGCCGACGCCGTGAAGTTGAGCGGCGTGATCCCGTCGGTGCTCGACAGCGTAATTTGACGGACGATCACCGGACAAGAGTTGGACGAACCGGTGGACGCAGTGCCCGTGGACGATGTCCCGTTATTCGTGGTGGAGCATGTCGTCGTCGTTTCGAAGCCGAAGCCCGGAGGAACATTCACGTTCACCAGCGGGCTGGCGCTGGTTTCGACAATCACCGGCACTTGGATTGACCCAATGGTTCCGGTTGTGCCCGCCGTTCCATAATTTAGCGTCACGGTTCCGGAGCAAATGCCGGCCATCAGACCGGTCGGATCAATCGTGACCGCGAGCGCGGAGGGCGTGGAAGGATTCGCCGAAAGGGCGGACACCTTCAACCAGTTCGCGGAGCAGTTCGGGGCAGTAGTGCTGGAGGTCGCCGTCGTGTAGGACAGCACCTGCCCGTTGCTGTTCAGCTGAAGGATTTGTGCGCCCGGCGCGGCCTGGCCAATCTGATTGCTGAAGAGCAGAACCGGCGGCCCCGAGGTGAGCAGCGTCGGACTGCCTGTGACGGTGAGCATCACGGTCACGGGGACAGCATAGAGATCGCCATTCGTGGGCTGAACCGTGACGTGGCCCGTGTAGGTTCCCGCGGCAAGACCCGTGGGAATCGCGGTTACGGTTATGGTCGCCGGAGTCAGCTGGGTGGAGGCTGTCGCCCGAAGCCAAGAGGAGTCCGTGGTCACTGTAAAACCAACCGGGTTCCCGGCGTTCGGCAGTGCCACTTGCACGTTTTGCGACGCGGGAATCTGCGAAGCCGAGGAGGTGAACGTGAGCTGGCTGGGCGTGAGCTGAGGAACCGGCCCGACCCCGACGGCATAACTGACGGGAATCGAGATCTGTGACGTGCCGTTGTTGATGAGGAGCGACGTTGTGAAGAGTCCGACATTCTGGAGCGGCGCGGCCATGAGAGTGATCGTGCTGGAGGAGCCTCCGCCCGGAGTCGAAGCGCCCGGAGCGACGCTGGCTGTCAACCAGGGAACGGGCGGGTTCAGCGCAACGGTAAAGTTGGCGGCGCTCGCACTCGATGTCACCGTCAGTTGCTGCGCCGCCGGAGTGCTGGCGGAATTCGACTGAAAGAAAAATGGTTGAAGACTAGACGGCGTAATGCTTAATGAGGTATTGGGACCCACCATGAGCGACACGGCGATGGTCACGGAATCCTGAGTGGTGGTGCTTTGTACCAGAATTTGACCTAAATATGTTCCCGGATTGAGTCCCGAGGGATTCACGCTGACCAGCAGAGGTGTCGCCGGCACAGAGGAATTGCCGGTGGCTCCGTTGACAGTAAGTGGGATGAGCCAGTTCTGACCGTTAACGGTGGTCGCGGTCGCGGAGTACTCGAGCAAAGACCCGCTGCTCGAAATCTTGACGGACGCCACGGTCGGGCTGGCTTGATTCGATCCGGGCAACGCCGTGAACGACAGCGATGACGGACCCGCCGATAATACCGATTTACCGCTGACGAACGTCGTGACCACGATGGTCTGTGGAGTGGTGCTTCCTTGCGTTCCTACCGAAAAAGATGAGTCATACGATCCCGGAGCGAGCGAGGCGGGCGGCATCGCCGTCAGAGTCAGGGTGGTGGGTGTTCCCGCCGTGACATTGACTGACCCATTGGGCGTTATCTGAAGCCACGAAGGGAGGGTCGAGGTATCGACGACAATCGCCGAGGAACTGCTGACGCTCACGTTCACCGTCTGTGTCGCGGAGCCGCCGCTCGGCACATTCAGAAGGTTGACTTGGGTGGGAGTAACCGTGACCGTAGGGCTCTGTTGAGCTGCGGCGAAACTCGAGCCGATCAGAACGGCACAAATTAGTCCGGCCAAGGGGTTCCGAGGGTGGACGTTTAAGTAGGACATGTTTCCTTGTATTCCTCCAGGGGAGAGTGATTTTTCGGAGAGAAGCATCGCTGTATTAGATCGTGACGGTCATAATTCGCTACATCATCGGCACTTTTCTCTTACGATTTCGGAGAGGCGGCCCGTTCTGCGCCGAATATTCGCTAGTAAAGATACCTGCGCAGGCTAGGGTGTGCAGATCTGCACGCATGCCGCCGCACGCCCCGGGCGCTGTTTCGCTCAGCCGGGAAATGCGCAGAGTCTTACCTCGCAAGACCGGACCTTTATCGAAGACGCAGCCAAGGGCGGAATGATGGAAGTCCATATGGGGCGGCTCGGATTACAGAAGGGATCGTCTAACGAGGTGAAAACCTTCTCGCAGCGGCTCATCGACGACCATTCCAAAGGCAACAACGAGTTGGCAATGCTCGCGAAGAAGAAGGGTGTGACGCTCCCTGCCGACGAGCCGGCGAACATGCCGAAGGGGCTTGAGTCGACCTCCGGCCAAACCTTCGACATGGCTCTTGCCAAGATCGCCACTGACGATCACGAGAAAGACATCAAGGCGTTTGAGAAGGAGGCAAACTCCGGCAGCGATCCCGATGTGAAGGAGTGGGCCAGCAAGATGCTGCCGACGCTGCACGCCCACCTGGATGCCGCCAAGGCTGTGACGAAATAAATCGGACCGGCTACATGGCGCCTGTTTCGGTCAAATAAATGCGTTCCGCGTGCAGAAAATGCCTCCGCTGTTCCTTTGGCCGAACTCGCCGCAGGTGCAAGTGGCTGAATTCACTAGCGGCTCCGGGTGCTCCCTGCGGCAATAAAACTGCTACACGAGCATGCGGAGCCGATCTCCCGGGTACCGCCACCCAGTGGTGGAGAAAGAGGTAAACACAGTGCTGCAAACAGTATTATTGATTTTCTTGGTTCTTCTGTTAATCGGATCTCTCCCCGCGTGGCCATACAGTACGGGTTGGGGATACTATCCCAGTAGCGGATTGGGGCTGGTTCTGGTTGTCATTCTGCTATTCGCTTTCTTGCGGCCATCGGCGCGGTGAACATAGGGGCAGAGCGGGAGTCTTGTTCCGCTCCCCCCGTTTTTCCTGGCATCTGAGGCAAGGCTCACGGCGGCGCGGGCGGCTGGTACTCGATTTGCAAGAAGCATTGCGGATGCGTCTGGCAAAGTATCGCTCGAAACGGGACTTCAAGACCTCGCCGGAGCCGGAGGGTTCGGCGCGTACACCGAACTCGCAACCTGCGCCGTTGGCCTTCGTAGTTCAAAAACATCAGGCAAGTCATCTGCATTACGATTTCCGGTTGGAATGGAACGGGGTACTTCTTTCCTGGGCCGTTCCCAAAGGGCCGTCGCTCGATCCGTCCGTGAGGCGGCTGGCCATGGCGGTCGAAGACCATCCCATCGAGTACGCCGGATTCGAGGGCATTATTCCGGAAGGCCAGTACGGCGGCGGAACGGTGATGGTATGGGACAGAGGCAGTTGGGAGCCAGACGATGCCGATGTGGGAGAGAGTCTCAAGCGCGGCGAGTTGAAATTTGCGCTGCACGGCACGAAGTTGAAGGGCTCCTGGGTATTGGTACGCACCAAGGGAGTGGGGAACTCCCACCGCTCCGCGTGGCTTCTCATCAAACACAAAGATCGCTATGCAACCTCGCTCGATGTGATCTCAAGCAAGCCGCGATCCGCCATCTCTAAACGGTTGATGGCCGATATCGCGCAAGCCGCCGGCGGCAACGTGACTAAAGCCGCCAAAAGCGATCCCGCGGGCAAGAAATGAAAAGGAGGCTGAAACATGCCGGCGATCGTCTGGAAAGGCTACATCAGCTTCGGCTTGGTTTCATTTCCCGTGCGGCTGTTTTCCGCAGCACGCCCGGAAGGCGTTCACTTCCACCTGCTCCACCGCAAGGATCTTTCTCGCGTGAAGGAGATTTGGTACTGCGCCAAAGAAGACAAACCCATCGAACGCGCGGATATCGTCAAGGGTTATGAGACGAGCAAAGGCGAATACATCGTCGTCGAGGATGAGGATCTAAAGAAGATCGAGCCGCCGACTGCCGCCGCCATGGAAGTGATCCAATTCGTCCGAGAGGAGGAAGTCGATCCGATCTTCTTTGAGCAGTCCTATTACGTGGCGCCGGACGAAAACGCCGCAAAGCCCTACACGCTTTTTCTGCGCGCGCTGGCGGCGACTCATTTTGGCGCGATCGCTAAAATATCGATGCATAATCGCGAACACGTGGTCATGATTCGCGCCGCGAAGGACGGCTTGCTGCTGCATACCCTGTTCTACGCGAAGGAACTGCACACCGAAAAGAAGCAGGCATCGCCCGCCAAGGCAAACGCGACGAAGCAGGAAGTCGACCTGGCGGTAAAACTGATCCACCAGTTGGCGGCTCCGTTCAAGCCGGAGCAGTTCCACGACACCTATCGCGAAAATGTTGAGCGCTTGATCGACGAAAAGAAGAAGGGCCATACGATTTCGGCCGAGCCGAAACCTCGCAAGGCGGCCGTTGTGGATTTGATGGAGGCGCTGAAGAAGAGCCTCAAGACTCCGCAGGCCAAACCGAAGTCCGGCCGTGCCAAATCATCGGGAAGGCGCACGGCGGCTTAACTTGGCGAATGGTCTCGACGTCCCCGCGTCCTGGCACGTGTTTTGAGCGCACGTTCTAAGGACCCTTCCTTTTTTACTGTGCGGGGCCACTGCGATTTCCAGTAAAGGACCTTTTCGCCCCCTGTAACACTCGGGCTGAGCCCGCAAACCCAACGATTTCTGGACCTCCGGGGTGTTTGGCTAGGGAGATGCTCCCTGTACTACCGGTAATACAGAATGGCACCGACGATGGTAAGGCAAGTAGTTGAGAACAGGAGGATCTTGAGCCATGCAGCAAAAATCCTACAGACTCAACGCGGAGACGCTAGGAATCAAGGATAAGTATCTCCGCCCCACGATCGTGATGATTCCAGAAGGTTCAACGGTGCAGATTATAGACGCTCGCATTGCCAGTCGACTGATCGACGTGCTGTGGGACGGAGTCAACGTCGCGATTTTTGCGCAGGACCTTGTGGAACGCGGAGTCCTGCAAGATGAGGCGGAAGCTTAGGCGATGGAAGGTGAACTGCTTGCGTGAATTTAGCAACGTGAAGCAAACTCGTGGGACGACAACCACGCGACCGCCGCGGGAAAGGGAAAAATGGCATCGGTAGGCTCCAAGGGAAAACGTAAGATCGAAAAGAGGGTGATGAAGGAGCACAAAGAAGGCAAACTGAAGTCCGGGAGCGGAAAGTCGTAGATGACCGGAGCCGTCAAGAAGGAGAAGGATGCGTCCGCAGTGGTGAACGGAATCGCGATCACGCATCCGGACCGCATCATCTCCGCGACGGGCCACATCACCAAGGGAGAACTGGCGGAGTATTATTCGAGCGTCGCTGACTTCCTGCTGCCGCGGATTGCGCGGCGCCCTCTGAGTCTGCTGCGCTGCCCTTCGGGCATCGGCGGCGAGTGCTTCTTTCAACGGAATCCCGGAAAAGGCCTCGGACCAGACGTGCATCTGTTTAGGTTCCGCCACAAAGGGAAGACGTACGACTATCTCTACATCGAAGAGGAGAAGGGCCTGCTGGAATTGATCCAGATGGGCACCATCGAAATACATCCCTGGGGCTCGACGATCGACGCGATCGACTATCCCGATCGCCTGGTGTTCGATCTGGACCCGGCGCCCGACGTGCCCTTTGACGCGCTTAAGAAAGCCGCGCGAGACCTGCAGGAGCGGCTTCAGAAGAAAGGTCTGGATTCGGGGCTCAAATGCACGGGCGGCAAGGGATTGCACGTGACGGTGCCCCTTAAGGGCAAGGACAGCTGGTCCGAGGTGAAGTCATTTGCGGCTGCTCTCGCGAAGGAAATGGTGGATGCTTCTCCGGACGCCTACATTGCCACGATGAGCAAGGCCAAGCGGGCTGGCAAGATCTTCCTCGACTACCTTCGCAACGACTATACGGCTACGTCAATTGCCGACTATGCGGTCCGCGCTCGGCCAGGGGCGCCCGTGGCGCTGCCGCTCGAGTGGAAACAGCTCAAAGGGTTGAGGGCGGCGGACCAATTCTCGATGAAGGATGTACAAGAGCAATTGAAAGGCAAGCGCCCCGGTAAGTTGCAAGCGCCAAAGGGACAGACGTTGCCGACGTTGTAGCGGGCAGGCCGAGGACCCGGCCGGCTCCTGCACCGTTCCCAGTAGCCCGAGCGAGTCCGAAGTACTGGAACGGGTCCGGCCGTGGGTTCAAAGCATACTTAGCTCGCCGATTTCCAATCACTGTTTCAACATTAATGCCGTATGGTGAACTAAGACCCTTCTTAAAGGGCGCCAGAGATTCGAGGACACACATGCGGTCGAGACGGAGGATTCCCGACAGGCAGCTCCAGACCTTCGTTCAACGATTGCTCCAAAGCAACAGGCCGGACGCAGACGTCCCGGTCATTATTTCAACGACGGAGGGAGCGTATCACTCTTCCGTGGGCAAGCTTCTGGAACGGCAAGGCGGACGAGTGTCCGCACTGGTGGACGTCGCGCTTGCGCCGGAATGCGCGGTCACCGTTTTCCTTCCCGAGAACGCTTACCTGGGCGAGGTGCTGAGTTGCGCCGCCGAGGGGGAGCGATTTGCGGTGGAGTTGGTTTTGATCCAGTACCGGACCGATCCGGAATGACGAAAAGACGGCCGGCGGACCGCCTATCCTTCGGCTCCGCCACCCCAGTGTGCCATGCTAAAAGTGATGGAGCTGGTTCATGAGGTTCTGGCAGCGGCGCGGTTTGCCGCGGAGAAACACGCACAGCAGAGGCGCAAGGGGACGGGCGCGGAGCCGTATGTGAATCATGTGATCGAGGTCGCGCAGCTGGTTTCGATGGCCGTGGCGGAGGCCGATGTGGGCTTGGTGCAGGCCGCGCTGCTGCATGACACTCTGGAGGACACAAGGACCACGGCGGAGGAGTTGATCGAACAGTTCGGGCAGGATGTTGCGGCGCTGGTGATGGAGATGACGGACGATAAGCGGCTGCCCAAAGCGGAACGGAAGCGGTTGCAGATCGAGCATGCACCGACCATTACGACTCGCGCCCAGACGATCAAACTGGCGGATAAAATTTCGAATTTGCGGAGTCTGTTAACGAGTCCTCCGGTGGACTGGGATTACGAGCGCAAGCGGCAGTATTTCGAGTGGGCCCGGCAAGTGGTGGATGCGCTCAGCGCACCGAACCGGGTATTGCTCGACGAGTTTGAGAGAGTTTACGAGCGCGTCGGAGAGCTCAATTCTCCGTAGGCCGCTCGACCTTGTCGACCACCAGCGTGTCCAGCGAAATAGTCACGGGTTCGAGCTTCAACCCGAGATCCTTTTCAACTGCCGTGAAGATGCTGGCGAAGCCGAAGTCGCCCGTGGCACCCACATCGGGAGGCGCGAACTGAATCCGGAAATCGTAGCTTCCGCTGATTCCGGTTCGATCGGTCACGCGCCGCCCTTGCGTGCGCATTTCGATGCCTTGCGCGATCTGGGCCATGGTGGCGGACCTGCCTACCGTGACAAAGCCGCCCTCGATGGGACTCGAACTCATTCCCGTCGGAGCCGTCCCCGGGCTCTTGGCGATCCCACTAATCTTCTCAACTCCCGTGGCGCAGCTTCCGTTGACCGGCCTGCCGCCCGCCGCGCAACCGTCGGTGGAAACGGCGTCCTTCAATTTCAAGCCGCCCGTTGCCACCACGAGATTGTAGGCTTTAAAATCCCGGTTCTCATGATGGACCTTCAGGGCGAAGCGCTGATCGAGAAGATCCTGGAGCATCAAACTATATTGCTCCGTCGTTGTGCCGGCAGGAACCTTCGCCGTGATGTCGTAGTAGGTATTCGCCGTCCAGTCGGGGCCGAATACTTGATCTCCTCGCAAGCAATAGGCCCTGGTCACCACGCTCTTGAGGCTGACGCTGTTCATGGTGACGCGCTCCGGGTCCGGCGTTCCGGGCCCTCCCTGCACGGCGCCGATGACACTCATGCCGTTGGCGAGTTGTACCGGCTTCATCGAGCCGGGGCGGATGGAGGCGACTTCAAAGCTGGGCTTCGGACTCTGGGCGACGGCCGGAACCGTGGCCAGCACTAATGCAGTGAGAAACGGACCACGCATGAGCGAGGACCTCCTGCCCACTCTAAACGTTCGACCCTAACGTTTCGTTGAATTACTTTCCCGCGACCGCAGTGAGCGTCGGGCCGGATTTGCCGCGCGGCTGCAAGCTTACGCCGGAAGCCTGGAAGACTTTCGAGGCGTCGGTATTCACGTCGAAGACCATGCCCAGGAAGCCCGACTGCATCTCATCCCAGTTCTGATCGCCCCACAGGATGTCCTTGGTGGGATCGGGATTGAACTTGTTATTCGCCGAGTTGTCGTAGTGCGCGATGGCGACGATGCGGGTCCCTTTTGGCACCGGAAGCGGCTTGGCCAGTTGATAGCCGACCTGCCAGTCGAAGTTCCACTTCCCCTTGAACACGGTTTCGGTTTCGCCGGTGGGATAGATGACGCGGAGCTCGTAGTCCTTGCCGCGAAGATGCATGTGGGGCTGAATGTAGGCGAGTTTGGCGTTATCGACTCCTACCGTGACTTCGCTCACTACTTCGGCGTTCGAATCGCCTGCGGGAATTACCAGGTTGAACGCGGCGGGCGTGCCCGGAGACATCCAGAAGCGCTTCTTCGGCGGCTCCTTCGCGAAGACCAAGCCGACTTTGGAGCGGTCCGTCTGCGGCGTGCCTACCGAGGTGTAGTGCAGGTTGAACACGATGTCGGAGCCTTTGGGAACGAACTTCGCGGCCCCTTCGATATCGAAGCGCTGCGCCCCGAGGCCGGGATTGTACTTGCCAAGCAGGTCCGTGCCGTCCTTGGCGCCGCCCATGGCTTCGGAACCTTCTTCATAAGCGTCGCCGGGGATCGCTTTGGCGAGCCAGGTGGACGTCGGCGGGCGGACGATGGCACGCATGTGATGCACGACTTTCGGATTCCCGGCGCGCATCTCGGCCGCGATCACCCATTTGTCTTCGGGGAAGTTCACTTTCACCAGGATGTTCTGGTAATTGATCGTGCCAGTGGCCTTCACCTGGAAGTCCTTCGGCATTTCGATGATCATGTCGGGCTTGATCTGCCAGCCGTCGTTGAAGGTGAGCGGCGGAGGCGCGTCTTTCTTATCGCCCTCAGCCGCGCCGTTGTCGGCCCAGTTAACCAGCGTGTCGAGTTCGGCTTTGCTCAAACGGCGATCGTTGGCGAAGTGCCCATAGTTCGGATCGGCGAACCAGGGCGGCATTTTCTCGGTGGCCACCGCGGTCTTGATGGCTTTGGCCCAGGGGCGCGCGTCCGTGTACGTGAGCAGGGAGAAGGGCGCGATTTCGCCAGGGCGGTGGCACTCCTGGCAGTGCTTCTGGAGGATGGGCAGAACTTCCTTGTTGAACGTCGGAGGCTTAGTGTCCGGCGGAGCCCCGAAGGCCGCGACGGAACCGATCAAGAATCCCCAAGCGCACGCACGTATCATGTAAACGCCTCCTGCCTGCATGCAAGTATATCGGGCTCCGGAATTGAAAACAATGGACGGCCGAAAATACCATTGACACTGCCTGTGAGCGGGTGTAGCATCCTGACACGAGTGGTCCCCTTGTAACGGATCGCCCGGGAGGCCCACATGCCGTGCACTGAGTGGAGCAACCTCTTAAAGCGGTACCAATATGCGGTACACGCGTATCACGAAGCAATGGACCGGCTGAACGCAGAATTCGGCTCGGGATACACAACGGCTTGGCAGCATGCCGAGACGGCTCGGCGGAGATCCTGCGATTGCCGCAATGCTCTGCTGGCGCATCAGCGGTATCACGGCTGCCTCGAGCCCTCCCCGGTGGGACGCGCGGCGGCTCCGAGGTATTTCGTCGCGGCTGCGGGCGCGGGCACGGGCGGCACGATGATCGGATCTACCGAAGACATGGTGCTTGGAGATCAGGGGCAAGCGGGCGGATAATAGCTGCTGTTGATCCTAAGCGCCAAACCAGAACCTCTTGAGGTAGATCCGCAGAAGTGCGCCCTGATCGTGGTAGACATGCAGAACGCGTTCGCCACCAAGGGCGGCATGCTGGACATTGCCGGCGTGGACATCATGGGTGCGCCCGCCGTGGTGGAATCCATTCGAGGGCTGATCGACAAGGCCCGCGCGATGAGCGTGCCGGTGATCTATCTGCAAGCCGGCTATAAAGAAGACTTGAGCGACGGCGGCGGGGCGGATTCGCCGAATCCTCGCAAGGAACTCGCGCTGCGGCTGATGTGCTCGCGGCCGGAGTTGAAGGGCAAGCTGCTGGTGGAAGGAACGTGGGACCACGCCATCGTCGACGAGCTCGCGCCGCAGGCGGGCGACGTGGTGATTCCGAAGACTCGCTACAGCGGCTTCGCAGACACCGCACTGCACCGCGAACTGAAGGCTCGCGGGCTGCGGTACTTGTTCTTCACGGGAATCGCGGCGAATGTTTGCGTGGAATCGACGCTGCGGGACGCGTTCTTTCTTGACTACTGGCCGATTCTGATCGCGGACGCGACGATGGCGGCGGGTCCTGAGTTCACGCGCGAGGCAACGCTGTTCAACGTGGAGCAGTTCTTCGGGTGGATCGTGGACGCGCCGGAGTTCTCGCGGCTCCGTAGTTGACGCCTTCAGAAGTTCACGATGGCCGCGAACGATGCGGGATCGAGGCTGGCTCCGCCGACCAGCGCGCCATCCAACTCCTCCTGCGCCATCAGAGCCTTCACGTTGTCGGGCTTGACGCTGCCCCCATAAAGGATGCGGCAGGCTTCAGCGGCTTCGGCTCCGAAGTGCGCGCTGATTTGCCCGCGCAGAAAGTGGTGCGCGTCGGCGGCCATTTCGGGAGTCGCGGTCTTGCCGGTGCCGATGGCCCACACCGGCTCATAGGCGATCACCACGCGCGAGAACTGCTCCGCCGTAAGACCGCTGAGTCCCCCATCGAACTGCGTGGCGAGAACGGATTCGGTGGTACCGGCTTCGCGCTGCTCCAGACGCTCGCCCACACAGACAATGGGCTTCAGCCCGGCGTCGAGAGCGGCGACGGTTTTCTTAAACACGGTTTCTTCGGTCTCGCCGAAGTACTGGCGGCGCTCGCTGTGGCCGATGATCACCCAGCGGCACCCCGCGGCGGCCAGCATGGGGGCGGAGACCTCCCCCGTATAGGCGCCTTCGGTGAGCCAGAAGACGTCCTGCGCTCCGATTTCGATGTTGGTGCCGCGCGCGGCTTCAACGGCGGAGGCGAGGTCGATGAAAGGCGCGCAGATCACGACCTCAGCATGCGCGGCTCCGGCGACCAGCGGCGCGAGCTTCCGCAGAGCGTCCGCCGTCTCGGCGGGGGTCTTGAACATTTTCCAATTGCCGGCCATTACAGGTGTGCGCATAGGGATGTTTTTAGGATAGCGAAGAGTGCGGCCGGTCTCCCTTGGAGCTAACTTGCCGGGGTTCGAGATCCCGTTGCGGGCAAGAAACGAATATGCGCACGAGAGTTGACCGTACACGCACTTCAGCCGGAGTTGCAGAGTTGATGTATTGTAATCGAATGGAAGTGTTACATAACACTTGGGCCATCGCTGCAGCGATACCGGTACCGAATTCGGAGCGCTCAGCCCATTCTGCAATACGCCCAAGGAATATGGCGGCCTCGTACCCTTAATGGACCCACATATCAGCGCGCTAATTAAGCTCGATGACACGCCCGCGCAGGCGCAAGCCCTCAAACGGCTAGCATTGCTATTCGATGAGATATTCTACTTGCTCCCAGACAGCTGGCCGATCGTCACCGAGACGGACCGAGGGAAGCCCCTACATGAAGCCAGCTTTGTTCGTAACCTCCCGGATGGCTCGATTGATGTCTCGCAGTTCCGGTTTTTCCGTGACACAAGGTACGGTCTCCTGGTGGATGTCAAAGCCCTTAATCCTGAACTTCGACACGCAATTGCCGTGTTTGAAGAGTCCGGCTTCCTTAAAGCGTTTGATCGCACCAAGCAACTGGGCAGCATCGCGCTGAAGGAATCTCGCACGATAGAAAACCTGCTGGCTGCGGAGGACGCTGCCGACGAAGAATGGAACCGCCTCAGTGATACGTCGATGGCTGATTACGGACGTAACATCTTCGATTCCCGCCTTTACGTAACCCTACAACTTTTATCCAAGGGTTCGAGTACTCGTGAGCTTACGAGGCAATCTGATATTACGGAAGAGGACAGGTTTACAGTAATTGCGTTGAAGCCGCCCCAGGCCGTTTACGACTCTCATCGCCTATATGAGGTACTTGCCTACGCGCATCGTAGCGCCTTGTACCCTGTGTTCACTGATTCGAATAGCCGGGGCGAGTTGGCCTATAAGTACAAACAATTCGTCGAAGGCCAAAGTAAACTCAGCGAGCGGTACCCTTCCCTGGGTCGGGCTTTGGAATTTCCAAGCCGCCTTGGTGAAGTCGCGTATTCTGTCTCCAGCAGCGTGTTCGATTCCGACGCATTGAATGCGAAGACGCCGGAAGAGATCGTTAAGTACCGCCTTGCCCTCGCCGATGCAAGGCGGCGTTATCTGACGGGGGATCTTGTCGAACTTGCTCAGATACTCGACTGTAATCCTTGGGGAGAGGAAACTGAAAGCGAATTGAGGCGCTACATCACGGGCCGCCTGAACCAGGACATCGCGAAGTACGATGGTCAATCGCAAGAACTGTGGGAGAAACTGTTTGGCTCGATGTCTGTTCGTTTGTCTGAAGTTGGAAAATCCGCGATCTTAGGGGGAACCACAGGTGGCCTCATCGGTAATATACTCCCGCATGCCTCTACTTGGGAGATCGCGATCTTAGGTGCCCTCACGGGCGCGGTACGGGAAGCTCCGAGGCTCATCCAGACAATTGTTGATTCGATTATCGAGGCCCGAAAGCAGAAACGAACTTCAATTGCCTATGTTCGGGAATTCCGACGCTAGCGTTCGAGCAAGGCACAGACCACAGACGGGCATCATCCAGCCCCAGGTAAAGGAACTGCGCTCCCGTTAACCCATCACATTCAACACTCGATGGAGGATTCAGGCTCATCTTTCTTCTCTGCCTTTGCCAGGCCGTTCGGAATACTCTGCCTTCCCGCAGCGCTTAGTCGAGTCGAAGGCTATTCTCGCGGAGTATGCGAGCACGACGAGCCCGATCATGATCGAAAAACAGCGGCGTCCGAAGCCGTCGTCTTGCGAGAAATAAAATATAAAGGTGAGTCCCGTTCCGCCGCAGCAGATACCGAGGATCAGCATCCCAATTCTCTGCACCAGCGGCGCGTCGGGATCGCCTTTCCACAGCAGTTTGTCCACGGCACGCCCATTGCGCACCGTGTCGGGGAATACAATATTGCGCTGCCTCGCTTTTAAATCCGCGACGTATTGATCGTGATCGTGTTCGTAAGGATGCCGGGGCATTCGGACTGCGAGTCCTCATGATACACGGCGGCGAATGAATTACGCCAAGCGGAGCTGCTGGAAATCCTTGATGAGTTGGAAATCCGTGCGGAGACCTTTTAGGTTTTCGCCGCGCTGGTCAATTCTTGCCTCATCGATCACGCCCAGGCGATCGGCGGCCATGCCGAGGTATTCGACTTTCGTGGGGTCGATGCCCATGAGGCGGCAGCAGGTGGCGTCGACGCTGGGGAGGTCGGAGCCCATCACCAGAACTCCGGCGGCTTTGGGCGTACCGTGGATCGGGCCGTTGCCTTCCATGCCCACGATGCCGTCGACGATGGCGAAGCTGCGGCGGAAGATGCGGTTCAGTTCCATGATGGATTGCGGAATGCCGCCGTCCACGTTGTGCAGTTCATTCTTGGGCCAGCCGTAGACCGAGCCCGGCACCAGTCCGAAGAAGTTCTTCATCGAAAGCGTCGCGCCAGCCCAGTGGTGCGTCTTCATCTTCGCGAGCGAGACCACCAGGTCGGCACGCAGAGCGGTGTTGGGGAGATAGATTTCCTTGCGGTCCGCGAAGCCCATCACGGAGCTGACGTCGTCGCGGTTGAGATCGACGAAGTTGTCGTCGAATTTGGTGAGCTCGCTGCGGTAGCGCGCCATCTCAGCCAGGGCGTGGGTGTCGCGGCGATGGCCAGGGCCTTCGCCGATCGTTACTTCTTCGGCGCCCATCGACTTGAACACGTCGTACGCGGCGGCGATCACGGCGACGTTGGTGTTGATGCAGGTGTTGGGGTCGAACTCGACCAGGTTCGGCTTGAGCAGGACCTTCTGTCCGCGCACGTCGAGTCCGCACTCGCGGATGCCTTCGCGGATGCGGCTGGCGAGGTCGTCGGTGTAAGACGCGGCCTTCACGACAGCCACGGCCGCGCGTCCGGTGATGTGGCGCGGGAGGCGAGTCTTCGAATCGTAAGCAGCGTATCCGGCAAGCAGTCCGGCGCCGGCCAACGGAATGAATTCGCGGCGGGTGAATTTCATGCGTGGGCTCCGGTGGCGAGCAGGCGATGATTCCCTTCAGGTGCGCCGAGCGCTTCGAGCGCGGTGATCAGGATGTCTTGCGAGGGGTCGGTATCCGTCGGCGCATCGACAGACTTGCCGTGGAGGCGCAGCGCGATGTTCAGCCATGCGGCGGCCATGGGCGAGGCTCCGTCTCGAATATATTTCAAGGCGAGATCGAGGGAGGCGCCGATGTCGGTACGGCCTTGCAGGCCCACCAAGGCGAGCGCGGTGGTTTCGGGATAGCTGGGCAGCAGATTGTTGCGGCCGTCGGTGCGATTCCCGTAGTTCCATCCGCCGTCGATGCAGCGCACATCGAGCAGGAGAGCCTCGCCGAGCTTGACGCGTTGAGTCAACGACGCAAGCTGCGTGGCTTTCGCCGCTGCTTTCTTCAGAGCTACCAGGGCGTGAGCCGTCGGCTCGACCCAGGAAGAGGTTCCCGGCTTCCACGGCCAGCCTTCCAGGTCGAGATTCCGTTCGGGATCGTACCAGTGCCAGCGCGCGAAGGTGCGTTTCCAAAAGCTGTGCTCTACGCCGACCGAGCCGAGCAGGAAATCCACACCGTTGCGGAACGGCGCGTCGAATTCGCCGCGGATGGCCGCCATGGTGACGCAGAGTGCCGTGCTCGAATGCGCGATCTCTACTTCCGCCGAAGGCCGCCAGCTGCCATCGTCCTGCTGCCAAGTGCGCAGCAGCTCCCAGGCGCGGTCGGCGGCCGGATCACCGTGGAGTGCAAGAGCCGCGTAGAGCGTCGGCTCCAGCCAGCTGATTTTCTTGTTGGGAAAGTACGACCAGCCGCCGTCCGGATTCTGTGTTTTCCGGAGCGCGTCCACACGACGGCCAAGGTAGGATTCGCCCACCTTAGGAGGATCGGCGGGCAGCGGTATCTACTTTAGAGCACCGGAATAGTGGAACGGACGCCCTTTTATGTTTTGGTACCCATAGTACTACTACGCGGTTCTATGCTATTTTCAAGGAGATAGGAAGAGGCGGTAGCCCGAAGGTCCCATTTACGCGGCTAGGGCGTTTCGTCTAGAGTAGGAGCTGCAAGTTACCTACGTGACCGAGCGAAAAGGACGGCAACCCGAGTGAATCAGCTCATCCTTCAATATTCGTACCTGCAAGTGCTCGACTTCCTGACCACCATCGCGTTCATGATCAACGGCGTGAAGGAAGGGAATCCTCTGGTGCG
The DNA here is from genome assembly GCA_036498815.1 of Bryobacteraceae bacterium. Taxonomy (GTDB): domain Bacteria; phylum Acidobacteriota; class Terriglobia; order Bryobacterales; family Bryobacteraceae; genus Palsa-187. The sequence continues at coordinate 41,926 of DASYET010000021.1, read as the reverse complement.
GTTCGCGGTGAATGTGGCGCCGCATCCTTTGAGCGGATTGTTGATGGTGAAAGTATTGGCGCTCGGGCTGGGACTGTACTGCTGGATCCGCGGACGCGAGCGGTTGCTGTCGCGGATGAACATTCTTTTCGCGATTCTGGTGGCGTGGAACCTGGCAGCGCTCATCATTTCGACCGCTCAGCAACATCTGAGTTAAGACAGTTCACGGCCAGTGCCGCCGGAGTTCCAGGGTGGCGCTTGAGCCGCGCGGCCAGCTTCATTGACTCCCTCCTTCCAAGGACGTTTTATCAGTTCGAGCGCAGCAGCGCTACGGGGTATTCGAGTGATTCGAGCAGCCACTCGCGGTTGGCTTGCAAATCTTTGGTCAGGCGACCGGTGAGATCTTCGCGATTTTCGAAGAGGCGGTAGCCGGCGCGCGGGCGCAGGTAGCCTCGGGCTTTCGGCTCCTTCGCGAACAGTGCTTCCTCGCCGAACTGCGCCGCTTCCTGTTCGTAGCGCTTGCGATTGTCGAGCAGGGCTTTCACGAGAAACGGCATCACGGTGGAGTAGTCAGCCTGCATGCTCTCCGTGGTTTGCTGATAGGTGTCTTTATCGACCTTGCCCCAGGTGACGGCTTCGGCAGGCGGGCACGACGAGAGCGAGCCATCGGTCACCGGGGCAGTCACGATCTGAACATCGAAGTTATAGCCGCGGACTTTCGGCAGGCCGAGCACCTGCCCTAACGCGGGCTCCGGTTGAAGGTTGTAATTCTTGGGGACGCCCCCGCCGAGGATCAGGGTGGCGAGCGCGTACGGAGCATTGTCGAACAGGCCCCAGCGATGATACGCACAAGCTTCGTAGACTTCGGCGTGCATGTCCAGGTCGAACTTGTAAGAGTCGACCAGACCCGCCTGCTTCATCGCCCATAGCTTCATGGAATTGAGAAACACGCTGCCGTCGGCGGGCGCGCCGACGAAGACGGGGATGGCGAGGGAGTGGCACTTCGAAAGGAGTCCGGTCTGGACGCCGTTCTTCTGTTCCTGCTCGCCGTAAAAGGCTCCGAGACGATAGCGGAGTTCGGTGCCCGTCATGGACCGCTGGAACTCGGGAAGCCGCAATACGGCGGACAGGAACTTGTCCTGATCGAGGAGGACGGATTCTTCGAACGCCATGTCCGTCACGCGGATGGTGCCCTCGTCGCGAAGAGCCCCGTCATCGCCCCAGATGGGGACTTCGAAGACGGGATCGCGATGCGCGTTCAAGCTGCGATGGCCGTCGTGATAGCAGACGGCGTCGGTGGTGCTGAGGTAGGCGATCCATCCTGTTTCGAGCAGAGGGATCAGCCATGCCTGATGCTGGCCGGAGACGGTGACGGGGCCGGAGATCGCCAGCGTGAGCGGGCAGCCCATGCCGATGGCGTCGTCGAGGATGGTATAGATGCGGCGCAGGAAGGCTCCGCCGAACGCGGGGAAGCAGTGGCGGAAGAGTTCGTCCAGGGTGTCGCATTCGTCGACGCGGCGTACGTGGACTCGCCGGTGGGGTTGAGAAGAGGGCATGAAATTTAATGCTACTCGAACTGGCGGCGGAAGCTTTCCAGCTGTTGTTTCATTTCGGCTACTTCGCGTTCGAGCGCTTCGAGGCGGGCTTCGAGCGGGGAGCGCGCGGACTGCGTGGGCACGGGCGCAGCGGATTCTTCGAAGGGTCCGCCGAAGAGCTGCACCCAGCGGCCTCGGGCGACGGGAGCAACCAGAGGGTCGGGCTGATGCCCGGCTAGCGTCTCGAGCACACGCTCCACTTCTTCCATGTCGGCGAAGTCATGCATGCGCTCAGTGCGTCCGCGGAGTTCGCCGACGGTTTGCGCGCCGCGCAGCATGAGGACGCAGAGCAGCGCGAGCTCACGGCGGCCGAGGTTTAGCTTCTCGCCGAGGCGGTGGGCGTACTTCTCGACACGATGCCCTGCCCCAGAGATGCGGACGACCATGCCGCGATGCTGCAAGGACGCGAGGGCCTCCGTCACGGTGGCTTCGTCGAAGTTGACCACAGGGTCCCGGCTGGATTTCTGGTTGCACGCGTTCTGCAAGGCGCTGACGGTGAGCGGATAGTATTCCGGCGTCGTCTGATCTTTTTCGAGCAGCGCGCCTAACACGCGCACCTCAGCGGGGTGAAGAGGGTCCACTTAAGGAAATGTAGCATTGTCGGGGCGGTTTACCCAAGATTTACCCGCTTCATTTTGGTTCGTGTGGTTTTGCTTTCAAACACTTCCTGGGTTCGACCGGTAGGAAAAAATTCCCCGGCTGTCATGCTGCCCCCAAGGGCAGGAAGCCCGTGCCGGGTGGCGTTGCGCGGATGAGTGGGTCTGCTTTGGGACATGGATACTTCGCTCAAAGTGAGGATAGGCCGAAGGGCGTGCCGCGGGGCTGGAGTTTGAGTGCTAAAGGATTGGGAGGCTGAGAGTTTTAATTCGGTGAACGCGGTGACGAACGGCTTGGGCCCTCTTCTGGCTGTGGCCCGGGAGGCTATAAACCGGGAAGAACGCTGTACGCCAGATAGTGGGAGTTGCGAAACTCCGGTTCCCGGGAAGGGATGGCGTCTTCGGTGCGCAGGATGACGAAGTTGATTTTTCGGGCGGCGAGATCCGGGAAATCCTGGGGGCCGATCAGCCAGTGGCCCTGGCCGGTGTCGCGCCAGCGCTTGGACCATTCCGCCGAAAATAGGGGATAGTAATTGACCAGCGCGCGGCCTTCGTAATCGACATAGACGGAGCGCAAGGCTCGGGCGCGGAAGGGACCGGAGCCGCCGAAGCTGCCTTCATCGGCGAAGAGGAAGACGGCGGATTCATCGGTCTTGGTGCGCGCCCAGGTGGCGAGTTCCCGCAGTTCCGGCGAATCCATCGGTGCGCCGCGCGGAACCACGCCCGGAAGCGAGTAGACGACGAACGGCAGGAGCGCGGCGGCGATCAGCGCTATGCCGCGCGTGCGGTCCGCGAGCCAGGCTCCTGCGACGCTGCCGGCGACGAGGGCGCATATGGCGGCGATGAGATAGGGGTTCACGAAGATAGAAGCGACCAGTTCCTTGACCGGCAGCGCGAGGGCGACCGCGAACCAAAGCGGGGCTTCCCACCAGATTTTCTTTTGCATCGCGAAGATGCCGCAGGCTGCGGAGAAAAGCGCGGCGAGCAGGGAGATGAAAACGATGGTGCGAAGCGGAACCCACGGGCCCGCGAGGGTCCAATGCAGCTGATCCAGGACGATGTAGGAGAAAGGCACGCTGAGGAGTGCGAGGGCCGCGAAGCCGGTGAGCCATTCACGGAGCGGCGAGACCAGGCGGTCGCGCAGCCGCCAGAAACCCAGCGCCATCACCGCGCATTCGCCCAGGAAATCGAGGACCTGCTTGGTGTTCCACTCGGAGATGAAATTGACGGCCATGTGGCGGCGCTGTAAGGCTTCCTGAAACGGGCCCACGCGGCCGAAGAAATCGAGCGTTTCCGTGGCTCCGGTCTGGAAGTGCAGCAACAGCGCGAAAATCGCGGCGGCGGCCAGCAGCGGAGCCAGCAAGATGGGCCTCGCGACACGACGCCACACCGCGAATGCCGCCACGGCCCAGAACGGAGCCATGGTGGTGGGATGGATCAGAAAGCCCAGCGCGGCGGCGCTGCCGGCGATGAGGAATTCCCCTTCCAGGCAGAGTCCGACGGCGAACAGCAGGAGGTCGATGGCGAAGGCGCGCGGCTCCGGATCGAGCTCCGTGATGCCGATCCCCATACTGGCGGAGTTCAGAAAGACTAGTGCGGTGACGAAGAAAGCTCCGGGCAAGTCGAGGCCGAGGCGCAGGGCGATCAAGAGGAGCCCCGCGGTTCCGCAGAGGCGGAAGAGTATTTGCTGGAGCTTGAGGCTGGTTTCGAAGTCGAGCGCGGCGTAGTTCCGCAAGCCGATGGCGATCTCATCGTAGGCGGTGAGGGCCAGGTGAGGGCGCACGATCATGGGATCGTCGACGAAGAGGACCGGGTTGTAGATGCGCTCCATCATGGGAACGTAGATCTGGGTGTCGGTTTGAAGGTAGGTGTGGCCGGGGTAGACCAGGAATCCCAGCGCGGTTAGCAGGACAACGGATCCCCAAAAAGGAACGGACTTCAGCATGGGATGGGTGGGATGAGAGGTCGATTATAGCAAAGTAGGGGCTGGGGCCAGCCTGGCACCAAGCGGGTTTAAATCCACTGAATCGGCTTTTGGCGTAAGCTGGCTGTTGCGAAAGGAGCGCTATGGCGAAAGCAAAGTATCTGGGGTTGATGATGTCGGTGGCATTGGCCGTGCCTCTGATGGCGGAGAGCGCGTTTGAGCGCGAGGCGAAGGATCGGGCGGACATTGAGAAGTTGATGTGGACGTACGCCCGCGCTTTGGATACGTTGAATCCAGAGGCGTACGCGGCGACCTATACGGCGGATGGGCAGTTCGGCGCGGGCGCGAACGCGACGAAGGGGCACGAGGCGCTGAAGAAAATGATTAGCGACCTGCGCCAGCGCAACACGGAGACGGAATCGAAGACCGGGCAGAAGCCTCCGGCAATGTTTCACCAGAGTCTGAACCACTACCTGGAGTTCATCGACAAGGACCACGCCCGGTTCCGCGCGTATTGGATGACAGTGTTCGCGGGGAGCGGTGCCAGCAAGGATGCCCGGATCGCGGCGGCGGGCTGGGAGTCGAATGAACTGGTGCGGGTGAACGGGCAGTGGCTGATTAAGGTGCGGGACACGGCTCCGAAAGAGTAGCGGTGTGCGATAAAATCGTTTCGATTCCATGCCACTTGCCGCTGGGGACCGTCTTGGGCCGTACGAAATTCTGTCGCCGATTGGGGCGGGCGGGATGGGGGAGGTTTGGAAGGCTCGGGACACGCGGTTGAATCGCGTGGTGGCGATCAAGGTCTCGGCGGAGAAGTTCAGCGAGCGGTTTGAGCGCGAGGCGCACGCGGTGGCGGCGCTGAATCATCCGAACATTTGCCAGCTGTACGACGTCGGGCCGGATTACCTGGTGCTGGAATACATCGAAGGCCAGAACATCGCGCCTACCGACAACTTCAAAAAGCTGGTGGACCTGGCGGTGCAGATGGCGGACGGCATGTCCGCGGCCCATGCGGCCGGGTTCGTGCATCGGGATCTGAAGCCCGCGAACGTCCTGGTGACCAACGACGGCCGCGTGAAGATTTTGGATTTCGGGCTCGCGAAGAATGTTGCCAAGCCGGCGCCTACGGATGCGACGCAGGCGCTGACGCTGACGAGCGCGGGCACGGTGGCGGGGACGGCGGCGTACATGAGTCCGGAGCAGGCGAGCGCGTCGCCGAATCTGGATGCGCGGTCCGACGTGTTCACGTTCGGGTTGATGCTGTACGAGATGGCGACGGCGAAGAATCCGTTCGTGCGGAACACGGGTGCGGAGACGTTGACGGCGATCATTCGCGAGGATTTCGAGCCGCTGCCGGCGACGGTTCCCGCGCCGCTGCGGTGGGTGATTGAGCGGTGCATGGCGAAGGACGCGAAGGATCGCTACGAATCCAGCCGCGATTTGTATTTGGAATTGCGCGGGCTGCGGGATCATCTTCGCGATGCCTCCTCGACGCAGATGCCGGCGGCCCCGGCTGAGCCCGTGGCTCCGGCGGCGAATAAGCGAAACGTCTGGGGAATTGCGGGTGGCGCGTTCGCGGTGGGAGTTCTGCTGGCCGCGGGCGCGATGTATTTCCTGCGCGGCGGGGAGCCGCCGAAGACCGACACGCTGCGCTTCACGCCATTTTCCTTCGAACAGGGGGGGCAAGGCGACCCGGTGTGGTCGCCGGACGGGAAAGCGGTGGCGTTCCGGGCGGCGCGGAAGTCGATCGATCCGGACCAGGTATTCGTGCGCTACCTGGATTCGCCGGTGCCGACGCAAATCACGCATCTGACGGAATACGCGGTGCCGGTGCAATGGACATCGGCGAGCAAGATTGTGTTTTACACGGCGAGAGCGCCGGGCGGGTTGTGGTCGGTATCGCCGGTGGGGGGAGAGCCGGAGCCTCTGTTGGCGCTGAACAACGGCGACGAGGCGCTGGCCGGTTCCGTGTCCCCGGATGGTTCCGCGGTGGCCGTGCCGCGCACGCCGGACGGTGGATTATTCGGCGTGTGGATCAGCGCTCCTGCCGGGGCTCCGCTGAAACCATATGAGCCGGCTCCGTTCGCCGCGCCGAGTGTGTTTAATTCGCCGACGGTACGGTTTTCTCCCGACGGGAAACAGATGCTGCTGTTCCGCAACGCGGGGGCGGGCGAAGAAGCATGGCTGATGCCGTATCCGGCGGACGCGGCGCATCCGCCTCACCGGGTTTTGAATAAGCTGCCGGCGCTGGGCGGCACGCCGCAATTCGCCTGGATGCCGGACAATCGACACGTGGTGGTTTCCACCCAAACCGAGTCCGGCACACCGAGCCGGTTGCTGCTCGCCGACACGGTGTCGGGTGAAATCCATCCGCTTTCCGGAGGCACCACAAGTCAGTTACGCCCGGCGGTTTCTCCGGACGGCAGCAAGCTGGTTTTCATGGAGGCATCCAACAATCTGGACATCGTGTCGCTCGATTTGGCGAAGGCGACGGTTTCCCCGTTGATCGCCACACAGCGCGGCGAGCAGATGCCCGCGTGGGCGTCGAAGCAGCCACTGCTGGCGTATGTCACGGACCGGAACGGCGGTCCTGAGATTTGGGTGCAAGCGGCCGGGCAACCCGACCGGCCCGTGGTCACGGCGCGCGACTTTCCGCCGGACTCGACGCAGTGGTTCATGAATTCGGTGCCGTCACCGGACGGGACTCGCGTCATTTATACAAGGATTGAACGAGGCGGCGGCGGGCGGCTGTGGATGTCCGCGATCAGCGGCGGATCGCCGGTGCGGGTGGTGAAGGACGATGCCGAGAAAGGCTACGCGGGAGGATGGTCGCCGGATGGACTGTGGTTCGTCTACTTCAGTTCGAAGGAAGGCGTGGCGTCACTGAAGAAGGTGAAAACCACGGGGCAGGCCGAGCCGGAGACGCTGGTGGCGAAGATTCAGCCTCCGCCAACGGCGCTGGTGGTGGGGGTTCCGACATGGTCGCCGAAGGGGGATTGGATCCTGTACAGCGACGGCGCGATCAAGCTGGTTTCCTCGGATGGGAAGATGACGCGGGATCTGGGCGCGGGATTGAAGGACGCCCTCTGCACTTTTTCGGGCGACGGAACACAGCTCTATTGCCTGCGGAAACCAGCCGATGCTCCGCAAAGGCCGTGGGAGCTTGTCTCCCTGAACCTGGAAGGGAAAGCCGAGCACGTCATCGGCGTGTTGAAAGAAGAGGACCGGCCGGAAAGCAATTTTTCTCCCAGCCTGCGATTGTCGCTGGCGCCGGACGGCAAGAGCGTGGCATACGCGACGTATAAGTCGATTTCCAGTCTCTGGCTGGTGGATGGGCTGGCAGGCGCAGCCGGACGATAGCCATCCGGCGCGCGGACGCACGATCGTATTCCGAACGGGGACGGGTGTATCCTGTGGAGAATATGAAATCACAGCGCATGCGATGGCTCCTTGTGGCTTTTGTGGGAATGGTTGCTTTCCTCTGGATCACCTTAGCCGTGGGCCAACAGGTCAAGAAAATTGACGACAAGGCCCTGAAGGCGGCGGCAAAAGGCACCGAGTGGACCACCAACGGGATGGATTGGGGGGAGCAGAGGTACAGCACCATGACCCAGATCAATGCCGGCAATGTGGGCAAGCTCGCGCCGGCGTGGTCGTATGAACTCGGTCCTGGGGGAGGCAACCAGCAGGCGACTCCTCTGTATTCGAACGGGGTCTTGTATACGGTGACGAACTGGAGCATCGTCGCCGCGGTGGACGCCAAAACCGGCAAAGAGATCTGGCGCTACGATCCGCAGGCGGATCGAACCATGACGCAGCCGGGAAAATCGCGCCTCTGCTGCGGTGTGAATAGCCGCGGTGTTGCGCTCTATGAAGGCAAAGTGCTGGTGCCCGTCGTCGATGGCCGCATGCAGGCTCTCGACGCGGCCACCGGAAAGCTGTTGTGGTCCTCCTGGGCGATTCCGGAGCCGAAGGAAGGCGAGATTTCTCCGTATTCGCTTACGATGGCGGCGCGCGTGGCGAAGGGCAAGGTCTTCATCGGCAACGCCGGCGCCGAGTTCCCTCCGTTTCGCGGATACGTTTCCGCCTTCGATGTGAACACCGGCAAGGAGCTCTGGAAGTTCTACACGACGCCGGGCGATCCGTCCAAGGGCTTCGAGAACAAAGCTATGGAGGCAGCGGCCAAGACGTGGGTCGGTGAATGGTGGAAGCAGGGCGGCGGCGGCTCCATGTGGGATGGCATGGCCTACGATCCCGACGAGAATCTCTTGTACGTCGGAACCGGCAACGGGACGGTCTGGTCCGCGGACGTGCGCAACGGCGGACGGCAGACGTCCAATCCGGACAACCTGTACATCGCCTCCATCCTCGCGATCAACCCGGACACCGGCCAGTTGAAGTGGCACTATCAGTGCACACCGGGCGATGAATGGGACTACGACGCGATTCAACACCTGCTGCTGGCGGATATAAAGATCGGCAACCGCACGCGCAAGGTCGTCATGCAGGCGAACAAGAATGGCTACTTCTATGTCATCGATCGGACCAACGGCGAATTCATCTCCGCGTCCGAGATGTCGAAAGTGAGTTGGGCCACCAGTCTGGATCCAAAAACCGGCCGTCCGAATGTTCATCCCGACGCGCTCTATTCTTCGAAGAAAGGCGTGACAGTTTACCCGGTGCAAATGCACAACACGTCGCAGATGTCGTTCAATCCGAACACGGGTCTGATCTATGTTCCGATCGCGGTCGATAGCACCTTCAGCTTCGTGGCGTCGGAAACATACGCCCCCACTCCTGGGAATCAGAACTTCGGACTGAACCTGGGCGCAGCCCGTGGCGGCACTCCGATGGCCATGCCGCCTCCTCATGGACCTGACCGCAAGAATGCCGACGGAACCGCCGTGCGCGGAGGCATTCTCACGGCATGGGATCCCGCGACTCAAAAGGAACGCTGGTTCTCCGTCGGCGGCGGACAGAGCGGCGGCGGCACGGTTTCCCTGGCGTCGAACCTGGTCATTCAAACCATGGGCAACGGGCGTTTGAAAGCGTTTACCGCCGACAAGGGGGAACAGTTGCTTGACATTGCCCTTCCGCTGACCGCCGGCGTGGGTCCGCCGATGACCTATATGCTCGACGGCAAGCAATACATCGCCGTCATGGGAGGGACCGGCGCGAATGGGCGCGGCGGTGGCGGACGAGGGGGCGCCCCGGGAGGTCCGGGGCGAGGAGCACCGCCCGCGGGTGCGGCTCCTCTGGAACCGACCGCGGCCGCAGCGCAGGCCGGAAACGGTGCTGCGCCGGTGTCGCCGTTGACGAACAATAATCCGAAACTTCTGGTTTACGCTGTCCCGAATTAACTTCCTGGAAAGAGAAACGCCGCTACCGAAACGCCCGCCGTGGGGCGATTCTCTTCCTGGTGTGAATATGAAGGTGTAAAATCTGAAGGAGCCTATGAGATATACACTACTTCGCGTGTCCGGCGCATTCGTGCTGGCCAGCGCCGTTCTGATCGCACAGCAGCCTCCTGCCGCGCCGCCCGCCGGTGGACCGGGCGGTGGTCCGCCCCGAGGCCGCGGAGGCCCCGGCCGCGGCGCTCCGCAATATCAATTGGAGAAGGGCAAGCCGATCGACAATCGCCCCTCTTCGAAAACCGACGATCACCCGTTATGGGAAGGGCAGACGCACGCTCCGTATGAGCCCAGCGGCCAAGGCTACACCGTAACCACCATCACCGACAAGCTTGTCGCGCCCTGGAGCATTGCGTTCCTGCCGGGCGCGGGCGGCAAGATGCTGGTGACGGAGAAGGCCGGCAACATGCGCATCGTGAGCGCCGACGGCACCGTCTCGGAGCCGCTGACGAGCGTGCCGAAGGTCCACTTCCAGGGACAGGTAGGCTTGCTCGACCTGGCGCTGGATAAAAACTTCGCGCAGAACCGCCGCATCTTCTTTACGTATAGCGAGAACGTGAACGACACAGACAGCCACATCGTGCTGGCCAGCGCGACGCTGAACGCCGACCTCGCGGGAATCACCGGAGCGAAGATCATTTTCGGCTCCATGCCCGCGTTGAGCAACATGCGCTATGGCGCGAACCAGGGCGGCCGCATCGCGGTGGACCGGGACGGCAACCTGTTCGTGATGATCGGCGATCGTGCGCCGACGCCTCCTTCGGATTACGGTCAGCAGAACGACACCACCATCGGCAAGACGCTGCATCTGACGCCGGAAGGCAAGCCGGTGGCGCGGAATCCGTATATCGGCAAGGCGGGATATGCTCCGGAGGTTTACTCAATGGGGCATCGCAGCCCGGAGGGGTTGGCGATCAATCCGGCCAGCGGCGACTTGTGGGAGACCGAGCACGGTCCGCAAGGCGGCGACGAGCTGAACAAGATCGAGCCGGGCAAGAACTACGGCTGGCCGGTCATCTCGCACGGCATCGACTACAACAACACGCCGATTACGGCCGGCATCGCCGAGAAGGCCGGTCTGGAGCAGCCGCGCTACTACTGGAATCCGGTGATCGCGCCGTCGGGGATGGCGTTTTACCAGGGCAACCAGTTTCCGGGCTGGAAGGACAGCATCTTCACAGGCGGCTTGAACACGCAGGTGGTGGACCGGCTGCATATGGACTGGAAGACGAACAAAGTGATCGGCGAGGAGCCGCTGCTGCTGGACCCGGCGGTTCGGTCGCGGATTCGCGACGTGCGCTTTGGACCGGACGGCATGATGTACGTGTTGACGGATTCCAATCCGCCGGCGACGGCCAAGATGTATAAGATTACGCCGAAGAAGTAAGTTCCCTGCAAAGCGGGAATTAGGCCAGGGAGGGTCGAGCTCAAGCTCGACTTCCCTGGCCTTTCTTTTTGGTCGCATGGATGTCGTGCGCGCGATTCGAATTCGGACCCGCCGAAGCGGACCGGATTTACAGGCCGGCGCAGCAAACCGTATCTGGCCTGACGTCCATACCGTGAAAGATGGTAGCCCTCGGATTCGAACCGAGACCGTTCTGTTCCTTAAGACAGACGCCTTCTCCCCATTAGAGAGTAAGCGTTCGGCCAATCCAGATGGGTTAGGCACGGCCTGACAGACCGTAAGCGACTGCCCTGCTCGCTAGCCGGCAAGTAGCGATGACTTTCACAACGAGTCGTGACCGCCGGAGCGCTTGTGCAGATAATATCTCAACAGAACCAGCGAGTTTTTCGTCCTGATCTTGAGAGGGGGACAATGCATTCCATCCCACGAGCGAGTTTGATTGTTTTCGTCGGTTGGGGGGCATTTGGCCAGCAAGGCCCAGCCTCGCCAGCGTTCGAGGTTGCGTCGATCAAGCCTACAAAGTCCTCTGATCCTCGTGGTGGCTCGATATCTCCTTCGGGTAACCAGTTTACGATGATTCAGGAAGATCTCGGTCTGATGATTGCCTTCGGGTATAACATCAGAGGCAATCGAGTATTAGGCGGCCCGAACTGGCTCCGGACTGAAAAATACGATGTGATTGCGAAGTCAGAAGGAGAGGGTAGTCCTAGCACAGATCAGTTTAGGTTCATGCTTCAGCGTTTGTTGGCTGACCGGTTCAAGCTGGCTGTCCATCGGGAAACAAGGGAGGCTTCAGCATACGCGCTCGTGGTTGGAAAGAGTGGACCGAAACTCCGCGAAGTGAATGACAGCTCCCCCATCAGATTCAGAGGGAGCGGGGGTAGCTTGATTGCCCAGAAGCTCTCAATGGCGAGGCTAGCCGAGAATCTGACAACGGAACTGCGCAACTTTGCCGTCGTTGTTGTCGATGAGACCGGGCTCACGGGAGATTACGCGTTCAGTCTGGAGTGGGATCAGTACGAACTCCAGGATGGAAACCCTGCAAACAGACCGGCTTCGACCAAGCCCTCCCTCTTCACGGCCGTGCAGGAGCAACTCGGGCTAAAACTGGAATCTGTAAAGCGCCCAGTCGAATACCTGATCATCGACTACGCGGAAAAACCTTCCGCGAACTGAGCAAAGTGGCCAGGGAGGGTTGGTGTAAGCATTATTGCCGAGCCAAGTGGTTAGGCGCGGCTCGCGGACCAGCGGGCGGGGTGAGGTCAGCAACCTGGGAGAGCGTCCGTCGGTTTAGTCCGGGCAGGACGGCGGCAAGGTATTCTTTCACCGGGGTGCGGAGCCGGCGGCAGGATTCGACCACGGAAAGAATCGCGGCGACTTTGGGTCCGGCTTGCGCGCTGCCTACGTGCAGCCAGTTCTTGCGACCGAGAGCGACGGGACGCATCGAGTTCTCGGCCAGATTATTGGATAATTCCACTTCGGCGTAATCGAAACACCGCTGCAACTTGGCCCACATATTTAATGTGTAGGCGACCGCTTGGCCCAGTTCTCACCAGCTGAAATATCCTTTAGAAGCAGAGAAACTATTAATTGACAGTCGGAGACGCCGCCGTGCACCACGTGCTACGTGACAGTGGATCAACTACCACGCCTCCTGCCAATTGGGATCGGCGGCCAGACAAGCCGGAAGTCAAGAGTGCAGCCGAGCCAGACCTTGCTTGCGCTCCTCCATCAGTCTCAGCAGCGTCCCTTTTACTTCCGAATAGAACTCCTGCGGCCAAGGGAGCCCGGGGACGCAAGTCGCATCGAATTGGAGTTCGGCCCAGAGCAGTTTAAGACACTCCTCTTGCAGAGCATGCTTCAAGTAGCTCGCAAAGCTCTCCGGAAGGTTGCTTCCGTCCAGAAGGTATAGCTTGGTTCGGAGCAGCGCGGCGATTTCACTATGGAGCGGCGTGAAGTAGCGCTTCCATACGAGTTCCCTAATTGCCCTCTGTTGCTCCGTGGAGCATTCGCAACTCTCGAGAATCTTCTCCCTTACCTGCCAGACGTTGAAGACTTGCTCGATGAGGCTGAGCAGCGGTCCGTATAACTGTTCAATCTGTTGAGAACGATAGAGCAGGTGCGCTTCCAGCCGCCGCCGTCGATCTTCCATGCGCTTGGCGTAGAGGTACGTCGCGAACCACCCGCACACGGTGACGACCGCCCCGATTGATGCAGCGATCAGTGCGTCACTCATCTGCTCGCCTGATGCCCGCTAGAACGGCGTGGGAATCGCAAATGGGTACCTCGCTGTCCGCATACTACCCCCGGGCGCGTTTGCGGACCGGCTTGATTTCTTCCACCGCCGCGGGCTCCGATGTTTTGGCGAATGCCGCGGGCTTCTTCGCTTGCGCCAGGCTGGCCTTCAGCGCCTCCAGAATGTCCACCACCTTGGCCTGCTGCGGCTCAGGAGTCGCGACCACTTCCTGACCCTGCTTCTTCGCTTCGATCATCTGAAGCAGGTTCTCGCGGTAGTTGTCCTTGTACTTCTGCGGCTCGAATTCGCCTGCAAGAGCCTCGATCAGATTCGTGGCCAGCGCGAGTTCCTTCTCCTTCACCAGGTTCAGATCGGTGCGGAATTCGTCCACCTGGCGGATCTCATGCGTGAAGTACATGGTGTGCATCAGCACGCCGTTCTTGCCGGGGCGCAGCACCACGATGTGTTCGCGATTATGCATGGCGATCTTGGCGACACCCGCGTAGCCGGTCTTGCGCAGGGCCTCGAACAGCAGGGCGTACGGCTTCTCGCCGGCTTCATCCGGGGCCATGTAATAGGACGTTTCGAGATAGATGGGATCGATCTGGTCGTTCTTCACGAACTCCAGAATCTCCATCACCTTCGCGGTGACCGGAGCGACCTTTTTGACTTCTTCGTCCTCGATGACGACGTAGCGGTCTTTTTCGTACTCGAAGCCTTTGACAATCTCGCTGCGCGGGATCGGCTTGTCCTCTGCCTGACAGAAAAGGACTTGTTTGATGCGCGAGCCGTCGTGCTTATGGAGCTGATTGAAGCTGATGCTCTCGCTGCGCGCCGCGCTATACAATCGAACAGGGAATGACACCAGCCCGAAGGTAAGATGCCCTTTCCAAACGGTAGACGCCATAATCGGCTCCTGACGTGTTCGCGCTTTCCGCGCTGGTCACGCTTTTTTATCCTAGCGCAAACATTCCACGGGCAGTTTGTCGCGGAGGCCTGTGCCGCTTAAGGACTACTCGGCCAAGCGTCACTTCGACCGCACGCCGGAGCCGGGACCGTCGGAAGCCGCGCCGTCCCACGGACCGCTGCGTTTCTGCGTGCAGCGCCATCACGCCAGCCATCTGCATTACGATCTGCGTCTGGAAGTGGACGGCGTGTTGAAATCCTGGGCGGTGCCGAAGGGGCCGACGCTCGATCCCGCGGATAAGCGTCTGGCTATGATGGTGGAGGATCATCCGATCGACTACGGCAGCTTTGAGGGCACGATTCCGAAGGGCAACTACGGCGCCGGCAGCGTCATGCTGTGGGATCGGGGGAGCTATCAACTGCTGGGCGATTTTCCGGTGGAGCAGCAACTGGCCAAAGGAGACTTCAAGTTTCATTTGGCGGGCGAGAAACTGCGCGGGGACTTCGCGTTGGTCCGCACCAAGCGCGGCAAGGGCAACGAGTGGCTGCTGCTCAAAAAGAAAGACGCCTTCGCGAAGCCCGGCTGGGACCCGGAGGATCACGCCCGCAGCGTGGCGTCGGGACGGACGCAGGAAGAGATCGCGCAGGGCCTGGAAGCGGTCCCGGCGAAGGCCGCCGCGAAGTCCAAGGAATCGCGCGCGCTCGCAAAGCTGAAAGGCGCGCACAAAGCCGCCATGCCGGAGAGCGTCGCGCCGATGCTGGCGGTGATTGGCAAAGGCTCGCCGCCGGGGGGCGAGGAGTGGCTGTACGAGATCAAGTGGGACGGCGTGCGCGCGCTCTGTTACATCGATCATGGCCAACAAAAAATGGTGACGCGCAACGGCAATCTGATGGATCGCCAGTATCCGGAGCTGTCGGTGCTGCCGCATCACGTGAAGGCGGAAAGCGCGATTCTCGATGCAGAAATCGCGGCGCTGGACGAACGCGGCGCGCCGAGTTTTGAGCGGCTCCAGCGGCGCATCACGGTCGCCGAAGCGAGCGCTATCGCGACGCTCGCGCGCAGCCATCCGGTGGTGCTGTTCGTCTTCGATCTTCTTTACCTCGACGGCTACGATCTTCGCGGGGTGCCGTTGACGGAGCGGAAGCGGCTGTTAAAGGAAGTGCTTGTCATCAGCGACCTCATCCGTTATTCGGAACACTTCGAGGGTCACGGCGCAGAGTTGCTGGAAGCGGCGCGACAGCAAGGCATTGAGGGTGTGGTCGGCAAGCGCGCATCGAGTTTCTATGAATCGCGCCGGACGTCGGATTGGATCAAATACAAAGTAACCAACTCAGAGTCCTTCGTGCTTTGCGGATTCACCAAGGGCGAGCGCGATCTGTTCGGCGCGCTGGTGCTGGGGATTTACGATCGCGGAAAGCTTACATGGGCAGGCAACGTCGGCACCGGCTTCGACCGCAAGATGATGCAGACCATTCATGACAAGCTGGCGCCGCTGGCCGTGAAGAAGTGCCCGCTGGAGCCGGACAAGATGCTGCCGAAAGACGGAGCCGCCACCTGGACCCGTCCGGAGTTGGTCTGCGAGATCAAGTTCGCCAACTGGACCGAAGACGGACGCTTGCGCGCGCCCGTGTGGATCGGTTTCCGGCCGGATATCGATCCCTCGGAGTGCGTCCGCAACGGGGTGCCTGCTTCGGCGGAGCGGGCGGCTCCTCCTGACGCAAAGCTGCTCGATCCGTCGCTTGCCGAAGCGACCCTCACCATCGACGGCCACCGCCTGAAGTTCACAAATCTGAACAAATTGTTTTATCCGAAAGACGGCGTGCGCAAGCGCGATTTGCTGAACTACTACGACGCCGTCGCGCCGCTGATTTTGCCGCACCTCAAGGACCGGCCACTCTCGCTGAAGCGCTACCCCAACGGCATCGATCAGGATTTCTTCTTTCAAAAGGAGGTGGCGGAGAGTTTCCCGAAGTGGCTGCGCACGGATATGGCAGACGGCATCCGTCACGTGATCGGCGAGGATCGCGCCACGCTGCTCTTCTTAGTGAATCTGGGCTGCATCGACCACAATCCGTGGATGAGCCGGATCGGGTCGCTGGAGAACCCGGATTACATGCTGATCGATCTCGATCCACAAGACTGCGGCTACGAGAAGATCGTGGAAGCCGCGCTGCTGGTGCGCGGCAAGCTGGACAAGGCGGAGCTTGAGAGCTACCCCAAGACCACGGGCGGCGACGGCATGCATCTGTTCGTGCCGCTGGAGCCGCACTATACCTACGAGCAAGTCCGCAGCTTCGCGGAGTTGCTGGCCACGCTGGTCTCGCATGAGCGACCCGATCTGTTTACCACGCCGCGCGCCGTCGCCAAGCGCGACAAGGGCAAGGTCTACTTCGATTGGGCCCAGATCGCGCAGGGCAAGACCATCTCGGCGCCCTACGTCCTGCGCGCCTACGCGGGAGCCCCGGTCGCCACACCGCTGGCCTGGCGCGAAGTCACGGCACGGCTGCGGCCGGAGCAGTTCCACATCGGCAACGCGCTCGCGCGATTCGACCGCGTCGGCGATTTGTTCGAAGGCGTCCTCAAACGGCCGCAACCTCTGGAGCCCGCGCTCGAAAAGCTAGCGGCTGGTCTGTAATCCGCCCGGCCTGTAATCCGGTTCGTCCCGGATTTCGTCTTAGAGTTTTATGATGCTGCGAACTTTGGTGATTTCACTGTGCCTCGCCGGTCTGGCGGTGGCGCAAACAGCCCCGGCTCCGTCCACCGCCCCTCGCTCTCGCGGCCGTGGACCCGGCCCTGGTCGCGGCGGACCAGCCGGCCCCGGCGGCAGAGGACCCGGCGGCAGCCTGTTCGGGCCCAACGCGGAATCCCGCCTGACCAAACAACTCGGTCTGGACGCGGCGCAGCAAAACACGCTCCACACCGCTCTGCTCTCGGCCACCGTGCAGCAGCAGGGCATGAAAGAAAAGATGTCCGCGCTGCGGACCCAACTCGCGACAGCAGTGAAGGCGGGCGATGAGGGCACCATCGACAAGACGACGCAAGATATCGCCACCTTGAACCAGCAGCAGTCGGCGATTCACTTGAAGACGATTTCGAAGGTCTACACCTCACTGAACGCCACGCAGAAGACCAAGTTTGAGCCTCAGATGAACCGCGACATGGGGCTTCCCGGACAACGCCCCGCCGGCAGAGGTCCCGCCGGCCGTGGACCGCGGCCCGGAGCCAACCGTACGCCGACGTCGATCCCGGTTACACCGCAGCAGCAGTAGCCGGTACGCTCAGCGGAACTTCGTTAACGCTTTCACCTTTGCCAGCCAGTTGAACACGATGGGGCAATACGTGGCGCGGTCCACGAACTCCCACATGCGGCTCTCGATGGAGCCGCTGCCGCGCAGCAGGTGCGGGAAGCGGTCGCAATTGCCGGGGCGAGCCTCGTAAACGGTGCACTCATTGCCGCTGAGAAACACGCATCCGGTTTTGGGATCGCGCTTCAGAATGATGCCGTTTTCCTCATCGTCCACCGTGTATTCCTGCCGGAACTTGTGCGGGGCGATCCGCAGGAACCGGGCCAGCTTCTCGATGTCGCGCTCGGCCAGAGGCACGTCGCCGACGCGGCAGCACTCGGCGCACTCACGGCAGTCGATGGCGGCGTGCACTTCCTCGGCGGCGTGGCGGAACTGCCGCTCCACGTAGTTGTGGGACTTGATCCATTTGCGGAAGCGAAGATTTTCTTCGCGATTTTGTTCGCCTTGCCGGCGGATTTGAACCAAGTCGGTGATCACCGTGCGTTATTCCCCTCGCGCAAAACGGGCGCGGCGCCCGCCCTCTGTCCTGCTTCTTCCGGGTGGTTTGCGCAGCGCCCTTTGCGCTCCCATTGTACAATCGAAACGATGTCGGACCGCCTCTATTTCTCCTGCTGGGTGCGTGGCTTCGAGGAAGCGAACATGCTGCGGCACTTTCATAAGATGCTGAACGTGTTCCCGTTTTCGAAGCTGGCCACACGCGGCCCCGTGCTGCGCATCTACGCTGTCGAACAGGCGGAGCCCCCGCTTATCGAGAAAGAGTTTCCCGCCACGACCAAAGCCAGCGTCCTGACGGAAGCCGCCGCCGACTTAACCCACGAAGACTGCTGCGTCGAGATCGACACCTACTGGGACCTGTGGCAGTACGACGGCGAGTGGAAGCTCGCGCCGGCCGCCGTGCGACTGCTGTGCCAAGGTCCGGGGTTTGAGAGCGACGGGGGAGATCATCTGCGGATGGAGTTCGGTACCGATGCGCGATTTCTGCCGATGGAGGGCGTGGACCAATCCCTGCGGATGGGCCGGTCTAACCTGCGCAGCCTGCTGCATCTGGTGAGCGATATCGAACGGGCGGTGCCGCTGGAGCGCCGCACCATCTGGAGCGAGAGCGGAGCCAATTTCGCGGAGCTGCTGGCGGAGACGGTGGCGCGGCTGGGTGTGAACTAGTCCCTACCCTCGAAACTTATCGCGGCACTCGGGCGAACAAAAATAGTAAAGTTGGCCGCCGACCGTTTTTTGCACCGCCGTGGACGGCGCGATGAACGTGCCACACACGGGATCCTTCTTGAGCGCCTCGGCCTTCGGCAGCGGGGCCGACCGCGGCCCCGGGCCGGGTTGTCCGGAAGCCGCCGTGCCGAAGAGGTCCGAAAAACCCTTCGCGATAATCCCCAGCACCGATCGCGCCACGCCGATAATCAGCACGAACGCGATCAGGTACAGGATCGCGCGGGTCATTTCTTCTTATTGGCGGGAGCCTTCTTGGCGCCGGGCTTCTCAAAGCCGGTCTCGATGGAGCCGCCGAGGGTGGTCAGCAAGTCTTTCGCGGCCTGCGCATTGGGACCCGTGGGGGCCAGCTCGAGATACTTTTGCAGAGCCTCCACCGTACCCGCCGGAGGCTGAACCTTGCCATCCGCCGCCACGGTCGCCTTGCCCACCAGGACTAGACCGTATTGATAATAAGCCTCGACATAGGGCGGATCGGACGCCGTGGCTTTCTTGAACGCGTCGCCGGCCGCATCCGCCTGATTGACGTTGGCCAGGACCGCGCCTAAATTGTAATAGTACTTGCCCGCCGACATCGGATCGAGCGTGGCGGCCTTATTCAACTCAGCCAGCGCTTCATCCATCATCTTCCTCTTCACCAGGATGAGAGCGTAATTATTGTGATACGCCGGATCCATGGGGCTGAGTTCGAGCGCCTTCTTATACGCTTCGATGCCCTTGTCGTAATCGGCTTGCTGCTCAGCGCCGGTCTCTTTATCGCCTCGTCCGCCGTAGGCATCGCCCAGGTGGCTGAAGATCACGTGCTGCGTAGGGCCGAGGGCGGCGGCCTTGGTGAAGGCTTCAATGGCGGCATCCCACATCTTCGCCGTTTCAGCCTGCATGCCCGCGTTGAAGGCGTCATTCAGCTCAGCGTTCTTGGCCATCTGAGCTTCCGCTTCCTTCTTCTTCCGTTCAAATTCGGCCTTCTGCGCCGGAGTCATTCCCTTTTCGGGCTCGGGAGCGGCCGCGGCTCCACCGGGTGCACCACCGTTGGGATTGGCGGCGGCAGCGGCAGCCGCGCGAGCCGCAGCGGCCTTCAGGTCGAAATTCACGTCAGCGGGACTTCCCCCATTCGGCCGGACTCCGTTGATCTGGTCGACGTCCTTACCGTTGACCTCCACGGTCACCAGGAAGGTCCCCGCGATACGCAGACCGCCTTGGAAGTAGTGGCCCTTCTTATCCGTCTTGACCTTGTAGCTACCCTTAATATCGAGCTGGTCAATCTTGATGATGGCGCCCACGACGGGCTTGCCGTCTTCTCCCTTGACGTCGCCTTCAATGGATGCGGTCTGGGCGACGGCCGCGGCAGCGAACAAAAGGAAAACGGGCAGGATGGCCGCCAACTTGGCGGACTTTCGAACGATCGGGGGTCGCATATGGGTTCAAAACCTCCAGGGCTAAAGACAACGGTGACGCCGTTTCAACTTCTTAGCATACACCAGGAGGTGCCGGAGGAAAAGATCTTCCTGCAGAAGGAAGCACTTGGCGGGAACAGGCAAACTCAATAGGGAAAAGTACCAGTACTCCTTAGGGCGACGAGGGATAAAGAATGTAGCTTAGTTGCAGGAAACACTTGACTTGTGAATCCAAGGCAGACTACACTCGAAAAAGCAGTTCCAGTTCTCATGACGTCGGAGGAATACTGTAGGTGCCTCGTGCAGGGGTCCTTACGGTGACTAATAGTGAAAAATCCACTACGCAAAGTACGTTTTGGAGTTAGGGCTCTCGGAGTAGTCGGAGCGGGTTTCGTGATGGCCAGCCTCGGTTGGTCTGCGAACGTCTCTTGCGATACGGGCCCGGTAGCACTCTCGACCTTTACGGCCAGCAACACGGCCAGCGGGTGCTATCAAATTGACAAGACATTCAGCGACTTTACCGTGACAAGCCAGTCGTCGTCGGGTGGTGTCACGCAATCGGCCAGCACGATTGCGATCACCGGTTCGAGCGACTTCACGTCACTCGCAACGCCCTGGAATGTGACGACCACGTTCACGCCGGCATCGGCAGGAAACTTCACAGCCTCGGCCGCGGGTAGCAACACGGGCGGAACCTTCACGATGTTGGTGGACTCGGCCGAGACGTTCATGACCAGTCCGACCTTCCCCAGCACGCTTCCGTCGAACCTATACATCACCACGGTGGCGTTTTCGGCGACGGCCAACACCAGTAGCGGTGGGGCGGGTTCCGGATCTGAAATCTTTTGTGTCGGCAGTTCGGCTTGCACGGGCGGTCTCACCGGGAATCAGATCGATCTCAAGTTCTCCTTCACCAATTCGAACGTGATCACTTACACCTGTACCGTGGCGAGCGCTTCTGCCGGGGCGACTTGTGGCGCGGCAAGCAGCGCGAGTCCTATCACGGTCACCTTCAACTCCCTGATTCAGACCCTCAACATGACCAACCAGTACAACGTGAAGGACACCACGGCTTCCGCCGCCCTGACCAACTTCTCGTTTGTCTTCGGTGAAGAGCAGGCGACTCCGGAGCCGTCCGCGCTGATCCTGCTGGGCACCGGCCTGATGGGCATCTTCGCTCTGCGCTACTTCCCGCAGATTCGCAATCGCTTCCAGATGTCGTTCACCAGCAGCATGGTGGGCAGCGTGATCGCCTCGCAGGCAACCGCAGAGACCTCCGAAGGCATCGCTCAGGGCCGCCGTCAAAGCGCGCTGGCGACCGCCTGGAGTTCCTTCCGGAAGCCTCGCGAGTCATCCTCGGAGTAGCCGAGACTCGAACGAGCTAGTCCTTACCGTATCGAATTGCCCGGGAGAATCCCTTCTCCCGGGTTTTTTCTTTTTAGTCTCCCCTCGGTTTCCCTACCCCCGCCCCTCCGCTGGTTCGTAGCCAAACCCTTGCCCTGCCACTAGCTGAGCCCCTGCGCCTCTGCTCCGCACGGCCTCCTACGCGAGGCTCCCAAGCTGAATGAAGGGTGGTGCCCGGACGCGATGTGCGCCGAAAATAGGCTCCCGTTACTTCCCGTGGATCGCCGCGCCCGCTCGCACCGTGAACTTTCCCGTGAGATACACGCCGTCCCGCTCATGCAGCCGAACGGTCCAAGCCCCTTCTTCCATCGGGACGGGCCCCGGGAAGCCGGAGACCGTGACGTGGAACTCAGGACCGGGTCCGGGCTTGCTGGTATAGGCCTGGCCGCCCGGGGCAATCCATTCGTAGGATTCCGTGGGATCCGGATCGCGGGTCCACTTGGTCCAGACCGTAAGGGCCTGCCTCGGATTCACCAATGAAGACGCCACAAAGGATTGTTCTTGAGACTGTTCCCCCGTGAGGAAGCCGGTGGCGAGCACCTGGGCCCCCAGCCTGGGCGCGGACGCGTTAAGGCGCGAATCCGACGCGGTGTAGTCCTGAACGCGCAGCGTGTACTCGCGATCGCTCTCCAGGTACCACTTCAGACACATCGCCGCATAACGAGCCACCCGATCGGCCTGCTGCCCGGCCAGATTGTGCTGCTCCAGAGGATCGTTCGTCAAATTGTAGAGCTGCGCCGCTCCGCTGCGGATCTCCCCGATGTACTTCCAGGGACCGTCGCGCAGCCCCCAGGACTCCGGCTCGGCCAGCTTGTGGAAATAGACCACGTGGGTCTGGAAATCTTCGGTGAGCAGGTTGCGGCCAGGTACGTCGGCCGCCGGAGCGTCCACCAGCGCGAGCAGAGTCGGCATAATATCGCCCGTCGAGGCGATGCGCGAGGAACGCAGAGGGGCTCCGGTGGCGGTCCCCGTGCTGTACTGCTCTCCGTCCATCAAGATCAGGTAGTCGCGGACGTTCTCTTCATAGATGAAGTTCTTGTGGAGGAAGTTGTTGGGGTGCCGGTCTCCGAACGCCTCTCCATGGTCGCCCGTGACCGCGATGACGGTATTCTTCAGCAGGCCGCGCTGTTCCAGATAATCGAGCAGGGCGGCGATGGAGCGGTCCGTGTAATTCAGAGCGTTGAGATAATCGGCGTGACGAGCTTCATTATCGCCATCGGGAGGCAGCGGGGAGTGGAAGTCTGGAGGCGCGCCATAAGGATGGTGCGTCGCGGCGTTCATGTACTCCAGATAGAACGGGCCACTGGCGGGCGACTGGTCACGCAGCCAGCTCTGGATCTGGGTTTGCGTGTATTCCTCGCGCGCGCCCCAGGAATGGATAAAGTTGGCCGGCTCATGGCCCAGCAGGTCCTCGGCGAAGTCGTAGAACTTGTCGTACGAGCCTTGCTTCAGCATGACATCCGAACCTTCGCCATCCAGACGTTCACCGGAGAACAGGGCGGTCTTGTATCCCACGTCTCCGATGGCTCGCGCCAGCAGCGGACCTTGGTAGGGATGATAGAAAGGCGCCACGCCGCTGTAGGTGATCTGACGGCCACCGGAATGCAGCGTCAGCAGGGACCGCGTCGTACCGGGAAACGTGGTGTAGAGCGTGTCCAGTGTGGCTCCGCCGGCCGCCAGCTTGGCGAGCGTCGGGGTATAGACGGCGGAGGGGAGTCCGTCACTGCCGAAGAGATTCTGCTCGCCCACGGATTCCAGCACGATCAAGACCAGGTTCGGATGCGGATGACGCATGCGAATGCCCGCGAGAAACGCCGCGAGGCGCGGATCGTGATCGGTGGCGCCCGCCTCGCTGGCCGCCGCGGAAACGGATCCGGACGCCCGCTTGGCCAGAAAGTTTTCCACGCTGCCCTGCTGGAGCTCACGGCCCAGCGCCAGCACCGGATTCTCGTTCAAATGGCCATATTTCTTGGAGGAAAACGCGGGAAGCCCGATCAGCAGGAGGACAGCGCCCAGTTCCAGGGCCAGACGGCTACGCTTGGGCCGGCTTTGCGGAGCCACCAGCGCCCACGCCAGCCAGGCGATTCCCGCCAGCGCCAGAACGGCGTTGAAATAGAACAATCCGTCGAGCTCATGCGTGAAGGAGCTCAGCGTGATCGCCGCGTTGAATTGCTGGCCGCCTTCAAACGCGCCCAGCCGCACGTGATCGAGGAAGACTTTGTAATACACCTGATCGATCAGCAGGTAGGCGCATTCCACGCAGTAAAACACGAAGAAAATCCAGCGTGAGATCACATTGCCCGCGCAGGCATAGGCCAGGAAGCCGATGAGTGCCGAAATCAGCCCGTTCTGCGCTTGAATGAAGAGAATCGCCGTGAAGAGGTAGGAACCCGCGCTCAGATCGCGGTCCATGGGAGGCAGCAGGTAGCCGAAGAAGTTTCCGGTTTGAATGCCCAGCAGCAGAATCCACTGGGCGATTCCGCAGATGAGTCCGATTTGGGCGCGCCGCGACAGGCCCTTGGGCTTTGCTGCCGCGATTTTAGCGGCCTTCCCTTTTTTCTGCTGCGCCAGCGAAGTTGCCCCCGATCTCACATTATAGCTTCCAGCGGTTTCGGATCTACGCAGCAAGAACGGGGTGTACAATACGAGCAGGTATGGGTCGTAGGGGATTCGCGCTGCTGATCACTTCGCTCGCGGTCTACGGTAGCGCGCCTGAATTCGAGCGCGCGCACGAACTGTACCAGCGCACCGAGTATCGCGAATCGCTCAAACTACTGCAATCGGTTAAGAATAAGGATGCTGAAACGCTGCAGTTAATGGGGCAGAACGACTTCATGCTGGGCGATTACAAGAAGGCCACGGACGATTTGGACAAGGCTCTGGCCCTCGGCAATCCACGCCCGGAGCTGTATTTGTGGCTGGGCCGGGCGTACGGACGCCGCGCCGAGACTAGCAATCCTCTTTCCGCACCCGGCCATGCCACCCATTCGCGCAAGATGCTGGAGAAGGCCGTGGAAATGGACCCTTCGAACAAAGAAGCCGTCGGCGACCTGATGGATTATTATCTGGACGCGCCCGGTTTCCTGGGAGGAGGCCTGGACAAAGCCGAAGAGCTGGTCAAGAGAACCACCCGCACCGATCCGGCGGAAAACTCCTACCTGCAGGCGCTCGTCTTAGAAAAGCGTAAAGAGTACGACGCCGCGGAACAGCATCTGCGCCGCGCCACCGAGCTCGCGCCGAAGCAGTGGGGCCACGTGATGGAACTCGCCCGCTTCCTGGGCCGCCGCGGCAAGACCAAGGAGAGCGACGCGCTGTTCGAGCAAGCCGCGAAGCTCGCACCGGGGAATCCGCGGATTCTGTACTATCGCGCCGAGACCTACATCGAAGAGAAGCGCAACTTGCCGGAAGCCCGGACGCTGCTGGAAAAGTATCTGAAAGCGCCACTGACGCCGGACGACCCCACGCGCGAGGAAGCGCAGCAGTTGCTGGCCAAGGCCAAGTAATGCTGCGACTCGAAACCCTCCGCACCAGCCTGGAGGCCCTGCGCGCGAACAAGTTCCGAGCTTTCCTCACCGCGCTCGGCCTGGTGATCGGCAACGCCAGTGTGATTCTGGTGGTGACGATCTCCATCACCAGCCGCGATTACATCCTCAGCGAGATTCAGGCGATCGGGTCCAATATGATTTACGCCCAGTACGACGGCGGCAACAATCCCGCCATGGGCACCTCCGATGCCGACTACATTAAGATCGCCGACCTGGACGCCGTGCGCCAGCAATTGGGGCCGCGCATCGTGGCCGCCACCGGCGTAATGAATAATTTCGACCGCATGGTGATCCAGGGTCGCGAAGAGGATGTCTCCATCATCGGCGCGGACGAATACTATCCCGCGGTGCGTAATCTTGGCCTGCTGGCGGGCCGGTTCCTGGATGCCGACGACGTCTCCCACCGCCAGCACGTCGCGCTGCTCACCGAGAACCTCGCCAAGCGGCTCTTCGGAGGGCAGCAGCAGGCCATTGGACAATCCATCAAGCTCCACGACCTGCACTTCGGCGTCATCGGCACGTTCAAGGAGAAGACGTCGACCATGGGGCAGTCCGAGATCACCGGCGAAAATGTCCTGATCCCCATGACCGTGCTGCAATACTTCGCGCGCATTGAACGCATCGATCCGCTCTATGTGCAGACTCGCACACCCGAATCGGTAGTGCCGCTGACCGAAGTGGTGCGCGAGATCTTGAACAGCCGCCATCGTACGGGCGCCAAGTACAAGGTGGAAAACCTCACGGAAATTCTGAACGCCGCGCAGAACATTTCGAAGATTCTGACCGCGGTGCTGATCCTGGTCTCCGCCATCGCTCTGATTATTTCCGGCATCGGCATCATGAACATCATGCTGGTGACGGTGACCGAGCGCACACGCGAGATCGGGCTCCGCCGGGCCGTCGGCGCCGCCCGCCGCGACGTGCTCGAACAGTTTCTGTCGGAAGCCGTCATCATCAGCCTTGCCGGCGGCATCGCGGGAATCCTTCTCGGCCTCGCGGTTCCTTTAAGCGTCCAATACTTCACGGATTTCCAGATCCCCATCTCCATGCTGTCGATCGCGGTGGCGTTCACCGTGTCACTGGTGGTGGGGCTGGTGTTCGGCATGCTGCCCGCGAGCCGCGCCGCGCAACTAAATCCGACTGAGGCGTTAAGGTACGAATAAACTGGAAGGATGCGAGTCTCTGCACTCTTCCTTCTGGTCTCCGTAGCTTGTGTGGCGGAAACCAAGACGCTCACCCTTCGCCAAGCGCTCGACCTTGCGCTGGAGCAGAATGCCGACCTGGTCATCACTCGCCTGGATCAACAAAAAGCGCGCGACCAGGTGATCATCGCGAAGGATCCGTTCTCGCTTCACGTTTACGCAGGCAGCGGGATGGCGTACACCTACGGAGTTCCCACCAGCATCGACGGCAACGCGCCGTCCATTGTGCAAGCCAAGAGCGTGATGTCTCTGTACGACCGTCCGCAGACCTACCAAGTGGCGGCCGCGAAAGAAGCGGCCCGGGGCGCGAGCTTCGACGTCACCAGCAAGCAGGAGGAAGTGGTGTACCGCGTGACGTCTCTTTATCTCGACGCCGAGCACTCCGCGAAAAGCCTCGCCGCCGCGCAGCAGGAAGCCACGAATCTCACGCGCATCCGGGATCTTACCGAGGCGCGCGTACAGGAAGGCCGCGAGATCCAACACGAATCGCGTAAGGCGTTAAATCAGGTGCGTCACGCCGAGGACAGCATCCTCGCGCTGGAAGACAGCGCCGCGGTGACCGAACGCACTCTCGCGATGGTGCTCGGGATGAATCCCGGCGACCGCGTGCACCCCGCCGAGGAGCAGCGCCCCGCCTTGGCGTCCACGCTTTCGCCCGAACAAGCGATTGCCGCCGCGCTGGACCGCAGCCCCGAGATCAAGCGGCTGGAATCCAGTATGCAAGTGAAGACGCTGGAGATGAAAGGCTACAAAGCGCAGTGGCAACCGAAGATCGACTTGGTCGCGCAATACAGCCTGCTGGATACGTTTAACAACTACAAGAAGTACTACACCAACTTCCAGTTGAACAATGTGGAATTGGGCGCATCGTTTTCGATCCCGGTGATCCACGGCCGCGCGGGCGCCGCCTACATTTCGCAAGCGCAGGCCGAGATCACGAAACTCCAGAAGCAAGTGACCAGCACCCGGTCCCGCATCACCGCCGACCTGCAACAAGCCTTCGACACCGTGAAGCGCAGCGACAGCAAGCGCGACCTGGCCCGCGACGATCTGGAAGTGGCGCGGGAGCAAACCAGCATCGACCTGGCGCTACTGGACGAAGGCCGCACCACGCAAGCGGCCATTGAGAAGGATCGCGCCGACGAACAATCCATGTGGATCGCCTACTATGACACGCAGCTCCAATCCGAGCGAGCTCGCTTGGACGTGATGCGCCTCAGCGGTACGTTGATGGAAGCGCTGAAGTAGCGCCCGAGACGCAACCCTACCAGCTCACACGAAGCCCCACGGCTCCGGTGCGCGACAGAGCGAAGTATCCCAGCACTTCCTGATATCGCTCATTAAGCAGATTCTGCACCCGAACAAACGGTTCCAGATGCTTGGCGGCCTTCCACGACGCCGACGCAAAAACATTCTCATACCCGAATGTCTTCTTGATTCCCGGGTTGTAGAAATCGCTATCCGGCCGTTCGCCCAGCAACCTTGCGCCTGCCGAAACCGACCAGGAACGGCGCGCCACATCCACCGACACCGAACCCGCATTCTGAGGCCTCCGAATGAGCGGCGTCCCGATCTGGGTGGGATCGTTCGAGGCCGTGATCTTCGTGTTCAACCGCGTGTATCCACCGCGCAGCGTAACGAATGAGTTCAGCTTCCAGGCTCCGGACAACTCCACGCCGCGCGCGCGGCTCTGCTCGATGTTGTGCCACGTGGCCGGATCCACGGAGAAATCGTACAGGATCAAATCCCGGAACGCGTTGCGGAAGTAAGAAATCTCCGCGTGCAGGCGGCGCGCGAGGAAGTCCCGCGACAGGCCGGCCTCAAAGCTATTGGTCTTCTCCGGCTTCAGGTTCGGATTGCCGACGTAGTAAGCCTCATTCGCGAAGTTCTGCAAGAGCGACGGTTCCTGCACGCCGCGCGATCCGCTTACTCGCAGGATCAACTCGCGCGGCAGCCGGAACGTCACGGCTCCACGCGGCGCGAACTCGGCTCCAAACACGCTCGAATGCTCGACGCGAGCCCCGCCCGACACAAAAATCCGTGACGTGATCGCGTACTGTTCCTGCGCGAAGAATCCGTTGTTGTACCGCACCTTCGTGGCGTTGGAAATCAACCCGCCCTGCCGCTGGAACTCATACCCGAACACCAGTGCCCCGCCCCGATGCGTGAGCGTGCCCTGATAATCGGCCATGTTGCGATCCGCCACGTTGATAAAATTCGGATCGAACCCGTCGAAGTACTGATCGCGATACCGATGAAAGCCGTAAATCAGCCGCTGCGAGAATCGCGGCCCGCGCACGTCGTCGACCCGAACGCTCAGGGCCGAATCGCGGTCGTAGCTGTGCGACAGGAAGTCAAGCGCCCCTGCGTCCGCCGTGGCGCCGGGATCGCCCGTATACGCATCGAACTCGCGATACGTCGCGCGCATCTGCGTCGCATCGGAAATCTTGTAGCCGAGATTCACCGTGCCTGACGTAATCCGGTAAGCGTCGTTCGGGAACTCGCCTGTCGAGCGATACTGATCTCCCGTGAACGCATAATCCCAACGGTGCGCCAGTCCGCCGTCCAGCATCGCCGACCAATGGTCTGTCGAGAACGAGCCCCGATCGTAAACGAACGCTCCGTGCGGCCGGGTGTCCTCCGAATCGCCATGACGCGTGAACATCTGAATCACGGCGCTTGACGCCTCCGCGCCGAACAACGCACTCTCCGGCCCGCGGATCACTTCCATCCGGTCGATGCCCGCCGAGCTCAAGTGCGAATAATCCAGCTGCCCGCCCGGATCCGTCAACGGCACTCCATCCAGCAGCACTAGCGTGGCGTACGAATTGCCTCCACGCGAAAACAGCGATGTCACCGCGCCATTCTGTCCGTTCTGCGCCAGATATAAGCCCGGCACATCGCGCAATAAATCCTCGACAAACGGAAAATGCGGAGCGTCAAAATCTTTCGCCGTGAATACCGTCGCCGCGACGCCCGCGTCTTCGAGTGCAAGCGGCGCGCCCGTCGCCGTGACCACCACCTGATCGCTGGCGGGCGCGAGCGCCAACGTGATCGAATCATTGCCCTTCAGCGAAGCCTTCGCCGGAGCGAAGCCCGGCTTCGCGATTGTGGCGTCGCAAGCGGAATTGAATTCCACCGCGCCGTTAGCATCTGTGGTTTTGGTTTCCGGCCCGCACGCGACCTGCGCGCCTTGGACCGGTCTGCCGCTGGGGTCGGACACAACTCCGCGGACCGAGAAAAGTAGAAATAGAAATAGAGTAGCGGTCATGAGACGTTCCCCTTCGAAACGTAGTCAATGCTGAAAATCGAGGAACCGGTCTCCTGACTCCCGGCTGGCCTTTTATGGGTCCGATCTTCCCGCTTGCGCAGTGATCGAACCCGGCGCTTACAACATGCCGGTTACAGTTGCGGGGCAGTGGCGGATTTTCACCGCCTTCCCGAACATTCCTCAACGTTACTGTCGTTAGCTAGATTACTCGGAGCTTCCGGAAAAAGTCAATGCCTGATCGGAACAATCGCTTCAAGTCGTGAATTCGGCGAGGGATTTGGATCCGTCACCGTGCCCGCGTCCGCTGCCTCCGGGCTCTTCGTGATACTCAAAATCGAATCCGTGACGGCCTGCGCGGAGAAAACAACGATCGCCGACGTGGCTCCTTCCGGCATTTCCACCTCGGTCGACGCACCCGCCGTCACCGCGCGATTCAAAACTTGCACCTGACCCGCCGCGCCCACGGACAAAAATCCGTTCGCCAATGCCATGACGCGCAACTTGCCTTCCGCAGTGACCGAATAATTCAATCCGAATCCCGCGGCAGCAGATTCCGCCTTGAGGGCCGGCCCCGGCGCGAACCCGCCGATCACCGCTCTGCCGCCGCGGCCGCCACCTCGTCCGCCGCCTCCTCCCCCGCCTCCCCCGGCCCCACCGACACCGGCACCGGCCGCGCCCAACTGTCCCACTGTCTCAGGCGGAGCCGGCGCACCCGTTCGAGGCGCAACGGCAACAGCAGGCGCCGGCCGCGGAGGCGGAGCCGGCGCAGGCAAGGGAACTTCAGCCGCCGTGATCGTCGCTTCCCGCAGCGCGTCCGCCGGGGCGTTCGCACTCTGCGCCGGAGGCGGCGGCAAAGAAGGCGCCGCGTTCCGAGCATCCCGCACCGCAGAGGGAGGCGGCAACGCCGGGGCGGCTTCCGGCACCGGCGGAGGCTCCACGAACGGCACCGGAGCCTGGGAAATCTTGGGCGGCTCCGGCATCACCATCGCCAAACGCTTCGGCTCCGGAGGCTGGATTAAGAACACACCCAGTAACACCGCGGCCACGGTCGCCGCCGCAGCAAACATCCAATGGGGTTTCTCCCACCACTTCTTTCTGGGTTCCAACGCCGCGATCAATCGCGGTTGCACGCCCGGCTGCTCCAGCAGTTCCTTCAGCTCCTGCTCGCGAGCCAGCTCATCGAAGAGTTCCTGATCCTCCAACGCCGCCGCGAACAAGGCTTTTTGCTCCTGCTCCGTGAGCGTACCGGTCGCGTAGCCCGCGATGAGCTTGTGCACGTCGTCGTTTTGCATTTTGCGGTCGTGCATCTCGCGGCTCATCGCTCCTTCCGCTCGCCCCACCGCTCCAGCAGCTGTTTGCGGCACCGGAAATCCCAAGTGTACAAAGTATTCAACGCGCTGACGCCGAGCTTTTTCTGAATCTCCGGATACGTGTGACCCAGCAGCTTCAAGCGGAACAATTCGCGGCACCGCTCGCCCAGCCCGGCCAGCGCCGCTTCCAGTTTCTCCACCTGTTCGCGCCGCAGAGTCTGCTCCAGCGGATCCGCCTCCCGCCCGGCGAGCGGCACATCCTCCACCGATACCGCCGAATCTTCCCCTCGGCGATGCGTCTTCCTGCGCACGGCCCAGATCTTCAGCCGCGCGATTTCCAGCGACAAGGGCACCAGGTCTTCGATTCGGTCCACGGCGGAGTATTTCTCATGCAACACCAGCATCACCTCCTGCGCGAGGTCCTGCGCCGCATCCCCTGCTAATTTAGATGCCGCGAAGCGCACGATCCTTTCGCGCAGGCGACCCAGTATTTCGTTTTGCTCCATCGGATCGGTCCCATTATCCCGTGAAACGCTTCGGCTTGAAACAATTCCGGCTCGCTCCGTGTGGGAGAATAAGACCCATGCAGGTCCGGGTTGTGGCGTTTATCCTCGCGGGTGGAAAAGGAACCCGCCTGTTTCCTCTCACGAAGGAACGGGCCAAGCCCGCCGTTCCTTTCGGAGGACGTTATCGCATCGTCGATTTCGTGCTGTCCAATCTCATCAACTCCGGCATCTATTCCAACTACGTCCTGATCCAGTTCAAGAGTCAGAGCCTGTTGCAGCACCTTCGCGACGGCTGGGAGGCCAGCGGCCTGTTGAAGGAGCACTTCATCATCCCCGTACCCGCGCAAATGCGGATGCCCGGCGAGGATTGGTATCGCGGCACCGCCGACGCGATCTATCAAAACATCAACCTCATCGAGCAGGCGGACCCGCATTTCGTCGTGATCTTCGGCGCCGATCACATCTACCGCATGAACATCCGCGAGATGCTGGAATTTCACATGCACAAGCGCGCCCAGGCCACCATCGCCGCCATCCCGGTGGAGAAGAAGATGGCCAACGAATTCGGCGTGATCGAAGCCGGAGCCGACGGCTCCATCCTCGGGTTCCATGAGAAGGACCCCGACGCGCCCACCATGCCGGGCGATCCGGACCGCGTCTACGCGTCGATGGGCAACTACATTTTTTCGACCAACCTGTTACTGCGCGAGCTCTACGCCGATGCGCAGAACCCGGCGAGCTCGCACGATTTCGGCCGCGACATCCTGCCGTCCCTGGTGGGCCGCGCGCCCATGTACGCTTACGATTTCCAAACCAACCGCATCCCCGGCGATCCGCCGATGCAGGAACCGTACTGGCGCGACGTGGGAACCATCGAGGCGTATTACGACGCCAGCATGGATCTCCGGGCCGTCTCCCCCACGCTGAATCTCTACAATCGGCAGTGGCCTCTGCGCACCGCCGGATACTCCGACCCGCCCGCGAAATTCATCTTCGATGAGCAGGGCCGCCGCGGCCAGGCGATCGATTCCATCGTCTCCGGCGGAACGATCCTGTCGGGTGGATTGGTGCGCCGTTCCGTGCTCGGCCGCCACGTGCGCGTTCACTCCGGCGCCGTGGTGGAAGATTCGGTGATCTTCGACAACTGCGACATCGGCCGGCGGGCCCGCATCCGCCGCGCGATTCTGGACAAGAACGTCCATATCCCGGAAGATACCGAGATCGGCTACGATCTCGCCCGCGACCGCGAGCGCTACTTCGTCACCGACAGCCACATCGTGGTGATCGAAGGGACGCGATCGACAGTAGACGTAGCCACTCTGCTTGTGTAAAAATGAGGAGGTCGCCGTTTCCCCCACCGCGACAGATTCCCAAGTCAGGGCGCGTAGCTCAACTGGCAGAGCAACTGACTCTTAATCAGTAGGTTGTAGGTTCGATTCCTACCGCGCTCACCACTCCTGCCCAATAGAATCTGGCGATCCGGTGGTGCCCGTCCGCGAGGACGGTCCTCAGAAAAAGTTTTGAAAAGCGCCTTTTTGAGGCCAACGGTCAAAGAATCGCAGCGATGCCAGCCCTCGCCCCCCCCGATTCAGGAGACTCGTCGGCTCAATCCGGATAGCCTCCATATCCGATCAAATAATTTTGATCCCATGGTTTGGTTCGAGTAAAACGAATAGTTCCGCGGAAGGTTTCAATCCTCCATTCTTCTACCGCGTCAGATAGCGCTTCAGGGGGACGTCCAAATCCATCACCACTCCTGTCACACGTCCTATGATTTCGATTTCTTCGGGATAACGGTAGACAGCCGGGTCGCACGCTGATTGAGGGTGGGGAAGCGTAAACAGCCTCCCATCGACGATCCGGCACCACGAACAAATATAGCCATCCCTGTGTTCCAGCAAATAGATGGGTCGCTTCGATTCATCCTCAGCGTGGGGTTCCAGTATTCGCCGTTGGCTTGTATCAATGCGGACTAGACTGCCCGGAGGAATGAGCGGATACATCGTGAAGTCTTCTGTCCCGATCATCGCGTAGCTCAGGTGCCTAGGATCGAGTCCTTTCAATAACACCAACGGCAATTTGCCCCACCGTTGAACGAACCTCGACAAGTAATTTGTCCGTTGCACGTTCAGGCCCGGATCAAGTATAAGAGGGATCTCAACCTCCGCGTTCTCTTCTGGCTGAAAGGCAAATAAATGCGTCCTCCCTATGCCAATTCCAACGGCAACTTCAGGCAGACGCTTAAGGTCTACACCGTACCAAGACAGAAGCTCTGCGAAGTCTATCCGATAAATTACAGCAAGAGAGTACACCCGGAACAGTGACGGTAGTGTCCCTTTGTTCTCAATGTCTGATAATCGTGAAAGAGAGACCAAAAATTCGTCGTTGTGAAAAAACTCAGCAATCTTGAGGCTTGCTGCCTCGACGTCCCGGTACTTCAACCTCAACCGTTCCCGAATTCGTTTAAGCCGATTCGCGGCTTCTTCCAAAATCGACAGGAGCTCGATCTGTGGGACTGGCATGAGAGGCGTTTGCTTTTCTCGCTGCACTTGGTTATGGGCAAGTTGAACTTCGGCCACTCTTAATTTCTCTTCAAGTTCTGAGATACGGGATGCGAGTTCCCCTACCCGCTTTGAAGCTCTCGCGTCGGACTCCTTAACAACTGCGGCTTCGTTAGCCCGTATCCAGCCCCCGGCGGGCTTGTCAATCATCAAGTGGTGGACGCTGCGCCCAACGACAGCGGCCAAGTCCTGTGGCGTCGTCCAGGTTCGGCAGTTCTTGCGTTTTACCAGTCGTACGAATGCCGCGAGGGCTTCACGAGCGGCAGGTTCCCGTTCAGTTCGCGCGGCTGAAATTGCGTTAGGATTGCCATGAACAAACGCTAACACGGGCTTGCCCTGGCAGATGGCATACTCGTATTCCATCTGCGTGTAGCTCTTTCCATCCAATCCGACCGATCCGTAGCGACCGCCAACCACCACGAGGTAGTAATCCGAATTGTCAATTACCTTTTTTATCAATGTCCACGAATCATCGTCGGCTGCCGGAAACAACTCCATCCCTGCTGGTATACAGTCGAGTTCGAGCAATACCTGCATGATGCCCGTCCGCTCCTCGACGAGATCCTCATATGTGGAACTCACGAACACCTGGTAGCGCTTACGGAGCGATTCTACTTCAATCATCTAGGTTATGCAGTTAATTATATACGCAAGCGTGCCTCGCGACGTCGAAGAACAGACGTCCAAAGAACGGCACAAACAGTGCCGTGGATGGTGGAGCTAAAGATACAACCGACTCTTAATCAATAGGTTGTAGGTTCGATTCCTACCGCGCTCACCACTCCTGCCCCTCCGGTTCCTGCGAGGAATCAATCTCCTGCCGGGCAGCTTTATGACGGGGCAGATCCGCTCGGCCGCACCGCCCGCTTCGGATCGCTGGTGCGTTCCAAAGCCTCACGATCCCAGTGGGACAGATTGGCGGCAGCTTCGTACGTGGCCTGGAAAAACTCCAGCAGCATCTGATCCGGAGTCTCCGACTGGCGTACCGCTTCATAGGGCAGAATGAACTCACGAAGGTCGGCAGAATAGAATGCCGCCGCCGGCTTGATGGATGCCGCCGGGAATCCCGCCGGTTCCGGATACGCGTAGGAGTAGAACGCCGCGTACGGGACCGGACCGCCGCCGGGCCAGAACCCGCAGCTGCTGACCTCGTGCGAGTACGCCTCTCGCGCAACGAAATCGGGAAGGTTAGGCACACCACCGGGGTGCTGCGGTGCACGCCGTCCCGAGAATCGCGTGACGGCGAGATCGGGAGCGCCCCAGAAAAAATGTACCGGGCTGCACTTGCCGATAAAACCGGCGCGAAACTCCTTCATGATCCGGTCGGACTGAACCAGGATTCTCCAAAACCGGTTGGCATACTCGGGAGAATACGCCTTATGCGTTTCGTCCCGATCGAATCGGATCGGCTCGGAAACTTCATTCGGGGTCTTGTGAATGTTGACCGGGAGATCGATTCTTCCCATCTCCTCCATCAGGCACCGGTAAAACTCCGCGACCGGCTGAGGCCTGAGCGGAAAACCACCCTTGCGCCCATCGC
Organism: Bryobacteraceae bacterium; assembly: GCA_036498815.1. Taxonomy (GTDB): domain Bacteria; phylum Acidobacteriota; class Terriglobia; order Bryobacterales; family Bryobacteraceae; genus Palsa-187. The sequence goes on along the minus strand of DASYET010000021.1, from coordinate 6,617 downwards.
TGGCCCGAAGGGTCAGTTGGTGATCGATGAAATCAAAATCGATTTGAAAGGTGCGAACGCCGTACGGAATCGGCGACGTCGTGACTCCCGTGGAGGTCACGTACAGTGGCACATGCCAGGAGTGATTGAACCACGGACTCTGCGCCAAACGGATCTTGCCCACAATCTGGGTCCACAGATGCAAGGTCGCATAGGTGTCGCTCCAATCTTCCAGAGGAAGACTGGGCCAAGCTTCTTCACGCCAGTTAGACGAGGCCATGACCACAATTCTCCCTCACTTGTGGGGATTATTGCGACGGCCTACGGCTCCGTGATCGCCCCACCATTCACCAGAGCCTCGCCAGTGGATTTGGTCGCCGACAGGAAGCTCCCGCCCTTCTCATTGCCGCGCAGCGGGTGAATGGTGATCGTGATTTGGTCGCCGGCCTTCAGCGTCGTGCGGGACCAGCCGCGCCGCGCCAGATAATTCGGGCTCATTCCTTCGATGCCCCAATTCTCCACCGCGCCCTGCTCGTTCTTCACGTCGATCCAGATCCACGAATGCGGATTCGACCATTCGAACTTGGTCACCGTGCCGGTCAGGGTCTTGGTCCCCACCATGTCGAACGCCGAGTAAGAATGATGAGCCAGCGCCACGCCGCTCACGCCCGCCGCGAGACCCGCCGCCAAGAGCGTGCGCCGGACAATTTTAGTTACCTTGTGATTCATATTCACCTTTCTTATTTCGGAGAAGCCAGCCGTACGCCCGCTTTTCCCTGCTCATCGACGAAATTTCGATTGTTTTCCTCGCAAATATACTCGGCCGTGGTCCAGCTCCGGTGCCGCCGCAGGCTTCGCGCCGCCATCGTGTAGGGCGCCGTCAGCGCCTCCGGATCCATCACCGTCGTCTCGATCGACATCGTTTCCGGATCGGTCAAATGAAACTTCTCTTGAATCCGCAGCTTGTCGCTATACGGAAAATTCAACCCGCGCGCGACGTGGGACAATCCCACGGTATCCACCACCAAAGTCTGGCCGTCCCAGTGCCCGATCGACGTCCCGAAAAAATTCGGATCCGGATCCTCCGGAATCGGCCGGCCGTCGGTATAAATATGCCGTACCGCCATGTACGCCTCACTGATCACCGTCACCTTGCCCGGCGTCAGGATGAACTCGATGGGATACGGCTGGCCCATGATCCCCGGCAATCCCGGAGGCAAGCAATTCGCCGTCTGGGCATCCGCGCCCGCCGCAGCAGCCGCTTCCGCCTTCTGTTTCGCCGCGTATTCGGGAGTCAGTGACGGACCCGCCGCCCCGCCTCGACCGCCCCCTCGACCTCCACCCGCAGCGCCGCGTCCCCCGGCAGCAGCACCGCCCGCGGCAGGAGCACCCCCCGGGGCTGCGCCACGTCCGGCCGGAGCCGCGCCACGTCCTGCCGCACCGCCCGCCGGAGCCGCCCCGCGCCCACCGCCTCCGCCGCCCATCGCCACTTCCCAAACTCCGTTGAAGTCCGGCAGCTTCGCCATCGCCGCCCAATCCTCCGCGGTCGGGGCCTTGCGGACAGGGCTCTGTCCGAGCGCCATCACGCCGAAAGCCAACGATGCTCCCAGCACTCCTTGAAAAATCTTGCTCATCGAACGCCATCTCCTCACTACAAAAGTCATGACCGCAAGGCAACACCAAGTCAACTTCGGATCAGCGTTATTATAACTTCGCGGTGCGCGGAGCACCAGCCTCCCCCAAGCCGCCTACCCCAGCACCCGCAACCCCGCCGCCCCTATAGGCTTCTCCCGCCGCCAGCGCACGCTCTCCGCGCGAAACCGCAGTTCATCTCCCTCCGGCCACGCCGCATCCGCCGCCTCTTCGATCACCCGGAACACGCCGTGATCGAACGGCTCCCCCGCCGCCGGAGTCTCCAGCACCAGCCGCTCTCTCCGCCCCTCGCGAGCCCGCACTAACGACCGATGATGGCAGTACGGATTATTCCCCCGCTTCCCGAAAAATACATGCGCCGTCCACGAACAACCTCCGCGGCACAATTGCGCGTAGTCGCAGGTCTTACAAAATCCCCACAAATGTGCCCAAGCGGCTTCGGTTCCCTGGCCCGCATTCATCGCCAGCGCCGGGGCCGACTCCAAGATCTCACTCAGCCGCCGTTCGCGAATGTTCCCGCCCGAATACGCCGCAGTCGGCAGCGACGGACATCCTTTAATCGTCCCGTCTGCCTCGATCCCCAGCGTATTGATCCCCGCCTGGCACCCTTCCCAGATCGCGCGGCCCGCTCCGTTCGGATTGCGCAGCCGCATCTCATAAGGACCGTAGTATCCAATGTTGTTCCCCGGAAAGAACATCACGCCATCCCGCCGGGCCCACCCCGCCAGCTCATTCAACACCGGGAACACGTCCAACAATTCCGGCGGCTGCAACAACAGTTCTGGACGATCCGCCGCCCGCCCCATCGGCACCGTCATGGCGAGTTGCCACGCGCGGCACCCCGCCTCCACAATATCCGAATAAATCAGCGGTAATTCCGGAGCCGAAAACCGGTTAATCTGCGAATTGCAAGTGACCGGCACACCCGCCGCGCGCAAATGCCGTAGCGATCCGAACGCCGCGTCCCAGGAGCCTGCTTTGCCCCGCAGAAAATCGTGCGTTTCACGGCACCCATCGATCGAAACCGAAACCTGTTGCAGCCCCGCGTCCCGCATCGCCCGGGCGGCCGCCGCGGAGATCCCGTATCCACCCGTGGTCAGCGTGCAACTCATCCCCGCCTCGCGAATCGCTTCCACTACCTTCAACCAATCGCCGCGTAGATACGCCTCGCCGCCGATCAGCGTCACTTCGCGAATCCCTACTTCGTGGAGCTGCGACACCAGATCCAGCGCCTCTTCCGTCGTCAGTTCCGACGCCCGAGCCTTCTCCGCCCGCGATCCGCAATGTACGCATCCCAAGTTGCATTGCAGCGTGAGCTCCCAAACCGCGTAAGTGAATCGGACCGCCAATCCGGCCTACTTTACCCGAGGTTGCGGAGGGGGAGGCCCGCCGTAAACCGCAGCGGGCGGGGTTATTTCGCCATTCGGCGGAACGGGCTGCACCGGAGGCCCGCCATACACCGGAGCCGCCATCTTGTTCCACCCGAACACCGCCGCCGCGATGGCCGCCAGCGCCCCCGCCACCAGCATCACGATCCCGCGTATGCTCCACCGCCGAGTCACCGGAGGCCCCCCGTACACCGGGCGCGGCATCGTCCGCATGTACTCCTCTTCTTCCATCTTGCGGCGAGCATCATCCAACAACTGCCGCATCTTTTCCGGGTCACCCGGCGGCCGGGGAAGAGGTGGTTGATCCGGTCCCATGCGCCACAGTATACACGTTCCTCAGCCAAACTGATCCGCGCTCCTCAACCGACCGCGTCCTTCCAAACCGACCCCGTCCCCCCTCCGACCGCGTCCTCCCCCAAACCGAGCCGCGACAGTAATGGAGCGGCCTTCCCCCCGTTACTCCGCCTTCCCCGCCCCCGCTAAGACCTCCTCCGCCGACTCCGCGTCCTCCGCGTTCACCTGCAACCGCATCCCCCGGCTGAGGGGCCATTCCAGCCGCGTAATATTCGCGTCCGTCAGGAAGCACTCAATGCCCGCCGATTCCAAACATCCCTGCGCCAGCAGCGCTTCGGACATATCCCCGAACTGCCGTATCGTCACCAGTTCTTCGCTCATATGCGTCTCCGCCTCCACTGTATAATTGTTTTCGCAATGAAACCAGCCGCTCTCTTTTTAATCGCCATAGCCGCCTTCGCCCAAACCGCCGCACCGAAAAAATCCGCGCCCGCCCAATCAGCACCCTCTAAGTCAGCATTGGATAAAGCCACGCTCGAAGCCTACGCCCGCTACCTTGAGCTCTTCCAGGTGGACGTCCAGGTGAAAGTCGACGACCCCAAGCCTGCGAAAAACTTCCCCGGCTATTCCGAAGTCACCGTGCACTTCACCTACGACGGCGGCGCGAAAGACGACGTCTTCTACCTCTCCGCCGACGGCCAGACCATCGTCAAGGGCGACGTCACCAACATCAACGCCTCGCCCTTCCAGTCGAATCTTGACACCATCACGCTCGCCGGCCAGCCCACCTTCGGACCCGCCAACGCGCCCATCACCATCGTGGAATTTGGCGACCTCGAATGCCCCTCCTGCAAGGCCGAAGCCCCCGTGCTGCGCGAGGACATCCCGAAATTCTACCCCGATAAAGTGCGCGTCGTGTTCAAGGATTTCCCGCTGGAATCCATCCACCCCTGGGCCCGGGCCGCCGCCATCACCGCCCGCTGCGTTCTCCGCCAAAGCCAAGCCGCATATTGGAAATTCTTCGACTGGGATTACGAGAATCAGGAGCAACTCAACGGCGACAACATCCACGCCAAGGCCGTGGAATGGGCCGGCAAGAACGGAGTCGACCCCGTAGCCCTCGGCCGCTGCCTGGACACGAAGGCTACCGAGCCCGAAGTGAACAAGAACATCGCCGAAGGACGCAAGCTCGGCGTAACCGGCACCCCGTCGCTCTTCATCAACGGACGCAAGGTCGGCGGACTCCCCTTCCCCGTCATGCAACAACTGATTGACGTGGAACTAAAGCACCTCGGTAAGTAGAACGTGCCGAAATCCCTCGCGAACCGAGTAGCCGTCATCACCGGAGCCAGCCGCGGCCTCGGCCGAGCCATCGCGATCGAGCTAGCCGCCGCAGGCGCGAGCGTCGCACTGGTAGGCCGCGACCGCGAAGCCCTGGAAGCCACCGCCTCCCAGTGCTCTTCGGAAACCGCCATCTTCACCGCCGACATCTCTGTCGAAGCCGAAGTCTCGGCGCTCGCGCAGCAAGTCCAAGCCCGCTTCGGCCGAGTCGACATCTTAATCAACAACGCCGGCATCAACCTCCGCAAGAACCTGGTCGACTTCACGTTGGAAGAATGGCACCGCGTCATGGACGCCAACGTAACCTCGGTCTTCCTGATGTGCCGCGCGATCATCCCGCTCATGCGAGGCCGCAAATTCGGCCGCATCGTAAATATGACGTCGATCATGAGCCACATCTCGCTGCCCGGCCGCACCGCCTACTCCGCCAGCAAGGCCGCGCTCCTCGGCCTCACGCGAGCCCTCGCCCTCGAACTCGCGCCCGACGGAATCACCGTAGTCGCCATCAGCCCCGGCCCCTTCGCCACTGAGCTCAACACCGCCGCCATGAACGACCCCGAAACCAACCGCCAGTTCCTCGCCAAACTGCCCGTCGGCCGCTGGGGCAAGCCCGAAGAGGTGGGCAAGCTAGCCCGGTTCCTCTGCTCCGAAGACTCGGCCTTCATCACGGGCAACGACATCTTGATCGACGGCGGCTGGACCGCCCAGTAATCGGGACGCATGCTGCCAGAGCTACAGATCACCGAAGTCGATCGAGAGATCGTCGCTTTGGAAACGTACTACAGGAATCTTCGATTAGATAAACGTGCTCCGAAGTTGCTCCAACATTACACAAGACCAGATACGCTTAGGAAGATCCTCGCTAGTGGAAAGCTGAGACTCTATGATGCCTTGACTATGGATGACTCAGAGGAAATCCGCTATCCGATGGGCGTGATTTCGGACCTATTGCAGCCCTATCGTGATCGGCTACCTGCGGACCTAATTGACACCTTCAACCCATCAAGACGCGGACGTCTGGAAGAATACCTGCGCCCCTTGGTTTGCTGTTTCTGCAAGGCAGCGGAGACCTCTTACATGTGGACTAAGTATGCAGAGTCCGCATCCGGGGGGGATCACTCCTTGTCAGACCGGACAAGCTGACATCCCACTATCGCGGATTCTGCATGATGATGTATCAAGAAACCGAGTACAAGAACATACTTACCCGGTTCTGCGAGTATTTGTCGAGTCGGAACTGGAACCATCGCTTCAGTGATGAGCACAAGATATTGCTTGGATACAAGGCATTCGTTCGGCTCCTCAATGAAGCGTTCTCGATCAAGCGAGCGAATTTCGAGCAGGAACAGGAGTGGCGTCTCATGCAGCCGACGCCGCCCCAACAGTGTTTGATCGACGCGTATGGAAGAAGCTACATCGAAATACCGCTACGTCCCGAATGCTTGACGGAAATCGTACTGGGCCTCCATTCAGAGGAAACCGAATCGACGCTCGAAACATTCCTGCGTCAAACACCATACGCTGGCGTCCCCATCTCCCGTTCTGAGGTGGGCTGAACTTGCGGCGAGGATGATGACCTCTGGACTTCGACCTCTCCGAAGTAGCGACGAAACTCGAGAGCCTGAACTGCCGTCTCTTCGGAAGATTTGATAAGGCGCTTGGCCATATCGAAGCAACGCTGCAAACCAAATAGCCATTCCCCCCGGTTCAACAATTCTATTTCCCACCCTTTCAATCACATCCCACTTGCCCCCGGCCGCCACCGCTCCCCTCACCCCTTATCCTTCCCTCGTAAGTAAGTTTTTTCGTCGGCCGACGAAGCGTTGAGTGCGGTAGTGCTGAACTTGCGGTGAGGATGATGACCTCTTGCGGCTCCCCCTCAGCGGAGGGAGTCGACGCAAGATCGCGCCGGATCGATCCGAAATTTAGCCTCGGGCGGACCCCGTAAAGGTCCGCCGGAGA
>DASYET010000020.1:0-2023 GCA_036498815.1 Bryobacteraceae bacterium | reverse complement strand
ACTCGACGCATATCGGCAAGCACTTTCGCTCGCTCGCACTACCGTTATCATCGAGGCTCGAAGAGAGTTTGGGTTGGATAATATCACGCCATCAAACGATCTTTTGAAGTAGTCCGCACCGCGGTTGACGGGATGGCGGCTTATCGCTAGTTGCAAAGGGAAAAACAGAGGGGCTGCCGCATATACGGCGCGTGTCAATAGATTTGAGACACTCCCAAGTGGAATTTACTGAGTTTTATTCTCTGGGGGTTTGTTGATCCAGACCTCCCTTGGAATGGCGAGTAATTTAGGCGCCGAACGCACGAACCGCTCCGGGTGAGCCAGGTACGCGGCGTCGAGCACGACCTGCCGGCACGCGATGGCGGCCGGCGCCTGGCCGTGGTGAACCATCGATGGCGTGAGCAATTCGATCCCAGAGTGACGGTGCTCTTCGTTATACCAAGTGAAAAACTCCCGGCAGAAGACGCGACTATCCTGGATGCAGCCAAACCTTTCCGGGAAGTCGGGCCGGTACTTCAGGGTGCGAAAGTGGCTTTCCGAATAGGGGTTGTCATCGGAGACGTAAGGCCGACTGTGCGACTTGGTGACGCTGAGATCGGCCAAAAGGAAGGCCACCGGTTTGGACGTCATCGAGGAACCGCGATCGGCATGGATGGTCAACTGGTCCGGCAGGATGTTCTGCTTGTCGCAGGTGTCAGCAATCAGCCGCTTGGCCAGCTCCGCAGTCTCGCGAGGGGCCACCATCCAGCCGACCACGTACCGACTGAAAACATCCAAAATCACATAGAGATAGAAGTAGGTCCACTTGGCGTGGCCCTTCAGTTTGGTGATGTCCCAGCTCCACAGCTGATTCGGTCCCGTGGCCAGCAACTCCGGCTTCTGATACGCGGGGTGGGTGAGCTGATCGCGGCGCTCACGAGTTTCACCCGCTTCATCCAGGATCCGGTACATCGTGCGCAGCGAACCGTGATAGATGCCCTCGTCCAGCAGGGTGGCGAATACCGCCGCGGGCGAGCGGTCCTGGAAGCGTTCCTCGTGCAGACAGGCGAGCACCTCCTCCCGTTCCGGGAGACTGAGTGCCCGGGCCGAAACTGCTTTCTTAGATGGACCGAAGACAGGGCGCTGCTGCCGATAGAACGACGACCTGGGAAGGCCCAGAACATCACAAGCGGCCTGCGTGCCGACGACTGGGGACAACTCCGTGACGGCCGCCATCATAGTAGCGGCTCCCGGTCCGTCGTGCCAAGCGGACGCCCCAACAGAGCGGCCACTTTTTTTTGAATGTCGATGACGATTTCCGCCTTACGCAGTTCTTCACTGAGGTGTTGATTCTCCCGACGCAGCTTCTGGTTCTCTTCGCCGAGGGGGGTGCGCTTGCTCTTGGGACCACGCTTCTGTGGAGTCAGCGAGTGCAGGATCCCTGCGGCACGCTCATGCCGCCACGTCGTCAGATGAGAGGAGTACAAACCCTCGCGCCGCAGCAGGGCGCCAATGCCGCCGGACTCCCCTTTAGCCTTGTCGGCTTCGGCCAGGACCCGCTGCTTGTACTCGCCAGTGAAGATGCGACGCTTCGCTCTGGCCACGACCTCGGGGTCGGGATGCTCGGCAATGACCCCGGCCGCCTCGCTCCGCTCGGCCTTAGTTCCGTCGTTGGCGGATAGGACCGGAATATCTGTCTTCGCGTCTTTCATGCTGAATTTCCTTCCCGCCCTGCACTCTAATTAAGGGTACGGGAAGTGTCTCAGCTATATTGGCACGGAGGGGGAAGCCTCGTCCAACTTCTCGGGGCGATGTGAGTCAATGCGAGCCACCGCCAGGAAGCTGTCCAGTTCCGAGACGTTCTTGTGGCGCGTATGCGCCATCCGCAACAGGATCTTGTCTTCGTCATCGGGAACCACCGCCTTGGACAACTTCTTGAGGCGGCCTGCGGCTCCGGCTATGCTGGCCTGGCCTTTCGCGACCATCCAGACTTCCGCGCTGCCGGGAAACGCCACCCCGCCCTCCGGGTCCAGCGGAACCTCGC
>DASYET010000019.1:0-212148 GCA_036498815.1 Bryobacteraceae bacterium | reverse complement strand
CGGACGCGTCCTGGCTGAACTCTTCCGTCAAAGTGGATCGTGTGGGCGCCACCTGCAAGGCTTCTAACGGCCTCCGGAAGTCCAGTCCTACTTCAATCAACGACTTGATGGCCATCAAGACAACTCGTTGTACGCCTGAAGTGTAAGGGGCGCGGCAAGGGGTTGGGGCGGCGCGGAAGAGGCATGTGACAGAGGAGATTCGAGATAAAAAATCCGGGGGAACGGAAAAACCGTGAGGGCATCACAAAAGATATGAGCAGAGCATGGCGATGGGCGGTGGCGGTGGGGCTCGCGGGCGTGGTTTGGGCCGCGGAGGAGCCCTGGAAAGACAAAGATCCGGCGCAATGGAGCGAAGAAGACGCGAAAGTGATCATCACCGATTCTCCGTGGGCGAAGTCGGTGCTCCCAGAGATCGCCCGGTCGGGGAATAACGGGGGAAGGGGCGGAGGCCGAGGCGGCGGAGGCGGAATCGGGATTGGCGGGATCGGGATCGGACTGCCGGGAGTGGGAGGGATGGGACGACGGGGAGGGGGCGGATATCCTCAGCAACAGGGAGGCAGCCGGCCGGACCAGGATGCCCCGACGCCCACGCTGACGGTGCGCTGGGAGAGCGCGGCTCCGGTGCAACAGGCGGAGTTGAAGGCGCATACGACGGGAAGTCCTGAGATTGACGAGGGGCACTACGCGATTGCGGTGTACGGGCTGCCGGGACAGATGGCAAATGGCGATTCGAAGTCGATGGCGGCGGAGTTGAAGAAGCAGGCATCGATCAAGCGTGAGGGAAAGAAGGATTTGAAGCCGACGTCGGTAGAAGTGCTGCGCGGCGAGGATGGGCCGGTGATTTTGTATTTATTCGCGAGGTCGGCGGAGATTACGAAGGGAGACCGGCGGGTGGAATTCGACGCGCAAATTGAGCGGTTGAAGTTCGAGCAGGCGTTTTACACGGAGGACATGGTGATGCGGGGGCGGCTGGAGTTGTAAGGACGGTCGCGATCATTTGACCGCGACGGTGACTCCAGACTGGCTAGACTGCGCTCCGATTTTCAGAATGACGGGAAGGTTGCCGGAGGCCGCGGCGGGCGGGATTTTGGCGGTCACCTGCAGGACTCCGGCGACGTTCTGGGGGGCGGCTCCGGCGTAGGCGATATCGGAGGCGGGGACGGGGATACCGCCGATGGTCAGGCTCACGGCGGCAACGGGGCGGGCCAGTTGGTCTGCCGATTCGTTGGACACGTGGCCGTCGGGGACGACCGGATTTGTTTGGCCTTCACCGGTGCAGTAAATAGAGACGTAGGTTCCCTTGGCGGCGGGATTGCTTGCGCTGTTGTAGCCGAAATCCTGATTGAGGATGGCTCCTTGGCCTCCGGCGGAGTAGAAGATGCCGGGGGCGGTATCGGCAACCATGACGGGGTAGACATTACCGGCGACGTTGTTATAAATCACCTGAACGTAGACGACCTGTCCTTTTTTCGCGGTCAGTGCGTAGGGGGCGACGGCATTGATCTGGGTGGGCGAGATGTAGGTCAGAGGCGCGGGGATGCCATCGACGAGAACCTGCGTTCCGGCTACCAAGGTGGCGACCTTGCCCGTGGAATCGAGCTGAACTCCGGCGGTGGCGGGCGTGCCGAGTCCCGTACCGACAAGGCTGAAGAGCATGCCGGGGGAGAAGCCGTTGTTGAGGAAGCTGGCCGAGTTACCGGCGGCGGTGATCTGCGGGCCGGTTTGCGAGAAATCGAAGCGCGCGAGGTAGGCGTTCGCGGCTTTCGGACCCCCGGGGACAGTTTGAAACGCAGAAGCGGTCACGGGGAGGTTGCCCGAGGTCGCGCTGCCGGTGGTGGCAGCGATGCTTCCCGAGGCGTTGATGGCCGCGGAGATCACCGTGGTGTTCGCGGAGGAATTGCCGATATAGCTCGAATAGAGAAGGCCTGCGGCGCCGAATTTAATGGGATCGACACGAACCAGAAAGCCGTTTGTGAAGGGGCCGATGGGGCTAGTGCCTGCGCCGGTTCGGAGGACGCAACACTGGTAGGCATTAGACGTAGTGGGGAAATCCAGGGAATCTGTGGTGCCGCCCACGACGATTTTTCCGGAGGAATCGACGGCGATGGAGCTTCCGGATTCGTTGGCGGAGCCGCCCAGGAAAGAGGAGTAGACGAGTTGGGCCGAGCCCGCCGCCGAGAGATTCAGTTCCGAGACGAAGGCATCGCCCTGAAGGGCATTGCCATCGCCGGGGACGTTGCCTCCGAACTTGGTCTGGAAGGCACCCGTGGTGGTGGCAAACGCGGGGTCCGTGGTGGAGCCGGTGGCGAAGAGATTGCCGGAAGCGTCCACGGCGATGCTCTCGATGGCGGCGGTGGAGGGGGAATTGGAAGCGGCGAAATACGAACTGTACACCAGCGCGGCCGGGCCAGGGCGCGTGAGATCGAACTTGGCGATGAAGCCGGCTTGCGTGGAGCTCAAGATCGATTGCTGGTAGGCATTTTGCGTCACAGGCAAGAATACGGAGGTGGTTTCCCCGGCAATATAAACCATCCCCTGGGCGTCGACGGCGAGGGACAAGGGGGTATCTTTTCCTTCACCTCCAAAGAGGCTGGAATATAGCAGCGTGCCGCCGTCGGCGGAGACTTTGCCGACAAAACCATCAAAGCCTCCCGAGGATCGTGCCTGGTAGGGCTGGCTGGTAACGGGAAAGCTCGGGGAAACGGATTCACCGGTGAAATAGAGGGCTCCGGCGGCATCGACCGCCACGGCGTAGATGCCATCGTCAAATCCCCCGCCGACATAAGACCCGTAGATGACCTGGTCGCCCGCGGGAGCCAACTTGATGACAAAGCCGCTAGCGCAATTAAGATGTCCGGCAAGGCAGTTTGGGGACGGTTGGAATGCGTTCCGGTTGGGGAAGTCGGTGGAGAGAGTGATGCCCCCGGCATAGACGTTGCCGGCGCTATCCACCGCGACTGCTCCGCCGAGACCGCCGTAGGTGGCGCCGCCGATCAGGGTGGACCAGACCAGAGATGCTTTCCCGGAGACCGAGGGATTGAACTTGGCGACATAGGGGACGCTGACGGTCAGAGGGTTGGGCGTGTTCAATCCGCCAACGATGGGAAAATCCTTGGACCCTACTGTGCCGACGACATAGAGGTTGCCCTGCGCGTCCATGGCGATGGACTGCACGGGGTCGGAGTTGGAGCCGCCCAAGTAGGAGGCGTAGGTAAGTACGGGGTCGATGGTGAGGGGAGCGGTGTGGTCGTATTGGGCAACGGCGAATCCGGCCCGGTTCCGGCCGAGAAGCACGTAGTGGCCGTCGATGGAGCGATCTCCCTGAAAAATTTTGGGCTTGTGCTGGCGGATTTCAGTGTCGCCGACGGAGAGCAGGAGGTCGCCGGAAGGATCGAGGCGGAGCCTCTTGATGCCGGTGAAGGCGAGATGGATCTGGCGCGGATCGGCGCCGGGGGCGAGGACGAGATCGTATTCGAGGTCATCGGGATTGCCATAGAAGACGGCGTCGATGCCGGGATAGACGTTGCGGTACCGGACTTTGCCAAAGAGCGGGATGTCGCTGTGCCAGCGCTGGGGGTCGTCGCCGAGGAAATAGTTGGTCTTGCCGGGAAGCGCTTCTTCGGGTTGGATCTTGGGGGCTCGGGTGCCGCCTTCGAAGCGGAGGCGAAGAGAGCCGTGGCTGGTGCCCAGGACGGCTTCGGTGGAGGTGAGCCAGAGAGTGGAACCGGGACTTCGAGCAAGGTAGCGCACTTGCGGATCGGTTTGGCCTCGATTGGGTTCGAACGTGAGAGGCAAGGCGGCGGAAAAGGCGAGCGGGCACACAAGGGCGAGGCACACGAACAGACGCATGGAGAACCTACCTTGACTAGTCAGTATAGAGGAGTCGGCAGGCGCGGGAGTGAGGCCCTTTGGGGCGCTGGCTTCCCGATCTTCGGACCGCTGCGGGGCTTGCTAGCGCAGGAATCGCTGCGCCAGAGCATCGCGCTGGATCGCATAGCGCTCGCGGGCGAGTTCTACCTCGAACGTGGCGCGCAGGACGGCATCGGAGTCGGGACTCGCCTCAGACGACAGAGATTGCAGCCGGCGCAGCGTATGGGAGAACTCCGCGAAGCTGGAGCGGTAAGCCTGCCACACGTCGGCTTTCGTAGGTGTGCTTTTCGCGGGGGGTTCGCACAACAGGGTACTCATTTTCTTATCCTCCGTAATGACATTATGCAGATTAGATGCGCCGGAGTCGTGAAGAGGACGTGGAGAATTTGTGAAGAAGTTGTGCGGGCGGCCGGGGAACTACCCGCGGCGGTCTTTGGCGTTCATTAACTCGTCTATATTGATGAGTTCCGTGGGGTAGTTGCCGGTGTAGCAGGCGTAACAGTAGTCGTGGTTGCGGTCCGCCACAGCTTCCCGGAGGCCACCGAGGGAGAGGTAGGCCAGGCTGTCGGCCTCGACGAAACGGCGAATTTCTTCGGTCGAGTGATTGGCGGCGATCAGCTCGGCGGGGCTAGGGGTATCGACGCCGTAGAAGCACGGGGAGATAGTCGGGGGACAAGAGATGCGCAGGTGGACTTCGCGGGCGCCGGCTCCGCGGACCATGCGGACGATTTTGCGGCTGGTGGTGCCGCGGACCAGGGAATCGTCGACGAGGATGACTCGCTTGCCTTCGAGCAAGTGGCGGATGGGGTTGAGCTTGAGCTTGACGCCGAAGTCGCGGATGGCTTGGGAAGGCTCGATGAAAGTCCGGCCGACGTAGTGGTTGCGAATCAGCGCCTGGCGGAACGGAATGCCGGATTCGGAAGAGTAGCCGAGCGCGGCGGCGACGCCGGAATCGGGGACGGGGACGACGACGTCGGCATCGACGGGAGCTTCGCGGGCCAGCAGGCAGCCGAGCTGCTCGCGCGATTGTTCGACAGGGCGGCCGAAGACGATGGAATCGGGCCGCGAAAAGTAAACGTGTTCGAAGACGCAGTGGGCGTGGTCGCGGACCGGAGCGTACCGCTCGCGGGTCATGCCCTCGGGGCCGACGATGATCATCTCCCCGGGATCGACGTCGCCCAGGTAGACGGCTCCGATGAGATCGAAGGCGCAGGTTTCCGAGGCGAAGACGTAGGCGGTGCGTCCGCCGGAGAGTTCCATTTGTCCCATGGCGAGGGGGCGAAAGCCGTGGGGGTCGCGGGCAATGATGACGCGGTCTTCGGCGAGGAAGACGAGCGAGAAGGCTCCTTCGAGTTGGAGGAGGGCTTCGCGGAGAGCTCCGGAGAGGGTGCGCTCACGGGAGCGGGCGACCAGGTGGAGGATGACTTCGCTATCGCTGGAGGCTTGAAAGATGGAGCCGTCGTGTTCCAGATCGGCGCGAAGTTCGGTGGCGTTGGTGATGTTGCCGTTGTGCGCGAGCGCGATTTGGCCCTTGTTGCAGGTGACGTTGAAGGGCTGGGCGTTGAGGCGGACCGTGTCTCCAGCGGTGGAGTAGCGGGTGTGGCCGATGGCGGCGTCTCCGGGGAGACTGCCCAACACTTCGGGCGTGAAGAGGTCGGCCACGCGGCCCATGTTGCGGTAGTTGTAAATCTGGCGATTGTGGCAGGAAGCGATGCCGGCGGATTCCTGGCCCCGGTGTTGGAGGGCGTAAAGGCCGAGATAGGCGATGTTGGCGGCTTCGGGGTGGCCGTAGACGGCGAAGACTCCGCACTCTTCTTTGAGTTTATCGAAGGGGACTTCGTCGTCCGAAAGATCGTCGAAGGGAAGTTCGTCAGGCATGCACCGGCACCAGTAAAGCCTCCAGAGCGTTATCCGAAACTTCGCGGAGACGATCGACGGGGGAATTCACTACTGTCATCGACTGGTGATCGATACGTAACCGCTCCTTCATTGTAACGCCGATCCGAGGGCAGGCGACGTTGTGCTTTTTGGCGATGGCTTCGACGGCTTCGGGTTGGGCGGTGGAGATGAGGATGCGGGAGGGTCCTTCGTGGAAGAGGGCGAATTCGGGGCGGAGCGCGGATTCGAGCGTGATGTGGGCGCCGATGCCGTTCTTGCAGGATTCGGCGAGAGCGACGGCGAGTCCGCCATCAGCGAGATCGTGGGAGGATTCGGCGAGGCCGGCGTTGACGATCTCCCGGATGGCGGCGTGGACTTGCTTTTCGTACGCCATGTCGAGGGCGGGCGGTAAACCCCACATCTTGTTTAAAACAACCTTGGCGAATTGCGTGCCGCCGAATCTCGTGGCGTCTGTCGTGCCTTCTCTGCCTAGCAAGAGCACGGTGCGGGACTCACTTTTGAAGGGAATCGTGACGGGCTCGGCGGTTTTCATCAAGCCCACAATGCCCATGACGGGAGTCGGCCAGATGGCGTCGCCCAGGGTTTCGTTGTAGAGGCTGACGTTGCCTCCGGTGATGGGTGTGTCGAAGAATTGGCAGGCTTCGGCGATGCCTTCGATGGCTTCGACCAGTTGCGCCATGATCTCCGGGCGCTCGGGGTTGCCGAAGTTCAGATTGTTGGTGGCGGCTACAGGGGTGGCTCCCGCGGTCGAGAGGTTGCGGCAGCATTCGGCGACGAGGAGCATTGCGCCTTCGCGGGGCGAGAGGGCGCAGTAGCGGCCGCTGCCATCGACCACCATGGCAATGCTGGTGCCGGTCTCCTTGATGCGGACGATGGCGGCGTCAGAGCCGGGTCCGGCGACGGTATTGGTGCGGACCATGGAATCGTACTGCTGCCAGATCCAGCGCTTCGAACAGATGTCGCCCGACGCGAGGAGTTTTAGGAGGTCGGCGGTGAGGTCCTTTGATGGAGGGATCTCGGGGGCTTCGAGAGGCGCGGGGCGATACGGCGCGATGTTGTGGGGGCGATCGTAGAGAGGAGCTTCGTCGGCGAGTTCGCGGTTGGGGATTTCGGCGACGACTACGCCGTGGTTCTTGACGCGGAGCATGCCGTCGTCGGTGACGCGGCCGATGGTGACGGCGTCGAGTCCCCATTTTTTGAAGACGGCGAAGACTTCGTCTTCACGGCCTTTATCGGCGACGATGAGCATGCGCTCCTGCGATTCGGAGAGCATGATCTCGTACGGCGTCATCCCGGTTTCGCGCTGGGGGACCAGGGCGAGATCGATTTCGACGCCAGTTTCGGCGCGGCTGCCCATTTCACAGGTGGAGCAGGTGAGGCCGGCGGCTCCCATGTCTTGGATACCGACGACGGCTCCGGTGTGCATGGCTTCGAGGCAGGCTTCGAGGAGCAGCTTTTCCATGAAAGGATCGCCGACTTGGACGTTGGGGCGCTTTGCCTTCGAGTCTTCGGTGAATTCGGAGCTGGCCATGGAGGCGCCCTGGATGCCGTCGCGGCCGGTTTTCGCGCCGACATAGATGACGGGGTTGCCGATGCCGGTGGCTCGACCGAAGAAGATTTCGTCGTGGCGGAAAACGCCGAGGGCGAAGACGTTCACCAGCGGATTGCCGTTATAACAGGGCTCGAAGACGCATTCGCCGCCGATGGTGGGGACTCCGAAGCAGTTGCCGTAATGCGCGATACCGCCGACGACGCCTTCGACGATGCGGCGGTTGCGGTCGCCATTTTGGGGATCGTCCAGAGGGCCGAAGCGGATGGCGTCGAGGACGGCGAGGGGCCGCGCGCCCATGGTAAAGATGTCGCGGAGGATGCCGCCGACTCCGGTGGCCGCGCCTTGAAAGGGCTCGATGAAGCTGGGGTGATTGTGGGACTCGATCTTGAAGGCGATGGCGTAGCGGGAGCCGTCGGGGGCGGCTCCAATGTCGATGATGCCGGCGTTTTCACCGGGGCCGACGAGGACGCGGTCGCTCTTGGTGGGGAGCTTCTTGAGGTGGAGGCGAGAGCTCTTGTAAGAGCAATGCTCGCTCCACATGACGTTGAAGATGCCTTCCTCGGTTTTGTTGGGATCGCGGCCGAGGATGGAATGGACTTTTTGAAGCTCGGAGGACGTGAGGTCGCTCATGGGTGGGGAGATTTCAGTTTAGCAAAGGGTGTGTGGAAGGCCGAACTGTCGCGGCGAGCGGCAGCCTTTTGAGATACTGACGGCGTGAACGGACCCCTAGCACTGTTGACGGAGTCTGAGAAGCCAAACTGGTTCTCGTATCCGGCCGCGTTTCGGCGGTTCGCCGAAAGTGGGATTCGCCGGTTTGGCCCTTGGCGGCTCTTGGAGGCAGACCACGTTTCAGGCCGCATGAATGGGCTCCGCGAAAGATTTCCAGACCGCCTACTGTTACCTCTGGCATTGCGGACAGATCGTGACGATGTGGCCTGTTGGGAGCGTGACCGCGGTCCTGTGATTGTGGTGATTCACGACTTCGCAGATCCTGGCTGGGAGCAAGTCGCAGAGTTTGCCGACTTCTGGAGCTGGTTTAGATCGGCGGTAGAGGACTTTGCGACCTTTGAGAACGATTGACCTCTTCATTTTAAATGGCTGCGAGAGAAATCGAGCGCCCGTGCAACTTCATTTGCACTCCTGCGATGAAGATTCGGGACATGATTACTCTGATTGAGGCCAACGGTTGGCGGTTGGCCCGAACTCGTGGGAGTCATCAACAATATCATCATCAGGGGCGACCTGGGACAGTGACCATCGCCGGAAAGCCGGGCAAGGACCTCACACGAGGCATGATAGGCAGTATTCTGAAGCAAGCAGGGCTCACAAGGAAGGATCTGCCATGAAGCGTTATGCGGTGGTCATCGAGAAGATGGAAAGCGGGTATGGAGCATTCGTTCCGGATCTGCCCGGATGCGTGGCAGCGGGTGAAACCTATGAGGAGACCGAGCAGCTGATTCGCGAGGCTATTCCGTTCCACATCGAGGGTATGCGAGCGACTGGTCAGTCGATCCCGGAGCCAACGACCCGGATTGAGTTTGTGGATGCGGAGACGGCAGCTTAACGAGAGCGTGACGGGGACGGGACTCGAACGAACTCTCTCATGATCAATGGTGCGCACGTTGTTATCTACAGCCGGGACGCGGAGGCGGATCGCGCTTTCTTTCGCGACGTTCTGGGGTTTCCGGCAGTGGATGCCGGGCATGGGTGGCTGATTTTCGCGCTTCCGATGGCGGAGGCGGCGTTTCATCCAGCGGAGTCGAATGACCGGCATGAGCTTTACCTCATGTGCGACGAGGTGAAGCTGGAGATGGGGGAGCTGCGGGCGAAGGGCGTGGAGTGCTCCGAGGTGCAGGAGGAGCGCTGGGGGTCGGTTACGAAAGTCTCGCTGCCCGGTGGGGGCTCGATCGGGCTGTATCAGCCGAAGCATCCTCGGCCGTAGCGAGGGCGTTAGTCCGACAGGACGTCGCGGCCGGCGAGCATCGGCCAGAGTCGGGACGCGCGGTCGGGGTCGAAACCAACGAGGCCGAAGAAGTCGCGGGGGTTGTGGAAGTAGCCGAAGACGGCGTCCCACAGGGGGAAGATCGAGTAGTTGCGGGCATGGATTCCGTACTCGTGATGCAGGCAGTGCGATTCAGGGCGCTGGAGCAAGTAACCGATCCAGTGCGGGGTGCGGATGTTCCAGTGCTGGAACAGGGAGCCGAAGGCCATCAGGAATCCGGCGACTTCCGCAGCTTCGGGGCTGAGGCCCAGGATGAACACCGAAGAGAGGGCAGTGTAGGCAACGGCGACGCTGATCTCGACGGGCGAGGTGTAGGCGGCTCCCGAGATATCGACGCGCATCGCGCTGTGGTGGACCTGGTGAGACCAGCGCCACAGAAAATGGATGCCGTGTTCAGCCCGGTGGTAGGCGAAGTCGACCAGAGTGCCGACCAGGAATCCGAGAAGGATTTGGATGGGCTCGGAGAGTCGGCTGCCTGGGAAGAGCGAGTGGCGCTGGGCCCAGTCGATGGGGAGCAGCAGAGGCAGCGCGACGTTGATGCCGATGAGGATGGTGGTGAAGAGGGCTCCGATCCAGACCCAGCGGCGGACCGGAGGGAACTGGCGGGCCGGGATGAAATGCTCGATGAGGAGCATCAGGAGATAAGTCACGGGGATCATCGGACCGGTGAGATCTTCCCACTTCATGGCGCGCTCCTTTTTGGATAGTATACGCGCGGCGGGAATGAATTGGATGGGGGCTGGCGCCGCTAGGAGCGGACCAGGGAGGAGACCATGGATTCGAAGATGACGCGGCCGTCGGTGGAGCCAACCAGAGGGTCGCACGCTCGTTCGGGGTGAGGCATGAGGCCCATGACGTTACGGCCCTTATTCATGATGCCGGCGATATCGCGGAGGCTGCCGTTCGGGTTGTCCCTGTAGCGGACGATGACGCGGTCCTCGTCTTCAAGTTCGTCCAGCGTGCGTTCGTCGGCGAAGTAGCAGCCTTCGCCGTGGGCTACGGGGACGGTGAGGAGTTGGCCCTGCGTAGCCGCGCAGGTGAAGGGCGAGTTGGCGGTTTCGACTCGGAGCGTGGTTTGGCGGCAGACGAATTTGAGGTCGCGATTGCGGAGAAGGGCTCCGGGAAGCAGGCCACTTTCGACTAAGATTTGGAATCCGTTGCAGATGCCGAGCACCATGCCTCCGGCTTCGGCGAAGTAACGGACCGCGGACATCACGGGCGAGAATTTGGCGATGGCTCCGCAGCGGAGGTAGTCGCCGTAGGAGAATCCGCCGGGGAGAATGACGGCGTCAACGTCGCCTAGGGTGTGCGAATCGTGCCAGATGAACTCGCAGGGCTTGCCAAGGTTGTGCGAGAGGGCGTACCAGGCGTCGTGATCGCAATTGCTGCCGGGGAAGACTACTACGCCGAATTTCATGGTGAAATTTCAGTTTAGCAAAGGGGGAAGAGTGACAGACCACAAAAAACGATAGTCTGTCCTACCGGGATTGGTTAACCTGGGAAGGCTATGGCCAAAGCTACTTACGATGACGTCAATTTGATTCTGAAGCTGTATGATATTCGCCGCGAAGACAAAATGCGCGCGGCGCGGGCGTGGTTCTTCGCGAACTTCAAGCCGAAGACGATGGCGGAGTATCAGACCATCGCTCCGCCGGGATCGGAGCACAATGCGTTCGCGCGGCAGGTGACCAGTTATTGGGATATGGCGGCGTCCTTCGTGACCGCCGGGGTGTTGAACGAAGAGTTGCTGTTCCAGAACAATCGCGAGCTGTTGTTCGTGTGGCTGCGGGTGGAGCCGATCATCGCGGAAGTGCGCGCGGCGTTTAAGGACCCGAACTACATGAAGAATCTGGAGACGGTGGCGAAGGCGTTGATGGAGTACCTCAACAAGAGCAATCCGGAGACCGTGGGGGCGTTTAAGGCTCGCGTCGGGTAAGATCGGATCTTGAAACGCGAGGCTGAGTATTTCGGAGAGCAGGAGCTGGAGCTGCTCTATATCGCCAAGAAGTTAAAGGAGGCCCTGCGGCTGGAGGATATCCTCACGGCCGCGGGGTTCGACTATTTGGTCGAGACCGACACGTACAAGGGCGGAATTATTTTCCAGAGTGAGCGTGTGGGAGCGTTTTTTTATGTGGCTCCCGGGGACGCGGGAGCGGCTCGCGAGGCGATGGGTCGCCAAGGGATTGCGTCGTATCAAGCGGAGGAGTGACGCTTTCGGGCAAAGGCGAGTTTTAGCAACGGCGGAGTCAGGAACGTGGTCAGCATCACCATCAGGACGATAGCGGAGAATTGGCTGTGCTGAAGGATAGGGTGACCCTCCAGCATGAGGGTGGTTCCGAGGCTGGCGAAGATGAGTTCTACTTCCCCGCGGGGGATCATGCCGATTCCTACGGCCAGGCGGTCTACACCGCGTTCCAGAATGCCGAGCCCGCAGAGTTGCTTGCCCACAATGGCGGCAACGGTGATGAGCGCGGCAAAGGTCAGGACTCCCGGTTGCGCGAAGCTGCGCAGGTCGACCCGCATCCCCATCAGCAGGAAGAACAGCGGAACCATCAGGGTGTTGACGGGGTAGAGGAGCTCACGGGCGCCGCTTTCTCCGCGCTCTAAGAACGGCTTGTAATGCGCTTCTTCGAGGGCAACTCCGGCGGCGAAGCCTCCGATGATCGGCGCCAAGCCCGCGTATCCCGCGAGCGCGGCGAGGGCGAAGCAGAAAGAAACGCACAGGCCGAGCAAGATTCCGGGGCTGCGCAGTTTGGCGGCGTGGCGGAAGACCCGCTGCGTCAGAAAACGGCCGACGACGACAGCGGCGACGACGAACAGCACGGCTTTTAGAATCATCCAGAGGACGGCGAGCCCGGACACGGAGGCTCCATCGCCGTTGCTGGCGCGGACTAAGCCGGTGATGACTGCGAGCACGATCAGGCCGATGACGTCGTCCACCACGGCGGCTCCCAGGATGATGCGGCCTTCCTTCGTGGCGCCTTTGCGGAGATCCTTCAAGACTCTTGCGGTGATGCCGACGCTAGTGGCACCGAGCGTCCCTCCGACGAAGAGATGCGTGATCCACCCGGCTTCGGGAAGCAGCAGCGCGGAGACTCCGAAACCCAGCAGCATCGGCGCGGCTACGCCCAGGCAGGAGACGACGACGGCCGAGCCGCCGACGGCGAGGAGTTGGCTTAGGTCGGATTCGAGGCCTACTTCAAAGAGGAGGAGGACGGCACCGATTTGTGCGGCCAAGTCCAGAATCGGGTTGGTGCGGAGAGGCTCGAAGAGACCGAGATTGCCCAGCAGGAGGCCCGCGAGGAGTTCGCCCAGCACATAGGGCTGGCCCAGGCGGCCCAGCAACTCGCCGCCGATTTTCGCGGCGAGAATGAGAATCGCCAGGACGACCAGGGAGTTCCGCAGCAAGTCTCCGGTCTCAGGCATGCACCAATATACCTTGCGGGAATCACAATTGATCGCGGAATTGTTCCAGGGCAACCTTTACTAATTGGGCCCGCGTGCGGACGTTGAGTTTCTCGAAAAGCTGACGGAGCGAGGCCTTTACGGCTCCTTCGGAGATCTCCAGGTGATTGGCGATCTCTTTGTTGGTGAGGCCCTGAAAGATGAAGCGGAGCACGATCTTGTCCCGCTCCGTCAGGCGCGGGCGCTCCTGCGTGCGCGTACGGTCCACGGATTGGAAGAGCGAGCCGAGGTAATCCTTTTCGAGCCAAACTTCGCCGCCGGCGACGTGCCGGATGGTTTTGCAGAGGATCGCGGTGGAGTGATGCTTGTGCAGGATGCCGGCGACTCCGGCCTGGACCAGTTGCACGGCTTCCGGTCCGCTGACGCCGGCGGTAAGCACCAGGATCTGGCCCAT
The DNA here is from genome assembly GCA_036498815.1 of Bryobacteraceae bacterium. Lineage (GTDB taxonomy): Bacteria > Acidobacteriota > Terriglobia > Bryobacterales > Bryobacteraceae > Palsa-187. The sequence goes on along the minus strand of DASYET010000019.1, from coordinate 198,966 downwards.
GTACCCTTTGCGCTTGGCCTGAATGACGAAATCGAGGGCGCGCTCGGGGCCGAGGTCGACATCGAGCAGGACCACCGTGGCTCCGCTGGAAGGAAGCATCGTGAGGGCTTGCGCGGTGGTGGCGCATTGGCCGACCACTTTGAGATCCGGCTCTTTTTCGAGCACGCGCGCGAGGCCTTCGCGAAACATCGCGTGGTCGTCGAGCAGGAAGAGGCCGATCTGTTGGGTCGCTTGATCCACTTGTGTTAAATCACCGCCTGCACTTCAGCTTACTGCCTGTAGTTCGACGACGAAACGCGTGCCTCGCTCGCGGGGCTCAAAGCGGAGTTCACCGCCATAGCTTCTCACAACGGCGCGGGAGATATAAAGACCCAGGCCGGTGCCGTCGGCTCCGGGCTGGAAGGGCTGAAAAAGGATTTCGGGGGACGCAACGCCCGGGCCAGTGTCCTCAAAGGAGATCAACACGCGCTGGTCGTGCCGATCCACCACGGGCGCGGAGGACACAGCGACGGTGAGCTCGCGAACGGGCGAGTCTTGCGCGGCGCGGAGACTGTTCTGCGCCAGGTTGAGGAACGCTTGCAGAAGCCCATGCGGGTCAGCCTGCACGTCGGGGATTTCGGGAGGCAGGCTCCAGCGGACAGCTCCGCCGGCTTCCTTCCACCCGGGCTCGATCACGATGCGGAGGTTGTCCAGCACGGACCGCAGGGAAATCTCGTCGATGGTTTCATTGGAGCGGGCTTGAAGATCGAAGCCCGCGACGTGTTCGAGGCCTTTGACCAGAGTGACCAGGCCCTGAAAATCGGGATCGTCGGAGAGCTGTGGATTTCCGCTCAAGTTGGTGCAAAGGAGCGAGACGGCTCCGCAGAGGTTGCGTACGTCGTGCGACATGGCGGCGGCCGCGATGCGGTTGTGGCGGACCAGAAGGCGCAGGTTTTGCTCTTCGCGGTCGCGCATTTCTTCCGAGGAATCGACCACAATGGCGGCCAGGTGTTTACCGTCGGCTCCTTGATAGGTGGAGAACCAGGTGTGGGCCAGAAAAATTTCGCCGTCCTCGCGGCGGCCGTAGCACTGGGCCGAGGTGCGGAACTGGCCGGAGACTCCGCCGATGCCGAGAGCGTCGGAGAGCAAGGGCAAATAGCTGGCGATCACTCTTCCTTGCACCGTCTGGCCCGGAGGGATCGCGAATAAATCTTCCGCGGCGCGGTTGGCGGCGACGACCACGCCGCGGTCATCGAGCGTGAGGATCGCGGCGGGGCTGGATTCCACCAGTACGCGGACTTGCTGCTCGGCATCCCGGCGGAGGGCCTGTTCCCGCTCCACACGGGCCAGGCTCGCCACCATCATTTCGCGATTGCGGACCAGCGCGGTCACAAAGAGCGCGGACGCGAAATAGGAGATGCAGGCGAACACGAAACGTAGCGAGGCTTCCACAGGCGAACTGGGGACGTCGAAGCAGAAGCGGAGAACCGCGCAGAGGAGACCGAGGAGCGCGGTTTCCGCGGGGCGTAGGACCAAGGCTCCCAGCATCATGGGGAGGATGTACAGCACGCCCAGCGAGATGGTGGGGCCCACCGACCAATCCACCACGGCCACCAGAACCACCAGAGCGGCGGTGGCCAGCAGGACCTTGGCTTTGCCCACCCGGAACGCGAACCCGGTGGCTTCCTTCAGCATGATCCTCTTGTATCACGCACGCAAAATGCGGAGCGGCGCGAGGAAGCCCGGAGGACGCGTTAGAGCGCGGAATCGCCGCGATCGCCGTTCCGGATGCGCAGAGCGTCGTCGATGGTGGTGACGAAGATTTTTCCATCGCCGATCTTGCCGGACTTCGCGGCGGCGGCGATGGCGCTCATGATTTCTTCCAAGCGCGCGTCGGCCACCACCATCTCCAGCTTGATTTTCGGTAGCAGGTCCACGGTGTATTCGGCGCCGCGGTAGGTCTCGGTGTGGCCCTTTTGGCGGCCGTGGCCGCGCACTTCGGAAACGGTGATGCCTTCGACTCCCGCCGTTTTCAGGGCTTCCTTCACCTCGTCCAGTTTGTGAGGTTGAATGATCGCATCAATCTTCTTCATCTGTATTCTCCTTCTGAGATTTTAAAAAAAGAGACCGTGCACGTACACCCGCACACGGTCTCTGGTGGTTGGCCGACAACCAAAACGGTGGCCCGTTTACGTTGCTTACGGGAGTGAAGAGGGCGACTGGCCCATGCTGACGTGAGGCGCGGAGACCGACGCCGTGCTGGACAGATGCATCGTTTCGGCGGGCATGCCGGAAGGCCGGCCCATCGAAGAGATGATGTATTCGGGATAGGCGGAGATTCCGTGCTCGTGAAGATCGAGACCGTATTCCTCACCTTCCTTGCTGACCCGGAGCGTACCGGTGGCGTTGACGGCGAGCATCAGGATCATCGACACCGCGAAGGTGGAGAAAGTGACGATGGCGCTTCCGATGAGCTGCGCGATCAGCAGCGAACTGCCGCCGCCGTAGAACAGACCGGTGAGGGGCATGGAGTTATCCGCCGCCAGCGGTCCCGTCGCGCCGTACTTACCGGCCGCGAACAAGCCGAGGGAGAGCGTGCCCCAGATGCCGCAGATGCCGTGCACCGGAACCGCGCCGATCGGATCGTCAATGCGGAGGTACTCGAGAAGCTCGACGCCCCAGCACACGATGAAGCCGGCGATGCCGCCCAGGAGGATGGCGCCGGTCGGGCTGACCCAGTAGCAGGGGCAGGTGATGGCGACGAGCCCCGCCAGGAAGCCGTTCACGGTGAAGCTGACGTCCCACTTCTTGCTGGTCATGTAAGCCCACAGCATCGCCGTGAGACCGGCAGCGCAGGCGGCGAGAGTAGTGTTCGCGGCGACGCGTCCGATACCTTCGGCGTCCATCGCGGAGAGCGTGGAGCCCGGGTTGAATCCGTACCAGCCGAACCACAGCAGCAGTCCGCCGGAGGCCGCGATGGTCAGATCGTGGGGCAGCATCGGGCCGCCGCCGTCGCGCTTGAACTTGCGGCCGATGCGGGGTCCCAGAACAATGGAGCCGGCGAGAGCGACCATGCCGCCGATGGTGTGGACCACCGTGGAGCCCGCGAAATCATGGAAGCTCTGACCGAGCGACGGCAGGAAGTTGCCCATGCTGCCCATGGTGGCCAGGAAGCCATCCGGACCCCAGGCCCAGTGACCGATGATCGGATAGATGAAGCCGGAGACGCCGACGCTATAGAGAAGATCGCCGACGAAGCCCGTGCGGCCGATCATGGCGCCGGAGGTGATGGTGGAGCAAGTATCGGCGAAGGCGAACTGGAAGATCCAGACCGCGAGAAACGCTACGCCGGTGGTTTCATACGTGGCGGGCGCGTCCTTGAGGAAGAACCAGTGCATGCCGATCAGTCCGTTGCCGTGGCTGAACATGAACGCGAAACCGAAAGCGTAGAACAGCAAACCGCAAAGGCAGGTATCGACGATACATTCCATCAGCACGTTCACCGTTTCCCGCGAGCGGCAGAATCCGGCTTCCAGCATCGTAAAGCCGACCTGCATACCGAATACGAGGAAGGCCGCGATCAAAGTCCACGCGGTGTTTAAGGGGTTGACGACGGCGTTTCCGGTGAGTACCGGATCCGCCGCGTGGGACGACAGACCGATGAGGCCCGGGTTGACGAACATGGCCAAAAGCAGGAGCATGCCGACGCCGGTCAGCTTGCCCAAGACCAAAATCTGGCCGTAGCGTTTCCATTCGGGCGTTCTCATGCGGTCCCGAAGCCGGGCCAGTTTGTCGGATAGAGACAAGCGTTCCTTCATACGCGGAATTCTCCTTTTTGGGTTTGAAAAGTGCCAGCTCACGGACGAGAATTCGTGTGCTGCATTCGTAGTCTAGCCGTGCCTCAGACAAACCGCTCATCAATTCTTTCAATAACTCAGAGAAGTTTTTCGGATATTAATAACGAAAGAAATCGAGTATTGACCGAAAGATAGTCTTGCGTCTAAGGCCTTACGCGGCGGGGTTTGCGCGGCATCGAGTTGAGCGCGGATGCCAGCACGCAGCGTTGTGCCACAGGATATCCGCGGGGCTATCTTTCGGATAGGCGAAACCTATCTTCGGAACTTCAGTGACTTTCGCGAGGGACGTCCGCGCCGCGGCATCCGAGGAGAAAATCGAGATCGGCGCCCTTATCGGCTTGCAGAACGTGTTTGATGTAGAGCTGTTGATAGCCGCCGGTGGCGCGGGGTGCGGGCGGCGTCCATGCCGCACGGCGGCGGACAAGTTCCGCGTCGTCGATGCAGAGCTGGATGCGGCGAGCTTTCACGTCCAGCTCGATTTCGTCGCCATCCTGCACGAGCGCGAGAGGGCCTCCGGCGGCGGATTCGGGCGAGACGTGGAGCACCACGGTGCCGTAAGCCGTGCCGCTCATTCTCGCGTCGGAGATGCGGACCAGGTCGGTGATGCCCTTCGCGAGTAGCTTCGGGGGCAGAGGCATGTTGCCGACCTCCGGCATACCGGGATATCCCACCGGGCCGCAGCCCTTGAGCACCATCACGGAGTTCTCGTCGATCTCAAGATCGGGATTATCGATGCGCGCCTTGAAGTCTTCGATGCTTTCGAAGACGACGGCTCGGCCGCGGTGCTGGAGCAGGCGCGGAGTTGCGGCGGAGGGCTTAATGACGGCTCCGTTGGGGGCCAGGTTGCCGGTGAGGACTGCGATGCCGGCTTGCTCGCGGATCGGCATGGCGAGCTCGCGGATCACTTCACGATTCCAGCAAGGCGCGTCGGCTGTATTTTCGCCCATGGTCTTGCCGTTGACGGTGAGCGCGTCGCGATGGATCACTTCGCCGAGCTCGCGGACCACGGCGGGGATGCCTCCGGCGTAGTAGAAATCCTCCATCAGGAAGCGGCCCGACGGCATGAGATCCACCAGCAGCGGCAGATGATGCGCCAAGCGGTCGAAATCGGCGAGCGTGAGAGGCACTCCGACGCGTCCGGCCATGGCGAGCAGGTGCAGCACGGCGTTGGACGATCCGCCGATGGCCGCGTTGACGCAAATGGCGTTCTCAAAGGCATCGCGCGTGAGGATTTTCGAGACCTTGAGGTCTTCATGGACCATGTCGACGATGCGGCGTCCGGCCTGTTGGGCGAGGACGTAGCGCCGCGAATCGACCGCGGGGATCGCGGCATTCTGCGGCAGCCCCAGGCCGAGCGCTTCCACCATGCACGCCATCGTGGACGCTGTGCCCATGGTCATGCAGTGGCCGTTCGAACGCGACATGCACGATTCGGCGTCCATAAAATCGGCGAGCTTCATCTTTCCCGCGCGGACGTCTTCCGACATTTGCCAGACCGCGGTGCCCGACCCGATCTGCTGGCCGTGGAAATTGCCGTTGAGCATCGCGCCGCCGGAGACGACGATGGTGGGCAGATCGCAACTCGCCGCTCCCATCACGAGCGAAGGCGTGGTTTTATCGCAGCCGCACAGGAGTACGACGCCATCAATGGGATTCCCGCGGATGGATTCTTCCACGTCCATGCTGGCAAGGTTGCGGAACAGCATCGCGGTGGGACGGATGTTGGTCTCACCCAGCGACATCACGGGAAATTCGAGCGGGAAGCCGCCGGCCTCGTAGACTCCGCGCTTCACGCGCTCCGCGATCTGGCGGAAGTGCGCGTTGCACGGTGTGAGCTCGGAAAAGGTGTTGCAGATTCCGATGACGGGGCGGCCATCGAAGAGGTCGGCGGGGAAACCTTGGTTCTTCATCCAGGAGCGGTGGATGAAGCCGTCGCGGTCCTGCTCGCCGAACCAGTGGGTCGAGCGGAATTTTTTCACTTACTTCGAAGTATACGTCTTGCTGAAATTGTTCCGCAGATTGGTGACGGTAAACTTACCATCCTTCGCGACGGTGACTTTGATGCCGAAGCCCTGGTCGGCGGCGCCTTCTTCGAGGTTCGCGGTCATGTCGGGTGCGGTGTTCTGCTCCGGCGTGCTGGCGGCGGCGCGGTGGAGCTGCCAGATCGCTTCGATGCCGGGGATCTTCGTGATCTCTGCGTACGCGGCAGCGTCGAAACCCTTGCGCGCGCCGTCGTTCACGATGACCACCTGCGGCTTGAGTCCGAAGACCAGCGCGGGCGAGCCGGATTGTCCGCTGGAGAAGCCGTGGTGCGATGCCTGGAATAGCGAAATCGTACCGAGCTTATTGTTGGGGCACGCGAGCATCATTTCGCGATCCCACGTGAGGTCGCCCAGATCGACGAACTTGAACTTCCCATACGTGAGAAGGAAGCCGACGCTCTGGCCGTTCTCGGTCTTGTCTTCGGGCTTTTGCGGGACGTCCTTGCAATACTCATTGGGCTTGCCGCCTCCGTTAATCGCTTTCGCGAGGACTTGGCCGGCGGCGCTGACGGCGGTGATCTCGACTCCGGCGAGCGGGATCTTGTCCCCAGGTTTCACCGTTACTCGCTTGCCGGCAGCCAAGGTTTTGTACGCGTCGTAAAGCTGCGCGCCCTGGGGCGTATTGGCCTCGATGGAATCGCCATGATCGTAGAACTTTTCGATCGGGATCATCTGCGCCAGACCCGGCGTCCCACCGACGTGGTCTGTATGGAAGTGCGTCGTGATAAGCGCGTCGATTTTCGTGATCCCGGCCGCCTTCGCCGCGGCAACGATGCGCTTCGCGTCGCGACCGTTGTTCTGGTTCCAACCGGTGTCGACCAGCAGGGACTGACCGGCGGGCGTCACGATGAGCGTGGCGGCTCCGCCCTCGACGTCGTTCCAGATAATCTGGAGGTCGCGGGATTGGGCAGGGAGCAGCGCGGGGAGCGCCAGAAAAATCGCGGCAAGGCGTGACAGGGCCATGCAAGCTATCATACTCCCGAGACTTTGGACTACAGATTGCAGTCTTCGGAGTGCATCATGTCTCACGATTCAACACTCCTCATTCCCGGCTCCACTAGCGATGCCCCACAGAAACCGTCCGCGCAAGGATTCCGCCCAAAAACACGCCGGATCTGGACCCTTCCCGGCCTGACAGGGCCCGTACTGCTAGTGCGGACACCGGCCGCTAAACCTCGCCGGAAGAGTAGCTTGACCCGTGATTTCGCGATCCTGCTGGCGGACGTTTTTCAGATTCGGGAATGGCGCGGGATGGATCCCGTGGGGTGCTTCCTGCTTGCGGCATATGCCGCAGTCGTGGCACAGCCCTTGGTGTTCGGCACTCTGGGCAGCAGTATTGTCGCTCTGATGACGCCGGTGAAGTAGTATACTCCTGCGCGAAACCGCGCAATCGCGACCGGTTGGGGTGAAATCACGCGGGAGCAAACGCGAGGCCCAGTCGGCCGGAAGAAATCGGTATAATTCGGGTTTCCTGAGGAGCAATGATCTTGCGTTCCATCGGCCTTCCTGAATTGCTTGTGCTGTTGTTTGTGATCGGGATTCCGGTCGGAATCGCGGCACTCATCGTGATGTTGGTGCGCAAGAAGGGTGCGCAGAATAGTCCTCCGAATCCCGGCGTTTCCGCGAACGCTTTCTGCACCGTGTGCGGCAATGGACTGGCTCCGAACATTCAGTTCTGCGGACGCTGCGGCGCACGGCGGAGCTGAGTCCGGCGATTTGTGATACAGTGTTGGACAAATGTCCAAAAGCGAATCCTGCGGACAGTTCGAGCAATTGGTGCTCACCGCGATTCTCACCTTGAACGATCAAGCCTACGGCATCCCCGTTCATAAGAAGGTTCAGCAGCTGTCCAAGCCGAAGTCGGTGACGTTGGGCGCCGTGTACGTCACGCTCGACCGTCTGGAGAACAAAGGCATGGTTTCCTCCTGGCTCTCCGATCCGACGCCGGAACGCGGAGGCCGGTCTAAACGTTATTACAAGGTGCAGGCCGCGGGCGAGCGAGCGCTGCGCGAATCTGCGGTAACAGCTCGGCGGATGTGGGACGCGTTGAGCGAGGTCACGTTCGGACGCCATGGACGGAAATGGGGGGAGGCGTGGAAATGAAGCCACCGAAATTCGCGGAAGCCGTAGTGCGGTGGGTGTTGCCGCCTTCGTGCGTCGAGCACGTCCTCGGCGATTTGCAGGAACGTATACAAGGATTGGATCCGAGAGTGGCTCGCCGGCAGTATGTTCTCGACGCGCTGGTGACGGTGCCTGCGGCGATCGCCGGGCGGATCAACTTCGATCTGCGATTGGTGGCGCTGTACTTAGCGGTGCAGTATGCCGCGTTTGCCGTCTTCGCGCAGCTTAGTTCTGAGTCGCGCCACCTGCTGGCAACTCCGAAAGCCTGGGTCGAGATCGGATGGTTCGCAGCCGGTGCCGTCGCCGTACGGTTGATCGAGGATGCGTATCGCCCGGCGAGCCGGCTCTACCGTTTTTTCGCCGCTCTTGCTTGGATTGGGGCCGCGGTTTGGCTGCAGGGGTTGGCGTTAGGTCTGGGCTGGGGATACCTGGCCTATACTCGTTTCCTGGACCTCGCACGGGACTACTATGGGAAACGCTTTGCCGGCCCCGAGGACCAAAGGACTTCATGATCCACGTCGACAATCTGTCGAAAACCTTCCGCGATCCCAAGCGCGGAATCCACCATGCCGTCGACGGCGTCAGCTTTGAGGTGCGTCCAGGCGAGGTGTTCGGGCTGCTGGGGCCAAATGGCGCGGGCAAGACGACCACGCTGCGGATGCTCGCCACGCTGCTCACGCCTTCCTCCGGCACCGCGACTCTGAACGGGTTCGACATCGTGCGCGAACCCGGCAAGGTGCGCGAACAGATCGGATTCCTCTCGGGCGACATGGGCTTGTACCATCGCCTGACGCCGCGTGAGACGCTGCATTTCTTTTCCAAGTTGAATTGTATGGAACCCGGACCGGCATCGAAGCGCATCGCGGAGTTGCTCACCATGCTCGATATGAACAGCTTCGCGGACGTGCGCGGCGACAAACTGTCGACAGGCATGAAGCAGAAGACGGCGATCGCGCGGGCGCTGCTGCACGATCCTCCGGTGCTGATTCTGGATGAGCCGACTTCCGGGCTGGACGTGCCGACGGCGCGGACTATCGAATCCGCTGTGATGGCGGCGAAGCGCGCGGGCAAGTGCGTGCTGTACTCGACCCACGTGATGGAAGAGGCCGAGTACCTGTGCGACCGCATTGGCGTGATCAGCAGCGGCAAGCTGAAAACGGTCGGCACGATGGGGGAACTGCGGGCGGCCACCGGCAAAGAGCGGCTGCGCGAGATATTTCTGGATCTGTTGGGTCTGACAGCAGCGTGACTACGTCGTGGTGAGAAAAGGAAGGCTCCCCGTATGCGCCCGTTTATTGTAAAGGCGATCTTCCAACGCGAAATGCTGGACATGGTGCGGGACCGCCGCGCCCTAATCAGCATGGTGGTGGTGCCGCTGTTCGTGTTTCCTCTGCTGATCTCCGTGATGACGCGTATCATCCCGCGCATTCAGGAGAAGAGCCAGACGGAGGCGAAGTCGGCATCGATCGCAGTGCACGTTACCACTCCCGGGTTGCGGCCGGCGCTGGAGCAGGCGGGAATGAAAGTGGTGGAGGCGGACGATCTGAAGGCCGCGGTGCTGAACAAGACCGTGTCCGCCGGGGTCGAAGAGACTCCAGGCACTCCTCCGGCGATTCAGATTTACATGGACAACGCCAACACCACGTCGACCGCTACCGGGGACCGCATCCGCGAGGTGCTGCTCGATGCCCGCAATAAACAAGTGCGGGAGAGTTTGAAAAGTTCCGGTTTGGACCCGCAAATCCTCACGCCGTACACCGTGGTGCGCACCAATATCGCGGGCGACAAGAAGATGTCCGGCGCGGCGTGGGGCAGCATGCTGGGCTACGTCTTGCTGCTGTTAATGTTCACCGGCGGCATGTATCCCGTCATCGACATGACGGCCGGAGAGAAAGAGCGCAAGACCATCGAAGCGTTTCTCGCGTCTCCGGCCCGGCGCAGCGAGATTGTACTGGGGAAAACTTTGGCGGCCGCCATCGCCACCCTGGCTACGGCCGCGCTCACCCTGGGCAGTTTGGTGTATTCGGTGAAGAACAACGCCAGCAAGTTGCAAGGCGGCGCCGGGTCGGCCAATGCCGGACAGATCATGGGTACGATACCGCTGGACGCCCATTCGCTGGCACTGATCACGGCGGCGCTGGTGCCCATGGCGTTGTTCGCGGCGTCGGTGATGTTCGCCATCGCGCTCATCGCCCGGAGCTACAAGGAAGCGCAGACCTACCTGATGCCGCTGGTGTTCGTGGTGATTTTCCCGGCGCTGCTGGGCGGACTCCCCGGCCTGGAGTTCTCGCACGCTCTGTATCTGATTCCGATTTTCAACACCAGCCAGATCATCCACGGCGTTCTGCTGGGCGACGTGAACATGGTGAACTACGGAATCACGCTCGCGGCGAATCTGGTGTACGCGGGAATCGCTTTCTTCCTCGCCACACGGATGTTTCAGGATGAGCGGGTGCTGTTCCGCAGCTAGTTGTGGACGGCGGTGTAAAGCGTTTGCGGTCCAGCGGCGCCGCCTAAGCTGAACGTGATCGGAACCAGATCGCTGTTGGCCACGTTCGGCACCGTGACATTGAACTGGTAAAGACCCACGAAACCCGGCGCCAAGCCCGCGTAACTGAGCGTCGCGTTCGTGTTGCCGAACAGCACCGTCAGCGGCGTGGTTAATGCAGTGTTGGTACTGACGAACATCCCCGGAGCGATGGCCGGCGTAACCGGACCGAATCCGATGCCGTAGAGAACGATGGTTTCTCCCGGCTTAGCCTGGCGCGTCGTGGTTCCCGCGATTGAACCGGGAGGCAGAATCGGCGTGCCGTCGGGCAGAATCGCCCACGCATACTGCTTGCCTCCGATGCGGAAGGCGGCGGGCGCATAGACTCCCGCTTGCCGCGGATTGATCGTGATGTTGTACGGCGCGCTGGTGCCGTAATCGGTCTGCACGGTGAGTTGCTGCGTGCCGGGGGCCACCGTCGACGGGATCAGCGCATTGATCTGGTTCGAGCTGACGTAATCGACGAACGCCGGTGTCGACCCGATTAGCACCTGCGTGTCATTGAGCGACGTCGGCGCGATCAGCGCACGGAAATCCGAATAAGCCCACTGGCGCGTTGCGATGGCGAGGTTATTTCCGTAAATCTCGATCCACGAACCCGGCGCTACCGACGTCAGCGCTCCGAACTCGGCCGCCCCCACCACACCGCCGGAACTGATCGTGGGCGGCCCGATGGGTGCCTGAATCGGCGTCAGCACGCGGATCGCATTGTTCTGCGTATCGGCGATGTAGATGTTGCCGTTGTTATCGGGCAGCACGGCCGCGGGGAAGTTCAGCAGAGCGTCGGTAGCGAAACTGGTATCGCCTCCGTAGCCGAACAGGCCGCTGCCGGCGATGGTGCTGATGTTTCCTGTAGCGGCGCTGACCATGCGGATGCGGCTGTTGTTGCTGTCCGCGATATAGAGGTTGTTGGACGAATCGAACGCGATCCCCAGGGGATGGTTCAGCTGCGCTTTGGTGGCGAGTCCACCGTCACCCGAGAATCCCGCCGTGCCGTTGCCGGCAAAGATACTGATGATATTGTTCGCGATCACCAGAATGCGATGGTTCTCACTATCGGAGATGTACAAGCGTCCGCTGGAATCGATCGCGACGTCGCGAGGGCCTTTGAGCGATGCCGCAGTGGGAATTCCGCCGATGCCGCCCGATCCCGCCAGGCTATCGCCCGCCACAGTGGTGATCTTAGTGGCGCTGAACAGGACTTCACGGATGCGGCTGTTGAAGGTATCTGAGATGTAAAGGTTTCCGGAGGAATCCACTGCCAGCCCGGTGGGCTCATTGAAGACTCCGCCCAGCGGCGCGCCGCCGTCGCCGGCAAAGCCGAACCCGGCTCCGTAATTCCCCGCGACCGTGGAGATGTTGCCGCCGCTGATCTTGCGGATCAGGTCATTCTCTGAGTCGGCGATATAGATGTTGCCCGACGAATCCAGCACCACATCGACCGGCAGATTCAGCGTGGCCGCGGTGGCTTTCGCGCCATCGCCGCTATAACCCGCCGTTCCCGTGCCCGCGACGGTGGAGATCGTGTGATCGCTCGCCGAAATCATGCGGATGCGGTGATTGATCTGATCCGCGATGTATAGATTATGGGCGGAGTCGAAGGCAAGCCCCACCGGCCCGTTCAATTGGGCCGAAGTCGAGGCGGCACCATCGCCCGCGAATCCCGCCGTGCCGTTTCCCGCGAAACCGTTAATGAGATAGCGGGTCTGCGCCTGCGCACCCACCGATAACAGGGCGGCGAGAGCCGCGCAAACCGGGATTCTGTGAATCCCTTTCATCAGATTTTGAATCAACTCGTCACCCTAAAGCAGAACCCAGGATTAAGACGGGCTCTCAGCATGCCCGGTTTCATACCTTTGCCGCCTTCCTAAGGTCTTGGCACGCGGGCGTTTTCGCCCAAACAGCGTCCCAGGGGAAATCTTTGTGGAAGGGGCCTTCCTTACGATGATAGTCCGAAACCCGCCGGCGGCGGTAATGGCGGGGGAGGCTTGCGGGGGTATTGCATGATATTGCAGTCCGTGATATGGTGATTGCAGATTGCAATCGAGCCGACATGAACCTGGGCCAAAAGATTCGCTACCTCCGCCTGACTGAGGGCACCCTCCGCGGCTTGGGCCGCGAGATGACCCAGCAGGAAGTGGTGGACGCCATGGCGCGGGAGAAGAAGCGCAAGGTGAGCCAGTCGTATCTCTCGCAAATCGAAAGCGGGACGCGGCCGCATCTCACCAATCCGACCCGGATGCTGCTCGCCGATTTCTTCGGCGTCCATCCGGGCTATCTGGTGGACGACCCGGAGGGGTTTCACGCGGAGCTGCTCTCCGGCGTTCGCGTGCAGGAGGATCAACTGGACCTGTGGCTCGAAGGCGGCGCCGAGCGCTTCTCGCGCGACCGCGAGTTGCACGAGGCTCTGGTCAAGCTGGCGCAGCATGACGACTCGCGCCGGTGCCTGATGTTGCTGGGCGCGATTCTCGACACGCCGCATCTGGCGGAGAGGTTGATGGGAGTGCTGGGGTCCGGTTCGATGGAGAGCCGGAAGGAGGATAAGTGAGTTGGGAAAACATCTACCTGGTCTGCTTTCTGGTCGGGTTTCTGTTGAGCGCGGTATCGTTCCTGGCCGGAGCGGTGCATCTGCCGCACGTGCATTTGCCTGGGAACACTCACGGAATCGGCGGCAAATTCGGGATGAAGGGGGGCGGACGCGGCGTCGGATTCTTCAATCTGGGAACCGCCTCCGCGTTTCTCGCGTGGTTCGGTGGAACCGGCTATCTGATCGAGCGTTATGCCGACATCTGGGTTTACCTCGGACTGTTCGCGTCGATCCTCAGCGGACTCGCCGGCGCCTCGCTGGTGTTCTGGTTTCTGGTGAAGCTCTCCGCGCATGATAAGCCGCTCGATCCGGCGGATTACGAAATGGTGGGTGTTCTCGGGCGCGTGGGGAGTCCGATCCGCGCCGGAGGCACCGGCGAAGTTCTGTACCTCCGCGATGGCGCCCGCAAGGCTGTGCCCGCGCGGGCCGACGGCGATGATGGCGAGTATGAATATTCGCGCGACGCCGAAGTGATCGTAACGCGGTTCGAAAGGGGCATTGCCTTCGTACGCCGCTGGGAAGAAGTTCCGTAAGCGAAAGAAAAGGGAGCAACCTATGGACAACATTAGAGAGATTCTGGTCATCGCCGCCATGATGGTGCTGGCCATCCTGTTTTTGATGGCGATGTTCGCGCGGCTGTACCGCAAGGCGGGCCCCCATCAGGCGCTGGTGGTGTACGGAATTCGCGGGACCCGCATCATCAAGGGCCGCGGCACCGTGATCTTTCCCATGCTGGAAACGTACCGCGAACTGTCCTTGCAGCTCATGTCGTTCGACGTGGCGCCACAGCAGGATCTGTACACGATGCAGGGCGTCGCGGTGACCGTAGAAGCCGTCACGCAGATCAAGGTGAAGTCCGACCCCGAGTCCATCATCACGGCGGCCGAACAATTCCTGACCAAGGTCGATAATGAGCGCGAGGGCCTGATCCGCCTGGTCATGGAAGGCCACTTGCGCGGCATCATCGGACAACTTTCGGTGGAACAAATCGTGAAAGAGCCGGAAATGGTGGGCGACCGCGTCCGCAACACCTGCGCTGACGACATGACCAAGATGGGCCTGGAAGTAATCTCGTTCACCATCAAGGAAATCCGCGACAAGAACGAATACATCACCAACATGGGCCGTCCGGACATCTCGCGCATTAAGCGCGATGCCGACGTGGCCACCGCGGAAGCCGAGCGCGACACCGCGATCCGCCGCGCCGATGCCGAAAGAGCCGCGGCGGTCGCCAAAGCGGAAGCGGCGCAGGCTCGGGTGCTGGCCGAGACGCTGTCCGCCGCGAAACAGGCGGAGTCCATCCGGGATCTGGAAATTAAGAAGGCACAGTACGTCGAGGTCACCAAGCGCCAACAAGCCCAGGCCGACAAAGCCTACGACATCCAGGCCAATATCATGCAGCAGCAGGTGGTCACCGAAGCCGTAAGGGTCCGGCAGGTGGAAAAAGAGGGCGAAATCAAAGTGCAGGAAGCGGAAATCCTGCGCCACGAGAAAGAACTGATCGCCAGCAACCTCAAGCAGGCCGAAGTGGAACGCATGCGCATCGAGACGCTCGCCTCCGCCGAACGCCAGCGCCGCATCTCCGAAGCCGAAGGTCTGGCCTCCGCCATTCGGGCCCAAGGCGAAGCCGAAGCCGAAATCATCCTGAAGAAGGGGGAAGCAGAAGCCAAGGCGATGAACGTCAAGGCCGAAGCGTACCAGGAGTACAACCAGGCCGCGGTCTTCGACAAATTGATGAACCAGATGCCGGAAATCGTACGCGCCCTGGCGGCTCCACTCGCGAATGTGGACAAGATCACCATTGTCTCCACCGGCAACGGCGACTCGGTGGGGCTCCACAAGATCACCGGCGATGTCACGCAGATGGCCGCTCAAATCCCCGCGCTGTTTGAAACTTTGAGCGGAATGAAGATGTCCGAACTGCTCGGCAAGATCCGGGCGATCAAAGACAATCCGGATACAAATTAGGCCCGAAACAACTAGGAAGGAGTCGGTATTATGGCACTCTTAGAACGCGTCGCGACGTTAATTCGCGCCAATCTCAACGATCTGGTCGACAAGGCCGAAGATCCCGAGAAGATGATCAAGCAGTTGATCCTGGACATGCAGAATCAGTTGCTGCAAGTCAAAACCCAAGTGGCGATCACCATCGCGGACGAGCACCTCCTGCTCAAGAAGCAGGAAGAACATCGCCAGGGCGCCGACGATTGGGTTCGCAAAGCGGAACTGGCCGTGGCCAAGGGCCAGGACGATCTGGCCCGCGCCGCCCTGGAACGATCCATGACCGCCCGCCAAGTGTCGGAAAGCTTCGCGGAACAAGTGGCCGACCAGCACACGCAAGTGGAAAACCTCAAGACAGCTCTGCGCAAGCTGGAGCTCAAGCTCGCCGAGGCTCGCAGCAAGAGCGACATCCTGATCGCCCAGCATCGCCGCGCCCGCGCACTGGAACGCGCCAGCGACGCGCGGTTGAAGATCGGCGACGGTTCGAAATCCGCCGCGTTCGATCGCCAGCGCCAGAACGTGCATCACGCGGAGGCCACCAGCCAGGCCAAAGCCGAACTGGCCGTCGACGATATCGACGACCGTCTGGCCGCGCTCGACAAAGAGGATAAAGTCGAGAAGCTGTTGACGGAACTCAAGGCCCGGAAGGGTCTATCCTAGTCTCCATACATGACGCCAGCAGGCATGCCGGACAGCGCCCCCGCCGTCAATCTCGATCACGTCTTCTTCTCCTATGGCGGCGTGGAGGTGCTGCACGGTATTTCGTTCCGCCTGAACAAAGGCGAAGTGGTGGGCCTGCTGGGTCCCAACGGCGCGGGCAAAAGCACCACCATCAAAATCCTGGCGGGGATTCAGGCGCAGGCCAGCGGAGCCGTCACGGTGGCCGGCCTGAGTCTGCCGAATTATGCGATCGACGTGAAGCAGCGCATCGGCTATGTCCCGGAAACCGCGGCTCTGTTCGAGAGCCTCACCGGGCAGGAGTTTCTGGAACTCATGGGCCGGCTCCACGACGTGGAGGAAGAAGCGTTGCAAGCGCGCATCCGCGGCGTGCTCGAAACGTTCAATCTCACCTCCGAAGGCAGCAGCCGTCTGGACAGTTATTCGAAAGGCATGCGGCAGAAGATTCTGATCGGCTCTGCCCTGCTGCACAATCCGGAGCTAATTCTCCTCGATGAGCCGCTCTCCGGCCTCGACGTCAATGCCGCGATCCTGGTGAAGGATCTGATCGCCGCGCTGGCAGCCGAAGGCAAGACCATCCTTTATAGTTCACACGTGCTCGACGTCGTCGAAAAAGTTTGCGACCGTGTGCTCATCATTCATAAGGGCAACCTCATCGCCAACGGCACCCCGGAGGCGTTGCGCGAGTCCACCGGGCAGGAAACGCTCGAGGAAGCGTTCCGCCATCTCACCCAAGCCGATAGTGTGGTGCCCGGCGTCGCACGCATCATCGAAGGCTTGCGCTCATGAAGCAGCGCCTGCGCGCTCTGCTCCGGGGCCCTTCCTCGTCGCGCCTGCTCCAACGGTTCGGGATCGACCCGAAACCGTTCTGGCTCCTCGTGGACTTATTCGGCACGCTCAGCCAGCGCCGCGAGATGCTGAATCAGCTCGGGCGAGACCGCTCTACATTGAAGGTAGTCTCCATCCTTTACACCGTCATCATGGGAGTGATGGGCCTGGGAATGGCAATCGGCGGACTGCCCGCCGCAACCTATCTTTCCATCTTCCTCGGCATGACCGGCCTGCTGATGTTCAGCATCCTGATCCCTGAAACCAGCAACAGCCTGATCAATCCGGTGGAGGGCCTGATCCTCGCGCACCAGCCCATCGACGGAGCCACCTACACGGCCGCCAAACTCACCCACCTTCTCCGCATCATCCTCTATCTGGTGCCGGTCCCGAATCTGGTGCCCGCCTTCGCCGGACTCGCGCTCAGCAGCGCCCGCTGGTATTACCCGCTGGAGCATTTGGCCGCCGCGCTCGCCCTCGGCATCCTGCTGGCGCTGTTCTGCTGCGCACTGTTCGGCTGGCTGCTGCGCTTCGTGCCCGCCTCGCGCCTGAAATCCGCCGGCCAGATCGCGGAGATGCTGCCCATGCTGGCATTCTTCAGCTTCCGCTTCGGCCGGGCGAACGTGCTGCGCCACGTTCCCGCTCTACTTTCGCTCGGCTGGCCCCTCGCCGCGGCCGCCCTGGCGGTCTCCGCGATTATCGTCGTCCTGGGACTCCGCGCGCTCTCGGGCGACTATCTGGTCCGCGTCGCCAGCATCGCTTCTGGCGGATCGCACGGTTCCGGAGGCGCCGCCCCCACCCCGCGCCGCGCTGGAAATGCCTCGTTCTCACGCCTGCTGGGAGGACAAAAGGTCTACGCGGGTTTCTCGTATCTGCGCATCATGATGCTGCGCGATCTCCAGTTCCGCAGGATGATGCTCCAGATGCTCCCGTCCCTGGTGATGTTGGCCGCCGTGATCCCTTCCGGCCTGAAGACTCCGCCGTTCTCTGACTCTTTCACGCCGCTGCATCTGCTGCCGCATCTGTTCGGATTCCTGCTACTAACGGCATGCTACTCCCTGCCTCACGGGAGTTTCTACAAAGGAGCGTGGATCTTCCTCACCGTCCCCGGCCGCGTGTTCCCGCCGTTCGCCCGAGGAATTTATTCGGCCCTGTGGCTCTCGGGCGTCGGCGCGCCGCATCTATTGAGCTTCTTCGTACTCGCTTGGAAGTGGAGCCTGCTGGATTCCGCCGTGTTCATCGCCTTCAGCATGGCCGTGGTGTCGTTCTATCTGGCCTTAGAGCTGCGCTTGATTGAAGCGGTGCCCTTCAGCACGCCGCCGCGGACCTCGCGCGCTGCTGTGGCGATGCCCATCATGTTCTTCGGATTCGCTCTGGCGGGAATCGCCGTCGGCTTGCAATATTTCTTGATCTTCCACTCGCCCGCGACCGTGATTCTCGCGACCCTGGTGATCGCGCTGGGCACCTACTGGGTGACCGCCGGGTCGCTCAAAGCCTTCGCGGAAGCGATGCAATTTCATCTGGCTCTCGATTCCGGAGAAGCGGCCGCGTACTACAAAGAGATCGAGTCTTAGCCCTTGTCTTTGAGCCCTTGGGCGATCATCTTCGCTAGCCCGAGCCCGCCATTGTTCGCCAGCATCTGTGCGAACTGCTGGCCCGCCATGTCGAACATCGTCTCTCCGGTCGAATCGTCGCCTTCGGTCTTCGCCGATTCGCGCGCGGACCTCAGCATCTGCGCGATCATCAGCCCCTCAAACTGCTTGGCGGCCTCCGCCGCGTTCTTCGGCTTCGCTTGTGCCGATTCGCCGAGCGCCGCGGCCGCCGAAGTCTGTGTCAATGTCGGGGAAGTCATTCGTTCACGTCCCTTTAGTTAAATTCTTAGTTAACTTCGATATCCGCATCCAGCGCCCCCGCCGAGTGCATCTCCTGCAGCACCGCGATAATGTCCCGCGGCGTCGATCCGATTCCTTGCAGCGCCCGTACCAACTGCTCCACCGTCGCGCCCTTTTCCAGGATCACGTTCTTGGCTTTCTCTTCCTTGGCCGTGACGTTCACCTCCGGCGTGACGACCGTCTTGCCGTTCGGCGCCAGCGGCTCAGGCTGCGATACATCCAAGGTTGTCCGCACCTCCACCGTCAACGAGCCGTGCAGGATCGCCACCGGCGAGATCTTTACATCCTTGCCCAGCACAATGGTCCCGGTCTTCTCGTTGATGATGATCTTCTGCGGACGGTCCGCCTCCACCGTGAGGCTTTCCATTTCCGCGACGAATTCCACCGCGCGCGTGGCGTAGGCAGGGGGAAGATCCACGGCGATGACGGCAGAACTCTCCGGGTGCGCCACCGCGCCGGAGAAATGCTGATTGAGGACTTCGGCGATGCGCGCGGCGGTAGTGAAGTCCGCCTGGTGCAGCTGCAATTTCAATTTCGACGAGGGCGTCACCGAGGGCGGAGCCTTTTCGACAATCGCTCCATCCGGCACCCGTCCCACGGTCGGATGATTCACCGTCTGCGACGTGCCTCCGCGGCCGGAAGCGAAGCCGCCCGTCAACACATTGCCCTGCGCGACGGCGTACGTTTGTCCGTCGGGGCCTTTGAGCGGAGTCAGCAATAACAGTCCGCCTTGTAAGTTACTGGAGTCCCCGATCGCCGCCGCGGTCACGTCGATGCGTGTGCCCGGCTGGGCGAACGGCGGCAGAGTCGCGGTCACGATCACCGCCGCCAGATTGCGCACCGTGATCAGGAGCGGATTCACGCTCACGCCCATGCGTTGCAGGATGTTGGTGAGAGTTTGCGCGGAGAACATGGTTTGACGCTTGTCGCCTGTCCCATTCAGGCCCACGATCACGCCGTACCCCATCAACTGGTTGTCCCGCACGCCTTCGAGTGAGGCGAGTTCCTTCAGGCGAGTGCCCGCCGCGGGAAGCAGTAGCGGGAAGAACAGAGCCAGAGCCCAGATTTGCTTCATGATGCCGCGTTTCATGAGGATCCTCAGAACGGCAGAAGTCCCATCACCAGGCGATAGAGGAAGTGGGGACGGCGAATCGCATCGCCCACCACGCCTTTGCCGTTCACCTGGATGCTCAAGTTCGCCACTTGGTTCGACGCGATGGTGTTCGCGGTGGTCAAGTCGGCGGGCCGGATCAAGCCCTTCACCAGTATGGTCTGTTTCTCCGAGTTCACCCCCACGTCCTTCATCCCTTCCACCAGCAGCGACCCGTTGGGCGTCACTTGAATCACCCGCGCCGAGATCGTGGTCGTGATGGTCATGTTGCGCGTAGTCGCACCCTGCCCCTGAAGCTGTTGGGCATTGGAGGTGTTCAGCAGATTCGCGAGATGCGGGTCCGAGAATCCCGCTACGGAGCTAATCCCGGCATTGACCGAACTCTTCCGCGAGGTGTTCGTCGACCCGTTGGCCAGCGCCGAAGCGGAGTCGTTCACCACGATCGTCACGATGTCACCCACATCGGCGGCGCGCAAGTCGCGCGCGAAGTCGGCCAGGCGGCCTCCGGGCGAGTACAGCGATCCGGGAGATTGCGCCAGCAGCAAGCCCGGTAGCGCGGCGAATATGATCAGTTTCATTTTTTGACGAAAACCTTTCCTTTGTCTTCCACGCGGGCAACAAAACGCCGCCCGTTTTCCGGATTCTTCACGATCACGTTCTCCCCGATGTGCGCGGAAGATTCCGCATCCGCATCGAACTGGAGCAGCACGCCGCCGCACGTCACGCGCACACGAACCTTTTCGCCGCGCCGGACATCCGGCGGAACCGCGGCATGCGGACGGCTTACGGGCGCCGTCTGCGCCCACAGCGGCACAGCCAGCAGAAATGTGATCAACCACTTCATCGCGTCAGATTGTTTACTTGCGAGTACATGTCGTCCGCGGCCTTCACCACTTTCGAGTTGGCCTCAAACGCCCGCTGGCTGGAGATCATATTGATGAACTCCTGCACGATGCTCACGTTGGAATCCTCCACGTAGCCCTGTTGCAGCGTCCCCATGCCCTCTTGCCCGCCCGGATTGCCCACCGTCGGATCGCCGCTCGCGTCGGTCGGAAGGAACAGGCCGTTGCCGATGCTGTTCAAGCCTCCCGGGTTTGTAAAATTCGCCAACTGAATCTGCCCCGCCACTTGCGACGCCGATTGACCCGCTTGCGAATAGCTCACCGTGCCGTCGGCCGCGATCGAAATCGTGGTCGCCTGCTGCGGAATGTTGATGGCCGGTTCCAAAGGATTGCCATTGCCGGAGACCAGGTTGCCGTCTTTGTCGAGTTGAAAGTTCCCCGCGCGCGTGTAGGCGATGGTTCCATCCGGCTGCTTGATCTGGAAGAAGCCCTTGCCCTGGATCACCAAATCCAGCGGGTTGTCGGTCTCCTGAAAATTGCCCTGCGAAAACACTACCGAGTTCGCCGCCGGACGCGTGCCCAGCCCCACCTGCAAGCCGCTGGGAACCGTCGTCTGCGAGCTCGCGGCAGAGCCCGGCTGCAACAGGCTTTGATACAGCAAATCCTGAAACTGAGTGCTCCGCGACTTGAAGCCCACCGTGTTGGCGTTCGCCAGATTGTTGGCGATGTTGTCGATGCTCAACTGCTGCGCGTTCATGCCGCTGCCGGCGCTAAAGAGTGCTCTGATCACGTTCGTGTCTCCTGAAAAGAACTAACTAACTCGGGCTACCTGTTCGATCGCCTGCTTATTCATGTCCGCTCCCACCGTGATCGCCTTCTGCAACATCTCGAACTGGCGCATCACCCCGATCAGCCGCACCGCCGAATCCGCCACGGGAACGTTGGATTGCTCCAGCGCCCCCTGGTGGACCTCGGTATCTGTGGCTGCTCCCGCGGACGAGGCCTTATTGAGGAAAGCGAAATAACTGGTTCCGAGCTTTCCCAAAACTTGAGCGGGATTGTCGATGCCGCCGATCTCCAGCTGCCCAATGTCTTGGCCGCCCTGCGAAACCACTCCCGCTTTGTCGATCGCGATAGCCTGCGTCGGATCCACCGTGATCGGCTTGCCCTGGTCCCGAACGTTGCGCAGCGTGAAGCCCTCCGCCGTCTGCAACTGGTTCGATTTGGCAATTTGGAACTGCCCGTTCCGCGTGTACACCGTTCCTGTCGGTGTGTTCAACGCGAAAAATCCTTTTCCGGAGAGCGCCAGATCCAGGGGATTCGCCGTCGGGGTAAGTGTGCCCTGGGAATAATCCGTAAATTGCTTCTCAATAACGGGCAGCTCTTGCTTATAGAGGTTGTAGAATTCTCGATCCGATTTGAAGCCCGCCGTACCAGAGTTGGCGATGTTATTTGCCAACATGTCCAGCGATTCCATTCTGGATTTCATTCCGCTCGCCGCTGAGATGAGAAGTGGGTCCATTCGATCGGCCTCGCACGGAACAATGCAAGCCGGAGGCCATTTCTAAAACCAAGCCCGCTCATGTCGATACGAAAGCGTAGGCCCAATTCGGAACCGCCAGTATTGTGCCGATTCGGAGCTAGTGCCAAAATGTTAGCGGCATGTAGTGCGCTAAACGCTTGAATTTCCGTAGTTCCGCAATGGGCATGGAACTGCAATTGTCCTGAGCGTGAACGCGGTTGCAGCCAACACGAACATCGGACCGGGAATCCTGGCGGCCTTCCCTCTTCCCGCCGCTCCCGCGCAAGTGACGCCGATGCCCAGCGGCTTCGTCAACCTGATGAATGCCCTGCTGGCTCCCCTGGAAGCGGCCCCTCAAGAAGACCCCACGACGGCATCTTCCTCTAGAAGCAGTGGGCTGGACAACACACAGGACTCCCTGCCCGTGCGCACCTCATCGGAAATCGCGGATGCCATGATCCGCTCCATGCTGGGCAGTCCCGTCACCGCGGCCAATCTCTTTAGTGATCAGTCTTCTCCCGCACCGCAGACCGGCAGTACAAAAGCTCGCGACCCGAAGGACGACCCGCAGCCCGCCGCGGATCAGACGGGACCCGCTCCAGTACAAATGCTGGCCATTCCTGTGGTGCCCTCGGCGGTGCCCCTTCCGGCGGCTCCCCTCCCCGTCCCAGCGACACTCATCTCTTCCCCCAGCCCGGACGCTTCCGCGCCGGACAGCCCGGCCCTGGCCCGGAACAATACGCCCGGCGGTCAGAATAGCGGCTCCTCGAAATTCCGCGCCGGCTCTGCATCGCTGGTTTCCTCCGAGCTGAAGCCGACCGTCGCGAAAGCCGACCTGGCCTTCTCCCTGAAGCTGACGCCGTTGCAGACGCGAGAAGCTCCCGCTCCGGTTGTAGCTGCTGCTCCTGCCCTTCCGAAAGTTCCCGCCCCGCTGCCTGTGGCTGCGCCGGTAGCCGACCCGGCACCGGCCGCTCCGGCGGCCGCCGAGGCACCTCTGGTCAGCGGCGCCGTGAGCCCCTACACGGACGCGGCTCCGGTACCGCAGCCGCCCCAGCCCAAAGAAGATCCGTCCAACGACGCCCCGCGCACCAACCTGCCTCGCCCGGCGATCGCGGACGCGAAACCCCAACAGAAATCGAACCAGGATTCGGACTCCACTCCCGTAGAGGCAACCGCCGCTACGTCGAACGATCACGGCGGAGACTTCTCCCGCCCCTTGCCGAATCCGCAGCCCGCTCCGGTAGCCGAGCATCTCGTGGACGCCCCGCAAGCAGAGCCCTTCCGTACCGCGGAGCAAGCATTGCGCGCGGTGGACGGAACCGCCCCCACAACCGCCGCGCCCAGGACCTCCCCCGCCCAACAAATCGCCGTGCGCGTGACCAGCCCGGATGCCCCGGCGGTCGATCTGCACGTCACCGAACGTGCCGGTCACGTGCTCGTCTCGGTCCGCACTCCGGACACCGGACTCCAAAGCTCCCTGCGCCAGGATTTAGGAACACTCGTAAATTCACTCGACCGCGCCGGGTATAAGGCGGAAGCGATCACCCCTCGCGACGCGGCGTCCTTCACGGGAAACACTCTCACCGCGGTGGCCGAGCAAAGCAGCGGAGCATCCTTCATGGACGCCCGCAATCACGCGCAGAGCGGGAATCAGAACGGCGGCGAGAACCCCGGCCAGAACAGCCGCGGTGGATCTCAGCAGCAGGGCTCCTCGCAGGATCAACGAAATCACTCCGGCGGCCAACAGCATCCACACGGCCGCCGCCATCTCAACTGGATCGACACCATCGACACCTTGGAGAACGCACAATGACCACCAATCCGATCACCGGAACCGCCGGAGCCGCCTCGGCCCAGGCCTCCGCCCAGACCAGCAAGCCGAAGGACGTCGCCGACGCTCTCACCAGCACCGATACGTTCTTGACGCTCCTGGTGGCGCAATTGAAGAATCAGGACCCTCTGAACCCGGCCGACGGCACGGCGTTCGTCACCCAGCTGGCCACCTTCAGCGGCGTGGAGCAATCCACCCAGATGCGCGACGATCTCGACGCGATCAAAGCCGCGGTCACGGCCGTCCCCCCGGCCTCCAGCACCACTTCTACAAACGACACCAACAACACTACGGGCACCACGAATTCATAGTCAGGAGCAATCATGTTTACTTCATTTTCCACGGCTCTTTCGGCCCTCAGCGCGGATACCACGGCGATCGACGTCGTCGGCAATAATCTGGCGAATCTCAATACCGCGGGATTCAAGGCCAGCGACGTTTCGTTTCACGACCTCGTCACGCAGTCCCTCGGCGCCGGCCTCGGCGAGACTCAGGTCGGCTTCGGCGTCGGCACACCCATCACCCTGCGGCAGTTCTCGCAAGGCGCGATTCAATCCACCGGCAGCCCTCTCGACGCCGCGATTCAAGGCGAAGGCTTCTTCGTCGTCACCAACGCCCAAGGCGCCACCCAGTACACCCGCGGCGGCAACTTCCAAGTGGATTCGAACGGCAATCTCGAAACAGCCACCGGCGAAAAGGTTCAAGGCTGGGTGCAATCCAACGGCGTCCTGAACACCAACGCGCCGGTTGGCAACATCACCGTTCCCGTCGGTTCGCTGCAGACCCCGCAGGCCACCACCAGCGCCTCGGTGGATCTGAATCTGGACGCCTCCGCCACGGCCGGTCCGCCGCCGTCGAGCTTCTCCACGTCGATGCAGATCTACGACTCCCTCGGCGTCTCCCACATCGTCACCATGAGCTTCACCAAGACGACCACCGCCAACCAGTGGCAGTACTCGATGAGCTTCCCCGACGCCGATCTCGCCTCGCCTCCGGGAACGCCCGTCACCGGGACCTTGACCTTCGACAGCTCCGGCCACATGACCAGCCCCGCCACGACCGACACTCCCCCGGTGCTCGCGGCGACCGGACTCGCCGACGGCGCGTCCGACATGAACATCACCTGGAATATGTTCAACGGCACCACGCCGCGGCTCACCCAGTTCTCGCAACCCTCCGCGACCTCCGCGCTCCAGCAAGACGGTTCCCCCGCGGCCAACCTGGTCAGCGTCGGACTCGCCGACGGTGGCAAGATCCTCGCCCAGTACTCCAACGGCACGCAAGTTGTGGTCGGACAGATGGCCATGGCCACCATCCGCAATCCGTCCTCCCTGATCTCCGTCGGGAACAGCAATTATCAGTTGAGCGCCAACACCGCCACCCCCGCCATCGGCCTGCCCGGTACCGGCGGACGCGGCACCGTCCTCGGCGGCTCCATCGAAGCCTCCACCGTCGACATCGCGAAAGAATTTACCAATCTCATCGTGTTCCAGCGCGGCTATGAAGCCAACGCCCGCGTCGTCACCACCGTCGATCAGCTCAGCCAGGACACCATCGCCCTAAAGCCGCAGTAAACGCCGCCGCAGCAACGCAACAGGTCTTATGACGCCCATCGAAAGCATCGGACACCTCGCCGACATCCCCGTCAACATCGACGTGGAACTCGCGCGGAAAGCCATGACCGTGGGCCAGATTCTCGGGCTGCAAAAAGGGAGCGTGATCAAGATGATGCGCTCCGCCGGCGACAACATCGACATCCTGGTGGGCGGCGCCCTGCTGGGGTCCGGTGAAATCGTGATTATCGAAGAAACCGTGGGGGTCCGAATAACGGATTTCAACGAGGAGGACTAGCGACATGGACGTCGGTAGTATCACCCGGCAGGTATTCGCAATCCTGCTGGTATTTGGTCTCTTGGGCTTCACGTTGTGGAAGCTGCGGCGCGGGGGCAGTCCCGCCGCTCTCTTACCTCCGTGGCGAAGGAACGCCGCGTGGGGAAGCGGGAAAGTCCGCGCGATGGAATCGGTGGAGCGCTTGTCTCTCACCCCCCAGCATGCCCTGCACCTGGTCCGCGTCCAGGGCCGCCAGATCGTCGTCGCGACGCATCCACAAGGCTGCACCCTCTTGGGCGACGCCAGCGAAAGCAATACCGCCACTGGAGCGGGCGCATGAAAAAGCTCCTGCTCGCCTCGATCTTCACCGCCGCGGCCGCCCTCGGAGCCACCCCCGACACCTCCATCTTCGGCGTCACTCTCGTCCAAAATAAATCTGGAGAAACCCTCGGCGTTCCGATGCAGATCGTCCTGCTGCTTACCGTCCTGACGCTGCTCCCGGCGATCATCATGTCCTGCACGCCGTTCCTGCGCATCGCCGTCGTCCTGCACTTCCTGCGGCAAGCTCTCGGCACGCAGACCGCGCCGTCCAATCAAGTCCTCGTCGGACTCGCACTTTTTCTGTCGCTCCTCGTCATGCAGCCCGTAACCGACCAGGTCTACGCCCAAGCCTGGCAGCCGATGGAAGCCGGCAAGATCTCGAGCGATGAAGCCTGGGACCGCGCCCAGCAGCCCATCCGCGGCTTCCTTCTCAGATTCGCCCGCGAGAAAGATATCGCCCTCTTCATGGAGCTCTCGCACGCCCCCGCTCCCGCCAAGCCTTCCGACGTCCCTCTCGGCGCCCTGGTCCCCGCCTACGTTTTGAGCGAGCTCAAAGTCTCCTTCCAGATCGGCGCCGTACTCTTCCTGCCCTTTCTGATCATCGACCTCGTCGTCGCCTCCATGACTCTCTCGGTCGGCATGGTCCAACTCCCTCCCGTCATGGTGTCCGCCCCCTTCAAAATCCTTCTCTTCGTCCTCGTCGACGGCTGGAATCTCGTCGTCGGATCTCTCGTACGGAGCTTCTCCTGATATGAACACCTCTCAAGTCGTCGAGCTGATGCGCTCCACCTTCATGACCACCTTCTGGCTGAGCTTGCCCTTGCTCGCCGCGGGATTCGTCATCGGAATCGTCATGAGCCTCGCCCAAATCGTCACCTCGATTCAAGACTCCAGCTTCAGCACCGTCCCGCGGCTCACCGTCTTCCTCGCCACGCTGCTGCTCGCCATGCCGTGGATGCTCTCGACGCTCATGACCTACACCACGAACCTGCTCGGCAATCTGGGACGCTTCGCGCACTGACGTGACCTTACAACTCTCTCTGGGCTCGCTCTACGCGTTCCTGCTGGTGCTGGCGCGCGTCAGTGGATTCGTCGTCTTCCTCCCGGTACCCGGCTTCCGCAACACTCTCGATGCCGTGCGCGTCGCGCTCGCCCTGGCCATCACCGTCGCGCTCTATCCCGTCTGGCCGGTTCTGCCCAACACCGCGGCTCCCATCGGCCAGCTCACCATGTGGGCCTTCTCCGAAGCTGGCTTCGGACTCGCCATAGGACTCGCCGTCGCGTTTCTCACCGAAGCGTTTCAGATGGGCGCGCAACTCGCCGGCTTCCAGGCAGGCTACGGCTTCGCCTCCACCTTCGACCCCAACAGCCAGGCCGATAGCAGCGTCCTCCAGGTGGTCTCTTCCCTCTTCACCGGAATCTTGTTCTTCCAACTCGATCTGCACCACCAGTTGATCCGCGTTCTCGCCGCCAGCTTCCGGAAGTACCCCGCCGGCTCCTGGGCCCCCACCGCCGCAAGCCTCGACGGAATCCTGCAGCTGGGCGGCACCATGCTCTCCACCGGCCTGCGGATTGCATTTCCGGTGATCGCGCTGCTAGTCCTGATCGACTTCGCGCTCGCTCTCGTAGGACGCGTGCAACAGCAGTTGCAGCTCCTGTCGCTCGCCTTCCCCGTGAAGATGGCGGCCGCTCTCGCGCTCCTCGCCGTACTCGCGCCCATCGTGCCGAAGATGTTCAGCGGTGCGGCCGAGCGAACCATGGCCGTCCTCTGGCGGAGCCTCTAATGGCGAGGAAGCTCTAAGTGGCCGGCTCCGGCGACCGCACAGAAAAAGCCACACAGCGGCGCGTCGACCGGGCTCGCCGCGAAGGGAATTATCCCTCCAGTAAGGAGTTCGTCTCTTCCATTCAGTTTCTGGGCTTCGTCACGCTGATGGCGTTGTACGCCTCCTCCGCCATCTCCCGGGCCGCGCGCCTCATGCGCATGCTGCTTCAGCGCGCCTTTACCATCGACGTCTCCGCCGCCAGTATCGGAACCCTCGCCTGGCAAACCATCCTGCCTGAAGTCGTCCCTCTGCTGCTCGGCGGCGTCGCGCTGATGCTCCTCGTCGTCGCGGTGCAGCTGGGCGTCACCAAAGGCGGCTTCTCCTTCAGCAAACTCGCTCCTGACTTCAAGCGGCTGAATCCCGCGCAGCGCCTCTCCTCCTTGCCTTCTCAGAATCTCTTCATGACCGCGCAGGCCATCCTGCTGCTGATCCTGGTCACCGCGATCGTCTACTACGAAATCGCCGAGAACTTGAACTCCTTCATGGAACTCCCCTGGCTCACGCCCCGCACCGCCATGGCCCGCGTCGGATCGGCCCTCGGAGCATTGCTATGGCGCGCCGCCAGCCTGTTTCTCTTCGTCGGTGTGGTCGACCTGCTGTGGCAGCGCCGCCGCTATAACAACCGGCTCAAGATGAGCAAGCAGGAAATCCGCGAGGAGTTCAAGGAGCAGGAAAGCAGTCCGCAGATGAAGCAGCGCATCCGCCGCATCCAGCGCGACCTCGCGCGGCGAAACATGATGAAGGAGATCGCCACCGCCACCGCCGTCATCGTCAACCCCACCCATTACGCCGTCGCCATCCGTTATTCGCTCGAATCGAACGCCGCCCCGAAGGTGGTCGCCAAAGGCAAGAACTACCTCGCGCTGCGCATCCGCAAACGCGCCCTGGAACACCAGATTCCCATCGTGGAGAATCCGCCGCTCGCGCGCGCCCTTTACGCCTCAGTCGATGTGGGCCAGGAGATCCCAGGGCATCTCTATCGCGCCGTTGCGGAGATTCTGGCGTATATCTATCGCCTGATGAACGGCCACTTACCCGGCGCGTGAGAGCCTTCCTAAGCAATACGCAGGCCAACCCTCCAAAGTTCCTGGTTTATTTGCACTTCGCGCTGCAACCGACCGGGGGGTGACCTCGTCCAATCCAGTGAAGAGAGAAAACCAAAATGATGAAAAAAGTGGGACTACTTCTGGCGTTAGGCTCCGCCTTCATGTTCGGAGCTCCTACCGCGGGATCCTCCGGAACCGTTCCGAAACCCCTGGAAGCGCGTGTCCAGCATGAGCTTTTGACTCTGCCGTATTACAACGTATTCGACGATCTCTCGTTCCGCGTCGATCACGGCACAGTCATATTATTTGGACAGGTGACTCAACCCGTAGTGAAGGACGATGCCGAGCGGGTTGTGAAACATCTGGAAGGGGTCAGCGTCGTGAAGAACGAAATCGAAGTGCTGCCTCTATCGGATTTTGATAACCAGATTCGCTGGCGCACCTACTTCGCGATCTACGGTTACGGCCCCCTGGAGCGTTACAGCCTGGGAGTGCTGCCGCCCATCCGGATCATCGTGAAGAACGGAAATGTGACTTTGCTGGGCAGCGTGGACAACGAGATGGACAAGAACGTCGTCTACATCCGCGCTAACGGTGTCCCGGGTGTATTCTCGGTAACCAACGACTTGAAGGTGATGTAACGGTTGAAGGTCATGCCCGCGATCCTGATCTGAGTTGAAGTGCATTGAGTTTGAATTGAATTGAGCTTGGATCACCTGGACGCAGTCCCCCACGCGCTCGCGGGGGAACCAGGTTGGTCCCCGGCGGCTCGCCACCCTCCGAGGCGGGCCGCCGTTTCTCTTTAGCCCCTCCTTACCGGTAGTCCTGCCGGAAAAATCCTGTTCATACAAATCGCTTTCCTGGCGATGTACCTGCACTAATGCGGCTCAACATGGCCGCTACGTCCCAGATTGCACCGCTCGCCGGAAACACCCCAGGAGGCGGAACTGCCGCTGGTGCCGCGCGGGGCGGCGCTCAGAAGCCTCGGCCGGTCGCTACCCCTGCTGCCCCCGCCAAGGACCGTTTCGGGAACCTTTCCGAATTGACCGTGCCTCTTGCCGTTTTGGCCATCGTGCTCGCGATGATCATGCCGATGCCGTCCTTCCTGCTGGATCTGCTCATCGCCGCCAACATAGCCATCTCCGTCATCGTCCTGATGGTCTCGATGTATATCACCCGCGCAGTGGAGTTCAGCATCTTCCCCACCTCGCTGCTCCTCCTGACCCTGTTTCGCCTGGCGCTGAATATCTCCTCTACCCGCTTGATCCTAATCCACGGAAATACCGGGACGCGCGCCGCCGGACAAGTCATCGAAGCTTTCGGAGATTTTGTCGTCGGCGGCAACTATATTATCGGCGTCGTAATTTTCCTGGTTTTGATCGCGATCCAGTACGTGGTCATCAACCATGGAGCCGTCCGCATTTCTGAAGTGACCGCTCGTTTCACTTTGGATGCTCTGCCCGGCAAGCAGATGTCGATCGACTCGGATCTGAATGCAGGCCTGATCGACGAAGGAGAAGCGCGTGACCGTCGTAAAAAGCTGGCCGCCGAAGCGGAGTTCTACGGAGCCATGGACGGCGCCAGCCGTTTCACCCAGCGCGACGCCGTGGCCAGTATCTTGATCACCACCATCAACATCGTGGCCGGCTTCCTCATCGGCGTGCTGCAAAACGGCATGGAGCTCAAGCGCGCCCTCGCCACCTATACCGTCCTGACCATCGGCGACGGCCTGGTCACCGTCATTCCCGCCCTGATGGTCTCCGTCTCCGGAGCCCTCATCGTCACCCGTACCAGTTCGGACCAGAAGCTCGGCTCCGACGTCCGCAAACAAGTATTCAGCAACCCTCAGCCTCTGATGCTCGCCGGTGGAGTCCTCGTCGCCATGGCCGCTTTCCCTGGCCTGCCCACGATTCCCTTCCTCCTCCTCGGCTCCGGCGTGGGCTATTCCGGCTGGCGTCTGCGCCAAAATCTTGACGCCGCCGAAAATGCGCCAAAACCAGCCGCCGCCGCTCCCGCGAAGGAGAACCTCGAAGCCCTGCTCAAAGTGGAGCCTCTCGCCATCGAAGTCGGCCTCGGGCTCGTCCGAATGGTCGAAGGCGGCCAAAATTCTCCGCTCTTGCGCCGCATCGCCGCGATTCGCCGCCAGATGGCCGGCGACCTGGGCTACATGGTCCCGCCCGTCCGCGTCACCGACAATCTCCAGCTCAAAGCCTCCGAATACCTGGTGCTCCTCAAAGGCGCCGAGATCGCCCGTTTCGAGCTGATGCAGAACCGCGAGCTCGCCATCCATCCCGCAGCTTCTCTACAAGGTTTGAAACAAGCGGGTTCCACCCCCGGCGGCGGAGCCCCCGCTCTCGAAGGAATCCCCGCGCGCGAGCCCGCCTTCGGCATCCCCGCCGTCTGGATCACTCCCGAAACCGCCGATCACGCCCGCGCCCAAGGTTACACCGTGGTCGATTCCGTCAGCGTCCTTGGCACCCATCTCGCCGAAGTGATCCGCCGCCATGCCTCCGAACTCCTCTCCCGGCAGGAGACCAAGGTAATTCGGTGATTATGTAGTTGACAAAGCATTAGGCTTACGATAGACTGAATTCATGAAGCGGCACGGTCTAAGCCTGATAGAAGTAGAGGATCAGTTCGGCACTGAAAAGCAGTGCGTAGACTACGTAGCTGCAATGCGCTGGCCGCAAGGCATTACCTGCCTAAAGTGTGGCTCGCCCAAGGTATCGCAGATCGTCACCAATGAGACGGAGCGGGAGATAACCAACCGCAAGGGTGAAGTTACGGTGCGCCGCGTACCTTCCCGCATTCTTTTCCAGTGCAACGCCGACCCGCAGATCATTGACGGCAAGAAGATCCGTTGCCGCCACCAATTCTCCGCCACCACGGGTACGCTGTTCGCCGATACCCATTTGCCGCTAACGACATGGTTCAAGGCAATCGCCATCATCCTGAACGCCAAGAAGAGCGTTTCCGCGCTCCAGATGCAACGGGATTTGGGAGTGAACTACCGTACGGCGTGGCACCTGGATCATCGCATCCGTGAGGCCATGCAGAGCGAGCAAGGGCTATTCGGCGGCACGGTCGAGGTCGACGCCACCTATCACGGCGGGCGCTTCGATCCGCGCCGGAAGCGTGCGGCCTATGACAAGCAGGCGGTAGCCGGTATCATGCAGCGCGGCGCGAACGGCGAGCCGTCCCAAGTACGGGCGTTCCCGGTCGAAAAGGAAATAGCCAAGGTCATGACGCGCGTGGTGCGGGACAACGTGGCCGTAGACGCCAAGATTATGACGGATGAGCACGGCGCGTACATGAAGCTCTCGAAGGAAGGCTGGGAGCACGCGATAGTGGTTCACTCGAAGGACGAATGGGTGCGCGGCAACGTCCACACGCAATCAATTGAGGGGTTCTGGAGCCTGTTCAAACGGCAGGTGAACGGCTCGCACCATTGGGTATCGGTGAAGCACCTGCATCGCTACCTGAACGAGTGCGCGTTCAAATTCAACAATCGCGAGTTCGGCCAGATATTCGCACTGATCGTGCTGAAGCTGGCGATAACCTCGCCGCTCCGCTACAAGGCGCTTACTTCGTCTTCCGAGCCTTCGGAGCCTTCCGCTTCGGAGTAACCGGCTTCGGCGGTGTGCCGAGCAGCTTGCCTAGGATCGCGTCAAATTGATGCTTGGGTACCTTCATCCTTAGCCTATTCTAGCCTTTTCAGCATCCGCCAAGGCGTGATCAACCTGCTTCTTAATCTGGTCGAGCCGTGGCCTAGCATCTTTGCGATAAGTTCCACTATCGATCAAGACACACTCATAGCGCGCTCGCATACTCAGGTCGTAAAGGAACCTGTAGCTACTAAGGGCATTTATCAGGCGCTTGTCTTTCTTAATTTCTTCAAAGCGCGCATCGTGACCCTTGATCTCCATGCTGAAGCGTGCGAAGTACATCTGTACGTAATGCAGGGCGGAATAAAACGTCGCCACAACTGCCCAGCCCTCTTGATGTGATTGCTCGTGGTTTAGAGAATCGGCGAAATCTTCGTTGCTTTTGGATTTGGCGCGATGCAGATCTTCACGCGGCGGCATTTGTGAGTTTGGATCGCTCACGGGCGCTGAGGTGATCGATACGAACCCGGATGTTGAGTGAGGGGTGTTGCTCCGACAGCGCCAGTTCTTTCTGGATCACGCGGTCGTAACTATCGAATTCAAACTCGTCCAAAACAACGTCTATATCTAGACCGCCTTCCGTGCTTTGCACCGTCGCGCGGCTAACTCCATGGATCTCTTCCATCTCGCTCATTACCTGCACCTCTAAACTACACCCACTGGAAATCTGAAAGCCATTCCTAGCCGTGCTAGTGATGTATTCGAAGGCGCACATGTTCGGCCTACGATTGGATTGAGCAATCGCGATGCCAACCATTGCCGCCGTTTCGATGATCATGACTTTATCTGCTGCTCCGCCTGGAGAACAGGATTTGCCGGTGGCATCTCAGGCAAACGGACCTGGACCGCCGCTCCGCCGGTGATCAAGTAGATCGGGCTACCATCCGCCTTCGCCTTTTCGCAAAGTCGATAGATCGACTTCACTTCATGGCGGATCTCAATTACCCCACCGCCCTCAATCATATACTCGCCTCTAGTCACCACGACGGGCGAAAACTGCAATTCGTCCGCCTCAACGGTGTCTCCTTCGTACAGAACTTTTACCTTATTGGCCACAGGCCCGTAATCCTCTTTCGACATCCAACACTTGACCGGCGATGCGGACGCGCACCTAATTCAATACGCGAATTGACCTTAGAATTCGGCTCATGCTATCCTTTGGGGCTGTCGGATGGTGTCCGGTGGCAGTTTGGGAGGGTGACAGGCCGGTCGCCTGGAGCCGACTTATAATCGGCAGATCCTGCCACGGATAGCGGTTCGACTCCGCCACCCTCCGCTTGTATTGCTGCTCCATCTCGCTAGCCATTCTTCCTCCGACAAACAGTAGCGGACGCTCCCCAGTCTTTCACAGGGTGTGGATTTTGCTTTTCTACTCTACACTATCATAGGTGCCGCTTGCCGTTTCCTCGTTTCAACCGAGAGGCAGAACTCCCAGGTCAACTTGTAGCCTACAGCATTGTACGGGGCCTAGACAACCTTAGTTTCCAATCATTTGTGGCTTATAATGTTTCAGGGTGGCTTGGCGTGGTATAGCCGCGCGTTGACAGACGCGGCTACCGGCCCACGACGCAACGGCAGGGCCAGCGAGTCCAAGAGTGCGACCCGCCCTCCGATGGATCGTGTCGCACTCCCACACAGAGCATACGCTTCGTGATGGCGGCGTGCAATTACCCCCTGCGGGGCTGGGAAGTTGATGCAGTACTCCGCGTCTCCGAGTTTCTGCAAGAATCGGCGCAATAAAACATTTCTGTTGATATATGTCTCAGTAACTATTACTATTGCATGGGCACACCTTATAACGAGTCTTCCCGCATGAACCTTGGCCAAGCTCCGACGAGCATAAAATACACCGTGGAGGCTCCATCTCCGCGTGATTCAAGCAGAGTCGTAAAGTTGGGTGTTAGAATTGAGACGATCAGCCTATATACTGGTCGCGAGTGGTTTAGTAAGATAGCACAACTACTCTGCATTGTACGCCACGGCCTGGGAGACACCAAGCACGTTTTCCAGGGACTCAAGCGGCCACTAATGCATGACAGTGACGCCCTGGGTGACCAGAAGGTATTTGTATACAGCTGGAAACCGAGGAACAATGCGGTTTGGGTTGGAGGCAGAGACAACGGCGAGTTGATGGAACACGCGGCCCCTCCGGGACAAGTGTTCACGGTTCTGGTTAGAGAGCAGGATGTTTTGGGTGTTTCGGGAACGATTGAAAACTGGGCATGGATTTTTGAAGACCCGTCTGTTCCCAATGCTCCCATGGAATGCAAAAGCAGGTTCGACAAGAGTGTCTGGAGTAGAGCATAAATGACGACAAGTGAAGAGATTCGGCAACTACTGCAAGAATGTTCCGCCCCTTCTCGCGGCTTTCGCCCTTGCGCCTTCTTCGACGATAGTCTCGATTGTATCCGCGTAATAGTCCGAGATTGTAGTGTTCGTGAAGATCGGGTGAGCGAAAGGCTGACGGTATTGGTGGACCACTACCCACAGACCGGGCAGAAGCCCTATGTGGGATTCACAATCAAGGGTGCCCGCCACTTCCTTGCGGACAACGGATGGGAACTCGCCCATTCGGTTCGTTTCGAAGAGGTGGTAAACGCTGTGCTTAAAAGTTTCCCCGGAGTCGCCGTCGAATGGTTCGTCGAGAAGGTAGCTAGGCCACTCATGGAGGATCAGCAAATAGAGCGCGTTGACATTCCCCAGCGTGCATCTACGCAGGTCTCTCCGGCCTACGGCCTGTAGCGCCCTAGCCGCCCTAGCCGCCCCAGCCGAATCCGCGCCTTCCGCTTCTTCGGCTCCGGCACCGCCGCCGTCTCTGGCGTGTCCGCTGGCGCTGGCTCGTCCATCGCATTAGCAATTGCCCAGCGCGTCAATAGCGCCACGTCGCTGAAGCCCGCCTTCCTGTAGACGCTCGATAGCCGATGGAACACCGTGGTACGCGAGATCCCCAGCATGCGGGCAATCTCCTTCGGCTGGACGCCGTGAGTGCGCAGTTCCACCACCCTCAATTCCTTGTCCGTGTACGGGCGTAGCGCCCACCTTCGCGGCTTCTCCTGCATGGCAGGATTCTAACCCGAGTCCGTTTTGTTTGTCACGCATTTTTGATATCATTCCGGGACCATGGCCCTCTATCGGTATTCGGAATTCCTGACTCTCGCCGCAGAGCATGCTGAGTTCGACAAGCTGTACAAGCCGGGAGAGGTTACGGCATGGTCTGGAGTCTACAAGTGCGAAGGATGCGGGCGCGAAGTCGTACACACCATCAACAAATCTCTTCCTCCACAGGATCACCACCAGCACACGGCATCGCAGGGAACTATTCGCTGGCGTCTGATCGTGACTGACGCGGCTGATCCGGCTTAGGCAATACAAGCTGCAATGGGGTAACCTGCTCCGCCGCATAGCGTCCCCATAGAATCGGCGCTAGCTTCGCCACGGCCTCAGCCACCGCAACCATATGGCTGCATTGCAGATTGCGCTGCATGAACTCTACTACCGCGTGTACCTCAGGGTCGATAGTTAAAACTGTTTCCGGCCTGTCCATTCCATTCTCCTTTCTATGTCTAATGCTTTGTCAACTACATAATCACCGGTAATTCTGGATCGCGTCGCCGAAGATAACCCCAAAGTGATCGAGGATTTGGTTCCGAAGTTGCTCCCCTTAGCCTCCGTGCAGAAGGTTTTCCAGAACTTACTCCGAGAGCGAGTTTCGATTCGAGACTCCGTCACCATTCTGGAAGCCCTCGGCGAAGCCGGATCCATGACCAAGAATCCGATCCTGCTCACCGAATACGTCCGCCAAGCCATCCGCCGCCTGGTCGTCAAACCGTACCTCAACTCCGCCGGCGAGCTCCCCGCGTACTTCGTCGACCCCCATATCGAGCAGGCCATCGAAAGCTCCATCCAGTACGCCGAGCAGACCAGCAGCCTCACGCTCGCCCCGCAAAAACTCCGCGACATCCTGGACCGCATCGCGCGCGCCGTCGGCTCCACCGATGCTCCCATGGCCGTCGTCACCAGTTCCGCCGCGCGCTATTTCTTTCGTCAAATCGTCGAAGGACAGCTCCCGCAGCTCTCCGTAATCTCCCATAACGAAATCCCCGCCGGCGTGCGAGTCGTCTCCGTAGGGGTGATCCAGTGAGCCTGATCCAGTGAGCGTAATCCAGTGAAACTCAAGAGCTACTTCTCGGGAACCGTCGAAGCCGCCATGGAGCTCGCCCGCCAGGAACTCGGCGACGAGGCCCTGCTCGTCAACGCGCGCCCCGCCACTCCCGAAACCCGCTACCTCGGCGCCTACGAAGTCGTCTTCGGCCTCCCGCCCAAATCCGAGCGAGCTCCGGTCGAGCGCCCGGCACTCGAAGCCGCCCGCATCGCCGCTCCCGAAACCCGCGCCACCCCCGACACCCGCCTCGCCGACGACGTAGCCGAGCTCAAGCGAAGCTTCGCGCAACTCATGGAAGCCCTCGCCGCCGGAAATGCCGTCCCGGCGATGGAGCCCCCGCCGCGCCCCGCGCCCTCCTTCTCTCCCCAACCCAGCGACCTCGAATCGCAGCTCCGCGCCCACCTCGAAGCCCAGGATCTCGCCCCCTCGCTCACCCAAGCCATCGCCGGCGGCACTCCCTTCGAGGATCTCTTCGATGTAGCCCCCAGCCTCGGCCGCCCCGGCGCCGCGCGAGCCATCGCCGCCTTCGTCGGCCCTCCCGGCGTCGGTAAAACCACCACTCTTGTAAAGCTCGCCGCGCGCTACGGCCTCGCTGCCCGCAAGCCCGTGCACATTCTCTCTACCGACGTCTTCCGCATCGCCGCCGCGGACCAGCTCCGCTCGCTCGCCGCCATCCTCGGCATCGGCTGCGACGTCGTCGAAACCACCGGCGCTCTCGCCCAGCTTCTCGAAGAGCACCGCTCCAAGGAAATGATCTTCATCGACACTCCCGGCCTCACCCGCACCGAAATGGAAGACGCCGAGGACCTGGCCCAGTTCCTCTCCAACCACGCCGAGGTCGATACGCACCTGGTGCTCTCCGCCTCCATGCGTCCGGCCGACCTCGCCCGCACCATTGACCGGTATTCCATCTTCCACCCGCACAAACTTCTGTTCACCCGCATCGACGAAACCTCGCAGTACGGCGCCTTGATCAGTGAAGCGCACCGCCTCTCTCTGCCGCTCTCGTTTCTGGCCACCGGCCAGCAGATCCCCGACGATCTGGAGCAGGCCGAAAAGGCGCGGCTCAAGGAACTGATTCTCGGCGTCACCCCGATTCAAATCGATCAAGTCCAACCCCACAGGAAAGGGGCTAGCGCATGAAGCAAGCCACACAAAGGGAAACTGAGCCCATGAGTACCGCCAATCCCTATCAGGAGCACGCTGGGCAAGGTGCTTCGCTCGATCCGGAGGAGCGCGAGCGGCTCATCCTCGAACACCTCCCGCAAGTGCGCCTGATCGCGCGCCGCATTCATGAGCGCCTTCCGGAGAGCGTCAGCCTGGACGACCTCATCTCCACCGGCGCCGTCGGCCTGATCTCCGCCATCGACCGCTTTGACTCTTCGCTCAACGTCAAGCTCAAGACCTACGCCGAGTACAAAATCCGCGGCGCGATTCTCGACAGCTTGCGCGGTCTCGATTGGGCCCCGCGCCAGCAGCGCAAACGCTCCAAGCAGATCGAAGCCGCCATCTCCGTGATGGAACAAAAGCTCCACCGCACCCCTGGCGAAGACGAAATCGCCGTCCAGCTCAACCTCAGCCTGGACGAATACCACGAGTGGCTGGTCGAGATCCGCGGCCTCAATATCGGCAGCCTCGAAAGCGCCGCCCCGGATGAAGAAAACGGCCGCGACCTCTTGCAGTACATCTCCGACGATGAGGAATCCTGGCCCTCCCGTCTCCTCGAACGCAGCGAACTGCAAAAGCTGCTCGCCGAAGCCATCACCAAGATGCCCGACATTGAGAAAACCGTGCTCAGCCTCTACTACTACGAAGAACTCACCCTGCGCGAGATCTCCAAAGTCGTCCGCCTGCACGAATCCCGCATTTCGCAGCTCAAAACCCAAGCGGTCCTGCGGCTCCGCAGTTATATGGAAAGACGCTGGCCCACCCCGCGGGGAGTGTAAAATATGGACGCCAAACGCGACGCCACCCAAAGCTGGCTGCTTAAGAAACTCGAAGAACGGCTGATCTCCGTGTATGACGCCATGGCCGGAGTCAGCCCCGCCGTCCAGCAGCAGGCGATCTCCGCGGCGCCGGAGGAAGCCGGCCCCGTCTGGCGTCAAAATTTCCAGGGCCTCCCGGGATCGCTGTGGATCTCCGCCACCGAAGCGGTCCGCACCGAAGCGGCCCAGCAAGTCCTCCGCGCCGCCGGCCTCGACGACGCCGACGCCGCTACTCTTCGCTCTACCTACACCGAAACGCTAGGCCAGGCGCTCTCCGGCATCGCGCAGGATTTCTCCTCCCGCCGCGGCCGCGAGATCACCTGCGCCCCGCCGGTCGATTCCACCTCTCCGCGCGTCCCCGTCCGCTGGGTACGGATGACCCTGTCCTTCCCCAACGGCGAAGTCCCCCTGGCCATTGCCCTCGACGAACAACTCTTGGACGCTCTGGCCGAGGAGGACGCCGTACCGCTCGCCGCCCTCGCCGCCGCGGCCGCCTCGCAAAGCAGCAGTTCCAAAACGTTTGACCTGCTGCTGGACGTCGAACTCCCCGTCAGCGTCTCCTTCGGCCGCGCCCAGGTCGCTCTCAAGGACGTCATCAAGCTCACCACCGGCTCCATCGTGGAACTCAATCGCTCCATCGCGGAGCCCGTCGAAGTCATCGTCAATAACTGCGTGATCGCCCGCGGAGAAGTGGTCGTCGTCGAAGGCAACTTCGGCGTCCGCATCCAGCAGGTCATCAGCCGCCAGGAACGTCTCCGGACTCTGAACTAGGGGGAACGGAACCCAGCAAGGAAACCCCAGGAAGGAAACATACGATGCTGACGTCCCTGCTCCCCTTTGTCTTGCTCGCCGCCGGACTCGGCGGAACCTTAGCACTCTTCGTCGGTATCAAGCGCGACCTGCACCGTCAATCCCGGGCGCACCGTGCCAGTATCGAGAGGGTTCTCCAGGAAATACGCGAGACCGAGCGCCCCGCGCCCCCGCCCGCGGCACTGCCGCCCCTCACCCTGCGCCCCGGCTTGAACGTCCAGAGGCGCGTGCAAGCCCTGCGCCTGCTGCGCCGCGGAGAAGACATCTCCCACATCACCGCCGCCCTGGGAGTCCCCCGCCGTGAAGTGGAGCTCCTCGTCCGCGTTCATCAGCTCTCCGCCAAACGCGCCGCCGCCGGAACCTAGCGGCGCTCCGGCCTGCGTCCCCCCTACTGCTCCGCGCGCGCCGTCCCGTCTCCCTGCACACTCAGCGTCATTTCCTTGTGATCCCGCATCAGTGTCAGCGGAACCGCCTGCCGGCGCAGCGACGGCCGGATCCGGCTGGTCAGGTCGGCCGGCGTCGCGATCTTGCTGTCG
Source organism: Bryobacteraceae bacterium (assembly GCA_036498815.1). Taxonomy (GTDB): domain Bacteria; phylum Acidobacteriota; class Terriglobia; order Bryobacterales; family Bryobacteraceae; genus Palsa-187. Next base: position 158,949 of record DASYET010000019.1, on the reverse strand, counting down.
CCCGCCTTCACGATCACATCCCCCGCCTTGATCCCCGCCTTGTCCGCCGCGGAATCTTTGATGACGGATCTCACCAGCACGCCTTCCTTCACACCGAAGTAGTCCGCCAGTTGCCCGCTCAGTGCCTCCACTTCTACGCCCAGCCCGGAACTGCGCCACGTGCTCATGAACGTCTGCAGCGAATCCGGCCACGCACTCCCGTTCCCCGGACCTTGCGGGAAAATCTGGCTGATCACACCCACGCTGTGCGAGCCGACCTTCGCCGTAACCGTCTGCGCCGCGCCATTGCGGTACACCTTCAGCTTCACCTCGCGCCCCGCCGGAGTCTCCCGTACCAGACGCGAAAACTGTTCGATGCCTTCCACCCGTTGCCCGTTGTACTCCACCACCGCGTCGCCCGCTTGCAGCCCCGCGGTCGCCGCCGGACTGTTCGCCTCCACCCGCGTAATCTCCACGCCCTCTTCCTCGGGCAGCTTCAGAGCCTTCGCCCGGTCCGCGCCGATATCTTGCAGATTCACTCCCAGGTAACTGCCCGAAGCCGCGGGTAGGGTAAGCGCCCTCGGCGCGGGTTGGGCCGGACTCACTTGCGCCAGCGTGACCTGCGCCACGCCTGGAATCGCTAAACCGAAAGACACTACTCCTGCCATCAAAAATTGTTGAACCCTCATACAGCCACTCCTATTTAATTTTGCGTAGGTAAATCACCGGCGCACTCAAGTGAAACACCGGACCGCCGCCATTGATGGCGCCTTGCACCACCACGGGCGGACGCTGCCACCCGATCGCGTTCGCGCGCAACTCCGAAAAGTCGGATTGAATCCTCGGATTGCCGCCCGAATCCTGCGTCGCCATCACCGACACCGCTAAGTTGGACGGCATGGAGACCGTAATGTCACCCGCACGCGACAGGAACGAGGATTCCTGAATCTGCGCGCCCGCCATCAGCTCCGCCAGAATGTTGCCCATCGCCGCCGACAAACTGAGTGGTCCCGAGACACCGTACACATGGATCTTCCCTTGTCCCGACTCCGCGCGCACACCGTGCGCCGGCCCCACTTGAATCGATCCGCCCCGCGTAATCGCGATCACGTTCCCGCCCGCCTGCCCCACTTCGATCAAGCCGGACGACGCCCGCGCATCCACCGACCCCGCCGCGCGCTGCACGGAAATATCGCCGCCCTCGGCGTGCAACACCACCGCCCCCCCCGCTTGCCTGACGTTGGTTTGGCCGCCGCCGGTCGTGCAATCCACGCGGCCGCCCGCGCTGTCGATCGTGATCGACCCGGCGCCGGTGAAGCATTCCACTGAACCGTCGACCGTTCCAAAGCGGATCTCGCCGCCGCCGCTCTTGGCGTTCACCGATCCATGAATGCGGTCTCCGCGAATCGAGCCCGATCCGGTAACCGCCGCCACGTTGCCGCGAAAATCATAAATTGAAATGTCGCCGCCGAACCGCACCTCCAGCGCCGCGGAGTTGAAGTTCTTCGGCACCTGGATTTCCAGCACCGTGCTCACGTTGCTCGACGTCCCATCGGCCACCACCATGACAGCGCCGTTCGGCATCAGCACACGCCGGAATAATCCGCCACCCAAGGTCTGCTGAGCCTGGGCCTCTGTCCGCGAACCCGCCGGAATGCGCTGCGTGAAGGTATACGAAAGTCGATTGTCGTTGGACTCCCGCACCACAATGCCGCCCTGCGCATGCACTTCAATCTTCGTCGCCTGAGGCGGAGCCACGTCGGATGCCGACTGTCTCCTGACCCAGTCCGAGCCTTCCTTGGTAACATCCTGCGCCAACAGGCCCAAGGAGGCAAATAAGAGCGTTCCTACAAACCGCATGTTTCTTCCAACTCCCTCAAACCCACATCAATAAATATCCGGCGACGCGTTAAACGACGCGAGCACTCTCTGGCTCTGCTGCCGCAAACCGGCGTCCTTTTCCCGCAGCATCAACTCCTGCAACGCTCCGATCACCTGCCGGTCTGGATTCTCGCCGGCATTCTGCACCAGCGCGTTAATCGCCTCGCTCCGCACCCCCGCGTTCGGCGCGCTCAGCAAGGTCTGAATCAGCGCCGTCCGGACTTCCGGATCGTGCGCGAACGATTTCAACCCGGCCAGGGCCTTCAACCGCACCCCCGTATTCTCGTCGTTCTGTACCTCATAAATCAGCGCGTCCCGGACATCGTTGTTCTGGGCGTGCACGTTCTTCAACAGCTCCACGCTGTCGGACCGCACCCCATCATCCGGATTCCGTACCGCTTCGAGCAGCAAATTCTGGATCTTCTGGTCGTCCAGCCCGCCCAGAATCGTTCGCTGCCGGGTTTCATCTACCACAATCCGAACTCTTCCATCCGGAGCCGTCTGGACGTCCCGCACCCGCGCCATCCCCGCTTCCGCTACATTTCCGCCCAGCCTTTCGCCAAGAAAAGACGTATTCAGCAGCGGCGTCATGCGCGCTCCGAAAAACCCGAGCGCCAGCAGCGCCATCGCCCCTGCGGGCCGCAACACCGTAGCTCCGGTCAGCAGGGAGACGAACCGGTCCCACCACCCCACAGGCGCTTCCGCCGGTCGCGCATCCATTTCCAATGCCGCACTCAACTCCGCCCGGCACTCTCTTAACAGCGAAGCCGGAGGCTCCGCCGCCGCGCTATCGAAAGCCGCATGGAATGCCCGCTGCTTTTCCAGCGCCACCCGGCACTCCGCGCAACCGTCCAGGTGTGTTTCGACCAGTTCTTCCTCGTCGAAACTCAATTCGCCATACAACAGCAGCGCGAACTGATCGCGCACGTCAGTGCAAGCTAGACTCATACAAAATCTCCCAAGCTGGCCCGCATCTTCTGCGTCGCCCGGAACAGACAGTTTTTCGCCGCCTCTTCCGTGGTGCCCAGCATTTCGCCGATCTTTTTCAGCCGCAACCCTTCATAGTGCCGCAGCTCAAACACCATCCGCTCCCGAGGCGTCAGCTGCTCCAAAACTTCCTTCACCCGCTTGCGCAACTGCCCGCTAAACAAATGCCTCTGCGGATCGCCGTCCACCCGGGCCTCCGCCACCGAATCGAGCCGGTCCACCGGCTGATCGCCCGTCCCGGCGACCACCGAAGGCTCCTCGCGCCGGACTTTTCGCTTCCTCATCTGGTCCAGGCACAAGTTCGTCACAATGCGGTACAGCCAGGTGTGGAAACTACAGTCGAAGCGGAAGTTATGCAGGTTCTTGAACACCCGTAAAAACGCCTCCTGATACACATCGCGCGCATCTTCCGGCGAGCGCAACAGGTTCATGGCCAGCCGGAGCACACTTTGGTCGTAGATGCGCACCAGCCGCTCGAAGGCGTCCTGATCGCCCGCCTGAGCTGCTCGGATTAACGCCGCTTCATCGACTTGTGTGCCCGCGTTCAGGGCCACTGCGCTCCGTTGCAACACCTATATTGACGGATTTAAAGGAGAAAGGTTTTGCCCTTGTAAGTGACTCAGGAATAAGGGCTTCAAAAAAAGTGTTTCACGTGAAACACTCGGGCGGCGGCCAAGCCCGGGCGCTAGGCCAGCATGTCGAGGTCGATTTTCTTCTTCTCGACATCGATGTTGGTGATTTTGAAGCTCCGGATTTGTCCGGCGTGGGGCGCTTCGGCGGCCGCGGCGGAACTGCCGCCGGACTTCCACTTTTGCGACAGCAGCGCTGTCAGAGAGGACAAATCGGCGGCTTTGGCGGCGCTGGCGGCTTCCTGTTTCTGCTCCGGGAGCTTGCAGAAGGCCATGACGCCCTCGCCGAGTTCGACCTTGGCGCGGTCACCCTTCACGTCGACGATGCGTCCGCTGACGGTTTCGCCCGCTTTGCGCTCGGCGATGTATTCGTCGATGCTGGTCGGTTCGAGCTGCTTCATCCCGAGTTTGAAGCGGCGGCGCTCGCGGTCCACTTCGAGGACCTGCGCTTTCACCACCTGGCCTTGCTTCAAAACTTCATTAGGATGATTTAAACGTTTCTCCCTACTTATGTCGCCGATGTGGATCATGCCCTCGATGCCGCCGCCCAGGTCGACGAATGCGCCGAACTTCGCGAGACTGGTCACGGGGCCTTCCGCGACTCCGCCCACCGCAAACTTCTTCACGGCGTCATCCCAGGGATCGCCCAGCGCCTGCTTGAGTCCTAGCGCGATGCGCTTGTCGGCGGGATTCACGCCCAGGATTACGACGTCTACCAGTTCGCCGGGCTTCACGACATCCACGGCGCGAACCTGTTTCTTCGACCACGACATTTCGGAGACGTGGATCAAGCCTTCGATGCCCGGCTCCAATTCGACGAACGCGCCGAAGTCGGCGACGCGCGAAACCTTGCCCTGGATGCGCGCGCCTTGCGCATACTTCTCCACCGCGAGGGACCACGGGTCGGGCGAGAGTTGCTTCAAGCCGAGCGCGATTTTCTTGGTCTCCGGGTTGATCTTGAGAATCTTAACGTCGAGTTCTTCACCGGCCTTCACGACGTCAGAAGGCTTTACGTTGCGGGCGTACGCCATGTCGGTGACGTGCAGCAATCCGTCCACGCCGCCGATGTCTACGAACGCGCCGAAATCCGTGAGGGTACGAACTGTGCCGCGCACGATGGAGCCCTCTTGCAGGCGTCCGAAGGCTTCCTGCTTGTTCTTCTTGTCCTGTTCTTCGAGGACCACGCGGCGATCGACGACGACGTCTTCGCTGGCGGTATCGAGCTTGGTGATGCGGCACTCGATGGCCTGGCCCACCAACTTTTCGATTTCGGCCTGATCCCGCGCGCCGCTGCGCGAGGCGGGCATGAACGCAGGCACGCCGACGTCAACGCGGAGTCCGCCTTTGACGGATTCCGTGACAGTGCCGCCAATAATGGCTTTGTCGGTGAAGGCTTTTTCGAGCGCGGTCCAATCCTTGGGGATTTCCACCTTAATGGTGGTGAGAAGGTAGTTGCCCTCGTCATCGCGTCCCCGGATGGAGACCAGCACCTTCATGCCCGGCTTCAGAGCGATCTTAGGATCCAGTGGCAACACACCGTCCATTTTGCGGCCGAGGTCGACGAATGCTCCGTCCGGCGTGACCGAAACGATGGTGCCCTCCAGGCGCTCACCCCCGGCGTGGTGGTGCTGCTCAAACTCCGTGAGGATGTCTGCGAAGGAAGTGTCGGGGGAGGACGCTTCAGGGTCGGGTTGGGACGTGGGTAGAGGGTTCGGCTGGTTCATGCTGGTTGCCATGCGAGAAAAATCCGGCGAGATCGACCGGGGTTCTATTATTGTGTCACAAGTCCGCGAGCGGGCTATGCCCCCCTAGGCCAAATCCGAGATTCAGCTTTCCACGCCAGTGCCGATGGATGAGCATGTCTGCCTCCCCGGTAATTGTGCCTGAAGATCGGTGGCGCAAATTACTGATCGGCTCCAGTCCGGCGATGGAGCGAACGATCCAAGTGATTCGTTTAGTAGCGCAGCGGCGCGCGACGGTTTTGATCACCGGTGAGACGGGGACGGGAAAAGAAGTGGTGGCGCGGGCGCTGCATCTGGCGAGTCCGCGGGCGGCACTGCCCATGATTGCGGTGAATTGTAACGCTCTGCCGGAGAATTTGATTGAAGCGGAGCTATTCGGGCACGTGAAGGGCGCGTTTACGGGTGCGGTGAATCAGCGGGTGGGGCGGTTTGAGCAGGCGCATCGGAGCACGCTGTTTCTGGATGAGATCGGCGATCTACCGCTGGACATGCAGACCAAGCTGCTGCGGTTTTTGCAGGAACGCGAGTTTCAGCGGATTGGAAGTTCAGAGACTCTTCGCGTGGACGTGCGGTTGATCGCGGCGACCAACGTGAATCTGGCGGAAAAGATCCGGCAGGGGAAATTTCGCGAGGATCTGTTTTACCGGCTGAATGTGGTGCCGGTTTCGACTCCGGCCTTGCGCGAACGGGCGAGCGATATCCCGGTTCTGGCGCGGCATTTTGTGGAAAAGATTTGCCGGTTGGAGGAGATGCTGGAGCCGGAGCTGGCTCCGGAGACTCTGGAGGCACTGCAAGAGTATCCGTGGCCGGGGAACGTCCGGCAACTGGAAAACGCCGTGGAGAAAGCGGTGGCGATGAGCGGGGGGCGGCCGGTACTGCAGCCTGAGGATTTCGCGCTGCCTCCGGTGGTGGGCGCGTCGAGGCCGGTGGCGGTGCCGGTGGGGGGACTGGATTTCGAGCGGACTGTCGGGGAGATTGAGCGGCAGATTTTAGAAGAGGCGTTGCGGAAGACGAATGGGAATAAGAGCGCGGCGGCGGAGATGTTGGGGTTGAAGCGGACGACCCTCGCGGCGAAGTTGAAGACGTTTGAGGGTATTGCGCAGTAGTTTGAGAGCACCGCTCCATGGCTGTCGCGGCTCGGTTTGTTGGTGGTCGCGGCGAGGTCTGTTGGGTCGCGGGGAGGTTTGTTGAGATCGCCGCGATGGGGCGTTGAAGAGGTTTGAGAGTACCGCTCCATGGCTGTCGCGGCTCGGTTTTGACGGGGCCGGGTTACTCTAGCCAGAAATCGCGCGGGTAGAGGCGATACAGAGCAGTCGCGGGGTTCTCGGTTTTCTTGAGGTATTCTTCGTAGGCGGACAATTGCTTTTCGGGGCCGATTACGAAGAAGACTCCGCCGGCTACGTCTGCGCCTCGCGTGCCCATGCCCGGGAGGACGTGCGCGTAGACTTGCGGCATTCTCCGGAACAGGTCCGTTGCCAGGTCGGGGCGCTTCTTGAGGTCCAGAATATTGCGATGGAAGCGCTCTACGACTTCCGGCGTTAGGCCGTCAGCCAGGTCGGCGGCCATGGATTCGCCGCGGTCTTCATAGGACGAAGCGGAGCGGCTGCCGTCGAAGGCTCCGGCGATGGCGTAGTCGACTAACGCGGGATCGGGTTTGGCTTTTTTCACTTCGTCGATCACGAACTGCATGGTTTGGGGGAGCAGCGGCGTGCGCTCCGCGTAATAGTTGAGGCGGCCTTCGAGCGGGCGGATGCGGATACCGTTGCTATAGGCGAGTCCGGCGGCCCAAGTCTTCATGAAGAGGCCGTGCGCGCCGTGGCCGGCGTAGAGATTCGAGGCCACGTAATCGAGCAGCGTATCGGTGTCGGTGGTGCGGTAGCTGGCGCCGGGCGCGGAGTTGAGGAAGACTCCGCCTTGCGAGTTGGCGTTGAGGAGTCCGACGAAGACGGGTTTCGCGGCGGAAGTGTCGCGGGCCCGGAGGCGGGTTTCGATGCGGCGAGTGGGGCTGTAGGCGACTTTCGTGACGCTGCGCGTTTCGAGAAGCTTGGGAAATTCTTCGATCCCGGTGTTGAGTGCTTCTTGAGAAGCGGGGGAGCCGATAAGGAACATGCGGGCTCCGCCGGTGGCTAGCAACGAACGGCGCAGAGTGTCGAGTGCGGCCAGAGTTTTCTGGGGACCGGTTTCAAGATCGCGGCGCATTTCCTGGCAGAGACTGGCCCAATCCGCGGCGAGGCTGGAATCGGGGAGATCGGCGAGCATGGCATCGAGATCGCGGGCGGCGGCGATGGCCAACGTTTTCGATGACGGCGAGAGCGATTGCATCGCGGCGTATTGGCCGCCGATGATGGACGCCAGCAGGGCTTTACGCTCGTCGCGCTTGCCGCTGATGTTCGCGAGTTTGACGAGGAAATCGTAGATCGCGGGCTCGCCGCCGTCTTTCAGCATCCATTGCAGGCGGAACACGTTGTGTTCGCGCGTGAGGAAGGAGCCGGTGGTGAGGAGTAGAGGATTGTCCTGCCTGCGCCACGCGCGCGCGGGATCGTCCACCCAGTTTTCTTCGGGGCGCTGCATGGTGTTGCGGAGGCTGCCTAGCGTTTGCTCCACGAGGTCGCGAAGGCGTGGGAGGTTGTCGGGACGCCAATCGGGATGGAAGAGGGCGAGCTTCATCCATTCGAGGGCTCGACGGGATTCGGTGATGTTGTTGCCGGAGCCGCGGACGACGAGTTCGTAGCGGTTTGTGACGGAGTTGGTGCTGAAGCTGGCGTTGAGGCTGAGGATTTCGTTGCGCAGGCGCTGCGACATTTCCTCGTAAGAGACGGGCTTGCCGTTCTCGATGACGCCGACGCGGGTGAGCAGAGACGGTAGCATGGAGAGCAGCGCGAGTTGCTCTTGCGGGACGCCGTCGAGTCGCAAGGCGATGCCGGTGGTGGCGCTGGACATGTTGCCGAAGGTGGACGTGACGAGGGGGACATTGTTAGCGAGCTGGCGGGTCTTGAAGTCGAGTTGATCGTCGAGAGTCATGGGCGGCTTGTCGACGAATTTTGGCGGAGCGAGTTTGGCTCCCGCGGCTTCGATCACTTTGGTTGCGGCGTCGTAGTCGGCTTCGTAGCGTTTAATGGTCTGCTGGTCATCTTTGAGCTTGTATTGTTCCTCTAAACGCGCCGTTTCGGCGGCGGCGCGCGCGGTGCGCTCCTTTTCTTCCGCTTTGGTCAGAGTGGAATCCGGCTTGGCGGCTTCGATCCACGGGCTGACGCCGAGGACTTTCCATTGCGCTAAACGATCACGCCACAGGTTGCCGGGCGCGGAGACCAATTTTTCGATTTCATCCAGCTCTTCTTTCTGCGTGACGGATTTTTTGAAGCCCGCTTCCTTGTTGAGCTGGTAGAGGTGCATGATCCACTCGGCACCGATTCCGCGGAAACCGAAGTTAGGGGGCGAGTTGACGAACTTGGCGAGGTCGCGGCGGCGTTCGAGGATGCGGCCCCTGAGGCGAGTGTTGAAGTCGGCGAGTTGAGGCGAACCGTCGGGATAGGCGGCGATGCGGGCGAACTCTTCCATTACTGTGGTGCGGAGCGCGGAGAGGTCCGCATTGTTGACCTTGGCTTGCGGGACATCGCGGAAGACGACGTAGACGGGATGGCCTTGATCGGTATCGACACTGGCGTTGACGCCCTTGGCTCCGAAGTCGGCGGCTCGGGTCTTGCTGTCGATCAGGAGTTTGTAGAGATTGGTGTCGGAATCGCCGGCTACATTGTCGAGGAAGAGGCTGAAGAGATCGAGCTCGCGGTTGTTGAGCTGACGGTCAGCCGGCCAGAGCATCATGACGGTGCCGGGCTGCTGGTCGTTCTCGGAAGGGTAGCGGACGTAGTCGACTCGGCCGGCCGGGGCGGGCTGGGGCTTGGGGAGCTTGGCCTCGGTCATGATCGGGTAGGAAGGCTTGCGCGGCTCCAGGCGGTTGAGTGTGGTGTCGAGCTTGGTGAGCGCGGCTTCGAGCTTCATCTCGGCGGGCAGGGAGGCGACGACGCCCATGTTGCCGAGGAAGTAATGCTCCTGATGGAATTTGCGGATGTCGGAGGGCTTCAGGACGCGGAGAGCTTCGGGGAGTCCGCCGGATTCGAAAGAGAGAGGCGATTCGGGGCCGTAGATGGATTGCGCGGCGGCGCGGTAGATGCGGTAGGCGGGCTGGTCCATCGACGTGGTCATCTCGTTATAGACGGTGCCTTTTTCTTCGAGCTGAAGTTTGCCGTCACTGGTGGTGCTGACGCCGAAGTTGCGGACTTCGCGGCGGACTTCTTCATCGCTGTAATCGGGGTGGAGCAGCGCGTCCATGGTGCGCTCGAAGTGGTCGTAGAAAACGTCGGGGCCGGCGGTGGTGTAGAAGTGATAGCACGTCATCCACTGTTCGGTGAAGGCGCTGGACGTGACGAGGGACATGGGCTCCTGGGAGCCGAGGAGGCGGCCCTTGTTGCCTTTGCCGAGCAGGAGGTGCTCCTGCGTGTGGGGCTCGCCCATATTGGAGGTCGGATAGGTGGTGACCCAGATGAAGGCTTGCGGGACGGATTGGATGGCGAGGAGGTCGAGGGTGAATCCGCTGCGGATGTGCTGGAAGCGCGCGCCCATGGGGCGGCCGGCGTCGTCGAGGTAGACGGCGAGGGCTCGGAAGCCGCGCAGGGTTTGGCCTTCGGTGAGGTTGGCGTAGGTGGTTTCGCGGGACTGGGCGAGGAGAGCGGTGGCGAGCAAAGGCAATAGGAGAAGGGCTTTGATCACGATGCCTTCACTATAGCTCGGAGGGGGCTGTAGTGGTTGCTAGAAGGCCCTTCTTACTTAAAGGCCGAGAAGACGCCTGGCGTTGGTCTCGTAGATTTGTTCTTTGTGGGCGGCGCTGATGTCGAGGCTGTTCAGGACCTTGATGGTCTCGCGGATGAAGAGGCCGGGTTCGGGTTCGAAGGGGGTATCGGAGGCGAAGAGGACGTGGTCGACTCCGAAGAATTCCAGGCCGCAGACAGTGCCGGCGCGTCCGCCGAAGAGGGCGGTGTCGCCGTAGAACATTTTGAGGAATTCGATGGGGCGCTTCTTCATGGATTTGTAGAGCGCCTTGTAATCGACATCGGAGGTGCGGGTGCCGAGTTGATCCCAGCCATAGCCGACGCGGCCTTCGAAGTAGGGGACCATGCCGCCCAGGTGGTGGGTGACGATCTTGATATTCGGCAGGCGTTCGAGCAGGCCGGAGAAAGTGATGCGCGACATGGCGACGGAGGTTTCGTAGGGCCAGCCTAGGGTCCACCAGATTTCGTAGAGCGATTTTTCTTCGGTCTTGTAATCCGGCATGTCCGCGCCGCGGGTGGGGTGCATGAGGATGGTGAGGTCGCGCTTGGCGCATTCCTCGAAGATGGGCTGGAACTCGGGGCAATCGAGGGGTTTGCCGTTGACGTTGGTGTAGATTTGGATGCCGCGGGCGCCGAGCTGGGTGGCGGCTCGCTCGATTTCCTTCACAGCGGCGTCGGGGTGGTTCATCGGGACGGAGGCGCAGAAGGCGATGAAGCGGTCGGGGTGTTTTTGGCAGAGGTCGGCGAGGCCGTCGTTGGCGATGCGGGCGGCTTCGGCGGATTGTTCGGGGGTGCCCAGGGCTTCGATGGCGGGGGCGGGCAGGGTGAGGACCTGGACGTAGTCGCCGTATTCTTTGCGGACGGAGTCCATTACTTCGAAGCGGAACTCCAGGTCGTGGATGGCGCGGATGTTGCGGACACGTTTGCCGATGTCGCGGATGCCGCCGGAGTCGATGTAGCGGTCGAAGTAGGCTTTCGGGAAGTAGTGATTAAAGAGGTCGATCTTCAGCATGGAAACGGCCAATATAGCACGGCAGGGGTGGACGGACGGGTTTTGTTGAGTGATCAGCGTTGGGGTATAGTCAGGACTGACAGACCACGAAAAACGATGGTCTGTCCTACTTTGACTACTGCGTCCACTGCTGGGTTCCCGAGTTTCAGAGAGAATCGGTTTCTGCAGGGGATCTGTGTCGCCACGGCGGTGATGGTGACGCTGAATGCGATCCATCCGGACAAGGTTTTCGACTTCTTTCTGGAAAACGCCGCGGTGTTGATGCTGCTGGCGGCTTTGGTACCGAGCTACCGGAAGCTGCCGCTGTCGGATCTTTCATATGGGCTGATTTTTGTGTATCTTTCGCTGCACGAATGGGGCGCGCATTACAAGTATTACGACGTGCCGCTGGGCGAGTGGATGAAGGGGTGGCTGCACACGGATCGCAACATGTACGACCGGGTGGTCCACTTCAGCTTCGGACTGCTGATGAGTTATCCATTGCAGGAATTGTTGATGCGCAAGATCGGCGTGCGCAGCAAGTGGCGGTATGTACTCCCGGTGGAGGCTATCCTCTCGTTCAGTGCGATCTACGAAATGATGGAGGCGGGCGCGGCGATGGTGCTGAGTCCGGAGCGTGGCGACGAGTTCGTGGGGATGCAGGGCGATATTTGGGATTCGCAGAAGGACATGTTCGTGGCGGGCGTGGGGTCTGTGGTGGCGATGGTGATTCTGGGCGTGGTGCGGCACTCTCTGGCGGCACGGCGGGCGGCTCAGGAGATGACGGCGGAACTGGTGGAGACGAAATGAAGGCACTGCTATTCCTCGCGGCGGCGTTGGCGTGGAACGCCTCCGGCCAGGTGACGAAGATTGTCCTGGTGGGCGATTCCACGGTGGCGGAGGGCGGCGGGTGGGGTCCGGGATTCCGCTCGGCCATGGGATCGGGCTACGAAGTGGTGAACCTGGCGCGCAACGGACGCAGTTCGAAGAGTTTTCGCGATGAGGGCGCTTGGGCTCCGGCGCTGACGGCGGGCGCGAAGTACATTTTCATTCAGTTCGGGCACAATGACGGTCCTGGCAAGGGGGCGGATCGGGAGACGGATCCGCAGACCAGCTTTCACGCGAATATGTCTCAATACGTGGAGGAGGCTCGGGCGGCGGGGGCGATTCCGGTGCTGGTGACGTCCATCGTGCGGCGGAATTTAACGGCGGAGGGCAAGGTCAAGGTGGATACTCTTGCTCCTTATGCGGAAGAAGTGCGGCGCGTGGCGATGGAGGAGCAGGTTCCGCTGATCGATTTATATGCGCTGACACTGGCGCAGTGCGAGGCCCTGGGGGCTGCCGGGTGCGGCGGGTTGAACGCGAAGGCGGCGGACGGATCGCCCGATACGACGCATCTTTCTCCGAAGGGGCAGGCCGAAATCGGAGCGATTGTGGCGCGGAAATTTGCAACATCTGTACTGCCCTGGAGCGCGGTTTTGGCGAAGTAAAATCCCGGGCAACTACCCCATTGCGCACGGAGGGATTCCCTGCCACTATATATATGTAGTTTGGTGGCTCCGTTGATTTTGGCTCGCTTCGCATCGTCCGGTCTAACAGCCCTCGTTCGATCCTGCCCCGATTTCCAGTTTCTCCAACCTTCAGGAAGAAGAAGAAAATGAAAAACATTTTTGTAGGCAACCTCAGCTTCGGCGCAACCGAAGATGCGGTTCGATCCATGTTTGAGCAATACGGGTCGGTGGACCGTGTGAGTCTCATCACCGACCGGGACACCGGTCAAGCTCGAGGCTTCGGGTTCGTTGAGATGGCGAACGATGCGGAAGCGGAGAGGGCGATCTCCGAGTTGAACGGCAGGGAACTCGACGGCCGGGCGTTGAACATCAACGAAGCCCGTCCGAAGGCGGACCGGGGAGGCGGCGGTGGCGGATACGGCGGCGGCGGCGGACGCCGCAACCGTTACTAAGCGGCAGCATCTAAAATAAAAGAGGGCTGGGGCGGTCCGCGCCGGGCCGCCTTGGCATTCATCCCTGAAAAGGGAAAAGTGTGCGCGGCGCTTGTAAAGAAAGAAAGGTTGAAAATTTGCCTAAAGAAGATTCTATTGAAGTACTCGGGAAAGTAGTGGAAAAGTTTAAGGCGGGAATGTTCGCGATTGAACTGGATGCCGGCAAGACCGTGCTCGCGACCATGGCTGGAAGGCTCCGGCGGAACCGCATCAAGATCATGAACGGCGATAAGGTGACGCTGGAACTCTCACCTTACGATCTGACCAAGGGCCGGATCACTTACCGCCACAAGTAGCAAGACCTCAGTTTCCCGGCCGGTTCATCAGGAACGTGGCCACTTGCCCGAAGAACTCCTGAAAGAAGCTCTGGATTTCCTCGGGAAGCATGGCTTCCTTCAGCGCCTGGGTCATGAGTTGCATCCAACGGTCACGGGCGGCCTGCCCGATGGCAAAAGGCGCATGGCGCATGCGCAGGCGGGGATGCCCGCGCTCCTCCACATACTTCATCGATCCACCGAAGCGGAAAATCAGGAAGTCCCGCAGGCGCTGCTCGGCGCCCGGCAGGTCTTGGGCGGGATAGAGCGGACCCAGCAGGTCGTCACCGGGAATCTGGCGGTAGAAGCCGGAGACGATACGGGCGAGGCCTTCCTCGCCGATGGTGGAGTAGATTTCTTGTTCGGTCACAAGTCGGTTCCGTCATAACTCGGGCTGGGACACGAGTGGTGGATGGTGGGCGCGCAGGGACTCGAACCCCGGACCCCCTCGGTGTAAACGAGGTGCTCTAACCAACTGAGCTACGCGCCCGAACTTTTTCAGGTTAACATGCGGGTCCGGCGAGGACCCGTAAAAAGCGAGAAGGGGGGCTAGACATCGCCCCCCTTCGCCGCGTCGATCCGATTTGAATCTGGAATCGTGACTTCTTGGTCCCCTTCGTATCGGGGTTTCTCCAGTTTAGCGCATTCGAGGGCGGCTGGCCCACCGAAGTAGGGCAGCCGCCGCTTGCGGGGAGGTGACGGGAAGAGCTAGCGGCGCGGGGCCCAGCCTACGGTGAGGGTCGCCATGACGCTGCGGCCCGGGAGTAGATTGAGCTGATCGGCCCCATTCGGCGCGAACGGCACGGCCAGAGTGGCGGCGGTGGCCGGCGTGATGCCGACAAGGCTGTGGCTATCGGCCAAATTGTTGATCGCCACGCCGAGTTTGCTGCCACGCAGCCAGGAGGCGCTCTTAATCGTATAGTTGGCGTTAAAGTTCACCAGGGAGAAGGGATTGATGGTGACGGCCTGATTGACGGGAATGGGGAGCTTGATGCCGTTGATGGTTTCCGTGATGCTGCCGTTGTCGTTGTACTGGGTGCCGACGCGCTTATCGATCAAGCCGACATCCCAGTTCTTGTGCCGCCACAGGACCGCGATGGTTTCGATGTTTTTCGGTGCGGCCGCTTCCCAGAGGCCGCCGTTGGGAAACGTATTGCTCACCTGATATTTCGCCGAGCCCATGGAACCGTTCAGGTAGAGGGAGAGTCCTCCGCCGATGATGATGTTGCTTTCGGCTTCGATTCCCTTGGTGTTGAGGGGACCGCTGGCGATGGAGATCGGTTCGGCGGTGACGGGATCGGTGTAAGTATCGTAGTTGTTCTGGAAGTGAACGTAGTAGGCGTCGGCGTCCAGAGTCCAGCGGCGGAACTTGAGCACCGAGCCGAGTTGGTAGGTCTTCGCGAGGGTCGGCTTAGGCGGAGTGAGCACGTTGCCGCCGGGAACGTCGAAGACGCCGCTGGGCGGGATGACGCTGCCTTCGGAAAACTGGGCGTAGGCGGACCAGTTGCTGCGCAGGAAATAGCGCGCGGAAAGATTCGGCAGCCAGTTGTTGTAGTTGATGGTATGGGTGACGAAGGCTCCGCCGCCGAGGCAGATGGGGGCTTTGGTCAGCGGGTCAGTGGAGGCGACGCCGCCGAGGCAACCGACGGTCTTGCCGTTGTCCTGGTATTGATTCAGCGTCATTTTATAATCGGCGGACTTGACGCCGGCGGTGACGACTAGTTTCTGCGTCGGGTGCCATTCGTATTCCGCGAAAGGCTGAAAGGACTGGGTAATGAAGTGTTCGTGGAAGTTGCCGAGCGGCGTGTCGACGCCGGTCAGGATGTTGGTGGGAACCTGATAGCGGTCGGTATAGGCCCAATCGTACCAGGCACCGGTGCGGAAGATGCCCCATTTCGTCACTTTGCTGAGAGTGGCGGTGTCGCCGGCATGACGATAGCCGTTCAGCTTGTCGACGCCGCTGGGCTTGGAGCTGCTCAAGCTGACGGGGGCCGTGGTGTAGTTCTGCTTGTTCCAATAACGCGTGGTGTAGGCTTTGTCGTCGAACTTCCAACCGTTGCCCAAGTCGCTGGTGAAGGCGAGGTATTCGAAGTCGGTTTGAACGTGGTAGTAGTCGTAGCCGAAGTAATACGGGTTCGGAGCGGTGGGCGTGCCGGGATCGCCGCTGAGAAGGAAGTTATCGCCGAACTGCGCGACCTGATCTCTGGTGGGGTTGTTGTTTTTCGGAGTGTTGGTCCAGATATCGACCAGTCCGCCGTAAGCCGTCACGGACGTGCGGTCAGAGAAGCGGTATTGATACTTTCCGTAGCCGGCGACGCGCTTCTGAAAGTCGTCTGTTTGATATCCGTCGGAGAGCAACTGTTGGAGGTCCATGAGGAAGCTGCTGCGGTTGCCGGGTCCGAAGAAGCCGGAATCGGCATCGAGCTGCATCAGACGAGTATTCCAGGAGCCGTAGGATACAGTGGCGCGAACGTCGGGGTCCGGAAAGAGCGGCGGCGACAGGAGGTGAATGGATCCGCCGAAGTTGGTGGGACCGATGTCGGAGGCGAGGCCCGCGCTGCGGTCGAAATCGACGGAGTGGGTCCAGCCGCTGGGGAAATTCGCCCAGGAGTGATGAGTGGGCGTATTGGTGTCTTCGAAGGGAATGCCGTCGAAGGTCATCGTATATTGGCCGTCGGAGAAGCCGCGGAAATAAGTGGAGCCCTGGCCGAGTCCGATGCCGTTCGGATTGAGGCTGAAGGTGCCCGGCGCGTAGTTGACGAATTCGGAGTAATCGGCGATGGGCGACATGAAGTTCTGGATGAAGTCGCTGCTGATTTCGGTGCGGGCGGAGGTGGCTTCGAGAGTGTTGCCGGAGGGCGCGGTGGACGCGGCGAGCGAGACGCTTTCCGTTACGGTAACGGAGGTCGATACGGACTCCACGGTCATGGTGACGGCGACGTCCTGCGTGGCTCCCGCGGCGATCTGCGCGCCGGAACGTGTGCTCACGGAGAAACCTGGCGCGGAGACTTTCACGGAATAGGTTCCGGCGGCGATATCGGCGGAGAATTTTCCATCGCCGTTGCTGGTGACGGTTTGGACGGCTGTGCCGGCATCGTTATCCACTTCCACAGTGGCGCCGGAGATCGCCTTTCCGGTTTGGTCTAAAACGGTGCCGGCGAGCGTTCCGTTCTGCTGGGCTTGAAGTTGTCCCCATCCCGCGGCGAGCAAGAGTGCGTGCGTCGTCAGGACACAAAGCTTCCTTATAGAGAAATACTGCATTAATGACCCCCCAGGTCGAATTACAAAGTTTGAAGAACTAGGCTAGCGGGAAGATGTAACAGGGCCATGACTACAGTGTTAAAGAACAGAGACATTGTGAACGAGGGGTGACGGTAAGGAATCGGAGCGGTGACATGATCGCGTCACGCGATCGAAACGGGACGTTCATCTACGGCTGGTAGCATGCGACGTGACGCAAAGATTCTCGATATGGCTCCTGCTGGTCACGGGGGCGCTGGCGCGGGGGCAGAGCCTGACGCCAGCTTGGGTGGAGGTGGGGGAGGGCGGACGCGCCATCGCTCGAGTAGTGATGCAATCGGAGGATTGCCCCTCCCTCCAGATCGACGGGACCAGCCGCGCGATGCTGCTGCGGCGGCCGGTGCCGGAGGGATTTCGGCCCTCGTGCGAGTTCGACATTCCGGCAAACGCGAAGTCGGCGCGGCTGAACGGGCAGGAGCTGGCGCTGCCGCATCCGGATCCGGCGCGGGTGGTGGCGTTCGGCGATACGGGCTGCCGCATTCAGGGAGCGAAACTTCAGAATTGTAACGATCCGGCGGAGTGGCCGTTCGAGCGCATCGCGACCACGGCTGCGGCGGAGCATCCTGAGTTGGTGCTGCACGCGGGCGATTTTGTGTATCGGGATGAGGTGTGCCCGGCGGATAAGCAAGCGCAGTGCGGCGGGAGTCCTTTCGGCGATAACTGGGACGCGTGGAACATCGACTTTTTCAAACCTGCCGCGACGCTGCTGGCGGCGTCGCCTTGGGTTTTTGTGCGGGGAAATCGCGAGAATTGCGATCGCTTCTGGAAGGGATGGTTTTATTATTTGGATCCGCATCCTTGGAAGAATGCGTGCGATGCGAGTCCGTCGCCGTATATGGTGAAGCTGGGAAAGTTTCAACTGGTGGCGTTCGATTCGGCGGCTACGGTGGAGACCGAAGAGAAGCCGGAGCTGACCGCAGCTTATGCTGCGGAACTGGGCGCGCTGCATGTGAGCGGAGCCTGGCTGTTGTTGCACCATCCGATTTGGGGCGTGCGTCCGGACGTGCCGCTTCCGGGGAAGCAGCCGGTGCTGCTGCAAGAGGCTTGGGAGCAGGCCAAGCCGCAGGGAATCGATGTGGTTGTGGCAGGCCACACGCACATCTCCCAGATGCTGAACTTCGGGGGGAACCGTCCGGCGCAGATTGTGGCGGGGACGGGCGGCACGGGACTCTCCGATCCGATTCCGGGGAATGTGGACGGCACAGTGATTCGGGGGATCGCGATTCAGACGAGCAGAGTCGTACGGGAGTTCGGATTCACGCTCTTCACGAAGACGGCATCGGGCTGGGATGTGGTGTTCAAGAATCCGACGGGGGGTGTAGTCTCCAGGGGAGTGCTCGCGGGGCGCGAGTTGCAGCCTGAGCGGTAAGGATCACAGGCTAAAGCCTGTGCCACTGCGAAGCTGGGACATCGCGAAGTCGTGGCGCTAGGGCAAGATTTTCTTTTTCTTGATCCAGTCGATGACGACGTCGCGCTCCAGACCTTCTATTTTGGGGAACACCAGGCCTGTGGTGCCGAGCTCGTCGGGCAGGAATTGATTGGTCACGGTATAGTCGGCGGTGGCGAAGGTGTACTCCCGATTGGGATCGATTCCGCCGCGGTCTTTGATCACCTGGGGCAGCTCGCTGCCTTTGAATTTTCCAATCACGATGTGATTTTCGAAGGGGAAGATATTCCAGACGTGACGGGCGAGGAGTGGCCCCTGGGGGAACACATCGCGGATGCCGCCCGCGTTGACGAAGGCCAAGTCCGAGCCGGTTTCTTCCGCGATGGCGCGTTCCAATAGCGCGCGCAGTTCCTTACCTTCGATGCGGCGGGAGGCTTCCCCGATGGGGATGTCCACCAGTTTCGACACCTTGCCTTCCCACTTGGCGACTTCGCGGGCCACATGCGGGTCGGGCGTGATGCTCGCATCGATGGGGATCTTTTTCCACGCGGCAGAGCGGAGTTTCTTAGCCGCGAGGTCGACTTGCAGATCCAGGCGTCCTAGCTGCGTGCCATAGTCATTGACCAGCACGGCTACACGGCCGTCCACGTTCATCATTTCGGGGTACGCCACATGGCTGTGGCCGGCGACCACGACGGAGACTTCGGGGACCTGTTGAAGAATCGCCTTCACTTCCTGCTCATCGTGGATGTGGCCGAGGACGATGATGATGTCGGATTGATCGCGCAACTCCTGCGCGTACTTTCGCACTGTTTCCACGACGGGGAGGACGTGAAAGGGAGCGACGCTATCGGCGCTGGTCAGGTTGACGAGATCGCCGAGCACGACTCCGATGACGGCCACGCGAATGCCGTCGACGGTTTTGATGATGTAGGGTTTGCCGGTGATGGAGACGCCCTTGGCGTCGACAACGTTCGCCGAGAGAACGGGGAAGCGGGCGATCTTCGCGAATTCCTGCACTCGCTTCGAGCCGTAATCGAACTCATGATTGCCGAGTGTGCTGACGTCGAGGCCGAGTCCGTTCGCGATTTCATAAACCGGGGAGCCGTGAAAGTAAGTGGAGACGGGAGTGCCCTGTACCAAGTCGCCCGCGTTGAGGTACAGGCACGCGGCGCAGTTCGCTTTTTGCTGGCGGACTTCCGTGGCGAGGCGTGCGAAGCCGCCGCGGTCCATGTCATCCGGCAGGAGGTGCGCATGGAGATCGTTGGAATGGAGGATGGTAAGCGGGTGGACGTTGTTTTGCGCCAGCAGCGGTGAAAGCGCAAGAAGGAGCCGGAGAAACGTTCGCCGGATCACGGAGTACCTGCCGACGCGGAAGGATCGGGCCACATTTGAACCACCAGTACACGGCCGTCGGAGTGGAACGTCGCGCCGGTGGCGGTGCGGGCTTCCTTCGACGGCTGCGCGGGTGTGACGTAAGAGAGCTTGGCGACGCGGCCGGTTTCATCCAGGCTGCGGCTGACAAAGTCGCGCTCATCGTCGATGTTGGGATCGATCTTGTGAGTGATGCCGTTGTTCCGATTGTCGCGATCGAAGCCGATATCGTGCGTGGCGGCTCCGACCCACAATTCCTGGCCGTCCACGAGGAAGGGAGCTTTCCAAAGGCGCAGGCGGTGGCGCTTTTCGGCGACGGTGAGGGGCTCGGCGTGGGCGAGGCCGTAATCCTGAGAGCGCCCGAACAAGCTGAGCTCGCTCATCGGGAGCTCAAGATAGCTTTGCTTGGAGAGGCTCTCGATCAGGCCTTGCAGCATGGCCTCCTTCCGGGTCTTGTCGACTTTCACCCAGCCGGCGGCTTCGAACATCGCGAGGATGCTTTTCTCCGGGCCTGCGATGACGAAATTGGTGTTGTCGCCGGGGTTGCCCTGCGCATCGGTGACGCGGCGCGGGATGCGGTCGATCATTTCCCGGGTGACTTGCGGGAGCTTGACGCCGTCCATGGAACGCGGCGTTTCCGAGCCGCGCGAGAGGAAGACGACAGTCACGTGGAACGTCCCGTCCGCCGGATCGTTCGCGGTTTTGTTGAGCGAAAGGAACAGCCGTCCCGCGCGGGGGACTTCCAGGCGCTTGGCCTCGCCCACGGTGAACGGCACGGCGGCGTCGCTCGATCCGATGCGTGCGATCAACGCGCCGAGGCCGGCGTCGTTCACGGGATAGGATTTGATGAGATCGCGAAAGCCGCGCGACTGGCCGGCGGGGCCCGCGGATTTTCCCTGTGCCAGGGTGAGCGTGCCTGCGCCGGAGATCAACACGACGTCGCCGACGCGGAGATCGATTTTCGAATCCACCCAATCTCCGGAGGAGACGTCTACGGTCGCGGGTTGGGCGGTGGCGGATGGGGAGGCAGTGGATTGGGCAAAGACGCACGCGGAGAATAGGAAGGAAAGTCCCAGCCGTCGCATGATTCATTTTATCCGGTGATTTATCTCCGGGGACGGGCATGTCATGATCAGAGCATGCGAACGATCGTGTGCTTCCTGTTGTTTGCCGCCGCGGCACTGGCACAAGCGCCTTCCACGGTGATCCACATTATCAACGTGAAGTGGAAGGTGGAGGCGACGCCGGAGCAGGTGAAGATTGTTACGGATGCGGTGCAGCAGTTGCCGTCGAAATTCCCGGGGCTCAAGCGGGTGTGGACCAAGAACGTGCGCTACCAAGGGCAAGAGGGATTCAAGCAGGCGATCGTGATGGAGTTCGAGAGCCAGGACGCGCTGAAACGATACGAGAGCAGCGCCGCGCAGAAGTGGTGGTACGACTTGTATCTGCCGATCCGGGAAGATAGCCGGACGGATGATGTGACGAATTAGCTCGTTCGATCACAGGCTGAAGCCTGTGCCACTCTACTTTTTCAGTTGGGCGGTTTGCAGTTTGCCGCCGCTGCCGTAAGCGACGAAGGTTCCGGCGGCGGAGTGGAAAACTCTGGGGTAGCCGAACGCCGACTTGCCGCCCTCGGCGATTTGCACGGCGGGACTGGCGGCGCCGGAGGCTGAGATTTCACGGACCAGGAGTTTCGCGTCGCCGGCGGCGTTGCGTTCCAGCCAGGATACGATGGCTCCGCCGTCATCGGCCAGTGCCAGCGACGTGTTGCCGAAGGCGTGGCCGGTGCTGAGGACGACGGGCTTGCTGAGGGTCGCGCCGCCGTCTTCGGAGAAGACCACTTGCACTTTCGGAGGGTCCTGCGCGCCGGTGAACCACGCGAGCGCGATGTGATCGCCTTTCGCGGCGACGGAGGCGGCGTTCACGGGGCACGCGTCCAGCTTCCAGTTATCCGGATTCACGATCTTCGATGTGGACCACTTGCCGCCTTCGAAGCGAATCACCGCGATGTCGCGAATGTCGGCCGGGGTGTGTCCGCGATAGGCGACGATCAGGCCCTTGGCGGTGCGGGCCACGGAGGTGGGGCAGCAGGAGCAGACGTCGGCGTCAAGGCGTTCCTCTTTTAGCACTTTACCCGTCGCGTCGACGACGGAGCGCATTAAGTATCCGGGGCCGTCCTCGCCCTTGGGGGTTTCGAGCCAGAACAGGGAGGCTTCGTTGGGGCCGCTGGCGGTCATGGAAACCAAGCCGTGCTGCACGGCCAGGCGATCTTTGTTGACCATGAGGGGCGCGGACCACTTCACGCCATCGGCGGAAGAGGCAACGTAAATGTACTCGGCGTCGCTCGATTCCATGGGCATTTCCACCCAGTGGGCCATCCACAGCTTGTCGCTGAGTTGGATGACTTCGGGGGCCTCTGCCGGATGGCGGAAGAATTTGCGTCCGGCGACGACGGTGCGGGCCTCGGACCATGCGGTACCTTTACGAATCGCGTAGCGGAGCGAGTAGGCGCCGTTGCGTCCCGGCTCGATCCAACTCAACACCGGGCTGCCGTCCGCGGCGGCGGACCAGTTCTGCTGCACACTGCCGTCGGCGGACGGATTGGCCAAGGGCTCGGACTTCAAGCCCTGCCCAAAGGACACGGCGGCCACGGCGAGAACGGAAAGAAATGTCTTCATGGTTTCCCTACTTCCTATTTCACGGCGGGTTTCGCGGACCCGGTGAATACGGCATGACCGTTGGCCAGATTGACGGCCTGGGTCTCCACCAGGTGCGATCCGTCTTTCGAGGCGTAGCCGGACGCGGTCACCACATCGCCCGCGTGCAGCGAGGTGCTGGTCCAACCGCGCTTGGTCAGACCGTTGGGGCTGCCGAGTTCGAAATCCCAGCTTCCGCCCTGAGCCTGCACGAAGAAGTGTGCGTGCGGATTGCTCCAATCGACGCGAGTGACGCGGCCTTGGACGGTGATCGTGCGGGTGGTGTCGAACTGGCCGACCACCAGATGATGGGCCGAGGCAGGAATTACCGCGAGCATGCCACTCCAGCACGTGCCCACGGCGAGCAGCCCGAGAAACTGTCGCACAGGACCTCCCTCTTTATTCTGCCCTAAACGTCACGCGCTTACTTGCACCGCTCCGCCAGAGTGGGTTTCTCGCGATACTTGTCGTGGCAGTTGGCACACGCGGTGGTCATGGTATCGGCGGCATCGAGGACTTTGTCCATGTCCTTGGCCTGCGCGGCGGCGTACGCTTTCATTCCGGCGTCGCGCAAGCCTTGGACGAACTTCGACCAATCCGCATTGCCGGTCGGCACCGGAGCACCATTGGAGCATTTGCGTCCGGGGAGCGTGAGCAGATTCGCCGACTCGGCCAGCGCGAGGGCGCTGTTCTCGACGGCGGCCCATTTTCCGTAGGAGCTGGCGAGGAGATCGGTGGCGAGGGATGGGTCCTTGGCGGGCGGATATTTCGCCGGATCGTCACTTTGCGCCGCGAAGACGATGTTCGAGGCTGGGTACAGGACGCCTTGCATCAGTTGCGCCAGGTTGGCTTCTACTTTGGAGCCGGCCACGGGAGCGGCCTTGGCTTGCGGTGTTCCGGACTTCGTCTGCGCGCCGCCCTTGGTTTGCGCTGCAACGGCTCCGGCCATCGTGAGGACAACAACCATCGCTGATCCGATTCGCATGCCGTTTCTCTCCTTATTTCGTGTCATTTATTTGGCGTCTTCCACCGGAACTGCGTCAGCCGATCCGTCGGACATCATCTTGGCGCTGTCATAGAAGCCGGCCGTGACCAGGTGGAACTTCACGTCCTTGTGGGTTTTGTTCTGCCAGAACCATCCGTGGATGCCGGTGCTGGGAGCGGTGAATGCGCCGTACGATTCTTCCTTGCCCAGCTTGTCGTCCAGATCGTAGCTCTCGAAGTAATCTTTCGAGGGCTTCTGGTCGGGCTCGCCGTGGAATTCGTAGGCCAACTTGGCGTCGGCTTTCCAGCCGTACACCATGCCCGCACCCTTCTGCATGTGATACTTCATCTCCACGCCTTCGTTGGGGCGGAGAACGAAGTCCTCCGAATCCACTTTGTAGATTTTGGGTTGGCTGGTATACACCCCCGTGGGCACGGCGACTGCTGCCGCGCGCCCACTGGAATTTCCTCCGGTGTCCGCCAACCCGGTTAGACCCAGGGCCTTGCCTGTCTTCCATGGGTCGA
The DNA here is from genome assembly GCA_036498815.1 of Bryobacteraceae bacterium. GTDB lineage: Bacteria > Acidobacteriota > Terriglobia > Bryobacterales > Bryobacteraceae > Palsa-187. The sequence continues at coordinate 135,332 of DASYET010000019.1, read as the reverse complement.
TTCCATATTCCGCCGGCAGCACCACGGCGAACAGTAAGATCAGCGCGACCACGAGGGCGATACCGGTGGCTTTGGCGATCGCCTTCGCGGAGGGTGCTTCCATTTTGTTCGATGTCTCGTCCATATCGCTCTTTCGCTTACGCGGTTACGAAGTATCCCGCGACTTGGTAGCCTACCAGTAGAAATCCCACGGTCATCAGCACGGCATTCGTGAAGAAGGCGTGCTGGAGGAAGCCCGGCCGCGTCCGCCAGATACTTAAGACGATCAGGACCGCCGTCAGCGCGAGCACCTGGCCCAGCTCGACGCCGACGTTGAAGCTTACGATATTCGTCACCAGACCATTCTTGGCGAGATCGAGTTCCTGGAGCTTGGTGGCGAGTCCGAATCCGTGGAATAGCCCGAACACCAGCACCGCCGCCTTCGTGTTCGGCTCAAAGCCGAGGAAGCGCTTGAATCCGCCCATGTTGTCGAACGCCTTGTAGACGACGGAGAAGCCGATGATCGCGTCGATGACGTAGGAGTTCGCGTGAATGCCGCCCAGCACGCCCGCGAGCAGCGTGAGGCTGTGGCCAAGGGTGAAGAGGCTCACGTAGGTGACGACGTCCTTCAATTTATAGAGGAAGAAGATCACGCCGACCAGGAACGCGAGATGGTCATATCCGGTGACCATGTGTTTCGCGCCGAGGTAAAGGAAGGGCGCGATGGCGGGTCCGCTGGTCGCCTTGACGAACGCGGCATCGCGATTCGAGACGTTGTGCGCGGCGGCGGGAATCGCGCAGAGGAGTAGCGCGAACAGCAGCGCCACGCATACCATCTTGTGCTTCATTCGGCTCCTAGAAGGTGAACTTTAATCCCAGCTGCATCACGCGCGGGGGAGCGGCCTTGGTGACTTGGCCGAAGAGATCGCTGTCGATATCGCCATTGACGGCGACGGGTCCGAAGAACTGCGCATGATTGAAGGTGTTGAAAGTTTCCAGGCGGAACTGCAAGGTTCGCGCCTCCGTGAAGTGGAAGGTCCGGAGCAGCGCCAGATCGAAGTTCAACATTCCGGGTCCGTAGAAGCTGCGGCGCGAGGCGGTGCCGGGCTCTCCCAGAGCGTTTTCCGAGAAGAGCGACGTGTTGAAGTACGGGAGTCCGTTGCGCGGATTCGCGTTGAGGTTCAGGGAACCGGGCGAGTAGTCCGGCAGATCGAGGCTCTTCAGATTCACACCGTTGGGCTGGCTTCCTTGGAGGGAGTTGTCGCCTTCGGTCGCGAGTGTCACGGGGAATCCGGAACTGATGCGGGTGATGCCGGAGAGCGACCAGCCCTGCGTGAGCATCTTGGCCTTGGAAGAGAGGCGCTCGAAGGGGAGCTGATACTCGTAGGTCATGACGATATTGTGCTTCAGATCCCACGCCGAAAGGGCGCGAGTACGGCTGTAGTTGAAGGGATCGACGATATCGGAAATGCTGGAGGCCTGATCGATGGATTTGCTGAACGTGTAGGCAATCATCAGGTCGAGGCGTTTGCTCGAATGCCGGAGGCTGGCCTGGAACGAATTGTAGTTGGAGTTTCCGAAGCTGCCTTCGTAATCGTCATTGCTGAAGTTGGAGCCCAGAGGGCCGCGAGTGCCGTTGTAGATGGTTCCATTGGAGGTCACGTACTGCGAGTCCTCCGCAAAGGGGCCGCAAGTGGGCGTGTTCGGCGCGACGGCGCTGGGTTTGCTGAGGGCCAGGCACAGTGCGGGATTGCCGGGATTGGCGGAGTACACGATAAGCAGATGGTGCGCCTGCGAGCCGACGTACCCCAAGCTCACCAGAGTGCTGGTTCCGATTTGACGCTGGACGGAGAGGAAGTAATTCTCGTTGTACGGGTAGGTGTTCCCGCGGAACGGCGCGGTCATGCCGGCGAGCGGCACGTAGGGATCGTAATTGATGTTCGGATTGGGATGAGTGAGCGATGCGTTCAGCGGCGGGAAGGTGATGGGGAAGGGTTGCGCGTGAACTACGCCGTCGGCGGCGCCGATGAAGGGAGTGGCAAACAGGGGCGGCGCCGGACTGGTGTAGCTGAGGCCGTAGGGAGGCTGCGGCTCATCGATCGCGATGGTGTTGCCTTGGATCACGGAATAGAAAATACCGTAGCCCGCGCGAATGCTGGTCTTGCCGGGTCCGCCGAGAATCTTGCCGAGGATTCCGTCGCTCTTCTTCGGCGAATAGGCCAAGCCCAGGCGCGGAGCGAAGCGGTTCTTCTGGGGAACGAGCGTGTTCGGAACACCGGCATCTCCCGGATACACGAGTCCGGGCCAAGCGGTGGGGAAGACCTTCGATTGCTGGCCCAGGTTGAACGCGGGAATCTGGTTGTACTTCTCAGACCAATACTGCATCAGATCCCAGCGGACGCCGAAGTTCAACGTAAGATTCGAGGTGGCGCGCCAGCTGTCCTGCAGGAAAGCAGAAGCGTACTTGTGCCGGCCGTAGTACGTTTGCGAATCGGCCTGATTGTATTGGCTGGCGACGCCGACCAAAAAGTCCGCGAAATCGGAGCCCGTCTCCGTGCCGTGGAATTGGAACGATCCGTTGAACTGCGGGTTCGGATTCACGTTGACTTGCTCATAGCTGATGTTGAATCCCGCTTTCAGGGTGTGGGCTCCCCGCACGGAGGAGAAGTTGTCGGTAATGGAGAAGGTGTTATTGGCCTGCTTCAGATTCGTGGTGGGTGTGCCCATGACGAACGAGTTGAACGAGACGTTCTCGATGCCTTGAATTTGCGGCGCGAGCACTACGATGCCGGGAGTTCCGGGTCCCGTGACAAAGCCTTGGGAGGCGATGCTCTGCCCGACCGTGCCGGAGGGCTGGCCGACATTGTTCGCGTTGCGCATGTAGCTGAGGCGGAGCTCATTCACATTCGCTCCGCCGAAGGTTTTGGTGTCGCCGAAGTTAAAGAGTTGCGAGCGTCCCAGATTCAAGGCTCCGAAGCCAGGGACGCTCGCGCCGCCTTGTCCGGTGGGATAGGGGTTGTTCAGATTGTAATCGTCGAAGTAGTAGTATCCCGAGAGCAGGCCAAAGCGCTGGCTGCTGCCGTCGACGCGGAAGCTGCCTTTGTCGTCGCGCAAGGTTTTGCCGAAAGCGCCACTCGAGAATTGGCCGGGTCCGATATTTGGCGAGGGGATGAACGGCAGCAGGTGCGAAGACGGAGCGGCCCAGGCGCGCTGCGGAATGATTGCATTCGGAAAAACGCACTGCGAGCTGCTGTTGCAGCCGGGCGTGTAGTAGGGCTCATTCACCGCGACGGGATAACCGAGTTTTTGCGAGAGGATGTTCGCGAAGTTCGGGCCGCTCACCTCGCCGGTGAGGGAGTTTGCTTGGTCGCTGAGGTTGCCGGTCCGATCGGCAAGTGACGGAACCGGAATCAGCCCCGTGTCGACGCCCTGGCTCTGATGAGTGCCCTGATAGTCACCGAAGATGAAGAGCTGGTTCCGCTTCACCGGCGCTCCAATGGTGCCGCCGTATTGATTCTGACGGTAGAAGCTGCGCTCCGGGGAAAAGAAGTTGCGGGCGTCGAGCGCGGTGTTCCGGAGGAACTCGAAACCGCTGCCGTGGACCTCATTGGTCCCGGACTTGGTGACCACGTTAATGACGCCTCCGCTGTAGTTGCCGAATTCGGCGTCGAAGTTGTCGGTGAGAATACGGAACTCGGCGATGGAATCGAGGTTCGGGACGATGGAGGTGCCGCCGTTCATGAGCTCCTTCACGTCGCCGCCGTTGACCATGAAGCCGTTGGCATCCTCGCGCTGGCCGCTGATGGATTGGTTGCCGGGATTCAGCGCCCCAGACGGGGCGATGGCGACGGACGCTCCGGCCATGACGATGGAATCCGGCTGCTGTGTGGTGGAAGGGACGATGCCCGGCTGAAGGGCCAGGAGGTCGGTGAAGCTGCGGCCGTTCAGGGCGACCGCCGTCATTTCGCGGCTATTAACCACCTCGCCGAGCTGGGTGCTGGCCGTCTCGACGTGGACGTCCGTGGCGGTATCGGAAACCGTGACCTCCTCCGATCGCTGCGCGATCTCCAAGGACACGTCTTGATCGATCGCCGCGTTGGCGTCGATGACCAGCCCCGTTCTTTTCTCTGGCCGGAATCCGCTGGACTCAACCAGAATGTCGTAAGTGCCGACCGAGAGGCTTGGAAAGGAGTATTCACCCTTTGCGTCGGTGGTGGTCTTGGTCTGGATTCCCTGGGCGGTGAGAGTGGCCGTCAGGGTAGCTCCTGGAATAGGAGAACCTGTTTGGTCCTTGACCGTCCCCGATACTTTTCCAGTCACAGCAGCCGAGGCGATAGCCCCCAACATCAGTACAACGGTTAGTAGTTTCAAAGTGAGGATCGTCCCGAAGCAGTAGTTGCGTGCAAATGGAGACTAGCACGGAATCCGCGGGGCAGCCTAGGAAAACGGGGTCATGTCGGGGCGTGTGACCGGTCAGTGACACCACGTAAGTGGCGGATTCTACTCTTCTTCCGGCTTGGGGAAGACGTTATGGCGGATCTGGAGCGAGAGACCCAAGGTCGCGGCCAGGGTCATGGCTCCGACTGAGACGTGACCGGCGGTCGATAGCAGCAGGACGGTTTGGGTGGCGGTGTTGATCAGGAGGACGGTTAAGACGGCGATGCCGAGGAACACCTGGGTGCAAGTGATCGCCAGAAGGAGGTTCGCCGCGGGGCGGAGGGTGGGATGTTTGGGGTAGGGTTGCGAGACAAACAGGCAGTTGCACAGGATCAGGAGAGCAACTATCATCGCTCCCACCAGGTGCGGCATGACGCCCATGGCTTTATGGCGGAAGGCGGCACCTAAGCCTACTTGAATCAGAACAAAGACCGGCATCACGACGGCCAGGGAGCGCAAGGACGGCCAGCCTTGATCCGGAACGGGTTCTTTCTTTTCCTCCCAGCCCCGGGAAGTGACCACGACGGCAGCCCAGGTCAGGGCGAAGAAGGCTTGGGCGAGCGTGGCGTGGAGTGTCCCGCGGTCCGGCGTGGACGCTCCGGATCCGAGCATGCCGGTGAGTCCTTCGACGAGCAGAATCGCACCGCCGAGCCACAGGGAGCGCGCGGCAAGGAGCCAGATGGCGAGGCCTAAACCCAGCACACTCATTACGATCGCGAACATTTTGTGGAGCGGTTGGTAGGAGGTGTCGGCTGGGGCCAGAGTGCTGACAATGGCTCCGCTGGCGATCAGCAGTAAGGAGCCTAGAGCCACTAGGATCGCGAAACGGTGCAGATTTTGGTTCACTTACGGGCGATTTCCGGGGTGAGGACCTGTACCTGAGCCTGGGCGGGTTGTAGATTCTTGTCCTTGGGCTCATAGTAAGCGATCAGGCGGCCCATGATGGGGAGGCTGATCCAGATGATCAAGGAACACCAAGCCGCGACCTTGGCTTTCGAGGTAAGCCCAGAGTCCAGTTTTTCGGGGTGATCGTAAACCTCAGGTTTGAAGGCCACCGCATGGACGCCCACCAGGAATAGGAGTCCCATCTTGGCCCAAAAGAAGGGGTTCGGGGCATACTTGACGGCCTCAGAGCAGGCTAGCATCAAACCGCAGCCGACCATGATGACGAAGCCGATGCGCTTCCACCAACGGAGACCGTTCACGACGTCGGAGACCGGCGTGGACGTGAGCGCCACGCCCAGAAGCCGGAGATCAGTAAGGAGGATCATCCCGCCGAAGAGGGCGATGCAAGTCAGGTGGGTCGCCATGACGATCGGGTAGACCATGGCGGATTCGCGGAAATCCGTGAGAAAGCCGATGCTTTGAAGCGCGATTGCTGGGTCCATTTCATCCTCTAAACAAAGGCGATAAACAGCCCGCCAAACACGGTTCCGGTCCAAAGAAGCAGGGAGACAATGGCTATGAGTTTCGCCACCATGGGCGAAGGTCCGGCGCGGACTACCGGCCGCAGTACCGCATAGTGGAAAACGATCGCCGCCAGGATGCAGTACATCTTGAACCAGAAGGCGGAGTTCACGTTATAGATCTCCGGCTGCGAGATGTAGATGGGAACTCCCGCAAAGAGAACCACGACGAGGCCCCAGAGGGTCCACTTGTGTGTATCCTTAAGCAGCTGTGCGGCGCTCTGCCTGGTGATACCCAGACCCAGGAGCCGCAGATCCACGACGGCGATGGTTCCAATGGCGAACGCGAAGGCGGCGATGTGGAAGCATTCCGCCAGGGGGAAAGCCCACTCCGTATTGTTCATCGCGTCGCCGATGTTCTTCATCGCGTCGCCGATGGGGCTGCCTACCAACATGCTGATACGTCCTTTCTAGACATCAACAGCAATACACACGAACGCGGCGCCCCGCCAGAAAGGCGGGTGCCGCGCAAGAGTTCATCCCAATGATGAAACTATTTGGTGTTGGGATCGTCCGCCGAGGAGACGCCCGAGAGAACCTTCTTACCGTTCTCCATCGTGACGCTCTGGGCGTTGGCGAGGTGCGAACCGTCCTTCGCCAGCGAGCCCGCAACCGTTACCGTGTCGCCCTGCTTCAACGAGTTACGGGTCCAGCCGGAGCGCATCAGGCCGTTCGGACTGCCGAGTTCGAATTCCCAGTTGGTGGTGGCCCCTTTGTCATCCTTCACGTCCACGTAGAAACGGGCGTGGGGATTCATCCACTCCACCTTGGTGACCGTACCCTTCAGGGTAACGGACTTGCTGCGGTCATACTCCGCAGAAAACGAGTGGTGCGCGAGCATCGGCATTGCCGCCATCGCACAGCCAGCCAACACACCGAAAAGTTTTGCTTTCATCGATTGATCTCCAAACTACCTTTTTGAATTCCCCGGGGCTAAATGCTTTCCCGTAGTGTGAATCTAGCACGTTCCCGACGCAAGAGAACCAGGCAACAGGTCAATTTACGGTCAGTGACCGGTGTGTGACCTCACTATTTTCAACATCTTACAGAAACGATTATCTGGCTTGTGCCTGAACGCCCGGCTTGGCCACCGAAATCTCCCGGTGCAGTACATAAGACCAGTCGATTGGCATGTCGTCCATCGAGCGGACTTTGAGCACCACCTGATAGTAGCGGGGAAGCTGGCCGTTGGGCATTTTCAGCTTGGCGACCAGGGTTCGGGCGAAGTTGGGGTCCGTGAAGGCCTGAACCGCGCCGACGATGGCCGGGATCTGGTTGCCGGAGAAGTAGAGGATCTCGCCATTGCCGTTCAAGCCAGGAAAGTGACTGATCAGGGCGTGGGTCTCGGCGGAGTCCTGCGGGTCATTGGGCAGGCGGTCGGCCAGGAACGCGGACTCTCCGGCATGCGGCGTCAGGTTCCGTACTCCGGTGGGATCGAGGATCAGCTGCTCCTCCATAGCCGGGATGGTTTTGATCTGGCGGTTGGCCGGAGCGGAGGTTCCCAGGAAGACCACGTTGCCCATGGCGATCTCCGGGACAGAGAGCTGGTCACTGGGGGTGAGCTGGACGTTCTTCTTACGTTCGCCCAGGAACTGGCCGAGGACGAAGGCTCCGTTGGCGGTGCCGATTCCGGTGACGCCGGATCCGGAGGACGGCGTAGAGAGACAGATCATCAAAGGCCGGCTGGATTCCAGCATGCTGGACCAGAGCTGCTGAAGCTCCGGCGTCCAGTTGGCGGCGGCCGCGGGAGTGGTTTTCTGCACCTTCCATAGCTGCGCCGCGAAATAGGCGGCTACGGCGATGGCGATTACCAGAGCCGCGCCCAAGGTGGCCAACTGCCAGGTATAGGAGCGCCAAGTACGGGGAGGCGCCTCGACGTGAATGATCTCAGCGACACGGTCCGGAGGCCGGGGCTCAAACGTGACCTTGAAACCGCCCTTGGGAAGGTCGACCACGACCGCATCGTCCATTCCTTCGGACCGGTAGTATTCGGCCAACTTCTGGCGTAGGCGGCCCACGTGCATGCGGACCGTGGATTCCTGCCGGGGATCGTAGGTGGACGGCTTGGCGAAAACGTCCAGCCCGACGGTGTATTCCTTGAGACTGTCCGCGTTGCCGGACAGGGACCGTTCGGCCAAGTACGCGAGCAGGTTGCGCTGGACTTCGGAAGTGCGGAACGCCTTGCTACGAAGAATGCGCTGGATCTGAGTCTGCTGGGACTCCAGCTCGAGGACCATGGCACCAAGATCATACCGCATTTCGGGGCGGAGCGGGTACAGGCCACCGGTTGAGGGTCGAGCGGGTACACTGAGAGTTTATGCGCTCTCTTCCTTTCTTACTGTTAGCCGTGGTGTGTCTGACGGCGTGCCAGAAGTCTTCCGACCAACCCACAGCCGAGTCCACGCCGGCACCGGCTCCCGTAGCGGCGGCTCCGGTGGCGCCGGGTGACCCGAGTAATCCCCCGGAGACGATCCTGATCCCGTCGGCTTACGGCGACGTCACTTTCACGCACAAGAAGCACTTCGACCGGGTGAACCAGGATTGCAGCAAATGCCATCCTTCCATTTTCCCGATGGCACTCGAGCCGCTGAATTACAAGAAGGCGAACCATCGGGCGGCGGAGGCGAGCTATACTTCGTGCGCTTCCTGCCACGCGGTGGGACGGACCTCCTTCGCCGCGGATAGCAATTGCACGAAGTGCCACGCTCCGAAGGATTATTCGAAACACTAGTGGTAACAACAACTCTGGCCTTGACGCCGTACTAGTGGCGGTGGGATAGTGGAGGGTCATTCGCATACACCGCGCGGCGGTTCCCAATTGAAAGGTCTGTAGTCATGAGTTTGCTCGACATCTGCCAGTGGTTGCAGGCTACCAACGTCAGTACCTACCTCCGCGAATCCACCAGCTTGTGGCCGATTCTGGAAGGTTCTCACCTGCTCGGCATGGCGTTCATGATGGCGCCGGTGATGATGTACGATATGCGCCTGATCGGCGTGTTGTGGAAGAAGGATCCGGTATCGAAGGTGAAGTGGCAGTTCCTGCCCATCACGTTTGCGGGTGCTTTGGTGATGACCGTGACGGGCACGCTGCTGCTGTGGAGTGAGCCGGTGAAGTGTTATAACAGCTTGTACTTCCGGATCAAAGTGGTGGGACTGATTTTGGCCACCCTCAACGCCGTGTTTTTCCACCTGACCATCGACAAGAAGACCGCGGAGTGGGACATGACGCTGCCGCCTCCGAGCCGGGCGCGGACGACCGGGTATTTGTCGCTGGCGCTCTGGTCTTTGGTGATCTTCGCGGGCCGGTACACGGCCTATAATTTGTAGGAGCCGGGGCGCTCCAGGTACGAGGGGTTCAACGTGAGTTTCAGCCAATACTTCCCGGGAACGCTCGGGTTCTTCAAGTGGATCGATGGTACGGCCATCTGCAACGCCATCAAGGCCACGACGTGGGTCTTCCCTTTCACGGAGACCATCCACATCCTGGCGCTAGCGATGGCTCTGGGCGCGATGCTGATGATCAATTTCCGGCTGCTGGGCATTATTCGCAATTGGACTCCGGCGCAGATGGTGGGGCAACTGAGCGGCTTCATCAATTGGGGGATCTGGATCATCATCGGGACCGGCATCATCCTGGCTTGGGCCGAACCTTTGAAAGCGTACGACAATCTGGCATTTCTGCCGAAGATGACTCTGCTGTTACTGGCGGTGGTTTATCAGTACACGCTATATCCGAAAGCGGAGAAGATCGACCAGCCGAAGATTCCGATTTGGGGCAAGCTTGCGGCGCTGGTGTCGATCGGGCTGTGGTTCGGGGTCGGCGTGATGGGGCGGGCGATCGGATTCGTTTAGGCGGTAGGACAGACGATCGTTTTTTGTCGTCTGTCGGCTTGCGCGGGGAGAGGCGTGCGCGGGGTAAGAATCGTCTGCGCCGGAAGAAGACAGACCACTAAAAACGATGGTCTGTTCTACGCTGTTTGGGCGGCGGCTTGAGGTTTGCTGGCTGGCGCGGCCAGCCCGATTTTCAGCCGCACGGCGGCGTCGATCTTCTGACGGGTGTCGGTGTGCTCTTTTAAGAAGGCTCTGGCGTTTTCGCGGCCTTGCCCGAGGCGTTCTCCGGCGAAGCTGAACCAGGAGCCGGACTTTTCGATGACTCCCTGTTCCGCTCCCAGGTCGAGAAGATCGCCTTCGCGGGAGATTCCTTCTCCGTAGACGATATCCACCTCAGCTTCGCGGAACGGCGAGGCGACCTTGTTCTTCACGATCTTGACCTTGGTGCGATTGCCGACCAAGGTGTCGCCATCCTTGATCGCGGACATGCGGCGGACTTCGACGCGGACGGAGGAGTAGAACTTAAGGGCACGTCCACCGGTGGTGGTTTCGGGGTTGCCGAACATCACGCCGATCTTTTCGCGGACCTGATTGATGAAGACCATGCAGGTGTTGGTGCGCGCAACGGTTCCGGTGATTTTGCGCATGGCCTGGGACATCAAGCGGGCGTGAAGGCCCATGAAGCTGTCGCCCATTTCGCCGTCAAGCTCGGCCTTGGGCACGAGGGCGGCGACGGAATCGACGACCACAACGTCGATGGCGCCGGAGGCCACCAGGGCGCTGGTGATTTCGAGAGCTTGCTCGCCGTAATCGGGCTGCGAGACCAGGAGCTGGTCGATATCGACGCCGAGTTTCCGTGCATAGGTGGGGTCGAGGGCGTGCTCCGCGTCAATGAAGGCAGCGGCTCCCCCTGCGGCTTGCGCTTCGGCGATGACTTGGAGAGCCAGCGTAGTTTTGCCGGAGGATTCGGGGCCGAACACTTCGATAACCCGGCCGCGGGGAAAGCCGCCGACGCCTAACGCGAGATCGACGGAGATGGAACCAGTGGGAATCACGGTCACGGCTTGCGCGTTCCGCGAGCCGAGTTGGAGCACGGCTCCTTTGCCGAACTGCTTGTCCATCTGGAGCAGCGTCTGCTGGATCATCTTGATGCGTTCGGATTCCATGGCGTTTCCTCGCCAAAGATGTGTGGGGGCGAATAGGAAATTCTCAGGGAATTCCCGCCCTTACTGGTTGGAGCGGAGGTCGGCGAGCAGCTCGGCGCCGGCGTTGCCGGGATAACCGAAGTCCCAGAAGGGTTCGCCGGGGGCGCTCTCCCAGACGCGGCGATCGGTCTCGATCAGGAGGCGTTTGAGTCGCTCGTCCAAGGCTTGCACGGCGGCATCTTCGGCACCGGCCAGGCGCAGGATGGCTCGCGTGTCGAGGTCGTTGCGGTAATCTTCGAGGCCTAACGGATAGCCGGATTCTACTTGTTCCACGAATTCCTGCCAGCGGCGGAACAGGCCCGCCCGGCCTTCGCGCACGACGTGCTCGGGATAGCCGTTTTCGCTCAAGTAGTTTTGGACTTCGTGGTCCGTCATCTAGTCGGGCCGGGTGGCTTGGCGGCGGAAGTAGCGCTCGCCATCGTTGGGGATGAAAAATGTTCGTATGGTGCCATTGCGGTCGTAGGCGCCGAAGTAGCTTTTTCGCCGATCGAAGCGCGAGACTACGCCGCCGGGCTTCACCGCTTCGAGGATGGGGCCGCCCACCGGGGCGTCGCGAAGGTCCTGAGCGAGGCGCAGATACTCGTCCTGGGTGATGCGGCCGAACTCGCTGCCATGCTTCCGGTAGTGCTCGTCGAAGAGTTTGCGGGTGCGGAATCCGGCTCCGGCGGCCAGTAGGGCGAGCGCCGCCAGAAACAACAGAATCGCTGCCGTGAGGGCTCTGCGCATGGGCTCCCCTCGATTGTACCCGCTAGAATTAGAAGGCAGATGTCACTGACGCTCACCACTCCGGCTCCCGAGGAAACGGTGCGGCCGCCGGTCGCCAAGATTATGCCGGTGATCACGACGTTGCACGGCGACACGAGGGTGGACAATTACGCCTGGCTGCGGGATCGCAAGGATCCCGATACGATCGCGTATCTGGAGGCCGAGAACGCGTACACCAAGGTCCGCATGCAGCACACGGCCGAGCTGGAGCTAAATCTATATTCGGAGATGCTGGGGCGAATCCAGCAGACCGACTTTTCGGTTCCCGTGAAGCGCGACAGCTACTTCTACTACACGCGCACGGAAGAAGGGAAGCAGTATTCGACTTATTGCCGCAAGGCGGGTTCGCTCGATGCGGCGGAGGAAGTTCTACTGGACGGCAACGCTATGGCCGAAGGGCAGGCGTACTTCCAGATCGGCATCTTCTCGCCCAGCCCGGATCACAAACTGCTGGCGTACGCGGTGGACTTGACCGGCGACGAAATTTTCACGGTCCGGGTGAAGGATCTGGCGACAGGAAATCTGCTGGCGGACGAGATTCCCGGGACGTCGACGTCGCTCGAATGGGCCGAGGATAACGCGACGTTCTTCTATAACGTGCTGGATGAGGCTCGGCGGCCGCATAAGATTTTCCGGCACGTGCTGGGCGAGAGTAAGGATGTCGAAATCTATCACGAGACGGATCAGCGCTTCGAGCTGGATGTTTCCAAGACGTCCAGCCATGCGTATTTGCTGATCTCGAGCAATAGTCCGCTAACGACGGAGATCCAGTGTCTGAGGGCGGACGACCCTGGCGGCGAGTTTCGCGCCGTGCTGCCGAGGGTGCCGGAGATCGAGTACGATCTGACGCATCACGGAGACTCATTTTTCATCCGCACCAACGACGGTGGGAAGACGTTCCGCGTGGTGGAGGCTCCGGTGGGGGATCCCTCGAAGCCGAACTGGAAAGAAATTCTTCCGGTTCGCGCGAATGTCACGGTGGAGGGCGTGGTCGCGTTCGCGAATCATCTGGTGTTCGAAGAGCGGGAGCTCGGACTGAGCCAGCTGCGGATCCAGAACTTCGCCGGGGAGACGCACTATGTGGAGTTTCCCGAGCCGGTATACAGCGCGGCATTGACGGGGAATGCCGAGTTCGCGACGAGCATTTTGCGCTTTAATTACACATCGTTGATCACGCCGAACTCGGTGTTCGATTACAACATGGAGACTCGGGCGCGGGAGCTGAAGAAGCAGCAGCCGGTGCTGGGCGGGTACGATCCGTCGCGGTACACCTCATCACGGATTTATGTGACGGCTTCGGACGGTAAGCAGGTGCCGGTTTCGCTGGTGTACAAGAAGGATTTGAAGCTGGACGGGCAGGCTCCCATGCTGCTGTACGGATACGGATCGTACGGGATCAGCATAGAGCCGAGCTTCCGCTCGGACCGGCTGAGCCTGATCGACCGCGGCATCATCTACGCGATCGCGCACATTCGCGGCGGAGGCGACTTGGGCAAACCGTGGCATGAAGACGGGCGTCTGCTGCACAAGATGAACACGTTCACCGATTTCATCGCGTGTGCGGAGGCGCTGATCGCGGCGCGCTATACGTCGGCGTCGCGGCTGGCGATGGAAGGCCGCAGTGCCGGGGGCTTGCTGGTGGGCGCGGTCACGAACATGCGTCCGGAGCTGTTCGCCGTGGTGCTGGCCGGAGTCCCGTTTGTCGACGCATTGAACACGATGCTGGATGCGACGCTGCCGCTGACGGTGGGCGAGTACGAAGAGTGGGGCAATCCGGAAGACAAGCAGTATTACGACTACATCAAAGCCTACGCGCCGTACGAGAACGTCGCGCCGGGTGATCATCCGACGATGCTGATCACCGCGGGACTGAACGATCCGCGCGTGTCCTATTGGGAACCCGCGAAATGGGCCGCCAAACTGCGCGCCACCAACACCGGGGACCGGATGCTGCTGCTCAAAACCAACATGGGTAGCGGGCACTTCGGAGCATCCGGACGCTACGAATATCTGAAAGAAACCGCCTTCAACTACGCTTTCCTATTGAACGCCCTGAGGATCGAAAACCAACCATGACTCCGCAACAACCACCGACCAAGATTCAGCTGACCAACGCCAGCGATTTCCATGAGGGCTATGCCAATAGCGTGCAGGTGCGCGTCAGCCTGTGGGATTTCTACCTGATGTTCGGCATCATGAACCAGACTTCCGCCGACAGTGTGACTATCCATAACCATCACGGCATTTACTTGAGTCCGCAGCAGGCCAAGGCTCTGGCGAACGTGCTGAACCAGAACGTGACGCAGTACGAAGCGACCTTCGGCGAGATCAAGCTGGAGCCGCAACCCTCTGGCAAAGTGATCCAGTAGCGGCGAGCGCGTGTCCGCGAAACAAGTCTCCATCGTAATCTTCGGGCTGGCATTCGCGGCGCTGGTGCTTGCGATTCATCTTCCGTATCTTTCGCTGCCCTTCCATTGGGACGAGATGGGGCAGTTCGTCCCCGCGGCACTGGATTTGGCGCAGGACGGAGCCTGGGTGGCGCACTCCACCACGCCGAACGTGCATCCTCCGGCGGTGATGGCGCTGGTGGCGCTGGTGTGGCGGGTGTTCGGAATCTCGATTTCCGCGGCGCGGGTCGCGATGCTGCTGGTCGCCTCGCTGGGATTGCTGTTCTCCTTCATGCTGGCGATCCGGCTGGCGCGCGGCACGGTGGGGACTCCGGCGTTCGCGGCGGTGGTGTTTCTGCTGGCGTCGCCGTTGTTCTATACCCAATCCATGATGGTGCTGCTGGACATGCCGGCGATGACGCTCACGATGCTCGCGCTGTTGCTGTTCTTCGAGGAGCGATATGGGTGGTGCGTCGCGGCGTGCACGCTGCTGGTTTTGACCAAAGAGACTTCGATCACGACTCCGGCGGTCCTGGCGGCGTGGCTTTGGTTCAAGGAGGAGCGCCGGCGTGAGGCCGTGTTCTTCCTCATTCCCGCGGCGGCGTTAGGGGGATGGCTGGCCGTGTTGCACCAAGCGACGGGGCACTGGCTGGGCAACGCCGAGTTCGCCAGCTACAACGTGACCGCGGCGCTGCAGCCGGCCCATATCGCGCTGGCGCTGGTCCAGCGGGCGTGGTTTCTATTCGCCGCGGACGGGCACTGGATCGGCGCGGTGGCTCTCTTCGTCGGCTGGCGGCTGCTGCGGACCAGCCAGTGGGCGGTCTGCGGCTGGGTGGCCGGCGCGCAGATCCTGCTGGTAACGTTGCTCGGCGGCGCGGAGTTGAACCGCTACCTGTTGCCGGTGCTGCCGCTTCTCTACGCGGCTTTCGCCACCGCGACGTCCAGCTATCCGGCGAGCTGGCGGTGGATCTCCTCGACCGCGATGGCGCTGTGCCTGCTGCTCGGGTGGATCTGGAATCCGCCCTATCCGTTCCCGTACGAGGACAATCTCGCGATGGTGGATTTCGTCGAGCTTCAGCGCGAGGCCGCGCAGTATCTGGAGGCCTTCGCGCCGCGCGCGCGCATCGCCAGCGCGTGGCCCTTTACCGATGCGATCCAGCGGCCGGAGTTCGGCTACATTCGCTCGCCTCTGCGAGCGGTTCGGAGCACGGGCCTAACGGCGGCGGATTTCGAGGCTCTCGACCCCAGAAGTTACGATATCGTCGTGCGATTCTCCCCGTCGACGCCGATTGCAGAGCCGTTGCAGCGTTTGCTGCGGCACTTTTACGATCTGCCCGAAGACCGCATGCCGCCGGGTTTCGTGGTTTGGCGTCGATTGGAGAAGCGCGGTCAATGGATCGAGATCTGCCTTCCGGGCAACCCTTGATCTCCGCAGCCCGGAGGGAGGTGGGCCGCGTGTGCTAACATTCTCGAAATAGCCGCGCTTATCGCCGCGAGGTCTCGCTCAACCATGGAATTCCGAATTCTCATTGCCGATGACCATGCCCTGATTCGGCAAGGAATTCGTGCGCTCTTATCGGTGGATCCTGACGTGCGCATCGTCGCCGAAGCCTCGGACGGCCGGGAGGCAGTCGCGCTGGCCGAAAAGCTCCGGCCCGACGTCGCCATCATCGATATCCGGATGAAGGAGCTCAACGGAATCGATGTGATCTCGCAGCTGGTCCGCTACTCCCCGTCCACCGCGATCATCGCGCTCAGCATGTTCAGCGACGAACGTTATGTGAATCGCGCGGTCCGCGCGGGGGCCAAGGCGTACGTGTTGAAGGATTCCTCCGACGACGATCTGCTGCGCGCGGTCCGCGCGGTGCAGATGGGGCAAAGCTTCTTCAGCCCCGCGGTGGCTCGTGTGCTGCTGGACGCGTATGCGCGGAAGGACGAAGCTCCCGATATCGAAGACCGGCATGAACTGCTGAGCGAGCGCGAGCGAGAAGTCTACCAGTTGCTGGCCGAAGGCCGCACCAACAAGATGATTGCGGACTCGTTAGGGGTCAGCATCCACACCGTGGAAACGCACCGTATCCGCATCATGGCCAAGCTGGACGTGCACAATATGGCCGAGCTAGTGCTCAGCGCGGTGCGCCGCGGCATCGTTGCGTAAATCGCGTCAGTGCGTTAAATCGTAGGTGATGTAGTTGAGCGCAATCCGAATCCCCAGCGCGGAATACTTTTCGGGATAAGACGGCGAATCGGCCCACTCCCACGAATCGCCCAGGTCGGAATTCTGGACGATCGCCACCATTAAGCGGTGCTTGTCGTCGTAAATGCCGCGCCAGTAAGGCGTGTCTCCGTCGTTCTGATAGCCGGAGCCGTAGATGCCCCACTGGCCGGGAACTCGATAGCGGTCATTGAGATCGTAGACGATGTGGAAGATAGGATCGTCGTTGGGAATATCGACGGGCTCGCGATCCGGAAAGACGCGATGCAGGCTCTCCATAAACACCTGCCATTCGTAGGTGCCCCAGAAATCGTCGGCCATGAAGAATCCGCCGCGCAGAAGGTAATCGCGCATCTTGGCGGCTTGCGCATCGGTGAGGTTCCATTCGCCCGGTCGGACCGCGTAGAGCCACGGCCAGTTGTAGGCGTCGTCGGCATCGTCCAAGTTCACCGGCTGTTCCACGGAGCGGGCGTCGATGCGCGACAAGCGGCGTACGGCCAGCATCAGGTGGCGATCCGCACGAGGATAATCCTGCGTCCAACTGGAATTGCCCTGAGCCCAGTAGCGGCCCGCGCGATCGAAACGAGCGCCGGGAGCCGGAGGGTACATCAGCCGTCCGAAGACCCAGTCGGTCTTGTCCTGATAATCCTTGGGGAGCGCGAAATCGTTGTACTCGATCGCGGGATACTCGCGAAAGGGGAGTTGGAATGCGTACAGCGAACCGACCAGGGCGGCGGTTCCGCCGAGGATCGCGAACATGCGCCGCAACTTCACACAGAAGAGGATAGCAAGTCTGGGGAAAAGCGGCGGGCGGACCAAGACAGGCCACGAACAACGATGGCCTGTCCTACTTGCTAAGGCGTTTCGACTTCGGGGCAAGGCGCTTCTGTGCGCGGTACTAGGGCTTCTCAGGTACTGCATTCGCTTCCGGCCGGGCACATAATCTGACGAGAGGTTGACGATGCCCCCTGGAATAGCTCAAGCACGTCTGCGCGTGATGGAATCGCTCGAAGCCCGGCCGGATCTTACAGTGATCCTGAACGCGAGCGGCAGTCCCGAATCGCGGCTGCAAGCTCGCTTCCTGGGGCACAGCGGCGATGTCATGAAGATCCAGCTGAACACGGCGCTCGGCCAGGGCATGCGAATCAGCGTGGCGGGCGAAGTGGACACCGGAACCGGCCGCGCACCCGTGCTGGGCCAGTATCGTGTGAGCGGATGCCGCATCGCGGGCGTCGGGAAGTATCATGCCGAGTTGGAATTGGAAACTCCGGTGGCCGAGGCGGCGCCGGAACCCGAGCCCGCCGCCGAATCCCGCCGCGAAACGGATGACGCCGACTATTACGAGTTACTCCAGCTCAGCCGCAACGCCGATACGGACACCATTCATCGCGTGTTTCACGTGCTGGCACAGCGCTATCATCCCGATAATCGCGAGACGGGGAACGATCGCCTGTTCCGCCAAGTGGTGGAAGCGCACGCGGTACTCAGCCACGCGGAGCGGCGTGCCGCCTACGACGTCCGGCTGTCTTCGGAGAACCGAGCTCGCCTCAGAATCTTCGATTCGCTCGAGAGCACGCAAGGCGTCCAGGCGGAGATGCGCAAGCGCAAGGGGATTCTGCGGATCCTGTACACGCGGCGGCTGACGGAGCCGCATCTGCCGACCATGCGGGTCCGCGAATTCGCCGAGATGCTGGGGTGCCCCATCGAGCACCTGGAGTTCAGCTTGTGGTTCCTGAGGGAGAGCAAGTTCATCGTACGGTCGGACAATAACCTGTTCGAGATTACCGTCCGGGGGGTGGAGGCGTTTGAGGCGGAGGAGGCTACTTATTTCAAGAAGGCCCACCTGACGCTGCCCGCCGCGGCGGAGGCGACGGCGTAGCGCGGGGACCTACTTCGTCTCGATCCAGCCATCCACAATCTGAATCACACGGTTCCCGTACGTCGCATTCGACTCCGAGTGCGTCACTTGAATGATCGTCGTGCCCGTATCGTTCAGCTTCTTGAACACCTCCATGATCTCCTTGGCATGGCTGGAGTGGAGGTTGCCGGTGGGTTCGTCGGCGAGAATCACTTTGGGGTTTGCGATAATCGCGCGGGCGATCGCCACCAGCTGCTGCTGTCCGCCGGAGAGCTGGTTCGGAAACAGGTCCTTCTTGCCGACAATCTGGAAGCGGTCCAGCACATCGCACACGATGGCATCGCGCTCGGACTTCTTGACGTTGCGGTAAGACAGCGGGATCTCGAGGTTCTCGTACACCGTGAGCGAATCGAGCAAATGGTAGCTCTGGAAGACGAAACCGAAGTGCTTCTTGTAGACCTCATCGCGATCCTTTTTCTTGAGTGCGTGGATCGGGTAGTCGAGAAAGTGATATTCGCCGGTCCAGGAGCTGTCGTGCATGCCGATCACGTGCAGCAGGGTGGACTTGCCCGCGCCGGAGGGTCCCATGATGGAGACAAATTCGCCCTCTTTGATCTCGACGTTCACGCGGCGCAGCACGAACGTCTTGGTGGGCCCATGCTGGAAGAACTTCTCGACGTTGTTCAGACGAATCATATATAGAGAGTACGGCTCGCGCTCAGGAAAGTTTCTCGGCCAGTAGTTTATTCACAGCGGCCGGGTCTGCCTGGCCGCGGCTGGCTTTCATGACCTGGCCGACGAAGAAGCCGATCACGGTGGTTTTGCCGGAGCGATACTGATCCAGCTGCTTGGGATTCGCCGCGATCACGTCGTCGATGATCTTGCCAAGCGCCCCTTCGTCGCTGATCTGCGTGAGACCTTCGCGCTGCATGATGGCGTCGGGGGCATCGCCGGTGGAGAACATCTTGGGGAAGATTTCCTTCGCTAGCTTTCCGCTGGTCTTGCCTTGGGCGATCAACGAGACCAGTTTGCCCAGATTCTCGGCGGTGACCGGGGAGTCCGAGATCTCCTTGCCGGCTTCCTTGAGTGCTCCGGCGAGATCGCCCATCACCCAGTTGGCGGCGGTCTTGGGATCGCCGGAGGTTTTCGCAGCCTGCTCGTAGTAATCGCTCAACGCGCGTGAGGCCGTCAGGACTTGAGCATCGTACTCGCGCAGTCCGTAGCCGGCGACGAACCGGCTGCGCCGCGCTCCGGGGAGTTCCGGCATCGAATCGCGGATACCTCCCATCCAGGAATCGCTCACGGTCAGCGGCACCAGGTCGGGTTCGGGGAAATAGCGATAGTCATGCGCGTGTTCCTTGCTGCGCATGCCGACCGTTTCGCCGGTGTCGGGGTTAAAGAGGCGAGTCTCCTGCATCACGCGGCCTCCGCTCTCGATGATCGCTACCTGCCGCTCGATCTCCTGATCCACCGCCAACTTCAGGAATCGGAACGAGTTGAGATTTTTGACCTCGGCCTTAGTACCAAATTTCTCGGCACCCTTCAGCCGGACGCTGACGTTGGCATCGCAGCGCAGATGGCCTTTTTCCATGTCGCAGGTGGAGACGGCGACGTATTGCAGGATCTGCTTCACCTCCGTCAGATACGCGTGCGCCTCGTCCGCGCTGCGCATGTCCGGCTCACTCACGATCTCGATCAGCGGCGTTCCGGAGCGGTTTAGATCCACATAGGTGTAGCGGTCAGAGTCCTTGAAACCATCGTGAATACTCTTCCCGGCGTCATCTTCCATGTGGACCCGCGTCACGCCGATGCGCTTCGGCTGGCCGCTGACTTCGATGTCCACCCAGCCGTGCTCGGCCAGCGGCTGATCGTATTGCGAGATCTGGTAGCCCTTCGGAAGGTCCGGATAGAAGTAGTTTTTCCGCGCGAAGATCGACTTCGGATTTACGCGGCAGTTGAGCGCCAGGCCCGCCTGAATCGCCATCTCGACAGCCGGACGACTTAGAACGGGCAAAGCTCCGGGCAACCCCAGACATACCGGGCAGACGTTTGTATTGGGCGGAGCTCCGAAGCTGGTGGGGCAGCCGCAGAAGATTTTGGTGTGGGTGGCAAGCTGGACGTGTACTTCTAACCCGATGACTGGCTCGTACTTAGCGATCACCTCGGGCGCCGGGGCGGATGGCATGTTCTCAATTATAAGGGGTGTTCTCGGCAAACCCCTAAGTACTAAGGTGTTCTGCCGAAAATATCTTGGATGTTTGGTAGTACTCCCCTACTGGAATTCCGGCCACGCGCCGATGAACTGGTTATGCAGGCAAAGAAGAATCACTCCACGCTCCTTTTTCTCCTGAACGTTCTGTTGGTCGTGCTGCCTCTGACTCTGGCGACGCCCGCGCGCGCCTATGGTTACGCCGACCCCGGTACGGGCGCGTTTGTGTATCAAGCTGCTTATGCGGTCTTCCTTGGCGGATCGTTCTACCTGCGTAGGTTTCTGAACCGGTTCTTCAAGAAGAAGTAGCCGCGAGAGTTACGGGAGCCGCCTATGACCACCGCCGACGCCTCTTCGCCGGCGCAAGGATCCTTTCGCGATCCCGGCGGCATGCTGTTTCGATTCCCCGACCGCATCCTGCGCTCAGTTCGTTCTTCCCACCTGGCTGACCTCGAAGGTTTTCTCCAAACCCAGACCGCGCGGAACGCCGAAGCCTCCGGCAGCTTAGTGACGTCCACGGCCGTGCCGGTTTCCGATTTTCCCGAGCTGGATGCCGACAGCCTGTGGGAGCACGAGCGCATTTCCTTCGCCAGTTTCCCTTACGAGTGGCCGCCGGAGATGCTCCACGCCGCTGCGTCGTTGACCTTAGACCTTTCCCAGGCTGCCTTGGGCGAAGGTTTCGGCATCAAGGACGCGACCCCGTACAACGTGCTGTTCCGCGGACCCCAGCCGGTATTCGTCGACGTGCTCTCCTTTGAGCGCCGCGATCCTCTGGCTCAGACTTGGCTCGCCTACGCTCAATTCGTCCGCACGTTCCTGCTGCCGTTGCTAGCCAGCCGCGAGTTTGGCTTGCCGCTGGACCGCATCCTCACCGGCCAGCGCGACGGCCTGGAGCCGGAGACCGTCTATCGCTGGACCGGTTTCCTGAAGCGCCTGACCCCGCCCTTTCTCGGGCTGGTGACTCTGCCTAAATGGATGGCGGGCCGCGGCGATGCGGCTCCGGCGTCCTATCGCGGCAAGCGGGCCGCTTCTCCCGAGCAAGCTCGTTTCGTCCTGGGTGCGCTGTACAACAGCCTTCGCCGCCAGTTGAAGGCGGTAGCTCCGCCCGCCGCCACGGATTCCACGTGGAGCGGCTACCTGGACCACAAGTCGCTCTATTCGCCCGCGCAGCTCGCCCAGAAGGAGCGCTTTGTCGCCGAGGCTTTGGATTTGGTTCGACCCTCACGGGTCCTGGACGTGGGCGCGAACGAGGGCCGCTTCAGCCTGCTCGCGGCGAAGCAAGGCGCGGAGGTGGTGGCTGTCGATTCGGACCCGGTAGTGGTCGGATCCATCTGGCGCAAGGCGTCGGCGGAGAACCTGAACGTGCTCCCGCTGGTGGTGGACCTTACCCGGCCCACGCCTGCGGTGGGTTGGCGGAACCAGGAATGCCCCTCTTTCCTGGACCGCGCCAAGGGCGGCTTCGACCTGGTGCTGATGCTAGCGGTGGTGCACCACATCCTGGTCACCGAACGGGTCCCCCTGGAGGATCTCCTGGCGTTGGCCGATGAATTGTCAAGGGACTACGTGTTGATCGAGTACGTGGCGCCGGCGGATCCGATGTTCCAGAAGATCGTCCGCGGGCGAGATGAACTCTATAGTGGCTTTTCGCCGGATTGGTTTGAGGCCGCCGCGGGGCGACGCTTCGAGCTGGTTCGATCTGAACGGATCGACGGACTGCATCGATGGCTCTATCTATTTCGCCGGCGGCGCGCCGCCAACTAACCAATCTGCTCACGGCCTTCTCGCTGGGTACGCTGTGCTTCATCCGGCGCTGGTATGACCTGGAGCATTTGCAGGCGCGCGGCTTGGATTATTTCCGGCTGGCGCCGCCCGACACCACGCTCCTGACTTCCACCATCGTGGGAGCGGCCATCCTGGCCTTGGTATTTTTTGCCGCCTGGAACGTGGTGCAGCGGTTCGAAACCCCCGGCCTCCGCAAATTCGCACAATGCGCCTTCCTGCTGATTCTGATCTTCCCGATCGAATCGGTGCGCCGCTATTGGAACACCGAAACCGACGGCTTCGATATCGGCAGCAATGTCTCGCTCTGGGTGGTGGAAGCGATTCTGGTGATCGGCCTGATCGCGTTGCTGCGCGGGAATACGCGAATCTTCCGCCCGGCGCGGCGGACCGCGCTGCTGCTGATGCTGCTGCTGCCGGCGCTGTTGATCGACTTCCTGATGAACCGCGCGGGCGCGGAGCAGAGCGAGTTGTTCGTCCCTCGCCCGACCCTGCCCCTGTTGCCC
Source organism: Bryobacteraceae bacterium (assembly GCA_036498815.1). GTDB lineage: Bacteria > Acidobacteriota > Terriglobia > Bryobacterales > Bryobacteraceae > Palsa-187. The sequence goes on along the minus strand of DASYET010000019.1, from coordinate 112,695 downwards.
CGCGCCGCTTCCTCGCCTCGCGTGATCTGGCTGGTTTTCGACGAGATGGATCAGCTTCTGGCCTTCGACCACCGGCCCGGCGACGTCAAACTTCCTGAGCTGGACCGCCTGCGCGCGGAGTCCACGGTGGCCAATCGGACCACCGAAGTCTCGATGTGGACCGCCGTCGCGCTTCCGTCGCTCATCTCAGGCCGCACCTATGCCAACGCCCGCGCCGTGAATTCGAGCGATCTGGAACTCCAGCCGGCGGGCTCCAGCCAGTTTGTATCCTGGCGCGGCGAGGCGAACCTGTTTACCCGCTCACGGGAGCTCGGCGTCAACGCCGCGCTGGTGGGCTGGCATCACCCGTACTGCCGCGTCCTGGGCGACCAGATGGTGCGTTGCTTCGCTCTTCCCAGCACTCATTCCTCCGCGGCCTTGGCTCAGGAGCAGCAGGCCGAACGCGACGGCGTCTGGAAAACGGTGTCCCGCCTGTTCGTCCGCCAGTTCTGGAACGTGGCCGACATGCTGCACAGCGGCGGCGAGCCGGACTCGGAGTGGCTGCGCGACGTGGAGGTCCAGCGCGACCAGCAGAGTCAGTATTTCCAACTGCGCGATCATGCATATGCGGACGCGGTCGATCCCCAATTGAGCCTGGTCTTCGCCCACATCCCTGCGCCCCACATGTTTCCGATCTACAACCGTCGCGAGCAGAACTTCGAGCTGCGCGGACCGTTGGATTACTTCGACAACCTCGCTCTGGTGGATCGCACGCTCGGCGAACTCCGTCGGCGGTTGGAAACGAGCGGCCTGTGGGACAAAACCACCATCCTGATCACGGCGGATCACGGCCTGCGCCCCGGCGCCTGGGTCGGCCACATGGGCTGGACCCCGGAACTCGACCGGCTCACCGGCGGACACGCTCCGCTGTACGTGCCCTTCATTTTGCATATGGCAGGCCAGCAGGAACCCATCGAAGTCGGCAAGTCGTTTCCCAACGTGCTCTGCGAGGAGTTGAGTCTCGCCATCCTGCACGGTGAGATCACCACCGGCGCGCAGGCGGCGGCCTGGCTTGACCAGCACGGAACGTCCCCCGAAGTATCCGTCAGCGCGCGGTAAATCCTCGAAGGCGGGCCGCCGGCAAAGCGAACTAAACTCTTGCGGAACTTTGCGACAATGAAACCGTGACGCTCCGCTCCATCGGCGTTCTCGCTTTCCTCCTCGCCCGTTCGGCCTCCGCCGCCAACTGGACCGACTACCGCTCCGGCCCACTCCATGTCATTTCCAACGCCGGCGACAAAGCCGCTCGCGACCGCCTTACGGAGATGGAGCAGCTCCGCTACACGCTCGGCACGCTTCTCGGCAAGACCGACATGCAGCTCATCTGGCCGGTGGATCTGGTGCTGTTCCCCACCCAGCGGGACCTTGGCCCGCACGCGCTCCCGCAGGCTTTTGCCGAAGGAGGCTCCGCTGCCCTCGCCACCTGGACCGCCGATACCGCTCTCCCGCGCGACTTCCTTCGCCAGCTTACCCAGCGCTTCCTTGACGCAAACTCCGGCCGCATGCCGGAAGCCATTGAGCTGGGTCTGCAAGATCTGTTTTCCACACTCCAAGTGAATGCGACGAAAGTTTCCCTCGGCGCGCCGCTCAAAGACGGAGAACTCCCGCCCGAGCGACTGCGGGCGTGGGCCAAGCTTCAGATGCTCGCCACGCAGCCCAGCTATAGTGGCAAGCTCCGCGTTTATCTCAACAACCTCCAGCAGAACGCCGATGAAGACGTCGCCTCCCGCAACGCGTTCGCGATTTCCGCGGCCGAGCTGAACCAGCGCGCCGACGCCTACCTCAAAACCGGCAGCTTCTCCGCCGCACCCGTCAACGGCGAAACTGTCGCGCCCGCGCGCGACTTCGTGGAAAAACCATTTCCCCAAACGTCTGTCGATTCGCTCTTCGCCGAGCTGAAATCCAACGGCAAGGAATACCCGCCCGAGAGTCCGCGAGGCTTGCTCGACAAGGGCACCAAGGAATCCATCCAGGCCGCCATCAAAGCTAATCCGCGCTGGGCCGAGCCGCACGTGGCGCTGGCGGAGCAGAACTTCGAATGGAAGGATCGCATCCCAGAACTGAAGGTTGCCGCGAATCTGGAGCCTCGCAACGCGGCGCTCTGGCAGGGCCTCTCTAAGGCGCAGGCTAAAGCCGAGCAGTACGCCGACGCCGATAAATCCGAGGCGCAGGCGGAAAAAGCCGCGGCCAATGAGACCGAGCGTGAAACCATCCATAAAGCCCACGCCAATCTGGAAGAGGAACGGGCTGCCTTCGCCATCGAAGAACGCAGACGCAAGGCCGCCGATGAAGCCGCTCTCTTGCAGAAGGCCAAGGACAACGCCGCCGCCGAGGTCCGGGCCGCGGAGGATGCCTCGCACAAACGCACAGGGACTCTTGCCGCGGGCGAAGTCCCCGTCCCGTGGTGGCAGGACGAAGTAGGCGAAAAACTCTCCGGCACGCTGACCAGAGTCGATTGCCAAAACGCTGGTCCCTTGAAGCTCACCATCCAGCCCGCGTCGGGCAAGCCCGTCCTCCTTTTCGTCCGCGACCCGCACAATCTGGCCGTCAAGGGCGGCAAGGAAGCCAACTTCGCCTGCGGAGTTCAAAAGCCAGTCCGCAAGATCAACCTGGTGTTCGACGGCAAGCCCGACGCGAAACAAGGAACCTCCGGCGACGTGCGCGTGGTAGAGTTTCCCTGATGTTCCCCCGCGCCGAGGCGGCGCTCCAGAGCCGCGACCGTCAGGGAGCGGTAACGCTCCGTTGGCTCGCCATCACGCTGATCGTCCTCTCTTCCTCGCTGAACTACCTGGACCGGCAACTCCTGGCCGCCGCCGCTCCGTCGGTCCAATCCGAATTCCATCTCAACAATGCGCAATACGGCCAAATCGTCTCCGCCTTCTCCCTCGTCTACGGAATCATGGCCCCCTTCGCCGGAGTCTTCATTGACCGCGTCGGCCTGAACGCCGGAGTGAGCTCCGCCGTAGCCCTCTGGTCTCTGGCGTCCGTCAGCACCGGCCTGGTCCGAACCTTCCCGGCGCTGCTGACCACAAGAGCCGTCCTGGGCATGGCGGAGTCGGCGGGCATTCCCAACTCCGGGAAAGCCAACGCGACATATCTGAAATCGAGCGAGCTCGCCTTAGGCACCGGCCTGAACCAGATCGGCATCAGCCTGGGAGCCATTGCCGCTCCGCTCATCATGGCCGCTCTTGCGCCACTTTACGGCTGGCGCTCCGGCTTCATTGTCAGCGGCGTACTGGGCCTGCTGTGGATCCCGCTGTGGCGCAGCATGGCCCGCCGCGGCCCGGCGGGTCCCGTAACCGGTGCTTCCGCACCCGCTGCGTCCAGCGCCCGCGCCGGGCTAACGGCTACCCTCCCCGCGTGCACTGAGGCGTCCACTCCCCCCGCCGCGCCGCCCACGATAAAGAACATTCTCCGCGATCGACGTTTTTGGGGCCTGGTCGTGACGACGCTGTTCATCATGACGCTCTACACGCTGTGGAGCAACTGGATGACTCTCTACTTCGTCCACGAACGCCACATGACGCAGGACGAAGCCAACCGCCAGTTCGCCTGGATTCCTCCGGTCTTCGCGGGCCTCGGAGGCCTTTCCGGCGGAGCTATTATGTACCGCTGGATCAACCGCGGCATGAACGTCATCCGTGCCCGCCTGAGGCTCTGCACGACCGCCGCGGCGATCCTGCTGTTGACCGCCGCGATTCCGCTGGCGCCAACCTCGGGAATCGCCGCCGCGGCCATCAGTCTGAGCTTCTTCTTCTCGGTAGCTCTCTCCGGAGCCGTCTACGCGCTTCCGATTGATCTGTTCGGCCCGGCGAGAGCCGGCTTCAGCGTCGCCGCATTAACGTGCGCGTACGGCTGGATGCAAACGCTGCTCTCGCCTCTGATCGGCGGGACCGTCGACCGCTTCGGCTTCTCCGCCGTCTGCGTCTCCTTGTCGTTCACTCCGTTGTTAGGTGTCGCGATTTTGCGATTCAGTTTGCGGTGAAGCAAAAGCTCAAAGAATTGTTTTTTCGCCTGCTCGGAAAAGATCCCGAAGCCGTCGTGGTTTGCTTTCGTTCCGGCCCTCCCGAACTCGCCGACGCGATGTGTGCCGAAGTTCGAAAATTGGTTCCGGATCGAAGAGTTTTTGAAGTCTCCCTCGAAGAAGAGGCGAACGTTAAAAACGAGTTTAAGCGCTATCGGATTGGATTAGCGCCAGTTCTGTTCACCGACGATCCAAAGTACGCGCCGCTGCGACGCCGAGTGTTTCACGTGAAACACTCGAAAGTGCTGGCCTACAACGCGCGGCTGGAGCGGTTCCATCTGCGCTGGCAACAGCCGATCGCGTCTTGGCTCTTCTGGAAAGGCGTCCCGCTCGACCGCATTTTTTTGCGCCCGTCATGGTGGCCCGTCTTTTCCACAAAACATCGGGATCGGACGACTCGGCCAACGGGACACCGGATGATCGAGGGGCGCTCGCGCAAACGCACTCGCGTGGCGATTCTCACGCCGTATTTTCCTTACCCGATGTCGCACGGCGGCGCGGTGCGGATCTTTTCGTTACTGCGCGAGATGGCGAGTGAGTTCGACATCACGCTCTACGCATTCACCGAAAGCGAAATCTCGGACGACGATTTAAAACCGGTGCTGGAAATTACGGCGCGGGTGTATCTGGTCAAGAAGCCGCGGTATCGCGAGCCACGCTGGTCGACGTTCGCGCCGCCGGAAGTGGGCGAATACGAATCGCCCGAAATGAGGTCGTTGTGGCTCGCACGGAAGGCGGCGGCTGCACAGGTGGAATATACGTATCTTGCTCCCTACGCAGGAGATATATTGGTGGAGCATGACGTGACTTACGATCTCTATGCCCAGGTGCACGCGCGGCGGCAGACTCGCTCGTCATGGTGGGATTGGTGGCGCTGGCATCGCTTCGAAACTCGCGCGGTGCAGCAGTTCAAGCGCGTCGTCACGATGTCGGAAAAAGATCGCGAGATGCTTGCGAGTGAAAATGTGCGCGTGATTGAAAACGGCGTTGATCTCGCGCGATTTGAAGCGGCCAAAGAGTCTCCGGGGCGGCGATTGTTGTTCATCGGATCGTTCCGGCACTTTCCGAACATCGTCGCGTTTCGGTTTTTGGTGGAAGAGATTCTGCCGTTGGTGCCGGACGCCGAATTGACTGTCGTGGCGGGGCCGGAGCCTTGGCTGCACTGGCGCAATTTCACGGGGACTTTGCGGCCTCCGGAGAATCCGCGAATTACGATGCGAGAGTTTGTCGCCGATGTTCGGCCGCTTTACGTTGAGGCAAACCTCGCGGTGGTGACGACGCTGGAATCGGCGGGGACGAACGTAAAAGTGCTGGAAGCGCTGGCGATGGAGCGTGCGGTGGTGTCGACGAAATCGGGCGTCGCGGGATTGGGGCTGGAGCACGGCGTGACGGCATGGATCGCGGATTCGGCGGAAGAGCTGGCGGCCGGGATTCAGACTCTGTTGGACGATCCGAGGTTGCGGGCTCGCATCGCGACGGCGGGGCGGGCGCATGCACGGGCGCATTTCGATTGGCGGGCGATCGGACGGCGGCAGCGCGCGTTGCTGCGGGAGATCGCGGGCGATGCGATGACTGTCCGGGAGATGCGGGCGGACGATTTGGCGGGGGTGGCTCGGATTCAGGCCGCATCGCCGGAGGCTTCGCAGTGGGACCCGCCGGGGTACCTGGTGTACAACGGAACGGTGGCGGTGGTGGAGGGCGCGGTGGCGGGGTTTCTGGTGACTCGGCCGACGGCGCCAGGGGAGCGGGAGATCCTCAATCTGGCGGTGGATCCGGCGCATCGGCGGAGGGGAATCGCGATGCGTCTGATGGAGGCGGAGCTAGACCGGGCGAGCGCGGGAGAGGCGTGGTTTCTTGAGGTTAGGGATTCGAACCAAGGGGCGAGAGAGCTCTACCGGTCGCTGGGATTTCAGGTATCCGGACGGCGGGCCGGGTACTATCAAGACCCACCTGAGGCGGGTATTGTCATGAGGTTTCTTTCATGATATCGTCATGGTGCCCGAGACAATACGAGCCGGCACTGCGCCGGTTTTTTAACAATACGGAAAGGCGGTCCTGATGGAAAATACGTCGGAAGCACTTAAGGCACACCTGATGGCCACGAACGAGGAGTTTCGTTCGTTGGCGGAGCAACACAGTGAGTACCACAGGCAGTTGGAACAGCTGGAGGCGAAGGCCCCGCATTTGACGTTGGAAGACGAAGAAGAAGAGCACCGCATCAAGAAGCAGAAGCTAAAGCTGAAGGACCAGATGAATGACATCGTGGCCCAGTATAAGCATCAGCACGTGGCGTAGATAGCTCAGACATTCTGTAAGCGTTTTGTTTCAGGCCGGATGCTCGTGCAGGCGTCCGGCCTGAAGTGTTTTTAGACGAGAAGTCTGACAGCCGCGCGCTATAATTGAGCTTCCCCCGAAAGAAGGAAATCCCATGGACGAAAAAGAACGCGCGCGGGCACTTGGCGCTACGCTGGGTGCGATTGAAAAACAGTTTGGCAAGGGGTCGGTGATCCGGCTGGGGGCGCAGGCGGTGCAGGCGGTGCCCGCGATTTCGTCGGGGTCGATTTCGGTGGACGCGGCGCTAGGGATTGGCGGGTTTCCTCGCGGGCGCATCACCGAGATTTTTGGACCGGAATCGTCGGGTAAGACGACCGTCGCATTGCAGGTAGTGGCCGAGGCGCAGAAGGCCGGCGGGATGGCCGCCTACATCGACGTGGAGCACGCGCTGGATCCGGCGTATGCGAAGAAGCTCGGCGTGGATGTAGACAATCTGCTGGTGTCGCAGCCGGATTACGGCGAGCAGGCGCTGGAGATCACTAATGCGCTGATCACGTCGGGATCGATCGACGTGCTGGTGGTGGATTCCGTGGCGGCGCTGGTGCCGAAAGCCGAGCTCGACGGCGAGATGGGCGATAGCTTCATGGGCGTGCACGCGCGGCTGATGTCGCAGGCGATGCGAAAGCTGACGGGCATCGTGTCGAAGTCGAACACGTGCCTGATTTTTATCAACCAGATTCGCGAGAAGATCGGCGTGATGTTCGGGAATCCAGAGACGACGACGGGCGGGCGCGCGCTGAAGTTTTATTCGAGCGTGCGGGCGGACATTCGGCGGATTGCGGCGATCAAAGACGGCGAGGCGGTGATCGGGAACCGGACCAAGATCAAGATTGTGAAGAACAAGATGGCTCCGCCGTTCCGTGAGGCCGAGTTCGACATCATTTACGGAGAGGGAATCAGCAAAGAGGGCGACCTGATCGACTTGGGCGTGGCGCAGAACATGGTGGAGAAGAGCGGCGCCTGGTACAGCTACAAGGGCGAGCGGATCGGGCAGGGTCGCGAGAACGCCAAGCAGTTCATGAAAGACAACCCGGACATGCGGAAGAAGATCGATCTGGAGTTGCGGAAGGCGCTGGGGATGATCAAGACGGAGGCCCCGGTGGTGGCGGCTCCGGTTGCTGCACCGGCGGTGGCTCCGGCGGCGGCGAGGGCTCGGGGGTAGGAAAGGCAGCTAGCCACGAATGAACACGAATGAGATTCGTGCTTACTCGTGGCGTCGGTGCGCCTTCTTCTTTAAATTTATCGAAGGTGTTTCGCCCCGTCACTTCTTTGGGCAATGAATTACTTGAGCCGCCAGTGCGCTAGCGGGTGGCCACCCAGGGAATCCCGACGTGTGCCGCCGAGCGGACGCGGTCGATCAGTTGCCCGCCATGATGTTGGATGTGGCGGATATTGACGAACTGGTGCTCCAGCTTGGACATGCGATACCAACTGAAGCCACTCTCGGTGCGGTCGAGATCCAACGCGTCCACGGCGTCATCGACCATCCGATCGCAGAATTCCCAGTACTCGAGCACCTGCGCTTGCGTGTACGGCTCTCCCTTAATGCCGTCGCCCTCGCCGCGATGCTTTTCCCACAGCCTAAACGCAGCTTCATCCGGCTGAAGATACAGATGTGCGAAGAATAGCGCGTGATACGACACCTGCCAGAACGCATTTTTGTGGTCGGTGCTCAACCACTCCTCGGGCGGGCAGTGCTCGACGGCTTCGCGGAGCATTGCTAGCGATGCGTGATATGGTTCTTCAGCACGGATCGAAGCATCGGAAGCGTGTGGTTCATCGGTCTCGATTGTATATCGAGGCAGCTTTCACGTCTGACTACGGCAAGCTCGCGCTTGGCTAGCATGTCTAGATGGACAACGGGTGGGCGGAGTCGGCGCAGGCTTGGATCGCGGATCAGGGCGAGCGGGGGGATTTTGGGCGGCGGTATGTGCTGGACGCGGTGATGCTGGCTCGGGCTGTTGCTCGCGGGCCGCGGAAGGCCCTCGATGTGGGGTGTGGGGAGGGGCGGTTTTGCCGGGCGCTTAAAGGGCACGGCGTCGAGGTGACGGGAATCGATCCAACGGTGGGTTTGCTCGAAGTCGCGCGGGCGCGGGATTTGGGCGGGACTTATCTCGAAGGGAGAGCCGAGAAGCTCCCCTTCGAGGACTCCTCGTTCGATCTGGTGGTGAGCTACCTTACGCTAATCGATATTCCGGATATCGAGGCGGCGATTCCGGAGATGGCTCGGGTGCTGCGGCCGGGCGGGGCGCTGCTGATCGCGAATCTCAACAGCTTCAATACCGCGTGCATCGAGACCGGATGGGTGAAGAGGAGCGATGGACGCAACGATCATTATCCGATCGACAACTATCTGGAGGAGCGGTCGACGTGGATCGAATACCGAGGGATTCGGATTCGGAATCATCACCGGCCGTTGAGCACGTATATGCGGCTGCTGCTGGGGGCGGGGTTACGGCTCTCATTTTTTGACGAGCCGGGGCCTATTGACGAGTGTCCGGCGAGCCGGGCGGAGGCGTACCGGCGGGTGCCGTGGTTTCTGGTGATGGAGTAGGTGAAGCCCGCATAATAGACAGATGGAAGTTGCCATCTTTCCCAATCCGCGGCGGCCTGGAATTGGATTGCGGCCGCGCAGCGAGAGTCAGCGGCCGCTGCTGCCGCAACATGCCCGGCATTGTCCGGTGCTAGAGGCGGGGAGCGCGCTGGGGTTCCTGGTGTATCCTCCGCTGGCGGAGCATGAGCTGGTGCAGGTGGGCTTTGACGGCGAGGGGAAATACGAGCTGCAATATTCGGTGAATCCGACGGGGAAGAAGTGGGAACCGCTGTTTTCGGTGATCTACCAGATGCCGGTGGGCGGGATCGGCGGGACGAAGGAAGAGATTAAGCTGAACATTCCGGCGACTCCGGAGGCGAAGCAGACGGCGAGCATGATGGCGCGGATGTTTATCGCGGTGGACGATCTGGGGACTCCGGCGGGGGCGGTGACGCTGCGGGGAGCGTACAATTTCCAGACTCCGGCGGGGTGGGACACGGTGTACACGTCGGTGATCAATATGATCGAGCGGCCGGCGGCTCCGGCGATGGTGATTCGCGTGGAGACGGATTGGTACGTGCACGACACGGAGTTCCGGTACGTGCTGCTGGCGGGCGAGACGATTTCGGCGTCGCACAGCTTGCCGGTGGGGCAGGTGTTTTTTGTGCCTCGGGAGAAGGTGACTCTGCGCGACGGCACGGAAGAAGAGATCGCGGCCCGGCAGAAGTCGGCGGAGGCGTTCTATGAAGAGAAGGCGGCCTCAAAGACGAAGACGCCTTACGGGTTGGAGGTTAGTCCGCACTACGCGAAGAAGAGCAGACAAGCGCGGAATGACTAGTTGAAGTACTTGGCCGCGAGGTCGGGGTCGACGGTGACGGCTTGGCTCCAGGCTTGGCGGGCTTCTTCTTCGTTGCCGGTGGCTTTCAGGGCGTGGCCCAGGTTGAGCAGGGCTTGCGGGAAATCGGGACGCTTCTCCACGGCGTCGCGGTAGCAGTCTACGGCGGCGGCGGAGTCTCCGGTGGATTGCAGGAGCAGGCCGAGGTTGTAGGAGAGCTCAGGGGATTTTTGGCCGAGGGCGATCGACTTCTTGTGGAGATCGAGGGCGAGCCCGGGGTTCTTCCGTTCGATCGCGATGGCCGTCAGGGCTCGCAGGACGTCCTGGTTTTGAGGCTGCATGGCGAGGACGCGGTTGAAGGTTTCGGAGGCCGTGTCGAGGTCCTCGAACTTCCAGCAGGCGAGACCGAGGTTGAGGAGGGCCTCGACCCAATCCTTGCGTTTCTTGAGGCAGATTTCGAAGCTATCGACGGCGCTGGCGAACTCGCCGCGCTGGAGCTGGAGGAAACCTAAGCGAAAGGCCGCGTCTTCCCAATCGGGCTTGGAGGCGACCAGTTTCTCGAACGTGTGCTCAGCCTCTTCGGTGTTGCCCTCGCGCTCCGAGAGGAGGGCGAAGTTCCAGAGGGCGCCGGGGAGATCGGGGGAGGCGGTGAGGGCGACTTCGTAGGCACGGCGGGCGGCGTGGAGGTCGCCACGTTCGTGGAGGACGGCTCCGAGGTTGGCGCTGGCTTCGACGGCGTCGGGACGGAGGCGGGCGGCTTCGCGATAGGCGTTGGCGGCTTGTTCGAGGCGGCCGGTTTTCTGATAAGCGACGCCCAAGTTGAACCAGCCTTCGTAGGAATCGGAGACGATTTTGACGAGCTGGGAGCAGTGCTGGACGGCGGCGGTGTAATCGCCACGGGAGAGCGCTACGGCGGCGAGGCCTTCGAGGGCCTGACGCGATTGCGGCTTCAGTTTCAGCAGGCGGTCGGAGAGTTCCTTGATGCGGTTGTCTTCTTTTTTGACGACCGCGATGGCGATCATGTTCGCGAGCAGCTCGGGGGAGCTGGATTGCGAGGGCAGGAGCTTGCGATAGATTTCGACGGCTTCATCGAGCCGGCCGAGTTGGTGCAGAGCGACGGCTTTGCCGAACAGCGGGCGGTCCTGCGTGGCGTTGTCTTTGAGAGCGGCTTCGAAGCAGGCGAGCGCGGCTTCGGGGTTGCCGAGGTGGAGCAGGCAGAGTCCGCGGCCGGCCTGGGCTTGCCAGCGCTTGGGGTCTAGAGTGGCGGCGGTCTCGAAGGACTTCGCGGCTTCCTCGAATTTGCCCTGGCGTTCGAGCGAGAGGCCGAGATTGTAGTGTGCGGCGAGGCTGTTGGGATCGAGCTCGGCGACTTTGGCGTAGCATTGCGCGGCTTGGTCCCAGTTCTGCTGCTCGAAGCGGAGGTGGCCGAGTCCGTTGAAGACTTCGGCGGGATTCTCACCGCGAGCGGCGGCACCTTCGAGCTCCTGGACGGCTTCGTCGAGCTTGCCGGCGGCGGCGAGCTGGACGGCCTTGGCGAGAGACGAGGCCTGGGCGGGGCGGGCTTTCTTTGTCGCATCGGCGGACTTAGGGTCGGCGGTTTCGCCGCGCATCAAGCGTTCGACGAGATCGTCGTCGATGAAGAAAACGTTTTGTCCGTTAGTATCCGGCATCTCTGGTGCGATCTCCTATTTTTCTTTGAGCGGAATGACGTTGAGGGTGCCCTTGAGGTGGGCGCTATCGCCGCCGTCGTAGTACAGACCGGCGCCACCGGCATCGATGCGGGTGTCGGTCCAATCGTCGACCTGCTGATCCTGGACGTAGGTGACGAAGCGGTGGCCTACGGCGTCGACGCGAATCTTATACTGCGTGTCGAGGTGAGCTTTGAGGGGAAGCGGGAGTTGCTCGCGCATAACTTCCTGGCCGTCCACTACGGCGATGCGGACCAAGGCGAGGGTGGGCTCGAGGCCGGGCTTGACGACCGCTATTTTTTCGGCGTAGAAGCTCTTGTTGTTGGCGCGGAAGACCCAGCCGATGCCTCCCTGGTCGATCTGGCCTTCCATTTCGAGGCGATAGTCGCGCAGGGCGAGCGAGCCGCGGAGGACGTCGACGTGGCGGGCGGTCTTGGAACCCTTGGGGTCGGCGAACCAATCCTGCGCCCAGCCCGCGGTACTGGCGAGAGCGGGTCCGGCTTCGACGACGGCTTGCGGAGCGGGCTTGGCGCCTTTCGCCGTGGTGGCGCTGGAGCCTCGGGAAGTGAGGAAGATCCCGGCTCCGCCCGCGGCCAGGATGGCGGCCGCGATACCGACGCGGAACATTACGGGGAGGCGGGTCCAGACATTGCCCTGGTTTTCGAGTGAGAGGGTGGGCAGGCCCAGCAGATCGGGAATGGGCGGCGCGGCGTTGAGCGGCGCGGGACGATACGGAGCGTCCTCGTGGGTCGGGGCGGCGGGCTTACGGGAGTCTTCTTTCTTGGCGTCTTTCGCCGCTTCTTTGGGCGCGGGTTCCTTGGCAACGGGCGGTTTGGAGGCGGCCTCTTTGGGCGGCTCTTTGAGCTTGGCGGCGGACTTGGCGGCCTCGACGGGTTTGGGCTCCGCCTTGATTTCGGGCTTGGGTTCGGCTTTGATTTCCGGCTTCGCTTCGGCTACTTTGACGGGTGTGGGCGCGGGTGTCTTGGGCTCGGCCTTGACGGGCAGCGAGAGGACTCGCACTTCCGGCTTGCGTTTGCCCAGGGCGACGCGAGGCTCCTGTTTTTGAGGTTCGGGCTTGGGTAGCTCGGGCTTGGGCGCTTCCGGTTTTTCAGGAACGGCGGAAGGCGCTTTCGCTTCGGCGGCAGGGGCGGCGGGGCCCAGAACCATGACCGGGCGCAGCGGCAGAGTGTTCTGCCGTGGAGACTGGATTTCGACATCGCGCGGCAGGGCGGAGGCGAATACCTGCATCGGCTTGCCCTTGGAGGGGGCGATGCCGTGGAGCGTGACCGGCTCCGGACGGGTGATGGCGGCGGGGATTGGCTGTTCGGGAGTCCCCGCGCTTACGCTTGGGACTGCATCAGGGGTGCCGGGCCCGGCGACAGGCGCTGCGGGGGCCGCATGGTGCTGTGCGATATCGTCGGCGAGGTCCGACTTGACGGCGACTCGCTCGATGAAGACCGGATCGATCTTCACCGGCTCAAAATGGAAGGACCGCGGGCGGGCGCTTTCGAAGTGCACCGGGTCCACGCGCATGGGCTCCAGACGGGTGGCCTCAATGGCGCTGGGCACGCCGGACGTCAGCGGCGCGGCGCCGGAGGGTGATGCCGGGGACGCCTGTTCGGACGTTTCGCCCCAGGAAGAGGGGTCGAAATCGGCGCGGGCGAAATCACGAAACTCTATGGCCGGGGGCGGGAACTCGCGGAACGATTCCAGCGACAGAACGGCCACAATATCGACGGGGTGCGGTTCAAAGGAGATCTCCAAGGGTTCCTCAAAGCGGGGGAGGTCGGACTCCCCGGCGGGTTTCAAAGGGATTTCCACGACGGGGACGGAGCGCACGAAGTCACGCACTTCGAGGGTGCGGTGACGGGGCGCGAGCCAATCCATTTCTCCGGGAAGCAGAGAATCGACGGGGCCGACCAGGATCAGAGTTCGTTCCCTCCGCGCGGGAGATGGCTGGGCTTGCGGGAGCACGGCGAGCGCGGAGACGGAATATTCGATTTCGGGCTTGCTGATTTCGGCAACTTGAGCAAAGATCGGTACCGGGATTTCGAGCAGCATGCCGGCGGCGGGCGGAGCGGGAGCCTCCTGCGCGGCGGCGACGGAAACGGAGACGGGTTCCGGTTCGGGCGCGGGTTGTTCCACCGCGGCGGGCGGCCGGATTTCGGCGGGGGCTTCCGCGACGAGGATGGGAGAAGAAGTGCGGGCAGCGGGGGCCAGCGTTTCTTTTGGGGAAACGGACGCGGGAGCGGGCGCTTCTTCGATGCGCTGGCGCTCACGGCGCTTGATGGCGGGGGATTCGATGGGCTCGGCCTGCTTGTTTCCCTCCGACCTGTCCGCGCGTTTTTCCTTGCCGTTGACGCCAGAGGAAGCCTTGGCCGCGGGGGCTTTGGTCTCCTTTTCAGGAGCGTCTTTGGACTCCGCGTCTGGCGAGTCTTTTGGATCTTTGGACGAATTGGCCTGCAGCAGGCGGTTCAACGCCAGTTGCGTGTACTCTTCCTGATACCGCTGGCGGTGTTGATCGGAGCAGAATTCCCCGCCGCGGAGACGTTTGAAGAGCGCAAGCTCCTTGCCGCAATACAAGCAGCGCATGTTGATGTAATCGTCCGTCCGGCCCTAATACTAAAGGGCACTCTTACTTCTTTCTCTGCGGTAAAGCACTTATGCACCTGATTTGCGGGATAAACCTTAGCGGCCCTTAGGACGAAGACCTTACTACGGGGAACCTACGCCCCCTCCCGCAAACTCCTTATGCGGCGGAGCTAAAGTTCCTGCCCAAGTTGCCGATCCATTGGTTTCAGAGAAGATTGCGATCGGGAAGAGGAGGCTTGTTATGGCGAAGGGTGAGGCCCTAAAGGCTCAGATTGAAACGCTGCGGAATGCGATTCCGGAGTTAAAGGGAGTATTACTGGCATCGAGCGAAGGGTTGCCGATTGCGCACTCTCTCTCGAATGGCGCCGATCCGAACCGTGTGGCCGCGATGGCCGCGGCGGCATCGAGCCTGGGGCGGCGCATCAGCGAGAGCATGAGCGCGGGAACGCTGGGCGAGGTTTCGATCCAGGCGGACGAAGGCGCGTTGTTCGTGTACTCAGCCGGGGCGAAGGCGGTGCTGGCGGTGTTGAGTCCGCAGGGCGGCAATGCCGGGTTGATCCATTTGGAAGCGCGGTCCGCGGCGAAAGAGATTGGGGATCTGTTCTAGGGGCGGGAGGCTGCTCCATTACTGTCGCGGCTCGGTTGAGGAAGGTCGCGGCTCGGTCTTCTCGCGCTTTTGGCGGCCGGCTCTTCGGACGCGATGGAAGGTTACGGCGAAGCGGTGGGCTTCGTCGCGGACCATTTGAATTAAGTGCAGGACGGGAGAGAAGCGATCGAGAATGATGGGCTCCTCTTCCTGACCGTAGACGTAAATCCACTCTTCCCGCTTGGCGATGGATGCGAGCGGCTGATCGGTGATTCCCAGCTCTTCAAGCGCACCGGCGGCCGCGTGCAACTGGCCCAAGCCTCCATCCACTAACACCAACCCGGGGCGAGGTTTGTTCTCATCGCGCAGACGCTGGTAGCGGCGCGTGATGACCTCCCGCATGCTGGCAAAATCGTCATTGCCTTCCACGGTTTTGATGATGAACTTGCGGTAGTCCGACTTCTTCATCTTGCCGTCCTCCCACACCACCATGCTGGCGACCTTGTCGGTACCCTGGATGTGAGAGATATCGAAGCATTCGATGCGCGAGGGGGCTTTTTCGAGCGCCAGGGCGTCTTGGAGAGCGACTTTGATGGCGTCAGAGGAGGGCTTCAGCACGCGGAAGCGCTGTTCGAAACTGTGCTGCGCGTTGGATTCCACGAGAGAAAGCAAGTGCTTCTTGGGTCCGCGCTGCGGGGTGAGGATTTCCACCTTGCGGCCGCGGCGTTCGGTAAGGATTTCCTCGAGCGGCTCACGCTCTTCGAACTCGACGGGCACGTGGAGGAAAGCGGGGATGTAAGGCTCGTTGAGATAGACCTGCTTGAGGACGGAGGCGACGAACTCGGAGGGCTCGAATTCCATTTGGTCTTCCCAGAAGAATTCCCGACGGTCGACGATGTGCCCGTGGCGCAGGTGGAAGAGATTGACGGCGACGAGTGGGGGCTCGGCATAATAGGCGAGGATGTCGGTGTCACTGCCTTCGGCGGCGGCCATTTTTTGTTTCTCGCCGAATTCTTCGACGGTAGCGAGGAGGTCGTGCAGAGCCGCGGCTTCTTCATAGCGGGTGGCCGCGCTGGCGGCCTGCATTTTCCGGCGAAGCTCCGCGGCGAGATCCTTATGCCGGCCTTCCAGGAAGAGTCGCACGCTGCGGACGGCTTCCTGATATTTCTCATCGGTGGTGAGACCTTGGACGCAGGGGCCCAGGCAGCGGTGGATGTGGAATTCCAGGCAGGGGTGCGTGTGGTTGCGGGTGAGATCCACGTTGCAGGAGGGGACCTTGAAGTGACGATGGATGAAGTGGACCAGGCGGTGCGCGAGGTTTCCGGGAAAGTAGGGGCCGAAGTAGGTGGATCCGTCTTTGCGGAGGCGGCGGGTGACGTAGACTCGGGGGTATTTCTCAGCGGTGAGCTTGATGTAGGGGTAAGTTTTGTCGTCGCGGAGAAGGATGTTGAAGCGCGGCTTCCACTGCTTGATGAGGTTGTTTTCTAGGGCGAGTGCTTCCTTTTCGTTGTCGACAGCGATGAAGTCGATTTCGCGGGCGTCGTGGATGAGGGTACCGGTTTTGCTCTCGGCGAGCCGGTCGACGTTGAAGTAACTGCGGACGCGGCTGCGCAGGTTTTTGGCCTTGCCGACGTAGATGACGGTGCCATGGGCGTCCTTGTAGAGGTAGACGCCGGGGAGGGCCGGAAGCAGGCCGGCGCGGTCGCGCAGATCGGAGAGGGGATCTATACTTTAATTGTGTCACGCGTGTTGCTGGCTACTGTTTTGTTGAGCGTTTCTGGTTTTGCGCAGCAGAGTAAGCCGCCCGCGACGCCACCCCCCGCCCCCACGGGAGCTCCCCAAGAAGCAGAACCTCCGGAAGAGGATGAATCGATCAAGCCCAAGGAGTACACGTTGAATCCGTTGCAGGCAGTGACGGAGATCAACGTTGGGGATCAGCATTTTAAGAAGGGCAAGTACAGCGCGGCGGTGTATCGATACCTGGAGGCTTCGCGGTGGGATCCGGGGTCGGCCGAGGCGTTTCTCAAGTTGGGTGGGGCGTACGAGAAGTTGCGCGATTTTTCCAACGCTCGGGAGGCTTTCGGGAAGTTTTTCGAGCTGGCGAAGGATGACGCAAAGTGGACAAAGGAAGTGGATCCGATTAAGAAGCGCATGGCGAAGTGGCCCGGGGCGGCGGCGGATTCGGCCAAGACGGATTCGGCCAAGAAATGACGGACAAAATTGTGGTGCTGAGCTCCTGCGACTCGGAGGAGCATGCGGCGCAACTGGCTCGGCACTTGGTGGAGCGGAAGCTGGCGGCCTGCGTGAGCATCGTCGCGGGGACCCGGAGCGTATACCGGTGGAAGGGCGCGATCGAGGACAGCGCGGAGTGGCTGCTTATTATTAAGTCTCGACGGGATTTGTTTCACGGGCTGAGGGAAGAGCTGGGGAAAATGCACACGTATGAGGTGCCGGAAATCATCGCGCTGCCCGTGGTGGAGGGGGCGGAGAATTATCTGGCGTGGCTGGATGGGGAGTTGGGAGCGAGAACCGAGTAGCTATTTCTCCGGTTGATCGTAGCCGGAGAGGCGGCGGATCCAGATGTTGCGGTAGCGGACGGGGTTGCCATGGTCTTGCAGCATCAACGAGTCTTCCAAGGGTTGGGGGACGTATTTGGCTAACGCCCGGTGGACCGTGGGACCGGAGATTTCTTTGCGGTTGTGGAGAAGCACACCGTTGAGGAAAACGGTGAGGTAGGCTGGCTTGGTCAGGCGTCCGTTCTCGAAGCGGGGGGCTTCGAAAACGATGTCGTAGGTCTGCCATTCGCCGGGCTTGCGGGCGGGGTTCACGAGAGGCGGCCACTGGCCGTAGATGGCTCCGGCTTGGCCGTCGGCATAGGTGGGGTTATTGCTCGCATCGAGGACCTGCACTTCGTAGCGGCCTTGCAGGAAGATGCCGCTGTTGCCTCGGCCCTGGCTGGACCCGCGGATTTCCGAGGGCGCGGCCCATTCCAGGTGAAGCTGAACGTCGCCAAATTTTTCTTTGGTCCCGATGTCGCCGGCTCGTGGGGCTACCTCCAGGTAGCCGTTTTCTACTTTCCATTTGGCAGGTTCCGGGCGCGTGGTGGGATTGGCGGCATCGAGATGGGCGGAGGTCCAGTGGGAGAGATCCTTGCCGTCGAAGAGCACGATGGCGTCGGAGGGGGCGCCTCCGGGTTGGGCGGCAGGCGTGACGACGGCGGGGTGCGGACGCGCGGGGTCGTGCACGTGGTACGGAAGGCCGGGGAGCATCGGTGTGTCGGTGTAGCCGAGATCTTGTCCGATGAGACTTGGGGCCAAGAAAACGGCGGTTGCGAAGGATAACACGAAGGCGGCTCGCATGACGGCTTGAGTATATCGCAGGGCGTGCGATGCTGAAATTTGGAGCGTGTCGTCATTGTCGGCGGCGGTTTCGGCGGACTCTATGCCGCGAAGGCGCTGCGGCATGCCCCGGTGGACGTCACGCTGATCGACCGGCGCAACTTCCATTTATTCCAGCCGCTGCTGTATCAGGTCGCTACCGGATCTTTGTCTCCGGGCGAGATTGCGGCTCCGCTGCGGTCTTTGCTACGGAAGCAGAAGAACGCCCGGGTGTTGATGGATGAGGCGGTGTTTCTGGATGCGGAGAATCGGCGTCTGGTGCTGGCAAGCGGTGCGGTGCCGTACGACACGCTAATCGTGGCCACGGGCGCTCGCAATACTTACTTCGGGAAGGATGTTTGGGAGCATACGGCTCCGGGGCTGAAGTCGATCGAGGATGCGACTCGGATCCGGCAGAAAATTCTATCTGCCTTCGAGGCGGCGGAGCGCGAGACGGATCTCCTTCGCAGACAAGCGTGGCTGACGTTCGTGATCGTGGGCGCGGGCGCGACGGGAGTGGAACTGGCAGGGGCGCTGGCGGAGATCGCTACCGATACTCTGCGGCACGATTTCCGGTCGATTCATCCGGAGGAGTCACGGATTCTGCTGCTGGATGGTGCGTCGAGGGTGCTGCCGGTGTTTCCGGAGGTGCTCTCGGAGGCGGCGGAGAGGTCGCTGGTGAAGTTGGGGGTGCGGGCACGGACGGGCGTGCGCGTGGTGGCGATCGACGAGATGGGGTTGACGATCACTTCGGCCAAGGGCGAGGAGAGGATCGAGGCTCGGACGGTGTTGTGGGCGGCGGGGGTGACGGCGTCGAGCTTCACGGAAGTGGTGGCGCATGCCACGGCGGCTCAGCGCGACAAGATGGGCCGGATCGTGGTGCAGAGCGACTTGACGGTGCCGGGGCATCCGGAAATTTTTGTGATCGGGGACATTGCGCATTTGGAGGAGAAGGGCGCAGTGCTGCCGGGGGTGGCACCCGTGGCGATGCAGCAGGGCCGTTATGCGGCGGGAGTGATTCTGGAGCGGTTGCGGGGGCATGTGCCGGAGCCGTTCCGGTATTTCAACAAGGGAAGCTTGGCGGTGATCGGACGGGCGGCGGGGGTGGCGGATTTCGGAAGGTTTCGGTTTTCGGGGTTTGTTGCGTGGTTCTTGTGGCTAACGGTGCACTTGTCGTATTTGGCGCAGTTCCGGAATCGCCTGCTAGTGTTTATCCGGTGGGGGTTCCAGTATTTGACGTTCGATCGGGGAGCCCGGTTGATCACGGGCGAGGATCGGGATGAGAAGTAGGCTGCTGTTGCTGGCCCTGGCGTCGAGCGCGGCGCTGGCGCAGGATCCGTTCGAGATTCACGTGTATGAATACGAGCCCATGAAGCTGCATCAATACAGCCTGGAGGCTCACTTGAACACGGATCCCCAGGCGGCGAATGAGACCCATCTTACGCTGGAGCCTACTTTCGGGTTATCGCGAGAGATGGCAGTGGGATTCATGTTTCTGAGTGGGTGGCAGCCGGGGAACTCGCCGCAGTTTGGCGGGTGGAGGGTGTTGCCGCACTTGTATGCACCGGAGTCGTGGGGGCTGCCGGTGAGGCTGGGGTTTGTTTCGGAGTTCTCGTTTCAGAAGACGCTGTTCGAGGAGAACCCACGGCGGGTGGAGCTGCGTCCGATTCTGGATCGCGAGTTTGAACACTGGCAGATTGTGTTCAATCCGGTGTTCGAGAGGGCGCTGCACGGTCCTGGGACCCGGCGGGGTTGGAATTTCGAGCCGGCGCTGTTGCTGCGATGGAAACGGGAGAAGTTTTCGCCTTCGGTGGAGTATTACGGCGAAGTGGAAAGCGTCAATGTTGTGCCGCGGGCGCAGCCGGAGGTCCACCAGCTCTTCTTAGGCGGGGATTGGGAACAGTCGAAGGCGTTCCTGGTGAATATGGGTGTCGGGTTCGATGTAGGCTCGCGCGGGCCGGGGGTGATTTTGAAGAGCCGGTTTGAGTGGCACGGGGGCACGCTGTAGTCTTACGGCTCCAGCACCAGTTGGTGGACTTCGAAGGCTCGCTTGCGGCCGGTGCTGATGACTTCGCCGCGGTATTTGAGGCAGCCGTTCACCATGACATCGACCGGTTTGCCGACGGGGTAATCGAATGCAAGGATGTCGCCTTCGGCCAAATCCAGAAGCGTGTTCACGCCGAGCGTGGGGCCTTGGATGCGGGCGTCCAAATGGATGGAGGCGGGGCGGATCAGGCGCAGGACGCGGGCGTGTTCGGCTTCGGTGGCCTGGGTCTTGCGGACGCTCCACTGCTGGTCGAACTTCTGCCGCAGCATCTTGACGATGATGGACGGGATGCCGATGTTCATCATCCCGGCGGTTTCCCCGATGCGGACTTCCACGCTGATGGCGACGACGGCTTCGTTGGGGGCGAGGATCTGCAAGAGCTGGGGTTCCGTCTCGTGGCTTTCGATGGAGAAATCGAGCGCCGTGACGGCGTGCCAGGAGGTGCGGAGGTCGTTGAGGATGATGCGGAGGAGTCCTTCGAGAATGCTCTGCTCGATTTCGGTGACTTCGCGCGTGAGTTTGGTGGCAAGCTTGCCACTGCCGCCGAGCAGCATTTCGAGAATTGGAAAGACGAGCGAAGGATTAATTTCGAGGACCGCGTTTCCGTCGAAAGGCTTCATGCCCAGGGCGATCATGCTGGTGGGCGAAGGCAGGCACTGGGTGAACTCCATGAAGGAGAGCTGTTCCACGCTGACGAGATTGACCGCGACGTACGCGCGAAGATAAGCAGACAGGCTGGAGGCTAGAGTACGGGCGAAGTTTTCGTGCAGCAGGTGGATGGCGCGGAGCTGGTCTTTGGCGATGCGGTCGGGGCGTCGGAAGTCGTACGGCTGAACGGAACTATCGTCCGTTTCGGCTTCGCGCATTTTCTTAAATACGCTGTCGATCTCTTCCTGGGTGAGAACGCGATCACCGGCCATGCTCATCCATCGGCGGAGAGGGGCGAAGGCGCGTTACAGATTAGTCCGAACGCGGTAAACTGATAGGCACGCCCTAGTTGCCCGCGTTTTCAACCCCGTTGTTGTCATTTCCGTAAGAAGGATCCCTATGACTCAACCTGCAAGTGCGCGCGAAGCTAGCCACGTTCTTACCTTGGAAGAAATCGGCAATCTCGCGCAAGAAGGCGGCAAACCGGCCGAGACGCTGATGAACGTGGTGGCGTTGATCGCCAAACGGTTTCATACCGACGTTTGTTCGGCTTATTTGCTGGAACCGGACCGGGCGAATCTGGTGCTGGCGGCCACGGTCGGGCTGCGGCGGGAGTGCATCGGCACGCTGCGAATGGGGCTCCACGAAGGGCTGGCCGGGCTGGTGGCGGAGCAGGTGCTGCCGGTGGCGGTGGAGCAGGTGAAGCAGCATCCGCGCTTCAAGTATTTCCGCGAATCCGGCGAAGATGATTATCAAAGTTTCCTGGGCGTGCCGCTGGTGGATCGAGGCGTGCTGCAAGGCGTGCTGGTGGTGCAGACGATCGTGTCGCGGAAGTTCGGCGAGGACGAGATCCGGATGCTGACGGAGGCGGCGGCAGAGGTGAGTCCGGTGGTGAGCGAGGCTCGCACGCTGGACCGGTTTATCGCTCCGGCGCAGGAGAAGTTATGGTCCCTGGCGCGGAATCTGTGGTGGAGCTGGGATCAGGACGCCAACAGTTTGTTCCGCGATCTGGACCCGGTGCGATGGCGGACGCTAAATCACAATCCGATCGCACTGCTGAATGAGATTCCGCTGTCAAAGCTGGAGCGGCGAGCGAGCGAACAGGTGCTGCATGGACGAATCAATTACGCGTATCGCCGGCATCAGGAATATTTGAAGGCGGATCCGACGTGGGGCGCGATGCACGCGGGCGTGCTGCGACCTCGGCCCGTGGCGTACTTTTCGGCGGAATTCGGATTGCACGAATCGTTGCCGATTTATTCGGGCGGCTTGGGTGTACTGGCCGGGGACCACGTGAAGAGTGCGTCGGATCTGGATATTCCGCTGGTGGGGATCGGGCTGTTTTACGGGCAGGGGTATTTCCGGCAGGCGCTGGATGGGACGGGATGGCAGCAGGAGCAGTATTTGCCCGCGGATGTGAACCAGCTTCCCATGGAACCGGCGCTGGGGAAGAACGGACATCCCGTCATGGTGCAGATCGAGACTCGGGGGAGCTCGATCGGAGCGAAGGTGTGGCGCGTGAAGGTAGGCCGCATCGATTTACTGCTGCTGGATTCGAACATCGAGGGGAACGCTCCGGAGGATCGCGAGTTGACGTCTCGGCTGTATGGTGGCGACGGGCGGGTGCGCATCCGGCAAGAGTTGCTGCTGGGCGTGGGCGGATTCCGGGCTTTGAAGGCGATGGGAATCACCCCGAGCGTGTTGCACTTGAACGAAGGCCATAGCGGATTCGCGGTGCTGGAGGCAATCCGCAGCCGGATGCAGGAAGAAGGAGTCGGATTCGATCAGGCAGTTTCGCGGGTGTCGCGGGAGGTGGTGTTCACGACCCATACTCCGGTGCCGGCCGGGCATGACCGGTTTCACGCGGGCTTGATCGAGGAACATTTGGGCCCTTTGCGCGAGGCTTTGGGATTGTCGCCGGAGAGCCTGATGGGGCTGGGGCGCGAGAATCCGGGGAATCCGCATGAGCCGTTCTGCATGACGGTGCTGGGCCTGCGGGTGGCGCGCCGGGCAAACGCGGTGTCGGCGCTGCATGGCGAGGTTTCGCGCGCGATGTGGACGGTGCTGCATCCGGGCAAGCCGGAGGACGCGGTGCCGATTGGGCATATTACGAACGGCGTGCATGTGCCGACGTGGCTCGCGCCGCAGATGTTCCGGTTGTACGACCGGCATCTGGGGGCAGGCTGGCATCAGCATAGCGGCGAGGCTCGGATTTGGGAAGGTATCGAGGACGTGGACGACGGCGAGCTGTGGGAAACCCACCTCGCCTTGAAGTCGCGTCTGCTGGAGTTCGTGCGGCGGCGCGCGACAGAGCAAGCCGAGCGGCGCGGCGAACCAGCGCAGGCGTTGGGGCGTGTGCTGAGCCCGGATGCGCTCACGGTGGGCTTCGCGCGGCGGTTCGCGACGTACAAGCGCGCGAATCTGATCCTGGCGGATATCGAGAAGCTAGCGTCGATGGTGAACGATCCGAAGCGGCCAGTGCAGTTTATTTTCGCGGGCAAGGCGCATCCGCATGATGAGCCGGGCAAGCGCGTGCTGCAAGAGATCGCGCAGTTGATGCGCAATCCGCGCTTCCGCGACAAGTTCGTATTCGTAGAGGATTACGATATCAACGTCGGGCGCATTCTGGTGCAAGGTGTGGACGTGTGGCTGAATAATCCGCGGCGTCCTTTGGAGGCGTCGGGGACCAGCGGGCAGAAGGTGGTGCTCAACGGTGGGCTGAATCTCTCCGTGCTGGACGGATGGTGGGCGGAGGCGTACGACGGACTGAACGGATTCGCGATCGGCACGGGCCGGACGCATACGAGTATGGATGTCCACGATACTCGGGACGGCGACGATTTGTATCGAGTGTTGCGCGAGGAAGTGATTCCGCTGTATTACCAGCGCGATCGCGACGGGCTGCCGCGCGGGTGGATCAAGCGGATGAAGCGGACGATCCGGACGCTGGGGTGGCGGTTTAACGCGGATCGGATGGTGATGGATTACACGCTGAAGTGCTATGTCCCGGCCGCTGGCGGGACTTCAAGCGATATGAGCACTCGGGGGTAGGGGCGGCCTGCCCCTCCTTCAATTTCCGCTGAGGCCATTTGGCCAGGGGGAATTGATGTGATACGGGGAAGACGGGCCGATCATTTCTACTCGGCGGATTTTTCCGTTTTCGATTAAGAACGCTTCGGTGACCAGGATGCTCGACGGGCGGTTGAAGCCTTTGAAGGCGTACTTCTGGCCGGTGGAGAGGACTCCTTCATTGACGGTGCCCTGATCGAAGACGGCGTGGGACCACACGATGCCGCGTTCGGCATCGACGACGGGGTAGCGGCGGTGGTGGATGTTCTGGACTACAAAATAGTAGCCGAGCTTAAACTGCGCGAGGCAATCCATGGCGAATGCGTTGATGGTGCCCGGGGGCTCATTGGCGGGGCGCGGGACGTTGGTCGTCGGCGACCCGTTTTCGATGCGATGGCAATCGTTGGTGAACGGATAGGTGCCGGTGCCGTTGACCCCTTTGCCGTCGTTCTTCTGCAAGCCGGAGAAGTACGCGTCGGCGGTGGCGATTAATTCCTGGCGCGAGGCGCGCTGCGCGGGCGGGATCGACTTGAACCAGAAATCCTCGGGTTTGTAGGTGTCCATACCCGCGATGTTGTTTGGTCCGCCGCCGCCGGGCTTGTAATAGATGGTTTCGATCTCGGTGATGCGTCCGAGCTCGACGCGGAGGCGCAGGCTCATCAGAAGCAAGCCGCCGGCTTCCTTCATGGTGCCCATATAGGCGACCTGGCCGAATTCCGGGTCAGCGAAGATGTGGCTATAGGCGCCGCGGCCTTCGGCCGTTTTCCAAAAGCCGTCGCCTAGGTCCATGGTCTGGTCGTTTTCGGTGTAGCGGACGTCGGCGGAGACCGGCAGGCGTTTGGGGTCATGCGCGACCACAGCGGTGAGGTATTGATCGACGAGGTTCTCAAGGCAGGCGCGATTGCAGTTGAGCGGGAGGGGTCCGGTGGAGGCCTTGGCGCGCGGGGCGAGGTAGCCGGTCAACACGGCGGCAGCGAGGATCGCGAGGGCGCTAAACGCAGCGACGGTAGAACGCATGGAGTTAACTCCTGTCTACGCGATTCTATCGCTGAACGGGAGGCGGCGTCAGAGGCGCGGGACGCCGGACGTGACCGGGGCGCCAAGGTAGTACTTAGAGCGACCGAGTTTTCCTTAAATACGTGGTAGGTAAAATGCTAAAGCAAAAGCATGCAGGAAATCCTCCTCTCCTTCCCCCCCTCTCTTGCTCCCGATGGATTTGCTCGCATGCGCGCCCTGAGCCCGCATTCCGAGGAGCGCTCCGAGGTCAAGATCCTCAGAATTTCCGGGAGATGCGTGGAAGTGCTTTCTCCCATTTCCGTGATGGTCGGCACGCTGATTCACCTTCACTTTCCTGCGGATAACCGCTTCTTCCTGGGTGAGGCTCAAAGCTGTGACGCGGCGGGCTGCTGCTACCAGGTCGGAATCGCGATCGAAGACAGCTATCCGCGCATCCCGGCGCAAGCCCCGGATTGCGTCATTTCACGCAGCTGCTGAATCTGGCGCAAATGGACCTTCCGTCCGGAGAGTACTGCGAAGGAACTACCTGGTAAAAGGGTACGCACTGCAGAGCGCGGAGTGTTTCGTTATTACAACGACGCCAAGTCGATCACGAAGCGATAGCGCACGTCGCTCTTGACCACGCGGTCGTAGGCCTCGTTGATCTTGTCCATGGCGATGATTTCGATGTCGGAGACGATGTTGTGCCGGCCGCAGAAATCGAGCATTTCCTGGGTTTCGCGGATGCCTCCTATGTAGGATCCGGCTAAACCGCAGCGGCCTGCGATCAGCGGGGATGCGCTGATGGAAACGGGCTTTTCGGGCGCTCCGACGACCACCATGGTGCCGTCTACTTTGAGCAGAGGGAAGTACGGATTCCACTCGATATTGGCGGAAATGGTGCAAATGATGAGATCGAAGCAGCGCTGGAGCTTTTTGAAGGTTTGCGGGTCGGAGATGGCGTGGAAGTGGTCCGCGCCGAGACGTCCGGCGTCTTCCTGCTTACCCGGGAAGTGGCTGAGCACGGTGACGTCGGCGCCCATGGCATGGGCGAGTTTCACTCCGATGTGGCCGAGCCCTCCGAGTCCCAGGATCGCAACGTTCTTCTTGGGGCCTGCCTGCCAGTGTCGTAGCGGAGAGTAAAGCGTGATGCCCGCGCAGAGGAGCGGGGCGCAGGCGGCGAGCGGAAGGTTCTCCGGCATCCGCAGAACGTAGTTTTCGTCGACGACAATCTTGTCGGAATAGCCGCCCTGCGTCACGATGCCATCGCGGTCCCGAGCGTTGTAGGTCAGGGTGTTGCCTAAGGCGCAGTACTGCTCCAGGCCGTGATGGCACTCACGGCATTTGCGGCAAGAGTCCACAAAGCAACCGACACCGACCCGGTCGCCGATTTTGTACTTGGAAACCTTGGAGCCGAGGGCGGAAACGACTCCGGCGATTTCGTGACCAGGGACCATGGGGAAGAGGCCGCCGCCCCATTCCTCGCGAACCTGATGAATATCGGAGTGGCAGACTCCACAGAATTTGATGTCGATCACGACGTCGTGCTCACGCGGGTCGCGGCGCTCGAAGGAGTACGGGACCAGATCGGTCTTCACCGCCATGGCGGCGTAAGCTTTGGTAGGGATCATAATTTTTAAGGATAAGACGCGAAGGGGGCGCGTAGGTCCCGCCCTTAGGGCCGGGGTTCCGGGCCGTAGTTTTTGGCCAGGTAGTTGACGATGAGCTGGAACTCCTCTTCGGTTACCGGAGCGCCTTCCACGATCATGCCTTTGATGGTTCCGCTCCACTGCTCTTTGGTTTGAGGGTGGTCCTTGATGCGCTGCCATTCGTGGCAGAGACTGCAAATGTCTTCGACCAGGCGCTGGCCGGGGTCTTCGCCGAAGGTTTTCGACAGGTAGTCGATCAGGATGGCGGAATCGCTTGTCTTAAGGGATGCTCCGCGCTGGACCATGTTGTCGACTACCGCTTGCCAGTGGGGTTTGCTCCAGTGCTTTCCTTGGAGCACATCGAGCGAATGGCAGGAGGTGCAGGAGTCTTGCAGAAGTAGCTTCGCGTCGGGACTTGCGGAGTCCTGCGCGAAGACGGCGACGGCCAGGGCCAGTGGGACCGCCAGGAGCGAGAGTTGAGATCGAAGAGTCAATTCTCCGAGGGGCGCTCGACGTGGTCGAGAAGGAGGACTTCGAGCGGGCCCTTCTGCGAATCGAGTTTGAGGCCGAGCTGTTCCTGAACGGCGTCGATGAACGTCAGGCCGGAACGGTCGCCTTGATCGGCGGCGGCCAGCGCCGCGTTTGGCTCCGGTTCCCATTCGAGTGCGAAATCGAAGGTTCCGGTGAGGCCGGTTTTATCGAATACCGGCCGATCAAAAGTCCCCATGGCGGCGACCGAGTTCGCGACAAAATCCATGGTCACGTTCCGGGCACCCAGATGCTGACGCCCGGGCGCGCTGGGAGGCATTCCCAAGAGTCCGCCGCAGAGAGCGGGATAGACTGTGTTGAACTGGGTGTTCTGCTCGGTGGGCACGGTCGAACACGGAGGCTCTTCCGTGTGCGGCTGGAACTGAGGCGCGGGCTTCGATCGCTTCAGTTGGATCAAGGCCATGATAGGGACCTGACGCGTTTCGGTGTGCATGGTGAGTTTGAAACGCTCGGCCAGGAGAGCGCGCATCATCAGGCGAAGTTGATCCTTAGTAGGATCGCCCTCCACCCGGGCTTCGATGTCGAAGCGATCTTGCAGGACCCAGGCTGGAAATTGCGCCAGCAGGGACTGCTGCTGGTTGCCGAGAAGTTTGTAGGCGAAGGCGATGTACGTGGCGGCAGGAAAGTTCGACGCGGAAAAGTGGCCTCCGATGGGAGTGAAGACGTTGCCGGGACCTAAGGGGACGTTGCTGCGCGGGTTCGGGTCGCCGGACTTGTTTTGTTTGACGGAGGCGACGTCGAATTCGAGCTTTTGATCCGGCTTGGTTTGCGCGGCCAGCATTCCTTCCAGGAAGACTCCGGCCACAAAGAGTCCGGAGAGGAGCATCACGGCGGCCGCCTGCGTCGTTCCGCGTATCATGCTAAAAAATTAGCATATCGCCCAACGCCCGTCAAGCCTATGCCGAAGGTTCGGCTTCGCGGACATCGACCGAGACGCTGATGACCTGCTCGCCGCCGCCAAGGGCGACGCCTTTGACGGGCGTAACGTCGGAGTAGTCGCGGCCCCAGGCGAGCGTGAAGTGATCGCCTTGCGGCATCACGTTATTGGTGGGATCGAAATCGCGCCAGCCGAAGACCGGGCACCAGGCGGAGACCCAGGCGTGCGAAGCCTCGCCCCCGACGAACTTGCCGTCGCCACGCACGTAGCCGCTGACGTAGCGCGCGGGCAGGTGCAGCGAGCGCAGGCAGGAGATCATCAGGTGCGCGAAATCCTGGCAAACGCCGCGCCGCGAGGCGAGCACTTCATCGACGGGCGTGGACACGGTGGTGGCGCGCTGGTCGTAGCGGAAATCTTTGTAGATGCGGTGCGACAGATCGTCGACGCCGCTCAGGAAGCGCCGGCCGGCGGGAAAGGATTCGGCAGCGTATTTCGCGAAGGGAGTTCCGACGCGGATCAGTGGCGATTCGAAGATGAACTGTCCGGCGTCGAAGGCCTCGGGTGTGGCGCGGCGCGCAGTTTCTTCGCGGACTTCTTCCCAGGGCGGCGAGAGATCCAAGTTGGGCGGAGGTTCGGCGGCGACTTCGGCGGTGCAGCGCGAGGTTACGATGAGCTCGCGATGCGCCTGCTCCACGGAGAAGGCGGTGACTTCGTTGCCGAAATAATCCTGGCGCGTCACCGTGAAATTGGGCGGAGGACTGACTTCAAGTTCATGATCGAGAACGATTTGATGCGGGAGCGCGCGCGGAGCCAGATGCACTTCGGTATGGCACATGGATGCCGGGTCCGAGTACCAGTAGCGCGTGATGTGTGTGGCGTGGAGCCTCATGAGGCCGCCAGTTGACGCGACTGAGCCGCGTGGCTGAAGTAGGCTCGAGTCAAGGTGTCGGAAAAGCGCGAGAGATCTTCCGCCAGGCGATCGAGCAGCGCGGCGCGAGCGGCGTCGTCCCGGGCGAGCTCCCGGACGTCCGCGAGTTGCACTGCAGTGAGAAGCGAAAGCGCATGACGTGCTTCGGGCGGCCGGCGGATCGCGGTCCGGGTTCCGGGGAGTTGATCGATGTGTTCCACCAGACGCGCGAGCTGGAACGCGATGGAGCGCGGGTTGGCTTCGTCGACCAGCAGCAGGTCGAGGACTAAGTCGGTCTGGAGCGACGTGAGGTAGCGCGAGCGGTAGGTGATGGAGCTGTCGGCGACTTCGAGCACGGCTTCCAGGACTCCGACGCCCGCGGGCGCTTCGGCGTTGAGGCTGTCGCGCAGAAGGCCGGTCATCTGCGTGGCGCGCTCCAGGCGGCGGCCGATGTCGAGGAAGCGCCAGCCGTTGCCTCGGGTCATGCCTTCCATGACGAGTCCGCCGAACGCGGAGAGCGTGATGATGGCGGAGTTGAGCCGGTCCTGCGCGGCGCTGACACGGAGCTCTTCAGGAGGCGGCGCGGCGGAGAACTGGCGGTCGAGCTGGTTCAAGATGAGCCACGCGTCGATGGAGATGCGGTCCCGCAGGAGCCAGCCGGTGCGCCGGACTTGATGCATGTTCCAGACCAGGCCGTTGGGCAGGTCCGGATCGTAAATCATGTCGAGCAGGTCGGCTTCCTTGGGTTTTTCGACGTTCAAATAGCCGAGAGCGCCGAGGATCGAGAGCCCGGCGTTGAGTCCGGCGGCGCGGTCGGAATCGCTTTCCTGGAAGAAGCGCGGGAGCAGCGCGCGGGCGATGCGGACGGCGGCTTCCACGCGTTCGGCATAGCGGCCGAGCCAAAAGAGATTATCCGCGACGCGGCTGGGCAGGTCGAAGGTGGCGCGGCTGACGTCGAGTGGATGCGCGGTGGGGCGCAGCAGCGTGAACGGAGGTTCCGGCGCCTCGCCGAGAACCCAGGTATCCTTGCTGCCGCCGCCGCTTTGCATAGAGACCACCATGGAATCCAGCGTTTTCGAGACGCGGGTGAGTCCTCCGGGCATAACGGCATAGCCATCGGCAGTACTGACGGCGAAGACTCGGAGGACCATGTGGCGGGGATGCAGACGGGCGTCGTCCCATACGGGGATCGTCGAGAGAGCCACTTGTTCCTGCGCGACGTAGTGCGTGGGGTCGGCGCGGAGGCGCGTGAGTAGGGCTTCGCGTTCTTCCTTGGAGAGGCTCGCCCCGAAGATCGGGTTGCGGCGCGATTCGGGGAAGGTGGGCTTGATGACCAGATCCTTCAAATGCTCTTCGACGTAGGCAAGAGGCTCTTTTTGTCCGCACCACCACGTGGCGACGGTGGGCATTTTTAATTCTTCGCCGAGCAACAGGCGCGAAAGGCCCGGGAGAAATGCTGCGTAGGCCGGTGATTCGGCCAAGCCGGAGCCGAGCGCGTTAGCAACCGCGACGTTGCCGGAGCGAACGGCCTGCACCAAGCCCGGGACACCGAGCATGGAATCCGCGCGAAGTTCGAGAGGATCGCAGAAATGATCGTCCTGGCGGCGCACGATAACGTCAACCGGGAGCAGTCCACCGAGGGTTTTCAAATAGACTCGGTTTTCGCGGACGGTGAGGTCGCCGCCTTCGACTAACGTGTAGCCGAGATAGCGGGCGAGGAAAGCGTGCTCGAAGTAGGTTTCGTTGTAGGGGCCCGGCGTCAGAACGACGATACGCGGATTCTCGCGATTGGCGGGCACCATGCGCTGGAGCGAGTCGCGATAGGTCTGGAAGAAGTGCGCGAGGCGGCGGACGTGCGAGCCCCGGAAAACGTCGGGCAGCACACGCGTGGTGACCAGGCGATTTTCAAGAGCGTAGCCGGAGCCAGAGGGGGCTTGCGTACGGTCTGCCAGGACCCACCATTGACCGTCGGGCGAGCGTGCCAGATCGGCGGCATAGCTGTGCAGGAAGGCTCCGCCGGGGGGTTGGATTCCGGAGCATGGGCGCAGGAACGCGGGGTTCGGAAGAACGAGTTCGACGGGCAGATTCCCGTCGCGAAGGAGGCGCTGAGGTCCGTAGAGATCGGCCAGGACGTGGTTGAACAGCATGGCGCGCTGGATGATGGCGGCCTCGATGGATTTCCACTCCGCTGGATCCATGACGGCCGGCAAGGGGTCCAGAACCCAGGGCCGAGCGGTGCTCTGCGGGTCGCTATAGACGTTATAGGTAATGCCGTTGTCGTGGATGAGCCGGCGGCCCTGCTGCCAGCGGCGGGCGAGCTCGGTGTGGCCCATGGCGTCGAGCGAATCGGCCAGGCCGGACCAATGAGGGCGAAGGTCGCCCTTGGGCGAGAGAACCTCGTCGTGGAACGCGGGGTTTACATCGTAGCGCCAAGCTTCGTCTAAACGCGCTTCTTCCCGACGCGCTTCGTCCAGGCGCGTGGGGTCTACCGGAGGGTCCGTGGGTGAGTTGCTGCTTTTCATCCTACGAGGCTATTTCTGTAGTGTGGCATAACGTCCCCTCACTTACGTTCCGGCTACAGCGGTCCGTGGCCGGACTTCGGTGCGGGGCGGCGGAGGTCCAGGGTGAGCGGGAACTCCGGGTTTTCTTCAGGCACGGGGATCGTCATGGGTCCGGGGGTATGGCCGAAGGCGAAGAATCGGGCAACGCGGCGGGATTCGGCGGCATTGGCGTTGACGGGGAAATCCTCGTGGCTTAGGCCGCCGGGATGCACGGCGTGGTAGGTGCAGCCTCCCACCGAGCGTCCGGTCCAAGTATCGAGCACGTCGAAGATCAGCGGGACGTGGACCGGGATCGTGGGATGCAGGCAGGAGGGGGGCTGCCAGGCGCGGTAGCGGACTCCAGCGACCCATTCGCCCTGCGTGCCGGTGAAGTGGAGCGGGGTGCGGCGGCCATTGCAAGTGATCGCGTAACGGCTGCCGGCGGTGAGGCCTTGCACTTTCACTTGCACACGCTCCACGGAGGAATCGACGTAGCGCGCGGTGCCTCCGGAGGTGCCCTCTTCCCCGAGGACGTACCAGGGCTCGGTGGCTTGGCGAAGCTCGATATCGATGCCGGAGTGATGCGCGTGGCCGAAGACGGGATAGCGGAATTCGAAGTGCGGCGCGAACCAATCGGCGTCGAAGGAGTAGCCGGTGCGTTCCAGGTCGCCGAGCACTTCGCGGAAATCGCGTGCGGTGAAGTGCGGCAGCATGAACTGGTCGTGCAGCTGGGTGCCCCAGTGGATCGGCGGAGCCATGTACGGCTCCTTCCAGAACCACGCAATCAGCGCGCGGACCAGCAGCTGTTGGGTCAGGCTCATGCGCGCGTGCGGAGGCATTTCGAAGCCGCGCAGTTCCAACAAGCCGAGGCGGCCGGTGGCGGAATCGGGCGAGTACAGTTTGTCAATGCAGAACTCGGCGCGATGGGTGTTGCCCGTGACGTCCACCAGCAGATGGCGAAAGATGCGGTCGACCAGCCACGCGGGGCAGTTGCCTTGGCCGGGGTTCGGAATGAGGCCGAAGGCGATTTCGAGCTCGTAGAGATTGTCAGCGCGGGTTTCGTCCACGCGCGGGGCTTGCGAAGTGGGTCCGATGAACATGCCGGAGAATACGTAGGAAAGCGATGGATGATTCAGCCAGTAGCCGATCATGCTACGCAGCAGATCGGGACGGCGCAGGAACGGGCTGTCGTTTGGAGCGGCGGCACCGAGCACGAAGTGGTTGCCTCCGCCCGTGCCGGTGTGGCGCCCGTCGACCATGAACTTTTCGGTGCCGAGGCGCGATTGGTGCGCGTCCTCGTAAAGATTCACGGTGTTGGAGACGAGGTCCTTCCAGTTGTGCGCGGGATGGATGTTGACTTCGATGACTCCGGGGTCCGGCGTGACCTTGATCTGCTGAATGCGCGGATCGTGCGGAGGCGGGTAGCCTTCGATCACGATGGGCATGCGCAGGCGCGCGGCGGTATCTTCGATGGCGGTGAGCAGATCGACGTAATCTTCCGCCAAAGGGAGCGGCGGCATGAAGAGGTACAGCTTGCCGTCGCGAGGCTCGACACAGAGCGCCGTGCGGACGATCCAGGGCGCGGACTCGCCAAGCTTCGGAACGCGATCGCGCGGGGTTGGCTTTTTCGACTGCAGTCGAGGCAGCGGAGTCTGGTGCCGCTCCGGCACCGGCAGAGGCGCGCGATTCACCATCGGGTCCACTGGGAATGCCTGCGGCGCCTCGGAGGATGAAACCCAAGGGAGACTCGGCAAGGGGAGCCGCAGGCCGACGGGCGAATCGCCGGGCATCAGGTACAGATGTTGGCCGCGCAGCATCCAGAGTCCGGTTTGCCACTCCATACCGTTGCGGCCTTGACCACGCTGGAGAGGCAGCACCATGCCGGTGGGAGTTTCCAGGCCCCGCTCGAAGACGCGGCGAAGACGCTCGCGCTCCTTGGCGTCGTCGAGGCGGTTATCGATGGGATCGACGTTGACGGGGAGCTCGCGCTCGCGTTGCAGATAGTGGACGGGGTCTTCGAACGCGGGATTCACGTAATCGGGGTCGAGGCGCAGGCGCTCGGCCAGGGCTTCGGCAAACTTGCGCGCGTCGGCGGGGCCGAAGCTGCATTCGGGGCTGGTCCACCCCAGAAGGTTTTTATCGTGCCACAGCGGGAGGCCGTCGGTCCTCCAGAAACAGGTAAGCGCCCAGCGCGGCAGAGGCTCGCCCGGATACCACTTGCCTTGGCCCCAATGGATCAGGCCGCCGGGCGCGAAGCGATCTTGCAAACGCAGGATCAGCTTCTCGGCGAGCACGCGTTTCTCCGAGCCGAGCGCCGCCGTATTCCATTCCTCGGCGTCCATGTTGTCGACAGAGACGAAAGTGGGCTCGCCGCCCATAGTTAGCCGGATATCTCCGGCACAGATGTCCTTGTCGATGTGCGCGCCGAGGGCTTCGATGCGTTCCCACTGCTGGTCCGTATAGGGCAGGGTGACGCGAGGATCTTCGTGCACGCGCGTGACGGACATCTCATGGGTGAACGTGACTTCGCATTCATCGATGATTCCGGAGACAGGCGCGGCTGAGGCGGGTTCGGGTGTCGCGGCGAGCGGCAGGTGGCCTTCGCCCGCAAGCAGCCCGGACGTGGGATCGAGTCCGATCCAGCCCGCGCCGGGCAAGTAGACTTCGGCCCAGGCGTGGAGGTCGGTGAAGTCGCGCTCGGGACCGGCGGCGCCTTCAAGCGGCTTTACGTCAGCCTTGAGCTGGATCAAATAGCCGGAGACGAAGCGCGCGGCGAAGCCGATGTTGCGCAGGATCTCGACCAGGAGCCACGCGGAATCGCGGCAGGAGCCACTCTTGAGCGTGAGAGTCTCCTCACTAGTTTGGACGCCGGGTTCCATGCGGACCAGATAGCGGATCTCGCCTTGCAGTCGCTGATTGATCGCGACGAGAAAATCCATGGTGCGCGTCGGTGTCAGCGAAATGGTCTTCAGATACTCCGCCAGCTTCGGCCCTGCAGGCGTGGTGAAGCGGAAGGGCGCGATCTCGCGCTCCAGCGAATCCTCGTAGCGGAACGGGGCCTTCTCGGCGTACTCCTCCAGGAAAAAATCGAAGGGATTGATGACGGTCATCTCCGCCACCAGATCCACCTCCATGGAGAAATGTTTTACGCGCTCGGGGAAGACGACGCGCGCGAGGTAGTTGCTCTGCGGATCCTGCTGCCAGTTGAGGAAGTGCGGCTGCGGCTCGATTTTGAGCGAGTAGGCGCGCACCGGCGTGCGGCAGTGAGGAGCCGGACGCAGGCGGATGGTCTGCGGACCGAGCCGCACCAGGCGGTCGTAGTGATAAATCGTCTTATGATGAAGCGCGACGCGAATGGGCATAGGGGGAGTGAACTTTCACGGCGGCCGACGGTGCCCTTCTGCGGCCTCGCCTCGATTTTCGAGGAGGCAGGCGCGTGAGATAAGTATAGCTTGGCTGGTCCATTAGAATGGAGACTTGGAACGCTTCCACGTCAAAACATTCGGATGCCGCGCGTCGCAGGCGGACGGAGCTGCGCTCGAAGCGGCTCTGGCCGCCAAGGGAATGTCCCAGGCGGGGCGGGCCTCCGATGCCGATGTGGTGGTTCTGAATACCTGCACCGTGACGTCGACGGCCGATGATGAACTGCGGCAAGCCGTGCGGCGCATCCATCGCGAGAGTCCGGAGGCGAAGATCGTGGTGACCGGCTGCTATGCCCAGCGCGCGCCGGAGGAGATCGCGTCGCTGCCGGGAGTCTGGCTGGTGGCGGGCAATTCACACAAGACTCGCATTGCGGATTTGATCGAGACCACGGAAGCTTATCACGGGCAAATCGAGGTCGGCGACATTTTTGCGCAGCACGATTTCTTGTCGACGCCGGTGGAGGACGCCCTAGGTGATCGTACGCGGCCTAATTTGAAGATTCAGGATGGCTGCAACAACCGGTGCTCGTTTTGCATTATTCCGTTCGTGCGCGGGCGGAGCCGGAGTGCTCCGGCGGAGCAGGTGATCGCGCAGGTGAAGGCGCTGGCGGAGAAGTACAAGGAAGTGGTGCTCAGCGGTATCAACCTCGGTCGTTGGGGCCGCGATTTCGGCGGGTCCGCGGAAATGCACCCGCGGTTGGCGGACCTGGTGCGGCGTCTGTTGAACGAGACCCGCGCGGAGCGGCTACGGCTGAGCTCGGTGGAGCCGATGGATTGGTCGGACGATTTGATTTCCCTCGTGGCGACGTCACCGAGGATCGCCAAGCACGTGCATGCGCCGCTCCAATCGGGCTCGGATACGGTACTGCGGAGGATGCATCGGCGCTACCGTCCGAAGCATTACGCGGACCGCATTGCGAAGGCTCGTGCGGCGATGCCGGATTGCGCGGTAGGCGCGGACGTGATGACCGGATTCCCGGGCGAGACCGACGCGGAGTTCGAAGATTCGCGCGCGTTCATCGAGAGCCTGCCGTTTACGTATCTCCACGTGTTCACCTACTCGGAGCGGCCGGGGACTCCGGCGGCGGAGGCCGCGACCCAAGTGCCGAAAGACGTCCGCAAACATCGCACCCATGTGCTGCGGGAGCTAAGCGCGAAGAAGAATCGCGAGTTCCGCGCAGCGATGGTGGGACGGACGCTGTCGGCGGTGACGATCGCTTCTACAAGCGACGATGGTCGGGTGGCGTTGAGCGAGAACTACCTCAAAATCGCGCTGGCTGCGCCGCGAGAGGCGAATCGAATTGTAGATGTTCGAATTGGGGGACTGGCGGCGGAGGGATTGAGCGAGGCGGGAAGTTTGCAGGTGTTGCCGCACTAGGAACAGCGTCCCCGCGCTTACGCTTGGGGCTACATCTCCCGGCGGTTCTCCAGCGACTTGCTGATCGTCACTTCATCCGCGAAGTCGATGTCGCTGCCCACCGGAATCCCCATGGCGATGCGGCTCACTCGCACTCCCAGCGGCTTGATCAAGCGCGAGAGATAGACCGCCGTCGCCTCGCCTTCCACGGTCGGATTCGTCGCGAGGATCACTTCCTCCACGCCGCCGTTCGCAATGCGGTCCAGCAAGCCCTTGATCTTCAACTGCTCCGGCCCGACGCCGCGCAGCGGCGAAATCGACCCGTGCAGCACGTGATACACGCCCGGGAACGTGCGCGTCGTTTCGATGGGCAGGATGTTGTGCGGCTCCTCGACGACGCACACTTGTGTACGGTCGCGATGCGGATCGCGGCAGTAGGGGCACAGCTCGGCGTCGGCGATATTATTGCACTCGGCGCAGATGCCGAGGTTGTCCTTCACATCGAGCAGCGCCGCCGAAAGCCGCACGGCATCCTCTCGCGACGTGCGCAGCACATGGAACGCGAGCCTCTGCGCGGACTTCTGCCCGATGCCGGGCAAGCGGCGAAACTCCTCGATCAGCCGCTGAAGCGGCGCGGCGAAATCCGGCATGGGCGCTTAGAACATTCCCGGCGGCAAGCCGAGCCCGCCCAGCAGCGCCGAGGTCTTCTTCTGCGATTCCTCGTCGACCCTCTTGGTGGCTTCATTGCAGGCGGCCATGACCAGGTCCTGCAGCATCTCCACATCGCCCGCGACTTCCGGGTCGATCTTCACGCCGACGACGTTCTTATGGCCGTCCATCTTCACGGAGACCATGCCTCCGCCGGCGGAGGCTTCCACGCGGATGAGCGCGATCTCCTCCTGCATCTTCTGCTGCATCTTTTGGGCCTGCTGCATCATGGCCTGCATGTTTCCCGGCATCTTCATGCGTCACCTTCTTTCAAATTACGGACGGCCCGCACCTGGCTGTCCGGAAATAGCTCCTTAAACTTTTGCACTTCGGGATGTGCGAGTGCGCGCTCGGAAGCTGGATTGTTCAGCGCGGAATTTTGCGCGGGCGCGGCGGCAGACGCAACGGGCGGAGCGGCCGCCTCCCCTACCTTGATCACAATGCGCGCCGGCTTGCCGTGCACACGCTTCACGGCGGCGTCAAATTCGGGGGACTTCAGGAACATCCGATAGGTGGCGTCCGTGGTGAAAATGAGATCGGAGCCGGATTCCTGAATCTGGCTGTGCTCCACCGCATCGGCCAGGTGCGTCTGCTTGTTCTGCATCAGCGAACTGTAGAGACGCGAGCGCAGGTCGCCCTGCGTCATCGGATCGGGCGCGGTTTGTGCGGGCGCGGCCGGAGCGGCCGGAGCCGCGGGGGCCGGAGCAGACGCTTGACGCGGAGGCGCCATTGGCGGAGCCTTTGGGGCCATCGTAGGGGGCGCTTTCGGTGCAGGGGCCGAACCACCTCCTGCCAGCGACGCGAGCGCTTCTTCGATCGGCTGCAAGCGTCCCGCGTAGACCAAGCGCAGCAGCCCCATTTCCAGATGCAGCCGCGGTTGCAGCGAACTTTGCAGGTCACGGAACAAGTCCAGCGTGAGCTTCAGATACCGCGTCAAATCCTCTTCGCGAAACTGCGCCGCGATCTGGAGCATGCGCTCCTGCTCGCCGGGCGACGCGGCCACCAACTTCGAGAACTTGCCTTCGATTTTCAAGACCAGCAGATTGCGGATGTAGCGCGCCAGCTCCCGGGCGAAATGCTGCAAGCTGCGCCCGTTGGCTTCCAGCTCCGCTACCACTTCCAGCATCTTCTGCGAATCGCCCGCCAGCAGGGCCTGCGAGACTTGCCCCAGGGACTCCAGCCCGAACATGCCGAGCAGCGCCCGGACTTCCGTGGCCTGTAGTTTGTTGCCGCAGCACGCGATCGCCTGATCGAGCGCGGACAGCGAATCGCGTACGCTGCCCTCGCCCGCCTGCGCCAGCACGCTCAGCGTTTCCTTATCAGTGTCGATGCCTTCCTTGGTGGCGATCTCTTCCATGCGCGCCACCAATTCATTGAAATCGACGGAGCGAAAGCTAAACTGCTGGCATCGCGATGCGATGGTTACGGGAATCTTATGCGATTCCGTGGTGCACAGGAGAAACACCACCCACTCCGGTGGCTCCTCCAGCGTTTTTAGCAGCGCGTTGAACGCTTCCGAAGTAATCTGGTGCGCTTCGTCGATGATGAAGACTTTGTAGCGATCGCGCGCGGGGCGGAAGCGGACGTTCTCGCGCAGTTCGCGCATTTCGTTGATGCCGCGGTTGGACGCCGCGTCGATCTCGATGACGTCTATGCCGGAGCCGCCGGCGATTTCGGTGCAGCTCGCGCATACGCCGCAGGGCGTTGCCGTGGGTCCCTTTTCGCAATTCAGGCACCGCGCCAGAATCCGAGCTACGGTGGTCTTCCCGGTACCGCGCTGGCCCGCGAAGATGTAGCCGTGCGCGATGCGCTGCTGGCTGATCGCGTTTTCGAGGGTGGTTTTGACGTGCTCCTGGCTGATCAGCTCCGCGAACGTCTGCGGCCGGTACTTGCGGGCGATGACCTGGTACATGGGAGGGAGACGAGATGTTTATGCCAGACCCCGGGTGATCCGCGGCACACAGGTTAAACCGCTACCGTTGCTTCCTTCCGGACCTGGCGGGGTTTGCAGCCGCCCGTTGCACGAAGCCCGGAGCCTGACAACTTCCCATGTTAGCAGGCGGAGCGGGCGAACTTACTAATGCTTCACGTTCTTGAAGAACTCAAGCGGAGTAATGAAGCAGCCGATGGCCGTGGTCCGCGGAGTCTCGATGGGGCGATCCGTAAGCACGGCGTCGATCGCGGAGCGCAAGTCCTTCACCGTGGCATCGGGCCGAGCCTTGCCCAAGCTGAAGTAGCGGTCGTCGATCCGGCCGCGGTAGGCGATCTTGCCGTCGGGCTGAATCAGCGCGGCTTCGGGAGTGACTGTTGCGCCGGCGGCCTTTACCAGAATGTGGCTGGTATCGATCACCAGCGGGTAGTCGCCATGACCGTAGTCGGCGGCGTGCTTCGAGACATCCTTCGCCGTCAGCGTCGGATCGACGTAATCAAGAGTGCACGACGCCCGGCCGGAGTAGCCATCGCAGATGCGCCGGATCTCATGGGCGTAGCCGTTGGAGATGGGGCAGTCATTGGTGATGAAAAACACCAAGGCCGCGCCCGCTTTTCCGGTGGCACGAAACGGATGCTGAACCTGCCCGTGAATATCGGGAACCGCGATCGACGTGTCGACCCGATCGACGTCCGCCGCGCTCAAAGGCGCGATGGTTAATGCGAGAATCCCGAACCACCGCCTCATGACTCTACTTTACCGCCACCGTGATGCCTGGCTGGCTCGCCGCATTCCCGACGTGGATCTCCACCGGAATGTCGCCGGACGGCGTCCCCGCGGGGATCCGCACGTTCACTTGCAGCAATCCGGCTACTTGCCCGGGAGCCGCGCCCGCATACAGAACCTCCGCCGCGGCACCGTTCACCAAAACCGTGACAGCCTGGACCGGTTGCGGCAGAATGCCATTGGCGAGCGCGCCGTCGATGCCTCCGGGCTTGGTCTGCCCTTCGCCCGTCGCGTAGATGGAGACCACCGATCCAGCGACAGCCGGATGCTGAAAGGAATTCTGGGTCACGCCGTCCTGGTTCAGAATCGCTCCCTGGCCGCTGCCGGTGTAGCTCACCGAGAAGATCGAAGGAGCGGCGGGCGCCACAGGAATCGCCACCGGATCGGAGAGTACGCCGTTATTCCGCACCTGCACTTGCGTCCCGGTCTTCCCGTCGATCCCATACGGAGCCACCGCCACCATCTGCGCGCTCGACGCGAACAGCAGCGGAGCAGGTGTGCCGTCGAATAGAATCTCGGCGCCGCCCAAGTCGGAAGTCACGCGCCCGTTCGAGACTTGCGCGCCCATCAAGCCGGAGGGGCCGATCCGGTCCCCGTACAGGACCACGATCTTCCCCGGCGTGACCGCGCCCGCCTGGGTGCTGGCGCCATCCACCACACCGGAGCTCACGAACAGCGGCTTGTTGCCCACCTGCGGCACCGGAGCCAGGATGTAATTCAGCGTGGAGGCCTGCAAAGCGCTAATGTCGCTTTCCTGATGCGCCACCACGTTGAGCAGCAGGCTGCCCATTTCGTCGGTAGATTGCTCACCCCAAGTGACGCGCTGCGGCGGCGAATGCGGATTTGCAGGATTGTGCGCGGAGTTATCGTACGTCAACTCGCCATCCAGCCGCGTGCCTTTGGGCAAAGGAACCAGGTTCTGGAACGTGTAGAATCCTTGCCACCGGAAATCCCAGCTCGGAACCCACAGCAAAATCTTCACCTCGCCGTTGGGGAGAGTCGCGGTCAGCTTCGCTTCCTTTCCCAGGTAATGCATGTGGGCGCTGATGAGCACCGCGTCGACATCTACGGGCAATGTAAACGAGCCGCGGACTTTGTAATCGCCCATGTCGGCCGGAATGTCGATGTTGGCGCGAATCCCGAAGAACGCCGGAGCCTGGATCTGCGTCAGCGTGCGGTTCGGCTTGGGCCCGAAGTAGATGCCGACCTGGGTCTTCTCCGTATGGGGCAGCCCGTCCAGGTGGAAGTGCGTCTGCAACAGGAAATCCGACCCCTTCGGAAGCGGCATGGCGATCCCATCCGGCAGGAACGCCGGAGTGGTCCCCGGAGTCCATCCGCCGAGTCCGCCATTCAGGATGCTGTTAATGTTCGCGCCTTGCACCGTGAAGATGGATCCGAAGCCCGGAAAGCCGGGTTGGCCGTCCTGGCCGTCAAGAGCCCGGGCGTTCCCGCTGGTATCGGCATAGAACAGGGAATGGTGCACCACCGTCGGTGAGGATGCCTTCAGCTCGATGGCTTTTACCCACTGATCCTGCGTCAGGCCAGTAGGGATCACGAAGTTGCGATAGATGTCGTCGCCCTCGGCGGGAATGGAGAATCCGGTGGGCATTTCCAGAATCAGATCGGGCTGGCCCAGCTGCCATCCGTCCGTAAACGTGGGTAGAGGCAGCTCCTTCGCCGGATCTCCTTGCGGAGCACCGGTGTACACCCACTGCTGGATCATGGCGATCTGCTGATCGGTTAAGCCGCGCTGGTCGCGGTAGGCCGCCCAGCCGGGAGCGGGCTTCCAGGGCGGCATGGAGCGATCCTGCGTCACCGCGGCGATGCTCACAGAATGACGCACCACGTCGCTATAGCTCATCAGCGAAATCGGCGCGATCTGGCCCGGCCGGTGGCAACCCGTGCAGTTGTTGTAGATGATGGGCGCGATCTGCTCGTAGGTGACGGTGGAATCGGATTGCGCGTGGCACACGCCCGCCACCAGGGCGAACAACACCGCGACGCATGCTCCCGATAGTACTCCTGAACCGGTTCCTGCACGATCCCGCATAGTGCTTAGTATCCGACGTTCCGGCGTCGCGTACAAGCAGGGCGGAGAATATACCGGGTCCCGGCGCACAAGTCTGTGGATGACTCTCCGCGGGGCCGCCTTATGAAAGTGGTGATGATCGACGACTCAGCGGCGGACCGCAAACTGTGCCGCCTGCTGCTGGAGGAATCCCACGGCACCCAGCTCGAGTTTTTCGAGGAGGCCGCCGCCGGGCCGGGGCTCGAAACCTGCCGCTCCGTCGCGCCGGATTGTATCCTACTGGACTATAAACTCCCGGATATGACGGGGTTAGAGTTTCTTTCGCGGCTTCGGGACGATTCCGGAGCCGACAGCGGCATCGCGGTGGTGATGCTCACCGGAATGGCCAGCGAGCAGGTGGCCGTGGATGCCATGAAGGCCGGGGCGCAGGATTATCTGGTGAAAGACCGGATCACTTCA
The DNA here is from genome assembly GCA_036498815.1 of Bryobacteraceae bacterium. GTDB lineage: Bacteria > Acidobacteriota > Terriglobia > Bryobacterales > Bryobacteraceae > Palsa-187. The sequence goes on along the minus strand of DASYET010000019.1, from coordinate 70,714 downwards.
GAAGGTCTCGGCCTGGCGATTCAGAAGGCCACCCAGAAAGTGGGGCTCACGCGCGCTCTGGCCGAGGAGCGGGACCGGCTGAAGCGGTCGCTCGCGGAGAAGGAAGTTCTGCTTCAAGAAGTCCACCACCGGGTGAAGAACAATCTCCAAGTGGTGGCCAGCCTGTTGCGCCTGCAAGCCGATGCTTTCGATGACCAGGCCCTGGCGGGGGCCCTCCGCGAGAGCCAGCACCGCGTGGAGTCCATGGCTTTCATCCACGAGCAGCTCTACGAATCCGGTAATCTGCGCGAAGTGGACCTGGCGCAGCACGCGCGCCTGCTCCTGACCAATCTTTTTCACGCCTACGGCGTGGATGCGGCGCGGATTTCCGGGCTGGTCTCGATGCAGCCTCTGGTGCTCGGTGTGGACCAGGCGATTCCGGCGGGCTTGATCCTGAATGAGCTGGTCTCAAATGCCTTGAAACACGCCTTCCCGCGCGGCCTTTGCGGCAGCATTGCAGTCGAGGGGATCGTGGAGCAGGACCGCGTTCTCGTCGCCGTACGCGACGACGGCATCGGTCTGCCGGAAAGCTTTCGCCCGGAGCAATCCCGTTCGCTGGGCTTGCGCATCGTTCAGATCCTGGCCCGCCAGCTGAAAGGAACCTTCGACTTCGAGCGCGCCAGCGGCAGCACGTTCCGCGTCTGCTTCCCCCTGAATCCGTTCAAAGGATGATTCCCGTCAAATGAGGTGCCTGTGCCCCAGCCCGAACCGGTAAGAACCTACAAAGTCCTGGTGGTGGAAGACGAGGGGTTGATCGCCCTCGACATCGCGGGCCGCCTGGAAGCCATGGGCCACGAAGTATTGGGTCCGGCCTCGACGGCGGAGGAAGCCATCGCCGCCGCGGGCTCTGCCGACATCGTGCTCATGGACATCCGCGTCGACGGCCAGCGCGACGGCATCGAAGCGGCCACCGAGATCCGCGCGCAGCACCATATCCCCGTGATCTTCCTGACCGCGCACGCCGACCGGGCCACACTCGATCGCGCCAAACAGGCTGGTCCCTTCGGCTATATCGTGAAGCCTTTGGGCCCGGCGTCGCTGCAAACCGGTATCGAGATGGCCATCGCCAAGCATCGAGTGGAGCGGCTGCTGGAAGAGCGCGAAGTGTGGCTCCGCGCGGCCATCGCCTGCATCGCCGACGGAGCCGTGGTGGCGAACCGGGAAGGCCGGGTGCGCCTGATGAATCGCGCGGCGGAGCAACTTACCGGGTGGACCCAGGCCCAAGCCGAAGGGCAGCCTGTGGAGAAAGTGGTCCACCTGACCGATATCGATTCGGGTGAGGAACTCGATCCGCTCCCGGTGGCCTTGGTGCGAGACAGTGCAGTGGAGTTCGACCGCCGCTGCCGTCTGATCTCGCGCGACGGGCGGGAGCTTGAAGTGGAAGGCTCCGTCGCGCCCGTGCATGGGCCTAGTCCTTCACGGGAGGAAAACCTCCTGGGCGCGGTGATGACCTTCCGCGACGCCGGAGCGCGCCGCTGGGAGGAGCGCCAGCTTCGGCAAGCGCAAAGGCTTGATGCCGCGGCCCGTCTGGCCGCCAGCACCGCCAGCGAGTACACCAACCTGGTGATCCTGATCCGCAACCACGCCGAACAGCTGCTGCGGCAGTTTAGCGAGTATTCCGCCGTCCGCCCAATGCTGGACGAAATCTTCCAAGCCGCGGCTGCCGCGGACCAGATCACGCGCCGTCTTTCCGTGTTCGGCACGCGACAGGTGGGCCAGCCGGAAATCTTTAGCATCAACGGCATCCTGCGGCGGATGACTCCGCTGCTCGAAGCCGCCGCAGGGGATCGAATCCGCGTCGCCATCCGCCCGTCTCCCGGAGCCGGCCGCATCAAGGCGGACTCCGCGCACATCGAATCCGCCCTCATGAGCCTGGTGACCCACGCCTGTTCGGCGATCGGCGATGCTGGGCCCGAAGGCGGCCAAATCCTGATCGAGACCGCCCGCGTGGAACTCCCGCACGCGGGCCATTCCGTCGAGTACGCGATGCTCGCCATGACCTACTCGGCGGTGGAGCCCGAGATCGAGCGCCTGTTCGATCCCGCCTCCGCCGCCGATTCCGGGCTCGCGCTCGCGATCGTGCATTCGGTGATCGCCGAATATGGCGGCTACATCTCGGCACGCTCCGGCCGCCAGGGCGGCTCCCGTGTGGAACTGCTGCTGCCTCGCCTCAACGATCAAGTGCTTCTTCCCGCGGCGGCGCAAAACACGGCCGCCGCTTCCGTGCTGCTGGTGGAACCGAACGACGCCGTGCGCGCCGAGCTCCACAACTTTTTCGAAGCTGCCGGCTACAATCTGCTCGAAGCCTGCGATGCGCGCGAAGCCGTGGCGCTGGGCGAGTTCCACCAGGGGTCGCTCGATGTCTTGGTCGCGGAAGCCGCGCAGGCCGGGCCGATTCTCGAAAACTTGCGCGGAGTGCATCCGGCGCTCGAAGCGCTGCGCATCGTGGATGAAGCGGAGCGCGATTCCCACGAACTCCGTCGCCCCTTCACGCAGCAAGCGTTGCTCGCGCGCATCTCACAAATCGCCGGTCCGAATAAAACTCAGACCGTCACTTCTTCTTCTTAACCGGCGCCTTGCCCGTGGAAGGGCCGGTGGGCACGGCAAACAGGTCGTCCGCCAAATTCTGGTTCACCGCGACCGAATCTGAGAAGATCTGGTAAACTTTTTCTCCGTTGCGTTCCCGAGTAATCTGCATCGGCCACTGGATTCCGCCGCCCACGTCGCGATACCGCGCGAACCGCGTCACTTCCTCATTGCGATCCTTGGTTTTCGGATCGCGCCACACCCACACCTGCCGCACCGGCAGCTTCGTTGATTGATGAAAGTACACGGTCACTACGCGATTCTCCGAATCCGTGATGTCCACGATCTCCACCGGAGCGTTCTCCACCACATCCGCGCCCTTCGATTCGAAGATCAAGCCGGGCTCATGCAGCCGCACGCGGAATATATACAGCACGTTGTGAAGAGTGCTGTCCTGGTAGCGCTCCAGTCGCTCATCTTCCATTTTCTTCGGCCCGCGGAAGTTGACCTCCCAACCGCCGTTCTCGCGAAACAGCACGTAGCCGAGTTCTTCATTCTTGCCGAAAGCCTGCCGCTCCCGTAGGGAGAGATCCTTGCCTGTCTTGCCCTCTACCGGAGGAATGTAGCGGGTATAGATGGTCGCGAGCGAGAGCCCGTTCAGCTCATCCCGGTAGAACGAGTACGCGCGGCCCGTTTCCACGCGATCCTGCATGGTGAGGAACTTCTGCCCGCCCAGCGCGGCGAGGGCGTCATCCACCACTTTCTTGCCGCGTACCTCGCTTGCTGTCGTGCTCGAAGTCTGCGAGAGCGCCAGCACACCGCACAGCAAGACCACCGGCAAAATGAAACGTCGGTACCGCACGTTCATGGCTTCTTCGCGAGATCCTCAGTTTTCAACCCGGTATTGAACTGGAACGTCGCCACCGTCGCCTCGCCGGCTTTCTTGCCGTCCTGTTGCAGCACTACTTTGAACGGGACCTTAATGCCGCCGGAGTCGCGCCAGTCAGAAAACGTCTCCATCACCTCGCTCGGCGCGCCGTTCTGGCCGGCCTCCTGGTAAGACTCACTCGCGGGCAGCCCCGTGGCCGCATCGAAATCGATCTTCACGCTCAACCCGTCGGTGGTCGAAACCTGCACCGTGTTCTGACCCACCGCGTTCACCGTGCGGCTCGTATCGCGAGAGGACAGCAGCACCGACGCGAGACCTCGGAACGTTTCGCCGCGAGCCTGCTTCAGAATCTCCGCGGGCATCGCCATGGTCCCCTGCGGCGTGGCCAGCCATCCGGTCTTGCCGTCGCTATACACGGCCATCTTCCCGAACGGCAGTTCCTGATCCTGGCGGAACTGATCCGCGCCGATAATCCGCGTGGTCTCCTTCACCGTGATCCCGCCCGCCGATGGTTCCATCACCATGCTGAGCGACCGCGTCCAGTCCTTCACCGCGGCCAGTTTGTCCGTGCCGCCCATGGCTTGCGCCGCGCGCGCCAGCAGCGCCTTACCGCGATCCTGGCTCGCCGCATCGCCCGCCGCGATCTCCTGCTTCGGCTCCGGAATGGTCAAGTCAATCGGCATTACTTTACCTACCGTCGAAAGCTGCTTCCCAAAATCCTTCGGATTGCCCACCGTGACGATCGCCAGATTCTCCGGCTTGAACCGAGCCTGCGCCACCCGCAGCACGTCGGCCTTGGTCACCGCGCCCAGAGCCTTCTGGTACGTGAAGACGAAATCCTTCGGATACCCGTAATATTCGTAGCGCACGGCGCGGCTCAACGTTTGCGCCGGACTCGCGAAATTGAACACGAACCCGTTCAGCGCCGCGTCTTTCGCATCCTGAAGCTCCTTGTCCGTCACCGGCTCCATGCGGATCTTCTGCAACTCCGTCTGAATCGCCTGAATCGTCTCGATCGTCGTCATCGACTTCGTGCTACCCACAATCCGGAATGTACCCGGATGATCCCACTGCGCCGACCACACCGCCGCGATGTTATACGCGTAGCCCAGTTTCGTCCGGACCTCTTTGACCAGGCGGCTGGTGAAGCCTTCTCCCAGAATATTCGCCGCCACTTCCAGCGACGCGTAGTCCGGATCGCTACGCACGCCGCCCAACTCGCCGATCGAGAAGAACGTTTGCGTGACATCCGGTTTCTCCGCCAGATAAACACCCGGAGCCGCCGGAGCGGTCACTTTCGGAAACGCCGGTACCGCGGGCTGCTCCACTTTCCAGTCCGCGAATAACTTTTCGAGCTTGTCCTTCATCTCCGCCGCGTTAAAGTCGCCATAGACTTCCAACATCATGTTCTTCGGGAAGTAGTAGCGGCGATAAAACGCCTGCAAATCCTCGCGATGAATGTTCGCCAAGTCCGTGTATTCCACCTGCCACCCATACGGCGTGTTCGGACCATACAAAATTCGCTGCAACTCACGATCGGCGATTCCGTCCGGCTCGTCGTTGCGGCGCGCGATTCCGCTGCGCGCCTGCGTGATCGACAAGTCGATCTTGTCCTGCCGGAATTCGGGATTCGTCAGCACCTCCTTGAAGATCGCGAGCGCGGTGTCCGTCGACTCCTTCAGCGCGCTGAAACTCACGCTGGCGCTGGTTTCGTCCATGCCGCTCTCCACCGACGCCGCGATGTTTTCGAGCTCCACATCGAGCTGATCGCCGCTCTTCGCCTTGGTGCCGCCCGAGCGCATCACTTCCGCCATGATGCTCGACAAACCTTTTTTATCGGCAGGATCGAAAAGGTTGCCGGTACGGACCATCACGGACCCGCTGATCAACGGCAGTTCGTGATTCTCCAGAAGGAAGACGCGCATTCCGTTCGAAAGCGTCGCTTGTACCGGCTCCGGGATCTTCACCTGCCCCATGGGCGGATACTTCAGCTCTTTGTAAGTCGGGATTTTCGTGCCTTGCCCGAAGGCCAGGCTTCCCAGGAGGATTGCTGCTATCAGAGTCCGCTTCATTTCGCATCTCCCGCGGCCGAAGCCTTCGCCGGCGCGTACGTGTAGGCCACCGTGCGCGTATCCTTCGTCAGATATGCTTTCGCCACGCGCATGACATCGTCCGCCGTTACTTTGTTGTAATCGTCGAGCTCTGTGAACAGCTTGCGCCAGTCGCCGTAGTTGGCCTCGTAGGTCGCCAGTTCGCTCGCCAGACCCGAGTTGCTATCCAGCTTGCGAATCAGCGACGCGCGAAGCTTCGTCTTGACGCGCTGCAGCGATTCCGCGTCTACCGCCTGCGTCTTCATGCGCTCGATAATCGCGTCGATCGCCTTCTCGTTCTCCTCAATCGAGTGCCCTTGGGATGGGGCCACGAAGAACAGGAACAGAGACGGATATTTCCCGCCCGGGAATCCCGGGATGCTTTCCGCACCCACTGCAATCTTCGAATCGCGGATCATTTCCTTGTAGATGATGCCCGTACGCCCGTCGGACAAGATGTCATTCAACACGTCCAGCGCGGCATCGTCCGCCGAGTACTGATCCGGCCGCTTGTAGCCGATCAGCAGAAACGGCTGCGCCGGCGAAGCGACTCCCGCACGCTTCTCGCCCACTTGCACAGGCTCCACCGTGCGTACCCGCGGCGATTCGGGACCCTTCGGAATCCGTCCGAAGTATTTTTCCGCCATCTTCTTCGCGTCCGCCGGATTCACGTCGCCCGCGATCGCGATGGTGATGTTGCTCGGCACGTAGTATTTCTTGTAAAACGCCTCGGCTTCGGTCCGGCGGAAGCTTTCGATGTCGCTGGCCCAGCCGATGGGCGCGTTCTTGTACGGATGCGCCTCAAATGCCGTCGACAGCATCACCTCCACCAGCTTGCCCACCGGACTCGATTCGGTCCGCATGCGCCGCTCCTCGCGCACTACGTCGCGTTCCTTGTAGAATTCGCGAAATACGGGATTCAGGAAGCGCTCCGATTCCAGCAGCCACCACAGCTCGATGCGATTCGAAGGCAGGCTGTAGAAGAACTCCGTGTGATCCTCCGACGTATCGGCGTTCATCCCCACGCCGCCGTTCGATTCCACCACCTGGTCGAACTCATTCACCACCACGAAGCTTTCGGCCTTTTCGATCGCGCCGTTGAGATCGGCTTTAATCGAATCGACCTTCTTTTTGTCGGCACGGAAGCCCTTGTTCTCCTCGGCCTCCAACATGTCGTAGATTTCTTCGACCTTATCGAGAGCCTTCTTCTCCGCCGCCCAGTCCTTCGTGCCGATGGTAGGCGTGCCTTTGAACGCCATGTGCTCGAACATGTGCGCCAGACCGGTGCGCCCCGTGGGATCGTCCACTGATCCGACGTCTACATACGTATGGAAGGACACAATCGGCGCGTCGTGCCGTTCAATCACCAGGAACGTCAGCCCATTGGCGAGCGTGAACTTGGTGACTTTTTTCTCGAAGTCCTTGAGGGATTGGGCGGCCAGCAGGGCCGGAAGCAGAAAGAGAAGAAAGCGAACCCGCATGCCTCCAGAGTATCAAGGAAGCGGTCCTGAGGCGTCAGGCGAACAATTCGTCGAGCGAAAGCGCGAAGCCGGCAATAATGGCGAGGTGAGTGACTCGTCCAAGCCCAATTCCTTTTCCGGCAAGCTGGGCCCGGTCCAGATTTCGGCGGTGTTGTCCTCGGGATCGATCAACCAGACTTCTTTCACGCCCGCCGCGAAATACTGCCCGAGCCTCCGATGAAGCCTAAAGAGTCTTACCTCGTCAGGCAGCACATGACACGCAACGTCCGGAACGATAGGAATGATCTTGGCGTCTCGCAATTCCGGACCGCGAGTCCCAAGAATGACGGCAGCGTCCGGGGCGAGGCGAGTGGTGGGCGCCAGCGCGTAGCTATGATCCGAATCTAGTGCTCGTCCGATTCTGTTCTTTCGGAAATACAGCTTCAGCGCGAGCAGAAGCTGCTCAACAACCAACTTAGGGAAGTACGCGGGCCTAGTCATCTCGATCAACTCCCCTTCGTCAAGCTCGTAGCGCTTGTCTTCCTCGAACGGGTAGTTGTCGAATTGCTCGGCTGTCAGCAGAGTCTTCGCCGGAGCGCCCATGACCCCAGTCTATCGACTATTTGATCTCGAGAATTTCCTTCTCTTTGGTCTTCGAAGACGCGTCCATCTTCGCAATGTAGCCGTCGGTCATCTTCTGGACTTCCTCCAGCCCCCGGCGCTCCTCATCCTCGCTGATGGCCTTGTCCTTCGCCAGTTTCTTCAGGTGCTCATTGGCGTCGCGGCGGATATTGCGCAGCGCCACGCGATGATCTTCGGTCACGCCGTGCAGCTTTTTGACGATCTCTTTGCGCCGCTCCTCGGTCAAAGGCGGAACCGGCACGCGGATGATCTTGCCGTCATTGGCGGGATTAAAACCCATGTCGGCGTTGCGGATCGCCTTCTCGATGATCGCGATCTGTGAAACGTCCCACGGCTGGATCGTAATCAGCGAAGGCTCGGGCACGTGCAGGTTGGCCAGCTGGTTCAAGGGAGTCGGCGTCCCGTAATAGTCCGCCTTCACGTTGTCGAACACGCTGATGGACGCGCGTCCGGTGCGGATGCTGGACATTTCGTGTGACAGGTCGGAGACGGCTTTCTCCATCCGGGCCTTCGTGTTGCCCTCCACGTCCTTCACGCTCTTGAATGTACTGCCGGATGCTGCTGCTGTAGGTTCGGTTTTCATCGCAGTTTCCTAGTGGATAAGCGTGCCCACCGGCTCGCCCATCGCCATTCGCATTATATTGCCCCGGACGTTCAAATCAAACACCATGATCGGCAGCCGGTTATCGCGGCACATCGCCACAGCGGAGGCGTCCATCACCCGCAAGTTCAAGCTCAGCACCTGCGAGTACGCGATTTCCTCGAACCGCACCGCGTCCGCGTTCGCCAGCGGGTCTTTGTCGTAGACTCCGTCGACGCGCGTCGCCTTGGCTACCAGCTCGGCATGAATCTCCAGCCCGCGCAGCGTCGCCGCCGTGTCCGTCGAAAAGTAAGGATTGGAAGTGCCCGCCGCGAAGATTACGATGCGGCCCTTCTCCAAGTGCCGGATCGCCCGCCGCCGGATATACGGCTCCGCCACCGAGTGCATCGAGATCGCGGTCATCACCCGCGTGGGCGCGCCCGCTTTTTCTAAAGCATCTTGCAGCGCCAGAGCATTGATCACCGTGGCGAGCATGCCCATGTGGTCCGCCGCCACCCGGTCCATCTTCTGCGCCGCCGCGGCCACTCCACGGAAGAAATTCCCGCCGCCCACCACCAGCCCGATCTGCACCCCGGTCCGCGCGACCTCCGCAACTTCTTCGGAAAGCGCGGCCACCCGCCCAGGGTCGATTCCAAAAGCGCCGCCCCCGGCGAGCACTTCGCCGCTCAGCTTTAGCAGGATGCGCTGGTAATTGGCCACAAGACCCCCGGGAACTTACTCAGCCGCCGGAGTGTCCGCCGCCGTGTCGCCTACTTTGAACCGCACAAACCGCGAAACCGTGATGTTCTCGCCCAGCTTCGCAATTTTGGCCTTGACTAGATCCGCCACCGTCGTGGTGTTTTCCTTGATGAACGGCTGCTCGTACAAGCAGACTTCTTCGTAATACTTGTTCATCCGTCCTTCGGTGATTTTGTCGAGCATCTTCTCGGGCTTGCCCTCGGCCAGCGCGCGAGCGCGATAAATCTCGCGCTCTTTCGCGAGCGCCGCCTCGGTCACGTCTTCCTTGCGAATAAACTGCGGATCGGCCGCGGCCACCTGCATGGCCAGGTCATGCACCAGCTCCTGGAAATCGTCGGTGCGCGCCACGAAATCGGACTCGCAATTTACTTCGATCATCACGCCAAGCTGTGCGCCGGGGTGGATGTAGCTCGCGATCACACCCTGCTTGGTCGTGCGGGACGACTTCTTCGACGCCGACGCGATGCCCTTCTTCCGCAGCACCACTTCGGCTTCGGCGAGATCGCCCTTGGCCTCCGTCAAAGCGGTCTTGCACTCCATCATTCCGGCTCCGGTACGTTCGCGGAGCTGCTTTACCATCTGTGCATTGATTTCCATAATTCCTCTTGCCGCCCGCACGCAACCTGACCAGGCTCCGCGCAGGCGGCTTGGTGTAATTGTCGGGACCGCTTACTGAGCCTGCGGAACTTCGGTGGCCGGAGCACCTTCCACCGACGCCGGACTCTTGCGCGGCAGCGACGTGGACGGCAGATCCTCGTCCGCCAGGCTTTCGGCCATTACCTGCTCCGCATGCTTCGGATCCAGGTACTGCGAATACTCCAGCATCTCTTCCGAGCCGGGCTCTTCCTCGCCCGCGGGCTTTTCCGCCGCCGCAGCCGCGAAGTCGTGTTCGGTCGCCAACTGGCGGCCTTCCACCACCGCATCGGAGATCTTCGTGGTGAACAGGCGAATCGCGCGCAACGCGTCGTCATTGCCCGGAATCACGTAGTCCACTTTGTCAGGATCGCAATTGGTGTCCACCACCGCCACAACCTGGATTCCCAGCTTGCGCGCTTCGTCCACGGCAATCGCTTCTTTATTGGAATCGATCACGAACAGCACGTCGGGCAGGCCGTTCATATCCTTGATGCCTGCCAGGTTCTGGTTCAGGTGTTTGCGCTCCCGCTCCAGGCGGACAATTTCCTTCTTGGCGCGGCCTTCCCAGTTGCCTTCAGCCGCCATCGCGTCCAGTTCCTTCAATTTCTTGATGGATTTCTGAACCGTGGTCATGTTGGTGAGCAGTCCGCCCAGCCAGCGTTGGTTCACGTAGAACTGCTGGCAGCGGAGAGCCTCTTCGGCGACAGCTTCCTGCGCCTGGCGCTTGGTGCCGACAAACAGCACAGTCTTGCCCTGTGCGGCCGCGTCCTGCACGAAACGCATCGCGTCTTTGAACAGCTTCAGCGTCTTTTGGAGATCAATGATGTAGATCCCGTTTCGTTCGCCGAAGATGTATTCTTTCATCTTTGGATTCCAGCGCTTGGTCTGGTGCCCGAAGTGAACGCCGGCTTCGAGCAATTCTTTCATACTAATGGACGGCAAATAACCTCCTCAAAAAGGTTGGTTTCACCCGCGCCACGGTCCAAAGCGGGATTTGTGGCGCAGATTTTATAGGGGTAAAGAGGTGGGGGCGGGCGCCATGCCCGCCCAATACTGACTTCGAACCCAACTAGCGCTTCGAGAACTGGAACCGCTTGCGAGCGCCCTTCTGTCCGTACTTCTTGCGTTCATGTTCACGAGCGTCGCGACGCAGGAATCCGAGTTCCTTCAGCTTACCGCGCAGTTCGATGTTGAACTCCAGCAGCGCGCGCGCGATTCCCAGCTTCGCGGCGCCGGCCTGACCCGTAGGCCCGCCGCCCGCGGCGGTGATCATGACGTCGAACTTGTCGGCCGTCTCCGTCGCCAGCAGCGGCTGCCGCACGATCGCGCGCGACGCCTCGCTGGGGAAGTAATTCTCAAAGGTACGGCCGTTGACCGTGATGTCGCCCTTGCCCGACCTCAGAAACACTCTCGCCACCGCGCGCTTGCGGCGGCCCGTGCCCAAATGTTGTACCAATGCTGCCACTCTATTCTCCTAAACCTTACGAAACCGCCATCGGGACGGGCTTTTGTGCTTCGTGCGGATGCTTCGGGCCTGCGTACACCTGCAGCTTCCGGTACATCTGCTTGCCGAGTTTGTTCTTCGGAAGCATTCCAGAAATCGCTTCCTCAATCATGCGCGTCGGCTTCTGCTGGCGCACGGTGCGCGCCAACGTCTCCGTCAATCCGCCCGGATAACCGGAGTGGCGACGATACATTTTCTGGTTTTCTTTGCGGCCCGTGAGCCGGATCTTCTCGGCATTGACCACGACCACGTGATCGCCCGTATCGATGTAGGGCGTGTACATCGGCTTGTTCTTGCCCATCAGCACCAGCGCGGCTTTGCTGGCCACGCGGCCCAGCACTTCGCCGTCGGCGTCAATCACGTGCCACACCCGCACGATCTCGTGGGGCGAAGGAATTGCGGTTTTCATAAGACAGACCTTCTCAGTGCTCCGCGTGCCCAAGGCGCGCGGGCGAGTTCTTTGCTTCTAGTAGGGTAGCAGAAAAAAGGACTGACGTGTCAAACGGCGGCTAGGCTAGAGCGAGCACTTACTACCCTGCGCTCTTTTCGATCGCCTCGACGACAACGTTAATGGCAGCTTCTAGCATCCCTTCGCCGCGCAGGGATGCGCTTGCGAAATAGGAACGGATACCGGGCTCTATCGTGACCAACTCCGTCTTCCCGTTCGCCGCGATAATCCTCAGGGCAGCGGTTAGCGCTTTCCTTCCCTGCTCGGTCATGGTGCTCATATTCTATCCGAATACACCGCCGGTGCTGCGACGCGTCACGCCTTGTCTCTGAATCCGCGATAGACCCAAGGGATGACATAGAACAGGAGCAGGTAGATGAAGGCGGGCGGCACGCCTGCAATGCCGGCCCGCGTAGACCAATAACGCATTGGGGAAACTGATGCTTCCAACATTAGGGGTGTTGGGTTTACTTCCAGCAGGTTGTTGGCTGCGAACCAATTTGAATTCGCTTTGGCACCATCCTTGTGCACACGCGTCACGTCGACCGATGGCTGCGGTGGAAGGGTTGCCGCCGGACCCACAGATGTTGCACTAACGGCTAGAGGGCGATCGCGAACGGATACGGCCAGTACAAGTCCAACCCAGGCGACCGTGAGCACCGAGTAAGCGCGATGAAAGCCACGGCGGTAGTTCAAGGGGGTGGGCACCTCACGCAAGCGACAGTTCTTTTACTTAGCTTCCGGCGACCTCGGCAACAGCGTAAGAACGGATTGTCCAGCTTCCTGCAAGCGTTGCCGCAGAATTTCAACCATTCCGTTTGTCCTGCGTAACTCTTCGAGAATGTTTTCCATATCCTCGATTGAGGATCTCTGATCAGATCCATCCCACAGCCTCTTGATCTTTCTTGCCAGATGCCTCCCGCGGACCCCATCAACTTGTAAATCCGTAAAGACGGAATCTATCATGGGGCGAGCATAGCACGCTAAAGTTGCAGGTATAGCCGCGCAATTTGTACCTCAGCTCGTTCACGTACTCGAGACCGTCCCTGAAATCAGCGTGATGCCTGCGGCTCTTTGCTCGGAAGCTCGCCCTAAGAAACCCGCCGCTTCCCCAATCCTTCGGCGATCATCGCCGTAACCAGCGTGTTCAAGCTAACCCCCTCCTGCCGAGCCTTTGCCGCCAAGCGCGCGTGAAGGCTCCGCGGCACACGCTGCCGCCACTGCCCGCTGGCTTCACTCGGTTTGGGAATGGGGTCGCCGTGCTTGGCGCAACTCAGGAGATACGCCTTGACGGCGTCGGCACCCTGTTTCAAAGCTTCCTCCGGTGTGCTCCCGTCGGAGATGCAGCCGGGCAGATCGGGGTACTCGATCGCGAACCCGCCGCCATCCTCCTCCGAGAGCGGCCGGATCGTAAACGGATAAGAATTGACGAGGGATCTGCCAATCTTCATTCTGCTCACCTACCCTGTTGATCAAATCCACAAACATGCGGACATACACCGGCTTGATCGGCCGGCGTGCCGGCACGGAAAGACGCCCTGCGTTAGCGTGCCGGAAAACGACATGGCTCGTCCCGTGCTGATCGTGATCGATGCCCAAACTGTCGGCCACAACCCTCAAATCCTCGATTCGCCAGTCGCGCGGATGACGCCGCATTTTGGCGAGAAGCTTCGCCGCGCTCGACACCACCGCATGGTATCACGTGCGGTACCAGAGCCCAGAAGCCGCGCCTTATGGCAAACCGATTTCCTAAAGATCGCAGCCCTGACCGAACCAACTAAACCCCAGAACGCATTCCCAGACGAGCTCAACTACGCCCATCCGCAAAACCACGGCTATCACAAACCAGACAGACCCGAGGATAATCAGAGTCCTCTTACCCATCGGCCGTGTTAGCCCACCATCCCTCACAACTTACTCGTCCCGATGCACCGTCTCCACCGAAAACGCCGGCAGGCACACCGCGATGTACTCGCATCCGCCCGGAGTGCTGTACCGCACCCACTCGCCTTTCTGCGCCATCACTGCCTGCCCCTTGCGGACCTCCATCACTCCGCCCTTGTACTCCACCCGCATCGCGCCGTCCAGCACGATCGTGAACTCGTCGAACTCCGGCGCCTGCCCGGGCTCTGACCATCCCGCCGGACTGTGCATGTGCGCAATGCTCACGGTCTTGTCGCCGGTATTCACGCGGCCCGCATACTCTTCGATCAGCTTATTTCCCGGTACCGGAATCACTTTCGGCGCGGCGATAAGTTTCGGCATAGATTTCCTTTACTCGTATCGTAATGCTTCCACCGGCGCAATTCGAGTGGCGCTGCGAGCCGGATACAGCGTCGCCACCAGACTCACCGCCATCGCCCCCGCCGCGATCCAGATCCCGTCCGACACATGCGTTTCAAACGGCACCGACGACAGCCCTCCGTACAACTGCGCGTTCAGCGACAACCAATGATACTTGTCGGCGAAATAAGAAATCGTGTACCCGAGAATCAGCCCCAGCACCGTCCCCGACGCCCCGATCAGCGCCCCCTCGAGCAGGAAAATCCGCCGGATTTGCTTTACCCGAGCCCCCATCGACATCAGAATCGCAATGTCGCGATGCTTCTCCATCACCATCATCACCAGCGCGATCAGAATATTCAGTGCCGCCACCAGCTGGATGAGGCCAATCGTGACGATCGTCACCATCCGCTCCATCTCAAACGTGTGCAGCAGCTCGCTATTCTCTTCCTGCCACGGAATCGCCGCCAGATCCGGCCCCACCACCTTGTCCGCCGCCTCCGCGATCTTCGGAGCGTCGTACAAGTTGTCCACCGTCAGCTCAATGCTGTTCACCACGTCGCCCAGCCCGAACACCTGCTGCTCCGCGGGCAACAGCATGAACGCCCAGTTCGAATCCACATCCAGGAATCCGGATTCGAACACGCCCGCCACTCGCACCTTCTCCGTAGTCGCGACCATGCCGTACGGAGTCGCCCGGCCATCCGGAATCAGCAGCCGGGCCGGCTTTCCCACATCGATCCCAATCTTCTCCGCCAGCTTCGACCCGAGAATAATCCCCGGCAACTCATCGCCGCTCGCCTTCAATCCTTCCACCGCGCCCGACCGTAGATGCAGCAGTGCCGGCGAAATCGGCACACCCGGCGCGAGTGACACGCCCTTCACCACCACGTAGTCGCTATTCACGCCGCTCAAGAGTGCCGGCATGTACAGCCCCGGCACGGCGGACCTCACTCCCGCCATTTGGGTGAGCTTCTGTGCGACTGCTTCCCATCCCTCGATTCCGGAATCCCGACCCTTGGCTTGCACCCGGACCTCCGCTGTCGCGCTCAGCAAATTCCGCTCCAGAGTGTTTCTGAAGCCAGTGTTGATCGCGAGAGCAATCACCAGCGCCATCACCCCCGCCGTCACCCCGACCACCGAGATCACAGTAACCACAGAAATCACGGCCTGCTTCCGCTTAGCGCGAAGATACCGGAGCGCAACAAACAGCTCGAACATCGGTTCAGCTCTTATCCGTGTTCATTCGTGTTTATTCGTGGCCATCAGCCTTCTTGAGCATGTCCGCGATCCCGATCTCCCCTTCCAACCTCAGCAGCGGGAACAGAATCACATCTCGAATCGACTTCGAGTCCGTCAACAGCATCACCAGCCGGTCGATCCCGATCCCCTCGCCGCCCGTCGGAGGCATCCCGTAACACATCGCCCGGAGATAATCCTCGTCCATCGCGTGCGCTTCTTCGTCGCCCGCCGCTTTCAGCTTGCCCTGCAGCTCGAATCGCCGCCGCTGCTCCTGCGGATCGTTCAACTCCGTATACGCGTTGCCGATCTCCATCCCCGCCGCATAAATCTCGAACCGCTCCACGAACGCCGGATCGGATCTCTTGTTCTTCGATAGCGGCGATACCTCCACTGGATAGTCGTAAATCATCGTGGGCTGAATCAGGGTCGGCTCCACCCTGTTCTCGAATTCATGTACAAGATCGTTGCCCTTCAGCGACGAATCCCCCACCGCCTCCTGCATCGACAGCCGCCGCATGTTGCCAAAGTCCAGCTCCACGTCTTGATACTTCACCACCGCCGACCCCGTCACATCGATCGCCACCTGCTTGAACAACTCCGCCGTAAAATCCATCAAGCCGTTGTAATCCGTGTACGCCTGATAAAACTCCAGCATCGTGAACTCCGGATTGTGGTGCGTCGAAATCCCCTCATTACGGAAATTCCGATTGATCTCGTACACCCGCTCCATCCCGCCCACAATGAGCCGCTTCAAATACAACTCCGGCGCGATCCGCAGGTACAGATCCATGTCCAGCGTATTGTGATGCGTCACAAACGGCCGTGCCGCCGCGCCCCCATACACCGGCTGCATCATCGGAGTCTCTACTTCCACAAACCCGCGATCCTCTAACTGCCGGCGCAGCGACGAAACCGTCCGAGCTCTCGCCCGAAACACGCGGTGCGACTCCGGATTCGAGATCAAGTCCAGATACCGCTGCCGATACCGCACCTCCACGTCCTGCAGCCCGTGAAACTTCTCCGGCATCGAGAGCAGAATCTTCGAAAGGAACGTAATCTTCTCCGCATGCACGCTCAACTCACCCGTGCGCGTCCGGAACAAGTACCCCTCGATGCCCACAATGTCGCCCAGATCCAGATTCTCGAACAGGACAAAATCCTTCTCCGAAACCGCATCCTTGCGCACATAGATTTGCAGCCGCTCGCCCGTCTGCACAATGTGCATGAACCCGGCCTTGCCCTTGCGCCGAACCGTCTCCACGCGGCCCGCCACGCGAACCTGCGGCTTGTCCGTCTCCAGATCCTCCGCCGTCTTGGCCTGATGCGCCGACGCGAGAATCTCCCCAATCGTGTGGCTGAAATCGAAGCGCTGGCCATACGCCAGGTGCCCCGCCTCCTCCATCTGCTGCACACGTTGCAAGCGTTGTTCAAAAAGACTGTCTTCGAGGGACAAGCGGACTCCTTAGACTGAGTGTGGCACAGGCTTCAGCCCGTGAATCTATCTCCGCACGATCACTTCGCGAAGATGGTCGCGCGTCAGGAAAAACTTGACGGAATCGAAATCCTGGAATAGCCGCTCCAGACTTCGATTGTTGAAAAACTGCGCCGGCCGCCGCTCTCCGCGCACCGCCATCTGGATGTTGCGCTGATCGAAAATGCGGTATGAATACGCGGTCACGGCTTCCCGCTCCTCCGCGTGGAACACCGCTAACAAGCACGACCCCGGTCGAAGAATCCGGTACAGTTTCGAAACCACCGCCGACAACAGTGGCGGAGCCAGATACTCGAGAACGTCCCATACCAGCGCGCCATCGAAGGATTGATCCGGAAAATCCAGAGTCGCCTTCAGGAACTTGTCCATCAGCTTCGGATCGGTCTGGTCCTGGTAGAAATTGCCTTTGCCGAAACACTGATCCAGCTGGAGCAGGAAATCGTCCGAGTACAAACGGTGCCCTTGGTTCGTAATGAAGCTGACGGTCTGCTGGTTCAGTCCCGCTAAGTCGAGCACGGACAAGCCTTCGCGCTCTTCCAGCGAGGAACAAAACTGGCCCAGGCCGTTACTGTTACGGGTCTCCAACGGTCCCGCTGCGGTCTCCTTTAGATTTTCTTGTGCGCGCTGCCGGCTACCGTTTCGAATCCGCCGCGGCCGCCACCGCCGGACCGGAGCCAGCCGCCGAAGCGCTGCTCGACGCCGCAGGTGTGACCGAAGCCGCCGGCTTCGGTGTGGGAACAGCCGTCGGACGAGCCGCCTCCGGCCGGACAATATCGATGTTTCCCTTAAAGTAAGCGCCGTCCTCGATCACGATCCGCGCCGTCTTGATGTCGCCCACCAGCTTGGCTTCTTTGCGAATGTCGATCTTGTCGGTGGTCTCCACGTCGCCGTGAATCGTTCCTAGAACCACCAGCTCCCGAGCCTTCACCGAAGCCCGAACCTTCCCGTTCGGCCCAATCGTGAGCCGGTGCTCTTGCAATTCCACCGTGCCTTCCACTTCGCCGTCGATGGTGAGATCTTCGCGGCTGTAAATCTGCCCCTTGACGATCACGGA
Organism: Bryobacteraceae bacterium; assembly: GCA_036498815.1. Lineage (GTDB taxonomy): Bacteria > Acidobacteriota > Terriglobia > Bryobacterales > Bryobacteraceae > Palsa-187. The sequence goes on along the minus strand of DASYET010000019.1, from coordinate 53,070 downwards.
CTTGCCCAGCACCGCATTACGCGTGGGCTCATAGTGCGGTTCGCTGCTGCTCGCGCCACTGCTGCTGCTGCGGCCGGGAAGTGTCGACATGGGGATTCCCTCCTTGGCAAGTTCGGACGGAGCCGGCGGACCCGCGACGGGCTTGGCGAGCCCGAAATCGTCATCCTTTTTGCGGTTCCACATTGAGCGCCTCCTCGTTACTTGTCCGCGCCATGCGCGGCTCTTACGAATATACTACTCCCTCCAAGCTCCGGGAGGGTTCTTCGCGTTGCTCCGCCCTACGATCAACCTCCCATCGCCGTTTTCGCGTCCGCGCTCCGGTCTTCGGTCAAGTCCAACTCGGGGTCATGAAAAACCTCCTCGATCCGCAGTGTGAACAGCCGAGCGGCCCGGAAGGCGAGTTGCAAGCTCGGATCGAACTTACCCGTCTCGATGGCGTTGATGGTCTGCCGGGACACATCCAGGGCGTCGGCCAACTGGGCCTGCGTCCAGTCGCGCTCGGCGCGCAGCACCTTGAGCCGATTCTTCATCGGTACCGCCGCGTGCCGTACAGGTTGGATGCGCCGAAGGTCAGACTCATAAGAACCAGCAGGTATGCGATGTCCGCATGAAAGGGAATCACATGGTAAGCGTCCATCACCGCTAACGGCACGCCTGCGATCAGTCCGACTCCCAACGTGATTCCCATGGAGTTGAGCTGAACCTTCTTCTGGAGCTCATCCAGCTCCTCCACGTATCTTTTGTTCGCCAGGACCATGCCGGCGCCCACCGCAACATCGAGACCGATCGCCAGCAGGGTGACCAACAAATCCTTATTCCAAATCAATCCCGGCCCGAGCGCCATGAGTAGCGTCGCCGCCGCCCACGCGCCGGTCCACCGGAAGAGCCGTATCACGTTCGTGCGAGTCCGCGACTGATACCCGTTCCCAGGTGGCTTTCGTTGATCCATAGTGTCTCCTCCTATTGTCTTTATGTAAAGCGCAGTTGACAAAACGAGCATACGGCCGGACGTGCCAGTGTGTCAAGTCGTATTTACAAAAAGACATGTGTTATGGATATTTTGAGCACCGTACCGATAGTACCAATGAAACTTACTAGGTGTTTTCTGTGGGTTTCATTGCGAAACTGGGAGGCCCGAATTAATGTATTTCCCCTACTTTGGGGTTCGAAAGGAACCTATGGAACGTATGAATCGGAGGCGAGGGCTGTTCTCCCCCCTCGCTGCACTGCTTGCAATTCCGGTATTGGCGGGCGCCGCTCCCATCACCGGCACATTCGGCTTCACCGGACCCGGCGTCCTGGTCTTCAGGACGGGAAGCGCCGACTTTATTCGGTTTTGCACCTACACCGACTCCTCCTGCGCCGGGCCCGCGACGCCAACCGGGGACCTCAAAGTCAGCGGACCCGGATCGCAGACCTTCTCTGTTTTAACGAACGCCGACCTGGGGACCGTCGACAGCGTGACCGACGGGTCGCCGCCGGTCTCTCCCTTTAGCTACTTCCCCGTCGGAACGGCGGTCTCGATCGATCACTGGCTTACGCTTGCTTCCCACCCGTCTTGGAACTTCCAGGCGAATCTCCTCCCGCCCGCGAGTTGCATCACCACTCCCACGCAGCAATGCGTCGGACCCTTCCAATTGAGCCAGAGTGGATCCAACGTGACGGTGTTCATCGCCGTTTCCGGAACCCTCATCAACACCGCCGACGGGTCCACGTCCAGCTTCTCGGCCACATTTACAGGCCAGTATCCCCTGACAACAATTGGCGCCGTAGCCGCGGCCGCTCAAGGTCCCGTAGGGATTCTGTCGAATTCGTGGTCCGGAACCATCGTCGCCCGGGCGGCAACCGGCTGCCCGGCGAGTCCGGGTTACTGGAAAAAGCATGCGTTCCCCTCCACCCTGACATTTCCCGTCACGATTGGCGGCACCCCGTACTCCGCCGCGGACTTCCACACCATTCTTGGCAATCCTGGAGGCGGAAATGCGGTTCAGATTCTCGGCTTCCAACTGGCGGCGGCTCTCCTGAACATCGCTGCCGGAGGGGAGCTCGACGTGCAGACCATGAACGCGATTCAGCAGGCCAACACGGATCTCGCCGGGCTCTCCCTGCTCACTTCCTTCGTCGCTCCCAGTTCAACGCTGGGCCAGGACATGACGAATCAAGCGGCGATCCTCGACAATTACAATAACGGGTTCTTCGGTACCTGTAAGGATGGAACGGGACTCACGAACTAACCTCTAGCGAACAAGGAGCGGAGCGCGGGTCGCCGGTGAGCGACTCAGCGCCCGCTCGCAAACGCCGCCGCGATCTTTTCCGTCACAGCGGGAGTACCCACAAAGGATGAGGCATTGGTGGTCACGGCCACCGCGATCCCCCGTTCCGGGAGCGTCAGCAGTGACGCCGACGTCCCCACAAAAATCTCGCCCTCGTGGCCTGCAGTTCGAACCGGCTGACCGTCCACCGCGATGGTCTTCAGCTCCCATCCGAGACCGTATCCGGTTTCCGCGCCGGATGCCAGTCGCTGTGGCGTTTGGAGCAGTTGCACGGTATCGCGCCGCAGCAGTTTGCCGCCATTCATCCCCATACCGAAGCGCACCAAGTCGGACGGCGTAGAAAGGTACCCGCTGGATCCGGCATAACAGGAAGAGTGGTACTTGTACAACGGCTTCACGCCATAGATGGGCCTGGCGAAGAACCTCGGGAAATAGGAAGTCGCTTCGTGCGCGACCGGCTCCGTATCGGAATCCCTGACAGTGTCGAGCATCCCCAGGGGACGGAACACTCTCTCTTCCAGAAAGCTCGTCAGCGGTTTGTTCGCGGCTCTCTCCACCACCTCGCTCAATAAGACCCAGCCGAACGTCGAATATTGGTACTCGCCACCCGCCTTAGAGAGGGGTTGTTTGGCGAAGAGCGCCAGTGCATCCGTGGGATGCTCGCAGTGACTGGAAGTCAGAACCCCCTCGTCCGGGTCCTCTCCCTTGAGTCCGCCGATGTTCCCCATCACTTGACGGATGGTCGCGGGCCAATGCGGTACCCCAAACTCTGGCACGTACATTTGAATCTCGTCATCGAGCTTTATGCGGCCTTCCTCCAACAAGAGACCGATTCCTGCGGAGGTCAGCGGGATCGATACGGTACCGATGCGGAAGCGGTGATCCAGCGTGACCGGAGAACTGTCCTCCAGGTTCGCGAACCCGAAGCCCTCCGCCCATACGATTTTGCCGTCGACTCCGACCGCCACCGAAATTCCCGGCAAATTTTGTTCCGTGACACTCGCACGCACCAGATCGCGTGACTGCTCGACGGCCCGGCTCCATTGGGGCGGCGGCGGAGAATTTGAGGTGGACACGATTTTCCCGGGATCAGGGTGCAGCTTCGTTGCCGTCAGCGTGAGGTACAACCAGAATCCTGGGATCGCGACCATCAGCAGGCCGACGCCCAGGATCAGGAGCGAGACCCATCTCGGAATTCGGCTATTTGACATGTTGAAAACGGAACCGCCGGACCATGTTGCGCTAAACTACTTTACTATAGCAAGTAATTTGTTTCAATTGAGCCACAGAAAGTCACACCCGGCAGGAACCATCTGACGGGGACATGCCCAGCCCACCACTACCGCGAGCCGATCCCCAGCCCTGCTGCTCATCGCTCTTCCTCATTCCCATTCGGCCTAGAATGAGATTGTGGTACTCCCCCGTATCCTGGCTCTTCTGGCCGCCGCTATGGCCCTCGCCGCGGCGCCGGACATTTTTCCGCTCAAGGACGTTCGCGCCGGCCAGCACGGCGTAGGCAAAACCGTCTTCTCCGGCACCCGCGTCGAGGAGTTTCAGGTCGAAGTGCTGGGCGTGCTCGATAACATCGGTCCGCAGCAGTCCATCATCTTGGCGCGGCTCAGCGGCGGACCCCTCGCCAATACCGGAGTCATGCAAGGCATGAGCGGATCGCCGGTCTATATCGACGGCCGTCTCGCCGGCGCCGTCGCGCTCGGATTCCCGGACGCGAAAGAAGCCATCGCCGGCATCCGTCCGATTGAAGAAATGCTGCGCGTCGATCCCGAAACAAAACCCCTCGCGATTGCTTCCATCCCCGCGCGCGCCAAATATGCAGCGGGCGGCATGCGCCTGGAAGAGATCGCGACGCCCGTTTCCTTCGCGGGCTTCACCGCCGCGGCACTCGAACACTTCGCGCCGCAACTCCGCGCCCTCGGCATGGATCCTCGCCAGGGAGTCTCGGGCGGCGGCAATCCCCCCCCGAAATTCGGCGATCCCAAAACCCTCGAGCCCGGCTCCATGATCAGCGTGCAGTTGCTCTCCGGCGATATGAACGTCAGTGCCGACGGCACGATCACGACCATCGACGGTAACAAGCTCTACGCCTTCGGCCACCGCTTCCTCGCCACCGGTCCCACTAGCATGCCCTTCGCACGCTCGGAAGTTCTAGCGCTCCTGCCGGCGACTACGAGCTCGTTCAAAATTTCGAAGGCCTCCGAATGGATGGGCTCCATCACCGCGGATCGCGACACGGCGATCTCCGGCATCACCGGACGCGCCGCCGCGCTTACGCCGATCGAAATAAAGATGGGCGCGAACACGTATCACATGAACGTCGTCCAGGACCCGATCATGACTCCGATCGTCGCGCAGATGGCCGTGTTTTCGGCCATTGATTCGACGCAGCGCGCCGTCGGGCCCGCCACTTATTCTCTGCGCGGACATGCCGATTTCGAGGGCGGCCAAGTGAGATTGGATAACGTTTATTCTGGGGACCTTAATGTTGCGGCGGGCGCGTCACTCGGAGTTGCCGCTCCGCTCTCGTATGCACTCACCAGCGGCTTCGATTTATTACGCCTGAAATCTCTTACGCTTGACATCACACCTCTCGACGTTCGCAAGCAGCTGCAAATCGCCGATGTCGCCGCGCCGCGCACCGTGCGCCCCGGAGAGGATCTCGAAATCAGCATCGTGCTGAGCGGACAAAACGGAGCCGAAACGATCAAGAAAACTCACTACCGCGTTCCGGTGGGTGCGCCCGCGGGTCCTCTGTTTTTCACCGTTTCCGATGCGAGCTCTGCGAATCTGGTCGAGTATCAAAACGCATTCAGCGCACCCGCGCGCTCGGCGGCGCAAGTCTTCGGATTACTCAACGCGCTGCGCTCCGGATCGAGCGCCTATCTCAAAGTCTGGCGCGCCGACAATACATTCACCATCGAAGGCCGCGATCTACCCGATCCTCCCGCATCGATGGCGATGATCTTCAATCGCGCACAACTCCCCGGCTCAAGCCCCGCCAACACGCGCGGCGCGAAGTTAGCCGAGATCGAGATTCCGATTGGCGACACAGCGGTGGGCGGATCGAAAACCATCCAGGTCGAGGTGAAAGAGTGAAGCGCGCCCTGCTGTTCGCGTGCGCTGTTTCATGCGTCGCGGCCACCACGCAGACCTGGGAGATGAGCGGCTACCAGGATTTTTCGCGAGGCCGCATGGCCGGTTTGTCCCTCACTCGCGATGGCAAGCTGACGCCGGGGCCTGCCGTGAACACCATTTTCGACTCGGCACAAGCCGACATCTGGAGCGTCGCGCAAGCGCCGGATGGGTCGTTTTATGTCGGCACCGGCAACCGCGGCCGAGTGTTTCACGTGAAACAGTCGGGCGAGAGCGAAGTGGTCTGGACCGCCGAACAACCCGAGATTTTCACGTTGATCGTTGACCCCAAAGGAATTATTTACGCGGCCAGCTCGCCGGACGGAAAAGTGGTCCGCATCGAAAACGGCAAAGTTTCCGATTTCTTCTCCCCCGGCGCCCGCTACATTTGGGCTCTCGCGCTGGCTCCGGATGGGGCGTTGATGGTCGCGACCGGCGATGAAGGAAAAATTTTTCGCGTCACGCCTTCTGGTCAAGGCAGCGTTTATTACGAGACCGGGCAATCGCACGTGACTTCGCTGGCGTTCGATGCGCAAGGGCGGCTGCTCGCCGGAAGTGAGCCGAACGGAATTTTGTATCGCATCACCGCGCCGGGTAAAGCATTCGTCTTGTACAACGCGAAGTTTCCGGAGATTCGTTCGATTCTGACGGCCCCGGATGGGAGTGTTTATGCGGCGGCTCTCGGCGGGGGTGTCGCGAAGAAAGTGAGCGCGGCTTCGGCGGCGGCGGTGAGCTCGGGGTCGAATCTGCCGGTGATCTCGACGACCGTTACCGTCACAGCAGATCAGCAGAGCGGCGTGACACCCGCTCCCAAGCCCGAGGCTCCGAAACTGGCGGCTCCCGCAGCCCAGACGACCGTCGTCTCTCCGGCTTCGACTGTGGACACCTCGGGCAGCGATCGATCCTCTTTGTTCAAGATCTGGCCCGATAACACGGTGGAAACTCTGTGGACATCGAAGGAAGAAAATGTTTACGATCTCGCGCTGGATGGTTCCTCGGTGGTGTTTCTCACCGACGCGCAGGGGCGGATCTACCGGTTGGAGCCGAACGGCAAGACAACCCTGATGGCACAGGCGGGCGAGGGCGATGCGACGCGTCTGCTGGCTTCGCCGCGCGGGCTAGTGGCGGCGACGGGGAATCTGGGGAAGCTGCTCCGGCTCGACGCCGCGACGAATTCGGCGGGTTGGTTTGAATCGCCGGTGCACGATGCGGGCACGGTGGCGCGGTGGGGACGTCTAAGCTGGCGCGGCGATGCGCGTGGTGTGGTCCTGCGTACGCGCAGCGGGAATTCCGCGCGGCCGGATACGACGTGGAGCGACTGGTCGGCTCCCCTGACGGCAACCGGGGCCGCGGTGACGAGTCCGAACGCGCGGTTCATTCAATGGCGCGCGGAATTTACCGGAGCGTCCGGCGGGATCGATGACGTGACGGTGCCTTTCCTGCCGCAGAACACGCCGCCGGCGATCCGCAGCATCAGTGTGATCGGCGCGCAGGCTCCAGCGAGTTCTGCAAGGCCCGCGCAAGCGGCGAACACCACCACTTCTTATTCCGTGACCGTGACGGACACCGCGGATTCATCCGGCACCACCTCGCAAACCATTTCGCGAGGGCCGGGACAGCAGTTGCAGGTGGCCTGGGTCGGAGAAGACCCCGATGGGGACCGGTTGATTTACAACCTGTATTTCCGCGGTGAGGAAGAAACCGAGTGGAAGCTGCTGCATGGCAACACTACCGACAACTACTATGCGCTCGAGAGCGACGTGGTGGCCGATGGGCGGTATTATTTCCGCGTCACGGCTTCGGACCGTTTATCAAATCCGGCGGAGCTGGCTCGGGAGGCCGAGATAGTGAGCGCACCCGTGATTGTGGACAACACGCCGCCGGTGGTAACGGCGGGAGCGCCGCGTCGCATGGGTACGAGAGTCGACATTGCGGTGGACGCTGTCGACCGCGGATCACTCCTGCGCCGGTGCGAGTATTCCGTCGATGCGGGGCCGTGGTTTCCGGTGGAGTCGTCCGATGGCGTTACAGATTCCGCGCAGGAGCAGTTTCCGATTCGCATCGAGAATGTCTCGCCGGGCGAGCATTTGATTTCGATCCGCGTGTATGACGGCGCCGGGAATGCGGGGCTGGCGAAGGCCGTCGTGCGGTAGGGTCGAGACTAAAGCGGTTTCTGCCCGACCAGGGCCAGGAACATTTGTACGAAGGCCACGGCGGTGACAGCAAGCATGACTCCGCAGGCTCCGCGCCAGAAGGCTTCCACCATTCCTGAGATCTTCGGCGTTCCGGCGACGTAGGCGACGACGAAGCCTCCGGTGATGCCGCCGATGTGCGCGGCGTTATCCATGAAGGAAATGCCGAAGATCGCGGGCAGGATGCCGATCACCAGACACAAGCCCGCCCAGCGAAGATACATTTGGCGGACCGCGGTGCCGTAGGAGGAGCGGTCACGCAGGCCCAGCGCGATCATCGCGCCGAAGAGTCCGAAGATGCCGGCGGAGGCGCCGATCGAAAGAACGCCGGGCGCCCACAGCAGGCTGCCGAGAAATCCGGTGATGGTGGAGACCAGATAGATGACCAGGTAACGGCTGGTGCCATAGGATTGCTCCACTTGCACGCCGATATCCCACAGCACCCAGGAGTTCATGAGGATGTGCATCAGGCCGCCATGCAGAAAACCGGCGGTGATCAATCTCCACCACTGGCCGAACAGGATGGCGGGGGCTTTCGCGCCGAAATCGTACAGAGTGTTCGAATCGAGGTCGGTGCCCATGCCATGGCCGCTCTTGGCGCTATAGATCAATGTGGCGACGTAGAGGCCGGTATTGATCAGCAGGATCATCACGGTGGTGAAGCGATGCTGCGGAATCAGCCCGCCCATCACGTCGGCGGGAGCGCCGCGATCCACGGCCTTCTTGCCTATCTGAACTTCGCAATAGGGACAAACCTTGTCGTCGGTCGTGATGAAGGCCCGGCAGTTCGGGCACATGCGGCGTGTATCCACTGTTTCCAATTGTAGCGGCCTCGCCCCAAGCGGGGCTATACGCTGCTACAATCAAATACTCTTTGTATGCAGGCGCTGATGCCTCAGACCGACCAACAGCCGCGGCAGGACATGGTCCGCGCGGGACGGCTTATGTTCGAGCGAGGGTGGATTGTCGCGAGCGACGGCAACCTGAGCATGCGCCTTCCCACCGGCGAGATTCTGGCCACGCCGGCGGGCGTGTGCAAGGGCACCCTACAAGAGGAAGACCTGATTCTGTGCGACCTGGACGGGAACAGGACCGGCGGTTGGCGCCAGCCGACTTCCGAACTCGACATGCACCTGACGGTATACCGCAACCGCGAGGACGTGCAAGCGGTAGTGCACGCGCATCCTCCGGTGGCGACGGGATTCGCGGCGGCGGGGCGCGAGTTGAACATCGGCGTGCTGCCGGAAGTAATCGTGCGGTTCGGGTGCGTGCCGCTCGCGCCTTACGGAACGCCGGGAACTCCGGCTCTGGGCGAGAGTCTGCTGCCGTTCGTCGCGCAACATGAAGCCGTGCTGCTGGCAAATCACGGCGCGGTGACCTGGGGCGCGGATCTGGTGCAGGCATTTTTCCACATGGAAACGGTGGAGCACTTCGCGCGGATCGCATTAGTGGCGGAACTGCTGGGCGGAGCGAAGCCGCTGCCTCGTGAGGAGATCCACAGGCTGTTTGCGGCGCGCGAGCGGTACGGGGTGAAGTCGCGCAGCTGCTTCAAACCGGGCAGTCCCGCGGCGGCGGAGGATGCTCCCGCGGCTTCCGAGGCTCCTCGGTTTACACGCGAGCAGTTGCTGGCGCTGATCGATGAGTCCTTGAAGGCTCGGGGCGTGTACTAATGGCGCGCCAGAATTAGCATGATCCTGGCACGAGTTGCCGGCACAGTCTTCGCATCCAAGAAAGACGCGCGCCTGGAGGGATTCAAACTACTGATCGCACGCCCGGTCGCCCCGGATGGGAATGAAGAGGCCGGCTACGTCGTTGCGGTGGACACGGTGCAGGCAAATGCGGGCGATCTGGTGATGGTGGTGACGGGGGCGAGCGCGCGGCTGGTGGAAGGCTGCAAGGACCGTCCGGTGGACGCGGCGATCGTGGGCATTGTGGACGAGGTCGCGCTGGATACCCGACTGTACAAGTCGATCGAAAAAGGCTGAGCCCGGGGCCATGCAAATCGCGCGCGTGATCGGGGATGTGGTGGCGGCCCGGAAGGCAGGCGGGCGGCACTTCCGCACAGCGGTGCTGGTACAACCGCTGGAGTTGGACGGCGAGAACAAAGGCCGCGCGACGGTGGCTCTGAACGAGGCCGGAGCGAGCGTGGGCCAGGTGGTCTTGCTGGTCCGGGAAGCATCCGCGGCTTCGGAATCACCCGGCGACGCGGCTGTGATCGCGATCGTCGATCGCGTGGAGCTGTTTCCGGTTGCGGCGGGGACGAAAGACAAATAAGTAGCTCGCCAGGACCACTCCCGCGACAAGTTTGGTGCCCTCCACCCAGGCGTAGACCTGCTCCAGCGCGTAGACGCGTAGCATGGCTCCCGTGCTATTGTTCCCGGGCGGAAAATCGGTCAGGCGGCCGCGGTAGGCCAGCTCCGGCGTCACTCCCATGTGTTGGAACACCACCGTGAGCAGCATGGCGCCACAGATCGCCAGGGGCAGAATCTTCTTCTGCGTTCCGGCAACCAGCGCGAGACCGGTGGCCACGGCGAGCCCGAGTTCCACTTGTTCCCAGAGGAACTGGTAGCGGCGGTTCTGCTCGGCCGCGGCATAGCGCAGCATGAGACGGAGTTCGGCGTCGGGCAGGCGTTTGGTCATCTCCGCGGCGGAATCCGAGGGGGTGATTAGGAGGTCGGCGGTAAAGCGGGGGTTCGAGAATTGGAACCACATCATCAGCACGCTGCAACCCAGCCAGATGCCGAGCAGGAAGGCAGCGAGCCGGCGCGTGTGCATTGTTTTAGTGTGACACAGCCTCGGAGGAGGGAGAGCGGCCGGTGCCTTCCAGAAAACGGTGGAGGCGGGACATGGCTTCTTCCAGAACGGACCGGCTGGAGGCGTAGCAGAGGCGGACGCTGCCTTCTCCGCCGGCGCCGAAGGCTACGCCGGGAGCGAGTCCGACTTTGGTTTGTTCGAGGAGCCGCTTGCAGAAGTCGAAAGAGTCTGTGAGTCCGGCGATTTTGGGGAAGACGTAGAAGGCGCCGTCGGGAACGGGGACGGTGACGCCGGGCATCCGGCGAAGGGCTTCGACGCAGAAATCGCGATTGGCGCGGAGTTGGGCGAGCATGGCGCGCAGAGTGGGTTCGCCGTGGGCCAGAGCGGCTTCGCCGGCCTTCTGGGTAAAGGCAGCGGGGCAGGAGACGAAGAATTCGTTGAGCTCGGAGGCTCGGGCGATGAGGTCGGGTCGGCCGGTGAGCCAGCCCAGGCGCCAGCCGGTCATGCACCAGGCTTTCGAGAAGGATTGGACGACCACGACGGCGTCGCGGCGGGTGCACTTGCGGAGGAGGGAAGGGGCGGCGGACGCGCCGGAGTAATAGAGGCGCTCGTAGACCTCGTCTGCGACGAGCCAGAGGCTGTGGCGGCGGGCGAAGCCGAGGAGGCGGTCCTGGTCTTGCTCGGAGGCGACCCAGCCCAGGGGATTCGAGGGCGAGGTGTAGAGCAGCAGCCGCGTCCGCGGGGTGAGCGCGGCTTCCAGAGCGTCGAAGTCGATGCCGTAGCCGGAGGACGTAAGCGGCTGCGGGATTTCGTGCACCACGGCGTGAGACATGCCGAGGATGGCGGCTCCGTTGGGCCAGGCGGGCATGAGGACCAGGGCTTCGTCGCCGGGATCGACCAGGCAACGCAGGATCAAGCTGAGCGCCTGGACTCCGGAGGCGGTGATGGCGATCTCGGTTTGCGGATTCAGATCGACGGAGTGGAGCTCGGCGGTGTAGCGGGCGATCGCTTCGCGGAGAGACGGGAGTCCGGCGTTTTCGGTGTAGAAGGTGAAGCCGTCGGCGAGGGCTTGCTCGGCGGCTTGCTTGATGAAGTCGGGCGTGGCCTGGTCGGATTCGCCGAAGTAGAGCTTGAGGACGCCGTCCATGCGCATGGCGAGCTCGGCGAGTTCGCGGACCCGGGAGTAGGGCACGGCAAGCGCGGAGGCCGCGATGCGGGCGGAAGAAATCGTGGGCAACCTAGTACAAGCGTAGCGAAGACATGCCGCGAATGCGGCGAGTCTCGCGGTCCTGAACGAACAGAACCACCTTCAGATTACGGCGCGTCCATTCCCTCTTGATCGTCAGTTGAAGTTCGCCGCTGGAAGCGCCCTTTTGCTTGGCATCCAGGGTCCCCAGGCTGTGGAGGCTGCGCACCACTCCGGTGTGTTGCAGGCGATGGCCACCGTTTTCACCTGCCAGAACGGTGTTTTCGATTCCGCTTTCTGTAATGGCGAGGAACATCTCGGCCATGCGTGTAGGCGGGGGGAGATTCTGCACATCGAACTTCACACGGTCGCCGTAAGAACTGGAGAGCGTCACCTGCGCCCGGGGGAGCTGCGCGGCGGCTTGGATGGCTGTCTTGGCCCGGTCCCAATCCGAGCCGACGATTTGGATCTGGCCGTTGATCACCATTTGAGGCGTGTAGACTTCCTTGAGGCGCATGGCCTGGCCGTAATCCTGCTGGCGGGCGGAGAAGAGCGGCGAGGAGAAGGGGTCCCGCCAGCCGGTATCGTTCCAATAATCGATGTGCTCGCTGAGGACGATTGCTTGAACGCCGCCGACGGGCTGCTCGCGGTCCAGCCGGGCCAGCACGGCGTCGGCGGGGGGGCAGCTAGAGCAGCTTTCGGAAGTGAATAACTCGACCAGCACGGGCGTGCGGGGTTGGGCGGCGGCTAGGCCACTTAGCACAGCGGCGGCGAGGAGCACTCGTGTCATCATGGAAGACACCTTCTTCTTTATTCTGACGTGAAAGAGCCTTGGGGTGTGGAGTTGAAAAGCGTGGAGTTCGATCGGTTTTACGGAAATGCGGGGGTTCAGGCGGCTCTGGCGGACATGATCCGCAACCAGAGGATCCCGCAGACCATCCTGTTTTCGGGGCCGGAAGGCGTCGGGAAGGCTACGCTGGCGCGGCGGTTTGCAGCCCGGTTGTTGAGCGATGCGCACAAGATCGAGCGGGACGATTTGAGTCTGGAGTCGAATAGCTCCCTCATTACCGAGCGCGAAAAATGGGCTCCCGATAAACGTAACGACGATCCCCTGGTGTTTTCTTCCCACCCTGATTTCGCCACGTTCCCTCCGGACGGGCCGCTGCGGCAGTTGACGATTCCGCAGATGCGGCTGTTGAAGGAAAGGGCTCCGCTCCGGCCGCTGCATGGGCCTTGGAAGGTGTTCCTGATCGATGGAATCGACCGGGCGAATGAGCAGGCGGCGAACTCGCTGCTGAAGACGCTGGAGGAGCCCCCGTCGCACTTGATCCTGATCATGACGGCCCGGAACGCGTACGATTTGCTACCGACGATCCGGTCGCGGTCGGTGCCGTTCTATTTCGCAAGGTTGGCAGAGCCGGAGATGCGGGAGTTTCTCGCCACGCGGAAGGACGTCGACCACGCCGAGAGGCGCCTGCACCTGGCGGAGGGCTCGCCGGGGCTGGCGGTATCGCTCGACCTGGAGGCCTATGACCGTCGCAGGACGGCGATGCTGGCGCTGCTGAACGTCGCCAGCGGCCTGGAGCCGTTCGGCACCTGGATCAAGCATTCGGACTCGATTGCGGCTCGGCGAACGGAAAAAATGGAAGCGTATCTGGAGTCGCTCTACAGTTTATTGGAGGATATTCTGCGACTTGCGCATGGCGGGCCCGGGGCGGGTAACCCTGTGCGTAATCGTGACGTCCAGATAGAGTTGGCGGCGCTAGCCCGCAAGGTTTCGTTCGACTGGATTCGGGCGGCGGTGGCGCGCGTCGATGAGCTGGTGGACCTGGCGCGCCGGAATATACAAAAATCCATCGCATTCGATGCGCTGGCTGTGCAATTGCGCTCCCGGTAGCGCTGTGCTATTTAAGGAATAAGCCCGCTCTACACTCAAAGGAGCCTCTTCGCAGTGGACCCCGCAAATCGCAGGCTGATCCGGCCGTCGTTTAACGAGATGAAAGAGCAGAGACCACCCGCTCGGAAGGATGGGCCCGCAGGGGCCGCCGGAGCCAAGAAGATGACTCCGCCGGAGCAGACCAATGCGGAGAACTTCTATTACCTCAAGCAGATGCAGACCAAGACGCCGATGACCATCGTGCTGAAGGATGGCGAGACGTTATTGGGCGTGATCGAGTGGTACGACAAGACTTGCCTGAAAGTGAACCGCGAGGGCGAGCCGAATCTGCTGATCTACAAGTCGAACATCAAGTACATGTATAAGGCGTAGCGATGGAAGGCCGGGACGGTATCGGGGAGTTCCTCAGTCATGAGGAACTCGGGGAGCGGCTGCGGAACCTGTTCCAGCGTTAAATGCAGCCAGGTGGCCGTCTGATACCGAGGATGGTTCCCCAGCTTATCTTCTTCCCGGGTTTGGTTATTTAAGGGGATGGTCAGCGAAGAACTTCTTGATCGACTCCTCGACGGCGTGAAGACTCTTCCCGGACTGAAGCCTCTTCGCCCACGGTCGACCCGGATGAATCACGTCCCATGCTGGAATCCTGCCCTGGTGTCGCCCCTTTCCGGGATCATGGTTTCCAAACCCGTCGATCACGCGATTCCAGACTGGCGAGAACATTTCGATCAACAGGCTTTCGCCGAGTGGAATCCAGATGTCGTCGACAGTGAGATAACGGCAGAAAAAATCGGCGAGCTTAAGATTTTCAGTTGCCTTAATTGATTCCGCGTGTTCTTCCAACCGATTGCAAAGAACTGCGCCGGGATTCACGTCCAGACCGAATCCGCCCTTACGCGCCCCAGCGGGAACAGCCTTGCCAACATAAATCGGAACATCCCTGCCGTTGTCCGCTCGGTTGCGTGCCGCGAGAGCCTTGTATGCCGCGAAATTACCTTTGTAGTAGATAGCGTACACACCCGCGCCGATGAATTTGTCGGGCGGCGGCAGGGGGCTTCGAGGTCGCGCCAATAGTGCGTTTTCGACGCTGATTCCCAGGTTTTTCTTGTCGAGTGGATTGAATGCGGGCTCACTGTGCATCGCCACCGGCTTCCCTGCGGCGACGCCGCGACACGAGCTTCCGTTTGATTTCCTCGGCGATGATTCGACCAAGCTCAACAGGGACGGCGTTTCCCAGCTGGCGCATATTCTCTGACCACGAGCTATTGAAAACAAAACTATCCGGGAAGGCTTGCATCCTAGCGGCTTCACGCACGCTAAAATAACGAACGTCGCCATTCGGAAACACGATCATGTTCTCGCCGCCTGGCACTCCATGATCTCCAGCCTTGAGTGTCTTGGCGGGCTCGTCAAATGGTGAGCCAGTGTGACCGAGGTAGGTTCGCGCCCCGGGCTGGAAAACGTGGTTCGGAATGCAGCGGGCATGTCGTGACTCAGGATCGGGCAGATCGCGGACGCGGTCACGCACGGTGATCCAAGGTTTTGAATCGAACAGGGATGCTTTTGTTGCGCGAGCTTGAAAGCTGGTTGGCCCGAGGCCGCGCTGCTTCTTTGGGATTTCGTGCCGCTCCCAGTAGTCGCCCGTAACCCATTGGTCTACCCAAAGCATTTCCTGAGAGTGAGTTTCAACGGGAAAAGACCATTCGATGCCGAGGTCTGCTCGAAACGCAACTAAAAAGACGCGCTCCCGCCGCTGGGGAACTCCATAGTTCGCGGCGTTCACCAACTTGGGGACGACGTTGTAGCGCAAGCCATCGTATCCACGTCCTCGCGTCGTTACAAATTTTTCCAGCCGGTTACGGTGCTCGTTCCAGTTCTCGTTGGCCCTTCGCTTCACCTCCGGGAACTCCAGCATGAACTGGATGTAGGTGAAGTAATTGGCGAACGATTGCCGAGTTAGTCCCTTGACATTTTCGATCAGAATCGCCTTGGGCCTCAAAGCCACCACGGCGCGGATTGTATCTGGGAAAAGGTTCCGGTCGTCCTCGAAGCCCCGATGTTTCCCACCTATACTCCATGGTTGGCACGGGACACCCGCCGCGAGAAGCTCGATGTCCGGCTTTATTCCGCTGTAATCGAAGGTCTTCACGTTCGCCTCGTGCAGAGTCCACTCGCGGACGTGCTCCAGCTTTAAGTCCTGATTGGCGCGAATGGTATCGCACGCGTTGTGGTCCCACTCCACAACCGCTTCGTGCTGGAATCCGGCTTGGGATATACCGAGCGCCAATCCTCCGGCGCCGGCGAATAGCTCAACAGACCTCATATGTTCGACTCCAGGAAGTTGCAGATTCGTTTCGCTAACGCTCTATTGTCCTTCAATTGGCACTCCCAAATCACGAGAGTTCCCCACCCCGCCGCCCGCAGGAGCCTTCGATTCTTTTGGTCGCGCTTTTGGTTCTGTTCCAACTTTGGTATCCAGAAGTCCAGCCTCGACTTCGGGAGCCGTGTTAGAGGACATCTTGACCCGTGTCGATGCCAGAAGCACCCGTGAACAAATATTAGCTTGCGACGGCCAGGAAACGCCAGATCCGGATTACCTGGTAAATCCCTGCGATGCAATCGGAAGCGGAATCCGAGGCTGTGAACGAGTCGCCGCACCGCCATCTCGGGCTTCGTGTTTTTTGAATGCACGCGCCCCATTCGCTCCGATCGCTGTGCACGTGTAAGCGTATCCATCGGTCTGGTTCTAAGCAGTCCAGCGAGAGCAATGGCCGCTCGGCCATGACGCCTCGCTTCGAAACAGAAGACCACCCGTTACGCGCCGTTCAAGCACGCGGGCGGCGCAGCGCCGAGGAACAAACGTTATTAGTTTGCCGACGCCTTGCCCCACAACTTCTTCGACGCCAATGCCGCGCCTTCGCTTAGGGATTTTAGCTTCATCCAGCAGATGGCCGGGTGCACGGGGCCGAAGCCGGCGAAGGTGCCGAAGCCGCAGTCGCTGCCGGCGATCACGCGGTCGCGGCCGACCAGTTCGGCGTAGCGGCGGATGCGCTGGGCGACCAGCTCGGGGTGCTCCACGAAGTTGCAGCTGGAATCGAGGACTCCGGGGATCAGCACCTTGCCCTCCGGCAGCTTGTGCGTGGCCCAGGTTTCCCATTCGTGCTCATGGCGCGGGTTGGCGCCTTCGATCAGCAAGCCCATCGGCTTCGCGCGGAACAGCAGAGGCAGCACGGCGGTCAACGGGAGATCGTGGTTGTGCGGACCCTCATAATTCCCCCAGCAGATGTGCATGCGGACCCGGTCGGCCGGAACGTTGGACAGGGCGTGGTTGAGCGCGTCCACCTGGATTTCGGCGCCGCGCAGGAACTGCTCGTCGGTCTGATCCTTGAAGCGCGAGTGGCGGCCCATGGCGAGATCCGGGCAATCCAACTGGAGCAGCAGTCCGGACTTCACGATGGTCTCGTACTCTTCCTTCATCGCCTCCGCGAGGGCTTCCATATAGGTCTCGTGCGAAGGATAGTATTCGTTGGGCTGGAACACGCAGATGGTGCCGGGCGAGACGGCGTTCATGAAGCCTTCCGTCACCTTGGCGGTGGCCATGGCGGCCTTCATGCGCGCGATGTCGGCGTGCAGGCCAGAGAGATCCTTCACCTTCACGGGTCCCTTGCATACAGGGCGCTTGTACGTGGCGGAGTGGCCTTCCTTCACGAGCTTGTCGCGATACTCCGGAATCGCGTCGATATCGGAGGGCGTGGGACGCTTGGAATCGCCCTCAAAGCCGGTAAGGCGATGGCGGATATAGGTGGCGTAGCTGATCTTGCTCATCTCGCCGTCGCTAACGATGTCGATGCCGGACTCAGCCTGCTTCCCGATGACACCTTCCACGCCGTGGCGCACGGTGGATTCGAAAACCGCGGGATCGAAAGGCTCGCCGCGGTCCTGCGCAAAGAGGAGATCGACCACATCCTGGGGGCGGGGCAGGCTGCCGACGTGGGTAGTAAGAATGCGGTCGGTACTTAGTTTCATCTCGATAAGTTCTCCTTGGAAGAAAAGGCTGTTAGACGATAACGTTTGAGGATATCACGGAGGCGGGGCGGGCCCCAATCCGGGCGAGAAAAATCGACCGGGCGGGCACCATAAGATATGGCGTCCCCCTATGGCACACCCTCAAACGACCTCTCTGCGATCTGACGTCCACCGCCTTTTGAGCCAGGCTCTTGGCAGACCGGTCGGCGACGCCGAGAATCCGTCGCGCGAGACGGAGGCGCGCTGGGACTCGTTTACCCACGTAGAGCTGGTGTTCCTCTTGGAGGATCATTTCCAACTGCGATTTGAGGGCCGCGAGATCGCCGGTTTGCGCGACGCCGCCGACATTGTGCGGCTGGTGGAGGCTCGACTTGCGGCATAGCCTCACGGTGGAGGGTCACGCGTTCCGGCTGCGTCCCGTGGAACTGTCGGATGCGGGGTTCATCGTGGAGCTGCGGACCGACCCTTTGCGAAATCGCTATATTCATCGCGGGGCTGTCGATGTTCGAGCGCAAGAGGATTGGCTCGAAGAGTATTTTCAGCGGCCAGGGGATTATTACTTCGTGATTGAGAATCGCTCGACGCGGGAGCGCGAGGGGACGGTCGGGATTTACGACCTGGATCTGGAGGCGCGGGCGGCGGAGTGGGGGCGATGGATCGTGCGGTCCGGGTCGCTGGCGGCGCTCGAAAGTGCGTGCCTGGTGTACTCGGCGGCGTTCGATGTGCTGGATCTCGACTCGGTGTACTGCCGGACGATTCTGGAGAACAAGCCGGCGCTGGCGTTTCAGGATTCGTTCGGCGTGGAGCGGACCCGGCTGCTGCCTCGGTATTTCGAGCGGAATGGCCGCTGGATGGATGCCGTGGAGGGGCGGCTGACAAGGGCGCGGTGGATGGCGATGCGGGAGAATACGATGGCGAAGGCGGCTCGCGCGGCAGCGTGGAGTGTCGGATAGGCAAGGCCGTTTTGTGCCGCGAAAAGGTCCCCGCGCTTCCGTTGGGGCTGCTTCCGATAGAGCCCCGAAGTCAGTGAGGGGGCCGCGCGGCGCGGTGGCGATTCAGTGCTCCGCGGACCGTCAGTACGAGCAAACCCGACCCGAACGAGCACACCGACAGAAACAGCAGCCCGGGGCCGAATCCGCCCGTGCGATCACTTACTAATCCCAAGATCGACGGCCCCAGGAATCCGGCCAGATTTCCAAACGTATTGATCAGCCCCAGGCTCGCGGCGGCGGCAGCGCGGCCGAGGAATTCGTTCGGGAGCGGCCAGAATCCGGAGTGCGCGGAGTAGAAACCGATCGTCGCCAGCGAGAGCATCAGCACGCTGAACCACAAGTGTCCGCCCACCGTGGAGAAAAACGCGGCCAGCAGCGCCGCGCCGGAGAGCATCCTAGGAATCGCCGTATGCCAGATGCGCTCGCCGCTGCGATCCGAATGCCAGCCCACCAGTAGCATCACCGGAAGCGAGCACAGCGACGGAATCGATGCGATCAGGCTCACCTTTGAGTCGCTGAACAACGAGAGGCGCTTAACCATCTGCGGAAGCCACAGGCTGATCGCATAGGTCGAGTTGAGGCCAAGAAACAGAATCGCTCCGAGCAACAGAACGTGCGGGTTGGCGAGGGCTCGCCAGACGGAGTTCGAAGAGTGTTTTCCGGCTTGCTCCTTTTCGAGCTCGGCGGTGAGCCAGGCGCGCTCGTCATCGGGAAGCCACTTCGCGTCGCGCGGACTCTCGGTCAGAAGTGCAAGCACCGCGAAGCCCAGAAGGACCGACGGAATGCCTTCGAGGATCAGCAGCCATCGCCAGCCGTTCCAGCCGAGCCAGTGAATCTGGAGGAGCACCGCGGCCAGCGGTCCACCGAGTACTTGCGACGCAGGGATTCCGGCGAAGAAGAGGGCGATCGCTTTGCCGCGGTCGCGCGGCGAATACCAGTGGCTCAGGTACACCATGATGGCGGGGACGAAGCCGGCTTCGGCCAGGCCCAGCAGAAATCGCATGCCGTAGAACTGGTGCGCGGTGTGGATGAACGCGGTGGCGGACGCGATGAAGCCCCAGCTGATCATGATGCGCGCGATCCATTTGCGGGCGCTCCACAGTTCGGCCATCAGTCCGCCGGGAATTTCCAGCAGCACATAGCCGAGATAGAAGATTCCCGCGCCGAAGCCGAAGACCGCGTCGGAAAAGCCGAGTTCCTTGCCCATCTGGAGTCCGGCGGAGCCGATGTTGACGCGATCCAGGTAGGACACGATGTACAGCAGGAAAATAAAGGGCATCAGGCGGCGGTTCACGCGATGACGTGTGCGCTCCGCCAGGCTACCCTTGGCAACCCCGGGCTGGGACATTGTGTTTAGAATAACCCCAATGAGGCCAACTTCAATGAGAACGCTCAGCTTCGTCGCTTCCTTGATCGCGCTCGCCGCGCCGGCATTCGCACAGGCGGACCGCTGCGCGGGAGCTCGCGATCTGCATCTGATTAACGGCCACATCGTCACGATGGACCGGCGCAGCTCCATCGCGAGCGAGGTCACGATTCAGGACGGCCGCATCACAGCGGTGGGTCCCAGCAACGCGAAGGTGGACCCGTGCACCAAGGTGATCAACCTGCGCGGGCGCACGGCGGTGCCGGGGCTGATCGATAACCACAATCACATCGTGTTGCTGGGGATTCGCCCGGGGCACGATACTCGCCTGGAGACCGCGGCGTCAGTGGCGGATGTGCAAGCGATGCTGAAGGCGCGCGCGAAGACGGTTCCGGCGGGCGAGTTCATTACGGCGATGGGTGGGTGGAACACGGTGCAGTTCGCCGAGAAGCGCATGCCGACGCTGGCCGAGTTGGATACCGCCACGCCGGATCATCCGGTGCTGCTGTTCCAGGCCTTCACGGGTCCGGCGGCGACGAATTCGGCAGGCAAGAAATTCTTCGCGTCGAAGGGAGTCGCCGTGAGCGACACCGGTGCGATCGCGGCGAACGCTCCGTCACTGGCGGCGCTGAATGCGCTGCGTGCCGTGCAGACGTTTGCCGATAGGAAGCGCGGCACGATGGATGCGCAGGCGTATTCAGTGAGCCTCGGAGTCACAACGAATGTCGATATGGGCGCGTTCCATCCGCCGGGAGCGGCCGATCTGCACGAGGCATTCACATTCGATGGGCTGGCGACCGCGAATCCATTCTCGATGTACGATGCGTTCCTCGCGCTGCATCGCGAAGGCAAGATGACGACGCGGTTGCGGATTTTCTTCTTGAGCATGGACACACGGCCGGATGTTCCGCTGTTGAATGAGCGCCTGCGCAACACGCTGGAAGGCTTGGGGGACGATACATTGCGGCTTTCCGGCATCGGCGAGTTCGCCACGCAGTGGCCGCTATTCGGACAAGTCACCGCTCCGGCGAATTACACGACCGCGCTAAAGCTGGTGGCGCAACATGGGTGGCCGTTCCAGCAGCACAGCTTGTCGCTGGCCGAGGACAAACTCACCGCATCGACCTTCGAGGCCGTCAATGCGACGACGCCGATCGCGAACCTGCGATGGTCCGTGGCGCACGTGCCGCACATCGATCAAGAAACGGTGAATCGCTTCAAGGCCGTGGGCGCAGGCATCGCGGTGCATCCGTTCGAATATCTCGCCGGGGGTCCGAACGCGGGTCCTCCGCTGCGAATGATTCTGGACAGCGGCATTCATGCGGGCGCGGGGTCGGACGCGGCACAGATTTCGACGCTCAATCCGTGGCCGATGATTTACTACATGGTCACGGGCAAGAACTCGTCGGGTGCGTTGATCAACGACAAGCAGCAGGTGTCGCGACTGGAAGCGCTGCGGCTCTACACCGCGGATAACGGCTGGTTTTTCCGCGAAGAGGACAAGCTGGGGTCGATCGAGATGGGGAAGCTCGGCGACGTGGTGGTGCTCAGCGACGATTACTTCGATCCGAAAAAAGTTTCGGACGAAGCCATCAAGAAGCTGACGTCGCTGCTGACGGTTGTCGACGGCCGCGTGGTTTACGACCAGATGCGCTAAGCGCGGAACTCTCTCAGGCAGTGGCCGAGATGCTGCGCCACCAGACCGAAGTGTTTCTCATCCACCACCGTTTTGTGAGTGGCGCGAATCGGCACGATGTCCAAAGTGGAGGCGAGACGGCGCCACGCAACGTCCGTTTCCTGGAGGTCATATAAAGGCTCTGTCGTCGCAGTGTAGAGGACCACGCGGCCATCGTACGGCTTCGCGTTATAGCGCATAACGGCGCGATAGAACGTTTCCATGACGGCGACCGTTTTCGCGGAGAACTCCGCACCGTAAAGGAACTGTTGCACGTGCTGCTTATCTTGCTGGCCCCGCCCCGTCAACTGGCTCATCCGATTCGCAACGCGGAGGCCGAGGGCTTTCCAGGAGAAATCAGGTAGCAGATCGTCCATCACCCAGTGCGGAAGATTGCGCAGAACCTTTGCAACATATTGGGGGCTCCAACGAGGCGTGGAGCCGAGCAAGCGGAATGGAGCTCCATCGATGGCCACCAGCAACTCCACCGTCCGCCCGCGGGCGCGAAGCTGCTGCGCCATTTCCAGCGCGACCGATGCGCCGGCGGAGTATCCGCCGAGCAGGTACGGGCCTTCCGGTTGGAACGCGAGCAACTCTTCGACGTAGCGGCTCGCCATGCCTTCCACAGAGCCCGCGAATTCATGCGTGCGGAACTCCGGCGGGATCTGGATCCCGAAGAGCCGCTGCTCCGGGCCCAGAAGTTGGGCCAGGCGATGATACTTCGCGTCGCCGCCGACCGAGTGCACGCAGAAGAGTGCGGGTCCGGTGCCGCGGTCGTTGAAAGGGACAAAGAACTGCGGCGCTTTCGTTTCGCCCTCGCCGAGCAGCGCGGCGATCGCTTCGATGGTGGCGGATTGGAACAGCGTGGAGAGAGGAAGACTCTTCTTGAATTCCTTCTCAATCCGCGTGACCATGCGCACCAGCAACAGCGAGTGTCCTCCAAGTTGGAAGAAGTCGTCTTTGAGGCCGATCGCGTCGACGCCCAGGATATCGGACCAGATCGCGGCGAGCCGCTGTTCCAGGCTGCCTCCAGCTTGAACCGATGCTTTTGTCGCGGCGCTCGTACGCTTCGGTCTCGCGGATTCGTCGATTTGCTGGAGCCAGTGGTTCACCTCCACCGGCGTGATCATCACGTGCGGCAACGACGGTGAGCGCAGCACCCGGTCGAGCGCTTCCAGCCCTTCGTGGGGCAGCATGCCTGGCGTGCGCTGAGTCTCCGCGGGCGGCGGAAGAGTGGTGAGCGAACGGCTCATCGGCCGCATGACGAAATTCGTGATTTCCGCGACTACTTCTCCGCGTTCGTCCGCCAGCGTGACGTCGAAAGTCGCCGGTCTCGTGAGACGCACATGGCTGAAGAGGCTCGCGGGCAGACCGCGCAGCAACAGCAGGCGGCCGTAGGAGAAGGGAACGTAAAAATCCTTGGCTGCGTCAAAGCCCGAAATCAACGACTGCGCGCCACCCGTGGCCATGTCGAGCAATGCGGGATGCAAGCGGAACCGCTCCAGATCGGAGTGAAACTCCTTCGGCAGTTCGAGCAAAAGGAGCGCTTCATTCTGACCGTAACTGACGTCGCAGACGTTCGCCCAGCGTGGTCCGAAGTCCATAAACTTCTGCGGAAGGAACCCGCCGATCTTCAGCTCGCGTGCGTTGCAGCGTTCGCGGATCGCCGGCACGTCGATTCTTTCCGGCGCCGTCGCGTCGATGTACGCGGCTTTTCCCGTGACGTGCGTTTGTTCGGAGCGAATGGTGAACTCATTCGCCTTGAGCTCCAGCACCAGTTCCTTGGTCTGTCCGGGCTCGACGACGAAGGGAGCCTGGAAGATCACATCGCGAAGCTCGACGGCCGCCGCCCTGGGCTCGTCTTCAACGACGCTCCGAATCAATTCCAGATAGCCCGTGCCGGGAAGGATCGCATGAGATCCCTTGATCACGTGCTCCGCCAGCAGCCAGTCGGCTTCGCGGCTCAGCTGTTTGCGAACCACGCGCTCGCCCGAAGCCGCGGCGGCCATGCCGACCTCTTTCCACGCGCCCCATCCGATCGCGACCACACGCGTGCGACCCCGTTTGGCCTGCTGTTGCGCGAACGCGTCGAGGAACGCATTCGCGGCGGTGTAATCCACCTGCCCTTCCAGGCCCAGGACGCTGCTGATCGACGAAAACAGAATCAGGAAGTCCACCGGCTTCTTGCGAAACACTTCTTCCAACACCAGCGTGCCTTCAATTTTCGGAGCCATCACGGCCTGTGCATCCGCGGCATTCTTGAGCGCGATTAATCCGTCGTTCAGCACACCGGCGGCGTGAAATACTCCGTCAATGTGTCCGAAGGCCGATTCGGCTTCTTCCACCAAGCGCCGCATCTCGCGCACGTCAGTCACATCCGCGCGAGCGATCAACACTTCCGCCCCGAGTCTCTCCCACTCTTTGATGCGCTCCAGCTTTCGCGGACTCGGCAGCGTGCGGCCCACCAAGACCACTCGCGCTTGCACGGTCTTCGCCAAGTGCTCGGCGAGCTCCAGTCCGATGCCACCCATGCCGCCGGTGATCAGATACACGCCCTTCGGCCGCAGCCCGGGGCCGGAGTTTGCCGCGCCCACTTGCACGGGTTCACTACTCTGAATCCAACGGTCTGCTCCACGATACGCCACAGTGCGATCCTCCGAATCCGACTCCAGCTCGGTTGCCAATTGCTCCAAGAGACGCTGGTGTTGCCACGAGCCGCCGCGCTCCACGCCGATATCGATGTTGCGACAGCGGATGTTTTCGAACTCGCGCGGGATCACGCGGCACGCTCCGAGAAGCGTTGCCTTCGCGGGCTCAATCGATGTCTCTCCCGCCACGTCGTGTAGCTGGGTGGTGATGACGCATAGATCTACAGGGTGCGAGAGGCCGCGCGAGCCGAGCGCCTTCGCCAGTTCCGTCAAGCTGAAGAATCCGCGGTGAAGCTGCTGCTTCCAATTGCGAGCCTCGTCCGAATTGACATTCCACAAGTGCACGACCGCGTCGATCCGCTTCGCGGCGGCTCCCAGAGAGTCCAGAAGCTTTTCGTAATCTTCCCTGCAGGACGGCCGAATCGCGAAATCGTGCTCGCTCCGCCGTTCGAATCTTGTGCCCGCCCGCACCCGAACAATCTCGCGAGGCGACTCTTCGAGCGATAACACCACCTTGCCAGTGTGCTTGGTCTGAAGCATGTACTGGAACGCATCCGCCACGTCGCGCATCGCGAAGGTTCGTTTCGGAAGCGCGTTGAGATGACCATCTCTGACGCGGTCCACCACTTCGGTGAGCAGCGCGCCGTAGGCATCCGGATTTTCGCACAGAGTGCGGACCAGATCGATCGCGGTATAGACAATACCTTCGGGCACTTGGCCGGGTGAGAGAATTTCCTTCTTGCCGATCTCCAGGAATCGTCCGCCCGATCGCAACAGCCCGAGGCTCTTCGGAATAAACTCGCCAATGAGGGAGTTCAACACGACGTCCACGCCGCCGCGAATCTCTGATGCGAAATCGAGCGTGCGGGAGCCGAACACGTGTTCCACTCCCCGCGATTTCAAATACGCGCGCTTTTCCTCACTTCCCGCGGTAGCGAAGATCTTCGCGCCGATGCGGTGTGCGACTTCCACCGCCGCCAAGCCCACTCCTCCCGCGGCCGAATGAATCAGCACGCGTTCGCCGCGCTGGAGCTTCGCCACATGCAGCAGCGCATACCAAGCTGTCATGTAGGCCGCCGGCAACGTCACGGCGTCTTCGAAGTTCAACGCCTCGGGCTTCTTCACCACGCAGCGCGCGTCTCGGACTAATGCCGTCGCGAAGCTGCCGGGCCCGATGGCAACCACTTCGTCGCCGGGCTTCAGGTGCGTGACGCCTTCGCCGACGGCGGAAACGATTCCCGCGCACTCCATTCCGAACGGCGCCTCGGGAAAAGCTCCGGTGGCTTTGAGGACGTCGGCAAAGTTGAGCGCGGCGGCGCGAACATGGATGGCGACCTCGCCTGGGCCGGGCGCGCGGCGTGGCTGCGGGATCCATTCGAGACTCTCGATCTCACCGGGCTGCGTGAGATGCAGCGCGACGGGAGGCTGCTCCCGCAAGGGTGAGGCAATCTTGCGCACTAGTTCTTCGCCGAGTCCGTTGTCGTCCACGAACGCAAGCCAGGTTTGCTTGCGTCGCTGCGCACGAGCCGCGGGGGACTTCTTCCACGCGGTCTGATAGAACCAATCGGCGATGTCTTTCTTCGGAGCCGGCGCGGAAACCGCAGGGACCGGGCGCGCCGTCGAGGGATCCGGCTCGATCCAGTACGGCTTCCGTTGAAACGCATAGGTCGGGAGCTCCACGCGATTCCGCCGCTCGCCCTGCCAGAAGGCGCACCAATCGAGCGGGACCCCGGCTGACCAAAGCTGTCCGCATGCGTTCAGCAGGAACGCCACGTCGGAAACGTCATCCGCGGGACGGCGTAGAGACGTCAGGATGGCTGTCGGCTTTGCCGGCTGCTGGCGGGCCAGCGCGCTGAGTGTGTGGCCGGGGCCCACTTCCAGCAGCACCTGATTCCGATTCTGGAGCAGCGCCGCCGCACCTTCGGCGAAGCGCACGGGTTTGCGCAGATGCTGTACCCAATACTCTGGATCGGTGGCTTCCTCTGCGGTCATCCACGCACCCGTGACGTTCGATACCAGTGGAATTTTCGGTGCACCCAGAGCCACGCGGCGCATCCGTTCGCGGAACGGTTCCAGCACGGGGTCCATCATGGCGGAGTGGAATGCGTGGGAGGTATGCAGCCTCTGGCACTCAACGCCTTTTCCGGCCAAAGATGTTTCAAACGCCGCGATGTTTTCGTGTGAGCCCGCGACGACGGACAATGCCGGAGCATTGACGGCGGCCAGCGACAACCATCCGGCAGCGGCCTTGCCGTTCATCTGACGCTCCGTCTCTTCGGCCGGCAGCGGCACGATCAGCATCGAACCCGCGGGCATTTGCTGCATCAGCTTTCCGCGAGCCGCCACCAGCGCCAGCGCATCTTCGAGCGAGAACACACCTGCCACGCACGCCGCCGCGTATTCGCCCACGCTGTGACCGATCATCGCCTGCGGTTTCACGCCCCAGCTCATCCACAACTGGGCCATCGCGTATTCGATGGCGAACAGCGCCGGCTGCGCGAGCCGGGTCTCGGTGAGATCTCCCGCCGAGCGAAACAGCGCATCGCGGAGATCGACGCCGAGTTCGGGTTTCAGTATGTCCGCGCATTCATCCACGGTTTTGCGGAAAGCAGAGATGTCGCGATAGAGCTCCCCGGCCATGTGCGGATACTGCGACCCCTGGCCGGTGAACAGAAAAGCCACGCTGGGCTCCGTGGCACGGTGCGCGGAGGGTGTGTTGTTCGCCTCCAACTTCGTGATCGCGCCGTCTCGATCACGGCACACCACGAACCGCCGATGCTCGAACGCCTTGCGCCCGACGCTCAGCGTATACGCGGCGTCCGCGAGATCGATTTCCGGATGCTGCTTCAGGTGCTCGGCGAGATTCGCGGCTGCTTGATCGAGCGCCTCCGGAACGGCCGCCGAAAGCGGCAGGAGTTGCCAGGGACGCGACTCGCCCGCTGCCCGCCGCAGCGGAGCCTCTTCCAAAATTACGTGGCAGTTCGTCCCGCCTGCGCCGAGAGCCGTAACGCCCGCGCGGCGCCTCTGCGGCCCTGCGTTCCACTCCATCGTCTTCGCGTTCACAAAGAACGGACTGTTCTCGAAATCAATCTGCGGATTGGGCGACTCAAAATGCAGCGTCGGCGGAATCTGCCGGTGCTCCAGCGCCAGCACAGTCTTGATGAATGCCGCGGTGCCCGCCGCTTCACCCAAGTGTCCGATGTTGCCCTTGACCGACCCCAGCGCGCAGAAATGTTTCTTCCTCGTGGATCGACGATACGCCTGCGTGAGCGCCGCAACCTCAATCGGATCGCCGACGGTCGTCCCGGTGCCGTGCGCTTCGACGAAGGAAACCGTCTCCGGATTTATGCCGCTGGCGGCGAGCGCTTCGGTGATGGCTTTCGCCTGGCCCTCCACGCTGGGCGCGAGATAGCCGGCCTTCATGGACCCGTCGTTGTTGATCGCGGACCCCAGCACCACCGCCGCGATGTGATCGCTATCGTCCAGCGCATCGGCCAGGCGGCGCAGCACCACCATGCCTGCGCCGTTTCCGAAAATCGTCCCCGCCGCGCGATGATCGAACGGACGGCAGTGTCCGTCCGGCGATAGGATTTCGCCTTCCTTATGGAGATAGCCGCGGCGGTGAATCGAATTCAGCGTGCAGCCGCCCGCGAGCGCCATGTCGCACTCGCCGGTAAGCAAGCTTTGTGACGCCAGATGGATCGCGACAAGCGCGGAGGAGCACGCGGTTTGCACGTTGAGACTCGGACCCTTGAGGTTCATCTCATAGGAAAGCCGCGTGGCAAGAAAGTTCATGTCGTTGCCGGTGTGGCGCACCAGCCATTCGCCGACGGTGTCCATGATGCGGCGATTACGCAGCAAGTTGTGCATCATGTACGAATTCATGCCGCACGTAGCGAATACGCCCACGTTGCCCGGAAACGCATCCGGAACATGGCCGGAATTTTCGAGCGCTTCCCACGCGACTTCCAGCAGAATGCGATGCTGCGGATCCATCACCGCCGCGTCCTGGGGAGAGAAGCCAAAGAACTCCGCGTCGAAGCGGTCGATTCCTTCCATCGCGGAATACGCTCGCACATACTTCGGATCGCTCAGCGCGTCCCGCGATTCGCCCGCCGCGATCAACTCCGCGTCGGTCAGGAACGAAACCGCCTCCGCCCCCTCCCGAAGATGACGCCAGAACTCCGCCACATTGCGCGATCCCGGAAGGCGCGCCGACATTCCGATGACCGCGATCTCTGAACCGTTCATGCGCCCAACTCCTCGGAAGCCACCTGGCGCGCATGCATGCGCCGCAGCATCGCGTCCAGCCGCGTGCGTCCGCGGGCCTGGCTATTTTCGAGTACTTCTTCTTCGGCGCCCGAATCGTTCAGGTGTTCGGCGAGAGCGCCCACGCTGGGATAGCGGAACAGATCCACCAGCGAGAGCGTACACTGCAACTCCTCGCGGAGCCGCGAATTAGCCTGCACCATGGTAAGGGAATTCGCGCCCAGATCGAAGAAGTTGTCGGTGCGGCCCACGGTTTCCAGGTTTAGCAGCCGCTTCCACACGCCGGCGATCTGGCGTTCCATCTCCGTGCGAGGCAGCGCCGCGGGCGCCACTTCGCGCTTCGCCGCCTCCGGCGCGGGCAGGGCCTTCCAGTCGATCTTGCCATTCGGCGTGCGCGGCAGCGCATCCAGCATCACGTACGCCGCGGGAGCCATGTAAGCTGGGCGGCGCTCCTTGAAGTGGATCTTCAGCTCTTGAATCAGCGCTCCCGGCGCGGGCTTGGTCTGGCGCCGATTCGCAAACTCGCTCCAGGGCTTTCGCGCCACGGGCTCCATCGCCTCGGTTTGGATCAGGCGCGGCGTGCCTCGTCGAACGAATATGGCATCGTAACGATCGAATCCCGCCCCGGACCACTGCAGGTCGACTTCGTAAGATGCATCCAGACTCCACAGGGCTTCGGGCTCGATGCCTTCCGCGACATCTGCCGCCTTGCGCAGGTCCGCTGCCGTGGCCGGACCACCTTCAGCGCGAAGCAGCTCCATCGCACGAACCTCGCGCGCCAACCGCGGATTGCGCAGACCGCGCACCGCGATGGCCGCCGGCTTGCCATCCAAGCGCTGGCGGATCTCGACGACCGAACTTGCCGTTACATCGGTCTCCGTGAGAGATGTCACCGGCTCGCCAATCTTCATCACCACGTCGTAGCGGAAGCGAGTCATCTCATTGTGCCGATGCCCGCGCTTCAGTTGAATCGTAACGTCGCCGATGTTTGCGATCTCCCCGCGCAGAGCCTCGAAGAATTCGGGAGCCACCAGCAACTCACTCTCGCCCGCGATTCTCTGCTCGATCCGCCGCTTGACTTCTTCCGCGCTGGAGGATTCCGGCGCGCGCTCCATCTCGACCGAAGTGTGGAACGCCTCCAGCAGCGCGTGATTGCGTACATCGCCCACGAAGAGCGCGCCGCCGGGCCGTACGGCTTTGGCCGCGGTCTCCATCACGCGGACCAGGTACTCCACATCGGGGAAATATTGCACCACGGAGTTGATCACGACGACGTCGAACGATTCCGGCTTTAAATCCGTGAGCTCCGCCGCCGCAGATTGCCGGAGGTGGACGTTGTGAAGTCCGCGCGCCCGCGCTTCCCTTCCGATAGCTTCCAGCGCGGCTGCGGAGAGATCCACCCCCACGTACGATTCGCACTGCGGCGCCAGGCGGAATAGCAGCAGTCCCGTGCCGCATCCGATTTCCAAAACTCGCCGCGGCTTCAGCGCTTCGATGCGGCCTACCGTAGCCTCCACCCATTCGCGCATATCTTCTTCTGGGAGCGGTTCGCCCGTATAGCTACTGTTCCAGCCGCTCGTGTTCCACGCTGCGTCCACGCGGCCGTTGCGATACGTCTCATCCCACAGCGCGCCCCAGCGCGCGACCAATTCTGCCGCGGTTTCCTTGGCGCCGGAAGAAGTAGGCTGCGGAACCACGTACGCCACCAACTGTTTTTCTCCGCTCGCGTCCTCGCGAGCCGTCACCGCGCACTCCCAAACTCCGGAGTGTTCTTCCAGTGCCGCCTCAATGTCTCCGAGCTCGATGCGGTGCCCGCGAATCTTCACTTGCGAATCCATGCGGCGCAGGAATTCGATGTTGCCGTCCTCGCGGTAGCGGGCCAGATCTCCCGTGCGGTAGAGCTTGCCGTCGCCGAACGGATTCACGACGAACTTCTCCGCGGTTAAATCCGCACGATTCAAGTAACCGCGCCCCACGCCGTCGCCGCCGATCAGCAACTCGCCTGAGGCTCCCGTCGGAACGGGACGCAGGTCGCGATCCACGATGTAGATTTGCGTATTCGCAAGGGGACGCCCGATGGTCACGTCGCTGTCCGCGACGCGCGTGTAGGTCGACCACACGGTCGTCTCCGTGGGTCCGTACATGTTCAGCAACTCGCCGCCGATGGTGCTCGTCAATTCCGTAGCGAGCCCCGGAGGCAGAGCTTCCCCGCCCACCAGCATCTTTTCGAGAGGCTTCAGAGCCGCGACCGAGGCCGCATCGGCCAGCAGCATCCGAGCCATCGACGGTGTGCATTGCAAGTGCGTGGCCTTGTGCCGGCGCATCTGCGCCGCGATCGAATAGTCGTCCGCCGCGGCAACGGCGGACGGATTTGCGCGCTCCCGCACGATGTTCAGGAACTCCAAGCTCTTCAGCACGGCCCCGGTCTCGACTCCGAAGTCGATCAGGCACGCGATCTCGTCGACGCCCGCCGACTTTAGTCGCTCGGTCATCTCCAGACAATCCTCAGGCGATCCGAACAGGCCGCTAGTCTCGAAATAGCGGTCGAACGCGTGGTTCATCAGGGCATCGAGATCGTCTGCGCTAAGCGCGTCGCTCTCTGTCGCGGTAAGTCCATTCTTCGCGGCGAAGGCCGGAAACTCCCAGCGAGCCTGCTTCACCAGTTCGGTCGACGTCTTCAGATAATCCGTGAAAGGCTTGCGCACCTTCGCGCGCACTTGCTCTCGGTCCGCGCCCACGAAGGTGTGCAGCATGAGCGTAACGTGGCCTTCGCCCGAATGTCCGTGCTCGCGCCAAGCTTGGCGATACGCCGCGATCTTCTTCCCCAGATCCTCCACCTTCTGGCCCAGCAGGTTGGTGAGCAGATTCGCGCCCAACTCTCCGGCGGAGCGGAACGTCTCAACGCTGGTCGCGGCCGTCACCCATACTTTCGGATTGCTCTGCACCGGCGTGGGCAGGATCCGCACCTGAATCTCCTCGCCCGCTCCGTTGCGGCGCGTCACGCTCTCGCCGCGCCACAGCCTTTTCACCGTCTCTATGCCGTCGAACATCAACTGCTTGCGGTCACGCCAATTCTCCGGCTTCAGCACGAAGTCATTCACGTGCCAGCCCGAGGCGAAAGACAGGCCGACGCGCCCGCCGGAGAGATTGTCCACCACGGCCCACTCCTCCGCCACACGAATCGGATCGTGCAACGGCAGCACCACGCTGCCCGCGCGAATCTGGATGCGTGACGTCACGGCGGCAATCGCGGCGCTGGTCAGCGCCGGGTTCGGATACAGGCCGCCGAATTCGTGGAAGTGCCGTTCCGGGGTCCAGATTGCGGAGAAGCCGTGCGCGTCGGCGTACTTCGCGCCTTCCAGCAGGAGTCGATAGCGATCCCGGCCGCCTTCACCACCCGCGTTCGCCGAAAAGTAGAACAGGCTGAAGTCCATCTTCCGCGTGGACAGCGGAGCCGTCCGTTTCACATCACAAGCCGGCCGGTTCCGGGCCGAGGCACGCTGTTCAGCGCTATCGATCACGACTTTGAAGCCGCGGCTCAGCGTCCAGAACAGCTCCAGCACCGAGATGTCGAATGAAATGCTCGTCACCGCGAGCCACGTACCGCCCTTGCGGCGATCCAGACTCTCATCCATTCCCGCAAAGAAATTCAGCACATTGCGGTGCTCAATCATCACGCCCTTCGGTCTCCCACTGGACCCCGAGGTGAAAAGCACGTACGCCAGATTCGACGGCATGCTGCCGTTCCAAACATTGGGCAGTGTTTGCGTGGAATCCCATAAGCCCGGGCTATCCAGGCAGATGATCTCGCAAGGATGTATCGGCAGCGACCCCAATAGCGTACTGTCGGTCAAAATGATCGAGGCGCGCGTGTCTTCCAGCACCCACGCGATGCGCTCTTTCGGATACTCCGGATCGAGTGGAACGTACGCGGCGCCGGACTTCAGCACCGCCAGCAGGCCCACCATCATGTCGATGGAGCGGCCCGTATACACGCCGACCAGTTTCTCCGGCCCAGCGCCCAGATCCCTCAGCAGCTTCGCGAGTTGATTCGCGCGCCGGTTCAGCTCGCCATACGTCATGCTGTCGCCGCGGAACACCAGCGCCACCGCCTTGGGCGTGCGCACAGCCTGATCTTCGATCAGCTCGTGAATCATGCGGTCGGTAGCGTACTCGCGACGCGTGTCGTTCCACGTCACCAGCACCCGCTGCCGTTCGGACCCCGAAAGTACGGGCACATCCGCCACGAGTCCGGCGGGAGTCGCCAGAGCCTTCAGCACCGTTTTCAACTCGTCCAGCAGCCGAGCCACCGTCGAATCCGTAAAGCGCGCTCGATCGTACGAAATCTTCAACAGCAGTTCCGCTTCGCCGTACGCGAACAGCGTCAGCGGGAAATTGGTGCGCTCATGAAACTGAATCTCGCGATTCGCCCAAGCTGCGCCATACTCGCGCATCGTGGCGCCCACCAGCCGCGGCGTGAATACCACTAGATTGTGGAACAGTCCCGACCCAGCAGGCACCTCGCTAAAACGCTGCACGTCCACCAACGGCGTGTGCTCGAACTCCCGCATCGCACGGCGTTCTTGGTTCAGCTCGCGGAGCCACTCCTCCACGGAGGCTTCGCGCGACAACTTCACCCGCACCGGCAGGGTGTTGATGAACAAGCCGACCACCTTCTCCGCCTCAGGAATGGTCGCCTTGCGGCACGCACGAGTTACACCGATGACGACGTCCTCTTCCCCGGCATTTCGTCCGAGCACCAGAGCCCACGCGGCTTGTACTAGCGTCGTCAGGGCGATGCCTTCCGGTGCGGCGACCGCCACGCTCGCCGAGAGCTCCCCGTAGTCGGCGCAAGTGCCCGCCCCCGTCTCCGGCAGCGGAGTCGCCGCGGAGAATCCTTTCAACGAATCGCGCCAGTAAACCTCCGCCGCTTCCGTCGTGTTCCGCTGGTGCGATTGCTGCCACTCGATAAACTCGCGGAACGGCTTCGGGCTGGGCAACCCAAGCTCCCGCCCTTCGCGTATCGCCTGGTACGTCGCGAACGCCTCCTCAATCAGCGCCGGATACGACGCGCCGTCCGCCAACATGTGATGGAAGGTCCACACGAACCGCCACTCGGTTTCGCCGCAGCGGAACAGCGCGCAGCGTACCAGGGGCGCCACCTGCGGATCGAACCCGCGTTGACGATCCTCGCGAAGATACTCCGCGAGCCGCGTCTCTTGATCTCCGGCGGACAGTCCGGACCAATCGCGCTCGGCCCAAGGCAGTTCCACGTTTTCCTGGACGACTTGAAGCGGCTGCTCCCGCGCCTCCCATTCGAAGCGAGTGCGAAACACGTCGTGCCGTGCAATCAGCCGCTCCCACGCCTGTCGAAACGCGCGAGGATCCAGTTCCTCACGCAGCATCATGGCCATCTGCTCGATATCGAATCCCGATCCCGCTGCCGCAAGTTGATGCAGCAACATCCCTTGTTGAATCGGCGTGAGGGGATAGCCCTCGCCTGTAGTGCTGGTAAGCATGTTTAACCAAGGCTATGGTTTGGGCCGCAAGGGGAACAATAGTCTTGGTGCTCTACGGCATAGCGCCTTGGTACTGGCAGGTTTGGGGTACCTGGGTTCGTCTAAGCGGCCTTTTCCTCTTCAAGGTGTGATTCAATGACTCCAGAGGATCGACAGGTGGCCCAGAAGACATCTCCGCGCTTTACTGCTAACCATGTGACACGCCGCGACTTCGGTAAGACGGCCGCAGCCGGATTCCTGCTCGCGGGCGGGGCAAAACTTGGAGCCGCGCCCACGGCCGCATCGTTTGAAGCCGTCAACAAGCAACCTCTCGATATCGCCGAATGGAGCTTTTTCTGGGTCGGAGTAGAACGCGCCACACTTCCCGGCGGTGCCTCGCCGGTGGTCAACGGCAAGCAGATGTACGTGGAGTACCAAGTCCCCGCCAAGGTCAAGCACCCGTACCCGATGGTGCTGATCCACGGTGGAGGCGGACAAGGCCTCGACTGGATGGGCACCCCCGATGGACGCCGCGGCTGGGCCACGCATCTCTTGCAAGAAGGCTATCGAGTCTACATCGTGGATCGGCCGGGCCACGGACGGTCGCCCTACCATCCGGCGCTGCACGGCCCGTTCGGCGGAGCGCAGACGCTCGAATCCATCTCCGGGCTCTTCACGCCGCAACGCGCCAAAGCCCCGGCGCGTGCGGGCCGCGGCGGAGCGAAAGCCGCGCCCGCGCCCTCGAACGCCAGCCTGCACAACCAATGGCCCGGCACCGGAGAAGTCGGCGCGCCGGAGCTTTCGCAGCTCGTGGCGTCGCAAGGCGGGTCGTTCGGAAACGGTCAAGGACTCATCAAGGATCAGCAGGTCGCCGTGTGGCAGAAGAACGCCGCCGAACTGCTCGACAAAATCGGTCCCGCAATTTTCATGACTCACTCCGCTGGCGGAGCCTTCGGCTTTTACGCCATTGAAGCGCGACCGAAGCTGGTCAAGGGAATCGTGGTAGTAGAAGGCGCGGGCGGCAACGCGTTCACACCGCAGGCTCGGTGGGGACTTATCAACCTACCGATGGAATATGAGCCTGCCGTCAAAGATCCGTCCGAGATCAAGACCAAACAAGTGATGCCCTCGGAGGCCGACGCCAAACTCGGCATCGCGCCCTACAATCTGCAAGAGGAGCCCGCCCGCAAACTGAAAAACTGGCAGGATTGCGCCGTCGCCGTCGTGACGTCGGAGGCTTCCTTCGTCCTGCCCAACCCCGGAGCCGTCGCCTACCTCAAGCAAGCCGGCGTCTTCGCCGAAGAAATCCGCCTGGCCGAGCATGGAATCCACGGCAACGGCCACCTCATGATGGGCGAGAAGAATAATCGCGAGGTGCTCCAGCCGATCCTCGACTGGATGAACAAGAACATCACGCTCAAGCACAAGTCCGAAATCAAGCAGCCCCTGAAATCGGAAGCCATGCTCCCGAGGCTCTCCAACCAAGGCTACTTCTGGGTCGGGCTCGAACAAAAGAAAGTCCAGGCCGGGACCATCCTGGTCGGCCCGATGTTCGCGCAATACTTTATCCCGCAGCAGGTCAAACACCCGTTCAACGTCGTGCTGGTACACGGCGGCGGAGGCCAGGGCACGCACTACTTCGGTCGAGGCGACGGCGAAGCCGGGTGGGCGCACTACTTCATCCAGGCCGGCTACAAGACCTACATCGTGGACCGCCCCGGTCACGGCCGCCCCGTCTATCATCCCGATTCGCTTGGCCCCATCGGCCCGGTTTTCGACTACGCCAGCGTCACGCGCGATTTTAAGCTCGCCGCGCAGGATCCCAACCGCCACTGGAAGGGAACCGGCGACGTCGGCGACCCGCATATTGACCAGTTCCAGGCCGGCCAGAACTCCACGCCCACCGACAACGTCATGGCCCACAAGCTCTGGGCGAGCCGCGGCGCGGAACTACTGGATAAGATCGGACCGTCGATCATCATGGTCCACTCCGCCGGCGGACCCTTCAGTTGGCTGGTGATGAATGAGCGACCCAAGCTGGTGAAGGCGATCGTCAACGTGGAGGGCGCGGGTGCCACTCCATTCGCGCAGGGCGCGATCTGGGGCCTCTCCGAGCTTCCGCTCGCCTACGATCCTCCCGCGGCCGATCCCGCTGAGCTCAAGACCGTGGACGTCGCCGCCGCGAATGGCGACCCCGCCTACAAGCTCCAGGCCGAGCCCGCCCGCAAGCTCAAAAACTTCCAAGGAATCCCCATCGCCTACGTCACCGCAGACCGCTCCGGCCGCCGAGGCGCGCCCGTCACCAAGTTCCTGAAGCAGGCCGGCTGCGACGCCACCGATCTTTCCCTGCACGACAAGAACATCCTGGGCAACGGCCACTTCATGATGCTGGAGACCAATCGCAAACAGGTTTTCGATACCATCCAGGCCTGGATTGCCGCCAAAGTCCCCGCCAAGGCGTAAAAAGCCGTCATCGAGTCGATTTAAATTTTCGATTGGACCCCGACCGGGCTGCCCGCTACACTTGATATCTTCGAGAGCTACCCGTCCGCCTCTGCCCTGTTCCGCAGGTGCCCGCTCCTCGTATTCCTTCTTTTCGGAGCAAAGATGCCGGATATGCAGACCGCAGGGAACACAGAGCCATCGCAGCCGATTCCTCCCGCCGATGACGTCGCCGCGCACGCCTCGCAGATTCAGGACATCGTCGATGCGACCTACGAAAAATACAAAAATGTCGACGACGGCGCCGTAGCCACTTACATTCCCGAGCTCGGCAAAGCCAACCCCAACGACTTCGGCATCTGCCTGACCACTGTCGAAGGCCACGTTTTCAAAGCCGGCGATTGCGATCAAGAGTTCACCATCCAATCCATGTGCAAGCCGTTCGCGTTTCAGATGGCTCTGGAACAGCACGGCATGGCGCAAGTTCTAAAGCACGTGGGCGTGGAGCCCAGCGGCGACGCGTTCAACTCCATCGAGCTCGATCCGCGCACCACGCGTCCGTTCAATCCCATGATCAACGCCGGTGCGATTGCCATCGCGTCGTTGATCAAGAAGAACCCGGTGGAGGCTGGCATTCAGGCTTTTGTCGATAAGATGAGCGACGCTGCGGGCCGGCCTCTGCGCATCGACAACGATGTGCTCCAGTCGGAAACGCTCACAGGCAACCGCAACCGAGCCATCGCGTACCTGATGCGCAATTTCGGCATTATCGATGAGCAGGTCAACGAATCCCTGCATCAGTACTTCGCGGAGTGCTCGCTTCTGGTTACCTGCCAGGACGTCGGGATGATGGCCGCCACGTTCGCCAACATGGGCACCAACCCCATCACCGGCAAGCGCGTCTTCGATTTCAATTTCATCAAGTACGTCCTCACCGTGATGTTCACCTGCGGACTCTACGATTACGCCGGCGGCTGGGCCTACGAAGTGGGTCTGCCCGCGAAGAGCGGGGTCGGCGGAGGCATTTTCGGCGTGGTGAACCGGCAGCTCGGCGTCAGCGTCTACTCACCCAAGCTCGATGCCCAAGGCAACAGCGTCCGCGGGATTCTGGCCTGCAAGGAGATCGCGAGCCATTTCGGCCTGCATGCGTTCGAGTTTACGAACGTCGGCTCCAGCTTCATGCAGTGGCTGCTCTGACGCGTAAGTTACGCGTTCGCGGTTTCGCGCTGCGTGAGGAAGTCCGTGTAAGGACCGTTGAAGTCCTCAATCTTCCGATTTTCGAAATACCAGATCCGCGTGGCCACTTCCTCCACCAGATCGTGATCGTGCGTCACTAACAGCACCGTGCCATCGTACTTCTGCAGCGCGATGTTCAACGCGTTGATCGCTTCCAGGTCCAAGTGGTTGGTCGGCTCATCCAGCATCAGGACGTTAGGTTTCTGCAACATCATTCGGCAGAAGATCAGCCGCGCCGCTTCGCCTCCCGAAAGGTTCTCGGTCTTCTTGGTCGCGTCCTCGCCGCTGAACAGCATCTGCCCCAGCAGCCCGCGCAGCTCCTGCTGCGAAGCTTTCTCATCGAAATCGTGCAGCCATTCGATCAGCGTCGTGCCCGGGCGAATCGATTCCTTGTGGTCCTGCGAGAAGTACCCGACCGAGACTTCGTGTCCCCAAGTCACCACGCCGCCATCCACCGGAAACTCACGTTCGGGCGCGTCCACATACCCGGTCGCGTTCTTTAGCAGTGACCGAAGCATCGTGGTCTTGCCCGCGCCGTTGCGCCCCAGCAGTCCGATCTTCTCCCCGCGCGCGATCGACGCCGTAAAATTCGAAATCACCTTCAGGTCGCCGTACGATTTCGCGAGACCCTTAATCTCCAGAGGATGCCGCCCCGACGGCTTCAAGTTCTGGAACCGGATAAACGGCCGCTGGATATTCGATTTCGCCAAATCCGAAGTCTGGATGCGCTCCACTTCCTTCTTGCGCGACATCACCTGCGACGACCGCGTACCGCCCGAAAACTTCGCGATAAATTCCTTCAACTGCGCGATCTTCTTCTCGCGCTGCGCGTTGCCGGCCTCCACGCTGGCGCGAATCTGCGTCTTTGCCAGCACCATGTCGTCGTACCCGCCTGTATACGTGATGATGCTTTGATAATCGATGTCCGCGGTGTGCGTGCAGACTTCGTTCAGAAAGTGGCGGTCGTGCGAAATCACCAGCAGGCACCCATCGTAGGCGAGCAGATATCGCTGCAGCCAGTGCACCGAGTCCAAATCCAGGTTGTTCGTAGGCTCATCTAGCAGCAGGGCGGTCGCGTTGCCGAACAGAGCCTGCGCCAGCAGCACGCGCATCTTCTGGCCGCTCTGCAATTCCGACATTTGCCGCTCATGCAGCTCTTCCGGAATGTCCAGCCCTTGCAGCAGCACCGCCGCATCGGTATCCGCCGTGTAACCGCCGTTATCGCCGACGATTCCCTCCAACTCGCCCATGCGCATGCCGTCTTCGTCGGTCCAGTCGCCCGAATTGGCGTAAAACTTTTCGCGCTCCTGCAACGCCTCCCACAGCGGAGCGTTCCCCATGATCACCGTATCCAGCACGCGAAATGCGTCGAACGCGAACTGATCTTGCCGCAGAATCCCGATCTTTTTGGGCCGCGTAATGGAACCCTTGGAAGGCTCCGCATCGCCGGTCAGGATCTTCATGAACGTCGACTTGCCGGATCCGTTGGGGCCCGTGATCGCGTACCTCCGCCCCGTCTGGAAGGTGGTGGTCACATCTTCGAACAAAATTCGGGCGCCGAAGCGCATGGTTACGTCGTTTACGGAGATCAAAGTAGGGGTTGGTGTTGCGGAACTACCAATCTAATTATACCCCGCGGCTCCGCACCGCCGTGTTTACTTCGCAGCGGCCTTTTTCTTGGCCTTCTTTTCGCGCCGCGGCAGGCGAGCCTTATTCTTCGGCGCCAACTTCGGAATCTTCACCTTCTTCGGTGCGGGCGCTGCCGCTACCGGAGCCGCTGCTTCTGTTGTCTCTTCTGCTGCTTTTTTCTTTGCCAAGGAGAACCTCTCCTCAACTGTACCGTGCTATTCCTTCTTCTCAAAATCTAAGGACGCGGAATTCATGCAATACCGCAGACCAGTCGGCTTCGGACCATCCGGAAACACGTGCCCCAGATGCGCGTCACAGCGCGAGCATACCGCTTCCACCCGACGCATCCCATGCGAACTGTCCTCAACGTTGGTGATGTTTTGCCTGTCCACAGGTTCGTAAAAGCTCGGCCACCCGGTGCCCGATTCGAACTTGGTTTCGGATTTGAACAGCTCCGTGCCACAGCAGGCGCAGCGATACACGCCCTCTTCATGGTTATCCCAATACTTGCCCGTGAAGGCCGGTTCCGTTCCCTGCTGCCGCGCGACATAAAACTGCTCGGGCGTCAGTTGATCT
Organism: Bryobacteraceae bacterium; assembly: GCA_036498815.1. GTDB lineage: Bacteria > Acidobacteriota > Terriglobia > Bryobacterales > Bryobacteraceae > Palsa-187. The sequence goes on along the minus strand of DASYET010000019.1, from coordinate 13,267 downwards.
TTCCACTCAGCGTCCGTCTTCTTTACCTTGTCCATACACTTCTGAGCTTACACTGGAAGCAGGATGAAGAAGCTTTCGCTTGTCCTCCTGGCCGCGACGCTGCTCCCCGCGCAGGACGTCGACACCGTCCTCAAGGGCGTGGAGAATCGCTACAACAACATCAACACCCTGCAAGTGGACTTCTCCTACACGCTTGCCAAGGGACTCCGCAGGAGCGTGCAGAAAGGCGTGCTCTACCTGCACAAGCCGGGCCGCATGCGCTGGCAATATTCCACGCCCGAAGGCAACCTCTTCATCTCCGACGGCAAGTACGTCTACGATTACGACGCCAAAGCGAATGAGATGTGGAAGCAGAAACTGAACGACGCGGGCGATCTCCGCGGAGCCCTCGGTTTCCTCCTCGGCAAAATCAACTTCGACGCGGATTTTAAGCAGTTCGAGAGCGACAGCAAAACCGGACTCATCAAAGCCATCCCCAAATCCGACAAAGCGCCATACACCGAAATCTCTTTCCTCGCGACGCCGGACTTCGTCATCCACCGTCTGATTGTCAAAGGCGTGGACGGCTCCACGTCCGACTACACCTTCGAAAACGAAAAGAAAAATCCGCCGGTCCCGGATACCATGTTCCACTTCACGCCGCCCCCCGGCGTCAAACTTGTCGATGAGGCCACCGGAAACTAACGTGTCTTCCCGTGTCGACAATCCTTTCGTCAACGAACCCGTCGTCAGCTTCCGCACCGAGGCCCACGCCGCCGCCCAGCGCGCCGCGATTGCCAAAGTCCGCGCCGAACTCGGCCGCGAATACGATCTTGTCATCGGCGGCCGCCGCATCCGCACCGAAGAAAAGCTCCGCTCCATCAACCCCGCGCGCCCTTCGGAGATCGTCGGTGTGCACCAAAAAGCCGCCGAGCAGCACGTAGCGCCTGCGATCCAAGCCGCCCTCACTGCCTTCGACTCTTGGAAGCGCGTCCCCGCGCAAGACCGCGCCGCGCTAATCTTCCGCGTCGCCCAAATCCTCCGCGAACGGAAATTCGAATTCAACGCCTGGCTGGTCCTGGAGGTCGGCAAGAACTGGGACGAAGCCGAGGCCGACACCTGCGAAGCCATCGACTTTTGCGAACTCTACGCCCGCACCGCTCTCCATCTTGATGCCGCGGAGCCGCTGGTGCAACTTCCCGGCGAGCGCGACAAGCTCCACTACATCGCCCTCGGCGTCGGAGCCGTGATCTCGCCCTGGAATTTCCCCCTCGCGATCATGGCAGGCATGACCGTCGCGTCCATCGTCAGCGGCAACACCGTTGTCCTGAAGCCTTCGAGCGACTCCCCCACCATCGCCGCAAAGTTTTTCGATGCCCTCGAAGAAGCCGGACTCCCGCCCGGCGTCGTCAACTTCTGCCCCGGCTCCGGCGCCACCTTCGGGAACGGCGTCGTGCATCACCCCAAGACCCGCTTTATCGCCTTCACCGGCTCCCGCGACGTCGGCCTCGACATCCATCAGCGAGCCGCCCAGCCGCAGCCCGGCCAAGTCTGGATCAAGCGCACAATTCTGGAAATGGGCGGCAAGGATTCGATCGTCGTCGATGCCGATGCCGACCTCGACTCCGCCGTAGAGGGCGTAGCCGTCTCGTCTTTCGGCTTCCAGGGGCAAAAATGTTCGGCCTGCTCCCGCGCCATCGTAGACGCGAAAATCTACGACGAGTTCCTCGACAAGCTCCGCGCCCGTGTGGAGAAAAACAAGGTCGGCGACCCGGCCGAGAACGTTTACATGGGTCCAGTGATCAACGAAGGCGCGTTGAAGTCGATCCTCAACTACGTCGAGATCGGGAAGCGCGAAGGCCGCGTCATCACCGGTGGCAACCGCCTGCCCCGCGACGGCTATTTTCTCGAGCCCACCGTGATCGCCGACATCGCCCCAACGGCCCGCCTCGCGCAAGAGGAAATCTTCGGCCCCGTGCTCGCGGTCATCAAGTCGAACGGCTTCGACGACGCGCTGGCCATCGCCAACAACACCGAATACGGCCTGACTGGCGCAATCTACACCTCGTCGGAAGAAAAAATCGCCCGCGCGGAGGGAGAGTTCCACGCGGGCAATCTCTACATCAACCGCAAATGCACGGGAGCCATCGTCGGAGCCCACCCCTTCGGCGGCTTCAACATGTCCGGCACCGATTCAAAAGCCGGCGGCGCGGACTACCTGTACCTGTTCACCCAGGCCCAATCCATCGCCCGTAAGCTCACCTGACGCTGCTATTGTCCCGGATAGTACGTGAACAGCACCACCGAATCGTTGTTGTCGGCCGGTTGCGTTGTCTGATCCTCTGAAGCGACGATCACCATCCCCGAAAACTGCCCGAAGCCGGTCGACGATTGCAGAATGCTCACCGACGGCGAGATCGACACATTCACCGACAAGAACCCCGTACTGGGGACCTTGACGCTTTGATTCTGCGGGGCCATCGGGGTGTTCCCTTCACCGAGGCCCTTCAGCGAAATATTGGAAATACTGGTGTTGGGAAAAGAAACCGTCACGCTCTGGGCTAGCGCCGCGTTGGTCCACCCGTTGACATACACCCGCGTATTCGCCGGTGCCGTGATCGTAAATGTCGTGCTCTGAGAGGAAGCGGCGGTCGCTGCCGCGGCTCCCGAACCTTGCTGATGCTTGTCTCCATGCGCCATGTTGAGTTCTCCTTCGGCTGCATGATTAGTTGCTGCTGCCCAAGGAATTCTCAATTGGCGTAAGGAAAATCGACCGGCCCTTGGGCGTCGGCTATCCCACCAGCCGAAAAACCTCCCGGCGTCCACTCGTCCACAGATCCGTATAGCCCTTCATCTTTTCGCGAATCGCCGGGTCGGCCCCATACTGCTTCAGCCGAGCCTCAAACGCCGCCAAATCCGGCAGCGTCGTTTCCATCACCACCTGATTGAAATCGCCGATCAAGTCCGTCATGATGCGGACAGCGTAGTCTGTCCCCGACATCACATCTTTGATCATTGCCGCGAGCTTGCTCGCGCATCCCGGCTTGGCGATAAAGTATTCTCGAACCACGATCATAAGCTTGAGGCCCTCCCGGCCTCCCGCTATCCTATCGCGTCGCCGATTCTTTTGCCTTCACGCCGCTTGTTCGTGACGGAGTCCCGTGAATCTCCTGCAAACTCCACACGCGAATGGGATCGCGCCGCCGCGAGGCAATCGCCTCCACCGCCGCCCGAGCCCCACTCATCGTAGTGATGCAGGGAATCCGATAGGTCACAGCGTTCCTGCGGATCGCCTTCTCATCCGCGAACGCATGCGCGCCCGTCGTGCCCGTGTAGACCACCAAACTCAGTGACCCCGCCTTCAGCAGATCCACCGCGTTCGGACGGCCTTCATTCACCTTGAACACCGTCTTCACCGTCAGCCCCGCCCCGCGAATCGCTTCCGCCGTGCCGCGCGTCGCCGCCAGCTCAAACCCCAGCTCCGCGAACTTCTTTGCCAGCGCGACCGCACCCGGCTTATCGCGATCGTTCACGCTCAGGAACAGCCGTCCCTTATCCGGTAGCGGCGATCCGGCGCTCAACTGCGCCTTCGCGAACGCCTCGCCGAAATTCTCGCCGACCCCCATCACTTCGCCTGTAGACCGCATCTCCGGCCCCAGCGACGGATCCACGCCCGGGAATTTGTTGAACGGAAACACCGGCGACTTCACGAAATACTGCGGCACTTTCAGCTCCCCGCGAGCATCCGTCATCTCCGAAAGCTTCTTCCCCAGCATCGCGCCCACCGCCAGTTTCGGCAGCGGCACGCCCGTAGCCTTGCTCACGTACGGGGCCGTCCGCGACGCCCGCGGATTCACTTCCAGAACGTACACCTTGCCGTCCTTCACCGCGTACTGCACGTTCATCAGCCCGATCACGTTCAGCGCTCGTGCCAGCCGCTCCGTGTAAGACCGGATCGTAGCCAGCGTCTCCGCACTCAGCGACGTCGCCGGCAGCACGCAGCTCGAATCGCCGGAGTGCACGCCCGCTTCCTCGATGTGCTCCATGATGCCCGCGATCAACACCTCGCCGCTCATGTCCGCCAGCGCGTCCACATCCACTTCCGTCGCGTCTTCCAGGAACCGGTCGATCAGCACCGGACGATCCTGCGAAAAATGCACCGCTTCCTGCATGTAGCGGCGTACCGTGTCTTCGTCGTATGCGATCACCATCGCGCGCCCGCCCAACACGTAGCTCGGCCGCACCAGCACCGGATACCCGATCTTGCGCGCCACCTCGCACGCCAGCTCCGGCGATGTCGCGGTTCCGTTCTCCGGACTCGGAATCTGCAAATCGTCCAGCAGTTTTCCGAATCGCTTCCGATCCTCCGCCAGATCGATGTTCTCCGGATCGGTCCCGATAATTGGCACGCCCGCGGCCTTCAGCGGTAGCGCCAGCGTCAGCGGAGTCTGCCCGCCGAACTGCACAATCACTCCGTCCGGCTTCTCCGTGTCGACGATGTTCAACACTTCTTCCAGCGTCAGCGGCTCGAAGTACAACCGGTCGCTGGTGTCGTAATCCGTCGACACCGTCTCCGGATTGCAGTTCACCATGATGGATTCGATGTCGTACTCTTGCAGCGCGTACGACGCGTGGCAGCAGCAGTAATCGAACTCGATCCCCTGCCCGATCCGGTTCGGTCCGCTGCCCAGAATCATCACCTTCTTGCGCTTCGAAGGTGCCGCCTCGCACTCGGATTCGTAGCTCGAATACAGATACGGCGTGAAGCTCTCAAATTCCGCCGCGCACGTATCCACGCGATTGAACACCGCCGTCACGCCCAGCTCTTTCCGCCGTTCCCGCACCGTCAACGGACTCACGTTCCACGCTTTCGCCAGCACGTTATCCGACAGTCCGTCGCGTTTGTATTGCCGCAGCACATCTTTCGACGTGTTTTCCATCGACGTCTCGCCCACCGCCTGCTCTTCGTCCACCACTTCGCGAACCTGCCGCAGGAACCACGGGTCCACGCTCGTCAGCGCGTGCACCTGCTCTTCGCTGTACCCGCGCTCGAACGCGTACCGGATATAGCCCAGCCGGTCCGGATTCGGCGTAATCAGCCGCGCCTCGATCAAGTCTTCCGAATACTTCACCGCGCCGTCGCTCTTGCCCGTCTCCAGACTCCGCATACCTTTGCCCAGAGCCTGCTTGAACGTGCGCCCGATCGCCATCACCTCGCCCACGCTCTTCATCTGCGTGCCCAGCACCGGAGCCGCGCCCGGGAACTTCTCGAACTGCCACCGCGGAATCTTCGCGACAACGTAATCGATAGTCGGCTCAAAACACGCCGGAGTCTTGCGCGTAATATCGTTCTTGATCTCGTCCAGCCGGTAGCCCACCGCCAGCTTCGCCGCGATCTTCGCGATGGGAAATCCGGTCGCCTTCGACGCCAGCGCCGAGCTCCGCGACACCCGCGGATTCATCTCCACCACCACCATCCGCCCATTCTGCGGATTGATGGCGAACTGTACGTTGGAACCGCCCGTATCCACGCCAATCTCGCGCAAACACGCCAGCGCGCCGTCGCGCATCATCTGATATTCGCGATCCGTCAGCGTCTGAGCCGGAGCCACCGTAATGGAATCGCCCGTGTGCACGCCCATCGGATCGAAATTCTCGATCGAGCACACGATGATCGCATTGTCCGCCAGATCGCGCATTACTTCGAGCTCGAACTCTTTCCACCCCAGCACGCTCTCTTCGATCAGGACCTCGTGCACCGGAGAAAGATCGATACCGCTCTCCAAAATCTCCACCAGCTCTTCGCGGTTGTACGCGATCCCGCCGCCCGATCCGCCCATCGTGAAGCTAGGCCGCAGAATCACCGGATATCCGATCTTCTCCGCAAACTCCAGCCCCTTCTCGATCGAGTTCACCAGTTGCGATTGCGTCAGATCCAGTCCGATCTTGTGCATCGCATCTTTGAACAGCAGCCGGTCTTCGGCTTTCTTGATCGCTTCCAGCTTCGCGCCGATCAACTCCACGCCATACTTGTCCAGCACGCCCGCCTCAGCCAGCGCCACCGACAAATTCAAGCCGGTCTGCCCGCCCACGGTCGAAAGGAGTGCATCCGGCCTCTCCCGCCGGATCACTTCCTCCGCGTACTCCACGCTCAGCGGCTCCACATACGTCCGATCCGCCAGATTCGGATCGGTCATAATCGTCGCCGGATTCGAGTTGATCAAAATCACCTCGTACCCGTCCGCCTTCAGCGCCTTGCACGCCTGCGCCCCCGAATAATCGAACTCGCAAGCCTGTCCGATAATGATCGGACCCGACCCCACAATCAGAATCCGCTTAAGATCGTTGCGTCTCGGCATTATTTCTTGTATCCGTCCATCAGCTTCACGAAATCGTCGAACAGATAATGCGAGTCGTGCGGCCCCGGCGCGGCCTCGGGATGATACTGCACGCAGAACACCGGATTGTTGCGGTGCCGGAAGCCTTCGAGCGTGTCATCGTTCAAATTCATGTGCGTCACTTCGATCTCATTCAGGTTCAGCGAACCCGGATCCACGGCGAAGCCGTGATTATGCGACGTGATCTCCACCCGCCCGGTCACGCTGTTCAGCACCGGATGGTTCGCGCCGCGATGCCCGAACTTCAGCTTGTAGGTTTTGCCGCCCGACGCCAACCCCAGAATCTGATGCCCCAGGCAGATTCCGAAAATTGGCACCCGCCCGATCAATTTCTTCACCTGCGCCGCCGGACCGTCCAGCAGAGGCTCCGGATCGCCCGGCCCGTTCGACAAGAACACGCCGTTCGGCTGCAGCGCCAGCACATCGTCCGCCGAGGTTCCCGCCGGCACCACCGTCAGCCGGCACCCCACTTGCGCCAGCCGCCGCAGGATGTTTCGCTTCATCCCGAAGTCGTAAGCGACAACGTGATGCTTCGCCTCCGGCACCTTGCCGACATGTTGTGAAGGCGAGCACGCCACCACCGGAGTGTCCCACTCATACCGCTCTTTGGTCGATACGCGCGTCGCCAGATCCAGCCCCGCCATCGACGGAATCTTCCGGGCCTTCTCCACCAACGCCTTCGGATCGCCGCCCGCTCCCGACAGCACGCCCCGCATCACGCCGCGCGACCGCAGATGCCGCACCAGCGCCCGCGTGTCGATGCCCGTCACCACCGGCGTGCCCGACGCGGTCAAAAACTCCCGAGCCGTCTGATCCGCCCGCCAATTGCTCGACAGCGGAGAAAACTCGCGCACCACCAGGCCTTCGATGTAAGGATGAGCCGATTCGTTGTCCGCCTCACTCGCTCCGTAATTGCCAATCTGCGGGTACGTGAGAACGACAATCTGTCCGGAATAAGAAGGGTCCGTAAACACTTCTTGATATCCGGTGATCGCCGTATTGAAGACGACTTCTCCGGCGCGTTCGACGGGCGCACCAAAACTCTGGCCCTCGAAGACGGTGCCGTCTTCCAGGGCGAGGACTGCAAGGTTCAACAGGGTGATTCCTCCAGAGCGGGGGTAACCTCTATTTGACCACATGCGGCGGCAGCCTGTCAGCCTGCTTCAAGCTTTTGCCCGCATCTTTACTGTTTCGTTACAATTCTCCCCGCCCCGCGCACACTTTCCTAACATCCCCCCGGCACACTAGCTCTCGTGAAACCCATTCACCTGCTCCTCCTCACGATGCTGGCGACCGCCGCCTTCGCCCAAACCGACCCCGGCCCCCGCCCCAGCCCGCCGCCCATCCCCATCCCCCTCCGCGGACTCTCCCCGGCCGAATCCGCCCTCTTCTTCCAGAGCGTCGCCACCTTCAACGAGCATGAGACCGTCGCGGCCGGCCTCGGCCCGCGCTTCAACCTCGATAGCTGCGCCGGATGCCACGCCCAGCCCGCCGCCGGAGGCTCCAGCCCCGCACAGAACCCGCAGGTCGCCGTCCCGCACAACACCATCCCGAGCTTCCTTCAATCCAATGGACCCGTCCGCGTCGTCCGCTTCCTCCGCCAGCCCAGCGGCCAGCCAGACGGAGGCGTCCATGACCTCTTCGTCATCACCGGCCGCGACGACGCGCCCTCCGCCTGCAAAATCCAGCAGCCCGACTTCTCGCAAACCAACAACATGACGTTCCGCATCCCCACGCCGCTATTCGGACTCGGCCTCATGGAAGCCATCTCCGACGCCACTCTGCAACAGAGCTTCGCCGCCACCGCGTTGCAGCGCCAGAGCCTCGGCATCGCCGGACACTTCAACACCAGCGGCAATGACGGCACCATCACCCGTTTCGGCTGGAAGGCGCAGAACAAATCGATGCTGATGTTCGCCGGAGAGGCCTACAACGTCGAGATGGGCGTCACGAACGAACTCTTCCCGCAAGAGCGCGAGACCGACCCCGGCTGCGCGACGAACGCCACGCCGGAAGATCACACCAACGTCGCCACCGGCGCCCCGTCGGACCTCCAGCTCTTCACCGCGTTCATGCGCTACCTCGCCCCGCCGCCTCCTCCGCGCCCCGGCCCGGATCCCGGCGCCGCGGTTTTCGGTTCGCTCGGCTGCAACCTCTGCCACACGCCCACCTTCCAGACCTCGCCCAGCACCACCGCCGCCCTCAGCAACCAACGCGTCTTCCTCTTCTCCGACCTCGCGCTGCATCGCATGGGTCAAGCCCTCGCCGACGGCGTCCAGCAAGGCAACGCCCGCGGCGACGAGTTCCGTACCGCGCCGCTGTGGGGATTGGCCGACCGGCTCTTCTTCCTCCACGATGGCCGCAGCCGTGACTTACTGGAGACCATCCAACTCCACGACAGCCCCGGCTCGGAAGCGCACCAAGTCATCCAAAACTTCAACGCGCTCCCGCCGCAATCGAAGCAGGATCTCCTCAACTACCTCCGCACCATCTAGCATCCGATCCCAGCGTCGGCTTGGCTTAAACTGGAACTGCGCAAGCGCAGCGGAGAATTGACCCATGCCCAACATCACGCCGTTCCTCTGGTTCGATCACCAGGCCGAAGAGGCCGCGAACTTCTACACGTCCGTCTTTAAGAACTCCAAGGTCGGCGCCGCGACTCGTTACAGCGAGGCGGGCCCCGGCCCCGTGGGCAGCGTCATGACCATCGAGTTCACTCTCGACGGCCAGCCCTTCACCGCCCTTAACGGCGGCCCCCATTTCACCTTCAATGAAGCCGTCTCCTTCGTGGTCCACTGCGAAGACCAGGCCGAAGTCGATCGTCTCTGGACCCAACTCACCGCCGGCGGCAAAGAAGTCCAGTGCGGCTGGCTCAAGGACAAATTCGGCCTCTCCTGGCAAATCGTCCCCAAGCGATTCCTCGAACTCATGATGGACCCCGACCCCGCCCGCAAAGGCCGCGTCATGAAAGCCATGTTCCAGATGAAGAAGCTCGACCTCCCCACCCTGGAAGCCGCCTACCGCACCGAGTCTTAGGCTGCACGTGGCGCGGGCTTAAAGCCTGCCGCGTCGACATTCGTCTCGACGCATAGCCCCCGTCCGCGTCATAATGGACCCACGGAGGTCCCATGATCACCCCTATCTTCATCGGAGTCCATGGCAGCGTCTTCGCCCTTGACTACGCTACCGGCCGGACCATCTGGACGACCGCCCTCAAAGGCTCCGACTTCGTGACCATCCTGGTGGACGGAGCCCGCATCCTCGCGGCCACAAAAGGCGAAGTCTTCTGCCTCGACGCCGCCACCGGCCATCTGCTCTGGCGCAACGATCTTCCCGGTCAAGGCTGGGGCGTCATTACCATCGCGACGGCTACCGCCTCCTCCGGCATGCTCCCGGCCGCCGAACAAAAACGCCGCCAAGACCGGGAGTCCGCCAATTCCGCCGCCGGCTAGATCCTGCGCAACTCGGCTCAACGAAATGCGCGCACGCGCGTATTTACTCTCATGACCGTGCGAAAACGCCTGGTGACGGGGCTAGCCGTCCTCTTCTGCGTCCTTCCGCCCGCCTCCGCCCAATCCCCCAAATTCGAAGTCGCCTCCGTCAAACCCACCGCCACCACCGATGGCTCCCTGTCCGTCGACTTCCCTGCCGGAGGCCGCCTCTCCGTCCGCAATCTCAACCTGAAATACCTGCTCGAAATGGCGTACAGCGTCCAGGACTACCAAATTTCCGGAGGCCCCGGCTGGATCGCCTCCGCCGGCTTCGACATCCAGGCCGCGCCCGCTCCAGGCGGTCCCGAACCGCCCCGCGAACAAGTTCTCCAAATGCTCCAGACCCTCCTCGCCGATCGATTCCAACTCGCCCTGCGCCGCGAAACCCGCCAGCTCCCCCTCTACGCCCTGACCGTCGCCAAAGGCGGACCCAAACTCAAGCCGGCCGGCACCGACGTAGGCGAGATGAAGACCATGCTCGGGCAACTCATCGTGTCCAAGATGAGCATGTCCAATCTCGCCAGCATCCTCTCGTTCGATCTGAAGCGCCCTGTGCGCGACCAAACTGGACTTTCTGGAGACTTCGCCTTCATCCTCGAATGGACCCCCGAACTCCGCGATTCCACCGCCGACCCCGCTTCCCGCCCCTCGCTCTTCACCGCCGTCCAGGAGCAACTTGGCCTAAAGCTCGAATCCACCCAAGGCCCGCTCGAAGTTTTGGTCATCGACCGGCTCGAAAAGCCCTCGGAGAACTAAATTTTCCGGTACCTTTTCCTTAGCCGCTACCCTCATTTGTCCCACGGGTCTGATCCGGAACCCGCTCGATAATCCTTCAAATTCCTCGATATACGGGGGGAGGACAATTCCATCGTAAAAACGATGCCAGTTGCGAAGGGGATCGACCGCCGTCTGTTCGGACGGCTTCCTGCGTTCTCGCCCATCGCAGTCCGCCTCATGTCGGCCCTGGCGGATGAGCGCACCTCTTTCAAGGAGATCGCCCGCCTCATCGCGCTGGACCCCATGCTCTCTGCCGAGGTCCTGCAGCTCGCGAACTCCGCCCTCTACGGACGCCGCTTCGAAGTCCGCTCCGTCCTGCACGCCATCGCCATGCTGGGGTTCCAAAAACTCAGCCAGATCGCGATGACCGCGGCCCTGTGGCTGGGCCTCCCCCGCCGTACCCGCACCGCGCCCTTTGTCCGCGATTGGTGGCGGCACAGCATCGCCGCCGCCCTCATCGCCCGTCGCAACAGCGCGGAAGCTCCCCTGGATTTCGCTTATACCGCCGCTCTGCTCCACGGTGTCGGCCAACTCGCCATGTTTGAGGACGCCCCCCGCGACTATCCTCAACTCGTCGACAGCGCGTACACGGGCAACCACGACCTGCTCGACGCCGAACGCGCGGCTTTCAACGTAGACCACGCCTCTCTCGGCGGACTCCTCCTCGAATCCTGGGGACTCCCCGAAACCCTCTGCGAAGCCGCCGCCCGTCATGACGACGTCTCCGCCGAGAGCCGCCTGCTTCTCAACGTCCAGCTCGGATGCCTCGGCGCCGAATACGCCGGCTTCGGCCGCTGCGGCTGCCATCAACGCCTCGCCGCCGGTGTCCCCGGCCAGCTCGCCGATCTCCTCGCCACCGACTTCACCGTCGACATGATCGTCGCCGGAGTCAACGAAGTCGAGGTCTCGCTTGCGTAGCGCTTCTAACGCGGCCTACCGCGGAATCTCCCGCGCCTCCGGATACTCCCGCCGCAACCCCTCCAGAGCCTCCGCCGAGCCGCCCTTCAAATGCACATCGAAGAACGTGTGCACATAGTCCGTCACGATCCTCAGCCCGCGCCGCCTCTCCAGCGATCCTTTCTGCAAGTGCTGGAGCAACCCCATCAGATACTGGCTCTTCACCAGAATCTGATCGCTAAACGTGAAATGGTTCGCCCCGCGCAGATACAGCATCATCCTGCCCTCGGGCAGCCGGTCGTAGATTGACCTCAAATCGCTCATCACTTGCCGCGGCTCCGGCGCATTCCAGTTCCCGTGATCGCTTAGCAGAATCAGGAAGGGCTGCTTCGTGCTCTCCTTCACGACGCTCCCGAACGGCTCTCCATCCAGGTCGATCCCCACTTTGCATCGAGTGTCGTCATGGCAGAACTGCAAGGCCGTCGCCCCACCGAACGAATGTCCGAAGAACCCCAGCTTGTCCAGCGCGAGACGGCCGCGAAACCTCGCATCGATCATATTCAACCGCTCCAGCCCATCCACCACGAACCGGGCATCCCCGGTCCACATCGGCAGCAACCGGTTCGCGACATTCGCCATCTCCGCTGGAGCCGCTTGCTCAATATCGCCCGCGGCGGACCGCAATGCCACACGTCCGTCCGGAAACACCGTCACCACGCTTCGATACGGCGCATCGAAACCCACCACCACGTACCCGTGACTGGCCAAATCCTCCGCCAGTATCGTGAAATCCGTCGTCAACGCCGCGCCCCCGGCCCGCAGGAGAGCCACCGGGTACGACCGTTCCTCCCCCGAAACCGCGGCATCGGACCGGGCATGCACCCGAACCTTTGACAGATCGTGCGTGAGGAATCGCGTCATCAACACGCCGCTCGACCGCGCCAGCGGCTCCTGCCAGGCCGCCGGCAAATACTCCGCCGCGCTCCCCGATCCCGCCTCCGCCGGATACCAGATCCATACCACCACTTCCCTCTTCGCCCCGGACGCCGGAGCCAGCTCGTCCGTCGCCGCCTCATTCACCCACGCGTAGGTCGACCGTCCCACCGCGAAATGCCCCGTCGGAGCGGGAAGCTCTAACTCATTGCCGTGCTCTAGCCCCATCAACGCCAGCAACACTCCAATTCCCGCCACAATCACCGCGAAGAGAACCATCACCCCCTGAACCACGCGCCAAAGCGCTTTCCGTAGAGACACTTCGCCATTCTACGCGAAGTGCTTTGTATTGACAAGTACAATATGAATACAAGAACAGTGGCCCCGCAGAGTAAAAGCCCGAGGAACTCCCATCACGCGCGGCCGAAATAATTTAATGCCTGTCCTTTCCATCACTTCCGTTCATCCAACCACCCCGCCCCTCGCACCGCCGTTCTACACTCAGGCAGAAAAACTTCATGGCCATGAAGAGTTGCATGTGGTGGTACTGGACTTCCGGAGCCGCAAGGTTCGCGGGAACGGCTCGCACGAAGCCGAATCTCGACGGAAGACCATGGGGACCGGTCCTCATAACCGCTTTCACCGGCGGGTTTCAGAAGAAAGGAGTCGAAAGCAAACAGGCAGGCAGCCATCCAGCGCCATAAAAATACCCTGAGCTAGACTCCCTTTCAAATCACTGGCGGTTGGAACACGCCCGGCGATAAGTCCGAGAGCCCCAACCGCCGCAACAAA
>DASYET010000018.1:0-118974 GCA_036498815.1 Bryobacteraceae bacterium | reverse complement strand
GTGGATGTTGAGGTGGCGTTGCGGAGGGATCGGGGTGGGAGAGTTGCGGGTGGGGAGGGGTTGAGGAATGGGTGGAGGGTGGGATGGGTGGGAGGTGAGTACTTGGGAGCCGTCAGAAGGCCGCTCCATTACTGTCGCGGTTCGGAAGCGCACGGGGCGGGGCAGTGGTGGGTGGGGACGCGATGGGCGGGGAAGCGGTGAGCGAGAGAGGGGTGATCGCGAGAATGCGGAGATTGTTCGGGCGGCGGGGTGGGTTGGGGCTTGGGACGAACGTCACTTGGGGATCGAAGAACCGGTGCGGCGGCAGGAGGCGGCCGGGATTTTGCAGTTTGCTTCCGGGAGGTTGGGGTTTGTTCCGGATGAGATGCAGGCTCGGGTTTTGCTTAGCACCGCTAAGCGGGGGATCTTGAATTGTTGCCGGCAGTGGGGGAAGTCTACTGTGGCGGGGATTAAGGCCATTCACAGAGCGTACACTTGCGCGGGGTGTTTGGTTTTGGTGGCTAGTCCTACGGAGCGGCAGAGTGGGGAGTTCTTGAGCAAAGTCGAGGGGATGGTTCGGGGGATGGGGGAGCGGGTTCGGGGGGATGGGAAGAATTCGTTGAGCTTGTTGCTGGAGAACGGGTCAAGGATTGTCGGGCTGCCGGGGACGGAGGGGACGGTGAGGGGGTTTTCGGCGGTGTCGCTGATGGTGATCGATGAGGCGGCTCGGGTACCGGATGAGGTTTATAAGGCGCTGCGGCCGATGCTGGCGGTGGAGAACGGGGATCTGTGGCTGTTGAGTACTCCAGCGGGGAAGTCGGGGTTCTTTTACGAGAATTGGGAGCATGGTGGGGACGAGTGGGAGCGGGTGACGGTGCCGGCGACGGAGTGCGGCCGGATTTCGCGGGAGTTTTTGGAAGACGAGCGGGCGCAGATGGGAAATACCTGGTTCGGGCAGGAATATATGTGCGAGTTTGTTGAAAATGGCCGGAATTTGTTCCGGCGAGAGGTTGTGAGAGGGGCTCTGGTGGATCGGGAGCCGCTGGGGTTATAGCCGATGTTTTACGTGGGGCTGGACTTGGGGCAGCGGAGGGATTTTACGGCTCTGGCGGTGGTGGAGCGGGAGGGGCGGGAATTGACGGTTCGGCATTTGGAGAGGATGGAGTTGGGGACTGCTTATCCTCGGGTGGTGGAGCGGGTTTGCGCGGTGCTGGGGGATAAGAGGATGGCAGGCGGGGCGAGGCTGGTGGTGGATGCTACGGGGGTGGGGGCTCCGGTGGTGGATTTGTTACGGGCGGCGGGGATGGTGGGGAAGATGACGGCGGTTACGATTACGGGGGGCGAGAGGGCGGCGGGGCAGGGGGAGCGGTGGAGGGTCCCGCGGGGGGATTTGTTGGCGGGGATCGAGGTGGCGCTGGAGGCGGGGGAGTTGAAGATTTGCCGGGGTTTGAAAGATGCGGAGAGGCTGGTGAGGGAGTTAGAGAGGATGGACGCGGACGGGGGCGGCGGCGAGCACGACGATTTGGTTTTTGCGGTGGCGCTGGCGGTGTGGAGGGCTCGGAGGGCGGAGGTGGGGTTGGGGGTGCGGGCGGTGCTCGGGTTTTAGTAACGCATGCTTAGGCCGTAGGCGGGGCCGGGGACGGGGATGTTGGTGGTGGCGTAAGTGGCGAGGTTGATGATGGTGACGGATTGACCGTCGAAGTTGGTGACTACGGCGAAGGTGTCGTCGGGGGAGATGCCGATTTCGCCGGGGTTTTGACCGACGTTGATGGTCTTGAGGAGCTGGTAGGTTGTCGTGTCGATCACCAGCACTTGGCCGGGCTCCCCGAAGGCCAGGAAAGCCTGGGTTCCGGTGGAGTTGAAGGCTACGGCGGAGGGGTTGAAGCCGCTGAGCGTACGGACCAGGGTGTTCGTGAGGGTGTCGATGACCAGGACTTTGTCGTCGAGAGGGAAGACGACCCAGGCTAACGAGCCGTCGGGGGTGAGGAGCACGGACTGCGGATAGCCGCTGAAGTTCAGAGTTCGGGTGACCTGCTTCTTGGCGATGTCGATGGTCAGGAGGGCTCCCTGGTCGGTGAGGACGGCGAGGTAGGCTTTGGTGCCGTCGGGGCTGATGGAGATGCCGGTGGGATTGTAGGCGCTGCTGACCTGCATCGTGGCGGAGACGGTCAGGGTGGAGAGATCGATGAAGGTGATGGCTCCGTCGAAGCTGGTGACGAGGGCTTGGGAGCCGTCGGGCAGGATCTCTACTTGAAGAGGGTTGGAGGTGACCGGGATGGTCTTGAGGACGGTGCCTGAGCAGGAGCCGAGGATGGTGACGGAAGCTTTGTTGTGATTGACGACGACGAGGGGGCCGTCATGGGCGGCGTCGCAGCGAGGGACGGGCGGCGCGGTGGTTTGATTCGGGAACGCGGGCGGGAAGGGGATCTGACGCACGGTGGGGAGTTGCTCGTGAGCGCCGGTTAAGGCTCGGGGTTGGGCGGCGGCGGGGGACGGTCCGGGGCGGGATTGGTTGAGCCCTTCGCCCGATCCGTACGTGGCCTTGAGAGATGCGTCCGCGGCGCAGCGCACGCCGGTGGTGCCGAAGGTACTGGAGGTGCAAAGGCCGGGCGTGGGGATGACGCTGGCCGAGAAGGCTCGGGCGTCCGTATCGAAGTACATGGGGACGAGGTTGTTGCCCGCCAGGACGGTGAAGCTATAGATATTCGGGATGCCGGGTTTCGCGGCATAGGACTGGAGCGTCGAGTTGTAGGCGGAGAGCCAATTGCCGAAGGCGGTTTGCGCGTGGAGCGAAGCACAGAAGCCGGCGGCGAGCAGGAGGGCTGAAGTGAGGGAGCGTCGCATGGCTTTATTGGAAGATCACCGTCTTGCCCAGGGCGTAGGCCGGGATGGCGTAGGCGTTGTCGATTCCCTGGACCTGGAGCGGGGAGCCGTTGGCGATGGGGGTGGTCCAGAGGTAGAGGGCGGCTCTGAATTTGAACTCGTGGGCGTGGCTGGCGGGGATGGCCGCGAGGATTTGCGAGGGGACGGTGAAGCTGGAGGCTCCGGCGGGGGCGAGGCAGTAGAAGGCGGCGGAGGAGTTGGTGGGGAGATCGACATCGCCGCCGAAGATCGCCATGTATTGGGTTGCGCCGAGTCCGGTCCAGTTGAGGGTGAGCGGGGTCGCGCGGTTGATGAGGGAGAGAGTGGCGCGGTTGGTCCAGGAGAAGGATGCGGGCATGGTTACGGAAGCTTGGATCGCGCCGACGGATCCGGCGGCGGGGGCGGAGATGGTGTAGTTTCCGGGGGACAGGAGCAACTGGTTCGGCAGGGTGCCAAGCGCGGGGGCGGCGGAGCCTAGGAGGAATGCCGGGATGGTCGCGCCGGCGGGAAGCGAGGCTTGGGTGGCGCCGGAGGGTCCGGTGACGGTGAAGCTGGGGGAGACTCCGAGTGGGTTTTCGGGGTTGAGCGAGGCCGCGAACTTTGTGAAGACGTCGCCGGATTGTTGGATGACGGTGCAGGAGCCGGGCGGAGGCTGCGAGAGCAGAGGCGCGTAGGGCCACGGGGTGGGTTGCTGGGTGTTGGCGAAGTCGGCGATGAGGAGATCGTTCTGGACGCTGACGGGGGTTTCGACGGCGAGGTCCTCCAGGGTGTCGGTGTGGAGGAGCAGGAGGGTGCCGAGTTTCTTCCCGGTGATGAAGGGCTGGGCGAGAGGGTTCGCGGGGTCGGAGCAGGCTCCGCCGTTGGGGGCGATAGAGAGCGTGACGACGTTGCTGGTGATTCCGTTGGCTACGGCGTAGAGGGGGACCCAGCATCCGGTGGGGGCGTTGGTGGGGATGGTGAAGTTGACCTGGTCCTCACCGGCTCCGCCAGGGGCGCGTCCACTGTAGGCTACGGGAGTGGGGACGCCTCCGACGAAGAGCTGGATCGGGGTGGAGGGCGCGTTGCCGGGGGCGGCTTGGGAGTCCGGGGTGGTGATGGCTCCGAGTCCCGTTCCGTAGGCGACGACGATCTGGCCGGGCTTGGCGGAGGCTTGCGGGGAGTTGAAGGTGTAGGCTCCGGCTGCGTCGATGTTCTCGGCGGCGGCGGTGCCGAAGCCGGCTCCGCTGAAGGCGAAGAAATTGAAGGAGACGGGTACGATGTTGACGGGCGAGACGGCGGAGGTGGTTCCGTTATAAGTGACGGTGACGGGTTGAAGTCCGGTGGGCGCGTTGGAGGGCAGGATCGCATCGATGAGTCCGGCGCTGACGTAGTAGGGGAACGCTTTGACGGCGGCGGTGCCTTGTCCGACGGTGATGGAGACGTTGGCGAGGGTGGTGGAGAGCGGGAAGGACTGGGCCTTGGAGGATTGAGCGGGGCCGAGCAGGTTTCCGTAGATGCTGAAGAAGGAGCCGAGGGCGATGGAGCCGTTGGGGAGTCCGCCGGGCGCGGAGGTGGCGGCATTGACGATGCCTCGGGGATAGATGGCGATCTGGGCGGAGGCTACGCCGAGGGGGAGTCCGATGCAGAGAGCGAAGAGAGCCACTCGCATGGTGGTGAGGATAGCATAGGGCGGGGGAAAAGAGAAAAGGCGGCGGTCCGGGTTGGACCGCCGCCTTGGTTAGGTTACGTGTTCGTGGTTAGAACGAGAGGCGCATGATCACCGTGCCGGTGCGGCCAGTGAAGATGGTGGAGGTGCCGGGCGCCTGGTAGGCCGCGATGGTGCCGAAGCCGCCCGTCTGAATGCCGAGGGCGTTCTTGGTGACGGGGTTCTGCGGGCTGGCGGTGCTGACGCCCGGGAACAGGGTTCGGTTAAAGATGTTGACGAACTCTCCTCGGACCTGGAGGTTGTATCGCCCTTCTTTGCCGACGCGGAAGTTGCGGCCGATGTTGGCGTTTTCAGACGGGCGGCGGCGGCCACGGAAGTTCTTGAGGAAGTCGTTGCCGGAGTTGCCGCAGTTGGTATTGACCGGACATGCGGCCCAGGCGGCCGGGTTCAGGATGACATCGCTATACGGGTTGATCTGGCCGTTGATGTCCTTCAGGTAGAGGGGCTGGCCTTTGATGTAGGTGTCCTGCGTGGGCAGGAACTCGGCGTTGGGGGTGCCCGGGATGGCGAGGAAGCCTCCGCTTTGATAGTTCGCGAAGCCGCTGATCTGCCAGTCCTTGATCAGGGTGTTCATGATCTTCATGTTGTCGAAGAAGCGCGACTTCGGAGTGGTGTAGGTGAAGTTGAAGTTCAAGACGCGCGGCGGGATGGCCATGAGGGTATTCTGCGTGCTGTCGGGATTGAAGTAATCCTGACGGACGGCGGTGTTGAAGCCCTGGGCCCAGGTAAAGAAGCCGCTGGCCTGAAGGCCGTGGGAGAAGCGCTTGGTGGCCTTGATCTGCAAAGAATCGTACTTGGAACCGCCCGTCACCGTGGACCCCGCGCCAATCGCGCCGAACTGCGGGAAGGGCCTGCCGATGATACTCGCCAAGGTGTTATTGGTGGAGTAGCCGGAATAGGGAAGAGGTTGCGTGATCCCGGCGGAGGCCAGTACTTGCTTCACGGCAGCGGTGCCGAGTTGCTGGCCGAGGATGGCGCGGGCGCAATCGTTGCCAGCCTGACAGCTGATTCCTGTCGGCGCAAAGTTATATCCCGCCGGGCCGGTTCCCGGATAGGGGTACAGGCCGAATTTGGCGTAGGTCGCCGCGGAGACGTGCGTCAATTCGCCGTTACCGTTGCAGCCGAAGATGCAAGCCTGGCTGAGCCAAGCGGCGCGGTTGCCGACATACTCAGCTTCGAGGATGAAATTGCGGGTGATTTCGCGCTGAATGCCGAAGCTGAACTGGTTGACGCGGGGCGGACGGTTCTGATTGGCGTCCGGCATGCTGGGCGCGGGTGCCGTTGTGCCGATGATGGGATAGCGATTCGGATCGGTGACGGGCCATGCCGGTTGCGGGATGAAGCCGGAGGCCGTGTCATTCACGAACTGGTTGATGCCGACCGGCAGGGTGTAGGCGCCATTGGTGCTGACGCTGCCTCCGGCGAGATTTTCGGTGAGAGCGTAGGTGAAGCCCCATCCGCCGCGGAGGACGGTTTTGCTGTTGAGCTGATAGGCCGCGCCGATGCGGGGCCCGAAGGCGAGCTTGTAAGCAGGCTGGTAGAAGGCGCAGTTGCAGGTGCTCGCGTAGATGGTGGCTCCCGGGTGGCCGCCGGCATTGGCGTTGGGCAACGTCATATCGAATTGCCCTAAGCGTCCGTACTGCTCGGTCTCGACGCCGTAGAGATCCCAGCGCAGGCCATAATCGAGGGTAAGTTTGCGCGTGACCTTCCAGGAATCCTGGGCGAAGAAGGCCCAATTCATGTCGTGATTTCGGGGGTCCGTCTGGGCTGTCTGCGCGACGCTTTGATAATCGCCCAGCAGGAAGCTGGCGTAGCCGAAGCCGGTGGTAAAGCCGTTAAACGCTTGCGTCGGCGTGAAGGGTTGCGAGGTGGCGTTCGTGCCGGTGGCGAGCGTCACGCCGGAATAAGCCGTGGGGGCGGTTGCTTCCTCGACCAAGGAGCCGCCAAATTTATAAGTGTGCTTGCCCTTGACCCAGGTCAGGTTCGCGTTATACGTTGGCTTCTCTTCGAGAGTGGTGGATTGGATTTGCCCGGAGGTTCCGATGTTTTGCATGCCTCCGTAAGTGTTGAGAGTGCTACTCATGCCCGTAACACTGGGGAACTGACGGGCGTGCAGGAAACCGGTGAGTCCGAACTGGGTCGGATCGAATTTGAGGAACGCCGCGTGGTCGTCGAAGCTGGTGTAGATGTAGCCCGCGCCCAAGTGCAAGAGGAGGGTCGGGGTTAGAGTGCGGTCATAGTTCAGACGGTAGGTGTACGTCGGAATGAAGGTGCCGCGGTAGGCGCCGATCTCGAGAGGAAGTCCGTCGGCGTTGCCGAGCGGGGAGGAGATCTGGCTCTCGGTGTTGTTTTCCGAGTAGAAGAACGACAGCTTGTCCTTGGTATCGATATTGTGATCGATCTTGATGGAAGGAATCACGGAGTAGCGCTGGCCGCCGATGTTCGCGCTGGCGTTGGTGGTGAGGTTGGCGTTCTGCGCGGCGGGAAACAGGGATTGAAACTTGAGCGAGAGCGCCGAGAAGCGGTTCGCGGGGATGACGTTGCCCGGGAACGGACTGGCGTATCCCAAGCCGGTGGAGGAGACGACGCCTCGCGTGAGGGGATCGTAGATTTCGTTGGCGTACATCAGGTTGCCCAGGGCGTCCTTCTGGACGGTCGGGGTGCCGAGCGCGGCGGTCTGAATTCCGTACGTGGAGCAGAGGCTGCAATTCCCGTTCGGCGAGATCTTGGAGAAGTCGCCCTTGAGGTAATCGGGCGTGGGGACGGTGTTGCCGAAGGCGTAGAAGGTGGTTTCGAGATACTGCTCATAGTTGAAGAACCAGAAAGTCTTGTTGCGGCCGTTGTAGATCTTGGGGATGTACACCGGGCCGCCCAGGGTTCCGCCGAAATCGTTGCGGCGGTTTCGGGGACGGAACTTGCCTCCGCTGCCGCCCTGGGGGGCGCAGGCGGACGTACCGGCGGTGAGTCCCTGAACGCAGCCCGTGGTGCTGAAGGGGTTGCCGGCGTTGAGATCCTCATTGACAAAATAGTCATAGCCGGTGCCGTGATACTGATTGGTGCCGGACTTCATGGTGGTGTTGATCACGACGGAACTGGCGGTGCCGAACTCAGCGGCGTAGTTACTGGTCTGCACCGACATTTCCTGAATCGCGTCCACACCCATCTGGCCGAGCTGATAATACTGCCCGGTGCCGCCTTGGCCGAGGACGCGCGTAGTGGCTTCCTGGCCTTCCACGATGTTGGATTGGAGGGTGAGGCCGTTGACGTTTAGACCGAGGGAATTCGCGCCGGAGTAGTTCACGGTGCCGGGAATGGTCAAGAAGATGTTGTCCCAGTTGCGGTAGCCGGAGGTGCCGGAGTTGGCGCCGCCGATGCCCATGAGCGGGAGCTCATCGATCTGGTTCAGTGTGATGTTGTGCGCGAGGTCGCCGGTTTCGGTTTTGAGCAGCGTCGCTTCGGCGGTGACGGTGACTTGCTCGGCCGTGTTTCCGACCGCAAGAGGGACGTCTTCGCGGAGTGTCTGCGCACCGCCGAGGGCGAGGTTCGTGTGGGTATAGCTCTTGAATCCTTTGACCGTTACGGTGATGCTATAGACGCCTACGGGCAGTTCCGGGATGGTGTAGTTGCCGGTGGTGGTGGTGACCGCCGGAAAGACAACTCCTGTCGCCGTGTTCTTCGCTTCGACGGACGCACCCGCGACCACGGCACCCGCCGGGTCGGTTACGGTACCGGTGATTACTCCATTGCCGACTTGGGCAAACGCTGCCAGGCCGGAAAACAAAACACTTAGTGCTAATAGAACTCGAACACGCATTGGACGGGGCCCCTTTGGAGGATATGAGCTACAAGGCCGCTATATATAAGAATCTGAGTATGCCTAAAGACCACCCTGATCAACGCTTGGAGGATAGTACTACAGGTAAATGAAAATGTCAATCGGATATCTCGAACTTGGCACTGTGCGGGTTTCGTATTCCGGCATGCAGGATGCCGGCTTGGCTACCCGCGCTCCGGTGAGAGACCGGGCGGTGGAGTACCGCTCCATGGCTGTCGCGGCTCGGTTTCGCGACCGTGGGGGGCGTCACTCGCGGTAGGGCTGGGGCTCATTTAGGATGAGCTTGTCTACGGTGAGTTCTCCGATGCTGAGTTTGTCGATTCTTGCGC
Source organism: Bryobacteraceae bacterium (assembly GCA_036498815.1). Classification (GTDB taxonomy): domain Bacteria; phylum Acidobacteriota; class Terriglobia; order Bryobacterales; family Bryobacteraceae; genus Palsa-187. The sequence continues at coordinate 110,264 of DASYET010000018.1, read as the reverse complement.
TGCGGATGCCTAGGCGGCCGATGGCCAGGGCTCCGATGGCGAGCGCGCCGATGGCGGTGGCTCCGATGGCGAGGCCTACGGCGGCGGCTCCGATTAAGTGGGCTGATGTGGGTGGTTTTTTGAAGAGGTTCATATGGTTATTTTTTCGGGGTTAGTTTGAGGAGGCTTCCGCTGCGGGTTAGGAGATAGACGGCTCCGTCGGGGCCCTGGCGGATGTCGCGGATGCTTTGCTTTTGATCGAGCAAGAGGCGCTCCTCGGCTACTACTTCATTTTTATCGAGCACGAGGCGTACCAGGGCTCGGGCTTCGAGGCCTCCGACGAAGAGGTTGCCGCGCCAGTCGGGGAAGAGGTTGCCGGTGTAGAACATCATGCCGGAGGGGGCGATGTCGGGGATCCACCAATAGGCGGGCTCTTCGACGCCGGGCATGGAGGCTTTTCCATTGCCGACGGGGACGTTCTTGCGGCCGTCGGTGCGGCGGGCGTCGTACTGAGTGCCGTAGGAGACATCCGGCCAGCCGTAGTCTTTTCCGGCGCGGATGATGTTGATCTCGTCGCCGCCTTGCGGGCCGTGGTCGGTGACCCAGAGTTCGCCGGTGGCGGGGTTGATGGCGGCTCCTTCGGGGTCGCGGAGGCCGTGGGCGTAGAGGGCGGCGGGGACGGTGGCGCGGGCGAGCCAGGGATTATCGGAAGGGATGGAGCCGTCGCGATTGATGCGGAGGACGCGGCCGGAGTAGTTGCGGCGGAGGTCGGGGTTGTCGGTGAAGTCGTGCTCATCGCCATCGTAGTCGGTTTCGTAATAGCGGAACTGGTCGGCTCCGGTGATGAGGAGTTTTCCATCGGGGGCGAGGACGATGCGGCGCTCGACTCCTTCGGCGAGGATGGTGACGTCGGTGAGGGCGCGGTTGTCGGCGCTGAGCTTCGCGCTGGCGGTGCGCTCGGTGCCGATGTTCATGGTGCGGCGCTGGGGGATGGGGGTGGACCAGACTTTGTCATAGAAGAATTCGGTGGGCCAGATGCCCGCGGGTTCGCCGGGGGGTGGGGCGAAATAGTTGAAGTAGATGGTGCGGTTGCGGGCGAAGTCGGGATCGAGGAGGACGTCGTGGAGTCCTTCGGCGGCGACGGCTTTGACGTCGGGGAGTCCGGCGAGGGGGGCGAAGACGACTCCGTCGGGGCGGACGATGCGCAGGGCGCCGGCACTTTCGGTGACGAGGAAGTTTCCGTCAGGGAGAAAGGCGAGGGCGAAGGGCGAGTTGAGGCGGGTGGTGATGGTTTCGATGGAGACGGCGGGCGAGGGTTTGGCGGGCTTCGGGGCATTGGTCTGGCGGGGGAAGGCGGGCTTGGGGTGGGGCGGGTTGCCGGCGAAGTCCTGGGCGTGGGCGAGGCAGGCTATTAAGAAGAGCGAGGCGCGGAGGGGCATGGGGATATTATGGCTCGGGGGCGGGTGGGGTGGGGGAGTCCCGGCTCTGGATCTCCGCACCGACGAGCGGGGATTGGCTTAAAAGCCAAAAGTGGCTCCATTTTTCTTTTCATCATTCGCGGAATTTTCCTCTGTAAGCGATTCATTCCGAGTCCGATGCGCGCGGCGACGGGGGCGGGGCATTGGCTTCGATTCGAATTTCGGGCTCCCAGGTTTCTGTGTCGAGTTGGATATCGGGATCAGGGCCGGAGGAGTCCGGGCGAGCGCGCAATTTCTGGAGCTGGGAGAGGGCCTGGTTGAATTCGCGGAAATAAGAGACTTCCAGACGGTGCTGGAGGGCGAGGGCGCGGGAGTGGTCCGCGAGGGATTGGGAGGTGACGGCGGCGAGGGGGGCTCCCGCGCCGAGGCCGGGGTGGAATTCGGCGGTGCGGGCCATTTCGAGCTGGAAGCCCGCGGTTTGCATGCCCCAGAGGCGAAGGAGTCGCCAGCGGGCGGCGATCATTGTTTGGACCAGGAGGGTGTGGACCAGGAAAGACTCGGCGGAGTTGCGAGGCGAGAACTGGAGGACGAGGGCGGAGGCGAGCTCATTGAAGCGGTGGAGCGATTCGCCCTTGAGGAGCACGGTGGTGGAGACGAGGGAGTGGACGGCGGCGTTCTGAGAGGAGCGCTGCTTACCGGCCCCGGTGCGGGGTCCGGTGGATTTGAGGGCGTTGGCCCGGTTGGCGAGAATTTGACGTTCGGTTGCCATGATGCGATTAGGGTATGAGGAGGGTTCGCGCGATGCGAGGAGGGAAAGTGGGAAGGGGTTGAGGGGAGGGGAGATAGAGTTCGGGGATGAGTGGTGAATGCGTTCGGCAGGCGCGGCGGGACTCTCTACCGGCAAGCATAAAGTACGATGGAGGAAACTATGGCAGACAACGGGACTTTGATCGCCAAGGCTTATGCTGCCTTCAACCAGAGAGACATTGACGGCGCGCTGGCGCTGATGAGTGAGACGGTCAGCTGGCCCAAGGCTTCGGAGGGTGGCCGGGTGGTCGGTAAAGAAGGAATCCGCTCGTACTGGACTCGTCAGTGGGGCGAATTCGATCCTCACGTAGAGCCGATTGAGCTGATCGAGGACGCGCGAGGTAGAACAGAGGTTCGGGTGCACCAGTTGGTCAAGAACCTCCAAGGCGAGGTTCTTTCGGATAGTGAGGTTTGGCACGTGTACACTGTCGCCAATGGCTTGATCGAACGGATGGACCTCAAGGAAAGTGTAAGCACCGTGGATTCGAATCCGGCAAGGGCATTTCGAGGGATTAACAGGGATCGCGATCGGACGTGACGGAGACCGGCCTGTGGTGCGGGGTCCTGCGCCTGTGACGGTTGTTGCCGCATATGTTAACTGCGGATGAGCGCCCCTCTTTTCTTCCTACTCCCAACGCAGAATCGAGCGATCATTTCCGAAGAGGTGAATTTTGGAGTGGGGGATGTCGCTAGATCTCGATGGGGTTCTTGGCAGCCCATTTCGCCGGCCAATTCGTGGATGCAATGTAGGCGCGGTCGGCTGGACCGATGATGACATGGTACTCTGGCGCACCGAACTGCGCGAAGAGTCGAATGAAGGCGTGCACGCAGTTGTTTGGTTGGCTGAGCATGACTCTGATTTCATGGAGGCCCCCGCCGGTCCCGTTGATGGGTTGTTTCCACCATGAGCCCACCCAATGACCGATGCGCTCATCGGCCCCGATGATGATATCCCGCATGGCCGTAGTCGTGAACGCGCCGATGCCAACAGTGGCTACTGCAGCGCAATACCCGATCTTGGCAAGCGTCCGCGCGAACAACTCCGGTCCGAAGTTGAGGTGCATCCCGACGAATTCAGCACCAGGGTATGTCTTGCTCACTTCTTCGAACGTGGGTCCGCAGAGGTGCTTCACCCCGAGACTTGTGAACACGCCACGTACCGGGTTCTGACTCCACAAGATGCTGGGTGGCGGAAAGAGCGGCGTCGGGAGGTAGATCGGGCATTGCGTGCGTGGCACCTGAATCGTTTCTCGCATGCCATTACGCTGGACGACCAAGGGCAGGGTGGCGGCACGTATGTCCTTGCGGCGACTTTGCATGGCGAGCGCGGTGCGCACGTCAGGCCAGAGTGATCGCATCACGTCATGCTCGAAGCGTGACGTAATCTTAGCGCAGGGCTCGCAGCTTGCGCGGTGCAATGTCCACGGCCCGTTCAGCCCATAGGGGACAGCGTGCTCGGTCCCCAAGGGCGCTTTACGCTCTCCACAGTAGATACAAACGCCGATCTCGGGACCCTGAAGCGAGACGTAATTATCAACCACACCTTCCACGACTCGATCGTACCGCGGTTAAACGCGAAAAACATAATTTGGGTAGAATGTTCTGGTAAGGCCCAACGCTGAAACCCATGCGGGTGCTTCTCGATATGAACATCCTGATCCACCGCGAAGCCGCGACCATCCTCCGGCGGGACATCGGGAATGTCTTCTTCTGGTTGGCTCAAGCACGAGAAGTGTGCTCACCCCGTCAGCATCGCGGAGATTGAAAAGTACAGGGACGATAAAGTTCGGAATAGCTTCCGCGCCAAGCTCCAGTAAAGAGCGGTTTCGCTACTTTGCTCGTTGATGAGGTGCCTACGTCACGGAGCCTTAGAGACCCATTACTCTGGCCAAATTTCGGTCCAGTTTCAATTGGGCTTCGGGCGTGAGGCGGCCGGCGGGGGTTGGGTGGAGACGGGTTCGGTCCAGGAAGCGGGCGTGGTCGGTTAGGGCGACGGAGTCTGTGTCCATTCCCGTCTCTTCTTGGGTGAGCCTTACGTGTACCGGGTTCTTGGCCGCGGCTGAGGTTAAGGGGACGACTCCGATCAGGGGCGACTGGCTGGCGTTGTAGGGGTCAGCGGAGATGATGATTACGGGTCGGCGGGCGCCTTGTTCATGGCCTCGGCGGGGTTCCAGGTCGCACCAGTAGATCTCGCCTCGCTTCATTTCTTCCTTTTCGATTTCGCGGCTTTGGGTTTGGCGGGTGTCAGGCCGTCGGAGACCGTGCGGTCCCAGAGTTCGCGTTCGGCGCGGAGTTCGGGCGATTCGGGAGTGGAGGCGAAGGCTTGCTGCACTTCCATCCAGAACATTTTGTCTTCCCATTGGCGGAGGGCTTCTTCCACTATTTGCGCTTTGGGCTTGCCGGTTTTGCCCGCGAGGGCGGATAGCAGAGCGTTGGCCGTTGCGGTTATGCGTACGCTGGTTGCTATGGTTTCCATGGTTGGAGTTTACCATGTTGCCTGCTATGAAAGGCTAGCAGGGCAGGCCATCCGTCGAGCAGATAGAGTTGAAGAACAGAGCGATGAATGTGACGGTTCAAATTCCCGATGACCTGGCTCCGCGCCTTATGGCTAGCGGTCACGATCTTTCGCGGGAAGCTCTGGAACTGATGGCGGCGTGGGCTTACCGGCAAGACCGGATTACGAAGCCGGAGCTGCGAAGGCTGCTGGGGATTGAGACTGCTTACCAGCTTGATGGCTTCTTGAAGGCGCACGACATCTGGATTGAGTATGACCTGCCTCGATTATTTCATCCAAGTCATCACTGAGGATTCCAAAACTTCTGCCTCAGAGAAAATCCAAGAACTCCTCTTGCGTATAGCCGGCCTGTTCGACGATTGACGCAAGCGTCCTGCGTTTCAGGTCGCGGTTGTGCCACGGCAGGGTCACGCGCCGGTGCGGTTCTTCCTGGTGCTTCAAGATGTAATGGCTGCCACTGACGTGATGGATCTGGAAGCCTGCTCGTTGCTAGTGCCATTAGTACCTCCCTGGGTTTGAGCCCGGGAAGTCTGCGGCTCATGCGGATTCTGACAGTAGGACGCTGATCTCTTCTTTCACCGGGGCCTTGTCTGAAGGGATCGGGAGATGATCCTTTTGCAGGCTCTCGATGTAGCCGCGGATGGCATCGCTGGCCATTGCTCGGGCTTCTTCCAGCGTGTCGCCTTCTGTAACCAGACCTGGTAGGGCTGGACACGTCACGACGAAGCCGCCTTCTTCGGCGGGCTCGAATAGCACGGTGTAGGTGTGCTCCGCCATTCGGGTCGATTCCTCTCCAATGGTACTTCATTACGCGGAGGACAAGCTAAATCATGTCCCACCTTTGAGCAATTTTTATTTCCTTGTTTTTTCGGTGGTTGGAGGTTTGGCGTGGACCGGATCTTGGAGGCGCGGGGGATGCTGCAGGCGGGAGGCTTTTATGGATGTGCTGGGGCATTTGGTTTCTAAGAACGGCCGGGCGGAGGTTCGGATGCCTCGGTGTAAGGCGGGGGTTGATTCGCTCGGGATTCGGTGGGAGGGCGAGGTTTTGCAGGGGAGTGTGGATGTTGAGGTGGCGTTGCGGAGGGATCGCGGCGGCGAAGTGGCGGGCGGCGAGAAGTTGAGGAATGGGTGGCGGGTGGTGGCGGGGTTGAGGTGAGCGGTGGGGGGCCGTCGGCAGGCCGCTCCATTACTGTCGCGGCTCAGAAACGGTGGGGAAGTGGTGATCGGGGGCGCGATGGTTGCGGGCGCGGCGCAGTGTGGGCGGGGTGTTGGGTGGATCAGCGGACTGGAGAGGACCGGCGGATTGGTGTCGAGGCGATGGGGGTTTTGGAGTTTGCTGCCGGGAAGTTGGGGTTTGTGCCGGATGAGCGGCAGGCGGAAGTTCTACGGAGCCGGGCTAAGCGGGGGATTTTGAATTGTTGCCGGCAGTGGGGGAAGTCGACTGTGGCGGGCATTAAGGCGATCCACAGAGCGCACACGCAGGCCGGGAGTCTGGTGGTTGTCGCTAGTCCTACGGAGAGGCAGAGTGGGGAGTTCTTGAGCAAAGTGGAGGGGATGGGGACGCAGGTTCGGGGGGATGGGAAGAATTCGTTGAGCTTGTTGCTGCCGAACGGGTCAAGGATTGTGGGTCTGCCGGGGACGGAGGGGACGGTACGCGGGTTTTCGGCGGTGTCGCTGATGGTGATCGATGAGGCGGCGAGGAGTGGGAGCGGGTGACGGTGCAGGCGGCGGAGTGCGGGCGGATTTCGAGGGAGTTTCTGGAAGAGGAACGGGCGCAGATGGGAAATACCTGGTTTGAACAGGAATATTTATGCGAGTTTGTCGAAAATGGGCGGAATTGGTTTCGGAGAGAGGTGGAGCGGGAGCCGGTGGGGTTATAGACGATGTTTTACGTGGGGTTGGATTTGGGGCAGCGGAGGGATTTTACGGCTCTGGCGGTGGTGGAGAAGTCGGGGAGGGAGTTGACGGTGATGCATCTGGAGAGGATGGAGTTGGGGACTCCTTATCCTCGGGTGGTGGAGCGGGTTTGCGGGGTGATGGGGGATGCGAGGCTGGCGGGCGGGGCTCGGCTGGTGGTCGATGCGACGGGGGTGGGGGCTCCGGTGGTGGATCTGTTGAGGGCTGCGGGGATGGTGGGGAAGATGACGGCGGTGACGATTACTGGAGGCGAGAGGGCGGCGGGGCAGGGGGAGCGGTGGAGGGTCCCGCGAGGGGATTTGCTGCGGGGATCGAGGTGGCGCTGGAGGCCGGGGAGTTGAAGATTTGCCGGGGGCTGAGGGAGTCGGGGCGGCTGGTGCGGGAGTTGGAAAAGATGGACGCGGAGGGCGGCGGGGGCGAGCACGACGATTTGGTGTTCGCAGTGGCGCTGGCGGTGTGGAGGGGGAGGCGGGCGGAGGTGGGGTTGGGGGTGCGGGCGGTGCTCGGGTTTTAGGTGAGGCTTTGTGAAGCTTGCACGGAGCGTTGTAGGATGGTGGTGGTCCGCGTCCCACCCATAGGAAGTTTTCTCTCTTTATGAAGTATTCGGTTTTCCTCCTTTTTCTCTGTGCGGGATTGGCTGCGGCGCAATCCAACTTTTGTGTGACGAGCGCGGTGCCTCCGCTGGTTCGGGCGGAGGGCCTGACGGAGCGGACGGGGGACATTGTTTATCAGTGCTCCGGGACGGCGAATGCGACGCTGGCGGCGAATTTCACGGTCGCGATGAATACGAACATTACCAATAATGTTTCGAGCGGGAATACGCTGACGGGGATCGTGTTCACGGTGGACAGTGGAGGGGGGCCGCAGCCGGTGCTGGTGCAGCCGCAGTTGACGGGTCCGAACAGTTTGGTGTTCAACGGCGTGGTGGTGGGATTTTCGGCGCAGGGCACGGCGGCGCTGCGGATTGCGGGGATCCGGGTGAATGCGAGGCCGGTTCCGCTGGATGCTCCGATCATTGCGTCGCTGGGAGTGAACGCGGCGGGGCTGCTGCTGACGGTGAGCCAGACGATTGTGGGGCGTCCGGAGCGCGGGCTGTACACGAGTTCCTCGGGGGCGCTGGTGTGCTCGCAATTTGGATCGCCGCTGCCGGACACTTTGGATTTCGCGAGTCTGCTGGCGGCGGGGACGGCGTTCGCGACGACTCGGGTGACGGAGGGGATCGCGGATGCGTTCGGGCCTCGGACGTCGCTGGATAATACGGGCGGCGCGACGGGGGAGCGGATCCTGGTGACGTATTCGGGGCTGCCGAGCGATGCGCGGTTGTTTGTGCCGGATTTGATCGCGGGGTCGGATGCGGTGCAGCCGACCGCGGGAGGGGACTACGGGCCTGCGGCATCGGGCGGGGTTTATTCGCCGTCGGCGAACGGGTCGTTATTGCTCGCGAGAGTGTCGGCGGCGGATTCTACGGGGAACGGCGGCGGGTCGCCTGTGTTTCAGGTGGGGCTGGGGACTACGGCGTTCAATTCGGTGAGCGAGCTCACAGTGGTGAATGGAGTCGCGTACGCGGTGTATGAAGTGGTGGATGCGAATCCGTTCGCGATCGAGTCGGCGCAGTTTCCTACGTTTCTGGGATTGCTGCCGGACGGGTCACGGGTGAGCACGGCGGTGACGGAGACGGTGTTTCTTGCGCCATCGTCGACGGTGGGGACGGCTTCGACGACGGAGGCGGTGCCGCGGTTTGCTCCGGTGGTGCCGCTGTCGGATTGCACGATTGTGACGGACTGCGCGGCGAGGGCTCCCCAGTTGGATGTGGATACGACGCCGCTGAAGTTTGTTTCGCAGGCGGGGTCGGGGACGACGCAGCAGGGATACTTCACGATTCACAACGACGGGGCGGGGAAACTGTTTTGGGCGACTTCGGTGACGTATAACGGAGCGGCCGCGGGGTGGCTGACGCTGGACGCTTATGCGGGGTTTAACAATACTTCGGTGCGGGTGTTCGCGGCTACGGGCGGACTGGCATCGGGAGTTTATTCGGCGACGATCACGGTGAGCACGGGCGGGGCGAGCGGCGGGGCGGCGGTGACGCAGACGGTGCCGGTGGTGTTTTCGGTGACGCCGGCTCCGGTGCTGCCTCCGGCTCCGGTGGTGACTAGCGTCGAGAATGGGGCTAGCTTCTTGCCGGTGCCGGTGGTGCCGGGATCGATCTCGACGGTGATCGGCAGTAATTTCGCGGGTGCGAATGTCCTGGTGACGTTCGACGGGCTACCGGGGCAGATTTTATTTAGCAACGCTACGCAGATCAATGTGCTGGTGCCGCTGACGCTGCCGCTGAAAAATTCGACGGTGATGGTGGTGACGGTGGATGGGGTTGGCGGGACTCCGCAGACGGTGGGGGTCGCGCCATTTGAGCCGGGGATTTTCGCGGGCGGGATTCTGAATCAGGACGGGACGGTGAATGGGGCGGGGAGCGGCGCGCCGGCGGGGTCGATTATCGCGATTTGGGGGACGGGGATGTCGGGGCCGGGAGTGATTACGGCGCACATTGCGGACCGGGATATTGCGGTGCCGTATTATGCGGGCGAGGCTCCGGGGCTGCCGGGCGTGCAGCAGGTGAATCTGGTGATTCCTCCGGATTTGGGGGCGATGAATACGGAGGTTTATGTTTGCGGGGCGTATAGCGCGGCGGTGAAGGTTTGTAGTTTGCCGGTTGGGTTGGTGATTCGGTAGGGAGACTACGCGCCCAGGCGGGGGATGTAGCCGGTGGCCATGTCGTGGTCGGTGATGTTGGCGATTCCGGCGGCCAGGCGGAGTCTGGGGTTGCCGAGGAGTTGCTCCTCGCGCTTGGCTACTGCTTGATTGTCGGTGAGGAGAGCTTTTCCCAGGGATAGGAGTTCTTCGGCCAGGTTTAGATCTAGCGCGAAGATGGCCAGGCGGATGGCGGCCAGGAGGGTTTCCAGCGCGCTGGGGCGGTCCTCTTGGGCGTCGTTGTCGAAAAAGATTTCGTTGGCGTAGTGGCGGTAGCCCATGCCGAAGAGCGGGACTCGGGGGACGATGTCGCGGTTGTTGATGAAGCGGAAGGCTCGGGTGCCGAGGGCTTCCTGGGTGCGGCGGGAGAAGGCTTCATCGCCTACTCGGGGTTGGCCGAAGGTATAGATACCTTGCACGGGGACGTTGGCGATCAGGGCGGATTTGGCGGCGGCGAGTTCGGCGAGCGCTCCGCCGAGGCTGTGGCCGGTGATCCAGACGGTGCGGTTTCCGCGGGCAGTGAGGGCGGGGGTGATTTGGGGCCAGACGGAGTTTAGGGCGTCCTCGAAACCTTTGTGGACTCGGGCTTCGGGGAAGTCGCCGTGCTCCTGGAGGGCGTTGAAGTCGATGAACCAATCGATGGGTTTGTGGGGGTCGGTGCCGCGGAAGGCGATGACGAGAGACTGGTCGTTCTGGGCGAGGAAGCCGTTGGTGTCGGTGCGTGGGCTGGTATTGGAGAAGAAAGTGAAGGAATCGGGGAAGTTGTTGTCGGCGGCCCACTGGCGGCAGGTGTCGGGGGTTTTATAGGCGGTGGCGGCGGCGTGCGCCAGGAGGCGCGCGTTGGGGAGCGAAAGAGTGGAGGAGTTGGGGTCGAATAGGGGCATAAATCGGTCCTCGAATTAGGGGAAGTGGGGATAGTTTAGCATTTATTGAGCAGAGGGGAAGGCCGCTCCATTGCTGTCGCGGCTCGGTAACGGGGTGTGAGGCGGGCGGCGCAAGGTGGGGGGCGGAACGAGGTGGGGGTTTGGGCAAACGGGGGACGCCGCGTCTAGACTCGTCTCGATGCGGCAGGCACGAGTGCCCGCGTCACGATATAATCCGCAACAGGGTGCTGGATGGATGACACAGGTGAAGTAACACGATTGCTCGGAGAGATTGGGCGCGGTGAGAAGGAGGCTATGAACCAGCTGCTTCCGCTGGTTTATGACGAGCTCCACCGGCTGGCGAGGTCTTACTTCCGACGCGAGCGGGGGGAGCATACGCTTCAACCTACGGCTCTGGTGCACGAGGCTTACATCAAGCTGGTGGATCAGAGGGCGCCGATGGAGAGCCGCGGGCATTTTCTGGCGGTGGCGGCGACGCAGATGCGGCGGATCCTTTTGGACTATGCGCGGAAGCATCGGGCGGCGCGGCGCGGGGGCGCGGGGCAGAAGGTGATGCTCGAGGATACGATGGCGATCTGCGAGCAGGCTCCGGTGGACATGATCGCTCTGGATGCGGCGCTGACGAATCTGGGCGGCCTGGATGCGCAGCAGGCGCGGCTGGTGGAGCTGCGGTTCTTCGGCGGACTTTCGGTGGAGCAGACCGCGGAGGTGATGGGCGTTTCTCCGGCGACGGTGAAGCGGGGTTGGAGCTCGGCGCGCGCTTATCTGCACCGGGAGATCACGGGAGGGTCGCCTGACACCCGAGCGATGGGCGCAGATTCGTCAGATCTTTGATGGCGCGGTCGAGAGACCGGCGCAGGATCGGGCGGCGTATCTCCGGGTGACTTGCGTGCGCGACGAGGAGTTGCGGCGCGAGGTAGAGAGTCTTCTTCAGAGCCACGAAGAGTCAGAGTTTTTGAACACGCCAGCGGCGGACATTGGGATCGCGCTGGCGACGATGGACGCTTCGGGCGAATTTCCACGCATTCCTCGCGTGGGTCCTTATCAATTAGAGAAGAGAATCGGGCGGGGCGGGATGGGGTCGGTATGGCTGGCCTCGCGGTTCGATCACGAGTATGAGCGGAAGGTCGCGGTGAAGATGGTGAAGCGCGGCATGGATACGACGGAGATCCTGCAACGTTTCAAGCTCGAGCGCCAAGTGCTGGCGGGTCTGGATCATCCGAACATCGCGCGGCTGATCGACGGAGGGTCGACGCCGGAGGGGCTGCCGTATCTGGTGATGGAGTACGTGGAGGGGAAGCCCATCGACCAGTATTGCGAGAGCAAGCAGATTCCGATCAGCGACCGGTTGAAATTATTCCGGCATGTTTGCGCGGCGGTGCAGTACGCGCATTCCAATCTGGTGGTGCATCGGGATATTAAAGCGAGCAATATTCTGGTGACGGCGGATGGCGGGGCGAAGCTGCTGGACTTCGGGATCGCGAAGCTGATTCGGAGCGAGTTTTCGACGCTGGCGGCGGCGGAGACGCGGCCGGAGATGCGGCCGATGACGCTGGATTATGCGAGTCCCGAGCAGGTTCGCGGGGATTCGATTACTACGGCTACGGACGTTTATTCGCTGGGCGTGCTGTTGTACAAATTGCTGACGGGGAAGTTTCCTTATGGTCCGCAGTCGAGGTCGCGGCTGGAGTTGCAGCAGGCGATTTGCGATTTCGAGCCGCTGCGGCCGAGCAGCGTGGTGTTGACGGATGCACAGTCGGCGATTCCGCAGGCTACGCAGCAACTGGCGGTGACTTCGGAGACTCGGGATAAGGCTCGGAAGAGGCTGAAGAAGAAGCTGGCGGGCGATTTGGATGTGATTATTCTGAAGGCTCTGCGGAAGGAGCCGGTGCGGCGTTACGCTTCGGTGGAGCAATTTTCCGAAGATATTCGGCGATATTTGGAGGGGCGTCCGGTTACGGCCCGGAGCGATACGTTCGGGTACCGGACGAGCAAGTTTTTGCGGCGCAATGCCGCGGTGGCTACGGCGATGACGGTGGCAATGGGGCTGCTGCTGGGAGCGACAGCGATGTCAGTGATCCATGGCCGGCGCGATCGGGAGTTGCTGCGAGAGTTGGAGCAACGCGAGGTGGCGATGGAGCCGGAGTTGATCGGCGCGCATCTGGCGCTGGGGGATTTGTATGAGGCGGGCGATGCGGAGAAGGGCCGGGCGGAGTATCGCAAGGCGACGGAGGAGGCTCGGGGGTTTTTGGCTGCGCATCCGGATCGAGGGGAGTTGCGGGGGGAGTTGGGATGGGCGCTGGTGAAGTTGGGACAAGGGGCGGAGGCGCTGAAGGAGTTCGAGACGGCGCTGCGCGCGGATCCGAAGAATGCGCGGGTGCAAGAGGGATTGGTGGAGGCTACTCGGAGGGTCGGGTTCGCGCAGATTGCGGCGGGGGATCGGTTGGCGGCGCTGTCGAGTTTTAGCCGGGCGCTGCAGGCGGCGGAGGGGCTCGGGGCAGGGGCGGAGTCGAAGAGGCTGGTGGCGGAGTGTAATTTCGATGTGGGGGAGACGCTGAGCCGGAATGGGGCGGGGGAGGCGGCGGTGGCGAAGTTGAGGAAGGCGCTGGAGGTTTATCGGGAATTGGTGCCGGGGGCGGGTCGGGTGGTGGGGGATGGGACGGTGGCGGGGATTGAGGGGGCGGTGGCGAAGGTGGCGGAGGGGGCTCCGGCGGAGTTGCGGGGGGAGATGGAGAGGGAGTTGGGGCGGTGGAGGTAGGGCCGCCCGATGGAAGAAAGAGGTTATTCGGCTACTAACGGGTTGGTCAGGGTGCCGATTCCTTCGATTTCTACTTCGACTACGTCTCCGGGTTTCATGGCGCTGGTTTGACCGGGGGTGCCGGTGTAGATTACATCGCCGGGCTCCAGGGTCATGTAGCGGCTGATGAAGGAGACTACGGTGGGGCAATCGAAGATCAGGTCGGCGGTGCTTTGGTCTTGGACTACTTTTCCGTTGACGCGGGTTTGCAGGCGGAGGTTGCTGTAGTCGAGGCCGGTTACGATTACGGGGCCGAGGGGACCGAAGGTGTCGCAGCCTTTGGCTCGCCACCATTGGACGTCTTTATCGGCGCCGCGCTGCCAGTTGCGCTCGCTGAGGTCGTTGCCACAGGTGACTCCGAAGATGGCATCGCGGGCTTGGTCGAGCGAGGCGTGGCGCAGGTGTTTGCCGATGACCAGGACGAGTTCGCCTTCATAGTGGAGGTCCGTGGAATCGGGCGGCACTACGATGGGTCCGCCGGGGTCCTGGATGCAGGTGATGGGCTTGAAGAAGATTTCGGGGCGCGTGGGTTCGGGGAGCTTGGTGGGGCCTTGGAGATGGCTCTTGTAATTGCGGCCTACGGCGATGACCTGGTGCGGGACGCAGGGGGCGAGCAGGCGGACGCCGGCTAGGGCGTGGGTGGCGGCGGTGGGGCGGTGGTGGAAGAGATCGCCTTCGAGAGCCGTGACGATGCCGTTGTCGAGAGTCCCGTAGGTGGGGGTGGAATTATGGAGAAATCTAACGAATGTGGTCACTTTTATCTTTTTTATCCATCATTTTCACCCATTTTGTCGGCGGGAAAATGAAGAACGCGATTAAGAGTACGACGAACAGTAAAACGGCTAGCAGGATCGCTAGAGCCATGGATCACTCACCTTGCCCGGTTTGCCGGAAGCTTCCATAGTAGCGCGAAGTTGGGGGGAGGTGTCCCCGCGCTTACGCTTGGGGCTGCATCGGGCGGGAGCGGTTAGGGGAGTGCGGGTGTAACGCTGGAGGGCGGGGGGCCGTCGAAACAGATGATGATTACTCGGCGTGGGGCGATGTTGGCGGTGGCGGGATTGCCCGCGGTTGTGAGGGCGGCGGGAAAGCCGTTTTGGGAGGAGCGCGATCCAAAGGACTGGACGCCGGCGGAGGTGGAGGAGATGCTGAACCGGTCGCCCTGGGCGGCGGCGGCGCACATTTCGTTTTTTGCGGGAGGGGGTGAGGCGGTGGGGCTGCCGCGGCCGGATCCGTTCGGCAATAACCGGAGTCCGCGGGTGAACGGGCGGGGCGGAGCGAAGGGGACGGCTCCGACGGATTCGAATCCGGGGAGTTTTCATGCGGTGGCGCGGTGGGAGTCGGCGCGGCCGGTGTGGTCGGCGGCGCGGTCGCGGAATGACGATGCGGGGCGGTTTTACATCGTGGCGTTGATCGGGGATCTGCCGGATTTGGGCGGGGCGGGGGACGACGATGCGGCGGCGCGGACGCAGCGCAGTGTGATGATGCGCGAATCGACGAGGCTGGAGCGGAAGGGGGAGAGTCCGATTTACCTGGATCATGTGGAGCCGGGCAAGGGCGGGGACTTTTTCTATTTTTCGCGGCTGGAGCCGATCAAGGCGGGGAACAAGGAGATTACGTTTACGACGCGGATGGGTCCGCTGGAGATTAAGGCGAAGTTTTCGTTGAAGGAAATGATGTATCGGGGGAAGTTGGAGTTGTAGGGAACGGGTCGGCAGGCCGCTCCATTACTGTCGCGGTTCGGTTTGGACCAACGGAGGAAGGCCGCGGAGGTGGAGGCGGGGCTAGACGGCGGCGGGTTGGCGGGTGTTCGCTTGAGCTTGGGCTTGTTGGAGCCACTCGCGCCAGGGGGCCAGGCCGGCGGCGGTGGTGCAGGAAGTTTCTAAGATTTCGGCGTCGGGGTTCACGGCGCGGACGTTGCGTTTGGCGAGTTCGAGGTCGAAGGGGACGTAGGGGAGCAGGTCGATCTTGTTGATGATGACGGCTCGGGCGCGGTGGAAGGTGGCGGGATATTTGAGGGGCTTGTCCTCGCCTTCGGTGACGCTGAGCACGACGATTTTGGCTTCCTCGCCGAGGTCGTAGCTGGCGGGGCAGACTAAGTTGCCGACGTTTTCGATGAGCAGGAGGTCGAGCTCATCGAGGTTCCAAAGCTTGAGGGATTTTTCGATCATGCGGGCATCGAGGTGGCAACATCCGGCGGTGGTGATTTGCTGCACGGGGAAGCCGTAGCGGGCGAGACGGCGGGCGTCGTTATCGGTCTGGATGTCGCCGGTGAGGACTCCGACACGGGTGGCGGGGTGGAAGCCGGCGAGGGTGCATTCGAGGAGCGAGGTTTTCCCGGAGCCGGGCGAGCTGATCAAGTTCAGGCACAGGATGCCGCGCTGGTGGAGCTGGTCGCGAAGAGTGGCGGCGATACGGTCGTTCTCACTGAGAACTTTCTTCTCCAACGAGACTCGGGTGGTTTCCATTTGCGGTTCCTTCCTGTATTTCTTCCAATTCCAGATAGGCGAGGTCCAGGGCGTCGCCTTTGACTTGATCGAGGACGAGCTCGAGCGGGTCGAGGTCGGTGCCTTGGACCAGGGCGTCGAAGCAGAAGCTGAGGGATTCGGTGTCGACGCCGGAGAGATCGCCGAGGCGCACTACGATTTTCGCGACGCGGTAGCCGGGGCGGAGGGCGGCTTCCTTGCGGACGGCGTCTAGTGTCGATTGAGCGATTCCCATTTCGTGCATAGCGGCCTCTGTTAGCAGATGCGGGGGAGTTGATCTCCAGTGAGCATGCTGACGATTCTGGTGGTGCCGAAGGGGGTGCGCATGGTGACGAGTCCGGCGAGGGAGCCGCTGGCGGAGCCGCCTACGGTGCCGATGATTTGAGAGTCGCGGCCCAGGGGATGGCGGCGCATGGCGGCGAGGATTTCGTGGGCGGCCTCGGCGTCGACGATGGCTACGAGTTTGCCTTCATTGGCGACGTAGAGAGGGTCGAGGCCTAGCATTTCGCAGGCTCCGCGGACTTCTTCGCGGATGGGGATAGCGGTTTCGTCGAGCTCCATGCTGACTTGGGATTGCTCGGCGATTTCGTTGAGGGAGCTCGCGAGGCCGCCCCGGGTGGGATCGCGGAGGCAGCGGATGGCGGGGCCGTTCTGATTCAAGCTGGTATCGAGCACGGCTTCGACGAGGGTGTGGAGGGCGGCGGAGTCGCTTTGGATCTCGCTGTCGAACTCGAGGCCTTCGCGCTCGGCGAGGATGGCGATGCCGTGGTCGCCCAGGGAGCCGCTGAGCAGAATTTTGTCGCCGGGGCGGGCGGCGGAGGCGCTGAGGTGAACATGGCTGGGGACGAGGCCGATGCCGGTGGTGTTGATGAAGAGTCCGTCGGCGCTGCCGCGCTCGACTACTTTGGTGTCGCCGGTGACGATTTGAACTCCGGCGGAGCGGGCGGCTTGGCTGAGGGAGTTGATGACGCGCTGGAGTGTGTCGAGCGGGAGGCCTTCTTCCAGGATGAGGGCGACGCTGAGGTAGAGGGGTTTGGCTCCGCCCATGGCGAGGTCGTTGACGGTGCCGTGGACGGCCAGGGAGCCGATGTCTCCGCCTTTGAAGAAGAGGGGCTTTACGACGAAGGAGTCGGTGGTGAAGGCGAGACGGGTGTCGTTGATTTTCAGGATCGCCTGGTCGTCGAGGCGGGAGAGGATCGGGTTGGCGAACGCCGGGAGGATGAGGGTGCGGAGGAGGTCGGCGGAGAGGGTGCCTCCGCTGCCGTGGCCCAGGAGGATTTTGTCCTTGGCGGCGAGGGGGAGGGGGCAGTGGAGAGTGAAGGGGGTTGTCATTCAGTCACCTGGTGAGCTGCGAGGGGGAAGGCCGCTCCATTACTGTCGCGGCTCGGTTTGTCCGGTCGCGCGGGGTTGTCGAGTGGGGCGCGAGTGTGGACTGGTGCGCGAGCGTCGAGTTGGGCGCGGTTGTCGAGTTGGGCGCGAGTGTCGGGGTGGGCGCGAGTGTCGAGTGGCGCGGATTTCTTCGACGGTGCGGGTTTTTCCAGCGGGACTAAGGTGTGGCGGCGGTATTGGTAATACGCGGCGCAGGCGCCTTCGGTGGAGACCATGGGGGCTCCCAGGGGGTTGGCCGGGGTGCAGCGGGCGCCGAACGCGGGGCAGTCGGTGGGTTTCTTCAGGCCTTGTAGGACTTGGGCGCTGATGCACTCTTTGGGTTCGTCGGCGGTGACTCCGCTGACGCCGAAGAGGCGTTCGGCGTCGTAGGCGGCGTATTCGGGACGGAGGCGGTAGCCGCTCTCGCCGATTTCTCCGATGCCGCGCCACTTGCGATCGGCCACTTCGAAGACTTCCTGGACGATGCGCTGGGCGGGCTGATTGCCGTCGCGGTTTACGGAGCGGACGTATTGGTTCTCTACTTCGGCTCGGCCGTCTTCGAGTTGGTCGACCAGCATCGAGATGGCTTCTAAGAGATCGATGGGTTCGAAGCCGCCGACGACCATGGGGACTCGGAATTGGTTGACGAGGTCTTCGTATTCTCGAGTGCCTTGGATGGTGCAGACGTGGCCGGGGGCGATGAAGCCTTGGACCCGGTTGGCCGGCGAGTTGAGCAGGAGACGGATGGCGGGCGGGACCAGGACGTGGGAGGTGAGCATCGAGAAGTTTTTGAGTCCTTCGCGGTGGGCCTGGTAGGCGGCCATGGCGTTGGCGGGGGCGGTGGTTTCGAAGCCTACTCCGAAGAAGACGACCTGGCGGGTTGGGTTTTCTCGCGCAAGCTTGAGGGCCTCCATGGGGGAATAGGCGATGCGGACGTCGCCACCGTTGGCCCGGACCTGGAAGAGATCGGTCTCGGAGCCGGGGACGCGGAGCATGTCGCCGTAGGAGACGAAGATGACCTCGGGGCAGGAGGCGATGGCGATGGCTTTGTCGATGATTTCGAGCGGCGTGACGCAGACGGGGCAGCCGGGGCCGTGGACCAGCTCGATGCCGGGGACCAGTTCGTCGATGCCGTAACGCATCAGCGTGTGGGTTTGGCCGCCGCAGATTTCCATGAGCACCCAGGGCTGGGTGACGCGGGCGGCGATTTTATCGGCGAGGGCTCGGGCGATGGCGGGATCGCGGTATTCGTCGAGGTATTTCATGGGGCCGGCTCCGGTGCGGGGGCCGATTTCCCGAGACCTTCTTCTTCGAGGAAGCCTAGGTTTTCGAGGAGCTGATAAGTCCGAGCGGCTTCTTCGGCATCGACGCGGCTGATAGCGAAGCCTACGTGGACCATGACGAAGTCGCCCACTTGGGCTTCGGGGACGAAATCGAGAAAGGCCTGGCGGGTGACACCGCCGAAGCGGACGTTTCCGATGCGGGAAGCGCCGATGTCAGTGGTTTCGAGTATTTGACCGGGGACGGCCAGACACATTGATTCGCTCCTTATGCGTACGGCTTTTCTTTATGAACAGGAAAGCAATTCTTCGACCACTCCGGCGGCTCGGGTGACGGCCTGGGGGATCGCGGCTTCGACGGGAGTGGTGAGGCCGATGCCGGTTTTGACTTCATGGGGCTCGATGCCGACGACGTAGAGGTGAGCGGGGGCGTCGCCGAGAAGGGCGGAGGTAGCGATGAGTTCGCGGGCGTTGCTTTCGTGGGCGGAATCGGAATGAAAAGAGCCGGCGCCGGAGGCGCTTGCACTAAAGTCAAGCGCTCCGGCTTCGGAGGACTGGAGGAGGTGGACCGTACCGGGGTCCGCTCCGGCGCCGACTGCATCGAGGATGACGACCGCGCGGCGGCCCGCGAGCTCCGACATGAGCGCGAGGCCTTGGGTTCCGCCATCGACGAACTCAACTTGATCGCCCCAGTGACGGGACTTGAGCGAGGCTAACTCTTCGAGGAGGCGGAGGCCGAGTCCGTCATCGGTGAGCAGGAGGTTGCCGAGGCCCAGAACCAACACTTGAGGTCGCGTTTCAGCTGACCCATTTGTCACTGTCAAGGTCGCCTTTCTCATAGAACTTGAATCCGGAGAACATGGCATCCACGAGTCCGTCTTTGTAGAGGACGGCGTCGTAGAGAACGATATAGACGTGGAAGAGGACGAAGATCACGATGCCCCAGGCGGCGGCGTGGTGCCAGAAATGGGTCTGGTAGGAGCCGCCGAGAAGAGGGATGATCCAGCCGGTCATGCGGTCCCAGAATCCGCCGTGGTTAACTTCGCTGAAGAGGGCGAAACCGGTTAAGGCTTCAAAGCAGCTCATGCCGAGGAAGCCGGCGTAGGAGGCTCCGGCGAGAGAGTTGTGGCCGAGATGGACGTGGCCTCGCTCGAGGTGAAGATACTCGACCATTTGATGCAGGACGGCTTTCCACCAATCCAATCGCCAGAAGAGCGGGAAGCCGCTGCGGGCGTAGTTGTTGCCTACGAAGAACCAGTAAGCTCGCAGGGCGATGGCGACGGTGAGCGCGTAGGCGGTGATGAAGTGGATCTCGCGGATACGGCCCATCCAGAAATTGCGGTAGGCTTCGCCGGAGGGCGAGAGCTGCGGGCGCGCGATCAGCAGGCCGGTGATCATCAGGATGGGGATGGAAAGGGCGAAGGTCCAGTGGGTGAGGCGGATGGGAACCTGCCAGACGTACTTGCGACCGTACTGGAGTTCGCGGCGCTTCTTGCCGAGGACGGCGGGGGCTTCCGGGGGTGCTTGTGTGGCCATGATGAACCTCCTAGCGCACCGTTACTTCGGCGAGCTTGCGGCCTTTCGAATCGAGGACGTGCGAGGCGCAGGCCAGGCACGGGTCGAAGGAATGAATGGTGCGGAGAATTTCCACGGGACGCGTGGGGTCCGCCATGGGCGTGCCGATGAGCGCGGCTTCGTAGGCTCCATGCTGCCCTTGCGCGTCGCGCGGCGAGGCGTTCCAGGTGGACGGGACGACGATTTGATAGTTCGCGGTCTTGGCGTCCTTAATGTGAATCCAGTGGCACAGGGCGCCGCGGGGGGCTTCGGTGAAGCCGAACCCTTTACAATCGGCGGGCCAGGTCTTGGGATCCCACTTGGAGGTGTCGGCGGTGGCGGTGTCGCCGGATTTGATATTGGCGATGAGACGATCGTACTCATCCATGAGCCAGTGCACGGCGAGGCGCGATTCGAGGCCTCGGGCGGCGGTGCGGCCGAGAGTGGAGAAGAGAGCCTCGGGTCCGACCTTGAGTTTGCCGAGGGCTTCGGTGACGACTTCCTTGAACTCGGGCCTGCCGCTGGCGAAGCCGACGATCATGCGGGCCAGGGGTCCGACTTCGACAGCGTGTCCGCGCCAGCGCGGGGCTTTGAGCCAGGTATATTGACCTTTTTCATCGAGGTTCTGGTAGGGAGGCTGAGGGCCGGTGTAGTTCGCTTCGGTGACGCCTTCCCAGGGATGGAGGGCAGGTTTGCCCTCGGGGTACTTGTACCAGGAGTGCGAGATCTCCTCGGTGACCTGCGCGGCGTCGGCGAGATCGACGGGGAGGATTTCGGAGAGGTTCTTGTTCAGAACGACGCCGCCGGGGAAACGGAACTTGGACGGATCGCCGAGGCCGTTCTGCGGGACGTCGCCGTAGACCATGAAGTTGCCGAGTCCGCCGCCGTATTTGGTCCATTCGGGATAGAAGGAGGCGATGGCGAGGAGGTCCGGGACATAGAGATTCTCGACGATGCCGATGGCGTCCTGGATGAGGGAGCGGACCTGATTGAGACGCTCCATGTTAATGGCCGCGTCGCCTTCCATGTTGATGGCGGCGGCGACGCCTCCGACCAGGTAGTTCGGGTGCGGGTTCTTGCCGCCGAAGATGGTGTGGATCTTGACGATCTCTTTTTGCCACTTGAGGGCTTCGAGATAATGGGCGACCGCCATGAGGTTCGCTTCGGGAGGAAGCTTGTAGGCGGGATGTCCCCAGTAAGCATTTTGGAAAATGCCGAGCTGGCCGGAGTCCACGAACTTCTTGATGGTGGCCTGGGTGTCCTTGAAATAGCCGGTGGAGGAGATGCCCCAGGAGGGCGAGACGGCCTGCGCCAGGGTGGAGGTCGCGGCGGGGTCGGCTTTGAGGGCGGAGACGATATCGACCCAATCGAGCGCGTGGAGATGATAGAAGTGCACCACGTGATCCTGCACGTACTGCGTGAGGAACATGATGTTGCGAATGATCTCCGCGTTGGTGGGCACGGTGATGCCGACGGCGTTTTCGACGCTGCGGACGGAGGCAAGGGCGTGGACGGTGGTGCAGACTCCGCAGATGCGTTCGGCGAAGGCCCAGACGGTGCGCGGGTCGCGATTCTGGACGATCACTTCGATGCCGCGCCACATGGTGCCGCTGGACATGGCATCGTGGATGATTTTGTTGTCGTCCAGCATCGCCTCCACGCGGAGGTGTCCTTCGATGCGTGTGACCGGATCTACTACGACACGAGCTGCCATGGCTTAATTCTCCTTTTCAGGTTCAAGTGCGGCGTCGGTTGAGACTTCGGGTTCGTCTTTCTTCGCGGCTCGGCGAGCGGCCATGGTGACGGCGTGCGCACCTACCCCAACCAGGGAGACCAGGCCGAGGGCGCCGCCGATTTGATCCGCGGTCGATTCGATTCCAGGCATGGGAATATTCGGGAGCCTCTCATAGAAGTTGCCGTTATCCCAGAAATTCTCTTCACTACAGCCAATACAGCCGTGTCCGGCGCGGACGGGCCAGCCGGTGCCGCAGTTCCAGCCGATGGTTGAGCAGGAGTTATAGGTGGAGGGTCCGCGGCAGCCCATCTTATAGAGGCACCAGCCTTTGCGGGCTCCTTCGTCGTCCCAGGCTTCGACAAACTGGCCGGCGTCAAAAAACGGGCGGCGGTAGCATTTGTCGTGCAAGCGCTGGGAGTAGAACATTTTCGGGCGGCCTACGCGGTCGAGCTCGGGGAGCTTGTCGAAGGTCAGGAGGTAGGTCAGGACTCCGGTCATGACTTCGGCGACGGGGGGGCAGCCGGGGACGTTGATGATGGGTTTGCCGGAGATCAGTTTGTGGACGGGTTCGGCTCCGGTGGGATTGGGGTGAGCGTTCTGGACGCAGCCGACGGAGGCGCAGGAGCCCCAGGAGATGATGGCTTTGGCTCCAGCGGCGGTTTCCTTAAGGATATTGAGGAAGCTTTCGCCGCCGACGGTGCAGTAGACTCCGTTGTCCTTGACCGGGGCGTTGCCTTCGACGGCGAGGACGTATTGGCCGGGATAATCCTTCATGATCTTCTTGCGGATGTCTTCGACCTGGAAACCGGCGGCGGCTTGCAGAGTGTCGTCGTAATCGAGCGAGATCATGTTGAGGACGACATCCTGCGCGATGGGGTGAGAGGAGCGGATGAACGATTCGCTACAGCAGGTGCATTCGAGGCCGTGGAGCCAGAGCACGGGAATGCGCGGTTTGTTGGTCATGGCCGCGACGACCTTGGGCACCATGGTGGCCTCCAGGCCCAGCGTGGCGGCGGTGGCGGTACAGAACTTGAGGAAGGTTCTTCGATCTACTCCGTGACGTTTGAGAACGTCGTAGGTCGAGGTGAAAGAACGAGAGCCGCTGGACATGGGCAGCCTCCTTTTGGATTTAACTACTTTCCGTTTTTCTTATCGGGTCGACTTTGCCGACCGTGAGAAAGCAGGTGGGCTGCCAAAGACGGTGTTGTGGGGAAAAAGGGGCGCGCTTATCGTGCTATAAGCTGGTTCGTGCGAAATGGCGGAGAGATGAAGGAAGAGTTCGAGAGGACGCGTGGGGCAAATGCCGCACGTGGGGCGCGGGATCACGCTACTTTCGAGGGCGCGAGTGTGGTGAGAAAAAAATTGGACGTGCATGGGATTGTGCAGGGGGTGGGATTCCGGCCGTGGGTTTATAATCTGGCGCGCGGGTTGGGGCTTAGTGGATACGTCTTAAATTCGAGCTCAGGTGTGACGGTGGAGGTAGAGGGATCGCCTGAGGGGGTCAGGACATTTCTGGAGGAATTTGTTTCGCATCCTCCGGCGCTGGCGCAGATCGACGATCTGGTGGTGAGTGAAATGGAGGCTTCGGGGGACGAGGCTTTCGTCATTCGTCATAGTTTGGCTCAAGTGGGCGTGGCTCAAGAAGGCGGGGGGCGCGAAGGCGGCGAGCATGCGTTTGCGCTGGTGCCTCCGGACATTGCGACTTGTGCGGAGTGTTGCGCGGATTTTACGGATCCGAAGAATCGCCGATACCGGTATCCGTTTACGAATTGCACGAATTGCGGGCCTCGGTATTCGATTATTCGCGACGTTCCTTACGATCGTCCGGCGACGACGATGGGGGAGTTCGAGATGTGCGCGGCTTGCCGGGCGGAGTATGAGGATCCGGGGAATCGGCGGTTTCATGCGCAGCCGAATGCTTGTGCGGAGTGCGGGCCAGAACTCGTTTTGTGGGATCGCGAGCGAGTGCTGGAGCGGGGGGATCGGGCGCTGGGGCGTGTGAAAGAGTTGCTGCTTGAGGGGAGGATTGTCGCGATCAAGGGGCTCGGCGGGTTTCATCTCGCTTGCGATGCTTCGAACGACGGGGCGGTGAGGCTGCTGCGCGAGAGGAAGCGGAGGAGTGGGAAGCCGTTCGCTCTGATGGCTCGGGACGTGGAGGCGGCGGAGAAGTTTTGTTGGTTGACGGAGGCGGAGCGGAGAGCGCTGCTGGGGCCGCGGCGCCCTATTGTGATCGTGCGTCGGAGAGAGGGGACGGGGGTTTCGGGCGAGGTGGTGTCTCTGGAAATCGCCCCGGGAAATCGGACGGTGGGGGTGATGCTGCCGTATACTCCGCTGCATCATTTGTTGTTCGAGGATCGTGACGAGTTTCTGGCTCTGGTGATGACGAGCGGGAATTTGAGTGAGGAGCCGATTGCGAGCCGCGATGAGGAGGTGGGGCCTCGGCTGCATCCGCTGTGTGATTATTTTTTGCTGCATGACCGGAAGATTCAGACTCGCGTGGATGATTCGATAGTGCGGGTTTTTGAGGGGCGGGATAGAGTGCTGCGTAGATCGCGCGGGTACGCGCCGCATCCGGTGGACTTAGGTGTGGCGTTGCGGCCGATTCTCGCGATGGGCGGGGAGTTGAAGAGCACGTTCTGTTTGACGGCGGGGCATTATGCGATTTTGAGCCAGCATATTGGGGATTTGGAGAACCTGGAGACTCGGACGTTTTTCGAAGAGACGCTGGGGCACATGAAGAGGTTCTTTCGCGTGGAGCCGGAGGTGGTGGCGTACGATTTGCATCCGGGGTATTTGAGTACGCAGATGGCGCTGGCGATGCGGGGCGTGGAACTGGTGGGCGTGCAGCATCACTTCGCGCATATCGCGAGTTGCATGGCGGAGAATCGGCTGGCGGGGCGGGCGATCGGCGTCGCGATGGATGGGACGGGGTATGGGACGGATGGGAAGATTTGGGGCGGGGAAGTTTTGGTGTGCGATTACTCGGGGTTTGAGAGGCGGGGGCATTTTCGGTATGTCGCCCTAGCGGGGGGCGATGCGGGGGTTCGGGAGCCTTGGAGGATGGGGTTGAGTTATTTGCTGGATGCGTTCGGCGAGGAGGCTTGGGGGCTGGATGTGCCGATGCTGCGGGAGGTGGCGGAGAGGAAGCTGCGGACGGTGGCGGCGATGATCGAGAGGCGCGTGAATACGGTGGAGACTTCGTCGTGCGGTCGGCTGTTCGATGCGGTGTCGGCGGTGTTGGGGGTGCGGACGGAGATCACTTACGAGGGGCAGGCGGCGATTGAGTTGGAGAACTGTGTGGAGGCGGGGGTGGAGGGGGCTTATCCGTTTGAGATTGTCGAGGGGGTGATCGATTTTCGGGGGATGGTGCGGGAGATGGTGCGGGATCGGGGGACGGTGGGGGAGATCGCGGGGCGGTTTCACAATACGGTGGCGGAGGCGATTGCGGAGTCCTGCCGGCGGGTGCGGAAGAGCGATGGGTTGTCGCGGGTTTGTTTGAGTGGAGGGTCGTTTCAGAATTCCACGTTGCTGGAGAGGGTGGTGGGGCTGCTGCGGCGGGATGGATTTGAGGTGTTTCTGCATGCTCGGGTGCCTCCGAATGATGGGGGGATTTCGCTGGGTCAGGCGGTGGTCGCGAATGCGGTCGCGAAGGGGAGGATGAGGGCGTGAACTATTGCGTGGTGGAGTCGCCGATTGGGCCGCTGGTGTTGGCGGGGGATCGTGAGGCGGTCCGGCACATTCTGTTTGCGGAGAAGGGGAAGGCGGCGAGGGCGGAGGCGGGGTGGGAGGAATCGATGAGCGGGGCGGTGGGTGAAGCGGCGAGGCAACTGCGGGAGTACTTCGCGGGGAAGCGGACGGAGTTTGATTTGCCGTTGTCGCCGGACGGGACGGAGTTTCAAAAGACGGTTTGGCGGAAGTTGCAGGGGATTCCTTACGGTAAGACGATTTCCTATGGGGAGTTGGCGAGGAGAGTGGGGAATCCGAAGGCTTCGCGGGCGGTGGGGGCGGCGAATGGAAGGAATCCGATTCCGATTGTGATTCCGTGCCACCGGGTGATTGGGTCGAATGGGAAATTGACGGGGTTCGGGGGAGGGCTCCCGGTGAAGGAAGCCCTGTTGCGTTTGGAGCGGGGGGCGGGGTTGTTTTGAAGGGTGGGGAAGGCCGCTCCATTACTGTCGCGGCTCGGTAATGCGAATCGAGGACGCGAAGTGACGCGAATTGTCGCGGCAAAGTAAGCGCGAACGGTCGCGGCGTTGTAAGCGCGAATTATGGCGGCGTTCGTAAACGCGAATTGTCGCGGCGTTAGTAAGCGCGAACGGTCGTGGCGTTGTTAGACGCAGCGTTAATAGACGCAGCTCAGGGGTTCGTAGGCTTCGACTTCTGCGGGCGGCGGCGCGGGGAAATTTGCGCTGGCCCAGGCTTCGGAGAGAGTCGCGAGCAGGGATTCCACTTCGGCGAGCGGCGCGTCGGATTGCTGGGCGTTGGCTTCGAGCAGGCGGCGCTGCATGTAAGTGTAGAGTTCGCTGAGACGGCGGCTGATGTCGGCTCCGCGTTCGTGGTCGAGGGATCGCGAGAGTTCGAAGAGGATCTCCCAGACTTTGGTGATCTGGCGGGAGCGCTGGCGGATGTCGCCGGCGGCGAGGTGGCGGCGCGCGGCCGCTACGGCCTCGCCGGCACCGCGATAAAGCATGTGCACCAGCTTTATCGGGTCGGCGCCCAGGACCTCTGCTTCGAGGTATGTGTCATAGATATTTGTCATGCGGAATGTGCCTTAGCCTCTTTTCATCTCTTCGGCCATCCGCAGCACATATTCAGCGGGAATCTGCTTCACGACTTCCCGGGTTTGCTTATTGACGATGCGGGCGACAGTGCGGTGGGAGCCGCGCTCGAAGACAAAGGTTAGTTCGTTATCTTGCCCGAGCATCTCTGAGGCATTTACGGCCTTGACCGCATGGATCAGCGTACGCTGATCCTCTGTCAGATGATGAGCAGGGGCGGGTTCTGTGGGCGCGCCAACGGGCGCCACCAGATTGGCGATGGAAGAAACGTTCATGCCGCTACCTCTCCGGGGATCTTATCGGCGAGGGCGGGAGAAGTGTGAAATAGCACCCCAAACCGAACCGCGACAGTAATGGAGCGGCCTTCCGACGTCATTCAAACGCTCAAATACTTCACCAAATGCTCCCGCTCCATCCGCCGTCCCACATAGAACGTTCCGAACAACGCATAAATCGCGCTCACCTCATCGAACCGCATCTCGTAAATGAGCTTCTTAAACACCAGCGGATCGTCCGCGAACAGATCCACGCCCCACTCCCAATCGTCAAACCCGATCGACCCGCTGATAATCTGTTTCACCGTCCCCGCATACCGCCGCCCGATCGCCCCATGCTGCTGCATCATCAACTGCCGGTCTTCCATCGGCACTTGATACCAGTTCTTCTGCTCGCCGCGCCTTCGGTCCATCGGATAAAAGCAAGCGTACTTCGCCGCCGGAATCTCCGGAAACAATCGAGGATGCATCGCCTGCCTCTGCCGCGCCAGCGTCTCCTCAATCTCCGCGTTCCACTCCGAAGAATGCGGAGTCAGCCCCTTGTCCGCCAGCGTCCCATACACTTTCGCGGTCGATTCGTACAATCCCAGCTCCACCACCGACAAATACGACGATGTCTGCTCCAGGTAATCCCACAGCCGCAGTTTCGTCAGCTTCTGCTGCACTTCGCCCAGTTCGTCGAACGACGGCCGGAAGTGCACCAGCATCAAATCGCCCTTGTGTCCCAGCAGCCCGAACACGGCGCTGTGTTGTTCTTCGAGAGCGGCCAGCATTCCCGCGGCCTGCTCCACGATTTCCGCCCGAGTCGCGGAGTCCAGTGCGCGCCACGCAGGCCAGCGCAGTTTCACCATCTGGTGCAAGACGCTCGCGCCTTCCAGGGTCAGCGGCACCGGGGGCATTTGATCGAATTGATGCATGCATCAAGCATGACGCGCCGCGCGTGCTAAAATCAAGGACGCTCCAATGCATCCGGATACTCCCCTGGTGATTCAGCTTCAATCTCTTGATCAGCGTGCCGCCGCGCTCGAGAAGGAAATCGCCACTCTCCCCAAACACGTCGCCGCCATTGAGAAGGCCCTCGATTCGCATCTCCGCAAGCTCGAAGCCGATAAGGCAGCCCTGACCGGAAATCAGAAAGACCGGAAAAAAATCGAAGGCGACATCCAGGTCCACCAGCAGAAGATTTCCAAGCTGCGCGACCAGATGCTGGGCGCGAAAACCAATGAGCAGTACCGTGCTTTCCAGCACGAGATCGAATACATCGAGAAGGAAATCCGCACCTCCGAGGACCGCATCCTTGAGCTCATGACGGAGTCCGAATCCCTCGACGCCAACGTCAAAAAAGCCGAAGCCGCGCTCAAAGCCGAGAAGCAGCAGGTGGACTCCGAAACCAAGCAAGCCCGCGATCGCACCGCCGTCGACCAGGCCCAGCTCGCGCAAGTCCAAGCCGAGCGCAAGGAAGCCGCCGCGAAACTCTCCCCCACGGCCCTCTCCGCCTACGAGCGCCTCAAGAAGAAACACCACGGCTCCTCCGTAGCCGCCGAAGTTATCGGTGGACGCTGCTCCGCCTGCCAGATCACCCTGCGCCCCCAGTTCTTCCAGGACCTCCGCCGCGGCGATCAGTTAATGTACTGCGAATCCTGCGGCCGCTTCCTGCACTACAACCCGCCGGTCAATGTCGAAGACGGCACCCGCGTCGCGATGTAGGGATGCGACTCGCGCTCTTTCTCGTTCTCGCCGCCCTAGCCTCCGCCCAAACCCCACCCGAGCTCGAAAATTCCTGGGTCCGGGTCTCCCGCATTAAACTAGCCCCTCACGAAAAACTCCCGCCCCGTCCGCTCGCCGATTCCGTAATCGTCTACCTTACCGATACCCGCCACAAACCCGGCGATGTCTCCTGGCGCAAGGCTGGCAAATACGCGGAAACCAATCCCACCAACCAACCCATCGAGTACGTCGTAACCGAACTCAAGCCGCCTCCCGCCAACCAACCCCAACCCAACGTCACTCTCGACCCCGTCAAGCTGGACCCCCAGCATCACATGGTCTCCTTCGAAAACGCCAGAGTCCGCGTGATCCACACCATCCTGGAGCCGCACCTCCAAAGCCCCCTGCACCAGCACCCGCACTACGTCGTGGTCTACATCACGGAGCTGCACACCACCATGGTCCTCGCCGACGGCAAAGCAGTCGACAACCCGCGCCACCCCGGCGACATCGCCTGGCGCGATTTCATGCAGCACCAAACCGAGAACATCGCGGACCGCACCGCACTCGAAATTCAGATTGAATTGAAGTAAAACGTCAACTGACGATCTCCAGCGGACGCTCAGGCATCCCCTCGGGCACCAACCCCAACATGCCGCGATCCAGCGTCGCCACCTTCGCTCTGTGCCGCAGCGCCAATCCCAGAAGAAACGCATCGGTAACCTGCCGGTGTCCGACAATCCGATCGGCAAACGGCGCCGCCACCGTGAGAAATCCGGCTTCGTCTTTCCAGAACCGATGCCCCGGGTGTTTCGTGTTCACTTGCAGCAGTTCCATCGCTTGCTGCGGAGACAGTGCATCCCTCGTGAAAGCCGGATTTGAAACGATGCGCACAAACCCCGCCTGCGTAACGCTACAAGTTGCCCAACCCTTCGCGCCGGTTCGCTCAAACCACTTGAGCGCCGCGTGGTGCGCTTCATGCGCCGGCCAAAGCAAAGCCACCAGGATATTCACATCGAGAAGGTAGCCCGTCACTCAGTGTCTTCCGCCTCCAGTGCGCGGACTCGTTGACTCGTGACCTTCGGCGAATCGGGCGGCAAGTCGACAAGGTGCAGCCCATGGACCACCCGTGTCGAGCGCCTCGCGCTCAACCCGCGCCGAATCAATTCCGAAACCGCCGTCCCCAGCGGCAGGGATCTTCCCGCCGCATAGGATTTCGCCTTTTCGAAAACATCCTGATCTAGATTGAGCGTGGTGCGCATTCACATCAATGATGCGCTTGGGAAGATTTGATGTCAAGGCTCGCCGCCGCACATCAAGTGCCGGGCGCGCCCCGCAAAGCTAGATCTTGTGAAGCTCGACCTTGTGAAGCTAGACCTTGTACGGAGTCCGCTCGCGCTCGAACGTCTCTTCCGGGATCCGCGACCGCAGCCGCCGGCTCCCCGGCCATTCCAGACGCATGTCCTTGCAGACCTCGTCCAGCATTTCCTTGTTGCAGATCTTGCCTTCCATCGCGAAGGCCGTAAGCAGCAGGTTGTCGCAGATCGCGTTAATCACGCGCGGAATTCCTTGCGCCCGAAGGTGGATCTCCGCCATCAACTCCTCGGAGAACACTTCCTGGTTCGGCATCCCGGCCTTCTCCAGCCGCGATTCCATGTACTCCACCGCTTCGCGCAGGCTGAACGGCTCTAGCGTGCACCGCAGTACCACGCGCTGCTTCAACTGCCGCAGGTTCGGAGCATCCAGCTTCCGGTCCAACTCCGGCTGTCCCGACAAAATAATCTGCAGCAGCTTCCCGTTCCGATTCTCAAGATTCCCCAGCAGCCGGATCTCTTCGAGGACTTCCCACTCCAGGTTGTGTGCCTCGTCCACGATCAGCACCACCGTGCGGCCCTCTTGCGCCTGCTCCACCAGCAACTGGTTCAGCGCGAACAATACTTCGGTCTTCGACGTTCTCGGGCACGACAAGTTCAAATCGTACGCGATCATTTCAAAGAACTGCTCGACATTGATCCGGGAATTGAACAGAAACGCGAACTCGATGTACTGGGATTCCAGGTAGTCCCGTAAGCACTCGAGCATGGTCGTCTTGCCGGTTCCTACCTCGCCCGTCAAAACGATAAAACCCTTGCGAGCCTGCACGCCGTAGACAAGGTTGGCCAGCGCCTCCTCGTGCTGCTCACTGCGGTAGAAAAACGCAGGATCCGGACTAAGGCTGAAGGGGCTCTCCGAGAAGCCAAAGAACGCGTTATACATAAGCCGGGGTTGAAACCCTCTCTGTTTCCTAGACTTAATAAGATAGTACCATGCAACTTCACGAGGGCAAATGGTTTTGTGGTCCTGGAAGTACTAAGATCCTTCCCTCCCTAGGGCAGGGTTAATGCCGCATTCAGCGACCCCTGCCGGTAGCCCTCCAAATCTAGCGTAACGTATAGAAATCCCAGGGACTTAAAGATGGCCGTAAACTCCCGCGCCACCTCCGGATCCAGTGCTTTCGCCAATTCCTCCGGCGCCACCTCGATCCGCACCAAATCTCCGTGAAAACGGACCCGAAACTGGCGGAATCCCAGCGCTCGAATCGCCTCTTCGCCAGCCTCCACCGTCTTCACATTCTCAATCGTCACCGGAGTCCCATAAGGAATCCGTGAGCTCAAACAAGCCGACGCCGGCCGGTCCCACGTCGCCAGCCCCGCCCTGCGCGAAAGCTCCCGAATCTCCGCCTTGTTCAGCCCCGCCTCCACCAGCGGAGCCTTCACCTGGTGCCGCTTCGCCGCGCCCTGCCCCGGACGATAATCGCCCAGATCATCCGAGTTGACGCCGTAAACCACGTGCGCGATCCCACGCTCCGCCGCCACTCGATCCAGCACCGTAAACAACTCATCTTTGCAGTGGAAGCACCGGTTGCCGTCGTTCTTCACGTAATCCGGATTGTCGAACTCGTGCGTAACCACGTACTCGTGACGAATCGCCCACACCCGGGCAAACTCCTCCGCGTCCCGCTTGTGCGATTCCGGAATCGACGCCGAATCTGCTGTAATCGCCACCGCGCGATCGCCTAACGCCCGCATCGCCGCCCAAGCCAGGTACGCCGAATCCGCCCCGCCCGAATACGCGATGATCACACTGCCCATCCGCTCCAGCGCCGCGAGCAGATCCCGCTCCTTGCGCTCCAGCGTGGCTTCATCCAGCGAATTTAGCGTGACCAGAGACGTCATCGACTTCATTATCCCGCGCTCAGTTCGTCCACCGCGAACCCGCCGGGTCCGCCAGCCATTGAGTCCAAGCACTGCCGTTGCCGGCGTTCCGTTGGTACACCCCTCCCGCCAAATTCATCTGGCCCGGAACATTCGCCACCACCGGCGTGTATGACTTGATCGGCACCCCGATTTCATGAAACACCATCTCGGGAAAATCGGTCGCGCCCAGATTACAGCCTTGCAGCTCCACCGCCTTCACCGCTTCCGGAAACGCCTTAATCATTTTCGCGATCTCCAGCGCGCTATAGCCCGCGTGCCGCACCGCCCCATTCTTCGGAATGACCCCGTGTCCCAATACCCGAAGCACACCCGTCCGCGCCTCGTAAATAAAGGCTCCCTGCCCGTTCGGCAGCACCGTCACCGCCGATTGCGGAAGGCCCAGGTTCTTCAACAACGCATCGGCATTGGCGTCGATCGCTTTGTCGGAAATGCCCGCCAGGGCCTTGCCTCCGGGGATTTCCACCGCCGCCCCCGCATTCTTCGGACCCATCCCCAGCAGGTCCGCGACCACCGGATCGGCCCCCTTCGAAGAGTCGATCAGCGCGCCCTTGCCTGGATTCGCCAGCACCTCAGCGCCCTCGTCCTCCGAGCCTCGCATGAGGATCCTGCCCAACATTTCCGCGCCCCACTCCGCCGCCCCCTTCGCGCCCGCCGCGCCCAGGCTCCCGATTCCTTCCACGGGAATAAAGTTCAACGGGTCCGCATACCACTCCGGAGCCTCCAGGCCGGGCTCTCGGATGTCGATCAATTTGCCGTTAATATCGAAATACCACGTGTTAAACCCGGTCGACTCGTTGGTCTTCTTGTAACCCACCGGATCTTTGCTGATCTTGAAATTCCAAACCGGCTGCAGCCCTTCGTTGGGACCGCTATACATCTTTTCCTGCTCGAAAGGCGTGCGTGGCTTCTCGATCAAGGACCACGGGATGTCCATCGTCAGCCGATCCTGCTTCGACAATTTCCCGAACCCATGCGAGTGGCAGGTGGGACAAGGATCCTCATCCGCGCCACGGTCCGCCTTGAACCCGGAGAACACGGGCCCGGAATCGTGCGGCGACTCGTGCACGCCGGTCCGCGCCCTGCGCGAAGGCGCGCCCGCCAGTTCCGCCGTCAACTCCTCCCGCTCTTGATACAGCTTCTGCTGGCGATCCGCATCCGCCGTGGGAAACTCTTTCTCAATCGCCTTAAGCTGATCCTGAATGTCTTCCTTGGTCAAAGGATCGCGCTGAACCGCCGTCGCGGATACGTCGCCCGAAACGGTTTGCACCACATGCGTCAATTCATGCGCCAAAAGCCGCTGCCCTTCGCGATTTCCCGGAGCGTACCGGCCCTCGCCAAACACAATATCCCGCCCCTTCGTGAAGGCCTTCGCTCCCACGCCCCGCGCCATCGACGCCGCTCCGGCTCCCGTGTGAATCCTTACGCCGCCCGGGTCCAGCCCGAAGCGCGATGCGAAATAACCCTCGACGCTCTTCCCCGAGTTCACCGCTTGCTCCGCCACGCCATTCGCGGCCCGCTCGTGCCAGCTGTCCTGCTTTCCGATGACATTCGATCCCAGGGACCGCAACACCGCCTGGTTTCCCACCGGCGTCGAGCCCGCCCATGCCCGAGCGCTCCTGCGTGGCGACTCCGCTGCCTGCGGGGCACGCGAAGGCCCCCGGTGTTCGGACGATCTGAAGGAATGCTGCACCTGAGTCTCAGTTTAGTTCTTTTCCACCCGTCCGCGACGTTGTCGAAGATTGACGTCCGTCTAGCGTTACGTGCTGTAGTGATGATCCGGAGCCAGTGCGATCCGTTTCAATTCTCCGCGATCCAGCCACAGCAGCTCGCACGTTTCGCACGTATCGATAATGACGTTCCCGGGGCCGTAGTACGGATGCGTGTCCATCCTCTTCCGGCACGCCGGACAATCGACTTGCCGGTCCAGCGAATGCGGATCCGGCGGCAGCCCTGTGTACGCCGGCATTCCGCGGCTCGCCCGCAAATCTTCCGCCAACGGAGAAAGATCGTCCATCGGAATCAGCATCCCCTGGCACGCCTCGCAATACAACATGCCGTACTCGAGCAGCCGCGCCTGCGACAACTGCACCCTGCACAGCGGACAATCCGAATCCCCCGGTCCCATCACCCGCACGCCGTCCACATTCGCCTGCGGAACAAACTCACTCTCGCAGTACGGACACACATAGCATCCGCGGTCGACGTTCAACTGCATCGAAGCCCCGCAATTTTCACACTTCACCTCTGTTAAATCGGCCAAGCCCGCCGATTCCTACAGCTCCCCTCCGCCTTAACGGCAGTGACAGTGATACCCTCTCCTGTATGAAACTGCGCCCCGTCTCCGTAGTACTGATCGCCGCCCTAACCTCTGCGATCGCTTTTTCTCAGCCCGCCCCCGCCCCCGCCGCCGCCCCGCAGACTCCCATCCCGTGGGCCTACCCCTTCACCGCCCCCGCGCCCGCCGCGCCCCCCAACACCGACCCCACCCCGCTCCACGTGCCCAACAGCACCAAAGCCTTCACCCGAGCCCAAGTCGGCGACGGATTCAATCCCCCCGACTGGCACCCCGACGGCCATCCGTCGATGCCGCAAATCGTCGGCCACGGCCGACCCCAGGACGTCCGAGCCTGCGGCTTCTGCCATCTCCCCAACGCGCAAGGCCGCCCCGAAAACGCCAGCCTCGCCGGACTCCCCGCCGCCTACATCGTCCAGCAAGTGCTCGACTACAAGAACGGCCTCCGCAAAAGCTCCGAGCCCAGCATGGGACCTCCCGACGCCATGCTCAAACTCGCCAAAGGGTCGAACGAAGACGAAGTAAAAATCGCCGCCGAATATTTCTCGAAATTGAAATACAAACCCTGGATTAAAGTGGTCGAGGCCAAAACCGTCCCCAAGACCCGCATCGCCACCGGCATGCTCATCGCCATCGAAGGCACCAGCGAGCCCCTCGGCAACCGCATCGTGGAGACGCCACAGAACCTCGAAGCCACCGAACTCCGTGACGACGGCTCGCCCTTCGTCGCCTACGTCCCCGTGGGAGCCATCAAGCGCGGCGAAGAACTCGTCACCAAGGGCGGAGCCGGCAAAACCCTCCGCTGCTCCATCTGCCACGGCGAGAATCTCCAAGGCCTAGGCAATGTTCCCTTCCTCGCCGGCCGCTCCCCCAGCTACCTCGTCCGCCAGCTCTACGATATCCAAAAAGGAAATCGCAAAGGCCCCTGGAGCCCTCTCATGAAGGAGGCCGTCTCGAAACTCACCACCGACGACATGATCTCCATCGCCGCCTACATCTCCTCGCGGATGCCGTAGCCGCGTGCCGAGAGCCTCGCGCATCGTCGCCCTCGCGATCCTCCTGCTGCTTGCCCTGCCGCTCTCGAACTTCGCGATCGCCGAGTGGCAGCACGCAGCCAATCCCGTGCCCGGAGCTTTCTTCTCCGTCGAAGGCCGCCGGATGCATCTCTACTGCTCCGGCGCCGGCTCGCCGACGATCCTCATCGAAGCCGGAGCCAGCGCCGATTGGCTAGGCTGGCAAGCCGTGCAATCCACACTTTCCTCCTCCACGCGAATCTGCACCTACGATCGCGCCGGCCACGGCTGGAGCCAGCCTCGCTCCGGCCCGCGCGATGCGGAAACCATCGTTCGCGAGCTTCACTCGTTGCTCGATCAAGCCGCCATCCCCCGCCCGCTTGTGCTGGCCGGCCACTCCGCCGGCGGACTCTACGTCCGCGAATACGCGCGCGAGTTTCCCGCCGAAATCGCCGGCGTCATTCTCATCGACTCCAGTTCCCCCCAGCAAATCGACGAGCTTCCGGGTTGGCGCCAATCCTACGAAGCCGACAAGCGCGATCGCCCGGCCCGCATCCTCCTGCAACGCCTGAGAGTCTGGTCCGGATGGGACCGCCTCACCGGCAACTGCCACAATGAGCCGTCCCCCGAGCTACGAAACCTCGCCGCCCAATACGACGCCGAAATGTGCCGCCCGAAATACGTCGGCGGAGAGGATAGCGAACTCCCTTACTTCGAAACGTCGTGTCGGCAAGCCGCCCGCCTGACCACCTTCGGCGACATCCCGCTGCTCGTCCTCTCCCGCGATCCCTCCGCAGAACATTCCGCCGGGAACCGGGTGTGGGAACAAGAACAAGAGTCTCTAAAGCAACTCTCCCCGATAAGCTGGAGAATCATCGCGCGCACCGCCGGCCACGCCGTCCATCACGATCGCCTGGACGTAATCGTAGCCGAGACCACTCGCCTCCTCAGCTACGTCCGACGCGGCCCCGCTCCACCCTGGGGCACAACCTCGACCGAATAGCCGGCCTACCCCCGCCCCGACCTCTCAATCCACCCCCGCAACTTCCCTGAAAACCGCCCCCTCCTCCACCGCGACCCTCATCTTCAACTGTCGCGATCATTACAGCCAATCACTGAGTTGCTCCGGCTTGATGCCGCAATCGGACAAAATCTTCCGCAAAAGGCCCAAACCCAAGGTGCGGGTGCGAAGGGGGACGACCGTACCACGGCCGTCCGGATGCCGCAGAAAGCAGTGGCTTCCCCGCGTACGCTCGGGAATAAAGCCAGCTCGTTCCAGCGCCCGAACAAGCTCTTTTCCCGTGGGACGCGGGAGCGTGCTCATGCCGCGATGGTCACGCGCTGTATACCGACGAATTCCAGGTTGCTCGGCTCCTGGCCTTCCACTTCGAGGCAAAGCTCGATAGCTTCGCGAACCTCTACCATAAGCTCGTCCAGAGACGTGGCATCGGTGTGGCAACCCGGCAACTGCGGTACGGAGGCCACATAAGTACCCTCTTCATCCCGCTCGATCACAACATCAAACTGGCGTGCCATCTTTAAAGTCTAGCTCTTCCGAAGCGATCGCTTTGGGCGTCGCTCCCGCAAAACGGCGGCGTGCTCAACCCCGCCCCGACCTCTCAATCCACCCCCGCAGCACCCCTGAAAACCGCTCCCAATCCTCCACCGGAATCCTCATCTTCCTTCTCCAGTTCGGATACTGCCACGTGCTCGCCGGCAGATTCTGCTGATCCGTCTCGCCCGTCAAGTCTTCCTGATTGATCACCGCCAGCGCGCACGGCGTCGCCATCACGAACCCCATCGCATCGCCCTCGAACCCCGCCCCCGCCAGCGCCTCCCGTAGCCGCCCGATCTCCCTCTGCCGTGAGCCCCACTGCTCCGCGTAAGCAGCTTCATCGATCAACCCCGCATCCCGCCGAGCCTCAATATCCCGCCCCGAAAAAAATCCCGCCAGCGTCGGCAGATCGTGGGTCGTTGTCGACACCGCCGCATGCGCCGGATACTCGCCTGGAGACCGGAATCGTCCGTCGAAATCCCGCTCGAACCACAGCAGCCGGTAACTCAAAATCCCGCCCGCCGCCAGCCCCTCGCGGACCTCCCCGGTCACCGTCCCCAAGTCCTCGCCGATCACCACAAACCCGTTCCGCGCACTCTCCAGGGCCAGCACGCCCAACAGATCCTGCGCGAAGTCTTTCACGTAAGCCCCGTCCGCCGCCGTGTGCCCGTCCGGAATCCAGTACAGCCGGAAGAACCGCATCACGTGATCGATCCGCAGTGCTCCCCCATGCCGGGCCGCCGCCCGAATCGTATGCGCGAACAATCGATACCCGTCCGCCTTGTGCGCCTTCCGGTTCGGCGGAGGGAATCCCCAATCCTGCCCGTTCGGCGCAAAATCGTCCGGAGGCGCCCCCACTCTCGCCCCCGAAATATAAAACTTTCGATTCGCCCACAAGTCCGCGCCAAAACGATCCGTCGCCAGCGCCAGATCGTGATACAGCCCGATCTTCATCCCCGCCTTCAGCGCATGCTCCTGCGCCCCCGCCAGCTGCCGGTCCAAGTCCCACTGCAGGAACTTGAAGAACTCCACCCGAGCCCGCTTCTCCCGCGCAAACTCCTTCACCGCAACAGATTCCGGATCGCGATACGGCTCCGGCCACTCCGTCCACAGCCACACCGTCGGATCGCGCCGGTGCATCTCTTCGTCCAGCGCGCAGTACACCGCGAACAGATGCAGCGCCTCGCCCTCGGCCTCCACATACGCATCGAACTCCCGCGACCCGCCGTACTCCAAGAACCTGTCGAACGCATCCCCCAGCGCCGTCAGCTTCAAATGCGCCACGCGCTCGTACTCGACAAACTCCGTCGACCGCAGCTCCGCGATCTCATCCCTCAGCGACTCCTCCGCCAGATACCCCGGAGTCTTCTCCACATCCAGATAAATGAAATTCCGATACAGCGAGCTCTGCGGTAAGTACGGACTCGTGTTGTAAGGCTGCCGGTTCGGAATCGCGTGCAGCGGATTCAGCGCCACGAATGCCGCCCCCGCCCGCGCGAACGAGTCGATCGCCGCGTATAGATCCGTAACGTCCCCGCACCCCCAATCCCTCTTCGATCGGAGCCCGTATAAACTCAGCGCCACCCCCGCCGACCGCCCCTCCACCGCCCGAGCCCTCCGCGGACAAACGATAAACTTCGCCTCCGCGAACAGCGTCAGCTCCGGCTGCGTCACCCAGTACAACCGCAGCGCGTGGTACCCGAGCCGCAACGGCTTCGGCAGCGGCACGCGCTTCTCGCCCGGACCCAAATCCTTCAACTCCGGCAGCCAGAACCAGTGATGCTCCTTCTCGCCGCCCTCCCACTCGATCTCCAGCTTCAGCGAGCTCCCCGCATGCCCCGCCGCCACCCGCAGAGTGACCCACTCGGCATCTTCCCTGACCACCAGAGTCGGATCGATCGGAGCCGCAGCCTGTTCCCGCTCCTCCCCCACGCCCAGCGCCTCCAAAATCAGGCGCGATGTTTCGTCCGAAGGCGCATGCGTCCGCCCCCACGTGTCGGTGTACTCAGGTTCAATACCATGTCGCGCAGCGGCGCTCTGGAGGGATGGGTGTTGGTCCAACCTCTAGTGTACCCGTGTCATAATGGACACGTGGACGACACCACTTTCCATCTCAGCCAGCCCCCCGAGCTCTTCGCGCGCATCGACCAGGAACCCGAACCCGAGGATCTCCTCGGCGAGTCCGTCCTCACCACCAGCCTCGACAAGCTGATCAACTGGGGCCGCAAGAACTCCATCTGGCCCATGAGCTTCGGCCTCGCCTGCTGCGCCATCGAGATGATGTCGATGATCGCCTCCCGCTACGATATCTCCCGCTTCGGAGCCGAAGTCATGCGCGGTTCGCCCCGCCAAAGCGACCTCATGATCATCGCCGGCCGAGTCTCCAATAAAATGGCCCCCGTCATCCGCCGCCTGTATGAGCAGATGCCCGAACCAAAGTGGGTCATTTCCATGGGAGCCTGCGCCACCTCCACCGGGGTCTTCTCCAACTACGCCTTAGTGCCCGTCAACCAGGTGATCCCCGTCGACGTCTACGTCCCCGGCTGCCCCCCGCGCCCGGAGCAACTCATCTACGCCATCACCCTCCTGCAAAAGAAAATCGAGCAGGACAAGCACGTAGTAGCCAAAGTCCTGAACCTGGCCTAGCCAGTCCCGGTTCTCCGAACCCTTTCCGACCCGCGACAATCACGCTTGCTCCGCACGATCACGCGTCCCCCGCGACATCCGTGTCCCCCCGCAGCACCCACGCCCACCCCGCCTCGCTCCGTCTCAACCCGCAACACCCGTGCCCGCACACTCCGTCCTTACACGCGACACCCGCGCCGGCCCGCAACACTCCGTACCCACCCGAGCACCCACGCCCTCCCGCAACACTCGTACCCGCCCGTACAATCCCCTTTCCGAGCCGCGACAGTCATGGAGCGGCCTGCCGCCCCCTCCCCTCCATCCGCCCAGCGCCCCACTAAAGTCCCCTCCCCCCTCCGTCGATCTCCCCTTAGTACCTTATGTACGGCATCACTCGACTCTTCCGTCTCGGCATCAAGGTCGCCGCGTGGGCCACCCCCCACGTCAAGGATTGGCACCAGAAGCGCCACCTCAACCGCACCGAAGGACAGCGCCATCTCACTGCCGGCAACTGGACTGAAGCCGAGCGTTACCTCCGCGCCGCCCTCCGCGAACGCGACCACGCCCCCAGCCGCACCTTCGAGCTCACGCTCAACTTGGCCGCCGCGCTCGAAGGCCAGAACCGCCTCGACGAATCCGAAGCCAGTATCCGCCAGGCCCTCGCCCTCGCCGCGCAGGAAAAAAGCATCCCCATGCAGTCCCTCGCGCTCGACGCCCTCATGGACGTTCAGCTCAAACTGCACCGCTACGCCGAAGCCGAGGCCACCGCCGCCGAGCTCACCCGAGCCGAATCCAGCCAGCCCCGCCCCGACAAAGCCCTGCTCGCGAAATGCCACCGCAAATTGGGCACCGCGCTCTTGAAAAGTGGACGCCACGCGGAAGCTCTCCAGTCCTTCCAGCAGGCCGCCACCTTGAACGAACAGATCCTCGGAGCCGGCCACACCGAAACCGGCGAAAGCCTCGCCGAGCTCGGCCGCCTCTATAAGGACACCGGCAACCACACCGAAGCCCAGCGCCACCTCCGCCGAGCCTGGGACATCCACCGGGAAGCCTCCGGTGCCGATTCGCACGACGCCGTCCAGGCCCTCATCCATCTCGCCGGCTCCCTCGAAGAATCCGGTGACACCGCCGGAGCCGCCGCCGAATACGAGCGCATGCTCGCCCTCCGCGAACGCCAGGTCGGCGCCGACCGTGTACAGACCGCCGAAACGCAAGTCCGCCTCGCCGCCCTCTACGTCCGCGCCGGACGCTCCCCCGCCGCCCGCGAACTCCTCGGCCAAGCCATCCCCACTCTCGAACGCAAAGGCGGACTCATCTACGCCACCGCCCTCGAAACCATGGCCTGCGCCGAAGAACAAGCCGGCCGCTCCGATCAAGCCCAAGCCTGGCGCGACCGCGCCGAAGCCGTCCCCGTAAGCTAGCGGCCCCGGACTCCCCGGCTCACGCCCGCCGCCACTTTCGCGCCCGTACTCCCCCCACCGCACCTCTCCAAACCCCACCGTCTTCCCCGACCCACGCCGTACTTTCCACCCGCACCGATACCCCCGCCCCTCGCCTGTCTTTCCGAACCGCGACAGTAATGGAGCGGCCTTCCGACGCCCCGCCACATCCCCCCTCATCAACCCCTCCCCCAAACCAGCACAATCCTAACGGGTAGGCGTTGAGTGTGGATCGGCGGC
Source organism: Bryobacteraceae bacterium (assembly GCA_036498815.1). Lineage (GTDB taxonomy): Bacteria > Acidobacteriota > Terriglobia > Bryobacterales > Bryobacteraceae > Palsa-187. Next base: position 69,597 of record DASYET010000018.1, on the reverse strand, counting down.
TAGTGATTTGTGGCCTTGACGGCGATTTCGCGGTTGTGGATCGCGTTGGGATAGCCGGGCATGAGGGCGATGGCTTTATCGTAGTCGGCGAGGGCGTGAGGGTAGTCGCGCTGCATGTAATAGGCGAAGCCTCTCGCGTTGTAGGCCATCGCCATGGCGGGGTCTGCGGCGATGGCGAGCGTGAGTTCGTCGACCGCTTCACGGTACTTGCCGGTGTTGAGGAGGTCACGGCCGCGGAGGTTGTGGGCGCTGGCGGTTTTGGGATTGGGCTTCGGGGCCGGCGGGGGCGCGGGTGGCGTCACGGCGATGACGGCGGGCGGCGGCTCGGGTTTGGGTTGAGGCCTGGGCGATTCTTCGATGGGTTTCTCCACTCTCGCGACTTCCTTTGCGATATCCTTTACCGTTGCGGGCGGGGCTTGGAGTTCGCGCACTTTCGCTAAAACCAATTTTGCTTCGGCGTCGTCGGGTTTCAGGCGCAGGGCTTCGGTCAAATCGCGGGCGGCTTCGTCGTAACGCTCCAATAAGAAATACGCGCTGCCACGGGCTAGCCAGGCGGGCTCGAAGTCGGGTTTCAGCTCGATGGCTTTGGTGCGGTCGGCGAGTCCTTTTTCATGCTGGCCGAGCTCGTGATACGATCCGCCGCGGGCTTCATAGGCTTCGGGAGAGGCTGGCGCGAGCTTGACGACGGCTTCGCGGTCGGCGAGGGCTTTGTCGTTCTGGCCGAGGCGGGCGTAGGCGGCGCCGCGGAGGGAGAGGGCTCGGATGTTTTTGGGATCGCGGGCGAGGACTTCGCTGAAATCGGGGATGGCTTGTGGGAAGAGGCCCATCTGGCCGTAAGCGTAGCCGCGTTCGATGAAGGGCGCGAGGGCGGTGCCATCGAGGCGGATGGCTTGATCGAGATCGTCGATGGCGGGGCTGAATTTTTTAAGGGCGATGTAGGCGCGGGCGCGGCCGATCCAGGGCTCGGGGTTGTCGAGGCGGAGGCGAATGGCTTGCGAATAATCGTCGACGGCTTGCGGGGCGTGCCCTTGGCGAAGATACTCGGCGGCGCGGGCGGAATAGAGGGCGGAGGTGGGTCGCTGGGCGATTTGCTGGGAGAGGTCGGCAAGCGAGGGGGGGGCAACGCTTTGCGCGGGAGCGACGGACGCGATCAGAAGTGCGAGCGCGAGTCTCATTTGATCCTCCTTCGGCTGTTTTGCTTCAACGCTTGAGTCGGCGGCGGATGGGGGCGGTGAAGGCGCGGACGGCCATGTCGATATCGGTGACGCCGAGGGCTCGGCATACGCCGTAATATACGCCGAGGCCGAGCGGGATGGAGACCGCGAGATCGGCGAGGCGGGCCCATTGGGAGACTCCGAGGCGGGTTTCGGCGAGGTGGCTGGAGAGCGCCACTGAGGCAGCCATGGCGAGCGATGCCAGCACGACTTTGCCAAGTTGGGAAGCGAGCGCGCGGCCTTCGATTCCGCCGATGCGGGCGCGCAAGATGAGAAAGAGGATGACGAAGCCGAAGAGGGCGACGGCGGAGGTGGAGAGGGCGAGTCCGGCGTGGCCGAGTCCGGCGGCGTGGATCATCGTGGAGGCCGCGGCGTAATTAACAACGATGGAGCCGAGGCTGACCAGCATGGGGGTGCGCGCGTCGCCCAGAGCGTAGAAGGCGGGCGTCAGGACTTTGAGCGCGGCGTACCCGCTGAGTCCGATGGCGTAGCAGGAGAGCGCAAGAGCGGTGCGTTGCGTGTCGTAGACGGTGAAGCTCCCGTGCTGGTAGATGGCTCCGATGATGGATTTGCCGAGGACGACCAAGCCGACCGAAGAGGGCAGCGTCAGCAGGAAAATCATGCCGAGCGAGTGCGAGAGCGTCTTGCGAAATTCGTCGATGTGTCCGATGGCGGCGCTGCGGGAGATAGAGGTGAGGGTGGCGGAGGCCATGGCGACGCCGAAGAGTCCCAGCGGGAGTTGCATGAAGCGGAAGGCGTAGCTCAGCCAACTCACCGGGCCGTTCATGCCACTGACCGGATCGACGATGGTGGAGGCGATGTTGGTGTTCACCATGACGTTGATCTGTACGGCGGCGTTGCCGAGGATGGCGGGCACCATCAGGCGGAAAATCTTCACCATGCCCGGATGTTTCCAATCGAATTCGGGGCGGAAGCGGTAGCCGAGCTTGTGCAGGCTGGGGAGCTGCCAGCAGAGTTGAAGGGCTCCGCCGAGGACGACTCCGATCGCCATGCCTTCAATGCGCGAGATGTGAAGCGTGGGGCCGAGCCAGACGCCGAGGAGGAGTCCGAAGCCGACCGAGCCGATGTTAAAGAAGGTCGACGCGAGAGCGGGGACGCCGAATTTGTTGGAGGCGTTGAGGACTCCCATGGCTTGGGCGGCGAGCGCGACCAGCAGCAGGAAGGGGAACATGATCCGTGTCATGCGGACGGCGAGCTCGAATTTTCCGGGGACGGCGGTGTCGCCGGAGGCCATGAGGTGGACCAGGACCGGAGCGAAGATGACACCGAGGGCGCAGATGGCTCCGACGATGAGGATGAGTGCGGTGGCGACGAGATTGACGAGCCGCGCGGCTTCCTCCTTGCCCTTGGTGGTGAGGTAATCGGTGAAGATGGGGACGAAGGCGCTGGAGAGTGCGCCTTCGGCGAAGAGGTCGCGGGTGAGGTTGGGGATGCGGAAGCCTTGGGTGAAGGCATCGTAGACCATGTGGGCACCGAAGAGGCTGGCCATGACGCTTTCGCGCAGCAGGCCGGTGATCCGGCTCATGAAGACGGCGAGGGAGACGATGCCAGCGGAGCGGACGAGGCGCTCGGTTTTGCCGGAGGGGCTGAGATCGTCTTTCGTCAGATCCTCTTTCGAGAGAGCCTTTTTGGAGAGATCAGCGGCCGTATTGTTCAAAGAAGTGGGCAATGGTCATGATCCCGGCGTAATAGTTCGCGACTTTGTATTTTTCGTTGGGCGAATGTAATCCATCGTCGGGGAGTCCGAATCCCATGAGGATGGTGGGGATGCCCAGGTGCGTGGCGAAATCGCCCACGATGGGGATAGAGCCGCCGCTGCGGATGAATACCGTCTCGCGGCCCATGATGTCGGCGAAGGCTTTGGCCGCGACTTCGATGGCGTGGTTGTCGGGGTTCACCATGATGGCGGGGCCGGTGCTGAGGATGCGGACTTCGGTCTCGATGCCAGCGGGCGTGTTGTCCTTGATGAATTTCTTGTAGGCCGCGACGATCTTGTCGGGGTCCTGGTTGGGGACCATGCGCATGCTGACTTTGGCGACGGCTTTGGCGGGGATGACGGTTTTCGCGCCGGGAGCGACGAAGCCTCCGACGATGCCGTGGACTTCGAGAGTCGGTCGGGCCCAGGTGCGTTCGAAGACGTTGTAGCCGGGCTCTCCGGTGAGTTGCGAGGAGCCTACTTCGTTCTTGAGGAACTCTTTTTCGTCGAAGGGCAGGATGGACCAGCTATGCTTCTCTTCCGGCGTGGGGGCTTTTACGTCGTCATACATGCCGGGGATCAGGATGTGGCCGTTCGCGTCTTTGAGCTTGGAGAGGATCTCGACGAGTCCGAAGATGGCGTTCGGGGCGGCTCCGCCGTAGAGGCCGGAGTGGAGATCCTTGGCGGGTCCGCGGGCTTCGATTTCGGTGTAGATGAGTCCGCGGAGTCCGACGCAGAGGGTGGGGATGCCTTCGGCGTAGAGTTCGGTGTCGGAGACGAGGGCGACGTCGGCTTTCAGTTTCGTGGGGTTTTCCGCGACGTATTTCGCGATGGATTCTCCGCCGCATTCTTCTTCGCCTTCGATCAAGAATTTGAGGTTGACGGGAAGAGTGCCGTTGACGGCGCGGAGAGCTTCGACGGCTTTGATCTGGGAGTAGACCTGGCCCTTATCGTCGGCGGCTCCGCGGGCGTAGAGGTTGCCGTTGCGGACGGTGGGCTCGAAGGGGGGCGTGATCCATTCGTCGAGAGGATCGGGCGGCTGGACGTCGAAGTGGCCGTAGCAGAGGACGGTGGGCTTGCCGGGGGCGTGCAGCCAGTCGGCGTAGACGAGAGGGTGTCCGGCGGTGGGGATGATCTCGACGTGTTCCATGCCGCAGTTGGTCAAAGCAGAGGCGCAGAATTCGGCGGCGCGGTGGACGTCCTGCTTGTGGTCGGGCAGAGTGCTGATGCTGGGGATGCGGAGAAACTGCTTCAACTCTTCCAGGAGCCGTTCCTGGTTGGATTCAACGTATGCGTTGGTGGATGGGGACACTTTCCATTATAGTGAGCAGATATGGCTGCAAAGCGGGATCCCCGCCGTGTGCGATCCCTGCGTCCCGCTGTGCCGGCCGACTCCGCGCCGGAGTTGCTTTGGGGGGATCGATTTCGGCCGCTGGCGCAACGAATTTTCGGGTGGAACGAGAGAGTCCCGCTGCTGGTGCTGGCTACGTGGGCGTGGCTGTATCTCCCCCGGCCGTTTCATCTGGGCTTTTATCACGACGATTGGTGGTCTTTCGTCGAGGCGAGTCATGGAAGCGCTCCGTTTTCCTGGCAGCGTCTTTCGCACTTCGTAGGGAGCCAGACTCCGTTCGCCTCCCGGCCGCTGGGCGGGTTCCTGTGCTTCCTGCTTAACTCCATTGGAGGCACTTCGCCGTTCCGCTACCATGCTTGCGGCGCGGTTTTGGTGCTGCTGGCCGCGTTCTCCCTGCGGGCGTGGTTCCGGGAGATGCTGAGCGCTGCGGACGCGCCCGCGCGAGGCATTGCTTCCGATATCGCCGTGGCGTTCTGGGTGACGGTGCCGTGGTCCTTCGCGGGAACGGCGTGGCCCACGACGGTGATCTCCGCCGTGCCGGCTCAAATCTTCTTCACCGAAGCTTTCCGGCAAATCCTGCCGCCGCGGGCGATCGACCGCAGGCATCTGACGCTGTTTGGGATTGGCTTGACGGCGTCTTATTTGACGTATGAATCCTTTTATTTTCAATTTGCGCTGGTGGCTCTGTTTTATCTGATTTTTCAGCGGCATATTTTCAAGAATTGGTCCACGAGGCTGTGGTTTCTCGGGATCGGCGCGGGCACGCAGGTTCTGGCTCTGGGAATCAATCGTTACTACGCGGGTGTGAGTCCGGCGGTGTCGAAGAAGTTCAATCCGGAGTGGTGGACGTTGTTCCGGCAGAGTCTCCTCAATTTGCCGAACCAGATGCTGCTACGGATGGGCGAGAACGCGAGGCTTTGGGCGGGTCTGGTGCTCCTGCTCAGCGCGGCGAGTCTTCTTCTGTTGGTTGTAGGATTCGCGCTGCGTTCGCGCCGCGAGGCCACGGCGTCCGCACTGGGACTATTGCTGGTGGGTGCCTTTGCGATTCCGATCACGATCTTCACGTACTCGGTGGCGAGCTACGCGGTGAACGCCGTGGGGTTGCAGTCGCGGACGTTTTTTCCGGTTTCCTGGGCTCTGACGATGATGGTGCTGGGCGGAGTTTGGTTGCTGCTGCAGATGCGATGGAAGGGCGTGGGGGTGCTTTTGCTGGCGGTTCCGCTCGGGATCGTGTATCTGGATGGGATTGCGCAGCGGTCTGTGTTGGACGAGATGGCCTACGTGTGGAATCAGGAGCAGGATGTGCTGGCGCACGCTCCGGTGAAAGCGCTCCGGGATCTTCCCGCGGATTCCCGGATCCTGTTCGTGGGTCCCGCTTACTATGACGGCATCGCTGTCTTCGCGGCCGACTGGGACGTTACGGGGGCGGTGTATTCGGTGCCTGGCTTAAGCGAAGGCCGGGCAGCGTTTCAGCGTTTGGGGCAAATTCACTCCGCGACGACGCTTTATCAGTGGAGTTGGGATGGAAAGAATCTGGTCCAGAATCTTCCGGGCTATTGGAAAGAGACTCGTCCGGCGGCACACATGTTCCTGTGGAACTATGACGGGAACCGGTTCTATGAAGTAGAGCCGGGGTTCCATTGGCCGGCTACGCCGTAGAGTGAACTACTGGACCAAGCCGAGCTGCCGCAGCGTTGCGGCGGGTTCGGTAGCGGGGTCGTCATCATCATACTTGGCGACAGGGCCGGTCTCGCGGCCATTCTCCAGCGCGACGCCGTAGGGCGGATCGCCGGGGAAGGGGAAGACGGCTTTGAGCTTTTCGAGATCCGTAGACGTGACGGCTTTGAACTTGTTGTCGTGGAGGAAGCCCTCGGCGAATTGCGGCATGCGGGTGGGGATGCCGACCACCTGCACGTCGCTCTTCCAGGTCAACTGGCCCATATGTTTGGCGGCGGCGTTACAGTGGCCGCATTCGGGATCGTAGAAGAAGAGGAAGACGCGGCCGCTTTGCAGCGAATACGGCTTGCCGTCGACCAAGACAGAATCCGGGGCTTTGGTGCCGCTGAGGTTGTGGGCGGCCATGCCGTAACTGACTCCGGAGAAGACCGCGACTGCACCGAGAATGACGGCGGCGCTGCGCTTGCGTCCGTAGACGGGCTTGCCCCAGAGGCCGGCGACCATGGCGAGCAGCAGCATGATACCGTCGCCGACGAAGAACGCGGGTCCTACGGTGCGCTTCACGATGGGGAAGCAACTGCAATCCTTGCCGACGAGCTGGGGATAGTGAAATCCGATATAAATCATGAACGAGACCAGCAGGAGCGACGTCAGAATCGAGCCCCAGCGGCGGAAGTGCGGCACTAAGATCATGACTCCGCCGAGCGTCTCTCCGACGCCGAGGGCGAGAGTGAAGGGAAGGCTCAACCAGGTGGGGACCAGGAATTCTTCCAGGCCTCGGGCCCACATGAAGGGAGCCGTGATTTTCCAAACTCCGCTGGAAATGAACAGTAACGCGATCAAAAATGCGGAAACGTGGCTGACGGCGCTCTTCCAGGAGGGCAACTCCAGGGAGCCAGTCATGCGATCCGCGGTGGCACTTGCATCCATATTTTCAGTTTAGCGCGGAACATGTAGCTTGCGGAAGGAATCGCGCTTCACCTGTGCCAGAATAGTTGTTCATGCCTGCCCCCTGGAAAACCGTGCGAGTCCCCGCGTCCAGCGCGAATTTGGGGCCGGGCTTCGATGCTTTGGGTCTGGCGATGGCGCTGTATCTGGAATGCCGCTTCCGGCCCGCGGACGCGCTTTCCATTCGGGTTTCCGGGCGCGATGCGGAGTCGATTTCGACGGGCGCCGACAATTTGATCTGGCAGACGGCGATGCGCGTGGGGTCGGACACGGGGCAGAAAATGCCGCCGATTGAGCTGGAGATCGTGAACAATATTCCGCTGGGCAAGGGATTGGGATCGAGCGCGGCGGCGTTGACGGCGGGTGTGGTGATTGGCAGTGAGACGCTGGGGCTGCACTGGGACGCGGACCGGGTTCTGCACGAGGCCGCCGATATCGAGGGGCATCCGGATAATGTCGCGGCGTGCGTCCTGGGCTCGATTGTCGCGAGCGCGATCGACTCGGAAGGCGTGGCGAGGGCGGTGCGGATGGATCTGCATCCGCATTATCGAGTAGCCGTGGTGGTGCCGGATTTCGTGCTGCCTACGGTGGAGGCCCGGCGCGTGCTGCCGGAGAAATATACGCGGGCGGCGACGATTTTTAACGTCCAACGGAGCGTACTGCTGATCGCGGCGCTGACTCGCGGGGTGACGGATGCGTTTCCGGCGGCGCTCGAAGATAAGCTCCATCAGCCGTACCGGTTCGGGCTGGTGCCGGGTCTGGAAGAGATGACGAAGCTCCGCATGCCAGGGTTGCTGGGGTGCGCGCTGAGCGGCGCGGGGCCGTCGATTTTGGTGTTCCACGAGAGCGGGCATGAGCAGGTGTGCGAACGAGTGCGCGAGATCTTCGCGGCGCACGGGCATGCGTCGGAGGTTGCGTGCAGTTCCGTTGCGGCGAAAGGGTACGAGCTGATTTCATGAACCGTCTGGCGAAAGAGAAGAGTCCGTACCTGTTGCAGCACGCGAATAATCCGGTGGATTGGTACGCGTGGGGCGACGAGGCGTTTGAGAAGGCGGCTCGCGAGGACAAGCCGGTGTTTCTGTCGATCGGGTATTCGACGTGCCACTGGTGCCACGTGATGGAGAGGGAGTCCTTCGAGAACGAGGGGATCGCTCGGCTGTTGAATGAGAATTTCGTGCCAGTGAAGGTGGACCGCGAGGAGCGCCCGGACGTCGACCGGATCTACATGCTGTTCGTGCAGGCGGCGACGGGCAGCGGGGGATGGCCGATGTCGGTCTGGCTGACGCCGGATCGCAAGCCGTTCTTTGGAGGGACGTATTTTCCGCCGGATAATCGCTATGGGCGGCCGGGGTTCGGGTCGGTGCTGCAGAGTCTCGCGCAGGCGTGGCGGGCGGATCGCGCGAAGGTGGAGGATTCCGGGGCGCAGGTGATCGAGCAACTGCGCGAGTATGCGGGGCACGTTTCTTACAATCCGGATGAGAAGCGCGAGGCGGCGGATTTCGCGTTCTCGACGTTCCGGAAAGTGTTCGATCCGAGGCTGGGAGGTTTTGGCGGGGCTCCGAAGTTTCCGCGGCCTAGCGTGCTGAACTTCCTGCTGCGTTATCACAAGGCGCACGACAGCGAAGATGCGCTGGAGATGGTGCTGGTGACGCTCCGCGAGATGGCCAAGGGCGGGATGAACGATCAGTTGGGCGGCGGGTTCCATCGCTATTCCGTGGACGAGCACTGGTTTGTACCGCACTTTGAGAAGATGCTGTACGATCAGGCGCAACTGGCGGTGTCGTATCTGGAGGCGTATCAGATTACGGCGGATACGCAGTATGCGGAGGTTGCGCGGAGCATTTTCGAGTACGTGTTGAGAGATTTGGCGCATCCGGAGGGCGGGTTTTATTCGGCCGAGGATGCGGATAGCGCGGCCGACGCGGCGCATCCGCATGAGAAGGGCGAGGGCGCGTTCTACATCTGGAGTCACGCGGAATTGGTCGCGGCGCTGGGAGAGAAGGATGCTGCGGCTTTCTCGCGACGCTATGGGGTGGAGGAGCGCGGGAACGTTTCGGAAGATCCGCATGGCGAGTTCACGGGGCGGAACATTTTGTTTCAAGCGAAGGCTTCCGAAGACGATGCGGTGATCGCTCGGGCTCGGGAGGTCTTGCTCCGGCTGAGAGGGCAGAGGCCTCGGCCGCATTTGGACGACAAGGTCCTGGCGGGGTGGAACGGGATGATGATCTCGGCGCTTGCGAAGGGATCGCAGGTGCTGGCGCTGGAGTATCCGGAGGATGCGGCTCGATACGGGCAGGCGGCTCGGCGGGCGGCGGATTTCGTGCGGACGCACTTGTGGCGGGAAAGCGATGCGGTGTTGCTGCGGCGTTTTCGCGATGGGGAGTCTGCGATCGAGGGGTTCTTGGACGATTATGCTTGCCTGATTCTGGGGCTGGTGGATCTGTATGAGACCGGCTTCAAGGCTGAGGATCTTGCCTGGGCGGCGCGGCTGGCGGAGCGGGCTCGGGAGCTGTTCGAAGATTCCGAAGCGGGCGGGTTCTTCAGCACGTCCGAGGGCAAAGCCGACCTGGTGCTGAGGCTCAAGGACGACTACGATGGCGCGGAGCCCTCGGGGAATTCGATGATGACGCTGGCGCTGCTGCGGCTGGGGCGGCTGCTGAGTCGCGAGGAGTTCACGCGGTCGGCGGAGAGGGCGATCGGGGCGTTTGCGCCGCGGGTGAATGGGAATCCGACGGCGGCTCCGCAGATGCTGGTGGCGCAGGCGTTCGCGGCGGGCAAGCCGATGGAGATCGTGCTGGCGGGGCCGGAGAGCGAGGCGATGGTCGCGGCGATCTACACGCGGTTCCTGCCGAACGCGGTGGTGATGCGCGCGGAACAGGCCCCGATGGCAATGCCGGCGGTCGCAGGGCAGCCTACGGCGTACGTTTGTGAGAATTACGCATGCAAGCTTCCGGTGACCACCGCTCAGGCGCTTGCCGACACTCTACAATAGGAGGCATATGGAAAGACCTGGAGCAACAACCTTAAGAGGAAATCCGATGACAGTGCTGGGCCCGGAACTCAAGACGGGGGACTCGGCACCGGATTTTCATGTAGTCGACAATGGACTGAAGAACGTGGATCTGGCCGGAACCGGATCCGGAGTGCGAATCTTCAGCGTGGTGCCTTCGCTCGATACGCCGGTGTGCGACGCTCAGACCAAGCGTTTTAACGAAGAGGCGGCCGCACTGCCCAACGTGAAGATCTACAGTTTCAGTATGGACCTGCCGTTCGCGCAGAAGCGGTGGTGCGGGGCGTTTGGCGTGGATCATGTGACGATGGTGTCGGATCACCGCGACGGCTCGTTTGGCGAGGCTTACGGGACGCTCATTAAGGATCTGCGGATTCTGAGCCGGGCGATCTTCGTGGTGGGTCCGGACAACACGCTGAGCTACGTCGAGTACGTGAAAGAAGTCGGCGATCATCCGAATTACGAGGCGGCGTTGGCGGCGGCGAAGTCCCTGTCGGGCGCGGCGAGCGCGTAGTCCGGCGGCCGGAAAGAGAAAAAGGGCGAGGCTTCGAAAGCCTCGCCCTTTTTGTTTGTACCGATTGGTTTTCGGATCGAGCCTGCTACGCGCGGTTCTTACGAGCGCGATAGCGGGCGAAGCCAAGACCCACCAGACCCATGCCCAGCATGCCGAAGGTGGCCGGCTCAGGTACGGCGTCGGCGTTGATCTTCACGATGATGTCGTTGTAGTCGCCGTTGATGCCTTCGCCGGAGTTGCTGGTCCAGTCTTCGACGCCGACGTAGAAGGTATTCGGATCGGAACCGGTGGTGAAGATAGAGAAGTGTTGATGGCCGGCGGCCTCACCCGTGGAACCGTTAATGTTCTGGGTGGAGTCAGAGAACCAGGTGGCGCCGGCGCTGTCGGTGAGATAGAAGCCGACGCTAGCAAAGGCGAGGGCGGAGTTGTTCGAAAGGGTCCCGACGGTCAAGGTACCGGGGCCGAATACCGCCACCTCGGAGGCAATGGCTTGCGCGCCGGTCTTGCTGGCATCGTAAACACCGAAGACGTCCGTGGTATTGCCGGTGGTGATGCCAATGAGGGAGAGCAGCAAGGAGTTGGTGTTCTGAACCAAGTTGAAGGCGGCAGGGGCGTCCGGAGTGCCTGACGCCGCGGCGAGGTACTGGTTCGGGTTGTAATTCGTGCCTCCTGAGAAGCCCCCGGTGGCGGTCAGGAAGTAGCCGACGTTCTTGTTCAACCCGTCACCGGAAACGTTATCCCAGTAGGGGACGCCCGTCCCCAGGCCCGCGGTGAGGTTTGATGGAACGTTGACGAATGTAGGCGAGCCTCCATTCTCCTGGATGGTATCCGCCAAGGCAAAACCGCTTACCATGGCGAGAGCGCCAATTGCGATAGAAATCTTCACGAGCTTGTCCCTCCGACTGCAAGCGATTCGGGATCTGCACGTCCCAAACCGTAGTAATAGAACTTTGGACAATATATAGCACAGGAATTGGCTTAGTACAAGGAACTTCCGTACTAGCCCTACGGGAACGGAGAACAGATTGGGGGAGGATACACTACATATGGTGGTACTAGTTGGCGCTGAGGCCACAATTTAGCGGAGGAGCTTTCAGTCTAGTATCCCAACCATAAGAAAGGAATAGGTTAAAACAAAACGAGGGTGGAGCGGGGAGCTCCACCCTCGTTTTTCTTTTGCCAAATCGCCAGTTACGCGCGGTTCTTGCGGTTGCGGTAGCGGGCGAGACCGAGGCCGAGCAGGCCGGCACCGAGCATGCCGAAGGTAGCGGGCTCGGGGACCACTTGGTCGGCGTTGATCTTCACCATGATGTCGTTGTAGTCGCCGTTGACGCCTTCGCCGGAGTTGGCGATCCAGTCTTCGACGCCGACATAGAACGTATTGGGGTCCGTACCAGTGGTGAAGATGGAGAAGTGCTGGTGGTTGGCGACATCGCCCGTGCTGCCGTTTACGTTCTGCGAGGCGTTCGAGAACCAAGTGGCGCCGAGGCTATCGGTGAGGTAGAAGCCGATGCTTCCAAAGCTGGCGGCCGATTGGTCGACATTCGTTCCCACCGTCAAGACTCCGGGGCCGAACACGGAGACTTCCGAGGCGATGGCTAGAGCGCCGGTCTGGCTGGCGTCGTAGATGCCGAAGACGTCCGTGGTGTTGCCGGTGGTGACGCCGATCAAGGACATGATCAGCGAGTTGGTGGTATGGACCAAGTTGAACGAAGCGGGCACGTCCGGACTCCCCGAGGCTGCCGCCAGGTATTGGTTGGGCTGGTAGTCGGTGCCGCCCGTGAAGCCGCCGCTGGCGGTGAGGAAGTCGCCGATATTCTTGTTCGTGCCGTCTCCGGACACGTTGTCCCAGTAAGGAATTCCGGTTCCCTGCGCCCCCGGAATGTTCGCCGGCACGTTGGTGAAGGTCGGCGAGCCGCCGTTCTCCGCGATCGTGTCGCCCATCGCCAGGCCGCTCAGCAGGGCCATGGCACCAATTGCCATCACAAATTTCATAGAGATCTCCTCCGACTTAACCTGGAATAGGAAGTCTGCATTTTCCTAACAGGACTAGAACTTTTCGAACTAATATAACACAGTAGTCAGAAAGTACAAAGGACTTTTGTACCCAGGAATTTATTTCACTGTATATCTATCGTACTGGAAACGCTATGTATTGTGGTCAAAATTACGATACGGGCACAAGTGGCGCCGGGGATCTTTTGGGGGTAATACACCCCCACAAAAGGGTACTAAGGTGATTGCTGAGTTGGTCCAAACTTCCCCATGTTTTCTTTGCCGGGCCCGGAAGGATTAGAATGGTCTTCCATGCCGCCCTATTTCTTGCGTCTGGCGTACGTCTCGGAGTTCCTGCTGGCCCTGCTGGCGATCTTCGAATTGTGGAGCCAAGTGGGTGGGCAGGGCCATTTAGATTTGATGCCGTGGTACACGAAGCTGGCTTTTGGCGTAGGTTTAGCGCTCGTCACTGTGGCGGGGACCGCGGCGTCCGTGGGGCACTCCGACCCTTGGAACGCGAAGACGATCGCGTGCCTGATTCTGGGGTTGATGCTGGCGATAGGAATGGCGGCGGCAACGTATTACTATCATCTTCATGAGGAAGATGATGACCGCGACGGTTCCAGCGATCCCGGGGTTGCGCTGGTGATGCCGGTTTCAGGAGGGTTTCGGGAATGAGCGACGTACGCTTCGGATCCTGGAGTGTCCCGGAGAGTCCGGTCTCGATCGAGTATTCGCTGGTGGTGATCGAGGAGATCCGGCATGAGGTATCGGAAGGATTCCAGAAGCTGTCGCGTGGCGGCATGGAAGTGGGCGGAATCCTGTATGGCACGCGCGACGGCCGAACGGTGAGCGTCCTCGCGATGCGCCCGATCACCTGTGAGCACGCGCGTGGGCCGGCGTTCCTCCTGTCCGACCAGGACCGCAGTATTCTGTCAGAGCAGTTGGAACATGAGGGCGCGGATCCGCGCCTGGATGGGCTGATTTGCGTGGGTTGGTTCCTTTCCCATACGCGCAGCGAGATCATGCTCTCGGAAGCCGATCTGGAGGTTTACCGCGATTCCTTCGCGGCGCCGTGGCAGATCACCCTGGTCATCCGTCCAGGGCGGGGCGGAAGCATGCGCGCCGGGTTCTTCGTACGCGAGGCCGATGGTACGGTCAAGAGCGAGCGGAGCTATCTGGAATTCAATTTCCCGGATCGCCTGGCGGGTGTGCTGGACCGTTCTCCGAGGACCGAACGGAATCCGATGGAGCGGCGCACGGCTTATCCACGGGCCGGGGATGGGGGCACGGCGGTGATGCCGCTGCGAAGAGAGAGTCCCCAGGCGTATCCGGGGGCGGGGCCTCAGTTCCTCGCTCCACAGGCTCAGAAGGCGAAATGGCCGTGGCTGGTGGGCTTGACGGTGGTGGTGCTAGCGCTGATCGGGTGGGGCGTGAAGGTGTTTGTCCTGCCTTCCGGCGGTGACCCGATTGCACTCTCGGTACTGGAACATGACGGACAGCTTCAGATTCAGTGGAACCACACGGCCCGGACGGTGATTGGGGCGGCAGCCGGGACGCTGGACATCGCGGACGGCAAGGATACGCGGCACGTGCCGCTTTCTCCGCAGGATCTGGCGAAGGGCAGCTTTACCTACCAGCGGACGACGGGCGACGTGGAGGTGCGGATGGCGGTGGAGGATGCGCAGGGAAAGCGGGTGGAGGAGCGGTCACAATATTTGGGGACGGCTCCTACTAAAGTCGATTCGCAGCAGGTCCACGATTTGGAGAAGCAGCGCGACGACTTGCAGGCGCAAGTCGAACGTTTACAACAGACTACCGCGTCCCAGGCGGAGCGTATCCAGGTGTTGGAACGGGCGCAGAAGATCCTGGAGACTCGTCTGGGGATTAAGTAGGTTGTTCCAAGCGGCATAATTCGGACATAATCCTTGCATGATTAAACTAAGGATATATCCGTAATCCTAGACGGGATTGTATCAGCGATTGTACTTCGGAGTGATTCCGCGCAGGCGCTGCCAGACCTGATCCAAGGCGGCGACGGTTTCGGGGTCCAGCGGGCCGTGTTCGGCGGCGGCGAGGTTTTCCTCCAGGTGCTCCAGCCGGGAAGCTCCTAAAATTAAACAAGTTACGGGTGTGTGGTGAAGCATCCAGTTGAGCGAGACGCTGACCAGGGAGCGCCCGGCTCTCCGGGAGATTTCGCGGATGGCTTCGACGGCGTCGAAGTCCGAAGGGTGCCAGTAGCGGTCCAGATACATCCGGTTGTGGTCGAAACGCGAGCCTTCTTGTGGCGATTCGATGACATGCTTGCCGGTGAGAAGTCCGCCGGCGAGAGGGTTGTAGCAGACGGTGGCGATACCGAATTCCTGAGTGAAGGGGAGGAACTCCTGCTCGATGCCGCGGGCGAGCAGGTTGTACATGGGCTGCGAGACGCGCACGGGCGGGAAGCCGCGCTTCTGGGCGATCCATAGCATCTGGCACATTTGCCAGGAGGCGTAGTTGGAGGCGGCGATATGGCGGACGCGGCCGGAGTCTACCAGAGACTGCATGGCTTCGAGGGTCTGCTCCAGCGGGGTTTCGTAATCGGGGAGATGGAGGTAATAGAGGTCGAGATAGTCGGTCTGGAGGCGGTGGAGGCTTTGGTCGCAGGCTCGGAAGAGGGCGGCGGGGGAGAGGCCCTGGTGGTCGGGGGCGTCGCCCATCTTGCCGCGGACTTTGCTGGCCAGGACGACCTGGTTGCGGCGGGCTTTTAACGCTTTGCCCAGGATGGTTTCGGAGGCTCCGGCGTTATACACGTTGGCGGTGTCGAAGAAACTGACGCCGGCGTCAAGACAGCGGTCCACCATGCGGAGAGCTGTGGACTCATCGGTTTGGCCACCGAACGTCATCGCTCCGAAGCAGATTCGGGAGACGGAGAGTCCGGTGGCGGAGAGGGAGACCGATTGCACTTTGTACAGTGCGGGGTTATTGGCGCGTCGCGACCTTCGAGCCGGCGCGCGTTTGCATGAAGAGCTGCTCCATTTGCTGCTCGGGCAGGGCGACGGAGACTTTGGCGACCGAGCCGCTGGCGGCGAAGGTGGCGGCATCGAGCAGAGAGGCAGCGTTGGATGCGGCTCCGCCTTGTTTGCGGTTCATCTGGATCATGCTGGCTCCGAAGCGCAGGACATCGATCATGGATTGCGCGTCCTGAGGAGTCTTGGCCAGGACTTCGGCGTTGACCGTGACGGCCGTGGCGGAGAACTTGATTCCGCCGGAGGCCTGCACGGCGGCTTGCAAGAAGGTCTGAACCGGGTTCTGCAGGGGGTTCTGAGCGGAGTTGGCTTGGCCGTTTGCGGCTCCGGCGCCGCCGAGGATACCCAGGGACGGATTCAGAGAGGCGAACCAGATATCGTTGGTCGCGCTGATCTGCTTGGCGCGTTCGGCGAGGGGGCCGGAGAAGACGGAGTTGCCGGCGCGGCGGTCAATGAGGGCTTTGATCGAGACCGTGTCGCCCATGGCGATGATGGAATTATCCAGAAATACGAGGGAGCCGGGACGGTCGCCGACGTTCACTTTGGCGTTCACGCCCCCGGAGAGGATTTCGAAGCCGCGGTAGTTGGAGGGGACGGCTCCGGCAAGCTTGGCGGCGGTGGCCATTTTGTCGGGCTGGTAGTGGCCGCGTCCAAGGATCAGGAAACTGGACCCGTCTCCGGCGGTGACCAGGAGCTCCTGGATATCGCGGCGGGGATCGAAGCCGATGGCGGTCGTGACCTTGCTGATGTTGGGGTCGTTGGGGATCTGCGAGAAGAGGTACTGTCCGAAGACCGAGGAGGTGGTGGCGGCGACCTGAACTCCGACCATTGCCTTGGCGTCGGGGGGGACCAGGGTCAGAAGACCGGGATCGACGGCGGCGAAGGCGGTGGAGGCGGCGAGGGAAACGAGCACGATGGCGGCGCGAAGGTGATTCATAGGGCTCCTCATGCTCCATTCTACGCAGCCGGGCGGCGCGGAGTTCCGTTGAGGTTCGGGTAAAGTGGGGTATGGAGCTTCCTCTCTATCAAGTCGACGCCTTTGCGGCGGGGCCTTTTCGCGGGAATCCGGCGGCGGTGTGTCCGCTGGAGCGCTGGCTTCCGGAGGAGACAATGCAGGCGATCGCGGAGGAAAACAACCTCGCGGAGACGGCGTTTTACGTGCGGCAAGGGGACCGGTACGGGCTGCGGTGGTTTACCCCGACGGTCGAGGTGGATTTGTGCGGGCATGCGACGTTGGCCACGGCGAGCGTGATTCTGGATGTCCGGCGGGAGTTGGCGGGGCCGCGCGTGGTGTTCGATTCGAAGAGCGGAGAGCTCGCCGTGGAGCGCGACGGGGATCTGTACGCACTGGACTTTCCAAGCCGGCCGCCGAAGGAGATCCCGGCAGACCGGGCGGTGGAGGCGGCGCTGCGGGCGAAGCCGTCGGCGATGCTGGAAGCCGTGGACTGCTTGTGTGTGTTCGAGGCCGAGGCGCAGGTACGGGCGCTCGAACCGGATATGGCGGGGTTGGGGGCGATCGACCGCTTTTCGTTCATCGCGACGGCGCCGGGTACGGACTGCGACTTTGTCTCGCGATTCTTCGCGCCACGGCAGGGGATTCCGGAAGATCCGGTGACGGGAAGGGCGCACACGGTGATGATTCCGTACTGGTCCGCGAGGCTGGGGAGGAAGCAGATGTTTGCGCGGCAGATTTCGCGGCGGGGCGGGGAATTGTGGTGCGAGGACCGGGGTCCGCGCGTCCGGATCGCCGGGCGTGCGATAAAGTACTTAGAAGGACGTATTACGATTCCTGGTAACTGAATTGCCAAACGGCGCATCCTAAAGGACATATGAAGATACTCGTGGCAGCTGCCTTATTTGTGTTTTCCGGTTCCGTTTTTGCGGAGGGACTGGAGTTTTGGTTCAACGCGGGGCAATCGTTGGTTTCGAATCCGGGCTTGGGTACCGATCAGCCTTGCACCACGACGGCCTTGTGCCAGGGGATCGGCGCTTCGTCGAAGGACATTCAACTTACCGACGGCTTCCGGTTCTCCTTGCGCGGGGATTTCAACACCAAGGAGCACATGGGTTACGAAGTCGGCTACGCGTACAATCGCACGCAGTTGCAGTACAACGACGCGGGTGGATCGCAGTCCGGCATGGCTTACCACCAAGTGATGTTTAACGCGATGTTCTACGCCACCGGGCAGGACGCGAAGATCCGTCCGTTCGGCACAGCGGGCGTGGGTTTCGCGACGTTCGTGCAACCGGGGGCGTCGGCGGCATACGGCGGAGGGTCGACGAAGTTCGGGTTTAACTATGGGGGGGGCGTGAAGTTCAAGGTGAAGGGCCCGTGGTCGGCTCGGTTCGACGTGCGGCAGACGGCCACGCCGAAGCCGTTCGGATTGCCGCTGGCGAGCGGCTGGTTCCGTTCCACCGAGATTTCGGTGGGCGGCGGATTCGGATTCTAGGCAAGTTCGGAGATCCATGGTGCGCCGCGCCGCATTCCCGTTGCTTGTGGGCATTTTCCTGATGACCCTGGGCGCGGGACGTTTAGCCGCGCTGGATCCGAATCGCACGCTGACGCAGTACGTGCACCGCATCTGGACGGTGCAGCAAGGTTTGCCTTCGGGCACCATCTACAACATGTGGCAGACCAGCGATGGGTTCCTGTGGCTGGGAACCCAGACCGGGCTCGTGCGCTTCGACGGCGTGAAGTTTACTCCCGCGGAGACGCTGTTTCCGGGCTTCCCGGAAAACCAATGGATGCGCGCCGGCGTGGAAGATTCGCACGGGGCTCTGTGGCTGGGCACGAATGACGCGGGCGTGTTCCGGGTGGAGCACGGCCAGGTGACGCACTATTCCACCAAAGAGGGTCTGCCGTCGGATGTGGTGTTCTGCCTGGTTCCGGGCGCGGCAAACGATCTTTGGGGGTGCACGGGCAACGGGCTGGCGCGGTTCGTGGACGGAAGGATCGAGGCGCATCACGTGAAGGCGGGCTCGAATCCGCCGGGTCCGGGAATGGACCGGGTGCTGGCGGCGTGCCTGGCTCCGGACGGAACGTTGTGGGCGGGAGGAGACGGGCCGGTGCTCTCGCACGGGGACGGCGACGTGTTCGAGACGATTCCGCTGCGCGGGGTTCCTTCCGACGGGGGCGTGCGCGCGGTCGTCTGCAAGGGATCGAGCGTGTGGGTGGGCACCACGGCGGGCCTGGTGGAGGTGAAGCAGCGCGGCCAGCAGAAATTCTACAGCAGCAAAGACGGACTGGCCGACGACGGCGTTCTGTCCCTCGAACTGGGCCGGGACGGGAGCCTGTGGGTAGGCACGCGCGGCGGGTTCAGCCGGCTCCGCAATGGCGAGTTCGTAAGCTTCCGGCCGCAAGACGGATTATCGCAGAGCAGCGTTTTTTCGGTCTACGAAGATCGCGAGGGCAGCTTGTGGGCGGGAACCAAACATGGGCTGAATCAGTTTGTGGAAGGCCGCGCGATTCCTTACACCGCGAACGAGGGACTTCCGAGCAATGATGCGGGTCCGCTGCTGCAGGATGCGGCGGGCAGAATGTGGGTGGGGATGCTGGACGCGGGGCTCGCGCGATTCAACGGGCGCCGGTTCGACGCGATCACGACGCGGGAAGGGCTGGCGTCGAATAGTGTGCTGGCGCTGGCGGGCGACGCGGACGGGTCGATCTGGGTCGGGACCAGCAAGGGATTGAATCTGCTCCAGGACGGAAGGGTGGCTCGGACGTTCACGCACGCATCGGGGCTGCCGGCTGATGAAGTGCGGGGCGTGATCCGGGATCGCCAGGGAACGCTGTGGGCGGGTACGGCCGCGGGGATCGCGAAATTCATGGGCGACGGCTTTGCGGCGCTGGCGGGCGGATCGAAGGATCCGATTCAGGCGCTGGGGCAGGATCGCGAAGGGCGGCTGGTGTACTCCACGGAGCACGGACTGTTCCGCGTCGAAGCCCAGGGGACGCGCGAGATTACCGCGAACGGAAATTCGCTGCGCGACGTGGACGCGATTTATCGCGATCCGGACGGCGTGGTCTGGCTGGGGACCAACGGGCTGGGGCTGCGGATGTTGGATGAAAGCGCGGGACAGTTGAAAGTGTCCGCATTTTTCGTGCGCGACGGGCTGTTTGACGGCGAGATCTACGGCATTGTCGGGGACGACCAGGGCCGGCTGTGGATGGCGTGCAGCAAGGGAATTTTTTCGGTGGCGCGCGCGGAACTGCGGCGCTTCGCGGCGGGGGAGATCAAGAAAGTTTCGAGCACGCAGTACGTGCCCACCGACGCACTCCGGGTGATCGAATGCAAGCCTGGCGTGCAGCCCGCGGTGTTCAAGATGCGCGACGGGAGGCTGTGGTTTTCGACGATTCGAGGCTTAATCGTGCTGGATCCTACGCGACTGCAACGCAATGTTCCGCCGCCGCCGGTAGTGATCGAGGATCCGATTGTGAACGGCCGGAGCGAGCCGGCGGGGCTGATCGGCGATCTGGCGCCGGGGCAGAAGAACCTGGAGTTCAACTACACCGGGCTGAGCTATGTGGCGCCGACGCGGCTGGTGTTCCGCTACATGCTGGAAGGGTACGACAAGGAGTGGATCAACGCGGGGACTCGGCGGGAGGCGTTTTACACCAACCTGCCTCCGGGCACGTTCCACTTTCGCGTGACCGCGTGCAACACGGACGGGCCGTGCAACGACCAGGGCAGCGTGGTGACGTTTACGCTGTCTCCTCATTATTACCAAAGGATCTGGTTCTGGCCTTCCTTCGCGGTGGTGCTGGCGCTGGGCGGCTGGCTGGCGTACCAGGTTCGCGTGCGCCACATCCGGGAACGCTACGACCTGATCGTGAACGAGCGCAGCCGCATCGCGCGGGAGTTGCACGACACGTTGATTCAGGGCTTCAGCGGGATCACGATGGGGATGCAGGCTCTGCTGGCCCGGCTCCGGCCGTCCGAGGAGAAGGAGCGGCTGGAGGACATTATCCACGATGCCGCGAGCTGCTTGCGGGAGACTCGGCGGAGTGTGGCGGGGTTGCGAGGCGTGGCGCGGCCGGAGGCTTCCGGGTTGGCCGTAGCGGTGGCGGGCGCGGCGCGGCAGATCACGGAGACGAAAGACGTGAAGCTGCGGCTGAAGCTGGACTCGGGCCCGCGCGGATTGCAGGCCGAGGTGGAGTACAACCTGTTGCGGATCGCGACGGAGGCTTTGCAGAACGCGGTGAAGCATTCCGGCGCGCGGAATATCGAGGTCGCGCTCAAGACGACTTCGGAAGAGATGGTGCTGTCGGTGTCCGATGACGGCGCGGGGTTCGAGCCGGATGAGCACGGGCATTTGAAGCCGGGCCATTACGGCCTGATCGGGATGAAGGAGCGCGCCGCGACCATCGGCGCTGAGTTCGTGTTCCACAGTGCGCCGGGACGTGGCACAATGGTCACCGTTCGAATGCCGGTGAATCGTGCGGCGGTATTGGAGGCCGTGAAGTGAACCAAGAACATGTTGATGCATCCGTGATTCGAGTGCTGGCCGTGGACGACCATCCGCTGGTGCGCAAAGGCATCGCGTCGATTCTGGCGAATGAGTCCGACATGGAGCTGGTGGCGGAAGCGGGCAACGGCCGCGAGGCCGTGGAGATGTTCGAGCAGAAGCATCCGGATGTGGTGCTGATGGATCTGCGGATGCCGCAGATGGACGGGATCGAGGCGACTCGGGCGATCCGGCAGGCGGATCCCGAGGCGCGGATTATCGCCTTAACTAGTTACGACGGCGACCAGGACATTTATCGGGCGCTGGAGGCCGGCGTCCGCGGCTACATGCTAAAGGAGATGGTGCACACCGAAGTGGTGCGTGCGATCCGCACGGTGTGCTCAGGCAAGCGGCTGATGCCTCCGGAAGTGGCCGAGCGGCTGAGCGAATACTTCCCGCAGGTGGCGCTGACGCCTCGTGAGGTGGAAGTGCTGGGGTGTGTGGCGCGCGGCATGGCGAATAAAGAAATCGCGCACCAGTTAGGAACGGCGAACGGCACGATCAAGATGCACGTGCAGAATATTTTGGAGAAGCTCGGAGCGTCGGACCGGACGCACGCGGTGACGATCGCGATCGAGCGCGGCATCCTGCATCTGGATTTCTGAAAAAGACTTGGCCACGACTGAACGCGAATAAGACAAGAGTTCTTATTCGTGTTCAGTCGAGGCCTGAGGTTTCTAGAAGTCGGCTTTCTCGATCAGAGAGTTTAACTCGGATTGGAGCTGGGTCCTTCGGCGCTCCAACTGGCTCTGCGTGTCGCGCAGGATGGCGAATTTCGCTTCGCCCGCGGCGAGTTGGCGCGCGTACACCTGGACTTGATCCTGCTGTCCGGCGACCGCGTTCAGGCTTTGGATGTTCTGGCGTAGGCGGTTCTGATCCTCGGTGAGACCCTGCTGGCTGGAACGCGTCTGCGCGAGCTGCGTATCGTTGGCGGCGATGTCGCTCTTCTTCTGCGCGATCTGTTGGAGTTGCAGGCGGCCGGCGTCGCTCAAGGCTTTGTTCTGGATCCAGGTGTTGAGAATGTCCGGGGTGGCGCTGGCGACGGATGTGGTCTGATCGTAGACGCGCTCTTCCTGGAGCGGAAAGGTCGCCGTGCCGGAGCCGTTCACTTTCACTTCAAAGCGGTAGGCGTTGGAGGTTTTCTCCGAAGGCGTCTGGTTCAGCAGCTTGTAGCCGGGGCGTTCGGGATGCTCGATGATCAGGGTCTTGGCTTGCGCGTCGACGTTCTTGATGGTGTACGTACGAGTCTCCTGGGCGGCGGAGCGCGTGGTGAGCACGCCACGGCGGAGGTGGATTTCGCGGATGGTGTCGCGTGAGGAATCCCACACGGTAGAGATGCGCGTGCCGAGGTCGACGCCGTAGCTGATCAGGCGCTTGTCGGCGGCTTTCAACGTTTCTACCAGAGCCTCTCCGGCGTAGGCCCCTGCGTCGTAGACGGTGATGGGTCCGCCATCGAGCGTCTTGCCGGTGGTGTTGGTGAGCTCGGCGGCGTTCATCGGATGGAGGTCCATGTTGTCGGTGTAGATGAGCAGCTTCCGCGCGTTGAGGCGCTGTTGCAGGAAGGGCAGCATGGCGGATTGGCCCTTCTTCACGGTGACGCTCGAGGGGAAGCTGTACTCGAAGAGCTCGCCGAGGTCTTGACCGGAGGCCACTGAGGCGATGGTAGATTCGGAGAGCGTGTCGGCAAGGGTGCCGCTTTCGGACTTGAGATAGGCATCGCCCGCGAAGCCTCCGATGACGCCGCGTCCGCCACCGCCGCCGCCGCCGCTGCCGCTGCCGCCGCGCCCGCCCTGCTGTCTGGCCATCGCGACAGCGGGGGGAGGAGCCGGGGCCGGGGCATTCAGCGCGCCGATAGAGCCTTGAAACACCTGTGGCCCTATCGCGCGATTCTCCGCGAGTTCCGCTGTGGGCCGTTGCACGTAGCGTGGTTCATAGAGCTGCGAGATGAAGGAAATCGGACGGCCAGAGACGACCGAGAGCTTGACGTTATCCCAATCCTCGCCCGAAGTGTTGTCGACGATGGCCCAGCCTTCGAGCATCGGCTCGCCCTGGGTGCCGAAGATCAGGCGGTAGCTGGATTTCCAGACGGCGGCGGGAGTCATATAGCGCGCGACCATCTGGTGCGTGCCGGTGGAGGAAGCGTCGATGTAGACGCTGCGCTTGTCCTTGGATCGCGCGCCGTTGAGTACAGTGAGGTAATCCTTGAGCAGCGTTTGGAGTTTGGGATCGGAAAGGCGCACGGAGCTGGCGGAGTTCAGATCGATGGTGCGGATGTCGCCCGAGTCGGTGAGCAGCACGACGATTTCGCGCTCGACGGGGCGCGGGTTGCCTTCACCGGCGATGACGCGCGCGCTGACGATGGTTCCTGCTACGGTTTCCGGGCCGACCTTCAGCTCCAGCCGGGCGCCCTTCATCTGATCGAGAAACGCGGGCAGGGAGGCTTGGTTGCCGACGGCGAACGGGAAATCCTGCAAGCGTTTTTCGAGCGGCTCACTGGCATCGTAGCGGATGCCGCCGATCTTCGCGCCGCTGCGGTCCGTGATGGTCAGGGATTTGAGGACGTCGTTCATGTCCTCGGCTTTGAAATCAAGACGGGCGGTTTCACCGGCCTGGAGGTCGCCGGCGCGCTCAAAGTACGCCACGCCGTGTTTATAAAGGATGACTTCTTGAACGGGGAAGTCCGCGGGGAAAACGCTGGTCGCGCACAGGGCCGAAATCAGCAGGATCTTGGGTCGCATGTGTTGCACCTCACCCCTATCATGCCGCTAAGGGCGGAATCCTTGCGGGAGGAAGAAAAATTACTTCGCGCCGGCCTTTGATTTATTCGGCTCCCGCTTTGCGAAGGATCTGGGCTGCGGCCGGGAACTCTTTTTTCGCGTTCGCGAAGAAGACGCCTTGCGCGACCATCAGCGGGGTCCAGCCGAGTTTGGTTTTGGCGTTGACCTGCGCGCCGTGATCGACGAGGAACTGCACGATGGACGGCTGGTCGGAAACCACCGCGCCGATCAGCGCCGTGCTGCCGCTCCAGCGGGGATCGCCCACGCCTTTGTCCTGCAGCTCTTCGAGGTTCAGGGGATAGTACATGAGCGTGTACTCGGGATCGCCCACCATTTTGTAATCGCCGAAATCGGCGTGGGCGTTGACATCGTTGCCGAGTTCCAGCGCGAGCTTCACGGCTGCCAGCCGCTCGGCTTCGGTGCACCCCGCGAAGGGACCGGCGCTTTCGCCTTCCCAATAGTCGAGGCCGGAGGCGGCCATGAGGGGCGTGATGCCAAACTCGGTGGAGATCTTCGGGTCGGCTCCGTGTTCCAGCAGCAGCTTCATATAAGGAACGTCGCCGTTGCGGGCGGCGAGATAGAACGGAGTGGCGCCGACGAAGCTGAGCAGGTGGCGGCCGAGCTGAATATCGGGAGGATTCTTGGCGGTGCCGCCCTCTTTGTCGAACTTTTTCTCTTTCCACGAAATGCGAACGTTCGGATTCGCGCCGTGGTCGAGCAGGGCCTTCGCGAGATCGTACGCGGTGAGCTTGCCGGTGGGGACAGGGGGTCCGTGCGGCGTGTTGCCGACGCCCGCTGCTCCATCCGTTCCGGGCTTGCGCAGCCAGGCGAGGGTGTGGAGCGCGGAACCTCGCGGGTCGGCGGCATTCGGGTCGGCACCGTGATCCAGCAGCACGGCGGCGAGTTCGAAGTACGCGTTCACGGTGGCCATGTTGAGGGCGCTGGTGCCATCGGGAGCGGTGTCATTGACGTTGGCTCCGTGCTTCAGCAGCGCTTGGGTGGCTTCGATGTGTCCGTTGCGCACGGCGAAGAGCAGGGCGGTGAAGCCGTTCTTCGATTTGGCACTTACGTTGGCGCCGAATTCGATCAGCATCTCCGCCGCGGCGGCGTTGCCTTCGGAGGCGGCCCACATCAGAGCGGTCTGTTCGCGGAAAGGCTCCTTGGCGTTGACGTCGGCCCCGCGCGCGAGCAGGAGTTTCACCGCGTCGGCTTTGCCGGTGAGCGCGGCGGTCATGAGAGCGGTTTGGCCTTCTTCCGAGGTGTCGTTGGCGCCCGCGCCGGCGTTGAGCAGATGTTCGATCAGCGTGGCGTTGCCGTTGGTGCAGGCGATCGACAACGGAGTGATGTTGTAGCGGGTGGCGGCTTTGACGTTGGCGTGCGCGGCGATTAAGAGGTCGGCGATGGCGAGGTTGTCATGTAGCGCGGCGATGTGCAGGGCGGTGGAACCGTCGGGCTCTGTGACGCTGAGATCCGCGCGCTGGGCGAGCAGCGTCTTGACCGTCGTGGCGTCGTTCGCCTTGACCGCGTCGATCAGCCGGGGAGTCTTGTTCTGCGCAAGACACACCGCCGATAGCAGCACAACCGGGAGATACCGAAGCCTCATGCGCATCCTCCTCGCGACACCAGTTTATTACACGGAACCGTTACGGTTGGGGACCTTTGACCTGGATCAGCAGACCGTCGGGGTCGCGGAACTCGGGGTCGCCAGCGGTTTCGGTGGGCTCGATGCGGGCTCCCGCTTGTTGGAGCTTCTTCGTGACGGCATAGAAGTCGAACGCGGCGGCGGAGATGCAGAAGTGATTCACTCCGGCGCGCTGGCCTGCGGGTGTTTGGAGGAGTCCGACGCGGGCGTTGCCCGTTTGGAACCAGATGCGGTTGTCGGCTCCGGGGGTGCCTGCGCCGAAGATCTTCGCGTAGAACTCGGCGGCCTTGGCTTGATCGGTCACGTTGAGCAAAATGTGATCCAGGCCGGAGGGCTTGAAGATGGGCTCGGCCGGCAGAGCGATGGAATCGGCGGACGCCGTGCCGCCTGCGAGCGATTTCCAGCCGTTGTCCGCGGCGAGTTGCGCACGCGTTCCGTCGGGGTCGGTGACGGCGAGATCGCGTCCGCTCGGGTAGTCGCGGAAGGCGATGTCGGCCTGCTGAAGATAGCTGTGAAGGGCCGCAATGTCGAACCCTGGAATCCCGGTGCAGAAGTGATCCACGCGGCCTGCGTCCGCACCTTTGTCGATGGCGATGTACGCGCTGCCGAGTTGGAGATAACGCCGCGTGGTCTTGTTATTCTTCATGACCGCATTGCCGAAAATGCGGGCGTAAAAATCGCGGGACTTTTCGACGTCGGAGGCCCAGAATTCGATGTGATCGAGTCCGGTGAAGCGCAGGGGAGACTCCGCTGCCCAGAGAGCGCGCGCGGTCCATGGTCCTGCGCCGAGGAGCGTCAGCGCCGCGCGACGGGAGAACAATGCAGACTCGGGCATGGTGTTAGCACGGTAGCACCGGGCTGCTTGCCGGTCAAGGCATCTTAGAGAAAGATGTCCTACAATGACGGACGGAGCACAAGGAGAACCGATGGCCAAGTTCGTCATCGCGCCGCACATGCGGCTGCACGAGTGGATCGCGGAAGAAAAGGGCTACTTCAAAGAGGAAGGCCTGGACTACGAATTCCGCGAGGAGCTTTCTTCCAAAGAAGGCAAAATGCACGACCTGGGCGATAAGGTCGGCGCCTATCAGACCTTCGAGCGTGGACGAAAATCCGACATCAGTTGCGCCTGCCATTGGACGGTGAACGTGGCGGCGTCGAACGGGCACGGGAAGCTTTATAAGGATGCGTACTCCGTCTCGCCTGCAGGGATTTTTGTTCCGGCGGATTCGCCGATTCGAACGCCTGCGGATCTGGCGGGGGTGCCGATCTCGGTGGGGTACCAGTCGGGCAGCCACTATTCGACGATCCAGGCGCTGGAACAGTACATGCCCGCGTTGGACATCAAGCTTTCTTTCGCGGACGGGCTGTTGTTCCGAAGGATGGAGTTGCTGGTCGACGGCAAAGTGCCCGCGGCGGCGCTGTTCAGCGGTCCTTATTACTTCGCGGAACAGATGAACTTTCGGAAGATTCTCGACAGCACGTTCATGATCGCGACGATGATCACGGGCGATCCGGATCCCGAGGATTTGCGGAAGTTCTTCCGCGCGCTGCGGCGGGCGCAGAGGGATATCGATCTGCGACCGGAGCTGTACACGCATTACTACAAGAAGGAATTTCCGGCGCGGTTCCATGATGTGATGGACACGCGGCGCTGGGGGCCGGGCGAGCGGCTGGTGTTCGAGCCGTACACCAAGGAAGTTTACGAAGAATCCTTCGAGTGGATCGCGCAGCACAACATTTTCCCGGAAGGAGAGATGGGCGCGGGCTGCTATGAAGAATCGGTGACGTCGGCGTGACAGGCCACAAAAAACGATGGCCTGTCCTACTTGGCTTCGCGCTGAGTTTGGGGGGCGCTTATGGGCAGACTCCCGCGGCGCGAGCCACCGCCGTCCTCAATCAGTACTGCGTCTCCTGCCACAACGCCGATCTTGAAACCGCGGGTCTGGTGCTGAACACGGCGGAGATCCATCCGGCAGCGAAGCCGGAGCAGTGGGAGAAGGTGATCCTGAAACTGCGTGCGCAGTCGATGCCGCCCGCGGGCGTGCCTCGGCCGGATCAGGCGAGCTACACAGCGGCACTGTCGTTTCTGGAGACGGAGCTCGACCGTGCCGCGGTAGCCAAACCGAATCCCGGCAAGCTGCCTCCGGTGCACCGGCTGAGCCGCACCGAGTATCAGAACTCGATTCGCGATTTGCTCGCGCTGGACGGGTTGCCTAAGGAGATGGATTATCCCCTGCTGCTTCCGGCCGACAATACCAGCAGCGGTTTCGACAACATCGCGGATCTGCTCTTCGTCTCGCCTGCGGTGATGGAGCGCTATCTCGACGCGGCTGCGAAGATTAGCAGGCTCGCGGTGGGCGATCCCAGCCAGCCTTTGATGGTGAACATCTACCGCATGTCTCCGGAGCAGCCGCAGGACGCTCGCGTGGAGGAATTGCCTCTGGGCACGCGCGGAGGCATCGCGATCCACAGCGGTTTTCCCCTCGACGGAGAGTACACGATTAAAGTGGAGACGGCGGGGACGGCTCGCGACGCGCACGAGCTGGAAGTGACAGTGGACGGAGCGCGCGTGGAGACGCTGACGCTCGGCGCAGCGGGCGGAGGCCGAGGCGGCCGCGGCGGCGGCGCGGCTAAGCCACCGGAGTTTCGCATTCCGATCAAGGCGGGTCCGCGGTTGATCGGGATCACGTTCGTGGAGCATAGTGAAGCTCGCGATGAGGCGACGCTGCGTCCGCGCATGCGCAACACGGGAACGCTGCCGGCGATCGGACGTGTAACGATCAGCGGCCCGTACAACGCGGTGGGTCCGGGCGATACGCCCAGCCGCCGGCGAATCTTCGGGTGCCGTCCGGCGAGCGCCGATCAGGAACCAGGGTGCGCGCGGCAAATCCTTTCCACGATGGCCAAGCGGGCGTACCGGCGTCCGGTGACGAACGAAGATCTCGACCGGCTGATGCCGTTCTACACAGCGGGACGCGCGGAAGCGGGTTTCGATCACGGCATCCAGAAGGCGCTGGAGCGGATGCTGGTGAGTCCGAACTTCCTGTTCCGTATCGAGCGCGATCCGGCCCATGCGACTCCGGGGTCGGTGTACCGACTCTCGGATCTGGAACTTGCCTCGCGGCTGTCGTTCTTCCTCTGGAGCAGCATCCCGGACGACGAGCTTCTGGACGTGGCGATCGCGGGCAAGCTGCATGAGCCGGCGATGCTGGAAAAGCAGACGCGGCGGATGCTGGCCGATGCTCGGTCGGAATCCATGGTGACGAACTTCGCGGCGCAGTGGCTGTATCTGCGCGACCTCGAAGCGAAGCAGCCGGATGAGATTTTGTTCTCTGAGTTCGATGAAACGCTGCGGTCGGCGTTCCGGCGGGAGACCGAGCTTTTTCTCGACAGCGTGCTGCGGGAGAATCGCAGCGTGATCGAGTTGCTCACGGCGAACTACACGTTTCTGAATGAGCGGCTGGCGAGGCACTACGGGATTCCGAATATTCAGGGCAGCCATTTCCGGCGGGTTACGCTGCCACCCGATAGTCCGCGGGGAGGATTGCTGGGGCAGGGAAGCGTTCTCACGATTACTTCGTACGC
Source organism: Bryobacteraceae bacterium (assembly GCA_036498815.1). GTDB lineage: Bacteria > Acidobacteriota > Terriglobia > Bryobacterales > Bryobacteraceae > Palsa-187. The sequence goes on along the minus strand of DASYET010000018.1, from coordinate 40,654 downwards.
GAACCGGACCTCGGCGGTGCTGCGCGGGAAGTGGGTGCTGGAGAATCTGTTGTCGGCTCCGCCGCCTCCTCCGCCGCCGAATGTTCCGGCCTTCAATGCGGACGCGGGGGAGCCGGGCAAAGTCCTGACCATGCGCGAGGCGATGACGCGCCATCGCGCTGATCCGGCGTGCGCGGGATGCCATGCACGGATGGATCCGATCGGCTTCGCGATGGAGAATTTTGATGCGGTCGGCAAATGGCGGGATCACGACGCGGGCGGAGCGGTGGACGCCTCGGGATCCTTCCCGGACGGCACGAAGTTCAATGGCATGGCAGGGCTGAAGACCGCGCTGTTGAAGCATCCCGATGAATTCGTCGACACGGTAGCGGAGCGGCTGCTGATGTACGGGATCGGGCGAAATTTGCAGTACTACGATCAGCCCGCCGTGCGCGCGATCGCGGTCGATGCAGCCAAGCAGAACAATACGCTCGCGGCTCTGGTGATGGGTGTGGTGAAGAGCGTCCCGTTCCAAATGCGGGAAGTTGCGGCGAGGAAGTAAGTAGGACAGACGATCGTTTTTCGTCGTCTGTCGGCGGTGCTGCACGGTTAACTTTGACAGACCACAAAAAGACAGACCACAAAAAACGATGGTCTGTCCTACTGACACGATGGTCTGTGCTACCTGATAGACTCCAAAAGGAGGCCGACCATGTTCCTTACGCGCAAGGCACTGCCCCGACGAACGTTCCTCCGCGGCGCGGGCGCGGCGCTCGCTCTGCCGCTGCTCGATTCGATGATTCCGGCGCTCTCCGCCGCCACGAAGGCACCTCCGCGCTTCGGCTTTATCTACATTGCCAACGGTGTCATCCAGGATCAATGGAATCCCAAAACGGAGGGCACCGCATTCGGCCTCCCGGCGATCCTTAAACCGCTGGGCGCCCTGCGTGAAGAGGTGAACATCCTCAGCGGGCTCTCCCACCTGCAAGCCGACACTTTCGGCGACGGCACGGGCGACCACCCGCGGGCTTCCGCCGCCTGGCTCACCGGAGTTCACGCGTATGACCGCACGCAGCCTGGCGTCGAAGTGCGCCTGGCCACCACTGCGGATCAGATCATCGCGCAGCAGGTAGGGCAGGGCACGCGACTGCCTTCGCTCGAACTGACGGTCGACTTTCCTACGCAGGGCTCCTGCGATTCAGGCGATTGTTTTTACATCAACACGGTTTCCTGGCGCAATCCTACGACTCCGAATCCGACCGAGGCACATCCGCGCGTGGTGTTCGAGCGTCTGTTCGGGGATGGCGGCAACGCCGCGCAGCGGGCCGCGCACGACAAAAGCACCGGCAGTATTCTCGATTCGGTGACGGAGGAAGTCGGGAGCCTGTCGCGCAGCCTGGGCGCGGCGGATCGCACCAAGCTTACCGAATATCTCGATTCGGTCCGCGAGATCGAGCACCGGATTCAGAACACGGAAACGCAGGGCGCGCAAACGGTGGAGTTGCCGGAGCGGCCTGTCGACGTGCCGGACGGCTTCGACGAATACACCAAGATGATGTTGGACCTTCAGGCGCTGGCCTTCCGCGCCGACGTCACGCGCGTGTTCAGCATGATCATGGCGCGCGAGCTCAGCACCCGCACCTATGCCCACATTGGAGTGCCGGAGCAGCACCACGCCGTCTCGCACCACCGCAACGACCCCGACCTGATCGCGAAGAAAGCCAAGATCGACACCTACCACATCGGCTTGCTGGCGTATTTCCTCGACAAGCTGAAATCGGCCTCGGACGGCGACGGGTCGCTGCTCGATCACAGCCTGATCCTTTACGGCGGCGGCATGGGCAACGGAAATCTGCATCGCCACACGGACCTTCCGTGCCTGCTTGCGGGAAAACTGGGCGGCCAGTTCAAGACCGGGCGGCATCTGAACTATCCCGAGAATACCCCCATGGCGAATCTGCTGCTCACGCTGATGGACAAGGCAGGCGTCAAGATGGACAAGCTGGGTGACAGCACGGGGCGGCTTCAGCCGGATTACCTGTCGTTAGGGTAAAGCCTCAAACGGCGTAGATCAGGCGAAGGCCGCAGCTTGACACGGGTTGACGGCACGGGCGAGACTCGAAAGTGGCACGGCTTTTTGAAGCCATGATCGGAGACTAACGGATTGAAATTAAAACTAGCGGTAGCGGTCTGCGTCTTTGCGTCCGCAGCGATGGCGCAGTTGAGCAACTACCTGGGCCCGGGGATTCTGACCCATGGGGCCGGCGATATTGGAACCCGATCGGGCGAGCAGGTGGACCTGCGATTCTATGCCGGCGTCAATGCCATCTATGATAATGGGATTCAACCCATCTCGGTCGATTCCAAGGGCAACCTGATTCAACTCAACGGGCTATATGGTGTGGAAGCGAACGTCGGCGCTTATGGGGTCCATCGCTGGAAGCAATCGCAGCTCGGTCTGGATTATCGCGGAGACTTTCGGCACTACACCGAGAACTCGTACATTGACGGTAGCGATCATCAGCTCACGTTGGGCTTCACGTACCAAAAATCCCGCCGGTTGTACTTCGATTTTCAAACCACCGCCGGTTCGTATTCCTATGGGCTGGGGGGCGTTCCGGGCTCTCTGGTTACGCTGCCTAACTCGGTTGTGAATCAGCCGACCACCCTGTTATTCGACAACCGCACTTATTTTGCGGAGGGATCCGGAAGCGTCACGTATTTGCTGTCTGGGCGAACCAGCATCAGCCTGGGCGGAGAAGGTTTTCTGGTGGACCGGCAATCCAGCGCGCTGGTGGGCATGAACGGGTACGGTGCGCACGCCTCCATTCAACGGCGATTGTCGCGTGTGACCAGCATCGGAGCGGAGTATCAGCGCCAGCATTATCAATTTCCCCATCTGTTTGGCCAGTCCGACATGAACAGTTACGACGCGTTCATCGCGACGCAATTTGGCCGTTACTGGACCTACCGTATGGAAGTGGGCTCGTTCCAGACCGAGGTATCGGGCTTGCAGCAGGTGGCGCTCGATCCCAACATCGCGGCGCTCTTCGGCGTCTCCAGCGTAACGCAGACTTTCTATCGCAATGATTGGTTTCCGTCCGGCTCCGCGTCGCTCACCCGCCAGTTTCACCGTGCTAGCCTGACCTTCAATTACTCGCGCACCTTGTTGCCCGGTAACGGCGTGTACTTGACCTCGCGCGGCGACACCGCCGGCGCCGGTTTTTCCTATACCGGAGTCCGCAAGCTGAGTCTGATGATCAGCGGGGGCGAATCGAGCCTTTCCAGTATCGGCCAGGGACTGCCCGGGTATCGCCAGTTCACCGGCGGGGCGGGTGGAACTTACGCGGTCACGCGGCCGATTCATTTGGTGGCCCGCTACGATTACCGGTATCAAGACATCAACTTCGGCGGGTACAAGCCCAGTTCTTACCGGGTCACCCTCGGGTTCGCCTTTAGTCCCGGGAACGTGCCGTTGTCATTGTGGTAACCCCGTCGGGAACACGGCTGCTGATTGTCGACGACGAACTGGCGCTGCTGGGCCTGCTGAAGCGGTACCTGGAGCGACTGGGTTACCAGGTGGACTTGGCCGCGACGGCGGAAGATGCCCTGGCCGGCTTCACGGAGGATCCTAAGCGGTACTCCTGCGTGCTGACCGACTTGACACTCCCGGGGATGAACGGGGAGCAACTGGCGGAGCGCCTGCGGGAGTTGAATCCGAAGCTCCCCGTGATCATTTCGAGCGGATATCCGTACGAGCCGAAGAGTCCGCGCACGCGCTTCCTCCAGAAGCCTTACCTGCCGCAGATGCTGGTGGAGACGGTGGAGAAAGTCTTGGGCAAGTCCAGTCTGGGCAAACCCGACAAGTAGGTGCTTAGGCGCCGAGCCGCTTGCGGACCAATTCCTTCAGGGTCAGGCGGGCGTTCTGGGCGGCCGTGCGCTGTTCGGGCGTCAGGATCGCGTAGAACTTCGCCATCGCGTCGGAACGGATGCCGAGGATCTGCCCGCGCAACTGTCCCTGCGCGGTCGAGAGCTGCTGGATCTTGGCGGAGTCGTTGCCGGTGACCGCCGCGGTGAGAGCTTCGCGGTTTTCTTTTAGCTGCTGCGCGACCGGTTTAGCGGATTGAACGGCGCCTTGAAGGATGGTCCGGGCCTGCGCCTTCTGATCCTTGCTTAGGTTCAGCGCCTGGAAGATTTGCTGGCGCGCTTGTTTGCGCGCGGGGGCTTGGGCGAACGCGGTTGTGGCGAGTAGCGCGGCGACCACCGCGAATTTCAAGAAGTTTTTCATGGAAGTATCTCCACTTCTAGAAACCCGGATCGCCGCGTAGAGTTGCTTCGACGCTAGTTATTCCGGCCGCACAGGCCCGGAGTCTGGCACATGCCGGAGGCGCAGGAGGGCATGGCCATCTCCTTCGGCGAGCCATTGGCGTGGGCGGCGAAGGAGGAGTACTGCTGCTCCAGATGGCTCTGGCCGCAGGAGGGGCAGAGAACGTCTTCGGCTCCCGGACGGCGGACCAGCTTCTCAAACTTGCTTCCGCAGTCTTCACACTTGTATTCGAAGATCGGCATGACTCTATTTTAGCTCCACATCGTTACTCTACGAGACTCAAAGCGATTTTATCGATCCATGCTTGGATATCGGCGTTGGGAGCCGCGAAATCATTCACCAGGATGGAGAAGGCGAGCCACCCCCGAGTCTTGCTGTCCGCGTAACCGGAAAGCGCGATGGCGCGGTTGAGCGTGCCGGTCTTCGCATGGATCTGATGCGCCTCGACGGTGCAACAGAGGCGGCGTCCGAGCGTGCCGTCCTCGCCGCCGATGGGCAGCATGGCGATCCAGGCGTCGCGCGAAGGCGAGGCGTACATCCAGGCAAGCAGCTTCGTCACCAGTTTGGGCGTGACCTGAGCGTTGCGCGAGAGTCCGGACCCGTCGTCGAGGCGCGATTCGTCGGGAGTGGCGCCGATCTCTTTCAAGAACGCATTGAGCGCCACCAGCCCGGACTCGCGCGTGCCGGAGCCGTTGGCGATCCGGCCGGCCTCGCGCAGTAGCAGCTCGGCGTGGAGGTTTTCGCTGACCTTGTCGGCGAGCTGGATCAGTTCCGCCGCGGGAGGCGAGAGGCGAGTCGCGAGCAGCATTCCTTCGGGCGCAACGTAGCGGTCCGCCGCATCGCGATGGCGCGCGACCGGATGTCCTGTAATGACGACGCCTCGCCGCGTGAGCGCTTCGTAGAGCGCCGAGGCTGCGTAGAGCGCCGGATCGTCCAGCGCGGCCACTTCGCGCACCGCAGCCGCGCTCGCGGGGATGGTGCCGCTAAAAAGAAGCTGACGGGTGCCGGGGACTCGTGACATGCGAATCTGCGGCTCGCCCTTGGCGGCGGTGGTGAGCACGCGGTTGTCGATCGCGAAGTATTCGAGGGCGGGGGAGAGCGAAAGCCCGGCGAGTTGTCCCACGGCTCCGGGAGTGATGGTGATGTTGATGAAGTTATCGGTGACGCTGAGCGCGCTCACCGGGGCGCCGGATTCGTGCAGGATGTCATCCTGGCTCCAGTTAGGCGGGTAAGGAGCCCAAGGATAGAGCCGGTCGTCGCCCACCACGTCGCCATTGACGCGAGTCAAGCCGTTGGCGATAGCCTGGTCGGCGAGCTCCTCGATCGCGTGCAGCGGCGCGGGCGGCGGATTGGGCGAGGCGTACGGATACGCCCGGCCCGACATCGACGGATCGCCGGAGCCGGCCAGCACCAGGTCTCCGGAAGGCTCGGCGATCAGGTGCGTCTCGAAGTGAAGTTCTGGTCCCAGCCTCCGGAGCGCTAAGGCGGTGGTGAACAGCTTCATGTTCGACGCGGGCAGGAAGAAGTGCTCTAGATTCCGTGAGTACAGCGATTTACCGGTCTTCAGATCGACGACGGAAATCCCGATATTGGCGTGCGCGGCGAGAGAACTGGAGTCGACCAGCGCGTCCATCGTGTGCGTCAGGTCCGCCCCCGGTAGGGTCAACGCGGCGAAGAACGGGATTAGAGTGAGCCGCCGCCGACGAACCACACCACCTCCACCAGGGCTCCGCTTTCGACGAAGGTCGATTCCCAGTCCTGCTTCCGTACGATGGCGCGGTTCAGTTCCACGGCCACCTTCGCCGGGTCCACCTCCAGGAATTCGAGCAAGTGTTTCACGGGAAACACTCCGGGGACCTTGGTCGCCACCCCGTTTACCACAACTTCAATTGTTTTTGTTTCAGCAACTTCCACTCACAGCTCCCTGAGGCGTTTGACACCCCGTTTCGCCCCTCATTATATTCAATAGTTAGACTTCAATCTAACCTAAGGGCGCGGCGCCCTCCAACAGATGCCAACAACGATCCCCGAAACTTACTTCCCGGTCCTGGTTCAAACCGCGATTGCAGCTCTGGTTGCCTTCGCCCTGGTGGCCATTTCCGCCGCCCTGGGCAAGCGGACCAAGAGTCCTCTGAAGGACACTCCTTACGAATCCGGCATGGCGCCGATCGGCAATGCGGCGGAGCGGTTCAGCGTGAAGTTCTACCTGGTAGGGATGATCTTCATCCTGTTCGACATTGAAGCCGTGTTCCTGTACCCCTGGGCCGTGGTCTACCGCCAACTGAAGTTGTTCGGATTCTTCGAAATGGCGATCTTTGTCGGGCTGGTGCTGGTGGGCTTCTTCTATGTGTACAAGAAGGGCGCGCTGGACTGGTCCATCAAGGGGAACGAAAAGTGACGCATCCCGCGATTCTTGAAACCAAGGAAGCTTTCGGCGAGACGACCATCATTGCCGACCCCACGCAGATCGTCGCGTTCCTCACCTATTTACGCGACACCGAAAAATACGGCCGCCTGAGCACCATCACCGCCGTCGACTGGCAGCCGGCCGAGCCGCGCTTCGAAGTTGTCTATCACGTCCAGGCGATTGAGCATCGCGGCAAGGTAGCAGAGATCCGCCGCCTGCGCGTGAAGTGCCGCTTGAGCGGGGCCAATACTGCAAACCAAGCGGGCCCGGAAATCGATTCCGTGACCGGCGTCCACGCCTCCGCTGACTGGTATGAGCGCGAGACGTTCGACATGTTCGGCATCACGTTCCGCAATCATCCGAATTTGCAGCGCATCCTGATGCCGGTGGATTGGGACGGCTACCCGCTGCGCAAAGATTATCCGGTGCACGGCTACAAGTACGGCTACGGCCAGGGTCAGGGCGAGTAACGCAATGAAGAAGAAAATCTTCGAAGAGCATTCCGCAACCATCTCCGCGACGCAGGAAATTCCGGCGACACCGTCGGCGGCGCGGCGCATGACCCTGAACATGGGTCCGCAGCATCCTTCGACGCACGGCGTGCTTCGCATCGTGCTGGAGCTGGAAGGCGAGACCATCGTCAGCGCGGTTCCCGACATCGGCTTCCTACACACCGGCATCGAGAAAGAGTGTGAGCAGAAGCACTGGCAGCAGGTGGTGACGCTGACGGATCGCGTCGACTATCTGGCGAACCTCTCGAATAACCTGGTTTACTGTCTGGCTGTCGAGAAGCTGCTGCAAATCGAGATTCCGCCGCGCGCGCAATGGTTGCGCGTGATGCTGACCGAGCTTTCGCGGTTGAACAGCCACCTGGTGTGGCTGGGCACCCACGCGCTGGATATCGGCGCGATGAGCATGTTCTTCTACTGCTTCCGCGAGCGGGAAGACATCCTGCGCATCCTGGAAATGTTCTCCGGGCAGCGCATGATGACCAGCTATATCCGCATCGGCGGCGTGGCGCTGGAAGCTCCGCGCGGATGGCAGAAGGTGGTCGGCAATTTCATCCGGGGGTTCCCCAGCAAAGTCGACGAGTACGAAGACCTGCTCAACAAGAACCCCATCTGGACGCGCCGGACCAAGGGTGTCGGGTTCATCTCGCTCGAAGACATGCTCAACCTGGGCATCACGGGGCCGATGGTTCGCGCGGCGGGTTTGCCGCTCGACCTTCGCAAGAGCGCCCCCTATTCGAGCTACGAAAAGTTCAATTTCGAAGTCGCCACCGAAACCGATAACGACGTGTGGGCGCGGTACCGGGTCCGCATGAAGGAAATGCGCGAGAGCGCGAAGATCGTCACTCAGGCTTTAGAAGGTATGCCCGAAGGACCGTGGCAGGCGGATGCTCCGCACGTGGTGTTGCCGGACCGCGAAAAGATGAAGACGCAGATGGAAGCGCTCATCTATCACTTCAAGATCGTGACCGAAGGCTTCCGTGTTCCCGCAGGCGAAGTGTTCCAGTGCATCGAAGCGCCGCGCGGAGAGATCGGCTATTACATCGTGAGCGACGGAACATCGAAACCCTTCCGCATCCACATGCGGACGCCGAGCTTCGGCAACTTGCAGGGCCTGCCGAAAATGCTGGGCGGGATTTTGCTGGCGGATTCCATCGCCGCCTTGGGCAGCATGGATTTCGTGCTGGGAGACACGGACAGGTAATGACATTTTCTCCGCAACTGGAAGAGCGGTTCGCCAAAATGCTGAACGCGTACCCGGTGGGACGTAAACGGTCCGCTGTGGTGCCGATGTTGATTTATGCGCAGGATGAGACCGGCGCGATCACTCCGGAACTGATCGAGGAAGTGGCCAGGCGCTGCGAGGTGGAGCCGCTGCAAGTGGACGAAGTGGTGGGCTACTATTCGATGCTCCACCGCAAGCCCCTCGGCAAGTATCACGTGCAAGTGTGCACCAACATCAGCTGCATGCTGGTGGGTGGCGAGGAACTGTATCAGCACGCGAAGAAGAAGCTCGGCATCGGCCACAAAGAAGTGTCGGCCGACGGACAGTTTTCGCTCGAAGAAGTGGAATGCATGGGCGCCTGCTCCTGGGCTCCGGCGGTGGAGATCAATTACGATTTTCATCATCACGTCACGCCGCAGCAGTTAGATGAGCTTATCGACAAATTGAGCGCCGCGAAGAAAGCACATTAGATGCCTCTGAAGCTTTTTAACGAACCCAGCCCGCTTGAGACGAAGGTCGTCAGCAAGCGCTTCGGACTGGAGAATTCCCACCGGCTGGATACCTACCTGGCGAACGACGGCTTCAAGGCGTTTTTGAAAGCCCGCGAGATGACGCCGGAGCAGATCGTGGATGAAGTGAAGGCGTCGGCATTGCGCGGACGCGGCGGCGCGGGATTCCCGACGGGCCTCAAGTGGAGCTTCGTGCCTCGCACGTCGCCCAAGCCGAAGTACATCGTGATCAACGCGGACGAAAGCGAGCCGGGTACCTGCAAGGACCGCTTGCTGATGGAGTACGATCCGTTTCAAATGATCGAAGGCATCTTGATCGCGGGTCTCGCGATGGATGCGCACAAAGGGTATCTCTACATCCGCGGCGAGTATCGCTACATCATCGATCACATGGACAAGGTGATCGCCGAAGGGTATGAGCGCGGTTACCTGGGCAAGAACATCGCGGGCACGGGTTTCGATTTCGATCTTTACACGCACTCCGGCGCGGGCGCTTACGAGTGCGGCGAAGAGACGGCGCTGCTCGATTCGTTGGAAGGGAAGCGCGGGATTCCGCGGATGAAGCCTCCGTTTCCGGCGGTGGCGGGCGCGTGGGCGTCGCCGACTTTGCTGAACAATGTGGAGACGTTCAGCGCGGTTCCGAACATCATCCTGAACGGCGGCGCGGCGTTCGCGGCGCTGGGGACTCCGAAGAATGGCGGGACGCGGTTAGTCTGCATCTCGGGGCATGTGAACAAGCCGGGCGTGTACGAGTTGCCTCTCGGCTTCCCGATGCTGAAAGCGATCTACGAGGTCGCGGGCGGGATTCCGGGCGGCAAGAAACTCAAGGCGGTGGTGCCGGGCGGTTCGTCGTGCCCGTTCCTGCGGGCCGATGAGTGCGACATCCCCATGGATTACGATACGCTCGCGAAAATCGGCAGCATGCTCGGCTCGGGCGGCATGGTGGTGATGGATGAGACCACCGACATGGTGAAGGTCGCCCTGCGCGTGATGCGATTCTACGCGCATGAAAGCTGCGGCTGGTGCATCCCGTGCCGCGAGGGCACCACGTGGCTGCGCAAAATTCTGCAACGCTTCGACGATGGCGGCGGCCGCCATGAGGATGTCGCGTTGCTGGGCGAGCTTTCGCGCAACATGCTGGGGCGCACGTTCTGCGCGTTGGGCGATGCGGCGGCGATGCCGACGATTTCGATTGTCGACAAGTTTGCGGCGGATTTCGAGAAGCGTTTAGTGACGGTCACAGTCTAGGACGATATGGCGGAAACGGTCAATCTTACAATCAACGGACAAGCCATTCAGGCCGAAAAAGGCAAGCTGCTGATCGAAGTGGCTCGGGAAAACGGCATTTCGATTCCCGCGTTTTGTTATTACGAAGGACTGACGCTGCAAGCCGCGTGCCGCATGTGTTTGGTGGAGGTGGAGAAGACTCCCAAGCTGCAGGTGGGCTGCACGCTTCCGGTGGCCGAGGGCATGGTGGTGCACACCGAATCGGAGACGGTGCAGAAGGCGCGGAAGGGCACGCTCGAATTTCTCCTCACGAATCATCCTCTGGATTGCCCGGTATGCGACAAGGGCGGCGAGTGCGAACTCCAGGACATGGTGTTCCGTTACGGCGCCGGCGAGAGCCGCTTCACGGAGCGCAAGGTGCATACGCCGGAGAAGCAATGGTCCCCCGTGGTGTACTTCGATGCGCCGCGCTGCATCCTGTGTTACCGCTGCGTGCGCGTCTGCAACGAAGGCATGGGCGTGAACGCTCTGGGTATCGGCAACCGCGGAGTGATCGCGGAGATCGTGCCCAATCATCACGATCATCTGGAATGCGACGAGTGCGGAGCCTGCATCGACATTTGCCCGGTGGGCGCGCTCACCAGCGGCATTTACCGGTATCAAACCCGCCCGTGGGAGATGGACCACATCGGCACCATCTGCACGCACTGCGGCGACGGTTGCCGCACGACGCTGGGTGTTCGCAACGACAAAATCATCCGCGGCAATAACCGCGATTCGAGTGGCATCAACGGCGAGTTCCTGTGCGTCAAGGGCCGCTACGCGTTCGATTTCACGGAGCATCCGGAGCGCCTGCAATCGCCCATGATGAAGAAGAACGGCGTGTTCGAGCCGGTGTCATGGTCGGAAGCGCTAGCTACCGTCGCGGGCAAGTTTACGCTGGCGAAGGAGGCGGGCGGGAAGTTCGGAATCATCGGGTCGAACCACACGACCAACGAAGAAAATTATTTCCTGCAAAAGTTCGCGCGGCAGGGGCTGGGGACGAAGAATATCGATCACCATCGCACCGGCGATCTGACCACGTTGTTCGACGCGCTCTCGGATCGCGGGAACGTCCTGGCTACGGTCGGTGATCTGTACACCGCGAAATCGGTTCTCGTCGTCGCCAACGATCTTTCGCAGCAGCATCCCTTGCTCGCCTATCAGATTCGCGCCAACGTCCGTCATCATGCGGCGCATATTTACGCGGTGACCAGCGGTCCCGTTCGTGAAGACAACCAGGCGACTGCCAGCGTCCGCGTCCAGAAGGGCGGGGAACTGGCGGGCGTTGAGTCGCTGCGCGACAAGCTGAAGGCGGAAGGCGATCTCGTCATCCTCTTCGGCGATGCGATCCAAGGAGACAGTCTCCGCAAGTTGATCGCGTTCGGCGATTCGCTCGGCATCCCGGTGAAGTACATTTGCCTGTTGGATTATTCGAACTCGCGCGGAGCCTTCGACATGGGTCTGGTGCCGAAGGACGGCGGCATGTCGCGGGAGCAGATGCTCGCCGCGGCGGACCTCGATGTTCTCTGGGTGGTCGGCGCGAATCCGCTCAAAACTGCCGCACTCGCCTCGAGCAAAGCCTTCGTCGTCGTGCAAGACATGTTCATGACGGAGACCGCCCAGCGCGCCGACGTGGTGCTGCCTGCTGCTTCGGCGTATGAGAAATCGGGCACCGTTACCAACGTCTGTGGCGAGGTTCAAAAGCTGAAGTCCGCCATCAAAGTGATGGGCGCGAAGACCGACCTAGAAATCAGCGGACTCATCGCCAAGGAGATGGGCCTCAACGTGGGCATCTGGCTGCCCGACAAAATGCTCGAAGAGATCCGCCAGAACGTGCGAGGCTACAACGTGCCTCTCCCAGTGCTCAGCACCGGCGGTGCGGCGTCGACGGCGCCTCTGAACGGACGCGTGGCGGCTCTGCCGGGCGCGGTCAGTTCGGCGGGCGACACCTTATTTACTTCCGGCACGCTGAGCCGGTACTCCAAGATTCTGAACTCGGTGATGGAAGCGCCAGGCGAACTCTATGGCGGCCAAGCGCCGCAAAAGAGGGGACAGTAGTGACCGGCTCCATTCCGTATCTTGTCATTGCGCTCATCAAAACGCTGCTGGTGGTAGCGGTCGTGATGCATGTGCTCGCTTACCTCCAGTGGGTGGAGCGCAAAGTGATCGCGCACGTGCAGCTTCGCGTCGGCCCGCGCCGCGTGGGTCCGCACGGGTTGCTCCAACCTCTGGCCGACGTCATCAAGCTGATCACGAAGGAGGGCATGATCCCCTCCCACGTCAACAAAGTTTTCTATTTCCTCGCGCCGTTTCTGGCCGTGGTGTTCGCGCTCATTCCGATGTCGTTGATCCCCTTCGGCGGAGACATCACGGTCTTCGGTGTCCACACTTCGATGCAAGTCACCGACGTCAGCGTCGGCATTCTTCTCGTCCTTGGCCTCTCCGGAATGGGCGTCTACGGAGTCGCACTGGCGGGTTGGGCGTCGAACAACAAGTACTCATTGATGGGTGGATTGCGTAGCTCCGCGCAGATGATCAGCTACGAATTGCCGATGGCGATGGCGATTGCCGCTCCCCTCCTGATGCTGAACACGCTTAGCTTCCGAGGCATGGTGGACGGCCAGGCGGGTTTCTACTTCGGAGTCATTCCCAAGTGGATCATCTTCCAGTATCCGTTCCCGCAGGTGGTCAGCTTCATCCTCTTCATCGTCGCTGGATTCGCCGAGACCAATCGCGTGCCCTTCGATCTTCCCGAAGCGGAAAACGAACTGGTCGCCGGGTTCCACACGGAATACTCCAGCATGCAGTTCGCGGCGTTCTTCATGGCCGAGTATGCGAACATGATGACGGTCTCCGCCATCGCTACGATCCTGTTCCTGGGCGGCTGGCACCCTCTGTGGCCCGCCGAGTACGGCTCGAAATTTCTCCCGTCCCTGATCTTCGCGGCCAGTGGACTCATCTGCTTCTCCCATGGCTTTAGCCCCGCCAGGCCCTTTGACCGCATCACGCTCCCGGTGTTCGGCGTCATCTTCCTGGGCATTGCGGGCATCTTCCTGATCCCGGTGGCGCAGACCTTTCTGCTCCCGATCTTCTGGTTCGGCGGCAAGACCGGAGCGATCCTGTTCGTCTTCATCTGGGTACGCGCGACTCTGCCGCGCTTCCGTTATGACCAGCTGATGCGCTTCGCCTGGACGTTTCTGTTCCCGGTGGCCATCGTCAACCTGTTTATCACCGGCCTGCTGGTGGCTTTGAGCTAAACCCTATGGATGCCATCCTGTTCTTACTGTTCGCGGGCGTCGCGGTACTCTGCGGCATCAACCTGGTGCTGCAAACGCACCCCATCTCCAGCGCCCTGTCGCTGGTCGGCGTGATGGGAGCGCTCGCGCTCATCTATCTCCAACTCGGCGGAGAGTTCATCGCCATGGCGCAACTGATCGTTTACGCCGGAGCCGTCATGGTGCTCTTCGTGTTCGTCATCATGCTGCTGAATGAAGGCAAGGAGCGTAAGGTGCACCGGAAACTCTGGGTCCGCTGGGCCGGAGCGCCGCTGCTGTTCGCCTTCGTCGCGATGATGTCCGCGATTGTGGTCCGCATCCTGCCGCCGTCGGAAGGCGTCACGTTCGGCAAGATGACTCAGGGCACTGCGCAAGCTGTCGGCACCAAGCTCTTCACGATCTATCTGCTGCCCTTTGAAGTCACTAGCGTTCTGATCCTCATCGCCATCATCGGCGCGATCGTCCTGGCGAGTAAGGAGGTCGACTAATGCCGCCGCTCCCGCAGCTTTCTTTAAGCGGAGTCGTCCCGTTCAACTGGTACCTGATTCTCAGCGTGATTCTGTTTGCCCTGGGCGTCGCCGGCTTCCTGTTCCGCCGCAACATCATCACCGTGTTCATGTCCATTGAGCTGATGCTCAACGCGGTGAACCTCACCTTCATCTCCTTTTCTTACAAGATGAACCAGAATGACGGGCACATCTTCAGCTTCTTTGTGATGGTGGTCGCGGCTGCCGAAGCGGCAGTCGGCTTGGCCATCATCCTCACCGTATTTAAGAACCGCCAAACACTCGAAATCGACGAGGTCAGCTCGCTTAAGAACTAAGCGTTCCATACACGATGCAACTTTGGCTCATTCCACTTCTCCCGCTGGCCGGCTTCCTCCTCAATGGAGTGTTTGGCCGCAAGCTCTCTAAGCCGGTCGTCAACGCGATCGCTGTCGGCAGTGTGCTGCTGTCGTTCCTGTGGGTGCTGAAAACCCTCAACGCTCTAGGCGCCTTCAGCGGCGGCCTGGAGGAAGCGTACAAGGAACACTACTTCACCTGGATTCAATCCGGCACTTTCAACATCGGTGTCGATTTCGCGGTGGACCGCCTGACCGCGATCTGGCTCATGATCGTCACCGGAGTCGGCCTGCTGATCCACATTTACGCCGTGGGCTACATGGCGCATGAGAGTGGCTACTACCGCTTCTTCGCCTACCTGAACCTATTCATGTTCTTCATGTTGGTGCTGGTGCTGGGCGCGAATTACTTGCTGCTCTTCGTCGGATGGGAAGGCGTGGGCCTTTGCAGCTACCTGCTGATCGGTTTCTACTTCCTGGAAAAATTCGCCACCGATGCGGGCAACAAAGCGTTCATCGTGAACCGCATTGGCGACTTCGGCTTCGTCCTGGCCGTCTTCCTCATCGGAAACCATTTCAAGACTCTCGACTTTGCCAGCGTCTTCGCCCAGGTGAAGACCATGCCCGTCGAAGCCAACATCGGCTGGATCACCGCCATCGGACTCCTGCTGTTGCTCGGCGCCACCGGTAAGTCTGCGCAGATTCCGCTGTACGTCTGGCTTCCGGACGCGATGGCCGGTCCCACTCCCGTCAGCGCGCTGATCCACGCCGCCACCATGGTCACCGCCGGCATTTACATGATCGCCCGCAGTGCGGAGCTCTATCTGCACTCCTCGATGGCGCTTGATGTCGTCGCGATCATCGGCATCGCCACCGCATTCGTCGCGGCCACCATCGGCCTCTGCCAGACCGATATCAAGAAAGTCTTCGCCTACTCCACTGTTTCGCAGCTCGGCTACATGTTCGTCGGCCTCGGCACCGGAGCCTTCTCCGCCGGGGTCTGGCACGTGATGACGCACGCGTTCTTCAAAGCACTGCTCTTCCTGGGAGCCGGAAGTGTGATTCACGCCCTTTCCGGCGAGCAGGACCTCCGCAAGATGGGTGGTCTCGCCAAGAAGATTCCGATCACCTGCATCGTGCTGTTCTGCGCCGGTGTGGCGATCGCGGGCGTCCCCTTCACCTCAGGTCACTACAGTAAAGACGCGATTCTCGAAGCCGCCTATTTGCACGCTCCCTGGATGTATTGGATCGGCGTAGTCACCGCAGGCATGACCGCGTTTTACGTCTTCCGCGCGCTGTTCCTCTGCTTCTTCGGCGAATACCGCGGCGACTTACAAGATTCCCATGGCCACGACGCACACGGTCACGATGCCCATGGTCACGACGCCCACGGTCACGGAGGCATCCACGAATCGCCTCCCGTGATGTGGATCCCGCTCGCCATCCTCGCTCTGCTCAGCCTCGGCGGCGGATTCATCAACATCCCCCAATACCTGGAACCGATGTTCAAGCCCGTCGAAGGCGCTCCCGAATGGCTGGGTTACATCGCCATCGCCGTGGGGCTCGGCGGCATCGGCCTCGCCGCCCTCTTCTACTTGGTTTCGCCGGCGATTCCCGAAGCCCTGGCCAGCACTTTCGCGACGCCCTACCGCTGGATTCTGAACAAGTATTTCGTCGATGAGTTTTACGACGCCACGGTTGTGGAACCGATGATCGACGGCTCGCGCGTCTTCCTGTGGCGCGTTGCCGACGCCCGCATCGTGGACGGAGCCGTGAACGGCGCCGGGACCGTTGCCCGGAGCGTGGGCAGCCTGCTGAGGCTCGCGCAATCGGGCTACATTCGAAATTACGCCGCCTGGGTTGTAGGAGGCTCCATTTTAGTCATCGCCTATATGGGCCTGCGGGGGAGCTTCTAATGACTCTCCTCGACATGGTCCTTCACGCGCCGCTCCTCGGCTTCCTAGCGCTGCTGTTTGTCCCCAAAGCATCGGCCCGGATGATCGCGCTGGTCATTTCTCTCGTCATCTTCGCGATGTCGTTGGGCCTGCTTGCTCCCTTTATGGGCGGTGCGACCCCCAACGGCCTCGCGTTCGAACGCAACGACGTTTGGATCAGCTACCCGCCCATCCATTACCACGTGGGGTTGGACGGACTCAGCCTGTGGCTGGTGATCCTCGCGACGTTCCTCACGCCTCTCGCGATCCTCTGCTCATGGAAATATATTGAGCATCGCCAGAAAGAGTTTTACGCATTCCTCATCCTGCTGGAGTTCGGCTTGATCGGAGTGTTCGTCTCCTTCGACCTCTTCCTGTTCTACGTGTTCTGGGAAGTGTCGCTGGTGCCGATGTACTTCCTGGTCGGCATCTGGGGCCATGAGCGCCGCATCTACGCCGCGGTCAAATTCTTCCTCTATACGATGGCCGGCTCGGTGCTGATGCTCGCCGCCATCATCTATCTGTACAACAAATCAGGCAGCTTCGATTACACCGAAATTCTCAGCCAGCTCCACAGCGGCAAGCTCTCTTTTGATCCGCACACGCAACTGGTGCTCTTCCTGGCCTTCTTCATCGCCTTCGCCATTAAGGTCCCGCTGTTCCCGCTCCACACCTGGCTGCCGGACGCGCACGTCGAAGCGCCCACCGCCGGTTCCATCATGCTGGCCTCCGTCATGCTGAAGATGGGGACCTACGGACTCCTCCGCTATTGCGTGATCCTGTTCCCCGACGCCGCCCACAGCTCCGCGCCGTGGATCGCCGGACTCGCCATCGCGGGCATCGTCTACGGAGCCCTGGTCGCCATGGTGCAGCCGAACATGAAGAAGCTGGTGGCGTACTCTTCGGTCAGCCACTTGGGCTTCGTGGTCCTCGGCATCTTCTCTTTCACCCAAGCCGGACTCGACGGAGCCGTCTACCAGATGCTGAACCACGGCATCTCTACCGGAGCTCTCTTCATGCTGGTCGGCTTCCTTTATGAGCGCCGCCACTCGCTCGAAATCGCCGCCTATGGAGGAGTGGCCACGCCCGCTCCGAACCTCGCCGCAGTGTTTCTGATCACCACGCTCGCCTCCATCGGGCTTCCCACGCTGAACAACTTCATCGGCGAGTATCTGATCCTCCAGGGCGCTTCGCAAGCCCACTTCATCTGGGCTGTGTTTGCCTCGCTCGGTGTAATTCTCTCGGCGTGCTACATGCTGTGGATGTACCAACGTGCGTTCTACGGAAAGGCCTCCGAATCGGTGAGCCATCATATCTTCGATCTGACGCCGCGCGAATGGCTGGCGATCTCCCCGCTGCTTGTCCTGATGGTCTGGATGGGTATCTTCACCCAGAGCTTCCTGCCGCCCATCAGCGCGCAGAACGCGCTCATCTTAAGAGATGTAAATCAGACCCAGTCCAGAGCCGTGGCCGCGGAGGTGAAGCCGTAATGACTGCCTTCCTGCCCACATCCTCCGAATACATCCGCATCCTGCCGGAGATCATCCTCACTCTGGTTGGCGTCCTCATCATGTTCCTTGAGGCCGTCACCACGGAGGATCAAAAAAGTATCTTCGCCCCCATAACCGTCGTCGGCCTCGCCGGAGCCCTTATCGGAACCTTCGCCGCCTTCGGCAATCCCGGCCCCGCTTTCCAAGGCATGCTGATGGTCGACGGCTTTGCCACCTTCTTCCGAGTCCTCGTCATTGGCGTGGGGCTTCTGGCGGTGCTCAGCTCTTCCGGCTACCTTCGCCAGGAAAACCACCGTGGTGGCGAATTCTATGCGCTGCTGCTGTTCAGCCTCGTCGGCCAGTCCATCATGGCCTCCGCCAATGAGCTGATCATGATCTTCGTTGGCCTCGAAATCTCTTCCATCGCCAGCTACATTCTCGCCGGCTACCTCCGCGATGACGCTCGCAACAATGAAAGCGCGCTCAAGTATTTCCTGCTGGGTTCCTTCGCCACCGCGTTCCTGCTCTACGGCGTCGCGTGGATCTACGGGACCACCGGCTCCACCAACCTCACCCAGATTCGCCTCGTCCTGCTCAACGGAGCGGAGCCTGTCGCGCTTGCCGGCATCGCTGCCGCGTTGATCTTCGTTGGACTCGCATTCAAAGTCTCTGCCGCGCCGTTCCAGGCCTGGGCTCCGGACGTTTATCAGGGCGCGCCCGCACCCGTCTCCGCGTTCCTCTCGGTCGGCCCCAAAGCCGCCGCCTTCGCGATTCTCCTGCGCGTCTTCATGACCGCCTTCGGACCCATCTCCTCCAGTTGGATTCCCATGGTGTGGGGCGTCGCGCTCGCCACCATGACCGTCGGCAACTTCGCCGCCATCCTGCAATCGAACATCAAACGACTGCTCGCCTACAGCTCCATCGCGCACGCCGGATACGTCCTGGTCGCCGTTGCCGCGAACTCCGGAGCCGGATCCGCCGCCGTGATGTTCTACATGGCCGCCTACGCCTTCACCAACATCGGAGCCTTCGCCGTGGTTACCTACTTCGCGCGCAAGGGTGAAAAATACGTCGCCGTCGACGATTTCAACGGCCTCTCGCAGCGTAACCCGGCCATGGCCGCCATGCTCAGCATCTTCTTGTTCAGCCTGATCGGCGTGCCCCTGACCGGAGGCTTCTTCGGCAAGTTCTATATCTTCAAAGCCGCGCTCGATTCGAACTTGATCTGGCTCACCGTGCTCGGCCTGCTAAACAGCGCCGTCGCCGCTTATTACTATTTGCGCATCCTCGTCGTCATGTACTTCAAGGAGCCGGGCGAATCCTCCGAGAACCTCCCGCCCGCCGGAGCCGCGCTACAAATCGCGGTCTACGGCTCTGCCATCGGGACCCTCGTCCTCGGCATCTTCCCCTCCTGGGTTCTCGATTTCGTGGTCAAAGCCGGCCTAAAGTAGCCGTCCCCTAACGCACACCGCGCTGGGGTACACTAGCGCAATGCCTCTGAGTTTTTCATCCGGGGCGCTGTGCGCTCTTTTTCTATCTACGCTCGCTTTTCAGCCGCAGGTCGACATTCAGCAGCGCGCCACGCGCGAGCCCGCCCGCCAGCTCGATAATGTTCCCCGGCCCGATATCCGGATTGACACGGCGCTGGTCCAGATCCCCGCGCACGTCACCACCGCGTTCGGAGCCTCCGTCACCACGCTAAACCGCGCGAACTTCCATGTCTTTGAAGACGGCGTGGAACAAACCATCACGGAGTTCGCGACCGAAGACGCGCCCATCTCCATCGGCCTCCTGTTCGATTCCAGCGGCTCCATGCAGAAGAAGATGCAGCGGTCGTCCGAAGCCGCCGCCGCGTTTTTCAAAACCGCAAACTCAGAAGACGAATTCTTCCTGGTGGAGTTCAACGATCGAGCCAAGCTCTCCATCCCCTTCACCGCGAACTCCGCGGAGATCTATCAGCACATCGCCCACATCAAGCCCTACGGCCGCACCTCGCTTCTCGATGCGATCCACGTAGCGATGCAGCAGATGAAGTACGCGCACCACCTGCGCAAGGCGATCGTGATCCTCTCCGACGGCGGAGATAACCGCAGCCGCTACACCGGTGCCGAGATCCGCAACGCGATGCTTGAATCGGATGTGCAGCTCTACGCGATGGGCATTTTCGATCCACCGGGCGACGCGCACAAGCTTCCCATCGAGGAAGTGAACGGTCCCCGTTTGCTCGATGAACTCAGTCAGCAAACCGGAGGCCGCAACTATCCCGTGGACAACCTTGACGACCTCGCTTCCATCAGCGCCCGCATCGGCGAGGAACTGCGGAGCCAGTACCTGCTGGGCTACAACTCAACCAACCCGGCGCGCGACGGCAGGTATCGCCGCGTGACGCTCACCGTCGATCCGCCCAGCCCGCAGCTGTTGAAGGCGTACTATCGCCAAGGCTACAACGCGCCGTCGAACTAATAGCGGAATCCGAATGTCACCGGAATGTAGTCCGTGTGCCCGAAATCGCCCATAATAATGCGGTGATAACGAGCCTCGGCGAAGAACTTGCCGCCCCACTTCTTGCCGAAGGAGACGCCCAATCCTCCGTTCACGCCCGGCTTGTTCACACTGTACTGCGCCAGCACCACGTTCGAAGGTACGTTGACCAGAGTGAATCCAAAGAACGGATTGAACGCCGTCACCGTCGCTACCGACGGAGCCGTGAACTCCTGATTCCTTCGATACCATCCTCCGCCGCCAATCAGATAAACGTCGGCGTTCCGCTTCGGAGTCAGGTGCACGATGGGGTCGATCGTCGCCGAGAACACACTCAAATCGCCGCCCGGGAATCCCAAGTTGTTTAGCGTGAAATTATTCACACCCATCCGGTCATACTGCGTTTGCAGCATCACCCCGACATAGGGAGAAAAATTCACTCCAGCGCCGCCCTGGATGTTCCAACCTGTATCCAGCAGCCGGCCCGTATTTCCCACCGGTTTCGTGAACCCCGCACCGCCATCGAAGGTGAAGCGAGAAAATTCCTGCGCGGACAGAACTGCTGTGAAAAGAAAGAGAATCGATGCCGTTGTCGCGAGACGTTTCATGAGACTGACCTCCATCGATAAAGAGGGAAGCCCTTCTCCTCGTGTTTCAGGCCGCTTATTTCGCCAGTGCCGCGATCACGTCCAATCCCACGCTCGCGTCCACCGAAGGCAGCCCTTCCACGCGCAGCATGCTGGCCGTAGCCTGCGGAAATACTTGAGCCCGTTGAGCGTTCACCTTTTGTTCCACCGTGCGTGTAAGCGCATAAAGCCGCGCATAGACGACATCGCCGGAACTCGCGCCCACCCCCTTGAGCGATTTTTCCAGCCTCTCAAACGCCAGCCGCAATTCCGCGTCGTCCTCGCGAAACGCCATCTGCGTCCCGGTCATCACCACCTTGGTGGTGTTGATCAACACCGCGCCTGGAGCAACCTCGATCGCTTTCCCCGCCGCGCTTCTTCGACCCACAGCCTCGCACTGCGCCGACCTCTCTGTGCTCAGCCTCTGGTTCTCCACGAAGTCCGCGGCCGCGGAAGGAAACGTTCGCGACACCGCCGCCTTCGCCGAAGCAACATCTTCCAGCGAACTCACGAAGCACGTCACCTGCAACACATCGCTCGACGCCACCTGCGCCATCTCCGCCGCCGAAGCGAGTTGTGCGACAGCCGCCGCCGCATCCGCACTCTTCTGCGCTGGAAAAAACGCCAGTCCGTTCGGATTCACTGCTTTCCTATCCGTCGAAACGCTCTCGATGACCACCTGGGCGCCTTCCAACGGCAGCCCGCCCACTTGGATCGTCGTCAACGCCGGCAGAGGCATCTTCTTGTCGCCGAACATTTCGCTCACGATGCTCTGCACGCGCCGCAAATCGCCCGTGCCCGCGACGAACGCCCTCAGCTTCACGATCGCCGCTCCACGATTCGCGTCAAACAGAACCTTCAGCGCATCGCGTGTCTGTTGTGAAAGCAGTCCCTTATCCGACAGCGGAGACACATGGAACGTCAGCCGCGCCGTCTCTACCGCCACCGCCGCGGGAGGTTCTTTCTCCAGCGGCAGCGTCTGCGTTGGAGGCTCTTTTTCCTGTTTCTGCTTGCGAACTTTCGGAAGTTGCTGCGCCGCCGCGCACACGGCTAGTGTGAGCATCAACGCAAGTGGGGCTGAGGGGCGCGCGAGCACTCCCCATATGCTACCCCAAAAGATCGATCACGCTCTTCGACATCTGGTCTTCCTTCTGCGCCACCTTCACGTTGGCTTCGAAGCTGGTGCGCCCCTCCATCAGAGTGACCATTTCCGTACTCAAGTCGACCGAATCACTCGAAGCGAACGGAGCCGCCGCGATTCGCGAAGCCGCCCGGTCCACACTCGCCGACGCGCGATTCATCCCGGCCAGGGGAGTTTGAAGATCGATCATACCGGGCTTATCGGCAGCCCGAAGCTCTTCTTGAGGAAAGATTCTTGAGCTAAAAATGCCGCCCTAAATCCGTGAACCTCTCCACCCGCAAAAACCGGCCCTGCGCCGGCACTCGCAGATCCTGCATTTCCAGCACCCACGTGTGCGGATGCGGCACCAGCACCGCCCCGAGCCCGGCCTCCAGCGCCGGATTGATATCCGACTTTGGCGAATTCCCGATCATCCACGTGTCTTCCGGCTCAAGGCTTCGCTCCCGCACGATTCCCGCGTACGCGCCGGCGTCCTTCTCCTTCACAATCGCCGTGTGTGCGAAGTAGCGTTCCAGTCCAGACCGCTCCACCTTCATCTTCTGTTCTTCGTGATGCCCCTTGGTGAAGATCGTCAAGTCGTGCCGTGAGCTCAGCTCCGCCAGCGTTTCCTCCACGCCCGGAATCAACTCCAGCGGCTGTTCCAGAATTCTCTCCGCCAGCGACATGATGTGCGCCAGATCGTCCGCCCGAATCTCGCGCTCCGCCAGATGCTGGTACGCCTGCTGCATGTTGCGCCCGAAGTTTTTCGATCCGTACCCGTGCACCTTCGCGTTCACTGTCTCAATCTCGTTCAGAACCTCCCGCACCTCCGCGGCGTTCAGCGCGGAGTGATCCAGAAAATCCACGAAGTCCTGAAACGCGCGCTCGAAGTAGACGTTGTTTTCCCACAACGTGTCGTCCGCGTCGATCAGCAAGAAACTCATTCGGCGCTCTCTCCGTGCCGCCCGTGCCCGTTCCGCGGAGCCACATCCTTCACATGCAGTACGCGGCGCTGCTTCATCAAGTAAGCGGGAAAAAACTCCGCGAGATGCTTCAGCCGCTCCGCCTCGCTGCGCGTGTTCAGCAGCACTTGACGAAAACTCAAATCCGGAACCGGCTGCGCCAGCCGGAAGCTCAACTGCGGATCCGCCGCATCGCCTGCCTCCAGCGGCTTCTCCTGCTCCAGCGCCCGCAACTCGTTATAGCCGTCAATCGCGCGCCGCTGAATCTCGCCCGCCGCCGGATCCCCCGGTTCGTCGTCGAAGAACTCCACCGCGCCTCGCAAATAGGGCTTCTCATTGTTCAGCAGCAGAATCTCGAACCGCCGCCGCCCCAGCGTCAGGATGTCCATCCGCCCGTCGTCGTAGCGCTTCAGCACGCGATCGATGGTCGCCGTGCAGCCCGTGCTCACCACTCCCTTCTCGTTCGCCATCACCACACCGAACTCCTGGCGATCCTTCAGCACCTCGCCGATCATCTCCTTGTAGCGCTCCTCGAAGATGTGCAGAGGCAATTCGGCGCCGGGGAACAGCACCACTTGCAGCGGGAACAAAGGCAGCAGGCCTTGTTGCATGGTACTATTATCACTTTCGCGCCCCAGTGAAGGCACGCCGCCTTTATTAAATGATTCTCAAACTCAAACGGACCCCTGGAATCTACCTCGTCGGATTCATGGGCAGCGGCAAGTCCACTGTCGGCCGTACCCTCGCCGATGAGCTGGGCTGGAACTTCGTCGATCTCGACGAAGAGATTGAGCGCCAGCAGGGCACCACCATCTCCTCCATCTTCGACACCCAGGGCGAGCCC
The DNA here is from genome assembly GCA_036498815.1 of Bryobacteraceae bacterium. Lineage (GTDB taxonomy): Bacteria > Acidobacteriota > Terriglobia > Bryobacterales > Bryobacteraceae > Palsa-187. Next base: position 16,856 of record DASYET010000018.1, on the reverse strand, counting down.
GCGTTCCGCAAGCTTGAGTCTGAGGCTCTCCACAAAGTGGTGCGGTTGATCCAATCCGGACGCCCGCATGTGGTCGCTCTCGGTGGCGGAGCTTTTCTCAGCGAAGAAAACTACGACCTCGTCCAGAATCACGGCATCTCTATTTGGCTCGATGCGCCGCTCGAAACCATCGAACGCCGCATCGCCGCGGAGGACCACCGCCCGCTCGCCCGCGACCCCGAAAAGCTCCGCGCGCTTTTCGACGTTCGCCAGCCCGGGTACGCCCGCGCCGAGTATCGCATCGAACACGCCGCCGACGATCCCGCAGAGCCCGTCGCGCAAATTCTAAAGCTCCCGCTCTTCACCCCGTGAATCCCTCTCGCCGCCACGCGCTTCAAATCTTCCGCGCGGCCCTCGAAGCCGCGGACCCCGAGCGCGCCGTCCTCACCCACCTTCGCAGCGACGGCCGCACACTCACCTTCGGTAAGAAACGCATCCCGCTCTCCCGCTTCAACCGCATCCAAGTCATCGGAGCCGGCAAAGCCAGCGCCGCCATGGCGCGAGCCGTTGAAAAACTCCTCGCCCGCCGCATCACCGGCGGCGTGATCAACGTCCCCGACGGCACCACAGCGACTCTCCATCGCGTCGAACTGAACCCCAGCGGCCATCCCATCCCCGATGAGCGCGGCGCGCGCGGAGCGAAGCGCATGCTCGACATCGCCACCGCCGCGGGCCCTCGTGACCTGCTCCTCTGCGTCATCTCCGGCGGAGCCTCCGCGCTCCTGCCCGCGCCCTCTCTTCCCCTCACTCTCGCCGAAAAGCAGGGCCTCACCCGTCAACTGCTGGCTTCCGGCGCGGCGATCCATGAGTTCAACACCGTTCGTAAACACATCAGCCAGATCAAAGGAGGCCAGCTTGCCCGCGCCGCCTTCCCCGCCACTGTGCTCACGCTGCTGCTCTCCGACGTTGTCGGCGACGACCCGGAAGTCATCGGCTCCGGCCCCACCGTCCCCGACCCCTCCACCGTCGAGGACGCGCTCCGCATTCTTGCGAAGTACAAAATCGCCGCGCCTCTGGCCGCCCTTCACGAGACTCCGAAACCCAACGACCTCGAACTGGCGAACGCCCACCACCTCTTGGTAGGCAGCAACCGGCAGGCCATCGAGGCCGCTTCCTCGAAAGCCCGCGAGCTCGGCTATCGCCCGCTGGTTCTCTCCACCACCATCACCGGCGAGACGCGCGACATCGCGAGCATGCACGCCGCCATCGCTCAGGAAATTCTTTCCACCGGCCGCCCCGTCCGCCGCCCCGCCTGCATCCTCTCCGGTGGCGAAACCACCGTCACCCTTCGAGGCAAAGGCAGCGGAGGCCGTAATCAGGAATTCGTCCTCGCCGCCGCGCTCGCGCTCTTCTCTAACAACCGCGGAGCCCCGGTCACCATCCTTAGCGCGGGCACCGACGGCATCGACGGACCCACCGACGCAGCCGGAGCTCTCGCCGACTCCTCAACACTCACTCGAGCCGCCGCGCAGAGTCTCGATCCCGCGGCCTTCCTCGACAACAATGATTCTTATCATTTCTTCCAACCGCTAGACGCACTCCTCAAGACCGGACCCACCGGGACCAACGTAATGGACGTGCGCCTCCTCCTCATCCCATAATGGGAGTTTATGTCTCTGGTCCGATCCGCTCTCTTCACTCTTCTGGTCTCTGCATCCGCCTGGGCCCAGGCCCCCACGAATGTCACGGTTACGAAAGCCACCGCCAAAGAAGTCGATCTCACGTGGACCGGTAGCTCCGCGAGTTACTCCGTGCAACGGCGCGTGCTCGGCGGATCGTATCAAACCATAGCCACCGCCGCCACCGCGCAATACGCGGACACCACCATCGACGCATACACGGATTACCAGTATCAAATCCTCAACGGAACCGCCGCCTCGGGCCAGGTCACCGTCGGACCGCCGCCCGCCGGGTTTAACAACATTGCCCCCGGCACCCATCATCGGGGGCAGCCCCGTCCTGAACTACGGCGACGATGCCGCCCTCACGCTCGACGGCAACGGCGACCCCGCCTTCGCCTTCCTGTACGACGATCCCAATCAGGATGGCGACGCCGGAGACACTCAGCTCCTCTTTCGCTCCTGGAACCGCGCGCAGTTCACCTGGAATCCCATCGTCACCGTCTTCAACCCCAGCGACATCGCGAACACCGGCCGCAACTCGGTTTCGATCGCTTACGATTCCAGCACCAGCACCTACGCCATTGCCTCCGAATTCAACAGCGCCAATGTCTACGGCATTAAGGTCTACGTTTCCACCGACCTCGGCAAGACCTGGACCGTCAAACAAACCTATTCTTCCGCGGCCACAGCCTTCTACGCGCCGTCCATCGCTCTGTCCAGCGGCAACATCTACCTCGCGGTGAACGTCGACACCATAGGCACGCGCTTCTATAGCGGAACTCTCAGCGCCGCCGCCAGCACCTGGGTTCTGAAGACGCCCACCAAGCCTGTCAATACCGACATTGCGCTTTTCGGCACCGGACCCTCCGTCGCCGTCGATAGCAACGGCGTCCCGGCCGTCGTGTTCTGGGCAGCCGACACGCGCTCCAGTCAAAGCTACAACGATGTGCTGCTCTACTGGCGCCCTCTCAGCGCCGGAGCTCCCGTCGTTGTCACCGACACGCAGAATAACCAGAGCGGCGTCTCCATCAAAATTCGCTTCTTCGGACTCAATCCCCGCATTCTGTTCTACGGCATCCGCAACGACAGCACCGAGAACGACGACGGCAACCACTTCGCCTTCTCCAACGATGGCGGCGCCACCTGGGCGTCGCCCTCGCTGATCACGCCCGATGGAACCTCCAGCACGGATTTCCCGTTCGATTTCGCGCTTGACTCGCAAGGCCACGCCGCCGCCGCCTTCGGACAGAACTCCGGCGCCGGCGATGGTTTGTGCGGCAATCCCAAACTTTCCCGCTCCACCGATCTGGTTCACTGGACCACGTGCGCGGTCGCCGACGTTGCCACAACGGGCGACTTCCAGGTCTACCCGGATGCGATCCAGGTTGCCTTCGGAGGCAATGACAAGTTGTATCTCCTATGGAAGGATACCGGCGATTCCGGCAGCGGCGTCGGCCTGCTGCTCTATCGCGAGCCTCCCGCCGGAGCCGCCGGCGCGCCTGTGATTCAAGCCCCGCCCAGCGGCCGCCCGCAAATCTCCGATGGAGCCGGGTTCCGCCCCAATATCGTCGCCGGATCGTGGGTCACGATCTTCGGAGCCAATTTCGCCGACGCTCCCGCCATCTGGAGCAATCTCGATTTCTCTCAGGGTCTCCCCACGCTGCTCGCCGGAATCCAGGTGAAGATCAACGGCCAGCTCGCCGCGACATACTACGCCCAGTCGGATCAGGTAAACGTGCAAGCCCCCAGCAACATCAGCGGCTCCGTCACCGTGCAGGTGATCAAGAACGGAATCGTCAGCAACACCGTAACAGCGAACGCCGTGGCCCACGCCCCCGGACTCTTCGCCTACTCCGTCGACCAGAAAACGTTCTTCCCCGCCGCCGTCTTTCCCGATGGCACGCTCGTCGGCGATCCCGTGATCGTCGGCACCAGCGTCCCGAACCGCAAAGCCCACGGAGGCGATATCGTCCAGCTCTACTCCACCGGCCTGGGCCCCACGCAAGGGGGCGTGCTAGTGAACGCCACCGGCTTCCCCGATCCCCTAAGCGTAACGCTCACGCTGGGTTCCACCACCATCACCACTCCGAACCCCGTGACGTTCTTGGTGGCTCCCGGCGAATTCCAAACCAATATCAACATCCCCGCCGGCCTAGCCCCCGGCAACTACACGCTCACTCTAACCGCCGACGGAGTCTCCAGCCAACCCGGAATCACCCTCTCCGTAGGCCCCTAACTTCTGAGCGCAAAGTAGGACAGACGATCGTTTTGTGTCGTCTGTCTTTTCCCCCCTACACCTTCACCCCCGTAGCAATCACCCAAGCCCCTCGATACTCGCTCTTCACACTCCCGAACCCCGCCCGCGTGAAGTACGCCGTCAGCTCCGCCGCCGTCGAAAACCGCGGCATGTACGGAGGCCTCTCCAACTCCCGAAACCGCACCGCGTCGCCCAGGAACATCGCGAACCCTTCGTCCGACTCCATCCCCACCGTCTCCACCATCATCCGCCCGCCGGGCCGCAACACCCGCAGCCCCTCCTCTACGTACCGCCACCGGTCCATCTCATCGATGTGCAGAAACATATTGGTGGAGTAGACCAAATCGAACGACGCGTCCTCGAACGGAGCCAGCGACACCTCCTCCAGATGCACCAGCTTCACGTTCCCCAACCCCCGCAGCCGCTCCCGGGCAAACCCCAGCATGTTGGCCGACACATCCGCGCCCGTCCACTCCCGGCACAGCGGAGCCAGCTCCCGCCCGATCCGCCCCACTCCGCATCCAATCTCCAACACTCGATCTTCCCCGCAAACCTGAGCCAGCTCCCGCAAATTCCGCACCGGCCCCTCCGCCGACGCGCGTAGCTCCTCTTCCGTCCCCCGTCCCGAAACCCCGACGGCCGCTGCCCGATCCGAGCTTGCCACCGCATCCCAGCTAGCCCCATAAGCCCGCCGAGGCAAGTGCACCAATGCCGGCCACCCGCGCGCCGAGTATCCCCAAATATAAAACGCCGCCGCCGTCACGCCCGCCAGCGCCGCGACTCCCCACACCGGAGCGCCCATCCACAGCGCCGCCGCGAGCCCCGCAGCGCTCCCCAAAGCAGCCGCCGCAGGTAGCCAAGAAGCCGCCCGCAGCAATCCTTTCAACATGTATTCATTGTCTCCGCTAAGGTACGACCAGCGGATGGTTGTGAAGGGAACCGTCGTGGGGCCGGCCCCAGGGCCTCCGGCGGCGTGCCCCTATTGATCGATTGGCTGAATGTCTTTGACCGTGCTCTTCAGCAGCGGCCGCAACACCTTCGGCGAAGTCTGAGGACCACGCCCGAACCTTTTCAGCTCCAGCGGTGGCTCACCCGGAGCCGCCTGCCTCACCGTAATCTTCCCCATCTCTGTGCGGAGTTCCACCAGCGGGCCTCCATTGGACCCCTTCAGCGCTCCGCCTCTCCGGTAGTCTTCCTCTTTGAGCGGATCGCCGAACTCATTCACCACCTCGCCTCGCGCCACCGATGCCGTCAAATCGAACTTGGCTTCCTTGGGCATCCCCAGTGTGATGTTGCCCGAAAACGTCCGCACATTCATCCGCCCCAGCGGCAGCTTCTCCGGCCGCAATTCGATATCGCCGCGATCCAGAATCTGGATGTCCACCGAATTCGTCAGGTCACTCATCTGCACATCGCGATTACGCGTTTGCAGCCGCACCGGACCCGTCAACCCCGTCGCGTTGAACGTCCCCAGCGGAGCCCTCACCTCGCCCAGCACCGCCTCCGCGCTGAACTCCGTCTGCGGACCCACGTAATGCACCGGCTTGGTCAGATTGTGATACTCCACGTTGCCCGTGTACCCGCCATTGATCGTCACCACCCCGTCGATGTTTTCGAGATCCATGTCGGACCCGTCCCCGCGCACATCCAGTGAGCCCTTCAAGTTAATCGCCCGCACAATCTCGCTGCGCGTCAGATCCAGCCGCGTCGCCCCGCCGATATTTTCCAGGCGCACTCCCGCCCGGTCCGAGAAAATGTTTACCGTGCCGTTCACACCGTGGACGTCGAAATCCCCGTCGCGCCCGTGCGCCTCCAGCGACGCGCCCTTCGGCACCGTGATCTCCAGATCCGCCGACACGCGCCCCGGCCTCCGCGCCCGGTCCTGATTGGTCCGGATCACCACGCGATTCGCGTCTCCGGTGATCTCGAACACCGCTTCCTTACTCGCCTGATCCGCGGTACTCTGCTCCATGCTGCGGATCGACTGATGCCCCGTCACTTTCACCGTATCCGTATCGCCGCCCGTGATGCGCGCATTCCCGCGAAAACTTTCAATCACCACCAGCGGAGCCTTCGACGCAGGCTTCTCGGCCGCCACCGGATACTGATACGTTTCGCCGAAAATATCCAGCCCGCCGAAGTTCACCGCCGCCGGAAACCACGAAGAGAACCCCATCACCGCGTGTACGCTCGCGCCGAAGAAGCACAGCATCACCACCAGCACCCATTCGCCGCCCGAAACGCCCCGTGCCGGCAGCGGCTGCTTCGTCGCGCTCCAGTACAGGACCTCCGTCAGCCGCAGCACACCCCACAGGATCAGCACGAACGGCCAGTACCGCGCGAGATATTCCATCAGCGGCAGATCCGGATACATGTTGCGAGCCAGAAACAGCCCGCCCAATCCGATCAGCAGCAGCGGAGCGAAAATGGATCCCTTCTTCAAATCTGCACCCCTTCAAACCCCGCCCGTCAGGGCAGGGATACCCACCCGCCTCACGCGCCCGCCCTTTCCGCCAGTTTGCACAGCCCGAACACGATCAGCAGCGCCGGCCACGTGCGCGAAAAACTCACTTGCCCCGCATAGTCGATCGCCAGCAGTGCTCCCAGCGTCGTCAGCAGCAGCGGCCCGCACATCGCTCGCACTAAGGTGTTCACGGCTGCGGCCTCTTCGCTTCTCCGAAGCGGTTGATCAGCATGTACACACCCAGCCCGATCAGCAGCGCCGGCCAGAACCGCAAAATCCGCCGCAGTTCCAGATACCCTAGGTTATCCAGCAGCAGCACCACGCCCAGTCCAATCAAAATCACCGGAGCCGCCGGAAACCGCGCACCCTGCGGATTCGCCGCGGCCAGCCCCGACATCTCCTCTACCGGCAATCCCATCCTTCGCTTCTGCGCCGTGTGAAACGCCTCGAACGCCTGGTACGCGAAGAACCCGATGATCATCAGCACCACAACCGGCGTCACTGAATCCGACACGCCGCTGTTGGCGATCCCGAACAGCAGGCCCAGAATCACCACATGGATCAGACCCTTGATGTACTGCCCGTTGTAGATCGCGCCCACGCCCGGAATCAGGCCCAGCACAAACGCTCCGCCCGGCGAGACATGCGGATTCGGAATCGGCGGCGGCACCGAACTGGTGTACGGGGAAGCGTAGGGCTCCCCGGCGTCCACCGGCACGTGCTCTTTGCAGTAAAGCCCGCCTTGCGCCGCCTGCACGCTGGTTTGATCCAGCGCTTTCCCGCAGGCCCGGCAATATCCGACGATTGTTTCCGCCGTCATTTCTTATCCTCAGCAGGCGGTTGATCCGCCGCGGCCTCTTCGTTCCATTGCTTCAGCCGCGTCTCGATCTGATACACCACCTGCATATTCTCGTAGCTCTTCACTCCGCGTTCCCACGTCCGGCCCACTCGATTCTCCACTACCGTCCACATCTTCACCGGATTCAGATCCGTCGGCGTCAACTGCCGTACATGCGGAGCCAGCATGAAGAACGCCAGCGCCGCCATCCCCATCCCCATCGCCCAGCGAGGCTGCAGGATCGGCTCCACCCAACTGCCCAGCAATTTCCCGAACAACCGCCGCGCCAGCGGAGCCTTCACCACGCTCCGGCTCGGTCCTTCCGTCACCTCGAATAAAATCCGCGTGACCAACTCCGGCGGAGGCTCCACTTCTGAGACCCGCCCCAGGAACGCCACCGCCGCGGCCGCGTCGTCCGCCAGTTCCTGGCATCCCGAACATGCTTTCAGATGACTCTGCACGGCGAGCTTCGGTTCGCCGTGGAGCGTACCGTCCACGTATTCGGCGAGCAGAATCTCTACGTCCGCGCAGTTCATATCGCAACCTTGTGCAACTTCAAAATCCTCAACAACTCCGCCCGTCCGCGATTCAACCGCGATTTCACCGTGCCCTCCGGCACGTTTAACACCTGGGCGATCTCCCGGTATTCCAACTCTTCCAAATCACGCAGGATAACAGTTTCTCGCAGCTCCGGGGACAGCTTCTGCAAAGCGCCCTGCAACGCCTCGCTCGCCTCGCGCCCCGCCAGCAATCCCTCGGTCCGTCCCGCCACCGCCGTCTTCTCTTCGAGCATCGGCAACTGCTCTTCAATCGAATCCGTCGCGCGATCCCGCTTGGTCCGCCGGTAGTGGTCGATCAGGAGATTCCGGGCCAGCCGTCCCAGCCAAACCGTGAACGATCCTTCGCCGGCTCTGAAACTTTTGAGCGACCGGAACACCCGCAGGAACACATCCTGCGTCAGATCCTGCGCCTCATGATCGGACCCTGTGAAGCGATAGCAAATCGCGTACACACGTCGGGTGTGGACCTTGACAAGGTCTTCCCAAGCGGCCTGCTCACCGCCTAGACACCGCTCGATGAGCTGTAGGTCTTGGTCCAGAACCCGTTCCCGGCGCGGCTCACCCCAGGCGGCCGCTACCCCCGTCGTGGTAACCTGTGCAACTGCGGCAATCGATGCCATGATGTCTTCGTTCCCGAGCCTTCCAAATCACTTTCCACTTAGGACAACGAAGAACTTGCACAGAAAGTTCGATCTACATTCTATCCCTTTTGGCCAGGGTGACGTCATGCTTTGCATGCAGCCGCCGTGCGCCGATTCCCGCCCTACCCCCGGCCCGTCCAGCGCCCGAGCCACCTCATCCCGTACCCCCGAGTGTCGCGTCGACCGTGCCTGTCGCGCCAATCGTGCCTGCAGCCCCGACCGTAAGGGAGGGGACCGCCCCCCGAGCCCCCACCCGTGAAAAAACACCACTGGGGGGCCGTCGCCGCCATCCTCCTCCTCCTCGCCGCCGTAGCCTTCGTCCTCTACCGCTGGCGCACCTCCGGCTTCGACATCCACCAGTTCGCCGAGTCCCTCCGCAACGTCGATTGGGCCTGGATGACCGGAGCCCTCGCCCTTATCCTCCTCACCTACGTCGGCCGCTCCCTGCGGTGGGAAGTCATGCTCCGGCCCCTCACCAAGCCCGATTTCCTCGGAGTCCTCCGAGCTACCTGTATCGGCTTCACCGCCGTCGTTCTGTTCGGCCGTGCCGGGGAGCCCGTCCGTCCCTATCTGATCGCCCGCAACCAAAAGGTCTCGTTTCCCTCCCAGATGGCCGCCTGGGTCGTGGAGCGTATCCTGGACCTCCTGATGGTCCTCCTGATCTTCGGCCTTGCCTTAACCCAGGTATCCCGCTCCGCCGTCAGCCACGGCCCCCACGTCCAGCACATCCTCCAGGCAGGGGGAACCCTCGCCGGACTTGCGGGCGCCATCTGCCTGGCCCTCCTGATTGCCCTGCGGCAGTTCAAGGGCAACGTCCAGACCCGGCTGCTCGAATCGCTGGCTTTTCTTCCCGCCCCCCTGCTCAAACGGTTTGAGGTTTTCTTCGCCGCGTTCGGCGAGGGCATGCAGTCTACTCGAAGCTCATCTTTTACTTTACTTTTAGTCCTCTATAGTGCCATCGAATGGATGATTATTATCGGCTGTGATGTCTGTATCTTCCACGCCTTCCCGGCCACCGCCCACCTGGGCCTGACCGACGTTGTCATCGTCCTGGGCTTCGTCAGCTTTGGCAGCGTGTTGCAGATCCCTGGAGTCGGCGGAGGCATGCAAATCGTTACTGTTCTTGTGCTTACCGAGTTTTATGGAATCTCCCTCGAAGCCGCTTCGAGCGTGGCCCTGACCCTGTGGCTGGTCAGCTTCGTCGTCATCGTACCGGTTGGCTTGATTTTGGCCTTCCATGAGGGCATCAAATGGCGTAATCTGAGACACATAGATACCGGAACCTCAACATGAATTGCCCCTTCTGCGCCCACAAGCAGGACCGTGTCATCGACTCCCGCGAAAGCAAGGAGGGAGACGTCATCCGCCGCCGCAGGGAATGCCTGAAATGTGCTCGTAGATTTACTACTTACGAGCGCAGCGACGAGATCCCCTACATGGTCGTGAAGCGCGATGGACGCCGCGAGAAATTCGACCGCCAGAAGATCCTCGAAGGCTTGCTCAAAGCCTGCGAAAAGCGCCCGGTCCCCATGGCGAAGCTCGCCGAACTGGTCGACGAGATCGAATCCCGGCTCGCCGATAACCCCGACCGCGAGTTGTCTACTTTGGAGATCGGGGAACTCCTGATGAAGCGCTTACGTATCCTAGACAAGATCGCTTATGTCCGCTTCGCCTCCGTCTACCGCGACTTCCAGGACGTGGAGGCGTTCCTGGTGGAACTCAAGGATCTTCTTCAAAGACGAGGGTGATTCTGGTACTCCAGGTACAAACTCCTGTAACCAAACCGGATCTCAAACATCTTTTGAAATAGAGACTTAACTTAGGGACGGAAGACTGATATACTGGGAGCGGCGGCAACGGCAGAACGGCGTGCGAGTGTGCTTCTCGCCCCCTACGGCTAAAGGTATGTGAAATCATAACTTAGGCTCTGTTCGTTCTGAGTCGTTTAGGCGGAATTTGTCCCCAACTGTAGCCTCCTCGTAGCAGGTAAAACGTGGTTGATCGAGGCAACCGGGGTTGGGGGAGGTGATGGCTGTGGATCATTTCGAAGACGGGCTGATGGGTGAGGGGCACGAGCCTCTCGGCGGGATTCCTTTTGACGAGGATGTTAATTTCTTCCATCCCGAGGAAACCCACGAGGGCGAAGAGTTTGCTCCTGCGCACCCGGTCGAAGAATCAATTTACACGGACGACCCCGTACGCGTGTATCTACGCGAAATGGGTGCCGTACCCCTGCTCACCCGCGAGGGTGAAGTCAATCTGGCGCGTCGCATGGAACGCGGTAAGTTACGGATGCAGAAGGCCATTAGCCGTTCTGCCTTAGTCCAGTACCGCGCCGTTGAAATCTGCGAACAGATCAAGCAGGAAACCGAAGAGCTCGATGCCTTTGTCGACCTCGGTGGGGATCTCGAAGAAGAAAGCGCGGCATACGTCAAGCGTCGTAACGAAGTCAAAGCGAACCTGATGGAGATCGTGGCCCAGCACCGCAAGCTCGGCCAGGTCACCGCTAAACTCGATACCGTACCGCTCAGCAACAAGAAGCTGCGCAAGAAGTGGAAGGGCAAAGTCATGCGCGCCCGGGTGGAAGTTTCCTGGGCTATCCGCAAGGTACCGTTCTACATCTCCCAGTGGAAGCAGTTCGCCAAGGAGATCGAGCGCGCCGCGGAAGAACTCGCGCACCTTGAGCAGGACCTCCGCAAGCTCGAAGGCCGCTCCAGCCAGACCGCCCAAGCCAAAGCCCGCGAGCTCAAGCGTGAAATCCGCAAACGCGAGCAGGCCGCCGGAGCCGGTTACAACGACCTCAAGCACACCCTTACCGTGATCCGTCACGGCGAGATTGAAGCCGAGCGCGCCAAGAAGGACCTGGTTGAGGCCAACCTCCGCCTGGTCGTCTCGGTCGCCAAGAAGTACGTCAATCGCGGCCTCCACCTCCTGGACCTGATCCAGGAAGGCAACATCGGCCTGATGCGCGCCGCCGACAAGTTCGAATACCGCCGCGGCTACAAATTCTCCACCTACGCCACCTGGTGGATCCGCCAGGCGATCACCCGCGCCATCGCGGACCAGAGCCGCACCATCCGCATCCCGGTTCACATGAACGAGAGCATGAATAAATTTCTTCGTGCCACTCGTGAGCTGGAAAAGGAACTCGGCCGCGCGCCGACCAACGACGAAATCTCGCGCCGCATGGACATCCCGGTCGAGAAGGTCCAAAAGCTCAAGACCATCTCGCGCGACCCCGTGTCGCTCGAAACCCCCGTCGGCCGCGACGGCGAATCCGCCTTGGGCGATCTCATCGAAGACCGCTGGGTGGGCTCCCCCGTCGACGCCGTCATCGACACCAACGTCCGCGACGAGACCGCCAACATTCTGAAGACCCTCTCCCCCAAGGAAGAGAAAGTCATCCGCCTCCGCTTCGGCATCGGCTGCGAGCGCGAGCACACGCTCGAAGAGATCGGCCAGGAGTTCGACGTCACCCGCGAACGCATCCGCCAGATCGAAGCCAAGGCCCTGCGCCAGCTCCGCTCCCCGGAGCGCGCCCGCCACCTCCGAGCCCTACTCGCCGCGCGCTAAACATCGCGCCGTTCCATGACCAATCGCGAGATCCGGTCATGGTATTTGAGCGAGGTTGCCAAGATTGAGGTCGTTGACCACGAGCGCCGCGATCGCGGCGATTCCCCTCGAAGCTCGTGCGCGACAAGCCTGGCCACACCGGCACGACCTTCGCGTGCGAGCTCGCAAGATGATGGAGAACAGGGCGGAGGCTGCGTTCCTACAAGAGCGCGTCACCCGGCGTTATGGCACGCCCGATGGTCCAACGTTCGAGTTTCTCGTAGAACGAGCTCTCTCGCAAGGGCTTGATCGTCAAGATGCCGATCAAGCGATCCTCTCGAGCGCATGATCAACCGACGAAAGCGTCAACAGGTTATTCGGTCTATGATGGTGGTTGAGTAAAGCTTCTCTATGACGGCCCGCGACCAAGTGATCGATGGGAACGCAACCAACGACGAGGATACCCCGTATTCGGCCTCGGTAAAGGGACAGGTCTGGAAAATTCGTATGAACGACTTTCCCGACGAGCATCTGTTCACACTCCTTGTTGACGGGCGCGCCGTAGAGGATTTCGATGATTGGCCCACCGCCTGCAGCCAGCAAAATTCCCCGGCCAGAAGGTACCCTTAATCACATCCCCCGCGCTCCGGCGACGCAAGGGATAGAGCGCCTCACTCCACCCCGAACCGCGTTCCCTCCTCCACCCACAACCCAAACCGTTCCCCGAGCACTTCCCTCAACCCCTCATCCCCCTCCACCGCCGCCTCCTTCGATCCCTCCGGCCGCTGCTCGATCAGCCGCCGATTCTGCAGCAGCACCCGGCACTCGCCCGCCTTCTGCACCATCAGCATCTTTCGGAAAATCGACTCCGGATACGTCGACGTGAAGTGGTTCGACACCTCATAATCCACCGGATACTGCGGCTCCAGCGTAAACGCGTATTGATCCACCCAGTCGCCCGTAGGACCGGCAGCCTGCAACACGTTCAAGTCCCCCTCGACCGCCACTCGATGCCTCCACCCCAGGCACTCCTCCACTTCGCCGCCTCTCAGCCGGATCGGACGGAGCAATCCCATCCCCCCGAACCCCACGTCGGCAATCCACTCCTCGCCCTCTGCCTCCACCGCCAGCAGCATGTGACTCCGGGGCCGAACCCCCGTCGCCCCCATCCGCACCCGAGCCGCCAACCGAGTCACCCGAAATCCAACCTCCTCCAGTACCGCCGCCAGCAGAGCATTCTGCTCGAAACAATACCCTCCCCGGCCCCCCTCAACCAACTTCGCCCACAGGCTCTGCAGGTCCAAGCGCACGGGTCTTCCTAATAGCACGTCCAGGTTCTCGAAAGGGATGGATGTTGCATGCGCAAGATGCACATTCCGAAGGGTTTTTAGATCCACAGACCACCCGCCGCTATACCCGATCCGCGCCCCGTATCGGGGCAAGTCAAGTGTCATTTTGTCACCGTCACGTGATCCTTCTAGGGTAAAATAACGAGTATATGCTCAGGAAACTTGCTTTGCTTGTAACCGGGGTGGGCCTCTTGTCGATCAGCGCGCTTGCGCAGTCGGAAATCGGCGGAGCCTCCCTGAATGGAACCGTTACTGACCCCTCGGGCGCTGCAGTCCCCGGGGCCAAAGTCACGGCTGTCCAGCCGTCCACCGGCCTGACGCGGACTACGGAAACGTCCAGCGCCGGCCTCTATGCCATTCCCGCCCTCCCGGTCGGGACTTACGATCTGTCCTTCGAAGCCAAGGGCTTCAAATCCTCCAAACTCGCCGGAGTTCCCCTCACCGTCGGCGCCGTAGCCACGGTTGACCTTCGCCTCGAAATCGGCCAGACCTCCGAAGCCGTCACCGTCACTGCGGAAACCACCGGAGTGGAGACCACGCGGTCCCAAACCTCCACCGCCGTCAGCTCGCAAGCGGTCTCCAGCTTGCCCATCAACGGCCGTAACTTCCTGGACTTCACCCTGCTCACGCCGGGCGTGGTTCGCGATCCCAGCCGGGGCGGCGATCTTTCCTTCGGGGGCCAGCGCGGCACCGCCAACAGCGTCCAAGTGGATGGCACCGATTCCAACAACGTCTTCTTCGGCCAGTCCACCGGACGCGCCGGAACCGGACGCAACCCCTACAGCTTTTCTCAGGACGCCGTTCAGGAGTTCCAGGTGGATTCCAACTCCTACGCCGCCGAAACCGGACGCGCCGGAGGCGGAGTCATCAACGTCGTTACCAAGAGCGGCACTAATGACTGGCACGGAACCGTCTTCGAATTCTTCCGCGACCGCGGCATGAACGCCAACACCTGGGCCAACAACCACGCCAACGGAGGCAAGGGCCTGCCCAAGGGCGCGTATCACTTCAACCAGTACGGCGGCAACATCGGCGGACCCATCAAGCGGAACAAAGCCTTCTTCTTCTTCGATTACGACGGGCAGCGCAACAATAGCCCGAATACGGTCATCCCCGGCATCGCCGCACCGTCCGATGCTCTCTCGCAGCAGGCCTTCGCGTCCTTGCAGCCTTTCCTGGCCTCCTACGCGCAGGGCCTCAAGAACAACGTCTACCTCGCCAAAGTCGATTACAACGTCAGCGATAAGCAGCGCGTCTCCTTCCGCTATAACGCCAACCGCTTCACCGGCGTCAATTTCGAAAACGGCGGACAGACCAGCGCGCAGGGCCACACCGGCGATAGCGACGTCAGCACCGATAACCTTTCCGGCAATCATGTGTGGGTCATCAACGGAGCCTCGCTCCTCGATTCGCGCTTCACCTTCACCCGCGACGATGAACCGGGCCAGGCCAACTCCACCGCGCCCGAAGCCGTCATCAAGCAGAACGGCGTCACCGCGCTCAGTATCGGACGCAATAACTTCAGCCCGCGCTACACCAACGTCAAGACCTACCAGTGGTCCGAAGCGTACTCGAAAGTCCGCGGCAAACACAGCTATAAGATGGGCTCCGACATCATCTGGCAGAAAATCGGCAATTACTTCCCCGGCAACTTCAGCGGATCGTTCACCTTCAACAGCTACGCCGATTTCGCTTCGAACAAGCCCTTCAGCTTCACCCAAGCCTTCGCCGGAGCCGGCACCGCCGGGCCGCTTTCACAGCCCAACACCAGCGAATACGCCTTCTACGCGCAGGATGCCTGGCGCGTCACCGATCGCCTGACGCTGAACTACGGCGTCCGCTACGATCTGTTCGACTACGCCAATCCGCCCTTCCGCAACACCGATCCGCAACTGCTCGCCATGGGGCTCGATACCAGCAAAATCAATCTGGATAAGAACAACTTCGCGGGACGCTTCGGCTTCGCCTACAAGCTCAACAAGAGCGGCAAAACCGTCATCCGCGGCGGCATCGGAACGTACTACGGCCGCACTCCCACGATTCTGACCGGAACGGCGTTCACCCAGAACGGAGTCCAGGTCCAGACCTACACGCTCACTTCCGGGATTCCGACGTACCCCAACGTTCTTTCCGCCCCTCCCACGCTGAACCGGACGCCCGATATCTACGTCTTCGCGCCCGACTACGTCCAGCCCATGACTCACCAGTGGAGCCTGAACCTGGAGCATCAACTGGGCCGCGATTACAACCTCACCATCGGCTACCTGGGCGTGCGCGGCGAGCACCTTACCCGCACCCGCGACATCAACCTGCTTCCCGAAGTCGCCACGCAGGGCTCCCTGGCCGACGGCACGCCGGTGACGTTCTACCGCCACCCCGGCACCGCCGCCAATCCCAATACTCCGCAGCGCCTCGATCCGAACTTCGGCCGCATCAGCCTGTTCGACAGCGGTGCCGACTCCACCTATCACGGCGGCTTCGTCCAGATCAACAAGCGCCTCGCGCACAACTTCCAGGTGCTGGCGTCGTACACTCTGGCGCACGCCATCGACGATGAGCCGGACTTCACTTCCGTCGTGGTCGGAACCGACGATAGCAAGAACGCGCAGGATACGTTGAACCCCAACGGCCAGCGCGGCCGCGCCAACGCCGATATCCGCCACCGCTTCGTGTTCTCCGGACTCTGGGACATCGACTACGCGTCGAAGATGAAGAATGCAGCGATGCGCGGGATCCTCAGCGGCTACCAGTTCGGCTTGATCGCCAACGCCCAGAGCGGCCGTCCTCTGACCATCTTCTCCGGCAACGATCCCAACAATGACCTCAACACCTCCACCGACCGCTCTCCCTTCGCCGGCCGCAACACCCTCAACGGGCCGTCGTTCGAGACCGTCGATATCCGCTTCACGCGCGATATCAAGATCCGGGAGCGCGCCGCGCTGCACCTGATCTTCGAAGCGTTCAACGTCACCAACCGGGCGAATTTCAGCACCATCACGACCTCGGCCTACAGCTTCAACGCCACCACCCGGGTCTTCACGCCCAACTCGTCTTACCTGGCGAGAACCGCCACCTTCGATCCGCGCATCCTGCAACTCGCGGCGAAGATCACGTTCTAGCTCGTTCGTTCCCACTCGTGCGCGGCAGGTGATTCCGTCACTTGCCGCGCATTGTTTTCTTCTCTCCTGTTTCTCCCCACTTAGCTCTCTCTTCCCGCTTTCCTTCGCTCGACCCCGTTCTACCCTTCAATCAACAACGAGTTGTCTTGATGGCCATCGAGTCGTTGATTGAAGTAGGACTGGACTTCCGGAGGCCGTTAGAAGCCTTGCAGGTGGCGCCCACACGATCCACTTTGACGGAAGAGTCAGCCAGGACGCGTCCGGGAATCAGCTCCGGGGCACCCAAAGGGGGCTCGGAACCAGAGAGGGAGGTATTCGACAGAGCGGACAAGGCGGCGCCTTTACCTAAGCGCACCCGAAGATTCCTCTAGAAACCCCTCAACCTACCGGCGGCCGAACACACCCGGCGATAACC
>DASYET010000017.1:0-5446 GCA_036498815.1 Bryobacteraceae bacterium | reverse complement strand
GGCAGGCCGCTCCATTACTGTCGCGGTTCGGTTTGGGGGGAGTGGGGAAGAGTTCGTGGGGGGGCGGACCGGAGTCGAAACGACGGAGGGGACGATGCGATTATTTTCGGTCATGATCGGGATTGCGGCCGCTACGGGATGGGCGCTGGGGCAAGCGCTACCTGCTACACCTCCGGCGCCGAAGCCTCGGTTTGACGTGGCTTCTATTCGGCAACACGTGGTGGGCTCGGCCGCAGCTCGCGCGGTGCAGGACGGCGAGCATTACTCGGCTGCCTCCACTTTGCTCTACTTTATTCGGCGGGCCTACGGGTTGGAGGATTATCAGATTGCGGGGCCGAAGGCGGTGCTCGACTCAAGCTGGGCCATTCGGGCCAACGCGGCGCCGGGGACGACGCCGGAGGAGACGAACCTGATGCTCCAGAGTCTGCTGGAGGAGCGGTTTCACTTGACGTTTCATCACGAGATGAAAGAGTTCAAGGCGTACAATCTGGTGATCGCTAAGGGGGGGTTGAAGCTGAAGGAGTCGCTCCCGACCGATGCGTGCGCGATGGGAATGACTCCGGTGGGGGGGAAGTGCGGGGCGTTGCCGGAATCCTTCGGCATCGCCAAGTCCAAGGGCGGAGGCTTTTCGGGCATGACGACTTCGCCGGCGGCAGGGCTCACGGCGGGGACCAATGCGCCGATGTCGAGCTTGGTGCGCGTGCTTCGCACGACCACCGGGGAGATCGTGATCGACAAGACAGGGCTCAGCGGGGGCTACGATCTCCGGATTCAATACTCGGCGGTTGACGCCAAAGGCAGGCCGTTTGATGCCGAGTCGCCGCTGCCGAGCATTTTCGATGCGCTGCCGGCGCAGCTCGGGATGAGGCTGGAGCCGGCGAGGGCGGTGGTGGAGGTGATGGTGATCGAGCGGGTGGATGCGGCGCCGACGGAGAATTGAGGGGGGAGGGGGGGGGGGGCTGCGAGGGGGCAGGCCGCTCCATTACTGTCGCGGCTCGGTTTGGACTGTCGCGGCTCGGTTAGTACGGTCGCGGCTCGGTTAGTACGGTCGCGGTTCGGTTTGGACTGTTGCGGTTCGGTTTGGGTGGAGCTGGGGAACTAGTTACTGGAGGCGCGGATCGGAGTCGAACCGACGAATAAAGGTTTTGCAGACCTCTGCCTTACCACTTGGCTACCGCGCCCCGGGGTGGGACGAAAAAAGCGTCTCTTACTTGGATACCACATCCGGAGCCATGACGCGAGTCGTATAACGGCTTAGTGGATCCAACGATGGGCAAGAATCGCGTATTTGTGAGCGGCGGGACGGGGTATATGGGGCGTCCGCTGGTGGAGCAGCTGGTCGAACGGGGGCATGAGGTTCGGGTGCTGGCTCGGGCGGGGAGCGAGGGGAAGGTTCCGAAAGGGGCGGCTACGGTAGCGGGGAACGGGCTGGAGGCGGCCACTTTCGCGCGAGGGGCGGAGGGGTGCGGAACGTTCGTGCATTTGACGGGGGTGGCGCATCCGGCTCCGTGGAAGGAGCGGGAGTTTCGGGCGGTGGATTTCGCGAGCCTGCGGGCGTCGGTGAGCGCGGCACGGTCGGCACAGGCGGGGCATTTTGTGTATGTGAGCGTGGCGCATCCGGCTCCGGTGATGCGGGCTTACATCCAGGTGCGGAGCGAGTGCGAGGAGATCCTGCGGGCGACGGGGATTCCGGGGACGATTCTGCGGCCGTGGTACGTGCTGGGTCCGGGGCACTGGTGGCCGGTGGCGATGAAGCCGGTGTATGGGCTGTTGGAGCGTTTAGAATCGACGCGCGAGGGGGCGAGGAGGCTGGGGTTGGTGACGCGGGAACAGATGGTGCGGGCGCTGGTGTGGGCGGTGGAGCATCCGCCGGCGGAGGGGGCGCAGGTGCTGGATGTACCGGCGATTCGGAAGGCTACTTTACCGGCGCGGTGGGAGGTCCAGAGCCATTCTTGAGATTGGGGCCGGCTCCGGCGCCGCGGCGTCCACGGCCGGGGAAGGGACCTTTTTGGGCGCGGGAGGACTGCTGGTCGCGCAAGGCGTCCCACTGCTCCGAGGTGAGGATCTTACGGAGGCTGAGGCTCAATTGGGAGATGGTGCGGGTGAGGTCGCCGCGGGCGGCGGCCAGTTGATCCACGGCGGCGTCGGCTTTGCGCGCGTCGATAGTTTCCTGATTGAAGATGCTGTCGAAATTGCTCTCGGCTTTGTTGACGGCGGAGCGCAGGTCCATCAGGCGGCCGACGTAGGCGGCCTGGGTTTCGTTCATCTGCTTAAGCTGAGCTTCGGTGAGGTTGAGGTTGTTGACGACGACCTTGCTTTCCCACCAATAGGAGGTGGACATGGGCGGGCGCGGCGGCTGGGCCCAGAGGCCTGCCGCCAGAACCGCGGTCAGGAGGGGAATCAGCAAGGTTCGATGCATGGTTACTGCTCCGCTACTGTTCCGAACCCTGATCCTCAAAAAGCGCGCGAATGGGGGCTGCGGCGCGAGGCTCGGAGGCCTGCTCCATGGAGAACACATCGGAGAACAACTGTTCCTGACTGAGCTCCGGACGCGCTACTGGGGCGGGTGTTCGATGCGCCACAGGCTTGCTGGGAACTCTCGGGTGGTACATCAGGACACCGACGGCCAGCAAAGTGGCGGCCGCGAGTGCCGGAGCCCAGCGCGCGCGTATATTGGCGGGCTGTTCGATGCGCGCGTAGATCGCGCGGCGCTGCTGGGCGAGAAAGTCGTGGGAGATGGGACGTCCGGAGGCTCCGGTTTCCGCGGCCGAATCCGTGCGGCGGAGTTCCATGGCGGCCAAACGGCCGGCGCACTCCGGGCACTGGTCCACATGAGAGTGGGTGTGAGCGTTTTCCCCGGAGGAGCTCAGTCCATAGAACCGATCCAGCAGTTGATCGTCGTTCAGGTGCTTCATCTCGATCCCTCGTACAAGTCGCGTAACTCTTCGCGCAGTTTGGACACGGCGCGGAACATATGCGCCTTCACGGTCCCCACGTCCAGACCCAGGAGTTCACCGATCTCTTCCAGGTTCCGTCCGTTGTAATGGCGCAGGACGAAGACCGCCCGCTGCCGCGCCGAAAGGCGGGCGAGGGCGGCGTTCAACCGCGCGGAAATCTGATTCGCAAAATAACGATCCTCGGCTTCGGGCGAGGCGGAGCGGGCCATCGCGAGGGCGGTGGGCTCATCAATGCCGGGGCGGCGCCTCCAGAAGCGCCACTTGCGCGAGCGTAGTCGGTCCAGGCAGGTGTTGACGGCAATACGGGTGATCCAGCGGGAGGGATCGTCGAGGTCCTTGGCGTCTTCCTTCTTGAGCGCCTGGTAGGCTTTGAGAAAAGAGTCCTGCGTGGCGGAGTCTGCTTCGTCCTGGTCTTGCAAGAGGCGCAGGCAGAGGGAGTAGACGCGGCGCTGTTCGCCGGCCATCCACGGGCCGAACTCCGACACGAGCGCGGCGCTGGATCGGGCGACACTCGGAGCGGGGACTCCCAGCGGCTCAACCATCTCGCCTAGCATATTCTTCAAGACGAGTTCTATTTTATAACGGTTTACACTAGCCCGGAGTAAGGGATTCCCTCATAGAAGGCGGTCCGGGGTCGCCGATATGAACCGGAGATGATCTCTTTGCGCAAGACCATGGAGATGCAGGCCGAGGACCTGGTACGCTCCACGCTCGACGCCTACCTGGCGGCTCTAGCGGCGATGGGCGACGCGGGCGCGCGGGCGTGCCCTTCGAGCGGCATCCAACTCCAGCAGAATCTGTTAAACCTGAGCGGGCGGCTGTCCGCGGAGCGCTCGCCGGGCGCCGTTGTGGAGGCAGAAGCGAATCTGGAGAAGGAACTGGACGTGTGGAGCAGCCAAGCCTCACGGTATTTCCAGGACAAGACGGATGAGGTGAAGGAGATCCTGAACATCCTGGCGGTGGCGGCGCAGGAGGTAAGCGAGCGGGATGAGCGGCACTCCAAGCGGTTCCGGCAGTTGACGGACCGGCTGAGCGCGACGGCGAAGTTGAACGATCTGACGGCGATGAAGCATTCGCTGCATCATGGCGTGGAGGACTTGAGGAACAGCGTCGCGAAGATGGCGCAGGATAGCCAGGAATCGGTCACGCAGCTGCGGGCGAAGCTGACGACGTATCAGACTCGATTGCTGGAGGTGGAGCGGATCGCGTTTTTAGATCCGCTGACGGGGGTGGCGAACCGGAGGATGGTGGAGCGGCAGTTCGATTTGCGGGCGGCAGCGGGGAGGCCGTTTAGTTTGGTGTATGTGGATTTGAACGGGTTCAAGCGGATTAACGATCAGTACGGGCATCACGCAGGCGATGTTTTGCTGCAACAGTATGCGACGGAGCTTCGGGGGGCGTTTCGAGGGACGGATCTGGTGGGGCGGCTGGGCGGCGATGAGTTCGTGGCGTTGATGGACGGTGGCGCGCCCGAGGCCGATTCCGGGCTGGACCGCATCGCGAAATGGGTCAATGGCGAGTATACGGTGAACGGGGATCAGGCGGTCCAGAAGATTATGGTCAGCGGGACGGCGGGAGCGGCACAGTGGAGGCCAGGGCTGACGCTGGCGGATTTACTCAAGCTGGCGGACTCCGCGATGTACGGGAATAAGCCTCACGCCCGGGCGCGGTAGGATCGACCACGATAAGAGCTACTGCGCGCCGAAGGCTACCGCGCGGGTGGGGATCAACGAACCGCTTTCGCGCTTCGGCATGGGGAATTCGTCGAGCATCTTCGAGATGGGAAGCCGGCCTTCCTCGATGGAGCTGACGTTGGACGGGGCGGCGAAGACGGATTCGCGCGGGATCTGATCGAGATCCTTGCCCTCTTCGACGACCATCTCGTGCTCAATCCAATTCGAGAGAGGGATGTTGCGGAAGAAGAGGCGTTCCTGCATGACCATGCTCTTCCTGGACGCGTTGAGCGACTTGCTTTCCCGCACGTAGCTGCGTTCTTCGACGCGGAATTCCTGCATGAAGTCGTCCATGGCCTGGCGCTTGGTGGCCTCTTCGGTGGCCTTGACGCGCTCTTCGAGGGTCATCTTGTGGGTGTTGATGGTGGCGCGCGCTTCGGCGAGCGATTCGCGCTCCTTGGCCAGAGCCACTTCCATCTTGGCCTGCATGATGTAGAAGGACAGTAACGCGCTCCCGCCCGCGACGAACACCGGCAGGAACATCCAGAGAAACGCATCCATGTGCATAAGAAAGTTACCCTACTGTGAAACTATCGGCGGGGTATGAGAAGAAAGTTAGAGTTGTAGGGCGAAAAGCTTAGGGGGGCGTAGGGGTGGGACGTCGGTAGGCCGCTCCATTACTGTCGCGGCTCGGTTTGGGGATGGTGGTCGGTTTGGGGATGGTGGTCGGTTTGGGGATGGTGGTCGGTTTGGGGAGGGGTGTCGGTTTGGGGATGGTGGTCGGTTTGGGGAGGGGTGTCGGATTGGGGAGGGTGG
>DASYET010000016.1:0-201771 GCA_036498815.1 Bryobacteraceae bacterium | reverse complement strand
GAAAGTGGAGATCACGATCGACGATCCGACCAGCTACACCATGCCGTGGACGGTGACCATCGACCAGCCGCTGGTGATCGATAGCGAGTTGCTGGATTACTACTGTCTGGAAAACGAGAAGGACTTCGCGCACATGTCGGGACGGTAGGTTGCGGAAGCCCAGGGGAGCCGGTGGCGCATCGCGCCGGTTCGGGCAGGGCGTTGTCGCATGGTTGAGAATCGGGATGGCTTTGCCGGCGCCGGGTCAAGAGACTCGGCGCCGCTTTACTTTATCCAGTCGCCGTGGTGCATGGTGCGGGTTTCGGTATCGCCGCGAAGGATGAGGTCGGCGGGCTGGCCGGGCTCGATGGGGGTGCCTCCGGGGAGGGGCTCGATCGTCATGCCGAGGCCTCGGATGGTTTCGGAACCTTTGGGAACGGGCGTGGCGGCTTGGGTTCCCACAGCTCGGAACTTGCCGTCGGCGATGACAACGACGGAATAGTCGATGGCACCGAGTTTCGCGCCTACGATTACTTTCACGCCGGATTCCTGGGGGTTGATGCAGGCGGCGAGCAGCGCGGCGAAGACGAGCAGGAGTGCGGTGGCGGAGTTCTTCATCCGAGGAGCATTTCTAACGATAGCGCGCGCATGTCTTCGACCAGGACGTCGGGCTGATGGGTGGCCAGTTCGTCGGCGCCCACGAGGCCGGTGCCGACCGCGATGGAGCGGATGCCGTTAACTCGGGCGGCGCGGATGTCATTGGGGTGATCGCCGATGAGGGCAATGGGGGAGTGGCGGGTGATCCAGCCGTTGCGGCGGGCGTGGCGGATGGCGATTTTCACGAGTCCGGCGCGGTCTTTCGCGAGTTCGGCGAAGGCTCCGAAGCGGAGGTAGGGGCGGAGGCCGGCCCGCTCCATCTTCTTCCAGCCTATGCGGGTGAAGTTGCCGGTGACGAGTCCGGTGGGAACGTTGCGGCGGGCGAGGCGGTAGAGGAGCATGCGCGCTCCGGGGCAGACTTTGCGGCGAAGGTCGGGGCAGCGGCGGACGTAGAGGGCTTGGGCGTGGGCGACCATGGCGGGCATGGCTCGGCGGATTTGGGCGGCGGAGGCTCCGGCGTTGAGGAGCATGGAGGTGAGGATGTCACGGTCGAGGGCGCCGCTGACGGAGACGCCTTCGATGGAGGTGGCGAGTCCGGTGGCGCGGCGGGCGGCGTCGATGAGGGCCTGGCGGTGATGAGGTCCGGCGCCGCGGAGGAGGGTGCCGTCGATGTCGAAGAGGACCAGGGCTTGGGCGGGGGTGGGCGGCACTAGATTTATGATAACGATCCGCCGACGAGCCTTAGCTCAATGGGAATCTCCGAAGCCTTCGGATCCGCTAGATGAGGAATACTGCCGTCGATGCCGACTTCGCTGAGCACGTACTGCCAAGCATGAGGAGAAATATCCTCCGGAACCCCGTTGAGGCGGCACATTGGCATGCACTGCGCGAGGTACGAGCGGAAGCTGGGGTTTTCCAGCAAATGAACCGTTTTCCAATAGAGCCGATAGTCACGCATTCTGGCGCTCCGCTGGTGCTGGTCTTCGGACGCAATTTTTTGCAGGTCGGTGGCATGCACGCGCGCATAAGCGTCCGGAACATGCGTCCGCTTCCAGCTTCCCGCCCGTTCTCCGCGCGCTTCGAACACTGTCGTCTGCCTAAACCACTCCGGGCTCAGATCGTAGACTTCCTGGCTGAATTTCAAGATATCCGTATCCATCGCAGCAAAGCGGTAATCTACGAAGTTCCAACCATTACACTCGATGAGCCGTCCCGAGCGATACGAAGCATGATTGTTACTTCTAGCGGAAGGATAAATGAGTCCCGCTACTCCGAGGCACCGCAAATAGCCTCCGATTACATTCGTTACAAGGCTCCCTCCATTGATGGGGGACACCAGATAGCGAAGCAGGTCGATAAACGAGAGGTCCCTGACGGTCGGCTCTTGGCCGATGTAGGTCACTCGGAGCAGGCCCTCCCTTACGAGCTTCGTGAGCCACTCTTGAGCGGTACGCTCACGAAGATCCAGCACGCCCTCGATTTCGCATTTCGTCACTTTGTACGGCAAGGCGAACAGCAGGGAAGTAATGTGTCCCGACAAATCCGTGCGCGAAGCATCGACCTCGATCTGCCGCGAATCAAATCTCGACCAGAACCGGTGCGGTATCGCAGGGCTGTTGAACAGACAGATCGCGATTGAACCCGGAAAACGCTTTGCCACCTCCCTCAGTGCCGGCGCGTGTTCCGGAAAGTTACAATCTTCCATGAGCATCTCGCCCGACCAGGCCGGGGAGTGGTAGGCGTAGAGTTCCGAGATCAACGTTAGGCCGTCTTGGCCGTCGCTATCGGAGGCCACGGTGTAGTATCGACCCCGACCAAGATCATCCCCGCCGGAGTATCGCCGTTCGCAGTGCTTCTTGAGGTGGGCAAGCGTTTTGAATTCGGGCTCTTTGCCGGTGTAGATCAGGGTGCGAAGCGCATCCAATTGGGGCTTGAAGACAAAGCGATCGCGGAAACCCGGAGCCGCGAGACTCAAGGCCAATTCTTGGCTATAAGTGAGCGAACCGCCGTCTATCTGCTTTAAGAATCCTCTGAACGTTGCCAGCGGCGGAGGCGGCAGATCGGGCACCTTGCCGAAATAATCCACAATGTCGGCGGAAAGGTCGTTGGGCTCATCCCAATTGAGGGTCTCAAGCCAGTTCATGGTGTCGCGTCGTTCCGGAGCTGCGGGTGAGTTCGGCCACGAAGGTCCCTACGATCAGCGCCCCGGGCCCGAGTTAGAGGAACGGGCAGGCAGCACTGAATTCATGATACCGGCGAAGCGTTACCATCCGGCGGGTTCGCGGGACCGTGCCGCTGCAATTGAAGATCGGCAGTTCGGCTACGCTGGCGGGGCGGACGATTTCCGTGCGAGCAAGATTAGTTCGCGCCGGGTTCCTCGATATGGTCGAGAACCGGGACCTTGACGGAGCCTCTGTGTTTTTCCAGGCGGAGGCCAAGTTGCGCGAGGGCGGCGTCGAGCGGCGGGTCCTCCTGCGTTTCGGCGGCGAGCGAAGTCGAGTAACGGAGGTCGATTTTATAGCGTCCTTCGAGTCCCGTTTTATCGGCGACCGGCGCGGGGGCCGCGGTGGGAAGGCGCTGCGCGAGCTCCGGCATGGTCATGCCTTTGGTGCGGGCGCGCTCGGCCGGGTCTGCGATGGGAGCCCAGGTATACGCCAGCATGCCATCGATCACGATGTTGATATCGCTGCCGGGATCGGTGGGGAGCGCCTTTTGCATTTTCGGGCCGCCGCGGGCGAGCACGAGATCGAAGAGTTCGGCATCCTTGGTGTCCCAGTGGTAGGCGAGTTTGAAGCGGTCCGCGAAGAGGGCTTGGGCCAGGAGGCGGCATTGAGACTCGGAGACAATGGGGGACGCGGCCTTGGCCTGAATGT
Source organism: Bryobacteraceae bacterium (assembly GCA_036498815.1). Taxonomy (GTDB): domain Bacteria; phylum Acidobacteriota; class Terriglobia; order Bryobacterales; family Bryobacteraceae; genus Palsa-187. The sequence continues at coordinate 198,322 of DASYET010000016.1, read as the reverse complement.
CGTAAATGGTCTGCCGCATGGATGAGGGCACGCGTTGGAGGAATTCGGCGCGGGCTCCGGCTTGCAGGTCAAAGGTCCAGGAGAGCAGATTCGCAAGGCCGAGTCCGGTAGAAAGAAAACGGTCTCCGGTGCAAGCGGCGGGATGAAATCCGGCTTCGGGGGTGTGGTGCTTTATGGTGGCTACCTCGAAGGCCGGAGCGGCGGGTTGGGCCGAGACGGAAAGGCAAGTGGAGAGGCCTGCCCAGAACAGGACTACCTTGAGGGCTCGGGTTGGGCGTCGCACGCGTGGCTCCATGGCTTCGATGGGGGATTGCTTCCCGTAAATTAAGACGCGGCGGCGGCGGATTTGTTGATGGCGGGCTTAGTCCGGCGAGCCGGTTCGGGAACCGGTGGGTGCATGGATCCTGCGCCAAGTGCCGGGACTTACGCCGACGGCGGCGGTGAAGGATCGAGTGAGATGGCTCTGATCCGCGAATCCGCAAAAGATCGCGACATCGGCCAAGGACAGGGCTCGGGCTCCAAGAAGTTCCTTGGCGCGCTCGACGCGGAGGCTGAGAAACCAGCGGTGGGGAGGCACGCCGACGGAACGGCGGAAGGCTCGCGCGAAGTGTCCAACCGATAGGCCGCATTCGGCGGCAAGGCGGCTGAGGGGCAACTCCTGGTTCAAGCTGGCGGCCATGAGCTCCTTGGCTCGCCGCTCCTGCCAGGGAGCGAGTCCACCGCGAAGGATGACGGGAGCGGTGTCCATGCCGGCGTAGTGAGAGGCCAGGTGGGCGGTCATCGCGAGGGCGACGTGGTCGAGGAAGAGAGAGTTGGCCTGCTGCGGGTCCTTCATGGCAGGGAGGAGAGAAGAAAGCAGGTGGCGCACGACGGGGTCGTCTACGCTGACGCCGGGGGTATGACGGAGATCTCCGGGGCGGGGCGCTCCGGCTTCGGAGGCCACCGCGTCGAGCGCGGTGCGCGGGAGGTAGAACATAAGGCAGTGATAGGGGTCGCGAATATCGGCGACGGGAGATCGGCGCAGATCGTAAATGGAGGTGACGCCGGGCCCATAATTCTCCGGGCGCGTGAGGCGTCCCTCGAAGTACAGGTCGTGATCGGGGCAGGCGCGGAACTGGAGCGCGACGAGATAGGCGTCCTCCGCGGGCAAGGGAGCCGTTCTGCCGAACTTGGGCTGGTCACAACGGAGTTCGGTCACCGAGATGGTGGATTTGCGTAAGACCGTGGTGGTGAGAATGGGCGCTTCGGGCAAGCGAAACGCCTCGCGCAGCAGTGTGCCGTAAGCCCGATGACTCCGCATGCGTGTCGAGTCCGTAGAAGACTCAGGCTTCCATTTTAGCCGTTATGGCTGGATCGTGTTTTGTCCCGATCGGCTTTTGTCCCGATCGGCCAAAGCACGCTGCTTTCGTTCAAGACTGCCGCGCGGTTCGCTGGCAGAATTGGAATTCGAAAGGAACAAGATGCCGCAAGAGAAACCCGCCATCGTTTTCATTCACGGACTTTGGATGACGTCCCTTAGCTGGGAGAACTGGGTCACACGCTACACCGCTCACGGGTATCGCGTGATTGCCCGGAGCTGGCCGGGGATGGACGGTGATCTCGAGGAACTCCGGCGCGATCCGGCGGCGATTGCCACGCTGGGGATCGAGCAGATCGTAGATCAGTACGAGCAAATCATTCGTGGTCTGGATCAGCCGCCGTACATTGTGGGCCATTCTTTCGGGGGATTGATTACACAAGTTTTGCTGGATCGCGGGCTGGGCGCGGCGGGAGTCGCGATTGCGCCGGCTCCGGTGAAGGGCATCCTGTTTCTGCCGTTGTCGACGCTGCGGGTGTCTTTTCCGGTGTTGAGCAATCCGGCGAATAATCATCGCGCGGTGCCGCTTACTCCGGAGCAGTTTCATTATGCGTTCACGAACAACTTGAGCGAACAAGAGTCCCTCGCGGTGTTTTCACGGTATGCGGTTCCGGGGCCGGATCACGTGCTGTTCCAGGCGGCTTTCGCGAACTTCAATCCGCACGCGGCGACGGCGGTGGATTTTCACAATGACGAGCGGGCTCCGCTACTGCTGATTTCGGGGGGGCTGGATCACGTGTCGCCGGCGTCGGTGGTGGAGGCGAATTTCAAGCTGTACGGGAAGTCGAAGGCACTGACCGAATATAGAGAGTTCCCGGAACGGACGCATTACACGTTAGGGCAGGAGGGCTGGGAAGAAGTCGCGGATTATGCGCTGACGTGGGCGGAGAGCAAGGCTCGGAGGCAGGCATGAACAGGCTGAAGGGGAAGAAGGCGCTGATTACGGGCGGATCGAGCGGGATCGGCCTGGAGACGGCGCGGCAGTTTGTCGCGGAGGGCGCGCAGGTTGCGATTACGGGACGAGATCCGGAGGGGTTCCGGCGGGTGCGCGAGGAGTTCGGGGATGCGGTGCTGTGCCTCAAGTCGGATGCGGCGGACATTGCCGAGCAGCGGAAGGTGGCTGAGACCTTGAAGGAGAAGTTTGGCACGCTGGATGCATTGTTCGTGAATGCGGGCGTGGCGGAATTGAGGCCGGTTGAGGCGTGGGACGAAGCGGGGTTCGACCGCTCCTTTCAAATCAATGTGCGGGGACCGTTCTTTCTGATTCAGGCGCTGCTGCCGGTATTCGGAAATCCGGCTTCGATCGTATTGAATGCTTCGATCAATGCTCACATCGGGATGCCGAATACCAGCGTCTACGGCGCGACCAAGGCTGCTTTGCTCTCGCTCTCGCGGACGCTTTCGGGCGAGCTGATTTCGCGGGGAATTCGCGTGAACGCGATTAGTCCGGGGCCGATCGACACGCCGCTCTATGGCAAGCTGGGGCTTTCGACCGCGGAGTTAAAGGCGGTGTCGGCGTCACTCGAACAGCAGGTTCCGGCTCACCGGTTCGGCAAAGCGGTGGAGATCGCAAAGACGGTGGTGTTTCTGGCTTCGGACGAATGCGCCTACGCGGTAGGCAGCGAATTGATCATCGATGGCGGGTTGGGGCTTTAGGGTAGCTGATAGATGCGCAGAAGATTCCCGGTGGTTTCGGCAACGTAGCGTCCGGTGGAGGAGAGCGCTACGGCGTCGAAAATGTGCGCCCCGTTGGTCCAGACGACTTGCGGGGATTCCCAACTGGCGACCTCGGCGCCGGAGCGAAAGTCCCACACCACGCGTTCGCCGGCAGGGAAGACGAGCGCCTCGCCTCTCAACGGAAAGGCGAGATCGCGGGTCAGGACCAGACGGGAGCCGTGGGCGCTTGCGGCAGCAGGGGCGCCTCCGGGGAAACGCTCAAAGCGGGCGATCTTTTTGCCGGTGTCCACGTCCCAGCACTCGGTGGAGGTGTCCCTCTGGGGGCGGCCGCGTCCGACGCTTCCGACAGAGCACAGTGTTTTTCCGCTCTCCGTGAAGTATTGCCAGGAGCCTCCGTCCTCTCCCAGGTAGCTGTATGGATTGTCCTTGGAGAGAATGGTTTTTTTCGATTTGGCGTCGACGATGAGCGTTTTGGAGGCGGCCTGGGATAACACTGCAACGAGACCGCGCTCGGGACTGATATCCGCGACCTTCGCATGTTTGGGAGCGGCCCACATGTCAACCACCTGCCCTTGAAGGTTTAAGACTTCAAACTCGGAGGTCGCGCCCTTTGAAGGAACGCCGCGGGCTAGCAGATGCTGCGCATCGAGGAAGCCGGCGATTCCTCCCGGGGGCCCGTCGGCGGAGAGGCCCGGGCCGTCTCGGCGCCACAGCTGCTTGCCCTGGAGGTCCCATAGTGCTGCCTTTCCGTCCTTCGAAGGATTCTGCAAGTTGTGCGCGAAGCCCTGCACATAAACGGCGTCCGAGCCGGGCGACCAGCCTGGGGCTCCCTCGGGACGCAGGCCCGGATCGATCTGTATTTTCTGATCCGGTGGACCATGGAGGGGCAGGAGGAGCATGGCTTCCGATCCCGAGTGGTCAAGGTTCCCGTTCCGCTTGCGCGGGTCCGTCTGATGCGTGCTGACGACGATGGCGAGCCAGTTCTCATCGGGTGAGAAGGCGAGGGCCGCGCGAGGAGTAAATCCGGGCAGAAGAGGGACGATCTGGGTGAGATCAATTTCGCGTAACAGAGTGGGATGCGGCGCGCTCACCAAGGGGGCCGCGAGCAGGATGAACATTGCGGCGGAGTACTTCATGGCAGTCCTCTTTTAGCACGTCGGAAGGCTGAGGGGAAGGCCACGCGTGTAGGTGTGGCTGGTAGAATTACAACGAATGCAGGTTCTACAGGCGGGTCCGCACAAACTCTTGTTGCTGGAGCTGGAAACCGAGGCTTTGGAGAACGTCGCCAAGCAGGCGGGGTTCGAGTTCAAGCTGGAGGATCAGGCGCGGCACGTGATGATGGAGTTGAATGCGGGGGCGAGGCAGGCTCCGCTGCTGCTGTTCGATGCGGCCGATCCGGGGAACCTGGGATGGTTTTCGCGCTGCCAGTTTTACGTGGATGGCAATAGTGGGGCGGTGCTGCAGACTCCGATTCTGGTGGCGAATCAGCGCGACCGGAGCGGGCGGGCGCTGCCGAATGCGATTCGCGTGCAGATAAACAAGGAGCTGCCGGTGAGTTTCCGGCTGCCGAACCGGGCTCCGCTGACGGAGCAGACGATTTATTCGGTGCTCTACAATTTTCTGAACGCCCTGCTGAATACGGGGGTGGGAGTTTGCGGAGGGTCCGTGGTGAAGCCGCTGGCCGGGCGGACGGAGCCGGCGCCGCGCAGTAGGAATTAAAAATGGCCACGCTGGGGTTGATCGAATACGCGGACGCTTCCGAGGAAGTCCGGGCGGTGTACGACGACATCATGGCGACCCGGCAGACGGATTACATCAACAATTTCTGGAAGGCTCTGGCGCACGATCCGGCGACGCTGAAGCGGACGTGGGAATCCATCAAACAGATCATGGGGCCGGGGGCGCTCGATCCGTTGACGAAAGAGATGATTTATCTCGCGGTGAGCGCGTCGAACCAATGCGGGTACTGCATCGCTTCGCACACGGCGTCGTCTCGGAAAGCGGGGATGACGGACGCGCAGTTCGCCGAGGTGATGGCCGTGGTGGGCATGGCGAACGAGACCAACCGGCTGGCGAGCGGGTATCAGGTGGAGATCGACGAGCGGTTTAAGGTATGACGCGGGCGTGGACGTCTCTGGTTGTGTTGCTGTTTGTCGCCTTTGTGGGCGCGGCGACCACGTTCGCTCAAACGTGGGTTCCTCAAGAGAGCGGGACGAAGGCGCATTTGCGCGGGATCAGCGCGGTGAATCCAATGGTGGCTTGGGCCGGGGGTTCCAAGGGCACGGTGTTGAAGACGTCGGACGGCGGAGCTACCTGGAAAGCGGTGAACGTACCGGGGGCGGCCGATCTGGATTTTCGCGGGATGGTGGCGTTCGATGAAAAGACGGCGCTGGCGCTGAGTTCGGGGAAGGGTCCGCTGTCGAGGATCTATAAGACTTCGGACGGCGGGGCGACCTGGCATCTGCTGCAAATTAATCCCGATCCGAAGGGGTTTTGGGATGCGATCGCGATGTGGGATCCGCAGCACGGGATTCTGGTGGGCGATCCGGTGAATGGAAAGTTCGACGTGTGGACGACGTTCGATGGGACGGACTGGCACGGCGAGAAGGGCCCGGCGGCGGGGGCGCATGAGGGCGTGTTCGCGGCGAGCAATTCGGCGCTGGCGGTGAAGGGTGCGCACGACGCCTGGTTTGGGACGGGGGGAACGGGCGAGTCCCGGGTGTTGCATACGGACGACGGAGGCAAGAGTTGGACGGCGGCGAAGACTCCGATTCGGAATGAGTCGGACAATGCGGGGATTTTTTCGCTGGCGTTTTCGAATGCGCGGCATGGGGTCGCGGTGGGGGGCGATTTCTCGAAGCCGGAGGCGGGTTCGATGGCGATGACGGATGATGCCGGAAAGTCGTGGAGCGCGGGGTCGGTGAAAGGGTACCGGTCGGCTGTGGTTTGGGTGGCGGACGCGAAGATGTGGATCGCGACGGGGCCTTCGGGGACGGAGACTTCGGTGGATGGAAAGAATTGGGTGAGTGCGGGGATGGGGTTTAATGCGATCAGTATGCCTTGGGCTGTGGGCAACGGCGGGGTGATCGCGAAGTTTCAGTAGCCCCCGATTCACGTTAAGCTTTTCTCGGCCTCGGGGTGGGATGCAAAGAAGCTTGAAGTTCGGGCACATTTGCCCGATACTGACGTTGTTACAAGCGCCGAGTTTGTCCATCGAGTCCGGAAGCTTGCCCGACGGCGGGACGTTGGGGTAAGTTGGTCCCTGAACGTGGCAAGGGAAGCCACGGCACGCTTTTACTACGGGTCCCGGTTCACCGTTGTTCAGAGTTTGAGCCATGAGCTTAAGAAAGCCACGTTGCACGGCATGTTGGATCAACTTGGCCTGACCCTAGAGGAACTGCTGAAGGGAGAGCGATACACCCATGCGCAATTTTGCCTATCCAGCCACGTTGGCGTCCGATCGGGAAGCGGGTGGGTTTAGCGTAACCTTTCCGGACCTTTCGGAGGCTATTACTCAGGGCGAGGACCGCTTAGATGCACTCCGCCAAGCTGGGGACTGCCTGGAAGAAGCTATCGCGGGAAGAATCCGCACGGGGACGATATTCCCGTACCCTCGAGGGCGCGAGCGAGGCAAGCAATGATTCCACTGCCACCCCTGATGGCCGCGAAAGCGGCCTTATATTTGGCTATGCGAGAAGCAAAGGTGAGCAACGTCAAACTTGCGAAACAACTGGGCTGTGACGAAAAGGACGTCCGGCGGATGTTGGACCCGCGACACAATTCGCGCATCGCCGCGCTACAAGGAGCTTTAGGCGTTCTGGGCAAGACCATGGTGGTGTGGGTCCACGACGCGGCATAGTCTCAGAACCGGCGTGCCATTGCCGGAAGCTTACGCAAGACGGCTCAGTTTTTTGCGGGGGTTTCGCGGGCGGCGGAGGCGATTTCGGGTTGGGGGTCGGCGGCGAGCCGGGCGAGGACCGGACGGGCTTCGCTGGTTTTGAGGGCCTTGAGGTCGTTGGCTAGCGTGAGGCGCTCCGCAGGTGTGAGTTTCTCCAGCGGGAGCGTCGCTAGTTGCCGGGCTGTCCACGAGACTCGGTAGTAACCGGTGCCTCCGGCGTTCGGGTAGATCCAGGTGGGGCAAGCGGCTAAATCGATCTCGCGGGACGGGGTTTCCAGGATGGTGCAAGTTTTGGTTACGCCGTCGCCGCGGTAGCAGATGGGGATGGCGGTGGCTCCGGTTTGATGGAGCGTGAGCTTCGCGGTGGGACCGGTGCATTCCAGGTCCACGCTGACTCGAGGGACTCCGGTGGAGTCCAGGAATGAGCGCAGGACGGGTGCCGGATCGATACCCGCGGCGGCGTGGAGTGCGGAGGCCAGGTCGGCGGTGGTGGCGTTGCCGAAGCGGTGATCGGTCAAGTAGGCATGCATGGCCTCACGGACCCGGTCTTCGCCGAGCCAGCCGTCCAGCATCATCAGCACGGACGCGCCCTTGTCGTAGATGATGCGGTTGTAGATATCTTTTGACGCGCCGCGGCTGGCGATCTCGACTCGCACAGGGCGGGTGTGCGGGGCTTCGTCAACGTGCATGATGCGCTCACGTGCGACGATGGCGGCGACGTGGGCGCGCTCGGGGGGCTGCTCGGCGTCCATGATCTTGGCGGAGATCCAGGTAGCGAAGCCTTCGCTCAACCAGACATCGGTCCAGCTGGCTTGCGTGACCATGTCGCCGAACCATTGGTGGCCGATTTCGTGGGCTTCGAGCGAGCGGAGGGCTCGGGTGCGGACGGCGGTGTCGGAACCGGGGGCGATGAGAAGCTCGCGGGCCAGGTAGACGATGAGGCCGGGGTTCTCCACGGCTCCGAAGCCGGCGTCGGCGAGCGAGACGTGGTCGAGTTTTCCGAACGGGTAGTTGATGCCCGTGTAGGCTTCGAGTTTGGGCAGGACGTCGCGGGTGGCGTCGAGCGCGGCTTTGCCTTCGGCGGCGTGGCCTTTGGGAGTGAGGACGCGGACGGGGGTGCCATCGGGGAGCGCGGGCGGGCCTTCGAATGCCGTGAACGGACCTACGGCGAAGGCTACGAGCTCGGTGGGCAGAGGCTGAGTGGGGGCGAAGCGGACGAGCGTGGAACCATCGGACTGATCGGACTCGGCAGTTTCGGCGGCGTTCGAGAAGGCGAGGTTGCCGGAGGGGACACGGAGGGAGATCTCCCACGGGGTCTTGAAGCGAGGCTCATCGAAGCAAGGGAACGCCCGGCGGGCTTCGATGGGGGTGAACGTGGTATAGACGTACCAGTTGCCTTCGACCTTGCGGCGGAAGGCTCCGACGACGAGCTTGTCGTCGAGGCGGCCGTGGTAGTGGAGGGAGACGGTGGCTCGGCCAGGGCCCAGGGGCATGTCGGGCTTGAGGCCGAGGAATTCGCCTCCGGAAGTTTCGAGGCGCGCGGAGTGGGTGTGGCCGGCGAAGTCGATGGTGGCGTCCTGAACAACGAGGTCCTTCGCGTTGAGCCAGAGGACGGGCGTGGGCTTGTGGATGTCGACGTCGATCTGGATCGCGCCGTCGAAGGTAGGACGGGCGGGGTCGACGGTGAGGTCGAGTTTATATTTGACGGGGACGGCGTCGGTAGGGAGCAGGAAAGAAGGGGCGGCTCGTAGCACTGCGGCCGAGAGCAGCGCGCAGACGAGCTTCCTCAATTACTGCTCCAGATACGTGTAGCCGTTCAAGCCGTCTTCGTAAAAGCGCAGGAGCGCGCCGGATTCCTCATAGCCGATGCGTCCGTCGCGGACGGCGGTCTCGACGTCCTTGCGGAATTGGTCGAGCAGAGTGCGGGAGTGGAACTGGACGTAGTCGAGGACTTCGCGGACAGTATCGCCGCGGATGACGGCATCGAGCACGACACCGTTCTTCTCATCCAGGCTGACGTGGACGGCGTTGGTGTCGCCGAAGAGATTGTGGAGGTCGCCCAAGATTTCCTGGTAGGCCCCGACGAGGAAGGTGCCAAGGTAGTAGGGCGCATCGTGGCCGAAAGTGTGGAGAGGGAGCGTCTTCTTGACGTCGCGGCGGTCAATGAACTGGTCGACCTTACCGTCCGAGTCGCAGGAGATGTCGCCCAAGATGCCGTGGCGGTGCGGCTCTTCATCCAGGCGATGGATCGGCATGATGGGGAAGAGCTGCTTCACGGCCCAGCTATCGGGCATGCTCTGGAACAGAGAGTAGTTACAGAAGTAGGTATCGGAGAGGAGGCCGTCGAGGCCTTCCAGTTCCTCGGGGAAATAGTCGAGCTGCTTGGCGAGCCGCTGAATGCTGCGGCAAATCTGCCAGTAGATGCTTTCGGCCCAGCTGCGCTGTTGCAGCGGGAGGTAGCCGAGGCTGAAGAGGTTCAGCGCGGAATCGAGGGCTTGTTGGGCGTCGTGGAAACTTTCGAGCAGGTTCTTGTTGGAGAGGCCGCGCAGAGTTTCCTGGAGATCGATGAGCGGCTGCTCGACATCCTCAGGGATTTCGGGAATAGATTCGCCATCGCCGAAGCCGGTGACGCCGAGGACGTTGAAGACGAGAACGCTGTGATAGGCGGCGACGGCGCGGCCGCTTTCGCTGACGATGATGGGATGCGGAACTTCGGCTTCATCGCACACGCTTTGAATGTGATAGACGACGTCGTTGGCGTATTCCTGCAAGGTGTAATTAACGCTGGACTCGAAATCGGTCTGGGAGCCGTCGTAGTCGATGCCGAGTCCGCCGCCTACGTCGAGATAGGTGAGGCCGGCGCCGGCGCGGCGGAGTTCGACGAAGACGCGGGCGGCTTCCATGACGGCGGCCTTGATCTGGCGGATGTTGGTGATTTGGCTCCCCAGGTGGAAGTGCAGGAGCTGGAGGCAATCCTCCATGCCGCAGGCTTTGAGTTGATCCAGAGCGCGCAGGCCTTCGGTGATGGTGAGTCCGAACTTGGAGCGGTAGCCGCCTGAGGATTTCCAGCGGCCGGAGCCGCGGCTGGCGAGCTTGATGCGGAGTCCGATGACCGGGCGGACGCCGACGCGTTCGCAGTGCTTCAGGATGAGATCGAGCTCGGTGTATTTTTCGACGACAGGGATGATGTTGCGGCCGATTTTCTTGGCCAGCATCACCATCTCAATGTATTCGTCGTCCTTGAAACCGTTGCAGATGATGGGCGTGTCGTTATCGGCGATGGCGAGCACGGCGAGGAGCTCGGGTTTGGAGCCGGCCTCGAGGCCGAACTTGTAGGGGCGGCCGTATTCGAAGACTTCTTCGACAACTTGGCGCTGCTGGTTGACCTTGATGGGATAGACGCAGCAGTAGTTGTTCTTGTAGCCGTGCTCGGCGATGGCGTTCTGAAATGCGCCGTGCATTTCACCAAGGCGGTGCTTGAGGATTTCGCCGAAGCGGATGAGCAGAGGCAGGGCGATGCCGCGAAGCTGGAGATTGTCTACCAGTTCCTTGAGATCGATGGAGCGGGCGGGGTCCTTATCGGGATGCACGCACAGGTTGCCGTTCTTACCGACGGAGAAGTAGCCCTTGCCCCAACTGGCGACATCGTAAAGCTCGGCGGCTTCGGCGGTCGACCAGCGGTCGGCCGGCTCGCGAACGGGAGCGGAGTCGTTGAACTTAACGGTGGCCATGAAATCTCAGTGTCCTTCGAATGAGGGGCGCAGGGCAAGTGGAAAATTCGCTGTATGCCATTTGGAAGGAAGGCGTAACGCGATTGTAAACTTCCGGGGAAGCGCAAGAATCGTCAAGACTCGGGGGCGGGTTCGCCGTAGACTGGAGAACGTGCTTCGCAGCGTATGGATTTTGAGTTTGGTGCTGACGGTTCCGGCGGCTTGGGCGGGAGGGGTGTTTGGGGCGCGACGCTCTTAAAAAGACCCATCCGGCGCTGGTTTATACGGCCGGGCATCTGGATGGTGACGTGTCACTGGAAGCGCTGGCGAAGCGAGCGGGACTTTCACCGCATCATTTCCACCGGGAATTTACGGAGGCGACGGGGGAGACTCCGAAGCAGATGACGCTGCGGTTGCGGCTGGAGCGGGCGGCGGCGGCTCTGCTTACGGGGAATGAATCCGTGCTGGGGATTGCGCTCGAGTGCGGCTTCGAGAGTCACGAGGTTTTTTCGCGGGCGTTTCGGGGGCGGTTCGGAATGACGCCGTCGGCGTATCGGCGGCGGGGGTTCGCGGGGGGTGCGGAGGGAGCCGTGCGGCACGCCGAGATGGTGCGGCAGGTGGGTCCTTGCGTGGGGCTGTACTACAGGACAGAGAAGAGGAGCTACGAGATGACGTATGCGGTTTCGAAAAGAGAGCTGGCGCCGCAGGGGGTGCTGGTGGTGCGGAGGAGAATCAAGCGCTCCGAGATCGCGGCGACGATCGCGCAGGTGCTGCCCTCGATTTTCGTGTATGCGCAGCAGCACGGGATCGCGCTGACAGGGCTGCCGTTTGCGAGGTACAGCGAGGTGGGGCCGGGGCTGCTGACGATTGAGCCGGGGATGCGGATCGCGAGCGGCGCGGCAGGGTCAACAGAGGGCGAAGTAAGGTACGACACGCTCTCCGGGGGTCCGGCGGCGACGACCATGCATTGCGGACCTTACGAGTTGCTGCCGGAAGCGTATGCGGCGGTCGAGCAGTGGATGGAGGCGGCGGGTCTCAAGGCCGCGCCGGCCTGTTGGGAGAGTTATGTGACTGATCCGTCGGAGTCTCCGGACCCGAAGGATTGGAAGACAGAGATCTTCTGGCCGGTGTCTTAAATTCCGTTCATTCGCGAGGCCGCCGGTTTACGGTATGCTAGGCGGTCGATGTTCATCTACGCTCTCACGATCTTCCTCAGTGCGTTTCTGCTGTTCCAGGTACAACCTCTTATCGCAAAGTTCATACTTCCCTGGTTTGGAGGATCGGCCGCGGTGTGGAGCGCCGCCCTGCTTTTCTTTCAGTTGCTGCTGCTGGCCGGGTATTTTTATGCGCACTGCCTGATCCGCTATCTGAAGCCTAAGAAGCAGTTAACGGTTCACTTCACGCTACTGGCGTTGAGCTTGCTGACGCTGCCGATTATCCCGCGGGCCTATTGGAAGCCGGACGGGTTCGGCGAACCGACGTTCAAGATTCTGCTGCTGCTGGCGGCGACCATCGGGCTCCCGTATATGCTGCTTTCGGCGTCGAGTCCGCTGCTGCAGGCCTGGTATGTGCGGAAGCGTCATGGCGCGATTCCATACCGGCTGTTTGCGCTGTCGAATTTCGGATCGTTTCTGGCGCTGCTGAGCTATCCGTTCCTGATCGAGCCGCGGCTGGCGTTGAGCACGCAGGCTTACGGGTGGTCCGGCGGGTTCGCTTTGTTCGCGGTGGTGTGCGGGCTGGCCGGGTGGAGCAGCAAGGATGGGGTGGATGCGCCGGAGGCGGCCGCCGAGGAGACGGGCGAGAAGCCGTCGATGCAGACGAAGGTTTTCTGGGTGGCGCTATCGGCTTGTGCTTCGTCGCTGTTGCTGGCGACGACCAGCCATCTGACGCAGAACGTCGCACCGATTCCGCTGTTGTGGGTGGTGCCCCTGAGCATTTATCTGTTGAGCTTCATCCTGTGCTTTGAAAGCGGGCGGTTGTATCAGCGGTGGGTGTTTATGCCGCTGCTGGTGGGGTCGCTGTGGCTGTTCGCGCGAGGGGTGACTCAGTTTGAAGACAACGAAGACGTCATCAAGAAGCTGATTCCGGCGCTGTGCGGCGCTCTATTCGTATGCTGCATGGTATGCCATGGGGAGCTGGCGCGGCGGAAGCCGAGTCCGAAGTATTTGACGCAGTTCTACCTGATGGTGTCGGTGGGGGGCGCGATCGGCGGGTTGTTCGTGGCGCTGGCGGCTCCGCACTTTTTCAAGAGCTATCTGGAGATGCCGATTGCGGTGGGGGTTTGTGCTTTGCTCGCCGCGTTTTCGCTGTGGGAAGACACGTCGGGGGTCGGAATGGCGGTGTGCGGACTCGCGGCGGCGCTGGGATTGTGGAACTACAACATCAAGGGGCTGCCGGATAACAACACGGGCATGGCGATGCACATGGCGCTGTGCGTGATTCTGGCGTTCGCGGTGGGGTATTTATGCCGAGGGGTTCAAGTGCGGCAGGCGCTGCTGCTGGCGGCTACGGCGGCATTTGCGGGGTACCTGGGGAAGCAGGAAGTTACGAATGACGGCTACTATACGACGGCGGAGCGGAATTTTTACGGGCTGCTGAGGGTGCGCGACGATCCGCCTATGGACAATTATCCGGGCGAGCGCGTGCTGGTGCACGGGACGATCAATCACGGGACGGAAATCAAGGCTCCGAACGCGGGGCGGATCGCGACCTCGTACTTTGGCGTGGGGTCGGGGATTTCGCGGGCGATTCGGGCGAAGTACGACAAGGGTCCGATTCGGATCGGGATTCTGGGGCTTGGCGCGGGCGTCACGGCGACGCTGGCTCGCGCGGGAGACACGCTGCATTATTACGAGATCAATCCGCTGGTGCCGCAGCTCGACCAGAAGTATTTCTCCTTCTTCGCGAGCTGTCCGGCGGACAAGAGCATTTCGCTCGGCGACGGGCGGCTGGTGCTGGACCGGATTCCCAGCGAGCAGCTGGATTTCCTGGCGATGGACGCGTTCTCGAGCGATTCGGTGCCGATCCACCTGCTGACGCGCGAGGCGTACCAGATCTATTTGCGCCATCTGAAGCCGGATGGTGTGCTGGCGGTGAATATTTCGAACCGGTATCTGGATTTGGAGCCGGTGGTGTCGCAGGCCGCGAAGGAGATCGGCTGGACCGGGGTGACGGTCACCGATGACGGGACGCTGGAGACCTACTACACGGCGTCGACATGGATGATCCTGTCGCCCAAGCCGGAGTTTTTCATGCACCAGAATTTCCAGGATCCGGAGGTGGCTCCGATGGCGAGCCGCAACGGGATCAAGCCGTGGACCGACGACTACTCGAACATCGCCCAGATTACGAATAACCTGCCGGATTGGCTGAAGGCCGTCCTGCCCTAAGAGATACCTCATGCTTCTTTACGCCGCTACTATTTTCCTCAGCGCCTTCTTGTTGTTCCAGGTGCAGCCGCTGATCGCCAAGATTATTTTGCCCTGGTTCGGAGGCTCGGCCGCCGTGTGGAGTGCGGCGATGCTGTTCTTCCAGGTATCTCTGCTGGCCGGGTACGCGTACGCGCATTTCCTGATCGGCAAGTTTAATGCGAAAAAGCAGATGCAGATTCACGGAGGCCTGCTGCTGGTGAGTCTGGCGCTGCTGCCGATTCTGCCGAATCCGATGTGGAAGCCGACGGCGGCGGGCGATCCTACACTTCGGATTCTGATTTTGCTGGCGGTCACGATCGGGCTGCCGTATTTCCTGCTGTCCTCGACAAGTCCGCTGTTGCAGGCATGGTATGTGCGGCGAACGGGCAGCCAGGTGCCGTACAAGTTGTTCGCGCTGTCGAATTTCGGGTCGATGCTGGGGCTGCTGAGCTTTCCGTTCCTGGTGGAACCCAGGCTGGCATCGAAGGAACAAGCGTGGGGCTGGAGCGGCGTGTACATTGCCTTCGCGCTGTTGTGCGCGTATACGGCGTGGGTGTCGCGGGAGACTCCAGCTCATGTGTTGGCGGCGGAGAAGGTGGAAGAGAAGCCCAAGGTGAAGAGTCCACGGCCTCCGGCGGGGGAATTGGCGCTGTGGGTGAGTCTGGCGGCTTGCGCTTCGGTGCTGCTGGTGTCCATCACGAATCATTTAAGCCAGAACGTCGCGCCGATTCCGTTGTTGTGGGTGGCGCCGCTGGCGCTGTATCTGCTGAGCTTCATTTTGTGCTTTGAGAGCGACAAGATTTATCAGCGATGGATCTTCATCCCGCTGCTGGCGATATTTCTGGGCGGGTATTTCCCGGAAGTGACGTTGTGGGGAAACCAGGTCCGGCTCGCGGGAATGGCGTACTACATGTTCGCGGATTCGGGGAACACACATATCCGGTACATCATTCCGTTGTTCGCGCTGGGGTTGTTTTTTGCTTGCATGATGCTGCACGGGGAACTCGCGAAGAGGCGGCCGGCTCCGGAGCATCTGACGCTGTTCTATTTGATGGTGTCGCTGGGCGGAGCGCTGGGCGGGTCAGTGGTGGCTCTGATCGCTCCGCACGTATTTCGCACGTTCTTGGAGTTGCACATTGGCCTCGCGGCCTGCGCGTTGCTGGCGGTGATCGCACTGTGGAATGTGGAGATCCCGCGGCTGGGTCCGTGGCCGCTGCGGTTGCTGCTGTGCGTGGGACTGGGGGCGGTAACGGGTTATCTGGCGCGGCATGAGATTCAGGATGAGAAGGGATTCCGGCTCATCACGCGTAATTTTTATGGCGTGCTGCGGGTGCATGACGACGATCCTGACCCTTACGCTCTGCGGAATCTGACGCACGGGACGATCAATCACGGATCGCAGCTACTGGCCGACGATCTGAAGTACATCACAACGTCGTATTACGGTGAAACGTCGGGCGTGGGCCGGGCGATTCGGGCGATTCATGCGAAGGGTCCGGCGCGGATCGGGAGCATCGGGCTGGGCGCGGGCGTGCTTTCGAATTACGGCAAGGCGGGGGATTATCTGCGGATCTACGAGATCAATCCGAACGTACCACCGATCACGAAGGAGCAGTTCTCTTTCTATCCGCACTCGGCCGCGGATAAAGATATTTTGATGGGCGACGCCCGGCTGACGCTGGAGCGGCAGGAACCGCAGAATTACGACATTTTGTCAGTCGACGCGTTTTCGAGCGATGCGATTCCGGTACACTTGCTGACTCGCGAGGCGCTGGCGATTTACTTCCGGCACCTGAAGCCGGATGGGATCCTGGCGTTGCATATTTCGAACCGGTATCTGGACCTCGCGCCGGTGTGCGCAGCGGGCGCGGAGTTTTATCACAAGCAGGCGTGGACCGTAAGCGACGATCCTTCGGAGAGCTACTTGTCGTCATCGACCTGGGTGCTGGTGACGAACAACGCGGATTGGTTTAAGGCCGATTCGTTTACGGATGCGGATATGGTCCGGACGAAGATCACTCCGGGGTTCCGGCCGTGGACGGACGATTACAGTAATCTTTGGCAGATCGTGCGGTTGAAGTAGCGACCGCGCGGAGGACTCGCTTGATGCCGCGGTTCCAGTGAGGGAACAGGTCTACATACTGGACGTGGTCTGAGATGCGGCGGGGGACTTCGCAGGGTTCCAGGCGCACAGGGATTACGAAGGCGTGGTCCAGCGGGAGCCGGCGGGCGCAGTCGAGCGCATAGCGGAGTTCGCACTGGAACTGGCCGCGCTTGGCGGTGGAGCGCGGGGAGAAGCAGGCAATGAACGCGTCGGCGTTTTGGATGGCGCGTTCCAGGGCTCTGGGCCAGTTTTGACCGGGCAGCAACTTGTCTTTATCCAGCCAAGCCGCGCAGCCGAATTGTTCCAGTGCGGCGCAGAGGCGGCGGGCCTGAATCAAGTCTTCCGCGGCGTAGGCTACGAAGACTCGGGGGCGGTTTTGCGGCTCGAACAGGTAGCCTCGGCGGACATCGCGGCGGAACACCCCCAGGCCTTCGATCTCGACGGTTAAGCCACGGTCGACCGATTCGCGGACGATCTGGAAGACTCGTCCGGTATCGCGAGTGCTCATTTGGTTTTTTTGCGGGTCGCGGGTTTCGCGGGGCTGGGGAGTTTGACCGGCCTGCCTTCGCGGAGGGCTTGCAGGATGCGGTTGACCAAAATATCGATCTCATCCTGGGCCTCGGCCTTGGTTTGCTTGGTCTTACGGGCGACGGTCCGGGCTAAATTGGTGCGCTTCATGCCCCGAGGGTAGAGGAATAGTTTGGAGCCACCTTACGACCTATTTTCCTATGTGATTGATAAGGCAAGAATTATAGTTTTCGTACCAGCGGGACCATGAACCGCTTTTAATTCGTCCTTAAGGCGTGCTTCATGTGCAGCTGAGATGATCTTCAGTGGGAAGACGGCTGAAGCTGTCACCAACTCGACCAAGGAGAAATAACCTCGATGAAAAAGATCATGAGCACCCTGTTGGCGCTTTCGCTGTTCGTTAGCATCGCCACCGTCACCTTCGCGCAGACCGACACCGACAAAAAGGACGCCAAGAAGGGCGGCAAGAAGGGCGGCAAGAAGGGCGGCACGGACAAGGGTACCGACAAGGGCGGCGACAAGAGCACGAAGTAGTTCCCTTTTCAGTTAGTTAAAGCGCCGCGCGGCCCGATTCGGGCTCCGCGCGGCGTTTTATTTTTTCCCCCAAAAGATCCAGCAATCCCCCACCTGCTTTTTCTGCCCGTAGATCTCCTCCAGTTTCCGGTTCTTGATCCAATCCTCGTCATCGCAGGTTTCGAGTGTGTCGTACGTGCCAGCGGCGATTCTGCCGTCGAACTCGGGCTGCGGGGTGATGTGGACGAGTTCCGAAAGGCCCGGCGGGAGTCGGAGCTTGTGCGACGAGATGTATTCGTTGCCAGGGGGCGGGGTGCGGCGAGTGACGAAATACGTCGGCTCATCGGCGTAAAGAGCAGCTCCTGCGGGAGTTACGGCGTCCACTTGACGGGCCACGGCTTCCATTTTGGGCCAAGTGTCCTTATCGCTTTCTTCATAGATGCTCTTTGCCAGGCCGAGGCAGGTGAGGAGACCGACGGCCAGGGTCGGCCAGAGGGCGCGGCGGATTCCCATTTGGGTGGAGACGGAAAAGAGTCCCACGGCGGCGAGGATTCCCAAGAAGGGGCTGGTGAAGATGTAATACATCGGGAAGGTCGGATGCGCGGTGGAGACGTGGAGGGCAAGAGCGGCGGCGAGGTATCCGCAGAGGTAGAACTGCTGGCGGCGGAGCCGGTCCCACCCGGATTTCTTCGCCACGAACCAGAGTCCGGCGACGGCCAGGGAAACCAGGAGGATGACTTGGGGGTTGTCGATCCAAGACGCGAAGATTTCGAGGTCGTGCTGGGTGGCTCCGGGCCAATCGGAGCGGCGGAAAAAGATGTGGTAGCGGAAGACGTCGAAGATGAAGCGCGCGGGGGATTGGGCGAAGAGGGCGATCAGGGGGATCCAAGAGACGACGGCTCCGGCGAGGAAGAGCAACGCGCGGGAGAACTTTTTGCCCGAGGGGCTGAGGAGGAAGCTCCACAGGAGCAGCACGGGGGCTGCGGGGGCGGTGAGGAGGGTCGATCCGGCGGCGGCTCCGGCGAGAAGTCCGGCGAGGGCGGCGGGGAGGGGGCGGTCGTGTTCGAGGGACGACACGGCGAGGCGGAAGCTGGCGACGATCAAGAGGAGCCCGAGGGCGTACGCTTGGCCGATGGTACCGTTCTTCACCGTTTCGAGATTTGCTCCGACAAAGTAGAGGACGGCGATCAGGGTCGGGGTGCCCCAGCCTTCGAAGCGGCTCCGGAGGAAGCCGGCGGCGAGCATGACGGCGGCAGTGGTAAGCAGTGCGTCGATGAACTGAATCTGACGCCAGCTCTCGCCGAGGAGCCGGAGCACGAAGGCGTTGAAGTAGGCGTTCAGAGGTGTTTGGGCGAAAGCGAAGTCGAGGTAGGGGCGGTGGCCGTTCTTGATGAGTTGGGCGGCGAGGAGATGGAAGCCTTCGTCCCAGGCGAAGGCGTAAGTTTGGGAGTACGCGACCAGTCCGGCGAAGAGGGCGGCGGAGGCTACGAGGAACCAGAGGAGGCTGCCGCGATGGGGTGAGGGCGTCACGGGTGAAGGGATATTATCGCGCACGGTGGTCCGGAGAATCCCCGCCCTCACGGGCGGAGTCTGGCAGGCGGATTGCGCTAGAGGATCGCGGAGGAGGTAAGAGGACCATGACACTGACACCCTTTGTACTATTGTTCGCTGTGAGCGGCGCTGCGACGGCTGGACTCGCACTGTACCGGAAGTGGGGCCTGGCGATGAAGGAGGACGACCTCGTGCATATCGACGAGGCTGAAGGAAGGTTGATTCCTCAACAAGTTGAGGTGGCAAACAAGATTCACTCCGTGGACGTGGCTGGGAAGACTCTCACGGCACTGACTGCGGTTGCGGGGGTTCTGCTCGCGGTTGTTTGGGTCTACGGGCAGCTGAACCGTTACTAGAAGGCTGCGCGAATGCGCCCGATCCACCCAAAAGGGGTGGGGGAACTGGCCCGAGGGCCGACTCCCCCACCCCTTTTGATTTGGAGTTGACCTGTTAGCGGCGGAAGCGTCCGCCACCGCGAATTACGATGCCTCCGTAGAAGCCTGGGTATCCGTAACCATAGTAGGACGGTCCCCAGTAGGGATACGGGGAACCGTAGCCATAATAAGCCGGGGGTGGAGGAGTTGCCGCTCGCCGCAGTTGCGGCCGAGGAGACGGCTGATTATAGTCGCCCGGTTGCACGGGCACGAAGGCTTGCGGGGCGCGCTCGGTGGATACGACCACCGGCGAGTCAATGCGGAAGGTGAGCAATTGCTCCGGATAGATGATGGTCGGCTGGCCGCGGGTCAAGAGGACGCCGATGATTCCGGCGGCGGCTCCGGCTCCCGCACCGATTCCCGCTCCGGCACCGCCTCCGGCGGCGGCTCCGGCGATGGCGCCTACGCCGGTGGTTCCCGCGATGGCTCCGGCATCACGGCCTTCGGAGGTGCGTCCGGCACGGGTGACTAACGCGGAGTTGATGGGGACCTGCTGGCCGTCGGCGATGGTGAGGTCGGTGAGCTGGACACCGAGGTGCGAGACCCCTTTGATGCGTCCGGCTTTCTGGGCTTCGGAGACGCGGCCCGCGACGGTTTGGCCACGCTGCGCGACGATGATGCCGTCGACGACGAGAGGTCGGTCCAGCGTGGCGGTGAAGGCGTCGCCCTGCTGGCTGCGGTCGGACGAGAGACCCTGGCTCATTCGCACCGAGATGAACGTTCCGGGTTTAAGCGTGAGTTGCGCGGGGACAGGGGCTTCATTTACTGGGGGCGGTGCAGAATCCGAATTCGGGGCGGGAGCGGGGGCCGTGGTCCGGGCGGTGCCGCCTTCTCCGACGCGCTGCCACCCTCCCTGCGACGGCGCTTGCTGCGCCAGCAGCACTCCGGCCGCGGCGATGAAACTGAAGGTCGTGTTCACAATGGAGGAGTTCATATCTAACCTTTCTCTGGCTTGTTGGATGCATCTGGGGTGCCACTCGTATACAACTGATTTCAGGGACTTAATGTTATTGATACGTGCTAGAAATCCACCGGGCTGGTGGTATTCGGCCAGCGTGAACGGGCGGCACAGCTTACAATACTCGTGATGCTTTCCCGGGTTTTCGCCGTCGCCGCTGTGGTGCTGGGAATTGTTGTGATCGCACGGATGGCTTTGGGGCCGGAAGTGGGGTTCCGGTCGCCGATGAATGTCGAGAGCGCGTTCGGAGTCGCGGTGGTGGCGGGGCTGGTGTGCGGGGCTCGGGCTGGGGGCAAAGGTTGGACGGACGGGTGGACCGGAAGAGACGCCGGGCTGGCGGGGGCGACTGTTCTTCTGATCGCGCTGTTGTTCGGGCGGGCTTCGGGTTTTGGGTTTCTCTCCGACGATTTTGTGTTGGTGAAGCTGGCGGGCGGATTCTCGGGGCACTATCGCGAGGTGTTTAGCCGGGGTGGAGGCGATGGATTCTTTCGGCCTCTGGGGTATGTGTCCCTGGCGTGGACGGCGCTGTTCGCAGGGACGAATCCGGCGGCTTGGCACTGGACGGGGTTCGCGCTGCATATGGCGACGTCGGTGATGGTGATGGTGCTGGCCCGATGGCTGGGATTCTCGCGGGCGGGGGCTTGGTTCGCGGGGGCGCTGTTCGCGGTGCACGGGTCGCGGCCGGAGGCTGTGGTTTGGATGGCGGCGCGGTTCGATTTGGTGGCGGGGCTGTTGGCGGTAGTGTCCCTGGCGGCGTTCGTGAGGGCTTGGGAGGACGGGGGTTGGCAGTGGTGGACCCTCGGGCTCGGGGCGGCGGCGGGGGCGATGTTGTCGAAGGAGTCCGCTTACGCGCTGCCCTTGATGGTGGGGATTTTTGTCGCGGGGCAGGCGGCGACGTGGAGCCGGCGGGTGCGGTTCCTGTTGCCCGTGGCGGGACTAGCGGCGGTGCTGTTTGCTTATCGATGGACTCGGGTGGGGGGGATCGGCGGATATGTTACGGCGGAGGGCCGGGCGCAGGCTCTGTCAGTGAGCGTGGTTTCGGTGGCGAAGGCGCTTGGGCTACGATTATGGGCGGTTTTGTTCTTTCCGGTGGACTGGGATTGGGGGATCGGGGCGTGGCTGGCTGTCGCGGCGGTGGTTTACGTCGTGGGTTGGGGAGCAGTGGTGTGGGGGGGACGGGCGGATCGGAGGTTGGTGTGGATAGGCGTGGGGATGGCGCTGGCAGCGACAGTACCTCCTGTGCAGCAGTTGTTGATTGGCGGGGATCTGGAGAAAGCCCGGCTGCTGTACTTGCCCTCGGTGGGGTTTTGTTTGATGGCTGCCGCGGCGGTGGAAGGCGCGGGGCCGCGCGTACGGGTGGGGGCGATGACGGCGGTGCTGGTGTTTCAGGCGGCGGCGCTACAGCATAATTTGGGGGCTTGGGCTTACGCGGCGGGGAAGGCGGAGACAGTTTGTGAGGCTGCGGCGAAGTGTTCGATTGTGCCGGCGGGCGTGCCTCGGACGCTGCACGGGGTTTATTTTTTCGCCAATGGATTGCCGGAGTGCGCGGGGATGAAGAGGGGGGCCGCGGCGGGCGAGGCGTGCTCTCTTAAGTGGGACGGGGAGCTCGAGGAGTTGAAGTAGCGAATCGGCACCGGGATTAGTGGGCTGCGGCGGGCGAGTTCGCGGGTTGCGCGGAGACCGATTGCAGGGCTTGGAGGAAGTTCTTTCCTTGATCCATGCCGGCGCCCCACAGGGCTAGCGTTAAGTAATCCTGATAAGAGCCGAAGGTCTGGTTCTTGAAGTAGTAGGTGGCGAGGCCGGTGGCGATGGCCACGGCGGCGGCGATGGCCCAGGAGACGTATTCGATCTTTCCGAAGGCGTCGAGGATTCCGAAATCGGTTGAATCGTGGATGTCCGGGCCGCGGGTGGAGCCTACGGAGATGGGTTTTTCGCCGTTGTAGCTCAAGGTCACGGAGACGTGGACACGGCCGCGCCGCGGGAGGTACTGGACCACGGTGGGCCCCATGGTGGTGGGGCTGAGACTCACTTCTTTCTGCTTCGGTTTGGTCTTGAAGCGCATCTTCTCATGCCATTGCAAGGTGGGCGCCTGAGTGAATTCCCAGGCGCACTTCACTTTGTGGCGGAACAGAAAAGAGCCGCTGACGGAGGCGGGCGCGTCCACGGAGAAGACCAGCGGCGTGAAGGCTTCAAGGCCGTCGGGGTCGCTGGTGGACGGCATCTTGATGGTGAGGCCTCCGTGGCCGGCTTTGAGCAGGTTCCAGGCTTTCTGGTCCGCGAGGCGGAAACACTCGGTGAGATCGGGAGCGGGATTTGCGCTCATCTTGGTGAAGAGCTCGGTGTCGAGCCGGGCATCCCAGAGGAGCCGGAGGCGCGCATAAATTTGATAGATCTCGGACGCGGCGTCGGAGGTTTGGGGTGCGGCGGCCAAAGCCGTGTCGAGGGCGGTTTTAAGCGGAGCGACGGCGGGTTTGCACGGATCCGGGACGATTCCCGCGGCGATCTCGCGTTGGAGGCCCAGGAGGGAGGGCTGGATGGTGGTCCAGAAGGCGGCAGGGAACTTGATGGCGTCCAGCCAATCCTCGAACGGGGCGAGTTCTTTCTTCACGCGTGCGACGGCGGTGTCGTCGGGAGCTTGCGCGCCCAGTTCGGAGAGAACGCGAAAGATGGCTTCGCTGGCGCGCCCATACAGGAGCGGGCTGAGGTGGCGTTCGAGGCTGGCGCAGAGCTCGCGCACCTGCTGGAGAATATCGACGGTGTTGCGAATGCTGGCGATGCGGGCGTCGATCAAGTCGGCGCCGGCGAGCCAGAATCGCTTGCTCAGGCGGGTGCAGAGGCTCAGGACGGCGTCGACCCAGACGACGGCCGGGAGGGGAGGGAGGGTCCCTCCTTTGGAGAGCCTCAAATCGTGAATCTGCTGGGTCAAGGCGATGCGGCGGCGCTGGGCGGTGATGATTTTCGTAATGACGAAGGAAATCAGCAGGCCGAAGCCAAGCACGGCGATGGCGAGCCAGACGGAATCGCGGACGTCGACGGTGAGAGTGATCTTCGCGTTATCGGAAGCGGTATTGGGCGCGGAGAATCGCAGGGGGATGATGTATTCGCCGGGCTGGAGCCCGATGCCCTGGACCGTGACTCCGGCAGAGGCGCCGGGCAGGATGGTTTTCAGGCGTTCAGTTGTTGCGCCCGTGGAAGAGGGCTTCTCGAGCGGCTCGCCCTGCGCGGTGAAGGCAAGGTTCGAGGCGGGGTCGAAGGTACCGGGGGCTTTCAGGGTTCCGTCGACTTGAATGGTGAAGCCGCGGACGGCGCCCTTGCCCGATTTCTCCTGAAGGACGGCGGAACCGATGACGGGATCGAAGCCGATGCCGAGGAAAGAATACCAGGGGCGCGAGAGAGTGAGCGTTTCGGCCTGGCGGTCGGTAACGAGGGTCGCGGCGGCAGCGGCGGGCTTGCTGAACGTGATTTTCTTCGGGGTATCTGGCTTTTTCCCGACGAGGATGAGATTGCCGGAGTATTTTCCATCACCGGCGGAGTTGGGAATTTTCAGGCACAGGGATCCGAGACCGTCGACCAGATCAATGGTGCCGGTTTGAACGGTGTCGCCGCACTGTTTGAGAACCGCGACGGGGAGTGGGACCGAGCCCTGGTCATTCAAGAACAGTGAAGAAGAGGCTTTGAAGCTGGTAAGCGCGTCCTGGCCGGTGTAGACGACGTTAACCGGAATGAAGCCGTCCGGGGGCAGCACGGTGTCGGTGACATCGACGGTGAAGTTCTGGGCGAAGGCTACCGCAGTGAAGAGCGAGACTATCACGAGACGTCGCGCGATCATTCCGCAATTTATAGCACAAATTCGAGTGAATTACGGAACTTGCGCGGATGGAGGGTTATTGGCCGACGACGGAGGGGCCGGCGAGGAGGGCGCCCACCATTTGGCGCATGGTTTCCGTGGAGCCGGTGAAGATGTCTTCGGGGACTTTGCGGTAGCGCATCATCTGACGATAGAGATAATCTTCGAGCTGAGAGTTGATGCCCCAGCCACCCAGGTATTGAAGGCGGAGGTCGGCATCGGTGTTGAGCGGGGCTCCGGCGGACCACTGGCCGAGGTCGGACTTGCGGCCGGCGTAGGTGGCGAAGAGTTCGAGGGCGGAGTTCACGCCGACTCCGTGGAGGGATTCGAGCACGGGGGCGTAATCCGGTCGCGAGAGGCGCTGCTGGATTTGGTCGACGTCGATTTTGAGCGGGTCGGCCTGGCCCATGAAGACCATATCGTAGCCTGCGCCGTTGCGGGTATTGGCCCAGATGGTGGCGTTGGGGAAAGCCGCGAAGAAAGTTTCGAGCTCGCTTTTGAAGGTGGGCTCGTCGGTTTCGTAGAGGGGGACGTAGAGAGAGAAATAGCCGCCGGGGTTGAGGTGCGCCTTGACCATTTCGAAGTATTCCTTCGAGTAAATGGCGGCGGTACCTTTGACGAAGACGTCCAGGGGATCGCTCGCGATGACGTCGTACTTGGCTTGCGTGGTGAGCAGATAGTGACGCGCGTCATCGAAGACGACGTGGGTTTTCGGATTGAGATAAACCTCGTAATCCTGCTGCGCGAAGTATTTCGTGGAGGTGGGCGGGATGACGGGCTCGATTTCGCAGACGGTGATGTGTTCAATGCCGGGGTAGCGGGTAAAGGTTCCGGCGGAGACTCCGGCTCCGAAGCCGATGCCGAGGACGGATTTCGGATTGGGGTGAAGCAGCGCGGGCAAGTGTCCGACCATGCGCTGGAGCTTCATGTCGAAAGGTTCGCTGGTGGCCTCGACGTGGCCGTTGACATCGATTTCGGTAGCGTTGTCGGACCATTGGGTGATGGCGACGGAGGAGTTGCGTCCTTCGATGGTATAGAGGACCTTGGATTGTCCGAGCGAGATGGCGATGCGGCGTCCGTAGGCGATGAGCTCTCCGGGAACAGGGTCGATGCCGGCCGTGAGAACTCCGGCGGCGACCATGGAGAGCGTGAGCCAGGCGGCGACAGAGCGGGCCGAGTGTTTCCACGAATAATGGCCGAGCAGGATGAGCGCGCTGAGGGCGGAGACGACCAGGACGACGCGCTGGGTTTGCTGGGTGCCGATCCAGGGCACGAGGATGAGGCTGACGGAGAGAGCTCCGACGATGGCGCCGACAGTGTTGGCGGCGTAGATTCCACCGACGATGCGGCCGGCGTCTTCGGAATGAGACTTACCGCGCGAAACGACGGCGGCGAGGGCGAGGGGGAAGCTGGCGCCCCAGAGGATGGTCGGCGGCAGGATCGCCCAAAGGCAGCGCGCCATGTCGATCTGGAAGATCTGCCACGGGCTGGTGCTGAGCATCGGATTGATGGGCCAGTAGGGGAGCGAGTCGGCGATCATGTAGGCGGTCCAGGCGATGCCTCCGCAGAGGAGCACCTGGCACCAGCCGAGCGCGAGGCGGGGCTTCACGGTTCGCGAGACCCAGGCGGCGACGACACTGCCGATGGCGATGCCGACGAGAAAGACGGCGAGGATGATGGAGAAAACGTAGACGGTGGAACCGAGCAGCATGCCCATGAGGCGGGTCCAGACGACTTCGGCTCCGAGGGCTCCGGCGCCGGACATCGCGATGGTGAGATAGACGGGCCAGTGGGCTTCTGGGGCTTCTGCTTCGGCGGGGGCCTCTTCGGTTGTGGGGGAGTCTTCGATGGCTCCGCCGTGCGCGGGGGTTCGTGAGGCGAGCAGGTAAGCGATGAGCGCTACGGCGAAGTTCACACCGACGGCGGCGTAGGTGGCGGTGGCGAGATTGAAGAGTCGCAGGAGGTAGAAGCCGGCGGCGAGGCATCCGACGACGGCTCCGATGGTGTTGGTGCCATAAAGCCAGCCCCACCAGGAGGCTCCGCGTTCGTTGAGCTCAATCCAGCGGGCGATGGCGGGGAGCGACGCGCCCATGAGGATCGTCGGGGGGAGCAGGCAGATGGCGGCGAGGAACGCTCGCATGATCTGGTTCGAGAGGCCGGTTTGGAATCCCGCGATGTAGATGTGCTCAAAGAGCGGGAAACCCCAGAGGACGATGAGGCCGAGGGCTCCGATGCCGGCTTCGAGCGCGGCGTAGATGCGGAGGGGATGAACAGAGAGGTAGCGCGAGAGGCGCGGGAAGTAAAGAGAGCCGATGCACAGTCCGCCCATGAAGCCGGCGAGAAGAAATCCCATGGAGACGGCGGTGGCTCCGATGGCGAGTTGCAACATCTGGAACCAGACGATCTCATAGATCAGCGCCGCGCAGCCGCTGCCCGCGAAGAGCACGAGCAAGACGGGGAGGTAGCGGGAGGCCGGGGAGACGGCGGACGGAGAGATCGGGGGAGCTTCAAAGGGTTGGGTCATACAGGGAATCTTGTGCGGCCTACGAGTATGACACAGGCGCGGTGGGCGCGCCATTTTGACGTATCGTAGATGCCAGGATCTTCACCCTTTGCCAGACGAGTTTCAAGATGCGTGGGTTACCTTGCGCGTTTACGAGTCACTTTTCGACGCCCAGTTGGTTCGGGCGGAGCTGGAAACGTGCGAGATCGACGTCCAGGTCGCCGATGAGTTCACGATTGGAGTGAACTGGCAGTGGCGGAATCTGCTGGGTGGAGTGAGGCTCCAGGTTCGCGGGTCGCAATGGGAAGAAGCGGACGGAGTTTTGCGGGCGGAACGGGAGGAGCAAGGTGCGCCAGAGGAATCGCCACGGTTCTGCTTCGAGTGCGGAAGCGCCAACACACATTGGTTCTTCCGAAGACGCGGGGCGGTTCTGACGTGGCTGGTCCTGGGGTTCCCGATTTTCCGGGTTGCGTCCAAGCAGGTTTGCGGTGACTGCGGATACACATGGAGGGTTTGATGATCGCAAGAGTGATAGGATTGCCTCGAACATGAACCCCACCCGGGTCAAACTCATTGCCGCGATTGTGTTGTTGATTTGCCTGGCGTTGCCGGAGTATACGTGCAGCCGGTACATCGGTCCCGATGGGCAGACGCTGTCGGCGGGGCCGGAGGGCGTGCCGACGACTCCGTATCGCGAGGTTCGGGAAAATCATTATCCGCTGGAATCCTTCAACCTGCGGGAAATCGGTTGGTGGATCGCGCTGCTGTCGTTCACGTGGCCTTGGCCGGTGCTCATTTACTGGTGGCGGAACGGGGCACTCGGTGGGCTCGCTCGCGCGGTGTGGGTCGCGGAGCCGCTGCTCGCGATCGGATCGGGATGGGCAGTATGGGAGGCTTCGTCTGTGGGCCATCGGGCCGTGGGGGCTTGGCTCGCGCTGGCGGCGGATGCGGTATATCTCGGCGCGTGGATCGCGGGGCTGCGGAAGCGCCGCAACTGAGCGGGCTCGGTCGTCTTTCTGGGGCGCTCTTGCGTCGTTCTGAAGGTGAAGCGATCACTTATTGCGATTGCGTTGCTGGCGGCGACGTTTCTGCTTTTGACAGTGAACATTGAGTGCGGACTCTCCGGAGATTCTGTGAAGCGTGTTGCTGCAAAGATGCAGATCGACGCGTTCAAGGATGCGCTGGACGCCTTCAGACAAGACACGGGGACATATCCGACGAACGAGGAAGGTCTCGATGCATTGCGCGAGGCTCCCCGTGGCATCAAGAACTGGCAAGGTCCATACTTGCCCCGGCCGATTCCGCGCAATCCTTGGGGCCATGCTTACGGTTATCGGTATCCGGGAATAAACGGCGGTGGACCTGAAGTCTTCAGTCGGAGTCTCAGATGAGTGTTGACATACTTGATCACGCCAGTGTGGGTAGGGGGGCCGATATCTGTTGGAAAGTAGGCTACACCAGAAACAAGCGCCATCAATCCTCGTACGACACTATCCGGTCTGTGTACAGAAGGGCACGGCCCCGCGGCCCCGTTCACAGCCTATCAGACGGTGTCATCGAGTATGTCAACACCCTAAGGAACCTAAGGCGAGTGGCGCGGACGCGCTGCTGAGTAGGCTCCCTATGCTAGCCTCTCAGTTGAAATGACGTTCGGACTCATTGTTGGCAATCGGGGATTTTTTCCGGGGCATCTGGCGAAATCCGGCAGAGAACAGATGATCGCGGTGCTGGAGGGGCTGGGGCATCGCGTGGTGTGCCCGACTCTGGAGCAGACCAAGTATGGTGCCGTGGAATCGCGTGAGGATGCCAAGCGCTGCGCGGCGATGTTCGCGGCCGAGCGCGGCAAGATCGACGGCATCATCGTGACGCTGCCGAATTTCGGCGACGAGAAAACGGTGGCCGAGACGCTGCGGATGGCGGCGCTGAACGTGCCGGTGCTGATCCACGCGTTTCCGGATACGCCGGGCAAGATGCTGATCACGGACCGGCGCGATAGCTTCTGCGGCAAGATGAGCGTGTGCAACAACCTGAACCAGTACCGGATCCGGTACACGCTGACGGGACTACACACGGTGGATCCGGGGTCGGCGGAGTTTCGCGCGGACGTGGAGAAGTTCGCGGCGGTGTGCCGCGTGACGAATGGCCTGCGAAGGTTGCGGGTGGGCGCAGTGGGGGCTCGGCCGGCGGCGTTCAATACGGTCCGCTATAGCGAGAAGATTTTGGAGTCGAACGGCATTACGGTGGAGCCGATCGATCTGTCGGAGATTTTCGGCCGGATTCAGAAGCTGGGCGATGGAGACGCTCCGGTGAAGGCGAAACTCGATTCGATTCAAGCGTACGTGCCTACGAGCGGCGTGCCGAAGGAATCGCTGGTAAAGATGGCGAAGCTCGGCGCAGTGCTGGATGAGTGGATGCAATCGAACGAGCTGGCGATTAGCGCGGTGCAATGCTGGACGTCGATGGAAGAATACTTCGGCGTGGTACCGTGCACGGTGATGAGCATGATGAGCAACAACCTGATGTCCAGCGCGTGCGAGGTGGACATTCCAGGCGTGATCGGGATGCATGCGCTGCGGCTGGCGTCGGAGACTCCGAGCGCGCTGCTGGATTGGAACAATAACTATGGAAGCGATCCGGATAAAGCGGTGTGCTTCCACTGCTCGAATCTGCCGAAACATTTTTTCGAGAGCGTGCGGATGGATTTCCAGGAGATCATCGCGGGCACCGTGGGCAAGCTGAACACGTTCGGCACGTGCGTGGGCAAGGTGAAGGCGGCTCCGATGAGCTTCGTGCGGTTCTCGACGCACGATGTCACGGGCGCGATGCGCGGCTACGTGGGCCAGGGCCGGTTCACAGACGATCCTTTGGAAACGTTCGGCGGGGCGGGCGTGGTACACATCGAAGGGTTGCAGGATTTGCTGCACTACATCTGCGAGAACGGTTTCGAGCATCACGTGGCGGCGAACATGAGCCACTGCGCGGCGGCGGTTCACGAAGCGGCCAGCAAATACCTGGGCTGGGAAATGCACTGGCATGGCCATCGTAGCCGGAGCTGATTTCGGCACGCTGAGCGTGCGCGTGTCGATTGTCGACAGTGCGCGTGGCCGGCTGGGATCGGGCGTGGCGGAGTATCCACTGCACCGCCGCCGCGAGGATCCGGATCACGCGACGCAGAGTCACGCCGATCATATGCGGGCGCTGGCGGAGGCGACTCGCGCCGCGCTGACCGCGGCAGGAGTATCGGGCGACGCGGTGGAGGCGCTGGCTGTCGATACGACGGGGTCGAGCGTGATTCCGGTAGGTGACGGGCTGGCGCCGCTGGACGATTACTACTTGTGGTGCGATCACCGGGCTTGGAGAGAGGCCGCGCTGATTACGGAGACGGCTCGGCGGACGGGGCTCGCGGCGATCGATTGGTGCGGCGGGGTGTATTCGTCGGAGTGGGGATTTTCGAAATTGCTGCACTGGCTGCGGCACAATCCAGAGAAGCGGGCGAGGTTCGTCACGGCTCTGGAGCATTGCGATATGGCGTCGGCGACACTGTGCGGGGTGAAGGAGCCGGAGAACATTTCGCGGTCGATTTGTGCGATGGGGCACAAGTGGATGTGGAACGAGCCGCTGGGCGGGCTGCCGTCGGAGGAGTTTTTGGTGGAGGTCGATTCGCTGCTGGAGGGCGTGCGGGAGAAGCTCGGGGGGCGGTACGCAACTTCGGAGACGATCGCGGGCGGATTGTCGGCGGAGTGGGCGGAGAAACTGGGGCTGCGCGCGGGGATTCCGATTCCGACGGGAGCGTTCGATGCCCACTGGGACGCGGTGGCAGCGGGAGTTCGCGCAGGCGATGTGGTTAACGTGGTGGGGACTTCGACGTGCATCATCGCGATGGCCGCGGATGCGAAGTTGATTCCGGGAGTCTGCGGGGTGGTACAAGGGTCAGTGCATCCGCGGATGGCGGGGATCGAGGCGGGCTTGTCGGCGACGGGCGATATCTTCGACGCGATCGCGACTCGCGGGGGGACCACGGTGGCCGGGTTGTCGCAGGGATTGGACGAGTATCGCGCGGGGCAGACGGGACTGCTGCGGATGACTTGGGATAACGGCGATCGCACAGTGCTGGTGAATCCGGAGTTGGGCGGGATCACGCTGGGGTGGAAGCTCACGCACACGGCGCAGGAAGAGCTGTTCGCAGCGGTCGAGGGAACGGCGTTTCATACTCGGGTGATTCTGGAGCGCATGGAAGAACACGGGTGCCCGATTGAGCGCGTGATCAATGGCGGAGGAATTCCGCAAAAGAATGAGACGTTGAATCGCGTGTACGCGAATGTGCTGAACAAACCGGTGTTGGTGCCGGAGACGGAGATCACAAGTTTGGGATCGGCGATCTTTGCGTTTCTCGCGGCGGGGACGTTTAAGACGGTGGAAGAAGCGCAGGCGGCACTGTGTCCCCGGCATCGGGTGATTGAGCCGGATCCGAAGGCGGCGCGCCTTTATCAGGAAATGTTTGGGATGTATCGGGAGTTATATTTCGGGTTTGGCTCGGCGGGCGCGGCTCCGGTGGCCGTGGGGCGTGTTTTGCCGGCGCTGCGGAGGATCGCGGCGGAGGCTCGGTCTCAAGGGGTGTGTGGATGAAGCTGAAGGCGCTGCGCGAGGAAGTTTTGGAAGCAAACCTGGAAGTGGTCCGTCGAGGGCTGGTGCTATACACGTTCGGCAATGCGAGCGGGATCGACCGGCGGGAGGGGCTGGTGGCGATCAAGCCGAGCGGCGTTCCTTATGAAGGGATGAAGGCGTCGGATTTGGTGGTGGTGGATCTGGAGGGCCGCGTAGTGGAGGGCGAGTTGCGGCCGTCTTCCGATTTGGCGACGCACCTGGTGTTATATCGCGAGTTCGCGGAGATCGGCGCGGTGGTGCACACGCATTCGCGCGCTGCGACGAGCTGGGCGCAGGCTCGGCGA
This sequence comes from Bryobacteraceae bacterium, assembly GCA_036498815.1. GTDB lineage: Bacteria > Acidobacteriota > Terriglobia > Bryobacterales > Bryobacteraceae > Palsa-187. Next base: position 166,883 of record DASYET010000016.1, on the reverse strand, counting down.
GAGATTCCTTGCTTAGGAACGACGCACGCAGATTATTTTCAAGGCGCCGTGCCGGTGACCGAGGAGCTTTCGGCGGAGGAGATCGCGACCGAGTACGAGCGCAACACGGGACACGTGATCGTGCGGCGATTGGCAGGGATGGATCCGCTGCACACGCCGGCGGTGCTGGTGGCGGGGCATGCTCCGTTTTGCTGGGCAAGATCGGCGGCTGATGCGGCGCATGTGGCGGCAGTGCTGGAGGAGATCGCGGCGATGGCGCTGAACGCGGTAGCGATCAATCCGCAAGTGGGGGCGCTCGCGCGGCCGCTGCATGAGAAACACTTCTTCCGCAAGCATGGCGCGGGGGCGTATTATGGGCAGGCGAAGAAGGCGGAGAAGGAAAAATGAGAATCGGATTGCTGGCGGTGCTGTTCCTAACGACGGTGGGTTGCGTGAAGCAGACCGAGGTGTCGATTCCCTCGCGTGAGTTTGGGAAAGATTCGAGTGGAGGCTCGGTGCAGATTTACACGCTGAAAAATTCGAAAGGGATGGAGATCCAGATTACGCCGTACGGGGCGACGCTGGTTTCCGTGAAGGTGCCGGATCGCAAGGGCGATTTCGCGGATGTGGTGCTGGGGTTCGATTCGCTGGAGGGGTACACGCAAAAGCCGGCTCCGCCGTATTTTGGCGCGACGATCGGGCGCTACGGGAACCGCATCGCGGCAGGTAAGTTTTCGCTGAACGGGAAGACGTATTCGCTGGCGATAAATAACGGTCCGAATTCGCTGCACGGCGGAAACGTGGGCTTCGACAAGGTGATGTGGACGGCGAGGCCGGGTGCGGGCGGAGACGACCAAAGCATCGAACTATCGTATTTGAGCAAAGACGGCGAAGAGGGGTATCCGGGCAATCTTGCTGTGACAGTGAAGTACACGCTGACTGAGGAAAATGAGATCCGCCTCCATTACACGGCGACCACGGATCAGGACACGGTATTCAATCCGACGAATCATTCTTATTTCAATTTGGCGGGGCACGATTCGGGCGATATTTTGGGGCACGTGGTGACGATCAACGCCGATCAATACACGCCGGTCGATGCGGGGCTGATTCCAACAGGCGAGTTGCGCAAGGTGGCGGGAACTCCGTTCGATTTCCGCACGCCGCATACCGTGGGCGAGCGGATCAATGCCGCGGATGAGCAGACCAAGCTCGGCGGCGGATACGACCACAACTGGGTGTTGAATCGCACAACCGGGCTGGAGTGGGCGGCTCGGGTAGAGGAGCCGAAGTCGGGGCGGGTGATCGATTGCTATACGACGGAGCCGGGGCTTCAGTTCTACACCAGCAATTTCTTGGACGGGACGTTTCACGGGAAGGGCGGCGCGCCTTACCAGCGCCGCGCGGCGCTAACGCTGGAGACGCAGCATTATCCGGATTCGCCAAATCACCCGAGTTTTCCGACGACCGTAGTGAAGCCGGGGCAGCCGTTCGAGAGCACGACAGTGTTTCGATTCTCGGCGAAGTAAATGAGGAAGCTGTTCCACTTCGATTCTCCGCGCGAGAAGTATCATTGCGACGCCGCGATTGTGTGGTGTTTCGACAACCGCTTCGATCTGGGATTCCGGAAGTTTTTGCAGAGGATCGGCGTGCAGAATTCGGATCCGATTAAGGTGGCGGGAGGCGCGAAGAGTCTCGCGTCTCCGGAGCATGAGACGGATCGCGAGTTCATCGTGGAGCAGATCCGGAAGTCGATCAAGCTGCACGGGACAAAACGCGCGATCCTGATGCTGCATTCGGACTGCGGGGCCTACGGAGGTCTGGCGGGCGGGTTTGGCGGCGATGTGATGGCGGAACGCTTGAATCATCGCGAGGAGTTGAAGCGCGCGGCGGCGGCGTTACAGGAAGCGATTCCGGGGATCCAAGTGGAATCGTACTTTGTGGACTTTGAGGGTGTCTGGCAACCGGAAGATGGTGTTTCATCCTGAGCGGGGAGGTTTCCTATGATCTCGCGGCGAGCGTTTTCGAAAGGGTTGATGGCGGCTCCGTATGCCGTGCCGTTTATCGGGCGCGCGCAGCAGGGGCCTTCGCGCGGACGGATTACCGTCGATACGACGCGCGTGATCGGCGATATCGATCCGAAGATTTACGGCAACTTTGTGGAGCATCTGGGGCGTTGCGTGGACGGCGGGGTGTTCCAGGAGGGATCGAAACTCTCGGATGCGAACGGGTATCGCAAGGATGTTCTCGAAGCGGTGAAGGGATTGAATGTCGGGCTGCTGCGTTGGCCGGGCGGAAATTTTTCGTCGAATTATCACTGGCAGGATGGGATTGGTCCGCGGGAGCAGAGGCCTCCGCGGTTGGAGATGGCGTGGGGCACCATCGAGAGCAATCGCTTCGGCACGCATGAATTCTTGCAGTACGCGGAGATGCTGGGGACGGAGCCGTACATTTGCGCGAATCTGGGCACGGGGTCTTGGCTGGAGGCGCAGCAGTGGGTGGAATACTGCAATTTCGCCGGCGATACGGGGACAACGCGTCTGCGGAAGCAGAACGGCCGGGCGCAGCCCTGGAAGGTGACGTATTGGGGCCTGGGCAATGAGATGGATGGTCCCTGGCAGATGGGGCATCGCAGCGCGGAGGATTACGGCAAGTTCGCGCTAGAAGCCGCGAAGCTCATGAAGTGGACCGACGCGAGCATCAAGTTAATCGCGGCGGGGTCGTCGAATTACGGGTCCGGCGTGGATTGGATCGGGTGGAACCGGACGGTGCTCGAGTATTTGAAGCGGTACGTCGATTACATTTCATTGCATCTGTATGTGGGCAACACGGCGAACGATTTCGGCGAGTTCATGGCGAGTTCCATGGAACTGGATCAGCGCATTAAGACCACCGAGGGCGTGATCAATGCGGCGCTGGCGAGCGAGGCTCGCGACAAGCGGATTTACATTGCGTGGGATGAGTGGAATGTTTGGTATCGGGCGCGCGGGGAGAGCCAGAAGGGCCGAAACATTCTAGAGGAGCATTACAACCTTGAGGATGCGCTAGTGATTTCGACGTTCCTGAATTCGTTTTTGAATCACGCTCACATTCTGAAGATCGCGAACATGGCGCAGTTGGTGAACGTGATCGCTCCGATCTTCACGAATGATCAGGGGCTGTTCTTGCAGACGATTTATTATCCGCTGCAGCTGTTTGCGCAGAACAGCAAGGGCAAAGCTCTGGAATTGCGCGTGGCTGTTCCGCAGTACACCAGCAAGCGGTTCGGCGATGTACCGTATCTCGACACGTCGGCGGCGCTGGACGGCGGGACGCTGGTGCTGAATGTGACGAACCGGCACCAGACGCAGAACATTGTGGCGGATATCGATCTGGAGGACAAGTCAATGTCGGGGGCGATCGCGATTGCCGAAGTGAACGGTCCGGACATCAAGGCGGAGAATGATTTTTCGACGACACGGGTGAAGATGGTGCAGCGGACAGTGAATGCGTCGGGGAAACGGCTTACGTACACGTTTCCCGCGCATTCGTTCACGATGTTGAAGGTAAGATTGAGTTGATGAGGTTCGGTCGCCTGATCGTGCTGATGCTCGCACTGCTGCTAATGCAGCAGGCGCAGTGTCTGGCGGCGTGCGCAGTGGAGACTTGCGAGCAGGGGCTGCCTCCGTGCCACCGGCATCATGACGATTCGTCGAAGGATTCTTCCCAGAGCTCCTCCAACGATGCGGCGGCCCGGTGTTCGCATGACGCGGTTACACCCACGGTGGTCCAGTTTGCTGCCGTCGATGGGACTCCGATGGAGATGGCGGAGCTTCCGGAGCTGAGGGCGGTAACGGATCTGGGCCCGGCGGTGACGATCACCGCTTCTCCGCCCGGTCCTTCGTTTTCCATTCTTCGCATCTGAAAACTCCCTGAGGTACACGTGCGCGTGAACTCTAGGGGAGGATTTTGTGTTTTCTCGAACCGTATTTTTCTTGCTTGCGGCGTGTGGTGTCTACGCGCAGCATGAGCATGACGGCATGACGGACATCAATGCCGCCAACATGTTTCAGATGAACCTGGCCTCGGGGACTTCGGTGAATCCGGCGTCCGCGGCGGACCCGATGTTGATGAAACATTACGGAAGCTGGGACGCGATGTTCATGGGTGAGGGATTTCTGGCGGACGTGCAGCAATCGGGCTCGCACGGCGGGGACAAGTTGTATGGTCCAAATTGGTTCATGGGCTCGGTGGAGCATCGCGCGGGTGCTCAAGGAGCGTTCGAGTCCGAGATCATGCTGAGCCTGGATCCGGCGACGATCACGAATCGAAGTTATCCGCTGCTGTTCCAGACGGGCGAGACAGCGTACGGGAAGCCGCTGGTGGACGCGCAACATCCGCACAATTTCGTCATGGCGCTGGGACTGCGGTACACGCGGCGGCTGGCGGACGGGACGATGCTGGACTTGTACGCCGCGCCGGTGGGCGATCCGGCGCTGGGGCCGGTGGCGTATCCGCACCGGGCGTCGGCCTCGGAACTGCCGCAAGCGACCATTTCCCATCACTCGCAGGATTCGACGCACATCGCGGATGACGTAGTCACGGTCGGGCTGGCCCGGCGGAAGTTCAAGGTGGAGGCCAGCGGGTTCCACGGGCGCGAGCCGGGGGAGAACCGGTGGACCATTGAGACCGGCGGGATCGATTCGTGGTCGGGACGGGTGTGGTTCCAGCCGACGCCGCGATGGGCGGCGCAGGTTTCCGCCGGGCGGATCGCACACCCGGAGAGGCTGGAGGCAGGGGATCAGTTCCGGGTAACGGGGTCGGTGGAGTACTCGCGGCCTCTGAAGGACGGGAGTTGGTCGTCGAGTTTGATTTGGGGAAGAACGCATAGCACGGCCTCGCAAGTGAATTTGAACTCGTACCTGGCGGAGTCCGTGCTGCCGGTGCGGCCCGGACATTTTCTCACTGGGCGGGCGGAGGTGGCGGAGAAGAATGAGCTGTTCGAGAGCGGGCCTCTTGCAGGGCGGACGTTCCGCGTCGGAGCTTACACGATCGGGTATACGCGCAACATTTCGATTTTCCATGAGATGGAGACGGGCATAGGAGCAAATTTCACCGCCTACTCTTTGCCGGATACACTGAAGCCGTTTTATGGCGAGCGGCCGGTGGGAGGAAACGTTTTCCTCCGCATCCGCTTGAGGAATGCGTCAAACTAGAGGTGCTCATGAACAGGTGGGGATGGTTTGTTTTCGGCGGGATTGCTGCGGCCGCGCTGGCGGTGGTGGCGGGACTCGTCGTCTTGAAGCAAGCCCACGGCTTGAGCACGCGTGAACCGGCGATGGCGGTGGAGCGTTGGGTGGCACGAAGGGCTCGGGCGGCGGCGGTGCCGGCGGAGGCGAAGGATCGGGTGAATCCGGTGCAGAACACGTTCGATGTGCTCATCGAGGCTCGGGCGCACTGGGCGGATCATTGCGCGGGGTGCCACGCGAACGACGGCAGCGGGGATGTGGAGATGGGAAAGCGGCTGTATCCTCCGGCTCCGGACATGCGGCTGGCGGCGACGCAGGAGTTGAGCGACGGCGAACTGTTCTACATCATCCAGAACGGCGTCCGCCTGACGGGAATGCCGGGATGGGGCGGCGGCAGTACGCATGACGAAGAGGCTTCCTGGAAGCTGGTCCACTTCATCCGGCATTTGCCGCAGATGAGTTTCCAGGAGAAGAAGGAAATGGAGAAGCTGAATCCGAGAACTCCGGAAGAGCTTCGCGAGGAAGAGGAAGAGCAGAGATTTTTGAATGGAGAGGACACACATGAACAAGTACATGAACCAACAGCGGAACATGAGCACCATCACTAGGGTGGCACTGGCCATGGCGTTGTTGGCGGGACTCGCTCTGGCGCACGGCGGATTCGATCACGTCACCGGCGTGGTGCTGACGGTGGACAAGGGCGTCGTCACGGTCAAGACCGCGAAGGGCAACGAGAACGTGAAGGTGGACGCGAAGACGGAGTTTACGAAGGGCGATCAGAAGGCGCAGGCTTCCGACTTGCTGCCGGGGATGCGCGTGGTGATCGACGTACCGGAAGGGGCGAAGGAAAAGCCTCCGGTGGCGCACTCCGTGAAGATTGGTGTGGCAGCGGCGAAGAAGTAGCGGGCGAGTGTCGGAGAATAGAAGGAGACACCCCACCGGATGGCTCTTCTTCTCAACACTCGCGCGGTTACAAAGGCGTACGGCGTTGCGCCGCTGTTCAAGAATCTCTCACTGACCATTGAGGACGGCGAGAGGCTCGGCATCATTGGGCCAAACGGGTCCGGCAAGTCGACACTGCTGGAGCTTTTGGCGGCGCGGTGCGAGCCAGATAGCGGCGAGGTAGTGCGGCGGAGCGGCACGCGGCTGGCATACGTACCCCAGGATTCCACGTTTACCGCGGGCGATACGATTCGGACCGTGATCGCGCGGGCGCTGGATCGCGCGCATGTGCCGGATTCGGATTTCGAAGCTCGGGCGGCGGAGACGCTGGGGCGCGCGGGGTTCGAGAACTTCGAGTTCGAAGCGGCTTCGCTCTCGGGCGGGTGGCGTAAGCGATTGTCGATCGTGGAGGCGTTGGTACAGGCTCCGGATCTGCTGCTGCTGGACGAACCGACGAACCACTTGGACCTGGCAGGAATTCAGTGGCTGGAGCGTCTGCTGCGGAATGCTTCGTTCGCCTGCGTGATGGTGAGCCATGACCGGTACTTTCTGGAGAACGTGCCGACGGTGATGGCGGAGATCAATCGCCAGTATCCGGACGGATTGCTGTACGTGGAGGGCAACTATAGCGCGTTCCTCGAAAAGAAGACCGAGTTTCTTCACGCGCAGGCCAAGCGGCAGGATGCGCTGGAGAATCGCGCGCGGATTGAGCTGGAATGGCTGCGGCGAGGGCCGAAGGCTCGGGCCACGAAGGCGAAGGCCCGGATCGACAATGCGAACGAACTGCTGGGTGAACTGGCGGACCTGAAGAGCCGGAGCCGCACCGCTTCCACGGACATCGATTTTTCGGCAACGGAGCGGAAGACCAAGCGGCTGATCCATCTGGAAAAGGTGGGCCACGGCTTCGGAGACCGGATGCTGTTCGAGAATCTCGATTTCACAATCACGGCGGGCATGAGGGTCGGGCTGGTCGGGGCGAACGGCAGCGGGAAGACTACGTTACTGAGGCTGTTTCGAGGAGAGACGCCTCCGCTGCGGGGCGAAATCCAGCGCGCGGAGGGGTTGCGGATCGTGTACTTCGATCAGACGCGTCAGTTGGACCCGGACCAAACGTTGCGGAGAGCGCTGGCTCCCGATAGCGACTCGGTTGTGTATCGCGAGCGTGTGATTCACGTGGCGTCTTGGGCGGCGCGGTTCTTGTTCTTGAGCGAGCAGTTGGATCAGCCGGTGGGAAGGTTATCGGGCGGAGAGCGGGCTCGGGTGCTGATCGCGCGGTTGATGTTGGAGGCGGCGGATGTCTTGCTGCTGGATGAGCCGACCAACGACCTGGACATTCCGACGCTGGAGATTTTAGAGGAGAGCCTGTTGGAGTTCGCGGGCGCACTGGTGCTGGTGACGCACGACCGGTACTTGCTGGATCGGGTATCCACGCTGGTGCTAGGCCTGGACGGCCGCGGCGGGGCGAAGGGATTCGCGGATTACTCGCAATGGGAGCTGTGGCAGAGCGAGCGAAAGGAAGCGGCCAAGCCGAAGCCGGCCGCGGCGCCTCGCGTGGAATCGGCGCGTTCGGAACCACAGAAGAAGCGATTGTCGTACATCGAGAACCGCGAGTACGAGAGCATCCAGGATCGCATCGCGCAGGCCGAGCAGGTGCTTACGGCGAAAAGCGAGGAAATGGAAGATCCTGCCATCATGAAGGACGGAAGGTTGTTCGATCAGGCGTACCGGGCCGTGGAAGATGCTCGGAAGGCCGTGGACGATCTCTACGCACGGTGGGCCGAGTTGGAAGAGAAGGCGGGCTAACCCCACAGGACGAACCACACCACGTCTCCAAGGCATCCCAGAATCAGGCACGTGGCGAGAATGGCGGGTCGGCGGCAATCGGGATCGATCAAGAGTGCAAGTCCGACGAGAGCAATGGATGGGAGCACGGCGGATTTGCGGGTGCCGTGGCCCGTGCGAGCGATGACGGGCCGGTCGGTCTCGATGCCGTAGAGTCCCAGGGCGAAGAAGATCAAGCCCAGGACTCGGGTGTTGAGAACCAGGCGGGCGAGCAGCGGGCGCGGCTTCGGGGGTACCGTTTCCACAGGCGGCTGCAAGTCATGACGCTTCTTGGCCACGAGCCGATTTTACTACCGCTGGTAATTGAAGAACGGCGGTCTGGCTTGTGGGAGAGCGTGCGCCGTTCTTATTTTCCGACCATGTGCGGCGCATCGCGCTCGTTTTCGGCGCAGATGAATTCGTAGAGGTCGTACCCTTGCGCGAGCTCCGCAACGCGCTTGATGGTGTACGGTTTCGATAACACTCCGGCGTCTTCCACGGTGACTTCCGATTCCAAGTGGCCGAGGTCGGGCCGGCGATAGCGCTCGATCACATGGAGCGCGGGAGAATGCGGATGCCCGCCTTGGTCGAGCCAGATCCGCTCATCGAAGGCGATGCGATCGACCACGAGCGTGTCTCCGTCCCACGACGCCGTATTGTGCCCGTACCATGCCGGATTGGGATCAGCGGGATACCGGGCATTTAAATACACCTGATGGAAGCCGGGACTCTCATCGTCGTTCATGATCACCAGGTATTTCTCGCTCTGGACCATTTCGAACATCGGTCCGAAGCGAAGAACGGCGCCCGGCAAACACCGGACTTGCGGACTGTCGGCGCTATTGCGGTCGCGGCGCTCCTTGGCCACTGCCTCCGCGGCGGCGAGGAACTGCGGACCTCCGCCGTCTACATCGCTGGGCCGCCACCAAACGCCGGAAAAGTCCGGCTTGCCGTCTTTCGTCCGAGGTGTGGGACCTGCGGGAGGCTTGTGCCGGCCCATGTCGGCAGTGACGTTTACACGATCTTCGCCCAGTGTGCCGAGCTGCCCGTTGAACTCCATCCGGAGGTCGAGCGCCGCTGGCGCCGCTCCTACGACGACATCCTTCCGATCGACGTTCGACATGGCGGGCACGCCGTTAATGGAGACGTCGTAGCGGCCGGGCGCCAGCTGCTCCAGGGTGTACTTGCCGTCGCGCGAAGTGACCGCGGTGGCGACTGCGCCGGTTTGCGTGTTGCGGGCTCGAACCGTGGCACCCTCCACGGGGACGGCCACAGGATCCAGCACGGAGCCGGAGAGAGAGTAAGTCGTTTGCCCCGAAACAGAGGCTGCCAGAAGCGAGACGATGAGGAGAGATCGCATGGTATTAGGGTTACCTGTTGCGCTGTCATCTTTCAACATAGCGGTTCAACGTGATCGGGCAGTGTACCCGTTCAAGTCTTCCGAGAGGGGGTGCGGATCGCGTTCCGCCTCCGCTCCCAGGCCAGAGGGACTTCCACCAGGAGCCATACCAGATTATTCATCACGATGGCTCTGGCCGAATGGGCAAGCGGGTGGGAAGAACCTTTTCGACCGCAACTATTACTACACGGCTGGCTTCCCGGAGATCGGCCGGAATTGGTACAGAAACTTGCGGTACCGGTTCTAACCGCTCCGCTATTTGCCGGGAGCTGGCGCCCACGGATCGCTCCACCGGGCGTCGTGAAGCATCTCTTCGTCGGTGAGGGATCTGAGAAACTCAATCAGATCCTTCTTCTCTTCCGAAGTGAGGGTGAACTTCCGAAGGATGCCCGACTTGTTCGGATGGTCCTTCTTACCGCCCGCCGCGTAGTGGTCGAGGACGTCTTCCAGCGTGGCCATGCTTCCATCGTGCATATAGGGAGCCGTCACCGCGATGTTGCGGAGGCTGGGCACGCGAAACTTGCCCATGTCTTCCGGCCGCATGGTTTGCTCAAAAACTCCGCGATTGGGCGGCGCGTACTCGGAGACGCCGGTGTTGAAGAAGAACCCGCGCGTTCGTTCCTTGCTGCCCTCATAGCGCACAGACCCGGAGAAGTTCCAACTCCCATGGCACTGGAAACAGCCCGCGTGCTCGCTCGAGTTGAAGAGGATCTCGCCGCGTTTGGCCGATTCGGAAATCGCCCCTTCGTCGTGCCCGTAGCGGTAGCGGTCATAGGGTGACCGCAGGGACACGATGCTTCGCTCGAACGCGGCGATTGCTTTGGTCACGTTGGCGAGCGTGACGGGCTTCGGCTCACCGGGGAACGCCTGGGGAAACGAACGTTGATATAGGGTGCTCCGGCCGATGGCATCGAGGAACTCCTGCTCGTGGCCCTTCAGTCCCAGTTCGATCGGCGCTTCTCGCCGCATGGGAACCAGGGCCTGTTCTTCGAGCGAGTCGAGCGCGGGATTCGCCCAGGTCAGCGACGGACAGTACGCCACGTTCACCAGACTCATACTGCTGCGTGGATGCAATTCGCCGGTGGTTCCTTCGGCGCGCGCCCGTCCATCCGTAAACGCCAGTTCCTGCTGATGGCAACTTCCGCAGGATTCGCGCCCGTTGACCGACATCCGTTTCTCGTAAAAAAGGTAGCGGCCCAACTCCACCTTCGCCGCCGTCATCGGGTTGTCGGCAGGCACCACGGGCCGGGGAAATCCCTGCGGAAGAGTCCATTCGAAATCCGCCGCCGGAAGCGGAACAGAGGCGGCCAGCAGCAGCCCGCAAAGGGCTAGTGGAAATCGCTTATACAAGCACGCTCTCCGTCTGCGCCGCGGGCAATTCCAGCGTTCTCCGGCGCATCACCAGATCGTACCTCCCCTGTGCAACGGGATGAAGTCCAGCCCGACGGCTCGGGCGGCAGAGCGTGTCGCCAAGCAGGAATCGACCTCTCCCGACCGCACAGTGTTGGCCGCCGAGAGTTGTCCGTGCGCGATTTGATTGTAGCCCCGCAATCTTGTCCACTCGATTCGCGCCTTGTCGAGCAATTGATCGAGCAGCGCCCGGCTGCCCGAGCCGGGCTTGCGATTCACGAAGCGAACGTTTCTCCGCGAGAGTTCTTCAATCGGCTAGACGCGCTTCGGGTTGCCGGAAGCGACCACCAGACCCGCCTCCCGGCGCGCGAAGGTGACCACACGGAAGTCGCCGTCCGGAAACTCGCGTTTGATAAAGGGCAGATTGAACTCGCCTGTCTTGGCATCCTCCAAATGAGTGCCCGCGACGTGAACCTTGCCTTCCTTCAGCCAAGCCAGCGCGCGCCTGCCGGAAGCGGCCGCGGATATGATCTCCACGCCGCTGATCCTTCCCACTATGTTGGTGAGAAGCCTGCTCGCAGGATCGTAGCGCGCCATCACCAATCTATTCCTGGCCGCCTCCTCCTTTGCGAACACCCCTAGCTCGGCTCGCGCTTGCGCGCGTTGCACTCGATCCACAATTCCATCGGCTTCGGGCAGATAATGAGAAGTCGCAGTGACGGGAACTCCCACCCAGCGCGAATCGATCTTGCCAATCACGGGTTGTCCCTTTTGCGGCGGCACATCGCTGATGTACTCCGCCGTGAGCGATTCAGGAGCCTTCTCCATTCCGCGCGGCAGCGAGAACAAATCGTCGACGGTCACTTCGAGCGCCTGTGCCAGCTTGAGAACGACTTCGGTCTTGGGAACGTACTCACCGGTCTCGATGGCGTGGATCGTCTGCCGCCTAACGCCCGCCGTCTGCTCCGGCAAGGAAGGTCGGGTTCCACCGCGCATCCGGATTTGCGTCAGTTGATTGGTAACGGTCGTCTTCACACGTTACTTTCTGACCTGCACCACTTCAATCTTGTTCAGCATTCGCACCGAGCGTGCACCCGGTTTGTCCTTCGCGACCACGAGGCGGAAGGGTCCCTGCGAACCTACCAAAGGCTTGCCGTCGGCCTTGTCGGCAAGAAGCATCTCGCTGTCCGTGAAGGCCGGATCGACTTCCGCCACAGAAAATACGACCTGGTATCCATCTTTGGCGGACGCGAGCAGATAGCTGGCTAGGGCCTTTCCTCGCATCTCGCTTCCTAGCGGCACGCCCGCCCGCTTGAGGACCTCGTGCAGCCACACGCCTTCGTAAACGGTCTCAAGCCCGTTGTTGCTGGTGCGAACGGTGGCCCGAGGCATCTTGGCGAGATCGTCGGCCGTCAGCGTGAGCGGCTGCTTTACATCGCCGGTGACTTGGATGGTGGAAGCGGAATCCTGAGCCGACGCCAAGCAGGCTGAGGCTAGAACAGCGAACAGAACGCGTCGTGTATACATGACTTCCTCCGGTTTTAACGTATTAGATTTTGGACCCGGCCTCAGGCAGCGGCGCTGTGGGACTGCACGGTCATCAGCATCTGCGCGAGCGCTGCCTTCTCGGCGGCCACTGCCCGGCCGTCTTGACCGGCCTGGCGGCTCACGCAGTCCACGATTTCTTTCTGAACCGCAGCGGCTCTTTGCGGCTCGCGCAGATCCAGCAGCAGATCTCTCAACGCGGTCAAGGCCTGGAACCGGATGGAATTAGCATGGTCCCCGTACCGAAGAAGATTCTTCGCCGAGTGCTCCAGTAGGTGCTGTGCGCTCCTCGCATCGCCTGCCGACCAGAGAACCTGCGCGACTTGTACCGTCAACGTCAGCGTCTGCACGTGGTAGGGACCGAACATGGACACGTACGAATCGAGTGTGGCGATCATGCTGGGAAGCTCAGAGGCGGGAATCTGGGGCGGATGGAGTGGCGTCATCGCGAACGATCCTTATGTACAGCATACCATACAGTGTCTTCCACACACGACTTTGAAGTAGTAGAGTTGGCGACGCAGTGGGTATCCGGGTGGCCGATGGTTCCCACGCGAGGGCCTTACGCTTATTGCCAATAATTCCGGTCCAGGCTTCGGTATTGGACGGCCTCTGCGAGGTGTTTTGAGGACACACCTTCGGCGTGGTCGAGATCCGCGACGGTTCGTGCCACCTTGAGAATGCGGTCGTGAGCGCGCGCGGAGAATCCGAGTCGCCGCACCGCCATTTCAAGCATTCGCTCGCCGGCGTCGTCAAGGGCGCACAGCGTCCGCAGTGCCGCGGAAGGGATGTGGGCGTTGTAGAATCCGCGTTGCCGTTGGATCTCTCGTGCAGCGCATACGCGCTCGCGCATTTCTAGAGAAGACGCCCCGTCGTTTCGACCACGAAGTTCCTTGTAGGGAACCGCCGGTACTTCGATATGCAGATCGATGCGGTCCAGCAACGGTCCGCTCAGCTTGCCGAGATAGCGCTGGATCATCGCACCCGTGCACCGACAATCCCTCGAGGTGTCTCCAAAGAATCCGCATTGACACGGGTTTAGCGCGGTCAAAAGCACGAAACTGGCCGGAAACGTCAATGTCATGTTGGATCGTGCCAGAGTCACCGAGCGGTCCTCCAGCGGCTGCCGCAGCAGCTCCAAAACGTTGCGCGCAAACTCCGGCAGTTCATCCAGAAAGAGCACCCCATGATGAGCCAGACTTACCTCGCCGGGACGGGGAACACCCGAGCCCCCGCCGAGCAATCCCGCGTCGGAGATGGTGTGATGGGGAGCCCGGAATGGCCGCTGCTTCAGCAATCCCACTCCATTGGTGAGGAGACCCGCCACGCTGTGAATCTGGGTGGTTTGGAGCGCTTCCTCGATGGTGAGAGGCGGGAGAATTCCGGCGAAGCGTTTTGCCAGCATGGTCTTCCCCGATCCTGGCGGTCCGATCATCAGGACGTTATGGTTTCCCGCCGCGGCCACTTCCAGCGCTCGCTTGGCGGAGGTTTGGCCACGCACTTCCGCGAAATCTGGAATCGGCGCATGTCCGTCTTCCCTGGAGGCTGCGTGGTTGCTTTTGGTCACAGCCTGGAACCGATCCGGTTGGTTCAGCAAACCCACGACATCGCTAAGATGGCGCAGGGCAAAGACACGGACACCCTCGGCGACGCAAGCCTCGGCCGCGTTATCCGCCGGTACCACCAAATTCCGCACTCCATGGCGTTGCGCGGCGACCGCTATCGAAAGCGTTCCGCGGACTGGCCGCAGACTTCCGTCAAGAGACAGCTCGCCCACCAGCAGAAAATCGTCCGACGAGCGAACCGCCCCCGTCGCGCCCAAGATCCCGAGCGCCATCGGAAGATCGAACCCCGCACCCTCTTTACGTACATTGGCGGGAGCCAGGTTGATCGTGACGGACTTGCTCGGATAGCCGAAGCCTGAATTCAATAGTGCCGATTTAATGCGTTCCCGACTCTCGCGAACGGCCGTATCAGGCATTCCAACCGTGATAAAGTCGCGCGAGGTACCTGGGTACATGTCAACCTCGACGTCGATGAGATGGGCCTCGATCCCATAGACAGCCGCCGAACGGGTGCGATAGAGCGCCACTCTTGATAAGTGCGCGCGTCGGCTAATATTCTCCCCTTCGGGATCTCCGTCAGGTTTCTAGGCCGCCGCCCCCTTGCGCGCCGCCGGCCAGCCGGCCTGCCAGCGCGTTCACGATAGCGTTGGCCTCCGCCGCTCCCACCCGGACACCCGATTCGATGGCCACCAATCCGTTCAACAGCGCGATTCCGGGATCCCATGGCGGAATCCGAATGATGTGGTGCCCTACGATCACGAGGCCGCCACCATCCTGAACCACTCCGTACAGAATCTGGGCCACCTCCTCTGGAATTTTCACGTTGAGGGGCGGAACAACGGTAACGGTCACGGGAAGCGAAGGAATCCCGTTGGCGATCACAACCAGGCTGTATGGGCCGGTGGCGAGCCCGCCGGGAACTTCGACCATGCAGGACTGAAGGTCCGCGGGCGTGGCGGTTCCCGTCGCAACACCCATCGTCGAGAAGTTGTAACTTCGCAAATAAGTGGCCGTCCCGTTCGCCGCGGTGAGTTGCACGATCGGGTAGTTGGTAGCCATTCCGCCGTCGTCGCCGTAGCCTACCGCCTGGGAAAGTCCGTTGATCTGCGTTCCGGAGATCTTGTAGCTTCGCCCGGAGATCATAAAGCCGGGAGCCTGGATGTTGGCGGGCCGCCAGGAGTTTTGCGGGGGGCCGTCCGGCGGATCCGGCGTATAGAGGAACATCGAACCGCTCTGGCAACTGCACAACAGTTGGCCTGTGGGCAGAAGCAGGAACCAGCACTGATAGGTCCAAGTTCCGCTGGGCAGCGATGGCTGGGCGTCCAGTTGCGGAAGCGTCGCGTCGGCGTTTGCGGGGTCATAAACCAGAAACACGGGCGATTGAGAAAAGTAGTCGCCTTGCACGGGCTGCGTGGTGCCGCCCATGCACACCACCTTTCCACTGGGCAGCAGACACGCCGGAGCGTCCAGCGCCGTCAGAGTGGGCCAGTTCGGATTGGTACTTGCGTCGGCGGGAAAGGCCGGCCCTTGCGTCCAAGACCCGGCGTCCGTGGGATTCGCTCCGGGCGTATAGATCCCCAGTTGTCCGGTCCCTCCGATCGCAACGGCGTTGCCGTCGGGAAGAGTGATGGTCGGCCCGATTTCGTAGACGATGGCCCCCTTGAGCGTGGTCAATGCCAGGTTTTGGGGCGCCTGGCTCGCGGCCACCCACTTGTCCAGCGAAGGAACATAGCGTTCCGCTTTCGGCGTATCGCGCGAGGCGGGTGCGAGAACACTGCCGTCCGGGAGCAGCGCCCAGGATTCCTCCTCTGGTGGGTCGGTCTTCGTCGTGCTAGTCACCACGCCGAATTCGAGACCGGCTTCCTTCCAGGTATCCGTGTCCGGATTCCAGATAGCCGATCGTTTAGACCATGTCGAGGGAGGCCCGGTCAGGCTGGCTCCGCCAAAGAGCACGCGTCCGTCCGCGAGAACCGAGCCGTTGCAATCGCCCCGCACGAAGTCGAAGCCCGAAGGCTTGTTCATCGCCTTCCATGTATTGGTTTGGGGATCGAAGGTCTCGCCGAGGGGACTGTCGCTGGTGCTGGCGGGATCGTCTGAGTACTCGCCTCCAACCACGAAGGCGCGCCCGTCCTTCAGGATTCCGGAAGCGAAGTATTGGCGGGCGTGAACCATGTCGATGATGCCGGACCAGGATCCCTTCGCGTAGCGCTGCGCCGGGTTCGACTGGGTCATGTCCGGCGTTAAGCGCAGCCACTGCTTGGCAACAGCGATGATCGGCGGTGTGACGTAGGCGTTGTGCACCAGCACGTCCCCGTTGGTCAGCAGAATCATAAGATCCGCATTGAAAGCGCCCGAGGTTTGAGGCAGATTGATGGTAGTCCAGCTTCCGGCCATGTAGGGTCTCTCCTGCGGGCGCTCAAAGCGCCCGACAGATAGTGCGTGAGGCTCCGTAAGCGTTTCGCTCTCTGCGGCAGAATTTAGCGGCTTCCGGGACACGGAGTCCGCGGGCGACACTTCCATTTCGTTCGCGGAAGGGGTGAATCGTGCGCCCTCCGGGCGGCAAATTTTGCTTTCGGCGGAAGGGGCACAGTTCGATTTAAGGCTCCGATACACCGTGGCAGCAGGTGGCACAGTTCTTGCTCAGTCTCAGGCCTGAGGGACGCTTTATGAACACAGCCACAATGATCATCCTGGTTATTGCCATAGTGGCCTTGGCCGGGGTCTTTTATCTTCTTTTTGAACGCCGGCGAATGGAGAAAGTCAGAGCCAAGTTCGGCCCTGAATATGAACGCGTGGTCAGGGAGGGAGAGTCGCCGAGGCACGCCGTCCAGGCGCTCGAAGAGCGGGAGAAGAGAGTCCAAAAATATCACATTCGCTCGCTGACTCCGGACGAGAGCATGCGGTTCGCGTCGAGGTGGAGGAACGTGCAGGAGCGCTTTGTCGACGACCCGAAAGCCTCTGTCTGGGAAGCGGATCGCCTGGTAAACGAAGCTCTCGAAACCAAGGGATACCCGACCAGCGATTTCGAGCATCAAACGGAGGACATCTCCGTGTATCATCCCTGGGTGGTGGAGCAGTTCAGGGTGGCGCACCGCATCGCGGCGGCCAGCCAGCAAGGGACATGCAGCACGGAGGATCTTCGGGTGGCCATGCAGCACTACCGCAATCTCTTCGAGGATATTTCAGACATTAACGTCACACGAGAGGTACACAAATAATGGCTATCGAAATGCCCGATCACGATCACACAACGGCTGTGGCCATGGACGAACCGAATGCACGGACAACCGCCGCTCCTTCCGGAGACAGGATGGCGCTCTTTCCCGAAGGCGACATCACAACTTTCCGGCAGCGCTGGCATGAAGTGCAAAACAACTTCGTGGATGAGCCGAGGCATGCCGTCGAGCAGGCGAATGAGCTTGTCGGCATAGTGGTCACACGCTTGACCCAGGTGTTTGACGAGGAGCGGAACAAGCTCGGGGCAGACTGGAACAAGGACGTCTCCACGGAAGACTTGCGGCAGATCCTCAGGCGCTACCGGTCATTCTTCGACAGGCTTCTGTCGGTCTAGCGGGCTTTCGCCAAGCCCCTACCGGCCGTTGCGGGCAACCAGAACTCGCGAGGGGTAGTAGCCCTGGCGTACAAACTCGTCCGCGGTGATCCGCAAGCCGGTCTGACGGATCAGATCTGGGACGTCCTGTTCAACTTGGCGTCCCCAGAAGGCGGGGGCCAGTTTGCCCCCGAGGCCGTAGAATCGGTTAAACACAGGTCCGTTCTGGCCGATCACCACCAGCGAAAATGTCCCGCCGGGACGCAGCACGCGGCGGATTTCGTGCAGCGTGCGGACAATATCTTCCTGGGCGAGAAGCTCCAGCAAATAGCAGCACATCACGGCATCGAAGCTGCCATCGCGGAAAGGCAGGTCGCGGACATCGACGGCGCCACAATGCGCGCGGACTCCGGGGGCTTCCTTGCGTGCGCGCTTCAGCGTATGCGCGGCCATGTTGGGGGAAAGATCCAGACCGAAGGTTTTGCCGTCGGGGTTGGTTTCAAGCAGGCGGCGGAACATCTCGCCGCTGCCGGTGGCCACTTCGAGCACCCGCATCCCGTTGCGAATTCCCGAATGGCGCAGAGCGCAGGCGTGGGCTTTGGAATGAAAAAAGAAAGTGCTGGCCGGATAAATGGACGCCACAATGTCGTAAATCCGGCGAGTCCGCTCCGCGATGGTCCGCGGCATCTGGTCCTGTTGGGGAAGCGTTAAGGAATAGTTCAGATCACCCAAATGAATGCACTCCTCTCATCTCGCACTCGCGTGCACCCCGCTACCGCGAACTTCCCCGGGGACGCGAGCCATCCTTATAACTATAAGGCAACCTCACCCATTACCGGCCATTGAAACAACTCCCACTACCGTACCATTCGCCTGCTCCGGAAGTTCGATCCCTGTGCTGGTGCCCTCTCCCAGGCGGCTATCGATCCACATTTTGTATTCGGCGCCGAAGAGCACCTTCAGCCGTTCATTCACGTTGTTGACGCCGATTCCTTGCTCAAACAGGGTCGCGAGCTTGGCTTCGGGAATGCCCACGCCGTCGTCCTCTACTAAGATCTGCAAACGCTGAGCCGCCATCCGGCTGCGGACACGGATAGTGCCTCCATCAACCTTACTCGAAAGACCGTGGCGGATGCTATTCTCCACCAGCGGCTGTAATAGCATGCTGGGAACAAGCATGTCCAGAGTGGAGGGGTCGATTTCCTTCACGAATCGCAGTTTTTCGCCGAAGCGGACCATTTCGATGGAGAGATAGTCTTCGATGAAGGAGAGCTCCTCGCGAAGCGTGATCAGGTTCTCCTGCTGGCGCAGCAGGCGGCGCAGGATTTTCGACAGCCGATGGACCACTTGGCGGGCTTGTTCAGGGTCCAGGCGGATCAGAGCAGCGACGGAATTCAACGTGTTGAACAGGAAGTGAGGATTGATCTGGCTGCTGAGCGCGGCCAGACGCGCTTCGTTCAACCGCATCTGCTGCTGCTCCAGTTTCTTTTCGTTGCGGTTGCTGTTCCAGATTTTGATGGGCAGGACGGTAGCGAACAGGGTGGTGCTATAGACCAGCACTTCCGCCCAGATCCCCGCGTCCTTCCATTGCAGGGCGAACACCTTTCCGGGGAACAAATTCACCATAATCTGACGCAGCACTTCCGCGGTAAGGATCACACCGACGCAGCAAAGGCTGAACGCGGCGAGACGGAGATCTACTTTGCGGAGCAGACGCGCAATCGCCAGGTCGGGGAACGCGGTGATGCGCCAGATGAACTCCTTCTCCGGCGCGAGGTCGCGTAGCAGCCCGCCCATGACGCCGACCGCCGCCAGCAGCACGATGGTGAGCGTTTCATGGTGGAACATGGCCGGGATCGAGATCAGCACACCGGCGAGAAGTCCCGTGACGTAGCCGCCGAGCATCCCCATCACCAGGCTGCCTTCGAGCCCCAGGTCGACCGCTTGATAACTGTTGGTCAAGGTGCGGGCGGCGACACCGGAGCCGAAGATCAAGGCGCAGACCACGGCCATCTGGACGCGCTGGGTAAGCGTGCGCTCCTCCCGCATCAGCATGCGCTGGAAACGGCTGGAACGGGTGAGCACGCTCGCGAGCGAGGCCGCTACAGCGAGCTTCACCAGCAGAATCACTAACGGCTGTTCCGCCATCCGCTCCTTTTATGTGCACCCTGGTGCGCACCCCCGCGCCCCAAAAAGGCTGCGGGAAGCCACTGCGGACAATTATAATGAAGTTACACGCCCCAAAGCTTCGTTCATGTCCCAAAACATTGATGTTCGTAAAGTGGCGGAAGCGGATTTCCCTTCCCGCTTCGGGCATTTCCGCATCTTCGGCTTCGAAAGTTGCACGGCGGAAGCCGCGCCGGAGGAGGCTGTCGCGCTCGTCATGGGCGATGTTGCGGCCGGGAATCCGCCGCTGGTGCGCATCCACTCACAGTGCCTTACGGGCGATGTTTTCCACAGCCTGCGCTGCGATTGCGGGGCTCAATTGGAACTGGCGTTGGAGTCGATTGCCGCAGAGGGGCGCGGCGTGCTGATTTACGACAATCAGGAAGGGCGCGGGATCGGACTGCTGAACAAGCTTCGCGCATACGAGCTTCAGGACGGCGGAGCCGATACGGTGGAGGCGAACCAGCAGCTCGGCTTCCAGGCGGATTTGCGCGGTTACGAACTGGCGGGTGGCATCCTGCGGTACCTCGGCCTGACCGCCGTGCGGTTGATGTCCAACAATCCGCAGAAGATCCAGGCGCTGGAGGATTCCGGAGTGCGGGTGGCAGAGCGCATTCCGTCCATCATTCCGCCGATCGCTTCAACGGAAGACTATCTGCGGACCAAACGGGACAAACTCGGGCACTTATTCGACCCGGACAAGCCAAGCGATGATCCGTTTCTGGGCGTCTGGGAGCTTGACCCCAGCACGCTGGATTACCAGTTTGGCCGGCCAGGCCGCCGCGCGATTTACACGATCGAGGTGCCGCCGAAGGGAGTCGGTTTCCAGTTCACCCTGGATGCCGACGACGCGGACGGCAAGCGGATGCATCACGTCTACGGGGGGAATTTGGATGGTACCGAGGTTCCGATTCCCGGGCATCCCGTGACACTGGCGCTCAGACGCGTGGACCAACGCCGTATCGAGAGCGTGCTGAAGCGCGAGGGCAAGGTCGCGGATCGATGGATGCGAACGCTCGCGGCGGACGGCCAGACGATGACAATTACGCAGCACGGCGTGACGCCCGAAGGCCGGGAATTCGTCAACACGGGCGTCTACCGCCGCGTGCGCTAAGCTACTACTTCTTGGCGGTTTGCCAAAGCCCGAGCATCGCGCCCGCTGGATCGGACAAGATGCTCAGCCACCCCATATCCGTGACGGCGGTGACATCGCGCACAATGGTCGCACCGAGGGATTTCGCCTTCTGGGTCGCCTCCTTAATGTCCGCCACTTCGACGTAGGCCAGCCACGCGGAAGGCGCGCCGGGCATCATTTGTTTCATCATCCCGCCGCCGGGTCCGGCGCCGATCTGGATCATGGTGTAGTCCATGTCTCCCATCGGCACGTCGTTCAGTTTCCAATCAAAAAGCTTGCTGTAGAAGGCTTTCGACTTGTCCAGGTCCGTGCTGCTCAGTTCCAGGTGTACAAAAGGGTTTGCCATGGTGATCTCCTCGTAAGTAAGACGCACAAGGGAGACCACTTTCGACACCCGGAACGTTTCGATGCGAAAAATAGTGGATGAAGGGCGGGCTATAGGGGGGAAGCCCCGTCGCCAAATTCGGCTCCGATTCGACGTCATGCTCCGAGATAAGTATCATCTTGACTTCTATCGAAAATCCGAAGTAGACTCTTCCGAGTGTTCCGCCTAATTATTGCCGCAAACGTCGTTTTCGCATGTTTCGGGCAAGGGCTGCCTACCTTGACTCCCGCAGTGCCGTCGGCTGCATTCGCGCGATAGGGAGTCCAGGTCTGGACTGGCGGCGGATCGCGATTCTCCATCGGTACTCGAAGCCAAACTCGGAAAGGATTTGGCCGCACAGATCCGGCCGCTCGCACCATTTTCGGTGATCGTCGCGAACAATAGCAATCAGGGAATCACCAGTATCCTGCTCCGCGTGACCATGACGGATAGCAAGGGGCGCAATCCTGGGGGAATTCACGATTGCAATTCGTGCCCCAACCCCGCCCTGCCGGAGATATCGCAGTGGTCACTCCGGACGATATCGTGACCCATGAATTGAAACTCCGCCTCCGGAACAGCCCGATGATCACTCACCCTCTTTCGACAGCGGTGCCTCAATTTGTGAACCAGCGATTAATCGCCCGAGGCATTCAGACTCCAAGACCGGAGGTGGATAGCGTGGTCCTTCAAAATGGCGGGATCATGGGCGCGGACGTTTTCGACGTGCTGGGCCAGTCCGCTGCGCGGAACGCAGCGGCCACCGAGATCATCGCAAAGTTCTCTGACTCTACCGTGAGCGACGCGACTCTTCAAGAGTGGCTTCAGGCCCAACAATCGATGCTCGCAAAGCAGAATGCGTATCTTGGGCAGGTCTCATAAACCAGCAGCAGTGGCATGTTTAGGATGCGCAGTCTATTTCGAACGCAGCGACGGGACGTACTATCAGGTGCACTCTGGCTACACAAATGGCCCTTCGCGGGAGGCCTGGTGGACATGCTCCGTCCCTCCATTCTCCGTAGATGTACACGCCGGAGCTAGCCTCTTTGCAGACGGCATGGACATTGGGGGCTTCGTTCAGGTCCCCGGCGGTGATTTTTGTGACGGCTCGTATTTCAGCAAGGCGATCCTGGATTTAAACGTCTGCTGAAATGCGGGCGTGTGCTTCTGGCTCGCGCGAAGACATCCGGCGAAAGCGTTCCAGGCGTCTTCGCGCTCGCCGAGAAGAATTGCGGTAAGGGCTTACAGGCCCTTCTTCGCCAGGAACGCCACCAAATCGACGCAGCGCATGGAGTAGCCCCACTCGTTGTCATACCAGGCGATCAACTTCAGCAGGTTGCCGCCCAGCACCTTGGTGAGAGTCGCATCCACAATCGAACTATGGGGATTGTGGAGCATGTCGGTGGATACAATCGGGTCTTCTGTGTACGCGAGGATGCCTTTGAGCGGACCCTCGGCAGCAGCCTTCAGCGCGGCGTTAATCTCCTCCGCCGTGGCAGGCTTCGAGAGTAGCGCCGTCAGATCGACTACGCTTACGTTGGGCGTCGGCACGCGCATGGCGTAACCGTCCAGCTTGCCCTTGAGTTCGGGCAGCACTAGGGCGATGGCCTTCGCGGCCCCGGTAGTCGTCGGGATCATGTTGATCGCGGCGGCGCGGGCGCGGCGCAGATCCTTGTGCGGGAAATCCAGCACGTGTTGATCGTTGGTGTAACTATGGATCGTGGTCATCTGGCCTTTCTCGATGCCCCATTTCTCTTGGATCACCTTGACCGGCGGAGCCAGACAATTCGTGGTGCACGACGCGTTCGAAATCACATTGTGCTTCGACGCGTCATAGGCGGCATCGTTGACGCCCAACACAATGGTGAGATCCTCATTCTTCGCCGGCGCGGAAATGATTACCTTCTTGACCGAGCCCTGAATGTGTTTCGACGCGTCCTTGGCGTCCGTGAACTTGCCGGTGGATTCGATCACCATCTGCGCGCCCACACTGGACCAGTCGATCTGAGACGGGTCCTTGATGGCAAAAATTTTGATGCGTTTTCCGCCGACAACGATTCCGTCGGCATCCGCGGTGACCTCTACGCCGAGGGGTCCGAGAATGGAATCGTACTTCAGCAGATGCGCCAGCGTCTTAGTATCCGTAAGATCGTTGGCGGCGACAAACTCAACGTTTGGGTTGTGGAGCGCGGCGCGCACCACGTTACGGCCGATCCGGCCAAAACCGTTGATCCCAACTTTTACAGTCATGCTTTAGTTTAGCGAAAACCGCGTTCCATACTTCGGGCGGCGACGGCCTAGTACTAAGCAACTTTAAGATCTAAATGTGCTCACGGGTTCTGCCGATGTTTGCACCCATGAAGCGCATCCCCACTCTGGATGGCTGGCGCGCTCTGGCGATCGGCGGGGTGCTACTACATCACGCCACAATGGGCTTCTACGCAACGGAGGCTTCGTATTACGGCGTCAGCAATACTTTGTGGGGAGCGTTCGGCGTCGACATCTTTTTCGGGCTGAGCGGCTTCCTGATCACGCGCCTGCTGGTGGAGGAATGGGACCGGAGGGGGGCCGTAGATCTGCGCGGTTTCTACCTTCGGCGCGCGTTCCGGATCCTGCCGCCGTATGCGATCTTCCTGTTGACGGTCACGGCGGCGGGCCTTTGGAAATCCGGCTGGGACCTCGCGGGATGCCTGCTGTTCTTCCGAAATTACGTGCCCACTCGGTTGGGAGCGCCCCTGACGGGACATCTGTGGTCGTTAGCGATAGAAGAGCAGTTCTATTTGCTGTGGCCGGCACTCATGCTGTTTGCGGGCAGGAAGAAAGCCGTGGACGTAGCGGCGATTCTCGCATTGCTGGTTGCGACCTGGCGGTTGATCGAATCGCAGAGTGACCTCAGCTGGTTCGCGCAGGTGCCCGCACATTTCCGCACCGACCTCCGTTTGGATGCCCTGCTGTGGGGATGCGTCATCGCGTTTCTGGTTTCGAAAGAGGCCTCTCGCATCCGCGTGGCGAGACAATTGCGCCCGGCCGCGTGGACAGTGGCGGCGGTCCTCGCGATCCTCGCGGTGCGTTATTACTCACCGGCGTCGAGCGTCGTGCTGGCCGTCCTGATTCCTGGGGCCTTAGTGGGCACGGCGCTGCATCCGCGCTGGATGATCAGCCGAGTGCTGGAATCCGCGCCGCTGCGCTGGATGGGCCGCCTCTCTTACAGCCTGTACTTGTGGCAACAAGTGTTCCTCCGTCCCGGCTGGGAACCGCGGGCACACTGGTGGCAGCACTTCCCGGCTAACCTTGCGATCGCGTTCGCCGTGGCTGCGGCGAGCTACTATTTCCTGGAAAAACCCATGCTCCACTGGGGTCGCCACTTGGCCGGCCGGTTCGCCCAGGACCCCGCTGCCAGCGCCGCCCGACCGCGCCTTTTGCGACATCCCTTATGATCAAGAAATGGTTCTTTCCGACGTCGATATCCGGCGCTACCTCGAAGAGGGCAAAATCAAGATCACACCGCCGCTTCCGCCGGAGCAGTTCGGAAGCTGCTCCGTCGATTTCCGCCTGGGCAGCGAATTCAGCGTCTTCGAACACAGCAAGCACGCCTTCATCGACCTGAAAGAACGCACCGCGATTCAGGACCTGATGCGGACCATCACAGTGCCGCACGGCGAGTCCTTTATCCTTCAGCCGGGCGAGTTCGCGCTGGCGATCACGGAAGAAATTTTGGAGCTGGACGACGACGTTCTCGGACGGCTGGAGGGGCGCTCGAGCCTCGGCCGCATCGGAATTATCGTGCACGGCACCGCCGGCTTGTTCGACCCGGGCTGGATCGGCAAGGCCACTCTGGAGTTAAGCAATCTGGGCCGGATGCCCGTCGCGTTGTACCCGGGGATGCGGATCTGTTCGTTTACCTTCGAGCAGCTTTCCTCACGTGTGGCGGTACCTTATCGGAAGAAGGCCGGCAACAAGTACGCAGGGCAGGATCGCCCGCTGGCGAGCAAGCTCGCGAGCGAAACCAGCCGATCTGAATAAGCCGCTTACCAGACCCGGCAGGACTTTACCGGAGCCATCGGAGAACCTTCCTTACACCCGAAAGCCTGCCGGAACTCCGGCATGTTCGACACTACTCCGTTCACGCGGTAATTGCCGGGGGAATGCGGATCGGTCTGCGCCCGAAGCCGCGCCACTTCCGGAGTCTGGTTCTGGCACCAGACCTGCGCGAAGCCCAGGAAGAAGCGCTGGTCTGTGGTGAAGCCGTCGACCGGAGCCGGCTGCGGCTTGCCCGCCATGGAGTCGCGCAGCGCCATCAGAGCGAGACGCGCGCCGCCGTTATCCGCCGTGTTCTCGCCGAGCGTCAGTTTTCCGTTCAGCTTCACGTCGTCGACGGCCGTGTAGCCGCCGTACTGGTTCACCACGCAATCGGCGCGTTGGTCGAACGCCTTCGAGTCGGCGTCGGTCCACCAGTCGCGAAGATTGCCCTTGGCGTCGAACTGGCGGCCTTCATCGTCGAAGCCGTGAGTCAGTTCGTGCCCGATGACAACGCCAATCGCGCCATAGTTCACGGCATCATCCATTTTGTTGTCGTAGAACGGAGGCTGCAAGATACCTGCCGGAAAGTTGATGTCGTTCTCCTGCGGATCGTAATACGCGTTGACGGTGGGCTGGCTCATGCTCCAGTCGGTTTTATCCACCGGCTTGCCGATCTTGCCCAACTGCCGCGCGAGTTCGAAGGCGCTGGTACGCTCGCCGTTGCCGTAAGCGTCGTCGCGGCTGATCTTCACGCTCGCGTAATCCAACCAGTGGAGCTTGTTTCCGATCTTGTTGGCCACCGCGTGCAGCTTCACCATCGCTTCTTCCTTGGTTTTGGGAGACATCCAATCCAGCGCCTGGATTTCCTTCTCGATCGCCTTCTCGATTTCGCCCACCATCTTTTGCGTCCGCTGCAGGCCTTCCTCGCCCAGCGTCTTCTGCACGAACACCTTTCCCAAAGCGTCGGGCAGAGCATTGTCGGTCATGTCCACGCAGCGCTTCCACCGAGGACGCAGTTCCTTCGATCCGCTCAGCGTCTTGCCGTAGAAATTGAAATTCTCATTCACGAACGCCGTGGGCAGCAGAGGAGTGTTCTCATGCGCCAGGTGCCAGATCAGGTAGGTCTTCAGATCGTCCAGGCTGTTCTTGTCGATCACGGTGTTCAGCGCCTTCACAAACGGTGGCACGGAAACATCCAGGCTCTCAATCGCTGGTGCGCCCACGCCCTTGAAGTACGTCTTCCAATCGAACTCCGGTCCCAGCGCGACCAACTCCGCTACGGTCATCTTGTGATAAACCTTCTCCGGATCGCGGCGCGTCACACGGTCGAAGCTGCCGTCGGCGAGCGCGGTCTCGATGCTCATGACGACCGCCGCTTTCTTCGCGGCGTCAGTTGGCGAGTTGCCCAGCAGCTCAAGCATTTTCGTGACATGCGCGACGTACTGCGCGCGCAGGTCAACCGATTTTTGATCGGTCTTGAAGTAATAGTCGCGATCCGGCAGCCCGAGGCCGCCTTGATCCAGACCCGCGATCACCTTCGTCGAATCCTTGGCGTCCTGTTCGGAGCCGAAATTGAAAAAGACCGGTGCCCCGTCCTTGAACAGTTGCGCGACCAGTGCCGCCAGATCCTTCTTACTCTTCAGCGCGGCAATGCGATCCAGATCGGGCTTCAGCGCCGCTGTCCCTCGCGCGTCGATGGCTTTCTCATCCATGCAGGAGGCGTAGAAGTCGCCGATTTTTTGTTCAATGGGAGAACGCCCCGGCTTCTGTGAAGACGCCGTCTCCAGTTGGTTCTGGAGAATGATCCGGTTGCGATCGGCCAAGGCATCGAAGCGGCCATAACGAGCCTGATCCGCGGGGAGCGGATTCGAGGTCATCCATCCACCGCACGAAAACTTGTAGAAGTCGGCGCACGGGTCCACCGTACGGTCAATAGACCGCACGTCGAATCCGGGATATTGCTGCGCTCTGACAGGAAGCATCGCCAAACCGGCAAGCAGAGTGAAAGCGAGGAATCGCATAGTTTCATCTTAGACGCGTTCAGCCCGATTTGACACCATGAGTTCACGCTGCGCGCTGCCCCTAGTACGTAAGTACGTCAGGCGATACCGAGACATAAATAAGCGCTCTAACCAATTGGGCCAGACACCGGTGCGCCCTACAATCGGAACATAGCAATGCAACTCACCAGGACTGGGAAGTCCCAATACTCCGAGACCGAAGCCGCCGAAGAGCTGGGCGTTTCCGTCATGCAGCTCCGAACGATGATCCGCAGCCACGTCGTGGACCGCGATGAGGATCTCAGCAACATTCCCGCGACGACGTTCCAGCCCTCCGATCTATTGATCCTTCGCCTCCTTGCCGGCAAGATCCCCGTCGGGACCGAGTAAGACGCTAGAATCGTAGCTTCCGACTTGAATAGGAGGCTACTTTGGCAAAACTCGGATTTCTCGGCTTAGGGATCATGGGGCATCCCATGGCACACCATCTTTTGAAGGCGGGCCATGAGGTCGCGCTGTGGTCGCACCAAGGCTCGAAGGCTCACGATCTGGCGAAGGAAGGTAAGGGCACGGCCTGCGCGCATCCGAAGGATGTCGCCATGCACGCCGACTACATCTTCTACTGCGTCGGCAACAGCGAGATGTCGCGCGAGGTGGCCGTCGGGAAAAACGGATTGCTCGACGGGATCAAGCCGGGAGCTGTCGTTGCCGATTGCAGCACGATCTCCCCCAACGCCAGCCGCGAGATGCATACCGCCTTTACGGCGAAAGGGGCGCACTTCCTGGATGCTCCGTGCACCGGCTCGAAGCCGGGAGCCGAAAAGGCCACGCTGACGTTCATGATCGGCGGCGATAAGGCCGTGTTCGAGCGCGCCAAGCCTTACTTCGAGATCATGGGCAAGCTGTTCTACTTCTGCGGAGGCCCCGGCGCCGGCTTGCAGGCCAAGCTCACCCAGAACCTGGTGCTGGCGAATCTGTTCCAGGGCTTCGCGGAGGGGATGGTGCTGGCGGCCAAAGGCGGCATCGCGCCAGAGCTCATGCTGGAGATCCTGGACAACAGCGCTGCCAAGAGCGGATTAATCTCTTTTAAGGCTCCGTTCGTACTCGCGCGAAACTTCGAGACCAACTTCTCCACCAAGTGGCTCCACAAGGACATCAGCATGGCGCTGGAGTCCGGACAGAGCCTGGATGTACCTCTGCCCGTAACGGCACTCACGCACCAGATGTTACAAGCGGCGATCTCCCGGGGGTTTGGCGAGGACGACTTCTGTTCCGCTATCCGTGTTTTGGAAGAATGGGCTGCGGTCGAGGTGAAGAAAGCCTCCGTCTAAGCGCAAGTCCTGGCATTATCTCCATTCGTTACAATCCGGTAACCTGTGGATTCCAGGATTTGAAAAAAATCTACAAAAAACTGTTGCTTTCCAAATCTGGGTATATTATTATTGGAATCAAGCCGGGGAGGAAACTCCCACCAAAGCGAGACTAACCTCAATTAAGACCCCTGAAGCAACCCTCCCCGGCGCCCCTTTCGGGGTTGTTTCGTAAGCGAAACGGGGGACTTCAAAAACCTTCAACCTCGTGGCCCTTCGGGGATGTTATTATCAAAACGAGTGATGACGCTCCTCACCCTCCTTGGCTCTACCGGCTCCATCGGAACAAGCACCCTCGACGTTGTCCGCCGCTGGCCGCACCGATTTGGCATCTATGCGTTAGTCGCAGGACGCAACGTAGCCCGCTTGGCCCAACAGATTAAGGAGTTCCGGCCTAAGGTGGTGGTCGTGGCCGACGATGCTGCCTTGAAAGAACTCCGTAGTCGATTGAAAGAACAGGGCATTCCAGAACCGGAGCTGTCTTCCAACCCTGCGGATCGCATCGCTGCGGCCGCTTCGGCCGAGGCTGGGTTCGTCATGTCGGCTATCGTCGGCGTCGAAGGCCTGGAAGCGACTTACGAAGCCGTCCGCTTGGGAAAGAGGGTCGGCCTCGCGAATAAAGAAGTTCTCGTTGCCGCCGGAAAGTTGGTCACGACGGCCCAGCGAGCCTCCCATGCCGAGCTGATCCCCGTGGACAGCGAACACAACGGAGCTCACCAGTGTTTCCGCTGCGGGCAGCGCGGCGAGGTGACGCAGCTGATCCTGACCGCTTCGGGCGGTCCGTTCCGCGAGACTCCCGCCGAGATGCTTGCTCAAGTGACTCCGGAGCAAGCTCTGAATCATCCAACATGGAAGATGGGCCCACGGATCACCATTGATTCCGCTACGCTCATGAACAAAGGTTTCGAAGTGATCGAAGCCTGCTGGCTGTTCGACCTTCCTCCGAAGGATGTGGCGGTCGTGGTTCATCCACAGTCCAAAGTACATGCCATGGTGGAGTTTAATGATGGCAGCGTGATGGCCCAGGTCTCCGCCACGGACATGCGCATGCCGATTCAGTACGCGCTGACGTATCCTGAGCGTGCGGACGCACCGGTGCCGCGGCTCGATTGGTCGCAATCCGCCCGCTGGACCTTCGATGCGCCGGATTTCAAGAAATTCCCGTTATTGCGGCTCGCCTACCAGGCTCAAGAAGCAGGAGGCGCCGCTACCGCCACTCTCAATGCCGCCGATGAGATCGCCGTGGAAGCGTTCCTCGCCGGGCGGATTCCCTTCCCCGCCATTGCCGCTACCGTAGCCGAGACCCTGGAGCGCACGGTGCCTCGCGAACCGGGTACCATTAAAGAAGTGCTGGAGGCCGATCGGGCGGCTCGTCAGGTAGCGGGTGAAGTGATCGCCTCACGATGGGGCGGCGAACGGGTGATTCAAAACAAAAGCGCGGTTCGCGCGTAGAGTAAAGTAGGCAGCATTTTATGGTCTTCTTACAGAACTTCTGGTGGTATCTGGTTCTGATCGGGGTGATGATCCTGTTTCATGAGCTAGGCCACTACTGGGCGGCCCGCCTTTGCGATGTAAAGGTGGAGACGTTCAGCTTCGGTTTCGGTCCGCGCCTGTTCGGTTTCCGGCGCGGCGAAACCGACTTCCGCTTTTCCGCAATCCTATTCGGCGGGTATGTGAAGATGGCGGGCGAGCAGCCCGGTGACGAAGCCTCCGGCGATCCACGATCTCTATTCGCCAAGCCTCGCTATCAGCGGATGTTTATCGCGTTCGCCGGTCCGCTGATCAACTTGATTCTGGCCGTGGCAATTCTAGCCGGCCTGTTCATGGTGGAGTATCCCAAGATTCCGATGCCGCATGACCCGACGGTCGGCAGCGTGATGCCGGATGGCGCGGCGGCGAAAGCCGGAATCCGCGAGGGCGACAAGATCGTACAGATAGAGAACACTACCGATCCTACCTGGGATGACATTACGCTCAAGGAAATCGCCAGCGCGCGGCGCCCCATGGACGTTTGGGCGGTCCGCGACGGGCAGAGGATGCATTTTTCGGTGACTCCGGCGTATGACGAGAAGCAGGCCGCCGGGAATGCAGGCTGGGAGCAGGAAACCGAAGTAGAAGTGGCCAGCTACTACACGGGCGTCGATGTGGCGCAAAAAGCCGGCCTGCAAAAAGGCGACATTCTGGTGAGCGTCAACGGGCTTCCGATCCGCTCCCGCACGCGGCTGCGCGAAGTGATCGAGACGACCAAGGGAGCTCCGGTGGAACTCGCCTATTCGCGCCAGGGCCAGCAGCATTCGGTCACGATCACCCCAGCCAAGCGCGAAGTGGATGGGCAGGAGCGTTGGATGATCGGCGTGGAACTCGGCACGCGCGTGGAAGTCGTGAAGCTGCCGTTCACACAGGCTGTGACGGAATCCGTGCGTCGCAACGCCCAGAGCGCGACGGTGCTGGTGCAGGTGCTGGAAAGCATCGTGGAGCGGCGCATGTCGCCCAAGTCTTTGGAAGGTCCCATCCGCATCGCGCAGCTGTCCGGCGAAGCGGCCCGCGAAGGCGCGATGACGTTCTTTGGGTTGATGGCCGCGGTGAGCTTGAACCTGGCGATCATCAATCTGGTGCCGATCCCCATCTTCGACGGCGGCGTGATCTTGATGCTGTTTGTGGAAATGCTGATGCGGCGCGACCTGGACCTGAAGGTCAAGGAAGCTGTAATCCGCGTAGGCTTCGTGTTCCTGATGGTGGTGCTGGTGTTCGTGATCTACAACGATCTGTCGAAGATCCTGCCGCCCGGTTAACGTTACCCTAGCTTAGCTCCATTTGATCGACCGTAACGCCGGGTACAGCGCGCGATAAGTCTGGTACGCGCGGGCGTACTTTTCCGATTCCTGTGGGCGCGGCTCAAACGAATCCGCCTCGCGAATCGCCGCGTCGCAAACTTCAGGGACGCTTGCGTACTCTCCGGTCCCGACCAACGCGAGCAAGGCCGCTCCATACGCCGAGCCTTCCTGCGTCTCCAATCGCACCACTCGTTTCGCAAAAACGTCGGCGAGGATCTGTGACCAGAAGGCGCTCCGCGCCCCGCCCCCCGACGCTCGTACCGACTCCACATGAACTCCCAGGCCCTCGACGATGTCGAGGCAATCCTTCTGGCTGTAGGACACCCCCTCGATCGCCGCGCGAATCAAATCCGCTCGGGCATGTTTCGCCGTCAATCCCATCCAACCGCCGCGAGCTTGGGCGTCCAAGTGCGGCGTGCGTTCGCCCATCAAGTACGGTAGCCAGAACAACCCTTGCGATCCGGCGGGTGCTCCTGCGGCTTCCTCCGTCAGCGCATCGTAACTCATTCCTGGCGTCAACTGATTCCGCAGCCATTGCAGACTTAAACCCGCGCCCTGTGTCACTCCCATGACATGCCACTTCCCTGGGACGGCATGGCAGAACGTATGGACCCGCCCCTGCGGATCGTACGCCGCCTGCTCCATATGCGCGAACACCACGCCCGAAGTCCCTAGCGTGCACGACACGATGCCCGGCTCCACGATGCCGTTGCCGACGGCGCTCGCCGCCTGATCCCCGCCGCCCCCGACAACGGGAGTTCCTTCCGCCAACCCTGTAAGCTCTGCCGCTCGCGCCGAGATGCCGCCTGTCACCATGCTCGATTCCGCGACCGAGGGCAACATCTCGCGATCCAGACTGAGCGCATCCATCATCTCGAAGGACCATCGCCGCCTCAGCACATCGAACACGGCAGTGCCGGAGGCATCCGAAACCTCCGATGCGAATTCGCCAGTCAGGCAGAAGCGCACATAATCCTTCGGTAGCAGCATCTTTCGGACACGTTCGAAGTTTTGTGGCTCGTGATCGCGCACCCACAACAGCTTCGGCAGCGTGAACCCCGTCAACACCGGGTTTGCCGTGTACTCCAGCACCTTCTCGCGCCCCACTCTTGCGTTGATGAAGTCTACCTGCGGCTGACTGCGCTGATCGCACCAGATGAGCGAGGGCCGGATCACGTCATTCGCGCGATCCAGAATCACCAGCCCGTGCATCTGTCCGGAGAGTCCGACGCCGCGGACCTCGCGCCCGTGGACGCGCGCCTCGGACAGCACCCCGCGAATCGCCGCAATCCCGGCCTGCGCCCAATCCTCCGGACGCTGCTCCGCCCATAAGGGCTGCTCCATCCGCATCTCTTCGTGCGGAGCCGTGAACGCCGCAACTTGCTTGCCCGCCGCGTTCACCAACAGTGCGCGCGATCCACCCGTGCCGATATCGACTCCCAGCCAGTACATGACGCCCCCCCTTCCGGTTATTGACCGAACTGCTTGTCGAACATCGCGCGAGTCTTCGCGCGGATCTCGCTCAGCTCCGACAGCGGGATGGGCGTCCAACGCCGCAGCAATTCGCTTAGCGTTTCCCGCTGCGCCTCCGCTTTGGGGAGTTGTCCTTCGGCGTGGCCGGAGAGTACGCGCAGCCCGTGATCCAGCGCACGATAAAACGTCGCGGCGTCCAGCAGGAAGTTCGCGCCCGCACGATCGATGTGCCCCAGGCTTTCCAGCACTTCGATGCGGGCCGGCGTGTTCAGCACCTTGAAATAAATGCCCGCGCTTTTCAGGCGCAGGTACATCAGTAGAAAGTCGATATCGTAGTACCCGCCACGCCCCGCCTTGAGCGGACGAGCGGGGCCCTGTTCGCGTTCCAGGCGTAGGCGCATCTCGCGAAGGTCCGCGCGGGAGCGGCCGCTTTGCCCGTAGCGCTTCCAATCCACTGCCTGGAGTTGATGCAGAAAAGCTTCGGCCTGCACCGGATCGCCCGCCACGGCCCGCGATTTCATATACGTGATTCCTTCCCAGGCTTCGGCATGGCGCTCGAAGTAATCTTTGAAGGACGTTTCCGTTTGGACCAGAGGACCGCTGGTGCCGTTGGGCCGCAGCCGCGCGTCCACCGCGAACAACACACCTCCGCCGGTGTAGGCGGTAATCATATCCACTAAACGCTCCGCTGCATGGGTCCAGAAAACCAGCTCGGCGGCGCTCGAATCCGCGAGCACGAACACCAGGTCGGCATCGGAGCCGAGATCGAACTCACGCATTCCCAGGCGGCCCAGGGCGATCACGTGCATCTGATCCGTGGGCACATACGCGGCGTCGAGGGGCGGATGCGCGCGTCGCGTTTCCGCGATCGCGATTTCATACGCACGTGCGATCAGCGCGTCGGCGAGTTCCGACGTGCGCGCCAGCGTTTCAAAAATCGGCGACGAGCGGCAGATGCTTTCCGCCTGAATCCGCATCATCTCGCGGCGGTACCACAGGCGAAGCTCCGTCATCTCCCGGGAAGCCGGCTCCTCCACCGCAAGTGGCGCGGAGGCATGCAAAACCTCGTCGAGCAATTCCGGAGTGCGGATGAGCTCTTCCGCGAAATAGGGACTGTGCTCGAAAAGATCCAAGACCCGCTCCGCGAGGTCGGCATTCGAATTGAGCATATCCATCCTCGCCGCGTCTCCCGAAACGCGCTCCAGAAAATGTTCGAACGGGCGAAATCCGCGTTGCAGACGCGCGCGCGCGAGTGCCGCCGCGAGTTCCGGAGCACGCTGATCGAGCGACTGCATCAAGTGGCTGGCGCGAGGCGCCGCGGAAGCCTGCGAATCCGCAAGTTCGGTCAGCGCCGTCCGCGAGTGCACCACGCGCTCGTAGATCTCTGTGACGCGTTCAAAGTGCCCGCGCAGCTCGCGCATCAGCGACACGGCTGTGCCCCCGCCGGGCATCCTCCGGGCCAGTAACTCCAGCGCTTCCGGATCCTGCGGGAGCGTGTGCGTCTGGAGATCGTCTTCGAATTGCAGCCGGTGTTCCAGATGCCGCAGGAACTGGTAGGCTGACGCTAGACGCCCGTACTCCGCGCCCGAAAGGAAATCCTTGTCCTGCAATCGCGCCAACGCGAGCATCGTTCCGCCATGCCGTACCCACGGCTCCGCCCCGCCGTGCAAACGCTGGAGACACTGGACCAGAAACTCGATATCGCGGATCCCTCCGCGCTCCAGCTTTACGTCGAGCGATGTCCGCTCCCGAATCCGGGTCGACAGCCCGCGTTTGGCCTGCCGGGCGGCGAGCTTCTCGTTCAGGCGCTCGCGCGTCAACGAAAGCTGCTCGATCGCCGAGAAGTCGAGCGTGGTGCGGTATGTGCGTGGCTCCACGAAATCCAGCAGCGCGCGCCCGGTGGGCCGGTGCCCCGCCGCGACGCGCGCCTTGATCAGCATTTGCAACTCCCAATCGCGGGCACGCTCGGCGTAGTATTTGAACGCGCCTTCTAAAGAAATGCACGCCTCCCCGAGGCTTCCATCCGGACGGAGCCGTAGGTCGACGCGGTAACACATCCCTTCCGCCGTGTACGCGGAGAGCAGCGCCGTGAGCTGATTCCCGGCACGCTTGAAGAATTCTTTGTTGGTGATGGATTGCGCCCCGTCGGTGGACCCCGCGGCCGAGTACAGGAACATCAGGTCGATATCGGAGCTGTAGTTCAGCTCCTCGCCGCCGAGTTTGCCCAGCGCGATCACCGCGAAGTGAGCCTCCTGGGAAGAGTCGTCTTCGCGAGGTACTCCGTAGCGGGACACCAAATCGCGATAGATCCGCTCATAGGCAACCTCCACTAGCACGTCCGCCAGATCCGACAGCTCCGCGGTGATCGCCGGCAGCGTGTCCAACCCGAGCGCATCCCTCACTACGATGCGCAGCAGCTGCTTGCGGCGAAACTTTGCGAATTCCAGCGCGTCAGGGAGCCCCGCCGGCAAATCCACATCCAGCCGCGACCGTAGCACGTCCACGGAGATCGCCTTCTGCAGTTCGCCGGCGTTCAGAAGCTGCTCCGCCCACTCCGGATGCTGCAATACTTCTTCGGAAAGAAAATGCGAGTGCGTGAACAGCGCCACCAGATGCCGCAGACCCGCCGTCGATCGCGTAAAGTGCTCAAACGCCGCGGGCTGGCGCTCGCGCAGGAGATCGAAGTAGAGCAGCCCGCGCTCGGGCGCCGGAGACGAAGCCAGCAGCAAATCGAAACGATTGCGCACGGCCACCGGCAGCGCGCGAGCCAGATTCGCAATCTCCCGCAGGGCGCGCGGGCGGTCGCGATAAGGGTACGAGAGCAGACGCTGCATGAACTTGGGCTACGAATCCAGCAGCGCCACCGCGTCACCCACTCGAACCGTGCCCGGCTGCACCACGGAGGCGTAAAATCCGCTCAATCCCCAGCGCAGCGACGAAGGATCGCCGGCTTTCACCTCGGGATCGTACACGGCCTCGCCAATGGCTGCGCCATACACCGTGATCGTCTTGCAGGGCGTGCGCATCCTCGTGAGCTCGATCACCACCTCGCCGATCCGCCAGAGCTGCCCGGTCCGCCACAGACGCCGGTCGACACCGCGCGTAGTTAGATTCTCACCCAAGGCTCCCGCGTAGAGCGGAAAGCCGGCTGCCCTCAGCTCATCGATTCCCTCGGAAGTGATCCACAACAGAGCCTTCTTCGGTCCTCCGTGAATCGTCGGATTGTTGTGGAGATCGCCGTCGAGCCCCAAAGTTGTCGCGACCGCCTCCGCCACGGGAAGCTTGGGGATGCCGCCCTGCGACATGTTGAGTTGAACGACGGAACCGGACATTGCCCGTATTGTAAGGCACGCGCGGGTTCGCTTTGCGAAATCGGGCGGCGAGCCCATAGAAAAAGGGCCGGCGAGCGGAACTCACCGGCCCGGAGTTTTCCACCTCGATGGGGTAAATCTCGATGCGCGCTAAATGTCGTAGTAAAGCGCGAACTCGTAGGGATGCGGGCGTAGCCGCACGGCGTCCGCCTCGTTCTTGCGCTTGTAGCCGATGTAAGTTTCGAGCAGTTCCTCGCTGAACACGTCGCCCTTGAGCAGGAACCCGTGATCGTCTTCGAGCGCGCCGAGCGCCTCTTCGAGCGACGACGGCATCGACGGCACCGCTTTCATCTCTTCCGGAGACAGATCGTAGATGTCCTTGTCGAGCGGCTCGCCCGGATCCACCTTGTTCAGCACGCCGTCCAAACCCGCCATCAACATCGCCGCGAAGGCCATGTACGGATTCGCCGACGGATCGGGCGGCCGGAACTCCACGCGCTTCGCCTTGGGGCTGGCCGAATACATGGGGATGCGGCACGCCGCGGAGCGGTTCCGCCGCGAATACGCCAGGTTCACCGGCGCCTCATATCCCGGCACCAGGCGCTTGTAGGAATTCGTCGTCGGGGCGATGATCGCCGCCAGCGCGCGAGCATGCTTCAGCAAGCCGCCGATGTACCACAGCGCCATCTGGCTCAAGCCCGCGTACAGATCACCCGCGAAGAGCGGCTTCTTTTCGCGCCACAGGCTCTGGTGCGTGTGCATCCCGCTGCCGTTATCGCCGAACAGAGGCTTCGGCATGAACGTCACGCTCTTGCCGTACTGATATGCCACATTGCGGATGACGTATTTGTACATCATCATATTGTCGGCGGACTTCACCAGAGTGTCGAAACGCTGATCGATTTCGCACTGTCCCGCGGTGGCGACCTCATGATGGTGGCACTCAATGTTGAGGCCGCACTTGATCATGGTCTCCACCATCTCCGCGCGCAGATCCTGATGGTGGTCGGTCGGCGGCACGGGGAAATAACCTTCTTTGTACCGCGGCCGGTAGCCGAGGTTGTTCTCGGAGCGGCCCGTGTTCCAGCGGCCCTCATCGGCATCGATGAAGTAGTAACCTTGATTCGCGGTCTGGTCGAAACGAATATTGTCGAAGATGAAGAACTCCGCCTCCGCTCCGAAAAACGCCGTATCGGCGATCCCGGAGTTCTTCAAATACATCTCCGCTTTGCGCGCGATCCACCGGGGATCGCGTTCGTAGTGCTGGCGCGTGATCGGATCGATCACATTACACAACATTACTAATGTCTTGGTTTCGTAGAAGGGGTCGATGACCGCAGTATGCGGATCGGGAATGAGGAGCATATCGCTCTCATTGATGGCCGCCCATCCGCGAATGCTCGATCCATCGAAACCGAAGCCCTCTTCGAAGGTGCTCTCATCCAGTTCCGTGATCGGGTAGGAGACGTGCTGTTGAACGCCCGGCAGATCCGTGAAGCGCAGATCAAGCTGCTTCGCGTCGTGCTTCTTTGCAAATTCGAGGACTTCTTTTGGAGTCATGGCCACAGTATATCTCCGTCCACAACCGGGACAGAAGAAGCGAGGCCCGCCCCGGCCATTCCGGGAGCGGGCCTCTGCCAAACTACCGCTTCGGTCCGAAGAACGCCACGAAGGCGATCGCCAGCGTGCTCTGATTCTTCGACGCGTTCGGGATCAGTCCGCGCTGGAAGAACTCCTGGTTAGACCAATCGCGCCGGTATTCAATGCGCGACAGCAGGCCTTCCACCCACTTGTATTCGTAGGTCAGCGTGAACTCCTGAAGGGTTTGGCTGGTGCCGGTGCTGAAACCGCCGTCGTCCTTGAACCACTCATAGCGAGGCGTCAACGCATTCTTGCCGTTCATCTGGAACTTGCCCGCGAACGCGATTCCCTTCCAGGAAGGCGTCGTGCTGGTTTTACCGGTCACCATTTTGTTCTGCCCGTAGTCGAAGTTGACGTACGCGTTGAACTTGTCGGCAGGCGTGAACAGCAGCGTGGTGTCGTACAGGTTGCGGAAGCCGCTGTTGGTGCCCGCGTTCTCAGGACCCGTGTAGTAGTTATTGCTCCACGTCAGCTTCTTGGTCGTGAAGTTGCCGATCAGGCCGATGGTTTTGCCGCTGTTGTTGTCCACCATATTGTTCCAGCCGTTCACGATCTGAACGCCGCCGGTGAAGTGGCTGCCGATCGGCTGCGTGATGCGCGCGCCGAAGTGGTAGTACGGAATCGCCCATGCGAACAGGATCGAGCGGGAATAGTTCCAGTTGGCGTTGCTCTCAATCACTTCCGCGCCGGCGGAGGTGACGAACTGGCCGAAGTCTAACTGGAATCCCTTGCCCTTCGGCGGCTTCCAGCTCACGAACGCCTGTTCGATGTGCTCGGTCGCCGTGGCGTCGGCGCCATGGATGATCTCAAACGCGTGGCCGAAGCCGAAGTCCACCTGGAATCCAACGGGATCCGCCGTGTGGGACATGCTGAACTTCAACATGCTCAGACCGAATTGGTTCGGCTTCGTGTCGAAGTTGTACAACTGGTTTCCGTCCGCGCCCACCGGCCCGGGATGGTTGAAGTTAACGTCGTAATAGCCGTCCACCAAACCACTAAAATCGATGGGGCCCACCGACCACACGGGCGGGGCCGGCGCAGCAGGAGCCGCCGGGGCTGCCGGAGCGGGAGTCGCGGGAGCTTGCGGATCGTTCTGCGCGTACAAAGATAAGCCAGCCGCAAAGAGACAGATGGCCGAGTATCGGATGATTGACATGGAAAACCCCTTTAGCTTTATTGATTTAGCATTGAACCGGGCTCGCACACACGTACCGCTATGGGCCCGCCTCAGCCTCTTGAAACAACCCTGAATTTTTTGCTTAAGCCAAGCGGCGTGCCCACGTGGCGCCGCATGAAAAAGTTGTGAACAACCGGTTACCCACCATCCTAAGCGCAATCGGCTCAATCTGTTCATAGAAAGTTTCGATGCACGGTATACGAACCTTTTTATGTCCCAACCCCTGCGGTTTGCTTGACATCCCGTGATATTTTGGGATTCATGAAACTTGCCGGGTTCCTCCTGCTGCTCTCCGGCTGGATGATCGCCTTGACGACAATCGTCCTGCTGCCCCAGGCCGGAAGCCGGGCAGCCTTTCTGCTGGCGGGAGTGGCCGTTGAGATCGTAGGCCTGGTACTGGTCTTCCGAGGACATACGCAGCCCGCCCACCATCAGGCGAGAGAGGAGCGCGGGTGACTTCCTTCCTGATTCTCCTCATCCCCTTTGCCTTTGCGGGTCTAGCGCTCATGAACGCCGGGTTGGTACGATCCCGGAACGCGGCGCATACTCTGATGACGACCCTTACCGTGGCCGCCGTGGCGGTGCTGGCCTACGTCGCGTGCGGATTCGCATGGCAGGGCTTTTCCGGAGGGGAGGCCTACGGGCTAACCGTCGGAAAACAAACATGGAACTGGATCGGAGCCGAGCGGTTCTTGCTGCGTGGCGTCGACTTCGACGGCGTCGGCGGTCTCGCCGCCGGCTTCGGCATGTTCACTGCGGCGCTGGCCGCGATGATTCCTTTGGGGGCTGGCGCCGAGCGCTGGCGGCTGGGTCCCGCAGCGGCCTCCACGGCCGTGCTCGCCGGCTTCACCGTGCCCCTCATCGCCCACTGGACCTGGGGCGGCGGATTCCTCGCCCAGTTCGGCAAGATGTACGGCTTGGGCCCGGGATTCGTCGACGCTGGCGGCGCGGGAGTCCTGCAAACCACCGGAGGCTTGACGGCTTTGTCGGTCGCCTGGCTGCTGGGGCCGAGGCGAGGGAAATACTCGGGCCAGGACCGCATGCCCGCCGCGATTCCCGGCCACAACGTCGTGTTCGTCCTGTTCGGATGCTTGATGGCGCTGATCGGATGGTTCGGGATCAATGCCGCGGCCGCGATCTTGTTCTACGGGGCATCGCCCGGGCGAGTGGTTCTGGTGGCGATCAACACGACTCTGGCCGCGGGATCGGCGTTGTTGGGATCCGCCCTGGTAACTCGCACACGGTTCGGCAAGCCGGACGCCTCGCTCGCGGCCAACGGCTGGACCGCGGGACTGGTGGCCTCCAGCGCCGCGGCCGCATTCTTCCCGCCGGCGGCGGCGATCATCGTGGGCCTGGTAGCGGGCGCTCTCGTACCGATTTCGATCGAGATTCTCGAACTGCGGCTCTTCCTCGACGACCCCGGCGGAGCGATTTCGGTGCACGGCATCGCGGGGTTGTGGGGATTGCTCGCGGCGGGATTCCTCGCTCGTCTCCCCGGTGCGGGCGACGGCCAGTGGCTCGCGCAACTCGCCGGGATCGCGACGCTGCTCGGCTGCATCCTTCCTTTGACTTACGGAATCAACGCGATTCTCAACCGCTTCCTGCCCTTCCGCGTCTCGCTCGATGGCGAACGGCAAGGAATGGATCTACACGAGCTCGGCGCCAATGCGTATCCAGAACTGGTAACGCACTTGGAAGATTTCACGCAGCGATAACTTCTGTCTAGGCGTGCTTCGCGACCCAGAACAGCAGCCCGAGCACGACTACCGGAATCAACGCCATCGCGATGTAGAACGCGATCTTGCGCGCCCACGGATCGCGTCGCTTTTTCCAATTGGTGAGTTCCTCGCGGTTATCGCTGACGCCCACTTGGTCAAGATGCTGAAGGTCCCAGGCGAACTCCTCGGCGGTCTTGTACCGATTGGTCGGCTCGCGCTCGAGGGCACGGTAAATGACCTCTTGCATCTCCGGAGAGATCTGCGGATTCACGGCGCGCGGCGGTACGGGATTGTTCAGCACCCGCTCATTCATGATGGCGAACGGGTTCTCGCCCGTGAACGGCACCTTGCCGGTGAGCATCTCGTACAGCATGATGCCGGTGGAGTAGATATCGCTGCGTCCGTCGCCGCGCTTGCCCTTCACCTGTTCGGGCGAGATGTAATCGGGCGTTCCCATCACTTGCGAGAGCTTGCCGAACGTCAAACGGCGGGCGTCGGACTTCGAGGCGATCCCGAAGTCGATCAGCTTCACGTTGTCGTCGTCATCCACCATGATGTTCTCGGGCTTCAGATCGCGATGCGCCACACCGCGGCTGTGGATGTGTTCGAGCGCACCCAGAATGTTGGTGGTCAGCCGGATGGCCCGCTCTTCGGAAAGAGGCCCTCCGGAGCGCAGGATGTGGCGCAGCAGAGTGCCCTCCACCCACTCCATCACCATGTAAACGTGATCGCCCTGATGGTAATCGTAAACCTTCATCACGGCCGGATGATTCAGCATCATGCCGATTTCCGCCTCGCGCTTGAAGCGATCGAAGAGAACCGGCTCGGCTTCCATCTCCGGGTGTGGAACTTTGACGGCTACCGTTTTGCCATCGTTGAGATCGGTGGCTTTGAAGATAGAGGCCATGCCGCTGCGCGCCACGACGGATTCGATGCGGTAGTGGTCTAAGGTATCGCTTACGCGGACAGGGGTCATTTAGGGCCGTCAGCCGGCCGCTCCAATCGTGTCACGGTTTTCAAGAGATTACCGCAACTTGTAGGGCCGTCCACGGTACATGCCCACGCGTTCGACTTTACGGATGCGAATCAGGAAGACACTGACATTATCGCCCCCGTCCTGTTCATTGGCAAGATCGACCAGCTCGCGCGCGCAGGCGTTCAAGTCGGCGTGGTTGCAGGCGCGCGCGATGTCCTGTGGAGAGAGCGCCCCGTGCAGCCCGTCCGAGCAGAGCAGCAGAATATCGCCGGGAAGCACGTGATGCTCGCTCACATCGACGCTGACGAAGAGTTCGCCTCCCAGGGAGCGGCTGAGCACGTGGCGACTCTCCGCCTTCACGGCATCCTTGGCGGACATCACACCCAGCCGAACCTGGTCGTTGACCACGGTATGATCGCGCGTAAGAGCCACAGCATGGCCCCGGCGGATCAAGTAGCAGCGCGAATCGCCGACGTGCGCCACCGTCACGCGGTCATAGCGCAGCGCACAGGCGACGATCGTCGTGCCCATGCGGACGCCGCCGTGTCCTGTCGCCCGCCCGGTTTCATAAACTTTGATATTCGCGGCCTGCACCAGACGCTGCAGGAGCGGGGAGTGCATCTCTCCGGAGGGCGCGGCCTGGAATCCCGCCATCACAGCTTCAATGGCGGTACGGGAGGCGACCTCTCCGAACTCCTCGCCACCAACCCCATCTGCCACCGCGAAGAACCAGCCCAGGTGACGGGCTTGCTCCGGAGAATCCGGAGCGGCGTGTCCTAAGAAATCTTCGTTGTGTCCGCGCACCCGGCCAACATCGGAGAGATGCGCGAACTCCAATTCCAAACCGCTCGTTTCCGGAGCCCGGGCGGCCTGCGCGGAATGCGGCTCACGTTGCGGCAACATAACCCCTTTTTGCCATCCTCTTTAGTCTAGAAAGGTTTTTTTCCAAAAAAGACTCGCGGGCCGGGACAGCTGGCTCCGGCCCGCGGGATCTATGCTCGATCCAAGTACTCGAGTCCAGGGAACTACGCTGTTGCTCCGCTCCTGCCACGATCCTCGATGAGAGTGGTGCGGCCGGATTTCTTGCTGGATTTGATGAAGAAGATACCCCCGTAGATCGCCCAGACCGCGGCGAATCCCAGCGCCCCGAAGGGCTCCATCTTGGTGCCATAGCCCAGGAAAGGCAAGACTAGGTAAGCCACCATGCATA
Source organism: Bryobacteraceae bacterium (assembly GCA_036498815.1). GTDB lineage: Bacteria > Acidobacteriota > Terriglobia > Bryobacterales > Bryobacteraceae > Palsa-187. Next base: position 124,109 of record DASYET010000016.1, on the reverse strand, counting down.
AGATGTTGGCGGCCGCCCCAAACAGTGGAATGATCATGTGCTTCAGCGGATTGTACATGGGGTGCTTGTGGAAGGCGAACATGCAAGTGACACAGCTCAATCCATACAGCAGGAAGGTGCCGAAGTTGGAAGTGAGCGTCATCAACAACAGGGTATTGGGGAGAGCTGCCATCTTATCGTGCGAGGTGTACCCCACGCTCGACAGCAAGCCCTGCGGGATCGCCTTGATGTCGCCGTCTTTCGGGGCAGCGCCGTCTCCAAACGCGACGGACACGCACAGCACGCCGATGACGGCGGAGATCACTACCAGCGTCCAGATGGAGCGGTGCGGCGTCAAGTTCTCCGCATGGAGAGCGCCGTAGTGATCGGGAAGCTCCTCGTCCTTGCCCATTGCGTAGGTCACGCGAGCGCCTGTGCTCAGGCACGAGAGCGTGGTTCCAATGATGGCCAGGAACACCGTGAACGCTTGCACCAGCATGAAAATTCTACCGTGGCCCGCGCCGAAAACGGCGTTGCCGACGATCACCATCATGTCGCCGATCGGAGCGGCCGAGCCGGTGGCGCTCTGCATCGTGTACCCATTATTCAGCATGTAGTTCGCTGCGAAGTACTCGATCAGGTAGCAGAAGGCTCCTTGAACTAGCAGCGAGGTAACAACCGCAATCGGTACGTCGCGCTTAGCGTTCTTCGCTTCACCACCCATCGCGGTGACGGACTCGAAGCCGACCAAAATCAGAATGGCGATGGTGGCCTGCACGAACACCGAACCGAAGTCGTGCATCCCGACAACCGAGCCAGCTGTGGGATGGCTCAAGAACTTCATGTCCTTGTCCGCGGGATCCGTGGCCGGATAGTCGATCTTGAACGGGACCTGCTGGCCGGAGGCATCCAGCATCGGCTTCGGGGTGCCGTCGGTGTTGCGATCCACTACGTCGACCTGCTTGCCGTCGACGGTATCTTTCTTCGTAGCGAACTGATAGGTGTAAGCGTCACCGGAGGAAGCGTCCCAGTTCCAGGCCACCGTTCCCGGCGGATGGTTGGTGCGGTAGCCGATCGCCATAACCGAGAACACCAGCAACGCGCTGATCTGAATCACGTTGATGGCGATATTGACCGAAGTGGCGCCGCTCACGCCTCGGAACGCGATGTAGCCCACGACGAAGGCCGTGAGCACGGCAATGATGGCCATGAACACGGGTCCCGGAAGAGAAGCGCTCATGAAGTTCGGCCAGAGAGTGCCGGCCAGGAACCCGCACAACACGCCCATAACGCCGCACATCACGCCCGGATAGACCCAGTAATAAAGATGCGAGCCCCAGCCGACAATGAACTTCGAGAGACGGGCATACTTCCAGGCTTTTTCGTGATTCAGGAAGGACTGCTCGGCAAAGTAGTACGAGCTACCGGTGCCGGGATAGAGTTTCGCCATTTCGGCGTAGCAGACAGCGGTGGCCAAACACAGCAGCAGCGCGAGGACGATGCCCGCCCACATTGCTGGAGTCGTGTTGCCCGCGGTTGCCTGGATGAAGAAGGTGAGCCAAAGGAAGGCGCCGGGTGCGATCAGCGCCATCGCGTTCATCGTCAACCCTGTTAAGCCTAGGGTTGCTTGCATTTCTGGAGCTTTGTTGTCGGCCATGAAAAACCTCTATCTAGTTTTGTTTTGGACAGCGACAGGGCTGGCGTTAGAAGCTTACGGGGCTTGTGTTACAGCATATCCAGGTTCCATTCGTATTACCAATAGATAGTTTTTATTAGACCGATTGATCCTCATTTATATCGAGCCTGGCTTTTGCCTTCGGATACAATAGGTTACGGAGATCGAATGGAACAGATTGCGCTCAATTGGGAGCCGGTACGCCGTACATTCACCGTGAGTGAGCTCACCGGCGAGCTGCGATCCGCCCTGTACGAACGCTTTACGGACATCTGGGTGGCAGGCGAAATCTCCGGCGTGAAGCTTGCGGCGAGCGGTCATTACTACTTCACGTTGAAGGATGAAGTCGCGCAGCTCCGCAGCGTCTGCTACAAGATGACAGCTCGTTATTTGAAGTTCAAGCCGCAGGATGGAGTGGCGGTGCTGGCTCGCGGGCGGTTGGATGTCTACGAAGGACGCGGCGAGTTGCAGATGATCGTCGAAACGCTGGAGCCGCAAGGCCACGGCGCGCTGCAACTCGCGTTTGAGCAGTTGAAGCGGAAGCTCGCCATGGAAGGCCTGTTCGAAGCCGAGCGCAAACGCGCGCTGCCGGCGCTGCCGGAACGAATCGGGATCGTGACCTCCCCGACGGGCGCGGTGATCCGCGACATTTTGCAGATCCTGGAGCGGCGGTGCCCCGGCCGCCATATCCGGCTTTATCCAGCGCAGGTGCAGGGCGAGGGCGCAGCGGAGCAGATCGCTTCCGGCGTCGAGTATTTCAGTGAATCGGGTTGGGCGGAAGTCGTGATCGTGGCGCGTGGCGGAGGATCGCTCGAGGACCTGTGGGCATTCAACGAAGAACGCGTGGCGAGAGCCATCGCGGCGTGTGCGGTGCCGGTCATTTCCGCCGTGGGACATGAGACCGACTTCACAATCGCGGACTTCGTCGCGGATCTGCGGGCTCCCACTCCTTCGGCGGCGGCAGAACTGGTGATAGCAACCCGGTCAAGCCTGGTGGATCGTTTGGATGCAGGGGAAGCCAAGCTTCGGCAGGCGGCACGGCTGACGCTGGCGCTCGCGGCCCGGCAGTTGCATTCCGTGGAAATGGATCCCGCGCGGCTCCATCGGATGGTCGGGCGGCGAATGCAGCGGACCGATGAGCTGGATTACCGGCTTCGGGACCTGGGGCGGCTCGCGCTGGAGCGCCGCAAACGGAAGCTGGACGGAGTGATCGCGCGGCTCGGGTTCCTGGACGTGCGCCTACGGATTTCCGGGGCTCGGCGAAGGCTGGACCGGGCGGATGCGGAACTCGGCCAGCGCATGAAGCTGGCGCTGAATCAGGTCCGCGGAGTTCTGGCTCCGCTAGAAGCGCACTTAACGCAGCTGAGTCCACTGAAGATCCTGGAGCGCGGCTATGCCATCGTGGAGCGCGAAGGCAAGCTGGTGAAATCGCCCGCCGATGCTCCCGTCGGATCCGAAGTACGGCTGCGGCTGGCGCAAGGAGAACTCGCGGCGAAAGTGTCGCGGCCGAAGAAATCGAACTCATAGTGCGAGCCCGAACACTCCGCGACCGCGCGGAAGGAAGTAGCAGGAGGAAAGCACTATGGCAGGACGCATCGTTGTGATCCACGATACCCGTTTGGCGGGTCCTTCCCCGAACGGGGAGCTGACCCTGGTAAGGGTAAACGCGCAGACCCCTTTAAGCCAGCTGGTGCAGCAAATCAACAACATCGCATTCCAATATGGCGACGATATCCGGGTGCGCATCATGTGCCACGGCTATGAAGACGATTCCGGCCGTGGCGGCTATGGGATCCAGCTTTGCCGCGAGAACCTGACTTTAAACACGGTGAACCAGCTTGCGCCGTGGAGTGGCAACTTAAGCTTCGGGATCACGATTTACTCCTGTGCCACGGCGGATGTGGCTCCGGGGTGCGAAGGGATCATCGGGGACGGCCGGCTGTTGTGCTCGCGGATCGCCCGGATCACGGGGACCGAAGTGCGGGCGGCGGACGCCACGCAAAACTACCGATACTTCAACCTGCTGGGGATCATCACTTCGCCCATCGATTTTGGCCGCTGGGAAGGCAACGTTTTAGAATGGGACGCTCGCGGCGCACTGGTGGAGACCCAGCACGCTCCGGAACAGTAGCTCTCGATTTAGGCGCGCAGCCGGGCGGCTGCGACCGGCGAGACCAACGGATCGGCCGAAACGTTCTCCCGCCGGGTACCGCCGATCGCGACCTTCAGACTTCGCAGATTCGCTTCAAATTCCGGAGCGGCCGGAGTCTCCTGCGGGGCGCGTTTGGCGGTGGGCGGCATCCGCATACCGCTCAAGATGTGGTTCGCCCATTCGGTGGATTCGATGTACGCTGCGGTCACGATGGCGTCGGCGAGTCCCAGGCTTTGAGCGGATCGCCGGACTTCTTCCCAATCTCCCGCTTCGTAGCAGCGCACCAGGCGGTGAATCATCACCAGTGGATTGTTTTCCGAGGCCGTGCCGAGAAGAATCTCGTTAATCTCCGGGGCAAGGCCGACCTCGCGTAGCGCATCCTTGAGTGGCCGGTCCAACAGCGCATCCAGCAAGGAAAACAATCCGGCGAGATACGCCACGGGATGGCGGGAATCGCCTAGAATGCGCGCGAGGTTCTCGCTGAAACGGGCTCGGATCATCGCGCAAGTCACCAACTCCTCGGGTTTGTTCCCCGCGAGCCGGGGCAGAGTGGCGATGGTAGCCCAGCGGCGAATTCCATCCTCACCCAAATGCACCAGCGCGCTCCGGATGGACTGGATGTTTCCCTGATGCGTAAACAACACCGCGTTGACGTAACGGAACAGCTTGTAGCTGAGCGCGACGTCCTTGCCGATCAGATTCTCCAGGCTCTTGAAGTCGATTTCCGCGCTTTGCAACTGCCGCAGCAATTGGAGGCACGTGACCGCGATAGGGCGGATCTCCCTCGCGGAAACGATGGCGGGACGGGCGAAGAAGTAGCCCTGAAAGTAGTCATAGCCGAGGTTGGCGGCCCACTCGTATTCTTCCTGCGTTTCCACCTTTTCAGCCAGCATCGCGATACCGCGCGCGCGACAGGCCGGAACCAGCCGCTCCTGATCCGCCCGCGAGGTCAGGCGCATGTCGATCTTGATGATGTCCGCGATTTCCACCAACCGCTCGAAACGGGGACTCCACACGAAGTCGTCGAGCGCGATGGTGTACCCCAGCTCGCGCAGCTTCCGGCAACTCTCCACCACCTGCGCGTCGGGCTCGATGGATTCCAGGACTTCGATGACCACGCTCTCCTTCGGCAGCAGCGGCACTAAACCGTCCACCAACAGGTCGCGGCCGAAGTTGATGAAGGCCCTCTTGCCTGCGGCCAAGCTCTTCAGTCCGATGGCGAGCAGGCTGCCCGCGATGACTTCGAGCGTGGTGCCATCCTCGTCCGCGCCGGTAAACTCATTGCAGCCGGAGCTGGAGCGGTAGAGCAGTTCGTAAGCGTAGACCCGGGATTCGCGGTCAAAGATCGGCTGCCGTGCGACGAAAGCGTCCATCTATATATGTATGGTGTAGTGTGTTGCTCCCGGAGTCGATCAGAGGGATTCATGAGGAGGAGTACGAAAAACCCCTTAGCGGGGGACCAAACGTAATGTATCGTTAGTGCCGCGCGCGTGGGGGCCGACCACCTAGAATGGGAAGAGCCTGCCAATCAAGCCGGCTCACAGTGCCCGGGTGGCGAAATCGGCAGACGCAAGGGACTTAAAATCCCTTATCCGGCAACGGGTGTGTGGGTTCAAGTCCCACCCCGGGCACCACTATTGCGCCTGAGGTCCACCTATAATGAGGGCGTGATGAAGATGTTTTCTCGCGCGATTCTTCCGCTGGCCGCGGGCGCTTTCCTGAGCGCGGCGATGCACGCCGAGGAGGGAATGTGGACTTTCGACAACCCTCCGGCCAAGCAACTCCAGCAACAATACAACTTCACGCCGACGCAACAGTGGCTGGACCACGTCCGCCTCTCCAGCGTTCGATTGAACGACGGAGGCTCCGGCTCGTTCGTCAGCGCGCATGGGCTGCTGCTGACCAATCATCACGTAGCCCGCGGACAGCTGCAAAAGAATTCGACGGCGCAACACGATTACATCCAGACTGGCTTTTACGCCGCGACTTCTGAGCAGGAGATGAAATCGCCGGATCTCGAAGTGAACGTGCTGGTGTCAATGGAGGACGTGACGGCCCGAGTCGTAGGGGCGCTCAAGAACGCGAAAAACACCGAAGCTGAGTTCGCGGCACGAAAGGCCGCCCTCGCCGAGATCGAGCGAGAGAGCCAGCAGAAAACGGGGCTGCGGTCCGACGTCGTCACGCTGTACCAGGGCGGCGAATACTGGCTGTATCGTTACAAGAAGTACACCGATGTGCGCCTGGTGTTCGCACCGGAACAGCAGATCGCGTTTTTCGGCGGCGACCCGGACAATTTCACGTATCCCCGGCACGATCTCGACATGGCGCTGTTTCGCGTGTATGAAAACGGCAAAGCGATCGAGAGTAAGGATTATTTGAAGTGGAATCCCAAGGGCGCAGGCGACGGCGACCTCGTGTTCGTCTCCGGACACCCGGGCTCCACCGAGCGCCTGGACACGATCGCGCAGCTCACGGCGGAGCGCGATATCGCCGAACCGAATACATTGAAGATCCTCAAAGATCGCATCCGCGTCTTGAAGGAATTCGCCGCGCAAGGGCCGGAACAGGCTCGCCAGGCGGCGTCGCGCATCTTTAGCTTGGAGAATTCGCGGAAAGCCTACGAAGGCCGCTATCAGGGACTAACCGATTCCACCGTTTTCTCGAAGAAGCAGAAGGATGAGAACGATTTCAAGGCGAAGGTGGTGGCGAATTCGCAATGGAAGTCCGCCTACGGAAATGCATGGACGGAGATTGCCGAGGCGGAGAAGAAATCCGCGACGCGGACGAAGGAACAGTATTTCCACGGCCTGGATTCTTCGCTCGCGAGCTTGGCGGGCACCATCGTCCAGTACGTCGCGGAGGTGAAGAAGCCGGATGGCGAGAGGCTGCCGGGCTTCCATGACTCCCAGCTCGATTCGCTGAAGTTTCAGCTGGCTTCCACGGCGCCTATGTACAAGGACCTGGACATCGCGCGTATGACTGGTGCATTAGCGTTGGATCTCGCCGAAGCCGGCGCGAACGACGCCTTCGTGAAGCTGGTACTGAACGGGCAGAGTCCGAAGCAAGTGGCAACAGAGCTGGTGAACGGAACCAAGCTGGACGACGCGGCTTTCCGCAAGCAATTGATCGACGGCGGGGAGGCCGCTGTGGCCGCTTCCACCGATCCGATGATCGTGCTGGCGCGTAAGCTCGATCCGATGCGCCGCGAGTTGATCAAGTGGACCGAGCAGAACGTGCAAAGCGTGGAGCAACGGGCCGGTGAGCAACTCGGCAAGGCCCGTTTCGCCGTCTACGGAAAGACGATGTATCCGGACGCGACCTTCACCCTGCGGCTGAGCTACGGACAGGTGAAGGGCTACCCGATGAACGGCACCAAAGCACCACCCAAGACGACCATCTACGGGCTCTACGACCGTGCGGCGAGTTTCAATTATGACGGTCCGTTCGATCTGCCGGCGCGTTACAAGGAAGGCCGCGCGAAGCTCGACCTCTCAACGCCCCTCGATTTCGTGACCACCAACGACATCATCGGCGGCAACTCGGGCTCGCCGGTGATCAATCGCAACGCGGAAATCGTGGGCCTGATCTTCGACGGAAACATCGAATCGCTGGTAGGCGATTTTGTTTACGATGGCGAAAAGAATCGTGCCGTGGCCGTCCACACGGCGGCGATGACTGAGGCGCTCAGCAAACTGTACGGCGCGCAAGCCCTGGTGAACGAACTCATGCAGTAGCCCGCAGCTCCCGCAAGATCCGCGCGGCGACTTCTTTGCCGCGCTCGCCTACCTCGCCGAGGGGACCGACGCAGCTCGGACAGCCCGATTCGCAGGAGCAGGCGGACACCAGCTTCAGTGCACCGTCGAGTAATCGCGGCGTCAGACGAAACAGCGCGGCGCTCTGGCCAATGCCGCCGGGATAGTTGTCGTAGAGATACAGATTCGGCTCAAAGGTCTCGCCGCCCATATCTTCGGTGATGGACACGCCCAAGTCGCGCGGATCGCACATCACCAGCAACGCCCCCACGGTGCGGAGCAACGCTCCCAGGCCGACGAAGCCGCTTTGACGCTCGCTGGGCGTGAGGTCGGCGAAACGCTCCAGGAACGCGGCGGGGAAATGCAGCCAGAATGCCGTGGTATGCATCTCCTGCTCCGGCATGGAGAGATTTCCGGCACCCACGTTTTCCATGGTGTAAAACTTGATCTTCTTGAAGCCCACGATCTGGCGGTTCAACCGCACGTCGCCGTAAGCGGCCGCCGCTTGAGGATCCGTCGCGCCGGCCGGCGTGGAATCGAACTGGTCCAGCTCCTTGACCTGCGTGTAGTCGATCGCGTCCGTGAAATAGTCCGAATCGACGCTGCGAACGTAGGCTTTGCGGCCCTCATAGTCGAAACGCTCCACCTGATACTGGCGAGCCTCGTGAAGATAGATCGCTTTCTCGTGCAGTGTCGTAAGCGCGGACGTAAACGCCACCTCCGCGATCACGCGATGGTCGCCCGTAATCTCCACCACCAGGAAATTGTCGCTCGAAACGGCGCGAAGGCTCACCGCGTCGGCGGGATAACTGTCGGAGGTCCAGTGCCAGGAGCTGCCCGAGTGATGCAGCAACTTCAGATCTTCGAGGAAGCGGCACAGCTCCGGGATATCGTGTGTACCGAACTTCTCGGCTTCACGCAGAGGCAGCTCGAATGCCGCGCACTTCAGGTGATTCAGCAGGATTTCGAGATTATCGGGGTTGATGCGCGCGTGCTCCGGCGGACGGTCGAAGAAGTATTCGGGGTGTTCGATGATGTACTGATCCAGCGGCGCACTGGAAGCCACCATCACGGCCAACGACGAAGTCTGCCGGCGGCCCGCGCGGCCCGCGCGCTGCCACGTGGATGCGATAGTACCCGGGTATCCGGCCATCACGACGGCGTCGAGTGACCCGATGTCGATCCCGAGTTCCAGCGCGTTGGTCGTGACCACGGCACGCAACTCGCCATCGCGAAGTTTCTGCTCGATCTCCCGGCGTTCTTTCGGCAAATAGCCGCCGCGGTAGCCACGCACTCCCGCATGGTCGTCTTTCAGATAGGTAAGGAGCAGCTCGGTGGCCAGGCGACTGTTCGCAAACACCAGCGTCTGCTGGCCGCGCTCCATCAGCTCACGCGCAATGCGGCGCGTTTCGTTCAAGTAGCTGCGGCGGATGCCGAGCGCTTTATTCACCACCGGCGGATTGTAGAACACGACGTATTTGTCCCCGGAGGGCGCGCCATTGTTGTCGACCAGCTCAAACGGCAAGCCGGTGAGCGCTTCGGCAAGCTCCTTGGGATTGGCGATCGTCGCCGAGCAACACACGAACTGCGGTGACGATCCATAAAACTCGCACACGCGCTTCAGCCGGCGGAGCACGTTCGCCAAGTGGCTGCCGTAAACGCCGCGATAGTAATGCAGCTCGTCGATCACCACGTAGCGTAGATTCTCGAACGCCTTGGCCCACTTGGTGTGATGCGGCAGAATGCCCGCGTGCAGCATGTCGGGATTCGTCAACACCACGCTGGCGCGCTCGCGGATGGCCCGGCGAGCGTCTTGCGGAGTATCGCCATCGTATGTAAACGCGCGAAGCTCGGCACCCGTGGCATCGACGGCAGCCTGAAACTCCTGGAGCTGGTCCTCAGCAAGAGCCTTGGTGGGGAACAAGTACATCGCGCGAGCGCCAGGCTCTTCCAGCAGACGATTGAGCACTGGCAGGTTGTAGCACAGCGTCTTTCCGCTTGCCGTCGGCGTAACGACGACCACGTTCTTCCCCGCAGCCGCGTGTTGGAGCGATTTGGCTTGGTGCGAATACAGCTGCCGGATGCCTCGCGTGGTCAACGACTCTTGCAGCGGCGCGGCGAGGAAAGCCGGGAAGTCCGCGAATTGGCCCGGCTTGGCGGCCTGATGCCGAATCGCGCGCACGGGCGAATCCGGCCGTGCCGCCCATTCCTGGAAGCGTTCAATCGCTCCGGCGAGGCCGGACTGGCGGGCCAAAGTGCGTTCGCGAGCGGGCTCAGGGAAGCCCAGGGTCAGGTTCATTTCTTCGCTCTTTCTTCGCTAATTATAGCGAACGACAGGCGAAGGCGTCTTCGCCCTACGAAGCCGGGTTTCGAACGAACTCGTAACGTTCCAACGTAGCCGCGAAAGCCGATTCCTCAGCCTGCCGCAGTACCTTGCCCACGCAACGCAGTCGTACCTCACTCCGCGCCCCCGGAGCCTTCGGGAACGTGATCAGGTACTCGATCGGATCCCCTACGGGTACAGGCGACTTCGAAGTAAACAGCACTCCGGAGGAACTGACATTCCTCGTCTCACCACTGGCTTTCACGTGGGTTCCGGAACCGACGATCTGGAACGGAAGCCGCAATTCAAAGCGCTGATTTTTTCTTTGTTCTGTCACGGTAACTATGACTTTATAGCCAGAAAGAACTAAGGTCAATAGCCGCAGGATAGATCAAACCTCCTATTGTACTTGGTACTTGAGCGCTATAGTCCTAGGTCGCTCCGATGGTTCGAGCGAGCTATTGCAGCTGAAACAGCACCGCAGTGACGCTGCCGAAGTCTCCCAGATCCTCTACCCGGGCAAGCCGGTCGGAGAATCGCCCGGTCAGCCAGATGCCGTAGAGGGAGCTCTCCGCAGGCGAAAGCAGGACGAAGCGCTTTTGATCCTTCAGCTGCGTTTCGGCGATTTGCTCAAGAAAATCCACCTGCATCTGCGGAGCTTTTCCCGTAGCAAGGATGGGCAGGCGAATCACCTTTGCGTCCAGCGGATATGCCTGCTGAGGCGCGAAGAGGTTCTTTAGATTGGGATCATTCAGAGTTTTGGGATCGTTGCCTTCGGAAACCGAACTTACGATCAGCACCGGCATATCCTTCCCCGAGGTGACGGTGCGCACGGCGTCGGCGGCGGCGCGCCAGTCCTCACCCCCGTGCAAGCGCCAGGTCCCGAAGGCAAGCAGCGCTCCCGCGGCCAGCGACGTCGCCGCAATGCGCCGCGCGGGTCCTGCCACCAGCGCACTCAGGCCTCCCGCGATCAGCAGTGCCGCTCCCGGAGCGCCGGAGAGAACATACCGTGGAAGAAAAAGCTTCAACGGGGTGGAGATCGCGAACGCGAAATATAGAGTGGGAACGAAAAAGGCCCACCCGAAGACGAGCCAGAAATGGTCCGGCCGGAAATTCCACACGCCCGCGCGCCAGAAGCGCGTCAGGTAGGCGATCAGCAGCCCCGCCATGATGGACGCGAGCATCACCGCCGGAGCCACGTGATCCATGAAATCGAAAAAGGAAGGAGTCTGCGGCACTGTGACGTTGCTCCGGTTGTGAAAGAGGGACAACACGTGAGGGGCCAAGGGCAGCACCAGAATGCCCGCGATCACGATCGCAGCCGCCAACTCCGCCAGACGCGCCGGAGATCCTTTGTGAATCCGGAACAGCGCGTAGACCGCCTCCACCAGCAAAACCGGCCCGAAGAAATAATGCGCGTAGATGACAAAAGCCGCTCCCAGCGCGAGCGCCGCCGCGGCGCGGAATCCGCCGGTCTCCAGCCAGCGGAGCAGCAACAGCATCGACGTATTCACGGCCAGAAGTCCCAACGCATACGGCCGGGCGTCGTTGGCCGCAAAAGCCACGTGTTGCTGACACAGAAATACCAGCACGGCCAGCAGCGCCACGCTCGAATCGAACATCCGGATCGCGACCCGGTAGAGCACCACCGCCGCGCCTGCCATCGCCAGCATGGAAGGAAGCCGTAGCACAAATTCGCTGGAGCCCCCCACCATGTATGCCGTCCACGCGGTCAAATAGTAAAGCGGCGACTGCCCCAGCCATCGTGCCGCCAGCACTGGGGCCAGTCCGTGATTCACATCCCAAAACGTCCCGGCCTCATCTCTCCAAAAGCTGGAGTTCGCCGGCAGCAGCCACAGTACCTGAATCACCACTGCCAGCAGGGCCGCGAAGCAGATGCGATCTTTGACTTCCGAAGATTGCTCGGCGTAGTTCATGGGCGAAACCGAAAACGCAGGACAGAAAGGGTGCCAAAGTCGCCCAACTCTTCCACGGGGAGCAGCCGATCCGCGAACCGGCCCATGAACCAAGCCTGGTAGCTCGCGCTCTCCTGCGCCGTGATCAGCAGAAATCCGGTTTGGCCGCGGAGGTCGTTGTTCGCCACCTGATCCAGGAAGCCTGCGTTGACCGTCGCCGTCATCATGGGCAGACGGATGAATCTCCCTCCGATGGGATACACCTCAACGGGCGCAAACAATTGGCGCTGGTTCGGATCGGCGATCTTTTCCGGGTCGGCTCCTTCGATAAACGGACTCGCCAGCAATACCGGCTCATTGCTGCCGGCGGTGGCGGAGCGCACGGCGGCCAAAGCTCCGCGCCAATCCTCGTTGCCGTGTGAGCGCCAGACTCCGAAGGCGAGAATCGCTGCCGTCACAGCAGTGGCTGCGACGATGCGCCGGCTTCGACCAGAACAGACGCCGCTAACGGCCGCGGTGGCCAGCAGCGCGAATCCGGAGGCGCAGCAGAGCAGATAGCGGGGAATGAAAACTTCCAAGCCGAGGAATGTCGACATCAGAAAATACAGCACCGGCACAAAGAAAGCCCAGGCGCAGATCAGCAAGAAATAGTCCCGGCGGACCTGCCAGCTTCCGGATTGATAAGGCCGCAAGGCGAACGCCAGCGCGAGCCCCAGCAAGACCGGCCCCGCGACCACCGGCGGCGTGAGCGCACGCAGCAGTTCGAAAATACTCACGCTCCCTCCGTAATGGATCTGTCCCTGGACTCCTAAGAGTTCGATCAGACTTGGGATCAGCGGCAAGACCAGCAATCCGGCCAGTACAGCCGCCGCAAGGAAGGCCCACAGGCGGACGGGGGATCCGTTCTTGATTCGATACAGCGCATACGCTCCCTCAACGATCAGGAGCGGCGCGAACAAATAATGTCCATAGACTACGCACGCGGCGGACGCGGCGTAAGCAACGCCGCCCAGGATTCCTCCTTGATCCAGCCATCGCAAGAGCAAGAGCATCGACGCGTTCACGGCCAGGACCGACAGGGCGTAAGTGCGCGCATCGGCTGCCGCGAACGCCACGTCCTGCAAACACACGAACACCACCACCGAGAACAGGGCGGTGCCACGCTCAAAGAAGCGAAGCGCGATCCGGTAGAGGAGAAACGCCGCGCCCGCCATTGCCAACACCGAAGGGAGACGAACCACGTACTCGCGGATTCCTCCCAGCGCTACGGCCGCCCAAGCGATGGCGTGATAGAGGGGAGACTGGCCCATCCAGCGCGTAGCGAGCGCGGTGGAAAGATCTGTCTTGATGTTCCAAACAGTGCCGGTCTCGTCGCGCCAGAAGCTTGCTCCAAGAGGCAAAAGCCACAACACGGGGATCGCCACTAACAGCAGCCCGGTGAAAAAGATCCGGTCCTGAACCTCCGGCGATTGATGTTGGAAGCGCGACAATGAACTCACCGGCGGCTCAGATCTTGACCTGCTCCGCGCGCTCCAGTTGCGTGTCCGCGATCAGCGGCTTGCTGGCCGAGACACTAAAGTTCCGCACACTGTTCAGCACCACCGCCGGAACATCCGCGGCGCGCGGCGATTTGATGCGGAACAAGTCCACGCCATCGACATCGTTCATGACGAAGACAGGACGCCGGTCCGGCGCCTGGGGTGCCAGTTCAACATGGCTGATCTCCACATTCTTCGCGTGGCGGATATAGAAGCCGTGCGAGGGCATCGTGCCGAACATGCCGGGCTCCGGGTAGGCGTCCTCTTTTTCGGCGGGCTGGAGCGCGGCGTTCTCTTTCGTGCCGCCGCCCTCGTGCTGGATATAGACGTCGCTGATTTTTATGTCTTCAATCGGATGCCCCGGAATTCCGCTGAGGATCGATCCCAAGTACGAAGCCGCTCCGGAGCACACGATATTACTGATCAGAACTCGCCGTAGCACGCCCACCGGAACGCCCGCGGGTCCGCGCATACGCGCGCCCAGGCGCAAAAAAATCGGCGCGCTGATTATGGAGCGCATCGTGATATTGGTGATCGTGACGTCTTCCAGCAGTCCGCCGTCGACCGTTTCAAGGGCCAGTCCCTGGCATCCATCGAAGGTGCAGTTGGAGATGGTGACGTTCTTGAAGCCGCCATTTGACTCCGTGCCGAACTTGATGCGGCCTGTGCGCGGAATGCGTTCACCTCGGGCCAGCGGTTGGAAGGTCGCATCCAGCAGAGACCCCATCGTATAGCTCCCACTCACGGCGCAATTCGTAATCGTGACACCTTCGGTGGCGCGCGCGTGCCCCAGCCCAAAAGAACTCTTCAGGCAAATCGCGTCATCCCATGGCGAATTCACGCTCGTGTTCGACACGCGAACGTTGCGGCAGCAATCGATATCGATCCCGTCGCGATTGGTGTCGATCTTCAAATTATCGATCGTGAAATCGTCGACGCCCGTCGCGAGAATTCCGAAGTGCCCGCCTTGCAGGATCGCGAAATCGCGCAGCGTGACGTTGCGGCAGTTCTTCAAGCTGATCGCTTTGTTGCCGACAAACGGATCCTCCGCGCGCAGCCCCGGTCCGGTGCCCTTCGAAAGGCCCTTGCCGTAAATCAAGCCGGGACCCGTAATCCCGACGTTATTCAACGCCTCGCCCCAGATCAGGCTGTTCTGGAAGTGGCTATGACCGTAGTCCTGATATTTGTCGAGCTCCATCGGTTCCGCCAAATCGTAGCCCGCGGCACTCGCAGGCTCCGCCGCGAGAATGGTCGCGCCGGGATCCAGATCAAGCGTCACATCCCTCTTCAGACGAATCGAGTACGACGCATACGTGCCTGCCGGAAAGTGCACCACGCCGCCGCCTGCAGCCGATGCGGCCTCGATGGCTCGATTGATCGCCGGAGTGTCGAGCGTCTTGCCGTCGCCCTTGGCTCCGTAGGTGCGAATGTCGAATCCGGAGGTCTGCGCGCGGAGCGTGAAAGCGGACGCGGCCAAGCTCAAACCCGACCGCAAAAGGAAGTCTCTTCGTGCAAATTCGTGCATGAGTCGCCCCTAAAGTAGCCTAGCATTGTGGGGCAGCTCGCCCACTCACCCCGCCGACGTCTGGACGCTGAGCCCCTGCGGGACGCTCTTCTTCTGCGGCAGCGGAATCCGCCGCACATACAGCGCCATCAATGCCGCCACCAGCGCCAGCACGGCACTCCCGTAGAACGCATAGTTCCACGTGCCGGTCTTCTCAAACAGCGTAGCCGCGATCCCGCTGCCCAACAGCGACGCGAAGCCCTTCGCGCTATACAAGAAACTATAATTCAGCGCCGAATTCTTCGTGCCGTACAAATCCGCCAGCACCGCCGGGAAAAGCACGTATAACTCGCCCCAGGTAAGAAACACCAGCACCATCAGGACCACGAACATCACATTCCCCGTTCGCCCGAGCGTGGTCGCCGCCAGCAGAAAAATCGCTTGCAGTAGGAACGCCGTGAACATGGTCCACTCGCGGCCCAGATAATCCGAAACGCCGCCCCACAAGATACGGCTGAAACCGTTGCCCAGCGGTGTAAGGATCAGCGCCATCGTCACCGCGGCGCTTCCGATCTTGAAATTGGTGGCCACCGGCTTCAGTTGCGCGGTCACCATCAGCCCGCCGATCCCGATTGACAACATCGCCAGAAACAGGAAATAGAACTGTGGAGTGCGCAGCATCTCCGTGTAGGTGAAGTCGAGACCCAGACTCCGCACCTTGGGCTTCGCCGCCGCCCCCGCCACCTTATAATCTGCGGGCGGATTCACCAACACCAGGCCCGCCAGGATGATCAGTAGACCGTGCGAGATCCCGGTCCATAGAAATGTGTCCGCATAACCGATCTTGCGAATCAAGGGGTCGAACAGCAGCGGATTGAACGCCGCCGCGCCCATCCCGTATCCCGCCGTGATGATGCCGGAAGCCGTTCCCCGCCGGTCCGGGAACCACTTTACCGCCGTGGAGACTCCGCAGGCGTACACGCAAGCGACGCCGATTCCCGCCGTGGCGAACAGAAGGTAAAAGGAGCTCAGGCTGTCCACGTGCCCCAGCGACCCCCAGCCAGCGGCACAAAGCACGCCCGACAAAAACATCAACACTCGTGGACCGGTCTTATCGATGAAAGGAGCCAGAAACGGCATGGTCCACGTGCCGGCGGCGATAAACACGCCAAAGCCCCACTGCACATCGGAAAGTTGCCAGTGTTGCTGCGCGTGAGCCTTTGCCATCGGCTGAGCGAACAACGTCCAGGCGTACTGGAGGTTGCCGATCATCACCATTCCGACGAAGGCAGACCACAGTCTTACCCATCGATTCATCTTGCTACTCCGGGCGCCTGGCTCAATCCGGTTCCTTCACCGAGTGGCGCAAACGCGATCATACCGCAACACCGGAGGGGAGGGAGAATACAACAACGGCGCGCCTGTTCGAAAACAAGCGCGCCGTTTTGACGAGCGGCGAAGGTTACTGCGCGGCGGTGCCTGGCGCTCCGCCGGACGAGAACACGATCTTCGACGTGGTCCCGCCGACGTGAATCTCTTTCAGCTTGTCCTGGGTCGCATCCAGTTCCGTCTCCGCGAACTTGGAACTTGAGGTCTGCAGCGTGGCAGGAACCTCAATGGTCTCCTTGCCCATCTTGAAGACAGCCTTGTTACCGGTGACTTCAACTCTGTAGTCACCCGCTTTTAATTCGGTGGAACCAACCCACATTTTGTTAGGCAGGTTTACTTTGTATCCGGACGCAGCGCTGGCGATTCCCAGAGCGAGCGTAGAGGCGCAGATCAACATCTTCGTCAGTTTCATAAATATGATTTCTCCTTGCAGCGTAAGTGAAATACTGGAGTAAGTACTACGGGGTTTTGCTTCTATGCGTGCAAGCTTCGCCGCCTGCACTTGTATAGACGTTGATCATCCGCGATATGTCACAGGGACCCGCAAAATTGTTTGAACTGTGACACATCTTCGCCCCTGCCAAACGGCGCATCTTTATTAATGCGACGGGGAAAATGCGCCTCTTGCCGACATTCCGCGCGACTCTCCGCGTGGGGGCATGGACTTCTCTTATGATAGCGGTAGCCGCTCTGTCACCATGCCCCGCTACGCCGCTCTCGATATTGGTAGCAACTCCATCCGAATGCTCGCGGCGGAACTCAGCCCCGAAGGTCAGTTCCATGAGCTCGCCGCGGAACGCCGCGTGGTGCGCTTGGGCGAATCCGTCTTCCGCGAAGGTCGCCTGAGCACGCCCGCCATGGACCTGGCCTGCGAGGCTCTCAGCGCCATGGCGGAGGAGTATCGCAAGCTGGACGTCCTCGCCGTGCGCGCCGTGGGCACCGCGGCGTTGCGCGACGCCACCAATCGCGCGGAGTTCCTCGCGCGCGCCACCCAGATCCTCGGCACGCCCGTGGAAGTGATCTCCGGACTGGAGGAAGCCCGTCTCATCCATCTCGGCGTGCAGATTCGCTGGCCGCAGCCGCAGCGCCGCGTCTTGATCGCGGACATTGGCGGAGGCAGCGCCGAACTCATCCTCAGCGAGAGCGGCCGCATCGCCGAGTCTTTCTCGCGACCCCTCGGCGCGGTCCGCCTCACCGAAATGTTCCTGCGCGGCGATCCGCCTGACCCGCGCGAGCTCGCCCGCATGGAGCGTTACATTCAAGAGCGCATCGAAGGCGCCGTCGAACGCATGGGAGCCGCGAAGATCGACCGCATGATCGCCACCTCCGCCACCGCCGCCGCAGCCGTCTGCGCCGTCAATAGCGTGCGGCGGTCCAAGCGCGAAATGGCGGATCGTTTTCTCGCCACCGCGGCGCAGATCCGCAAACTGTACGGTGACGTTTCGCGCAGCAATTTGGACGCGCGTCGCAAAATGACCGGGATCGGACCCAAGCGCGCCGAAATCATGGTCGCCGGCGTGGCCGTCCTGCACGAGATCATGCGCTCGCTGGACCTGCCCAGACTCTATTACTCCATGGCCGGCGTGCGCGACGGGATCATTGCGGATCTCGCGCATCGCAAAGTAGGCCGGGAGCCGCATCATCTCGATTCCGACGAGCGCCGCGTGGTTCGCTCCATCGGCCGCCGCTTCGGCACTTCGCCGAACCACGCGCGCAAAGTCGCGCAACTCGCGGCCATGCTGTTTGAAGCGCTCCATCCTTTGCACAAGCTGGCCCCGTCGCAAGGCCGCATCCTGGAAGCTGCCGCGTATCTCTACAACATCGGCCACTACATCAACGAATCGCGCCACCACAAGCACTCGCTCTATCTCGTACTCAACTCGGACCTCCCCGGCTTCACCGAACGCGAGCGCCTGGCCATCGCGAATCTCAGCCGCTATCACCGGAAGTCCATGCCCCAGCCTTCCCATCCCGAGTTCCAAGCGATGGACGCCGAAATGCGCAACGCCGTGGTGCTGCTCGCCCCCTTGCTGCGCATCGCCGTCGCACTCGACCAGAGCCGCGAGCAAAAAATCGAAAGCGTGGAAGCGCTGCTTCAGGACCGCGCCGTCGAACTTCGTCTGATCTCCGAGCGCGACACCGACATTGAGCAGTGGCACACCCTGCGCACCGCGGACATCTTCCGCGAAGTCTACGGAAAACAACTCGCGGTCAAGGCCAAGCGTTGAACCCAGAGCGTTGAGCCCAGAGGGATGAGCCCCGAATTATGAGCATGGAGACGCAAGATCGACTGAAGGTTCTCGCCGTGAGCCTCCGCCGCGCGCGCCAGCATCCTCACAACGCGGAGGCGATTCACAAACTCCGCGTCGCGATTCGCCGCTTCACACAGGCTCTGCGGGTTTTCCAAGACTCCTTCGACCCCGCGCACATCCGCAAGATCCGCCGCCGCCTGCGCAAACTGATGGACCTCTGCGGAGCCGCGCGTAACTGCGACATCGCCGTCGAAGTCCTCGAAGCGGCCGCCGTGCCCGCCGATAAGCCGCTTCAGCGCGAGTTGCGCCGCCTCCGCTCGCGGGCCGAGCGCGAGTTGGTGAAGCGTCTCTCCGAGAAAGACTCCCGCGTGGACACCCACCATTGGCGAACGTGGCTGAAGTCGCCCGCCGCCGTCGAAGCCGGAACGGTCCTTCCGAAGCTTGCCCGCGACTTTTCCAAAGCCGGAACCGCAGCCGTCCGCGCCCAGGCGACGTACTCGGAGATTCATCAGTTTCGCCTGCTGGTCAAGCGCTACCGTTACACACTCGAAATTCTCGGCGGCCCGGACCAGCTCCTCGGCCTGCTGCGCCGCCTCCAGGAACACTTGGGCGCGATCAATGACTGCGTCACCACCGCCGAGCTCCTCGACGAATGCGGCGTTCAGGGCGTGGATCTCCGCCGCATCAAGACCGCGCTCAACCGTCTGCTCGCGCACCGCACCGTCGAATTCCGCATGTACTGGAGGCACCACAAACCATGAAGATCTATCTCCTACGGCACGGGACGGCCGAACCCCGCGGACCCGGAGTTCCCGAAGCCGCCCGGGCGCTCACTCCGGAGGGACGAGCGGAAATCCGCGCTGTTTCCAAGCAAGCCGCCGAAGCCGGAGCATCTCCCGGCCTGATCCTCAGCAGCCCCTTCACCCGAGCCCTCGAAACGGCGCGACTCGCCGGCAAGGCCCTCGGTTGCGACCGCATCTTCGAGACCAAGTCCGCTCTGCCCGATATTGCACCCGTGCAAATCTGGAGTGAGATCCGCGAACACCACGACGTGAAGGAGCTTCTGATCGCCGGTCACGAACCGCATATGAGCGGCCTCGCGGCGTTTCTGCTCGAAGCCCACGTCGCTATCGACATGAAGAAAGGAGCGCTCCTCCGTATCGACGTGGAGGATCGCGAAGGTCCGCCCCGCGGCGTACTCAAGTGGATGCTCACGCCGCGCCTCGCCGGAGCCAAGTAACGCTGTGCCCGGAAGTAAGGAAGCCTTCGACCGAAAGCTTGCCGCGCTCGAATCGCTACGAGCGGACCCGGGTTCTCTCGCCACGCTCGACGCTTTACGTAAAGCCCTGAAGGATCGCAACAATTTCCTGGTGGCGAAAGCCGCGACACTCTGCGAGCAGCTAAGTTTAAAAGCCCTGAAGCCCGATCTCGCCACGGCGTTCGAACGATTCATGATCGATCCCGTCAAGAGCGATCCCAAGTGCTGGGCCAAGAACGCGCTCGCGAAAGCACTAAAGGATCTGGAACACGACGACCCCGCCGTCTTCCTCCGTGGCATCGTCCACATTCAACGGGAGCCCGTCTGGGGCGGCCAATCCGATTCCGCGGTCACTCTACGCGGCATCTGCGCCCTCGCGCTCGTCGCCACCACATTGGACCGCGTCAGCATCCTCATGCAACTCGTCGACATGCTCGCCGACCCCGAGAAACCCGCACGCATTGACGCCATCCGCGCCCTCGGCCAGTTCCCCGGCCACGACACAGTGCATCTGCTGCGCCTGAACACGCTACTGGCCGGCATGGACCCCGAAGTCGCGGGAAATTGTTTCGACGCCCTGCTCAGCATCGACCCCGCGGAATCGGTCCCGTTCGTCGCCCGCTTCCTGAGCGCACTCGACCCCGACGTCCGCGCCGAAGCCGCCGCGGCTCTCGGATCGTCGCCGGAGCCGCTGGCCCTGTACCTGTTGCAGCGCACCTTCGAAGACCGCATCGACCCGGAGCTCAAGGCGGCGATCCTTCGATCGCTTGCAGCTTCCCGTCAAGCTCCCGCCGCCGACTTTCTGCTCACCGTGATCGAAGAAGCCCGCCCCGAACTAGCCGCCACGGCTTTGGAATCCCTAGCCGCCGGCCGCTTCCGCGAAGAATTCCACGCCCCAGCTGCGGAAGCCGTTCGCCACCGCAACCTCGGCGAACTCACCGCGGCTTTCCACCGATACTTCAGCCCATCACCCATCCCCACCGAGCCGCCCAACCAAACAGGGCCGCGACAGTAATGGAGCGGCCTTCCCCAGCCTTGGAGCGGCTTGTCCGCCCACACCCCGCCCGTACGGCCGGGGATCCTTCCTACACAAATCCGATCGCCCGCCCCGCAGCCCCCACGCTAAACCACAAAATCAGCGAAAACGCCCCCGCCCACGGCGCCCACCGCGGAGGTTGCTCCGTCGCCAGCGCCCTCCGATGCACCGTGTAGTGATACACCAGCGCCATCGCCAGCAGAATCACCTTCGGCCGGAACGCCGCGTTGGAATACGCCTTCGACGCCTCGGAAAGAAACAGCATGATGCCCGTGATCAAAATCACCACGATGCTCCAATCGATGTACGAGTGCAGTTCTTTCTGCATCCGCGCGGGGACCAGATCCCTCATCTTCGCCCCCATCAGCCGCAGGTCGATCACGAATAACGACCCCAGCAGCACCGTCAACGCGATGATATGCACCGTCTCTGTCAACGGAAACGCCCAAGTATTCCCGCGCACCCACTCGCCCAGTCTGGTCGAGTCGCACCACTGATAAAACCAATAAATGTTCATGCGATTTCCTTAAAGGTTATAAGCCGTCCAACGCCCGGCAAGCAGCACTCCCGCCCAGAACACCATCGACAGGACGCCCGCCATCCGCGCGTTCGGGGGAGGCGTCGGCCGGTTGTCCCACGCCGCCCACGTCGATTGCGTCTTCGTGTGGAAGTACAGTGCGTTAATCGCCGCCACGATCAGCAGCACCACTTTGATACGGAACCAGCCGCTGTTGTAGCACTTCACTGCTTCCGAGCAGAACAGCAGGATGCCCGTTCCGAACATCAGCACCGCCCCGGCCAGCGAGTACGGCACAAAAATCCGCGCGATCTTGCTCACCGCATGCTCGCGCCACGCCAATCCCGACAGCCGCAGGTCGAACATCAACACTGGGCCCAGGATGAACGCGAGCCCCAACAAATGCGTGCCCTCAATCACCGGAAACGCCAAAGAGGATTCCCGCAGCGAAGTCGCCCACTGCAACTGTTGAAGCCACTGGCAGAAGCCAAGGATAGTAGTTCCCATAAAGATGTGTGCCTTTGCCGTGCACGGCATCCGCCAATCGGTAAACCTCTGATTCGAGCGCCCCGCGAACCGCGCACCCTCCCGCGGCTAGGTGAAAACACCCAGCCCCGAGCCTTGACACTGCGCCACTTGGAGCCTACACTCCTCGCCATGCGCAACCTTTCGATCCTGGCCGCGTCGCTTGTACTCGCCTCCACGGTCTTCGCTCAAGCCCCCGCTCGCGCTGGCGGCCGAGGCCCCGCTGCTCCCGCCTCCCCCGCCTACGAAGTCCACCCCGACCGGACCGTCACGTTCAAGTTGCGCGCCCCCGAAGCTACCGCCGTCACCGTCTCCGGCGACTTCACTCAAACCGCCCTCCCTCTCACCAAGGCGCAAGACGGCACCTGGACTGTAACTTCCTCGCCACTCCGCCCCGCGCTCTATAACTACGCGTTCACCGTCAACGGAGTCCGCGCCGTAGACCCCGCCAATCCCATGATCGGCACCGCCGACCGCTCCTCCGGCTCCTCGATGTTCGAAGTGAAGGCCGGCAAGCCCGCGCCCTGGGACGTCCAGCCCGTCCCGCACGGCACCGTGCACATCAATTACTACACCTCGAAAAAGTTCGACGCCCCGCGCATGATGTACGTCTATACGCCGCCCGGTTACGAGACGTCCACGACGCGCTATCCCGCGCTCTACCTCATGCATGGAGCCGGAGGCGAAGAATCCAGCTGGTTCGCCGAAGGCAAAGCAAATCTCATCCTCGATAACGCCATCGCCGCCAGCCAAGCCAAGCCGATGATCGTCGTCATGCCCTATGGCCGCCCCGGCCAAGCCGCCACCTTCGGCCCGTCCAACATCGCCGCCCCTCCCGCCAACGGAGTCCTCTTCCCCAACGACGTCGTCGAAGACGTGATCCCCTTCGCCGAGAAAAACTATCGCATCTCCGCCCGCCCCGATGACCGAGCCATCGCCGGACTCTCCATGGGCGGCAACCAAACTCTACAGGTGGGCCTCACGCATCTCGACGTGTTCCACTACATCGGAGCCTTCAGCCCCGTGGTCATGACCGCGAGCGCCCCACAAGACTTCGCCCCCGCCTTCGCCGATCCCGCCGCCACCAACAAAAAGCTGAAGCTCTTTTACATCTACTGCGGCAAGACCGACACCCTCTTCGATTCGATCACGTCCTTCCACAAACTCCTCGACGAGAAGAAGGTGGCCCACAAATTCATCGAGACCGACGAGTGGCACGTCTGGCGCAACTGGCGCGACTACCTGGCCGACTTCGCCCCGCGACTCTTTCGCTAGCCCGGCCCAAACTTGGCCGGGCAATAATTCAGCGGCTGCCCGCGCCCAGGCTGTTATCCTGAAAATTCCCATGCGAGTCCGCTTTGCCCCGTCCCCCACCGGCTATCTCCACATCGGTGGCGCCCGGACGTTTATCTTTAACTGGCTCTTCGCCCGCCGCAACGGCGGCACCATGGTACTGCGCATCGACGACACCGACGTCGAACGCAACACCCAAGTCTCGCTCGATTCCATTTTCGACGGCCTGAAGTGGCTCGACCTCGGCTGGGACGAGCTCTACCGCCAGTCCGAACGCCAAGCCCTGCACGAGCAAATGGCGTGGAAAATCTTCGAAAGAGGCCTGGCTTACCGCGACTTCACTCCGGCGGCAACGGAGGAGGAAGAGCGCGATCACGCCGCCGGCCCCTGGCTCTTCAACGCCGCCATGCGCGAGCTCTCTCCCGAAGAAAGCGACCGCCGAGCCGCCGCCGGAGAGCCCTTCGTCCTTCGCTACCGAGTCCCTCGCGATACTTCGCGCGACATCGTCGTCGATGACCTGGTCTTCGGCCGCGTCACCAAAGCCGCCGCTGACATCGAGGATTTCGCGCTGCTCCGCAGCACCGGAGTCCCCACGTACCACATGGCCTCCAGTGCCGACGACGCCGATCTCAAGATCACCCACATCCTCCGCGGCCAGGAGCACCTTGCGAACACCTTCAAGCACATCCTGATCTGGGAAGCCCTCGATTATCCACTTCCACAGTTTGCCCATCTCCCTCTGCTGATCGCCCCCGACGGAGCAAAACTTTCGAAGCGCATCCACGGACCCGTGGTCAGCGTCACCACTTATCGCGACGCCGGATTCCTCCCGCACGCCTTCGTCAATTTCGTCAGCCTGCGCGGCTGGTCTCCGAAAGACGACCGCGAAGTCCTCTCCCGCCAGGAAATGATCGACGCGTTCTCGCTCGAAGGCATCAACAAGAGCAACGCCATGGTCAACTTCACGGAAGAGGACCCCTTCGATCCGAAAGCCGTCTGGCTGAACGCCCAGCACATGCGAGCCGTGCCGCTTGATGACCTCGCCCCGATGCTCGTGCCCTTCGCCGAAGCCGCCGGCTTCCACACCGACGCCGCGAAGATGCGCCAGATCGCGCCGCTGATCCAGGAGCGCATCCAACTCCTCCGCGACGTCGCCACCACAGCCGACTTCTTCTTCGTCAAAGACCTCCCGCCCTACGACTGCGCGGAACTGATCCCGCAAAAGGGCGACGCCGCCATGGCCGCCAAGGTCCTCGAAGAAGCCCGCGAGATCCTGAGTACCGCGGAGTTCACCCACGACGCGCTCGACGCCGCCCTCCGCGCCGGAGCGTCCAAGTTAAAAGTGAAAACCGGCCAGATGTTCCAGCCCATCCGAGTCGCCGTGTGCGGACGCAAAGTCGCGCCCCCGCTCTTTGAGACCCTGCAAGTCCTCGGCCGCGAAGCATGCCTGGATCGAATCGGCAAAGCAATAGCCATGCTGCTGCAGCCGTCCGTTTAACGCGAGAATAGAAACTATGACCACGCCCGCTCCCGGACCGTCCAACTTTATCCGGGATACCATCCTCGAAGACCTCGAAACCAATAAATACGGGGGACGCGTGCACACGCGCTTTCCACCGGAGCCGAACGGCTACCTGCATGTCGGCCACGCCAAGTCGATCCACATCAACTTCGGACTCGCCAAGGAATTCGGCGGCAAGTGCAACCTGCGCTTCGATGACACCAATCCTTCAAAGGAAGAAGTCGAGTACGTCGATTCCATCATCGAAGACGTCACCTGGCTCGGCGGCAAATGGGAAGGCCAGCCCCTCTACGCGTCCGATTATTTCCAGCAAATCTTCGACTGGGCCGTGCAACTGATCAAAGCCGGCAAAGCCTACGTCTGCGACCTGACCGCCGAAGAAGTCCGCCAGACTCGCGGCACCCTCACCGAGCCCGGCAAGGAGAGCCCCTACCGCAACCGCTCCAACGAAGAAAACCTCGACCTCTTCGAGCGTATGCGCCAAGGCGAGTTCCCCGACGGCTCCAAGACCCTGCGCGCCAAGATCGACATGGCGTCCGCGAACTTGAACCTGCGCGACCCTGTGATGTACCGCATCCTTCGCGCCGAGCATCACCGCACCGGCAACACCTGGTGCGTCTACCCGATGTATGACTTCGCGCACGGCCAGTGCGATTCCATCGAAGGCATCACGCACTCCATCTGCACCCTGGAGTTCGAAGACCACCGCCCGCTCTACGACTGGTACGTCGAGCAGCTCGGCATCTATCATCCGCAGCAAATCGAGTTCGATCGCCTTAACCTCACCTATACTCTGCTCAGCAAACGCAAGCTGCTCAAACTGGTCCAGGACAAGTACGTCTCCGGATGGGACGATCCCCGTATGCCCACCATCTCCGGTATGCGCCGCCGCGGCTACACCCCGGAGTCTCTGCGCAATTTCGCCGGCAGCCTGGGAGTCTCGAAAACCAACGGCACCACCGAGCTCGGTCTCCTGAAATATCACGTCCGCGACGATCTCAACCGCCGCGCCCTCCGCGTCATGGCCGTCCTAAACCCGTTGAAGGTAGTGATCGAGAACTACCCCGAAGGCCAAGTCGAACAAATGGACGCCGTGAACAACCCCGAGGACGCCTCCGCCGGCAACCGCACCGTCCCCTTCTCGCGCGAGCTCTACATCGAACAGGACGACTTCCGCGAAGATCCGCCCAAGCAATACTTCCGCCTCGCCCCCGGCCGCGAAGTGCGCCTCCGCTACGGCTACTACATCACCTGCAAGGAAGTGATCAAGGACGCGACCGGCCAGGTGACCGAGCTCCGGTGCACCTACGACCCCACCACCAAGGGTGGCAACGCCCCGCCCGACGGCCGCAAAGTGAAGGCCACCATCCACTGGGTTTCCGCCGCCCACGCCCTGGACGCCGAAGCGCGCCTCTACGAAACTCTCTTCACCAAGGAAAATCCCAACGAGCTTGAAGAAGGTCAACAGTTCACCGACCTCCTCAATCCGCGATCGCTCGAAGTCGTGCAAGACTGCAAGGTCGAGCCGAGCCTCGCCTCCGCTGCCCTCGGCGTCAGCTATCAGTTCGAACGCTTAGGTTATTTCTGCGCCGATAAAGATTCCACCCCGCAGAAACTGGTCTTCAACCGTACCGTAGCCCTGCGCGACACCTGGGCAAAAATCGAAAAGAAAACAAAATAATAAATGGTCATACTTGGCATCGGAGGATTGCTGGGAGACGCCGCCTGCGCGGTACTCAAGAACGGTGAGCTCAAAGCCGCCGTGGAGGAAGCGAAGCTGGTCCGCGGCCCGCGCCACGGTCAGATGCCGCAAGCAAGCATCGAGGAATGCCTGCGGATGGCCGGGGCCACGCACGACGACGTCGAATGCGTCGCCGTCGCCCGACCCTTCCCCGGTGGACCCGAGTCCCTGTTCCACCTCGCCTTGCGCGCACAATTTCCCAAGGCCGAAATCGTCGTGGTGGAGCATCACCAGGCCCACGCCGCCTCCGCCTTCTTCGCCTCGCCCTTCGACGAAGCCACCGTCCTCACGCTCGATCACTCCGGCGACTTCCGCTGCGGCACCCTCTTCCGCGCGTCCAAGGAACAGCAACTCCAGTTAGAGAAGGAGTGGTATTTCCCCGACTCCCTCGGCCGCCTCTACAGTGCCATTACCGAGTTGCTCGGCTTCACCGCGGGTGCCGATGAGCACAAAGTCCAGTGGCTCTCCACCTCCGGCGATGACCGCTTCGTCGCCCTGTTCCGGGAACTCGTCGGCCCCTCCGCGCGCCTCGACTCCGCCTTCTTCGATGGCAGCCGCCAGACCCACGGCGGCTTCGGCGCGCGCCTCTTCGAAAAGCTGGGCCTCTCCGACGCCGCCAAAATCCCCGCCGACCTCGCCCCCCACATCGCCCATGGAGTCCAGGCCGCGGTCGAAGAAGCCGTGCTCGCGCTCGCCGGCACGGGCGATAATCTGTGCCTCGCCGGAGGTCTCTTCTTCAACGCCCTTCTCGTCGAGCGCCTCGAACACAGTGGCAAATGGAAAAACGTCTTCGTCCAGGCCGCCGCGGGCAATGCGGGAACCGCGCTCGGCGCAGTGTTCCAGGTGTGGCACCAGGTGCGCCATCACACGCGCCGCACCAGTAAAGGCAGCCTCCTCCTCGGCCCCAGTTACTCTGCTGAAGAGATCAAAACCGTCCTCGAAAACTGCAAGCTGCGTTTCCAATACCTGCGCTCCACCGACGAAATGCTCACGCGCGCCGTAAAGCTGCTCGGCGAAAATAAAATCCTCGCGTGGATGCAAGGCCGCATGGAGTTCGGTCCCCGCGCCCTCGGCAATCGCAGCATCCTTGCCTCCCCGCTCGACCGCTACTCCAGCGAGAATCTCAACGTCTACATCAAGCACCGTGAGCCCTTCCGCAAGTTCGCGGCCTCGGTCCCCGCCGAGCTCGCTGAGAAATATTTCGACGTCGGCCCCAACGCCCGCAACCTTGCCACCGTCGGCCGCGTCCGTGACGCCCACCGAAAAACCTTCGAAGCCGCGATCCTCGGCACGGATTTCGTCCGAGTCCATGCCGTCGACGCGCAGGAGAACCCGCTGTTCCACCGCCTGCTGCTCGAAGCCGGCAAGTCCACCGGACTCCCGGTGCTCTACAACACCAGCTTCAACCTCTTCGGCGACCCTTTAGTCTCCACCCCCCGCGACGCCGTCCGCAGCTTCTACTCGTCGGGAATCGACGCGCTGTTCGCCGGCAATTTCTTATTGGAGAAGTGAGCCGCGATGGCCAAAGATTCACCTCCCGGCCGTCTGCTGGCCATCGACTACACTGCCAAGAGCACCAAGAAGGAGGTTCCGGGCTTCCTCTCGAAACCCCCGGGCGCCCCGGTCTATCACGGATTTAGGATTCTGACCGACGTAGAAGTCGACGGCTTCCTATTCGGCATGATCACTGATTTCGAGGCCGGGGAATCCAATGAAGGAGACGCCTTCGTTGTAGCCCCCGATAATAGTCGAGCAGGGCTCGTTTGGAGCGTCGGGCACGAACAGAACTTCACTGAAATCCTGCCTATCGCCGAGGATCGTTGGGGCGTATGGTTAGTGTCGTTTCCTTACCCGATGACGACTCACGATCACGTACGACTCAACCTCCGCGCCATCCTTCCACTCTTGAAACCAAACTGGGAGCGATGGAAGCGCACCTATTCACACGGCGAGTGAAATAAACGTCTACTCCAGCGGCTCCCGCATCGCCGACCCCTTCGGAGCCGCCCGCGAATACTGCCTCGGCCATGCGATCTTCTGCTCCAGCTCTTTGGCCGCCCGCAGCGGAAAATACGGATCCCGCAGCATCTCCCGCGCGATCAGCACCATGTCCGCCTGCCCCGTGAACACGATGTGCTCCGCCTGCGCCGCGGACGTGATCATGCCGACCGCTCCCGTCCGCATCCCCGACTCGCGCCGAATCCGGTCCGCCATCGCCGTCTGATAGCCGGACCCGAACGGAATGTGCGCAGGCTGTGGAATATTTCCCGCGGAAGAGCAATCGAGCAAATCTACGCCCAGCGGCCCCAGCCTCCGCGCCAGCTCCACCGATTCGTCCACCGTCCACCCGCGCTCATCCCAATCCGTCGCAGAGATCCGAACAAACAGCGGCAGCCGCTCCGGCCACACCCGGCGGACCTCCGCCGTCACCTCCAACAGCATGCGGATGCGATTCTCGAACGATCCTCCATACCGGTCCGTGCGCTGATTGCTGATCGGCGAGAGGAACTCCTGCAACAGGTACCCGTGCGCCGCGTGAATCTCCGCCACCCGGAACCCGGCTTCCAGAGCCCGCGTGGCCGCCGTGCCGAAATCCCGCGTCACGCGCGCGATGTCGGCCTCCGTCATCTCGACCGGCACCACGTGTTTCTCGGAAAAAGGAATCGCGCTCGGCCCGATCGGAATCCAACCTCCATCCGCTGGCGCCACCGGACCCATGCCCTCCCATGGAGCCGCCGTGCTCGCCTTGCGGCCCGCATGCGCCAGTTGCACTCCGAACAGGCACCCCTGGCCCGCCAGGAACTTCGCGATCCGCGCCAGCATCTCGATGTGCGCATCTTTCCAGATGCCCAGATCCACCGGGCTGATGCGGCCCTCCGGCGACACCGAAGTAGCTTCGGTGAACACCACCGACGCCCCGCCCACACCGCGGCTCCCTAAGTGGACCAGATGCCAGTCATTCGCGAACCCGTCCACAGACGAGTACTCGCACATGGGCGAAACCGCAATCCGATTCGGAAACGTCACGCCGCGAATCGTCAGCGGATCGAAAAGGTGAGCGCTCATTTACGAGCTCACTTGCGGACGTTGACCGTCTGGTCCCCATCCACGTAAGCGATGTACTCGGTGCCCGCCGGAGCCGTAATGTCCTTCACCTTCTGCTTGCCCTGCGGCTCCACTTGGCGGAACGTTCCCTCTGCGCGGCGAGCTTGCAGAGCGCGCACGGCGATCTTGTGCCCGTCCACCGCCACCGCGTCAGTCAGCTTCAGCGTCATCTTGCCGCCGCCGAAGGCGCCCAGGATCTTCTTGCCGGGCACTTCCGCGATGGCTCCCATCACCACCGCTCCCTTCGCCACCACGACGGCATCGCCCACTTTGAAATCCGCAGCCGCGGTGAAGCGCAGCGGACGCCCTTCTTCCACCTTGTCGGGCACCGTCTCCGCCAGCAGGATGGTGAACGGCATTCCGTCCTTCACCGCTACCGGCATCCCCGCCGGAGCCTTCGGAGCCTGAGGCGGTGGAGCCTGCGAGGTCGGCTGCGGAACCGGTTGTGCCACCGGAGCCGGTTGCACCGGAGTCTGCGGAGTCGGCGTTTGGGGAGACGAAGGCTGCGGCGAAACTTGCGGCGCGCCGCTCTTGTTCCCCGCCGGAGGCGTAGGAACCGGCGGAGTCGCCACCGCCACCACCTTCTTCGGGTTCCGCATCTGTTCGATGACGCTGTCCGTCACCCCGGCCTTCGTCAGCCGGACCAGCTCGGCCGGGGAGAACACGAAGTTCGTCGTCTTCGAGGCCCGGATCTGGCTCATGATCACGGTCGGCGACACCTTGCCCTGCGCCATCTCGATGATGCTGTCATTGGTCAGCGTCGCATCCGGCGGCGGAAGCGTCGCGGGATCCGGAGGCGGAGGTTCCGGTGCCGGAGCCGGGGCGGGCTGCGGCGGAGGAGTCAACGCCGCCGCGGCCGCTGCCGCTTCCTGATCGGCCTGTACCTGCTTGCGATGCTTGTTCCACACCACCCCGCCCGCGCCGAGAGCGGCCAGCAGCAGCACGCCTCCGACGATACTCGCCAGCACCGGAGCCGACATCTTCTTGCCACCCGCCGGCGAAGCAACCGGGGGCGGCATGGCTGCGGGCTTAGCGGCAACCTTCGCCGCAACCGCGGCAGCCGTAGCAGGAGGTTGAATCTCTGAAAGGCGCGCGCGATACAGCACGCCGGAATCCGATTCGTGCTTCAGCGCCGCCAGCGCCATCTGCACGTCTTTCATCGTCTGCCAGCGGTCGTCCGGCGTCTTCTTCAGGCACCGCGCAATCACCAGTTCCAATTGCTGCGGTACGTCCGGAGCCGTCTCCGCCATCGGCCTTACGTCGTCGCGCAGAATCGCCGACAAAGTGCTCAGTGCCGATTCTCCCGAAAACGCCCGAGCCCCCGTGGCCATCTCATACAGCACCACGCCGAATGAGAAAATATCGCTCCGCGTGTCGACTTTCTTCCCCTGCGCCTGCTCCGGCGACATGTAACTCACCGTGCCGATGATCGAGCCTTCCACCGTCAACGGCGCCGACGCGATCGTCTGCGTCCGGTCGTCCGGACCGCCCACCGTGCTGATCGGCCCGCGATCCGTCAGCTTCGCTAAACCGAAATCCAACACCTTCACCAGCCCCGCTTCGGTCACCATGACGTTGCCGGGCTTCAGGTCGCGGTGCACGATGCCCGCTGTGTGCGCCGCTTGCAGCGCATCCGCCATCTGGACGCTATACTTCAACACCTGCGGCACGCGCAGGCCGCCTTTGGGAATCAAATCCGCCAAAGTCTTGCCCGCGACGAATTCCATCACCATGAACTCGGTGTCGCCTTCCGAGATGATGTCGTGAATCGTAATGATGTTCGGATGATTCAGGGCGGACGCGGCTTGCGCCTCTTGGATAAAACGGCGGCGGCGTTCCGGATCGCCCGTGGCGGCGCTGGTCAGCACTTTCACGGCGACAAAACGATTCAGCCGGGTGTCCTGGGCTTTGTAAATATCGCCCATGCCTCCGGATCCTAGTTTTTCAAGGAGCTGATATTGATGGACTGTACGACCTACCATGGGGAGCCTTCCAAAGGGGAACTCCCTCAGTATAGCCGTTATGAGAGGATTCTGAAGAGCGGATTACTGGCCCGCCGCCCGCACGCCCGCCGGACGCAACTGCGCTTCTTCCAGCCGCTTCGCTTCCTGCCAGGTGAACACCATGCGATGCACCACCGTCCAGTTCGCCAGCACCGCGATCACCCACAACACCGGAGCCATCTTGTCGAACAACGCGCCGATAATCATCAGCACCACGCGTTCCGGCCGCTCCATGAACCCCACCTTGCACGTGGGGATCGAATTCTCCGCCCGCGCGCGTGTGTAGCTCACCATCACGCACCCGGTCATCGCCAGCGCCGTGAGCACCACGTAAAACGGTCGATTAATCGACCCATACCAAACCAGCATGCCCACCAGCAGCCCCAGATCGGAGTACCGGTCCAGCACCGAATCGAAAAACCCGCCGAACCGCGTCACGCGATTCGTTTCGCGAGCCACGCGCCCGTCGACCATGTCGAACAGCCCCGCGCCGATGATCACCGCGCCGCCCCAGCGGAACTGTCCCATCGCCAGCATCCACGCGGCCACCACGTTGATCACCAGGCCGAGGAATGTCAGCACGTTCGGATGAATCCGCGAGAGCGCCAGTCCGCGCACAATTAGCACCAGCAGCTTCTTGCACGCCGCGCCGATGGCTCCGGTAAACGTCACTTCTGTGCTTCTGATCCTTGCTGGTGGATGGTGAGCAGCTCGATGATCTCCATCTCCCGACTCCCGTCCGGAATCTGTATCTTAACCGTATCGCCTACCTGTTTGCCGAGCAATCCCCTCCCGATGGGAGAACTGGTGGAGATCAAGCCCTTGGAAACGTCCACGTCTTCGCTGGTCACCAGCTTGTAATTCATCTTGACGTCTTTGATCAGATCCAGCACCACCACGGTGGAACCCAGTCCCACACGGTCGTGCGGAATCTTCGTCATGTCGATCATGGACAGATCGCGCAGGCGGTTGGCCAGCTGTCCCACTCTCGCCTGGACGTACGATTGACGCTCCTTCGCGGCGTGATACTCAGCGTTTTCACTGAGATCGCCGTGAGCGCGGGCTTTCGCGATTTCCCGGGGAAGTTCTATACGCAGCTCCGTCTCCAGAGCGTTGATCTCGTCCTGGAGCTTCCGCTTCAGTTCTTCCATGGTTCTGGAGTGATTATACCGCTGTTACAAACTGCAAACGGCGGCGCCCCGGAAATCCGCCGAAGGAACGGCGAAGGGGTGAGGGGGATTACTTAGAAAGTTCCCGGCCCATATTGGCCAGCGATTCCTGCATGCCTTCGCCGCCGGACCAGAATGCGTCTCCTGCGTCCGCTGCCCGATCCATCACCTGCGCGAATAGCGGCACCAGTTCGGGATCGCGCCAGCCGCGCCGCGATTCCTCCAGCATGATCTCGATCGCGTGCTCGTGCGGAAACGCCGGCTTATACGGACGCGCCGTCGTCAGCGCATCGTAAATATCCGCCACTTGCAGGATGCGTGCCAGCAAGGGAATATCCTCGCCCGCCAGACGGTCCGGATAACCCGTCCCATCCCACCGCTCATGATGGCTGCGAATAATCGGCAGCACCGGAGCCAGCGTCTTCATCGGACGGCAAATCTCTTCGCCCCGAATCGTATGCTGCCGCATGATCTGCCACTCTTCTTCCGTGAGCAGGCCCTTCTTGAACAGGATGGAATCCGGAATGACGATCTTGCCGATGTCGTGCAGATACCCGCCCCGGTAGAGCGCCTGCTGCTCCCGCCGCGAGAGCCCCAAAGCCTGCGCCAGCGCGATTCCGTACGTCGCCAGCCGTTCGCAGTGCAACCCCGTATAGCGGTCCCGATGCTCCACCGATTGCGCCAGCGCGAACAGAATTGTCTCCGCTTCTTCGAGCGAATCCACCAGCGCCTTGTTCCGCAACATCGACCGGATGCGAGTCCGCACCAGCGCCGGATGCAGCGGCTTGATCAGAAACTCGTCCGCGCCCGATTCAAAACCGGCGACCTCGTTATCCACGCCCTGCACGCTCGTCGTCACCAGCACCGGAATCAGTTGCGTTCGCCGGTCATTTTTCACCAGCGCGCAGAAGTCCGTGCCGCTCATTTCTGGCATCGCCTGATCCACGATCAGCAGATCCACCTTCTCGCGATCCATGATGGAGAATGCTTCTGAAGGCCTCTTCGCCTCCAGAATGTGATACGGCGCGGTCTTGAGCATCGCCTTCAACAGGCGGCGATTCAGATCGATGTCGTCGACGATGAGAATCGTCGGAGCCTGCGCCGCGTCCTCCAGCACGTCGTCCCAATTGGGAGCGCGTGGAGCGCGGCTAAAGGGCGCCAGGGTCCTCGGCGGGTCTGGTTTGATATCGGTAGCCACTCGAATTATGCTTCAGGTGTCTATCGGCAGGGACTACGAGGAGTATTAGCCCCGGAGTATCAGAATAGTACTAAGGCCCACCGGATTCCCAGTAGGCTCGCCAATGGAACTTCCGTAGCCAACCCGGTGTCTCAACCCAGGAGGCTCCCCCATCTCGCGCACTCACATCATCTTCTGGCTGGATCTGACCCTGCTGATCTCGATGTGCGCCCTGGAATCCGTCAGCTTCACCGGGCTCTCCCTCCATGAGTGGCTCGCCCTGGCCGTCACCGGCCTGATCCTGATCCATCTGCTGCTCTCCTGGACCTGGATCGCCACCAGTTCCCGCCGGCTCGCGGCGGCCCACTCCACCCGCACCCGCCTGAATTATTTCCTGAACGCGTGCCTCTTCGCCAGCGCCGCCACCGTCCTCTTCTCCGGATGGAAGATCTCCGAGGTCGCCGTGCCCGCCCTCGGATTCACCAACGCCGCAGGCGACTTCCGCTGGAGGCAGCTCCATAATCAGGCCTCCACCATCGTCTGGCTCTTCGCCGGACTTCACCTTGCGTTAAATTGGAACTGGTTCCTCGCCGCCGCCAAGCGGTGCCTCCGATAACGATGCTTCCGCCTCCGGCCCTTCCCCGAACCCTCCTCAATATCCTCCTGCGACTCGCCCTCCTCGCCACCGTCGCCGCGCTGATCATCGCCGCCGTGTGGTCCTTCGAAAGATCGCGCCCTGCCCTCCTCTTCAAGAACGAGCGCCCCCGTTTCCATCGCCCCCTCGCGCCCCAACCTCTCCGAGCCGGCGAATTTGCCGAAGAGCTTCTCATCCTCGCGGCCACCGCGTTCCTTGGACGAAAAGTCCTCCGCCTGCGCCTCTGAAATCGCCTACAATAGCCCGCATGCGCCGGAGCCTCGAACGCTACTTCGAATTCGACCGCCTCCAAACCACCTGGCGCACCGAAATCCTCGCCGGAGCCACCACCTTCGTCACGATGGCCTACATCGTGTTCGTCAATCCCTCCATCCTGCACGACGCCGGCATGCCCTTCCAGGCCGTCGTCGCCGCCACCTGCTTCTGCGCGGCCTTCGGCAGCATCCTCATGGGAGCCTTCGCCCGCTACCCCATCGCCCTTGCCCCCGGCATGGGCCTCAACGCCTACTTCGCCTACACCATCGTCAAAGGAATGGGTGTCTCCTGGCAGACCGCCCTGGGCGCCGTCTTCCTCTCCGGCGTAGCGTTTCTCCTGCTCACGGCCGTCGGCGTCCGCCAGTTAATCGTCGAAGCCATCCCCACCGAACTCTACGCCGCCGTCGCCGCCGGGATCGGACTCTTCATCGCCTTAATCGGCCTCCGCAATGCCGGAATCGTCGCCGCCAGTCCCGCCACCCTCGTCACGCTCGGCAACCTGCACGATAAGAACGCCGCCCTCGCGCTCTTCGGCCTCGCCCTAACCTCCGCCCTCATGGCCTGGCGAGTCCGGGCCGCCATGCTCCTCGGAATCCTCGGCACCACCCTAGCCGGAATCGCCTTCGGCCTGGTGAAATGGGCCCCCGAAACCTACCGCATCTCCGACATCGCCGCCACCGCCGGCAAGCTCGACATCCGAGCCGCCGCCCACATCGGCTTGCTCGAAATCGTCTTCGTCTTCCTCTTCGTCGACCTCTTCGACAACATCGGCACCCTCGTCGGCGTAGGAAAAAAGGCCGGACTCTTCGATGAAGCCAACCGCATCCCGCGCCTGAGCCGCATCCTCATCTCCGATGCCCTCGCGACCATCGCCGGCTCCCTGGCCGGAACCTCCACCGTAACCAGCTATATCGAAAGCGCCGCCGGAGTCGTGGCCGGAGGCCGCACCGGAGTCACCGCGATCGTGACCGGCCTGCTCTTCGCCGCAGCCCTCTTCGTAGCGCCGCTAATCGGAGCCGTCCCCAGCGCCGCCACCGCCCCCGCGCTGATCCTGGTCGGCTCCCTGATGCTCTCTCACGTGGCCGAGATCCGCTGGAATGAGCCCCAAATCGCCATCCCCGCGTTTCTCACGATAGTGACGATCCCGCTTACCTTCAGCATCGCCACCGGCCTCTCCTTCGGCTTCACCGCCTACGCGATCCTGCGCCTGGCCCGCGGCGAATTTCAAAAGAAGGATTGGCTGGTCTACGTCCTGGCGGCGATTTTCGTAGCGCGCTTTTTCTACCTCGGGGCCCTATGAGAAGGTGCGCTATGAGCAGGAACTACAGAATCCCGTCCAAGTGGAGAATGAAGCCTCCGATAGGCCCCTCGCCGGAAACCGAGCTCGGCGCCGAGAGCACCTCCGCCTCGCCACCCGGCCGGTAAATCGTCACGGTCCGTTCCTGCGGATCGATCAACCACCCCAGTTGCACGCCGTTCGCGATGTACTCCAGCATCTTCTCGCGAAGCCCCACCGCCCGCTGCTGGGCCGAACGTACCTCGATCAGGAACTCTGGAGCAAAAACAGGAAACCGCGTCTGCGGCATCTTCGCAGCCCGCCACCGAGCCGCATCGAACCACGCCGCATCGGGCGAACGCCGCGAGCCGTCCGGAAGGAAGAATCCGCCGTCCGGACCCATCACAATACCCCGCCCGTCCCGATCCGACCAGTTCCCGAGTTGCTTTACAATCCTCGCGACACCCGCGCTCGTTTCAGGATCCGGAGGAGGCATGATCAGAACTGTTCCATCCGTGGTGTACTCCAGAAAACAATCTGGAAATTCGGAACACAGATCCAGGAACTCCGCCTCGGTCAACCCCGGAGCGGTAATCGTCGCAGGCAGATGCTTTTGAAGATCCAGCGCAGCCAGCGTCATGCTTCTAATTCGATGTTAACGCCGATCCCTATTTGCCGAAGAACGCGTCGTTATACACCACCGTGGTCTTCTTCTTCAGCTCGTCCAGCCCCTTCTGCGCCGCATCCGGACCCACCGCCTTCTCGATCTCCGCCTTGGCCTGCTCAAAGGTTTTCGAAGTCCTGCTCTCCACCAGAATCAAGTGATACCCAAAGTCGCTCTTCACCGGCTGGCTCACTTCACCGACCTTAATCGAGAACGCTGCATCCTCAAACGGCTTCACCATCGCCCCGTGTCCGAACGTATCGAGATCCCCGCCATTCGATCCCGACCCGACGTCATCGCTCTCCGCCTTCGCCAGCTCCTCGAACTTCGCGCCCGCCACCAGCTTCGCCCGCAGATCTTTCGTCTTCTGCAACGCCTCGGCGTCGCTCAGATCCTTCTGCCCGGTCCGAATCGGCACCTGCGACCCCTGGAACCGGATCAAAATATGCCGCGCATGCACCTGCTCCATGTCAGCCTTATGCGC
This sequence comes from Bryobacteraceae bacterium, assembly GCA_036498815.1. Lineage (GTDB taxonomy): Bacteria > Acidobacteriota > Terriglobia > Bryobacterales > Bryobacteraceae > Palsa-187. The sequence goes on along the minus strand of DASYET010000016.1, from coordinate 86,949 downwards.
GTCGTAGTAAGCGTGCATCGCGGCCTCATCGGCCGACCCCAAACTTTGATACACCGCCCCCGCCAGCACCTGGTCCGCCTCCAACGAAAGCTGCGCCGCGATCTCCGGCTTCTGGTCCAGCTTCCGCGAGCGGCCCTCTTGCGCCAGCGTCTTCAGCTCCGCCAGCCGGTCCGCGATTGCGCGCCGTCCCTCCGGACTGCTCGCCTGCGCCTGAGCCTGCTCCGGCAGCGTCGCGACAATCAGCTCGAACTGCTTCTGCGTGATCTTCTCGTTGCCGACGGTAAGCACAACAGTGTCGGGAGAGACCTGTGCCGAAGCGATCGCTGCGCCGAAGAGGAGGCTACCCAAGCTCAGGGTAAGTTTCGTCATACTGTTCAGCATAGCAACGTGAGCGACTTCACAAAGCTCCTGTCAATCCTGGCGAAACACTACGGCAAACCGCTGCCTCCGCCCAAGCGCGACCCCTTCGAGCTCATCCTTTATGAGAACATTGCCTACCTGGTCTCCGACGATCGCCGCGAGCGAGCCTTCCGCGAACTCAAGCAACAAGTGGGCACGAACCCCGCCGATCTGCTCACCGCCTCCGTGGAAGAACTGTCGCGCATCACCGCACTCGGCGGCATCTTCCCCGAGCTCCGCGCGCGCCGCCTGCAGGAAGCCGCGCGCCTGGTCCGCGACGACTTCTCCGGCAACCTGAAACCCGTCCTCCAACTCGACTTCGTCAAAGCCCGCAAAGCCCTCGCGGCATTCCCCGCCATCGGAGTCCCCGGCGCCGAGAAAATCCTCCTCTTCACCGGAGCCCACCCCTCTTTAGCCCTCGAATCCAACGGAGTGAGAGTCCTAACCCGCTACGGTTTCGCAAAGGAGCAAAAAAGCTACTTCACCACCTACCGCAATCTGCAAAAGGCGCTCGCCGCCGAAGTGAGAGACCAATGCGCCCCCTTGATCACCGCCCACCAACTCCTGAAACTCCACGGCCAGGAACTCTGCCGCCGCTCGGAGCCCCGCTGCGACGCCTGCCCCGCGCATGATTCGTGTTCCTTCGTGTTTATTCGTGGCTAATTTTTTCAGATCCCCTTCAGCAGCCCACCATCCACCTGCAAACTCGCCCCCGTGATATACGACGCCGCATCCGAAAACAAGAACACCGCCGCCTTGGCGAACCCATCCGGATCCCCATACTTGCCCATCGGAATCGTAGCCGCCATCTTCTTCCGCTGCTCCTCAATAGGAATCCCCGCCCGCTTCGCGTTCTCCCCGTCGATCTCCTCCACCCGGTCCGTGTGAATCCTCCCCGGAATCAACTGATTCACCCGGATCTTCTGCGGAGCCAGCTCCCCCGCCAGCGTCTTCGACAACGCCGCCACCGACGTCCGCATCACGCTCGACAAGGACAAATTTCCGATCGGCTCCTTCACCGCCGTCGACGTCGGCAGCACAATCGAGCCGCCGCCCCGAGCCGCCATCGAAGGTACCGCCAGCCGAATCATCCGGATCGTGCTCAGCAGCAGCACCTCGAACGCATCCTGCCAGGCCGCATCGTCAAATTTCAGAACCGGCCCCGCCGGAGGTCCGCCCGCATTCGGATACAGCAAATCCACGCCCCCGAACCGCTCCGCCGTCGCCCGGAACCAGCCCTCGATCGCCGCGGCCGACCGCACATCCACCACCATCGTCAGCGCTTTCCGCCCCGTCTCCGCCTCAATCTTCGCGCCCGCCGCGCGAATCGCCTCCTCCTTCCGCGAGGAGATCGAAACCTCCACCCCCTCCCTCGCCAGCGCCCGAGCCACCGCGAACCCCAACCCGCGACTCGCCCCTGCCACCATCGCCACTTTTCCGGTTAGTTTCAAATCCATAGATTCCTATCACACCACATCTCCGTATATTGTTGAAAGGATGGATCTTGGCGAACCATCCTGGCCGTAAATCCGTATGCCGGATGGCAAGTAGACTCGCCTTCATACCTCGCTGTCTAATAAAAGTAGCCTTTTTATGTGGATTGTCAGGCTTGCGCTGCGCCGACCCTACACCTTTGTGGTGATGGCGCTCGCGATCGTTCTCGCCGGCGGCCTCGCCCTGGTGCGTATGCCCGCCGACATTTTCCCCGAAATCAACATCCCCATCGTCAACGTGATCTGGCAGTACAACGGCCTCTCGCCCGAAGACATGTCCGAGATCTTTACCACCCGCAGCGAGCGCGGCATGAGCACCACCGTCAACGATATCGAACGCATCGAATCGCAATCGCTGGCGGGAATCTCCCTCATCCGCGTCTACTTCCACCCCAACGCCAAAATCGAAGCCGCCGTCGGACAAATCGCCGCGCAAACCAACTCGCAGCTCGGCTTCCTGCCCGAAGGCGCGCGCCCCGCGCAGATTCTTCGCTACAACGCCGGAGCTGTCCCCGTTCTGCAACTCGGACTCTCCAGCGACACCCTGAGTGAGCAGGAAGTCTATGACCTTGGCAACAATTTTGTCCGTACCCAGCTCGCCACCATCCAAGGCGCCAGCGTACCGCCGCCCTACGGAGGCAAGCAGCGCAACATCATGGTCGATATCGACCCGCACGCGCTCTTCGCCCGCGGACTCTCCGCCACCGACGTCTCCTCCGCCCTCAACTCCGAGAGTGTGATCCTCCCCACCGGAAGTGCGAAAATCGGCTCCCGCGAATATCGAGTGGAGATGAACAACACCCCCACCGTCGTCGAAGCCTTCAATCGCCTCCCGCTCAAAAGCATTAACGGCAGCACCATCTATATGCGCGACGTCGCCCAAGTCCGCGACGGCTATAGCGTGCAGACTAACGTCGTTCGCCACAACGGCAAACGCGGCGCGCTGATGATGGTGCTGAAGAACGGCGGAGCCTCCACTCTCGAAGTTGTCCAGCGGATCAAGTCTGTCCTGCCGCGTGTCCTCTCCACCCTGCCTCCCGGCATGAAAGTGAACCAGCTGTTCGATCAGTCCATCTTTGTCAGCGCTGCGATCGAAGACGTGCTCAAGGAAGCCGCCGCCGCCGCCATCCTCACCGGCCTGATGATTCTGCTCTTCCTCGGCAGCTGGCGCAGCACTCTGATCGTCTGTATCTCCATCCCTCTCTCGATCCTCACCTCGCTCGCCATCCTCTACCTCATGGGCGAGACCATCAACATCATGACCCTCGGCGGCATGGCCCTCGCCGTGGGCATCCTGGTCGACGACGCCACCGTCGAAATCGAAAACATCCACCGCAATCTAGGGCTCGGCAAAGCCATCGTCCCCGCCATTCTCGATGGCGCGCAGCAGATCGCCGTCCCCGCCTTCGTCTCCACCCTCTGCATCTGCATCGTCTTCGTGCCCGTCTCGTTCCTCACCGGAACCGCCAAATATCTCTTCACCCCTCTCGCGATGGCCGTCGCCTTCGCCATGGGCGCGTCGTATCTTCTTTCCCGCACCTTGATCCCCACGATGGTCCGCTTCCTCCTCCCCGCCGAGCTGCGCCTCTATCAAGGCCCCGACGGCGAAGCCGATGTGACCGACGCCGGCATCATCTGGAAACTCCACCACGCCTTCCACAAGGGCTTCGAAAAACTCCGCGACGGCTATAGCGGCATCCTCGAATCCGCCCTCCACCACCGTGCCCTCGTCGTCGCCGCCTTCCTGGTCGTCTCCGCCGCCAGCGCCGGACTCTACACGTTCATCGGCGCCGACTTCTTCCCTAAAGTCGACGCCGGCCAGATCCGCCTCCACGTTCGCGCCGCCACCGGCTCTCGCATCGAAGAAACCGAACAGAAATTCGTCTCCGTCGAATCCGCCATCCGCCAGATCATCCCGTCCGAAGAACTCACCGACATTCTCGACGACATCGGCCTTCCGCAAAGCTCCTTCAATCTCTCCTTCGGCGACAACGTCACGCTCGGGACCTACGACGGCGAAATTCTCGTCTCCCTCCGCCCCGGCCAGCATCATTCCACCTGGGATTACATCCGCGAAATGCGCCGCGAGCTCCCCCAGCAGTTCCCCGACATGACCTTCTTCTTCCAGCCCGCCGATATCGTGGGACAGATCCTGAACTTCGGCCTGCCCGCTCCCATCGACGTCCAGATCGCCGGACCTCTCCGCAACACCGACAAGGATTTCGCGCTCGCCACCGAAATGTCGCACCGCATCTCGCTCATCCCCGGCACCGCCGACGTCCACGTGCACCAGCTCCGCGACGTCCCCATGATGCGCGTCAATGTCGACCGTGACCGCGCCAGCCAGATGGGTTTCTCTCAAAAAGATGTCGCCAGCGGCATGCTGATCTCCCTCAGCTCCAGCTTCCAGACCGGCGCGAACTACTGGGTCAATCCCGCCAACGGCGTCGATTACAACGTCTCCGTCCAAACCCCCACTTACCGCATGGATTCGGCCCAGGCCATCATGAACACGCCCATCCATCCCGTAGCCGGCGCGTCCACTCAAATGCTGAGCAACCTGGCCACCGTCGAACGCGGACTCACCGCCGCCGTCGTCAGCCACTACAATGTCCAGCCTGTCTTCGACGTCTACGCCAACGTTCAGGACCGCGACCTCGGCAGCGTCGCCGCCCAGGTCGACAAAGTCATCGCGGAGTACACCCCCAAGCTCCCCAACGGAAGCTTCATCGACACCCGCGGCCAGGTCGAGACCATGCGCTCCTCCTTCCTCGGTATGAGCTATGGACTCATCTTCGCCATCATCCTGGTCTACTTCGTGATGGTGATCAATTTCCAATCCTGGACTGACCCGTTCATCATCCTCATGGCCGTCCCCGGAGCCCTCGCGGGCATCTTACTCATGCTCTTCTTCACCCACACCACCGTCAGCGTCCCCGCCCTCATGGGTGCGATCATGAGTATTGGCGTCGGCACCGCCAACAGTATTCTTCTCGTGACCTTCGCCAACGATCTTCGCCGCGAAGGCATGGACCCCCTGGAAGCCGCCTTCCACGCCGGCCGCACCCGTCTTCGACCCGTGATTATGACCGCCATCGCCATGCTCGCCGGAATGATCCCCATGTCGCTGGGCCTCGGCCAAGGCGGCGAACAAAATGCTCCGCTCGGCCGGGCCGTCATCGGCGGCCTGATGCTCGCCACCGTGGCCACCCTGTTTGTTGTTCCCGTGGTCTACAGCCTTCTCCGCAACAGCGCACCTAAGAATTTCGATCGTGTTGAGGCAGTCTAATGGCGGCAAACCCGCATACTGAACCCGAATTCGCCACCGTAGCCGCGGAACCTAGGACCAAGAAGACCTCCCACACCGGCTTCCTGGTGCTGGTGCTCCTGCTTGCCCTCGCGCTCGCCATCGGCGTCACCTACGAACTCTCCCAGCGCAAAGCGCAGGACCAGAAACTCGCCGCCACCACCGCCGAAAGCGCCGGATCAGAAGTCCCGGTCGTCCAAGTCGCCCGCGTCAAGCTCGCTCCCTCCGAAGCCACCGTCGAAATCCCCGGCCAGACCGTCGCCCTCAACGAGACCCCCATCTACGCCCGCACCGACGGCTACATCAAGCAGCGCAACGTCGAGATTGGCGACCGTGTCAAAAAAGGCCAGCTCCTTCTCGAGCTCGACACCCCCGACCTCGACCAGCAAATCGCCCAGGCCCAAGCCACCTTCGTGCAATCCCAGGCCGCGCTCGCCCAGCTCCAGGCGAATCTCGAATCCGTGAAAGCCACCCTGAAGCTCGCCCAAGCCACCTCGAAGCGCATGCAGGCCCTGGCCGATTCCGGAGCCGCCTCCCAGCAAGACAAGGACACCTCCACCGCCGCCGCCGAGTCCGGCCAGGCCAACGTCCACGCTTCTGAGGAAAACATCCGAGCCCAGCAATCCGTCATCACCGCCAACGAAGCCAACGTGCGCCGCCTGACGGAAATGAAGAAGTACGCCCGCATGGAAGCCCCCTTCGACGGCGTCGTCACCTACCGCAACTCCACTGCCTCCGACATCGGTACGCTCATCAGCGCCGGCAGCGCCACCTCTGCGCACGAAATCCTCCGCATCTCGCAAATCGAAACCCTGCGCGTCTTCGTCGACGTCCCCCAAACCTACGCTCCCGTCATCCGCACCGGCCAGCCTGCCGAGCTTCTGGTCGAAGAGTTCCCCGGCCGAGTCTTCCCCGCCAAAGTCCAGAGCAGCGCCAACGCAGTCGATCCCTCCTCGCGCACCATGCTCACTATCCTGTTGGTCGATAACAAGGCCGGCACTCTCATGCCCGGCATGTTCGCGAAAGCCCACTTCCACCTGCCTCACACGGTGAACGTACTCCGGTTGCCCGCGGAAGCCCTCCTCTTCCGCACCGAAGGCCCCCAAGCCGCCGTCGCGGCGGACGACCACAAAGTCCACTTCCACAAACTCACCCTCGGCCGCGACTACGGCCCCGAAGTAGAAGTCACCGCCGGCCTCGAGCCCGGCGACCGCGTCATCATGAACCCCACCGACGCCATCCACGAAGGCGCCACCGTCGAGATCAAGGAAAAGTAGGACTCCCCTCGGCTTCCCCGCCGAGTTACCCTGAAACCAGGAGATCCCCGATGCTCGATTGGTCCCAATGCCCCGCCGTCGAAAGCATCCCCGGCAAAGTCAGCGGAGCCTGGGTGTTGCGCGGAACCCGTACACCCGTGAAAGTTCTGTTCGAAAACCTCGAAGCGGGGATGAGCATCGAGGAAGTCATGGAGCAATTCCCCGTCAGCCGCGAACAGCTGGACAGCCTCATGGCCTTCGTCGCCCGCTCTCTCGATCACGCACCCGAGCCCGCGATTCCTCCCGCGGGATGCTGATTCTCTTCGATAACGGAACTCCCCGAGGGCTCGCCGCTTTTCTTGCTGGTCACGCCGTGGAAGAGGCGCGGGCGCGGGGTTGGGAAGAGCTTTCCAACGGAGAGTTGATCGAGGCTGCGGAGAAAGCTGGTTTCGATCTCTTCATCACGACCGACAAGAACATCCAATACCAGCAGGACCTCAAGGAACGCAAAATCGCGCTGGTCGTGCTTGAGCATTCCCAATGGCCCATGGTCAAGCTCGTGGCAGAAGCGATTGTCTCCGCCGTCGATGCCGCTGAGCCTGGGAGTTACACGCCGGTGAAAGTCCCGTTCAAGGACTAAGCCCCTAAACCCCCAACAACAACCGCGCCACCCGCGCCGGCGAGTTCGACTCCAACACGCACCGCTGCCCGCCCTCGCGACCCTCCACCCGCACCGCGCCCCCGCTCCCGCTCACCCGGTACGCCGACCGCGCCCCATGCTCCCGAGCCAGCGAATCCAGGGGCCAATCCGAGTTCGCCACCATATGGATCCCGCCGTCCCTGCCGATAAGAATCGTCATCTCGGAGCACTCCTCGCCCTGCGAAGAGGCAGCCGATGCGGCGTCCAGCAGAGATTGCGCGTCCTGTGCGAAGCGGCTCACACCTCCCTTATCGCGAAACTTCCGCCCGATTCTAGCCGGAGCCGTTTTCGGCACGTTTTACCTCGCAACACCGGCAATTCCTCCCTTCGGACCCCCTGCCGCCCCGCGTATCTGACGGAAGATGCACAGCTTCCCGCTTCTTGGCACCCGGATTGCACCTCCCTCACCGGTAAGGAGGTTTAAGCCAGATGAAAGCACTTGCTATGTTTGGGCTCGCTGTTTCCATGGCCGGCGCACAGTGCTACGCCGCCCAACTCAGCGGCAAACTCATGGACGCGGACTGTTATAACCAGAAGGAAGTGGCCTCCCGTGAAGCAGGTCACAAAACCTATCATTCGATGACCAAGACCTGCGCGGCCACTGCCACCACCACGCAGTTCGCCATGCGCGTCGAACGCAGCCCTTATTTCGAATATGAAGGCGATACCATCAAGTTGGACGCGGAAGGCAACTCGCTCGCTGCTAAGGCCTTGGAGGACGGAACCCTGCAGCCCGATCGCGATGGAGATGTGCACGTCAGAGCCCGAGGCGAGATGACCGTCGATGAAGTTTTGCGCACGCGATCCCTTAATGGATCCGTCAGCGCGAAGTAAGCCATACCCCCGTACTCACTCGAAAGGCGCGACTGCCCTCAAGGCCGTCGCGCCTTTTTTTGGGCCGCGATTCCTGCCCCCCGCTCGCGCGATGTATCCCCGGACATAGCTGCAGCCCCGAACGTAAGTGAGGGGGACCTCCTCGCGACTACTCCCTATCGGGTCCAATTCCCTCAACTTCAGGAGTAGAATAAGAAGTTAGAATAAAACGATAGATGTCATCCCGAGAAGGTACTCTTCCGTCCTCGGCCTCCTCGCTTACCCCCAAGGTTGTGGTTGCGACAACGGTCGCGCTGTCTTTCATCAGCTTCTGGCGAGGCGCCGCCATTGTCCTCGCCGACCTCGGCTCCTCCGCGTTTTACGCCGGCGGCGCGGCCGAACAGGCCATCGGGAAGTCCGCCCCCTGGTTCGTCTTAGGCGTAATGCTCTTCGGCTTCGCTGTGCGCAGCGTCTACATGGAAAGTTGCTCCATGTATGTCCGCGGCGGAGTCTACGTCGTGGTCCGCGACAGCATGGGCCCCATGCTCGCCAAGCTCTCCGTCTCAGCCCTGGTCTTCGATTACATCCTCACCGGCCCCATCAGCGTCGTCAGCGCGGGCCAGTACATGGGATCGCTGATCAATGAGATCTTCGAACTGCTCCATCAGGCCCACCGCGTCGATGTGAACCTGTTCTCCGCCGGGCTCGCCGTCATCGTCACCATCTATTTCTGGTGGCAGAACATCAAGGGCGTACACGAATCCTCGGGCAAAGCTCTCCGCATCATGCAGATCACCACCGTCATGGTCGGCATTCTGCTGATCTGGTGCCCCCTCACCATCATGCTCAAGGGCCGCTGGACCCTGCCGCCGCCCCCCATTCCCTCGAACATCACCTTCTCCAACGATGCCCAGGGCTGGTTCAAAGGCACCTTCTGGATCCAGATCCCCATGGTGATGATCATCATCGCCTTCGGCCACTCGCTGCTCTCCATGAGCGGCTTCGAAACCCTCGCCCAGGTCTACCGCGAAATCGCGTATCCCAAGCTCAAGAACCTCCGCATCACCGCGAACATCGTGGTCGTGTACGCGGTAATCTGCACCGGCATCGTCACTCTGTTCGCCAGCATGATCATCCCCGATGACATCCGCGGCCAGTATGCCGCCAACCTCATCGGCGGACTCGCGATGAACCTCAGCGGACCCTACATCCTCCGCCTGGGCTTCCACGTCTTCGTTGTCGTCGTCGGATTCCTCATCCTCTCCGGAGCCGTCAACACCTCCATCATTGGAGCCAACGGCGTCCTCAATCGCGTCGCCGAAGACGGCGTCCTCACCCCCTGGTTCCGCCATCCGCACAAACGCTTCGGCACCACCCACAACATCGTCAACCTGATCGTCCTGCTCCAGCTCGCTACGATTCTGTTCAGCGGCGGCGACATGACCGTGCTGGCCGAAGCCTACGCCTTTGGCGTCGTCTGGAGCTTCTTCTTCAAAGCCCTCGGCGTCACCGTGCTGCGCTTCCAGCGTCACGATCAGGAGTACAAGACCCCCATCAACCTGACCATCGCCGGCCGCGAAATCCCCATCGGCCTGATGATCACCACCAGCGTTCTGGCCATGGTCGCCTTGGCGAATCTTTTCACTAAGGTCACCGCCACCAAGTACGGCATCGCCTTCACCGTGATCCTCTTCATCACCTTCACGGTCTCTGAAAAAATCAACCACCGCCGCGTCAGTCAGGAAAAGAAGGGTCTCGAGCAGTTCAATCTCGACCCCCAAGCTGAGATCGACTCGAAAACCCTGCACGCCCGCCCCGGCTGCGTCGTCGTCGCCGTCCGCGACTTCCGCCGCATGGAGCACCTCAAGCGCGTGCTCGAAAAAACCAACCTCCGCAAGCACGATATCGTCGTCCTCACCGTCCGCGCGCTCTCTACCGGAGCCGGTGAATACGACCTCGCCGAATCCCAAATCTTCAGCGATTACGAAAAGGAGCTCTTCAGCCACGTCGTCGAGCTCGCGGAAAAAGAGGGCAAGCCCGTCGAGCTTCTGGTCGTCCCCGCCGTCGATCCTTTCGACGCCCTGGTGCAATCTGCAAGCACTCTGAAAGCCTCGCGCCTGGTCACCGGCGTCAGCGCCCGCATGGAATCCGATGAGCTCTCGCGCCGCATCGGCCGAGCCTGGCAGCGCCTCCCGGAGCCCCGCCATCCCTTCTCTCTCGAAGTCATCAGCCCGGACCGCCCGCCCAGCTTCGTCAACCTCGGCCCCCACCCCCCGCGCCTCTGGCCCGAAGATGTGGACCTCCTCCACGACATCTGGATGGAACTCACCGAAACCTCCGGCCTCGGCGCCCGCCTGCATCACCGCGACGTAGTAGGCGTAGCCCTCCGCCGCCTCCAGCGCGACCTCCACGGCGACCGCCGTACCGGCGCCGTTGACGACCTGCACAAGGACATCCGCAAGAGCTAACGCAGCCCCTTGACCACCACCCGGCGAGCCATCTACTTCTCGATAGCTCCCCTGGTCTGTCTCCTGCTCTTCTACCGCGTCTTTAACATCTGGTTCCTCAACGACGATTTCGCCTGGCTGGGCCTCCCCTTAAGCGTCCACAACGGCCGCTCGCTCGCGAAGATCCTTTTCCTCCCCCAAGCCGAAGGCACCGTCCGAGTCCTCAGCGAACGCCTCTACTTCCTCCTCTTCTCCACCCTCTTCGGACTCAACTCCGTCTTCTTCCGAGCATGGTCCCTCCTCACCTGGTTCGCCGACCTCGCCCTAGCCGCCGCCATCGGCGCTCGACTCACCAAGTCCCGCCTCGCCGGACTCCTCGCCGCGCTCCTCTGGACCTCCAGCGTCGTAGTCATGCGAGCCCTGGCCTGGGCCTCCGCCTACAACCAGCTCCTCGTAGCCCTCTGCCTGCTAACCGCCTTCTACGCCCGCCTCCGCTACCTGGAAAACCCCGCCCGCAAATGGCAGATCCTCGAATGGACCGCCTACCTCGCCGGCTTTGGAGCCCTCGAAACCATCGTGATGTACCCGCTCCTCGCCGCCCTCCACGGCTGGACCATCGGCCGCCCTCGCCTCCGCAATATCGCCGCTCTCGCGATCCCCGCCGCCGCCTTCACCGCCTTCCACCTCTTCGTCCTGCCGCCCGACCCCATCTACCCGATCATCGTCGACCACCGCATGGCGACCAACTTCCTCCACTACCTGGGTTGGTCCCTTGGACCCCGCCTCCTCGGCAACTTCCCCAGCCACGCGAACGGCCACCGCGCCGGCACGCTCATCCTCCTCGCCATCGCCTCGACCCTCGCCCTCTTCCTCATCACCGCTCTCCGCCGCCGCGACTATACCCCGCTCTTCTTCTGCGCCTGGTTCGCCCTCCTCCTGGCCCCCGTCCTCCCGCTCCCCAACAATGTCCAGGATTACTACCTCACCGTCCCCGTCCTCGGCCTCGCCTGGCTAGCCGGAGCCGCCCTAGCCTCCGCCTGGCAATCCGGCTGGACCGCCCGCCTCCTCGCGCTCATCGCCCTGGCCCTCTATCTCCCCGGCACGATCCACCAAATCGACGACTCCACCACCTGGTTCCTCGACCGCACCACCCGCCTCCGCACCGTCGTAAAAGGCCTCCGCGACGCTTCCCGCGAGCACCCCGGCTCCGCCTTCATCCTCACCAACGTCGACCAAAACCTCTACGACGCCGGCTTTGAAGACGACCCCTTCCGTCTCCTCCACCTCAGCCAAATCTACGTAGCCGATCCTCTTGGCACGTTCCCCATCGCCCCCCGCTTCCAGGCCCCCGCGGCCGACACCCTGGGCTGGATCGACTTCGGCAAAGCCCGCGTCCTCCGGGTCTCCCCCCAATCCCTCACCGACATCACCACCGCCTACGCCGCCACCCTCCGCAACACCGGAGCCTCCGCCCAGCACGCCTTCCTCGACACCGGCGACCCCGCCTACGCGTCTCTGCTCGGCCCTGAATGGTACGGCCCCGAGCAAGGCTTCCGCTGGATGCCCAAACGCGCCACAGTAAACTTATCCGGCCCCGGCACGACGCTCACCATCACCGGCTACCTCCCCGCCAGCCTCCTCAAAACCGGCCCGCTGGAGCTAACCGTAGTAAGCATCGGCAAAGCGACACTACAAAACCCCGATGAAATGTTTTCGCTGGATTTTCCGCTCCCCCCAGGACGGGCCGGAGCCATCACACTAGAAGTAAACAAAACCACCCAAGCCCCCGGCGACCCCCGCACCCTAGGCCTGATCGTAAAAACAATCCAAATCCACTAACCCAACCGCTAAACCCGTCTCACCCCACCGCGCCCCCAACCCACCGCACCGCTAACCACCGCTAACCCACCGCACCCCCAAACCGAGCCGCGACAGTAATGGAGCGGCCTACCCCTCAGCACCCCCTACCCCGGCGCAACCTCCCCCGCCATCACCAATTTCCACGGCCGCACCGTCCACTTCACGAACACCCCCCGCGTCGCGAACGGATCCGCCTTGATCAACCCCTCCGCCTCGTCCGCCGACCCGGCCTCGTAAATAATAATGGCCCCGCTATCGTCCGTGAACGGACCCCCCAATACCAGATGCCCGTCCTTCAAAATCCCCGCCAAATACTCCCGATGCAGCGGACGCGCCTCCAGGATCTTCGCCTTGTCCGCGCAGTATTCAAACACAGCCGCAAATTTCATAAAGTTTTTTGGAATCTAAGTCTTTCGGAAACCCAAGCCCGGAACGGCCCTCAGCCCTTCTTCGCCCGAGCCTTCTTGGCCGCCACCGCCGTCTCCGCTGCCGGCTCCCCCTCCTCCGGAACAGGAGCCGCCTCCGGAGCCACGCTCGACAGCACCTCGTTAAACAGAGCCGCCTTCTTCAAATCCTTCTTCGACGGCGGAGCCTGCTCATTCCTATAATCGTGATCGCTGTAGCAAGTCCGGCAACGCACCTTGGCGGCCTTGCCCTCCATCAGCGACACTATGGAATGATTGGTCAGCCGGCGGCACTTCACACAAAAATCGTCGATGACGTCGCCTAACCGGGATTCACGCATGCCAAAACGGTGAGTATATAACAATGAGCACGCTGAAGCGAAATCGGTGCGACCCTTTCGACCCCCGCGAACGCAAAATCCTTGCCAAGCTATCCACCCCCGCGCGCATCCAGCGCTTCCTCGACGACGACATCGGCTATAACCGGGAGCCCCACGGCGACACCTGCCTCTCGCCCCGCCTCGTCCTCCGCCAGCGCGTCGCCCACTGCATGGAAGGAGCCCTCCTCGCCGCCGCCGCTCTCCGCCTCCTCGGCCACCCCGCCCTCCTCGTCGATCTCGAAGCCGTCCACGATTCCGACCACGTCCTCGCGGTCTATCGCCTCAATAACCACTGGGGCTCTGTCGCGAAATCCGACTTCTCCGGACTCCGCTCCCGCGAACCCGTCTACCGCACCATCCGCGAGCTCGCCCTGAGCTACTTCGACCACTACTACAACCTCCGCGGCGAGAAAACCCTCCGCGCCTACTCCCGCCCCGTCAACCTTTCCCGCTTCGACCGCCCGCGTTGGGAGGGAGAGACCTGGATGACGGCCGAGGGCAATGTCTGGGAAATCCCCACCCATCTCTGCGAAATCCCACACACACAAATCCTCACGCCGCGCATGGAACGCGCTCTCGCAAGGATGGACCGCCGACTCTTCAACGCCGGCCGCCTCGGCGGCGTCGCCCACTAGCGGAGCCGCGACAGCCATGGAGCGGTAACGGCCCCATCTACGCCACACGCAACTCAGCCGCCCCACATTTCCGAGGCTTCACAACAATCTCTACATCCTGCCCCAACGCCACCAGAAAACGCATCAGACGCTCCACCGAGTAGCCCCGGAATTGCCCCGCTAACATGGCGGAAACCTTGGGTTGATCCACCCCCATCAACTCCGCCGCGGCCGTCTGGGTCAATCCCCTTTGCCGGATGATCCGCTCGATCTTAACCACCAGCCCGGCCTTGATCAGATGCTCCCCTGCGTCCTCCACGCCGAGGTCGGCGAACACATTGCCCATGCTGGGCTCTCGTTCAAGAGCTTTTCTTTTCGGCATCCTTTACCTCCTTGCGCCGTTCCTGAAGCCCCGCCGCACCAGGTCCATCTCCAATTTCGGCGTCTTGATCCCCGCTTTTGATTTCTTCTGAAACGCATGCACGACGTAGATCGAATCTCCCAGCGAGAGGGTATAAACCGCGCGGTACGCCCCGCTCTGATCCTGGGCTTTAACTTCCATAACTCCTGCGCCACGTCCGTGCAAAACCTTGGCGCGCACGCTCGTTTCGCCCAACTGCGCCAGATACAGTCCAAAACCGATATCGTCCCGTACCGCAGCCGGAAACGACCTCACCCGGGAACGCGAATCGGCCAGCCAAATGAGTTGCTTCACGGCCTACATGCCTATATTGGCATAACCCCAAATATCGGTCAACCAAACCGAACATCGACTCATACCGAGCCGCAACAATGATGGAGCGGCAACGCACCCTCCGCCCCCCCCCGAGACGCCTCCTCCCCCCCGAGTTACTCTAAAAAAGGTGAAGCAATTCTTCCCAGCTTTCCTCTTAATACCCCCTCTCCTCGCGCAACTCGTCGGCACCCCCGCCGTCATCGCCGGTTGGAACCCCAAGGACCCCGCCAACGCCGCCGACGGCCATCTCGCCGCCTACACCCACATGCCCCTGCTTTCCGCTGTCACCGTGGGCCCCGACGGACTCGTCGTTCTCGTCGACGGCCTCTCCCTCCAGCGCATCGCCTCCGACGGCCGCGTAACAACGCTCATCAAGGATCAAGACCTGAACTACCAGTCCCCCGTCACCGTGGACGCGCAGGGCAACATCTACTACGGCATCACCCTCGGCATCGCCAAGCTCTTTCCTGACGGCACCAAACAGCGCATCGCTGGAGCCACAGGAAGACCGCTCCCCAACGCCGCCGACGGCATTCCCGCAACCTCCGCGCAAATCATGGTGTGGGGCCTCGCCGCGGACCGCACCGGCAGCCTCCTTGTCTCCGACGGCTACACCAAGCAAGTCTGGCGCATTGACTCGCAGGGAATCCTGCACACCGTCGCCGGCACCGCCATCCCCGGCACCTCCGGCGAAGGCGGACCCGCCACCGCGGCCCAACTCGAATTCCCCACCAATCTGGCCTTTGACGCGTCCGGCGTGCTCTACATCCAAGACCAAAATCGCATCCTGAAGGTCTTGCCCAACCAAACTCTGCTGCGCGTCTCCAGCGTCACCACCCAGAGCATGGCCGTCGACTCGACCGGCACCGTATACTACGCGGCGAACTTTCAAATCTTCCGTCTCGCCCCCACCGGCTCCCCCGTGCTGCTCGCCGGGAACGGAAAGGACGGCTACACCAACGGCTGCGCTTCCGGCGACCACCCCGAGCTCGGCGATGCCCTCACCGCCGGGTTCACCGGCCTCGGCAGTCTCGCCGTCGATAACCTGGGCAACGTTCTCGTCGTCGATCGATCCCTCGGAGCCCTGCGCGCCATCACGCCGTCTGGGAAGGTCTACAACGTATCCGGCGCGCCGCCCCGCTTCAGCGGCGACGGAGGTCTCGCCTCCGCCGCGGTCCTGTTCCAGCCCCACGGCCTCGCCTTCGATCCCATCGGAAATCTCTACATCGCGGACACCGGCAACAACCGCATCCGCAGAGTCACCGTCAAGGACGGCATCATCGACACCGTCGCCGGACAAGGCGGACCCACCGGCGACATGACCTACGCCTGCTCCGGCTCCTCGGATTTGTTCCTCAACGCCCCCGAAGCCATCGCCCTCGACAATGTAGGCAATCTCTACATCGCGGATACCAACAACAACCGCATCATGAAGCTGTCACCGTTAGGCGCGCTCACCCGCTTCGCTCCGAACGTTTCCTTCACAGCCCCGCGCGCCATCGGCGTGGATCGCCAGGGCAACATCTGGATCGGCGACTCCGCCCGGCGCACTCTCAAGCTCGCCCCCGGCGGCACCATTCTGAAAACCATCCCGCGCGTGCGCCCCCGCTCGTTCTCTACCGACAGCCTCGGCAACTTGTATCTCACCGCGGCCTACGTCGCCTACTACGTCGAGCCGGATGACAGCCTTCTTCCTCTCGCGGGCGTCGGTCAGGGCTCGCAGATTCCGCTCGCCAGCGGCATGCCCGTCGAACTTCCCGATCCCACCTACGACATCGATGAAGGCGCGGGCATCACGCGCGATACCCTGGGAACTCTCTACAACATCCGTTCCGGCGGCGTCGACATTGTGTCGCAGACCTGCCACGTCTACCCGATTTCCGCCAGCGGCTCCGTGCTGCCCTTCACCGGAGCCTGGGCCATCGCCGCCGATAATTTCAAGCACGTCGATATGGCGGACAACACCCTGAGTGTCATCTGGCAGCTCCCCACGCTCTCGCCCACGGCCAACGATCCGCCCACGCCACAGCTCGCTCTCGCCGCGCCGGTCATGAACGCGGCCAGCATGGTCATCTCCACCATGGATCAAATCGTCGTCACCGGCGGCTTCAATTCGCAGCAGGAGCGCTTCATCGTCTCCGGCAACATCGCCCCCGGAGAAATCGTCCGCATCACCGGCCAGTGCCTCGGTCCCTTCGGCGGCGCGGATGGCGCGTATGACAGCACCGGCCTCTTGCCCCCCACTCTCGCCGGAGTCCAAGTAACCTTCGGAGGCGTCGCCGCTCCACTGATCTCCGTCCAAGCCGGAAGCATCGTCGCCGTGACGCCCTTCGCGCTGCCCAGCAGCGGACAGGTCACCATGACCGTGGGCTACCTCAGTCCCCCTGTAACTTCCACGCTCAATACCGCGCCCTACAGCCCCGGTCTGTTCCGCACTCTCGAAACCGACAGCTCCGCGACAGCCCTCGCCGTGAATCAGGATGGCACTTTGAACTCCTCCGCTCACCCCGCGCCCGCGGGCTCCATCGTCGCGCTCTTCGCCACCGGACTCGGCCAAACCAATCCCGCCTCGAGCGACGGTGCGGACGCCACCAATATCGCATTACGATATTTGTCCGCCGTCCACGTGACCGTCAACGGCATCGACGCGCCGGTCGACTACGCCGGCATCGCCCCCGGCTTTGCCGGACTCTCGCAAATCAACATCCACGTGCCCCAAACTTCCAGC
This sequence comes from Bryobacteraceae bacterium, assembly GCA_036498815.1. Lineage (GTDB taxonomy): Bacteria > Acidobacteriota > Terriglobia > Bryobacterales > Bryobacteraceae > Palsa-187. The sequence goes on along the minus strand of DASYET010000016.1, from coordinate 69,812 downwards.
GGCCCCGTGAAGGTTTTGATGGGAAGCGCGCCCTTCAACCAGCCTGTTAATCTGTGGATTCAATAGGAGGCGCGATGCCATTCATACGTGCGGCGCTGCTCTTCAGCGCCAGTGCGGCTCTGTTCGCACAACAGGTGCAATCGCCGTCAACGTTCACGCGCGTCATGAAGAATGGCGAAGAAATCGTCACCATTCACAACGTGGCCTATGAGCTCACCGGCACCGGAATCCCCGGCCGCCCGCCCGATCAACACCTCGTCTTGCGCACCACCACACAGTCCGAAGAAGTCATCGGCGACATCCCCCAGGAAGGCAAAATCACTCTCGAGGCCTGGCCCCTCGGAACGCCCTTCACGCAAAAACCGCTCTATTCCGTCACCATGAACGGACACACCGCCGAGACTCACGAGGGCGCTGTCTGGTTCGTCTCCCGAGGCGACGTCGATACGGAGTACTGGTCTGTCCTGAAGCTCGGAACGGCGCAGCATCTATTCGATACGTATACTCATCCCCTTTTCTTCACTGTTTCACGTGAAACACTCACGATCCGCTACGTTGGTTTGGATGTGCCCGGCAGCGATGTCAAGGACGCGCGCCTGAAAGACCAGCATGTTCTAGGAGTTCTCGCGTACGCTTCCGAAGACAAGGTTCTGCGCGAAGCGTTGATCACGTCCGACGATGTAAAACAAGCCGTTATTTTGCGCGGATATGAAGATGCAACCCGCACCGTCGCGCAAACCGACTTGACGCTCACGATCACCTTCACCGAAAACTATCCGTCAAAGCCAAATCCGGTGAGTTTGAAAGTGCCGATCGTGAACGACGATCTCGACCTCGCCCACGCCCAGTTGCCGAAAGGCTTACACATCACCGCTTTTCGCAGATAACCGGCGTCTCCATTCGAACAAAACGATTCCCGTCGCAACGCTGACATTCAGCGACGCAACACCGCCCGGCGGCATCGGAATTTTCACTAAGAAATCGCAATGTTTCGCGACATGTTCATGCAAACCCTTGCCTTCCGCGCCGACCACAATCGCCGTCGGAGCCGTGTACTCGACCCGGTCGTATTCTTCCTTGCCGCGTTCGTCGAGGCCGTAAATCCAGTAGCCTTGCTCCTTAAGTTCTTCCAGGGCGCGATTTACGTTGGTAACTCGCACTACCGGAACGTACGCCAGCGCGCCCGCCGCGCTGCGCGCGACGGTTTCAGTCAAACCCGCCGCCCGGCGTTCCGGAATGATTACCGCGGCGGCTCCGGCGGCGTGAGCGGTGCGAATGATGGCGCCCAAATTATGCGGATCTTCAACACTGTCAATGACTACGTGGAGGCCTCGGGTGGCGATGGTTTGTTCCAAAGTGGTGTAGCGTTCGGCCGATCCGTAGGCCACGACGCCTTGATGGGGGACTCCGGCGGCGGCTCGGTCGAGTTGTTCACGGGCTTCAAAACGCACGGGAACTTTGGCGGTGCGGCACAAATCGATCAATTCCTGAATGCGCGGACCGGCCGCGCCTTTCACGATCATGACGCGCTCCAAAGGGCGGCCGGCGCGAAGCGCTTCCCTCACGGGATGGATTCCTGCGAGCAAGGACATTAGAATAAGGGTACTCTCATGAGCATGGCGGAAACGGCTCCGGACTTGAACGCGATCACCAGCGCGGAAGAGATTCCGGATAAACTCTATTTCCGCATCGGCGATGTGGCGCGGCTGGCCGGCATCAAGCCGTACGTGTTGCGTTTTTGGGAGACGGAGTTTCCGGGATTGGGGCCGCGCAAATCCGGAACGGGACACCGGCTGTATCGCCGCAAAGATGTGGAGATGGTGCTGGAGATCAAGCGGCTGCTGTACGGGGAACGCTTCACGATTGAAGGCGCGCGCAAGTTTCTGGAGTCGCGGCCGAAGCCAGAGGCGAAGCCCACGGGCAAGGGCAAGAGGGCTCCGGCGCCGAAAGCTTCACGTGGTACGGCGGTGGTGAATGAGCCTATTCCCGCGATGCAGGCGGGGCTGTTCGACGGCGGACCTTCTCCGATGATGGAGACGGTGCGCAAAGAGCTGCGCGAGATTCTGCAGATTCTCAAATAGACCCCCGGCCTGCCGATAAGCGCACTGGGTTGATCCGCGCGCTTTTTACGGACAGGCCATGATTCACGTCACACGCATCAATCGCGTTCCTCTGGTCCTGAACTCGGATCTGATCGAGCACATGGAGTCCGCCCCGGACACGATCATCAGTTTGACGAACGGCCAGAAGTTCATGGTGCTGGAATCGGCCGATGAGGTGATCAACAGAGTGATCGCGTTTCGCCGGAAGATTCTTGCGCAAGGTCCTTGTGCAACCCAGGCGTTGGAAAGTTGAGGGGGCGTGCCGGAGACAGTTAAGTCGAAGGAAAAGGGGCAGAGTTCCGGTCCGCCGAAGAAGAGTTCGGCGAAGGTGGATTTCGCGAGCTTGGCCGGCTTAAGCGTCGCCCTGTTGGGGATTGTGGGCGGCCTTCTCTTAGAGGGCGGCAAGATCAAGGACATCGCGCAACTGACGGCCGCGATCATCGTGCTGGGCGGGACGTTTGGCGCGGTGATGGTTTCGACTCCGTTGAAGGTACTGAAGAGCGCGCTGGGAAGACTGATCACGGTTTTCAAGGACGACTCGCCGGACTTGACCGGCGCCGCGCAGGACATTATCACGTACGCGACCAAGGCGCGGAAGAACGGACTGGTTTCGCTGGAGCAGGAAGCGGAGCAGATTCCGGATCTGTTCCTGCGCAAGGCGCTGAGCCTGGCGGTGGATGGGACGGACCTTCAGGAGATCCGCAAGATGCTGGAGCTGGAGATCGGCCTTGAAGAGCAGAAGGCGGATTCGGAGGCGAAGGTGTTCGAGGCGGCGGGAGGGTACGCGCCGACGGTGGGCATTATCGGCGCGGTGTTGGGACTGATTCAGGTGATGAAAAACCTGGCGAACATCGACGAAGTGGGCCATGGCATCGCGGTGGCGTTCGTGGCGACGGTGTACGGCGTGGCGTCGGCGAACTTGTTCTTTCTTCCAGCGGGCAGCAAGATTCGCGCGCGCGCAGGAGCGGAAATTCATCGCAAGGAGTTAATTCTGGAAGGCGTGAGCGGCATTGTAGAAGGACTGAATCCGAAGTTGATCCGGCTGAAGCTGGACGCGTACACGGAGCGGGTGGAGGCGAAGGGACCGGCGAAGTCCGGCAAAGAATCCGGGAAGGAGAAGCCGGCCGATGCGGTAGCCCGGAGCGAGGAAAAGCCGCTGCCCGTCTAAATGAGGCGAAGCTACCGATTCATGGCGCGAAAGAAGAAACATCCCGAGCATGTGAACCATGAGCGCTGGCTGGTGTCCTACGCCGACTTCATCACGCTGCTGTTCGCGTTTTTCGTGGTGATGTTCGCGAAGTCACAGACCGACAAAGGCAAAGCGCAGCAGGTGTCGGATTCCGTGAAGAAGGCTTTGGAAGGCGAGAAGATGTCCACCATCGTCCAGGCGATTTTGGGCGGCACCGTCAGCGACCACGGGCAGGGGAACGCGATGATGCACGGGCCGGGCGGGGCACAGAAGCCACCGGTGGAGGAGAAGAAAGAGCAGAAGCTGGCGGAGTTGGTGCCGTCGTTGAAAGTGCTGTCGGAAGAGTTGCGCAAGGAGATTGAAGACGGGCGGATTCAGATCAGCATGCAGCCGCGCGGGCTGGTGGTGAGCTTCACGCAAGCCGCGCTGTTCCCTTCGGGCGAAGACGTGGTTTCGAAGAACGCTTACGAGGGGTTGGAGAAAGTGGCGGGGGCGATTAACAAGCTGCCGAATCCGGTGCGGTTGGAGGGGCACACCGATTCGGTCCCGATCCGGACGCCGCGGTTTCGCAGCAACTGGGAGCTTTCGGCGGCGCGGAGTATTGCGTTACTGGAGTTGCTTTCGACGAACTTCGGCGTGACGCGGGAGCGGCTGTCGATTGCGGGGTATGCGGATACGGCTCCGATTGCGTCGAATGAGGATGAGAAGGGGCGGGCGAGGAATCGGCGGGTGGATATTGTGATTTTGAATGAGCAAGGAGTGATTGGGGAGCCGGAGAAGTTGGACGGGAAGGCGGCGGAGAAGCGGTAAGGAGAGGGTGAACGGGGACTCTGGCGCTACGACTCTAAGTCAGCGACGACTAGGATCGGTTTTCTCGCAAGAGGCGCTCCGACATTTCGTGAACACGACTAGCGATCACGACGTTTAGTGCTATGGTTAGCAGTTGAACGAGACGAGATGGGAACGCGAAGAATTTCTCACTTACTGCTTGCGGGGTTGGGAGCATTGGTTCTGTCTCCGCAGTGCGGCGCACAAGGGCGCGGGGCCGCGGGCACTGAGATCCTGAAGGAGGCGCAAGTTTCTGCCGTCTTAGGCCAGCTGATGAAGGGCGTTATGTTTCCCGCCTCAAACGTAATCTTCGCCACGCAGAAACAAAACCCCGCCGATGTGACGCCGGCAAAGGATCCATCGACGGCGACGGATGTTTTAAACGGTTCCTACGGGAAATGGGAAGCGGTGGAGAACAGCGCCCTGGCGATCGCCGAGACCGCCAACCTGCTTCTGCTTCCGGGCCGGAAATGCGTCAACGGCCGGGACGTTCCCGTGAAGGATCCGGATTGGACCCCGCTGGTTCAGGGACTCCAGGAGGCCGCTCTCGCTACGTACAAGGCGGCGCAATCCAGGAATCAAGACAAAGTGGTTGAGGCGGCTGACACGTTAAACACGGCCTGCGCCAACTGCCACGACAGCTATCGGGTGGCGAACGACTTGATCCCGCTGGTGGAGAAGGCCGACCTTTCGGATCGTTGCAAGCCACGTGCTTCCCCTCCGCGATGAGCGGGTGCCTTGCCGGTCGCGAAGCGCACCCTTCGCGCCTGGTAGCACGCCCTCGAACCGTTTCCGTTTGACATTCTGGCGTCCCGCCCGATATTCTTTAGGCGTGAGGTGCTGTAGTTCTGAGCCTCTCACGGTGTCGGTTGCCGCCAAGGCATAATTCCTTCCGAGCCTAAAGCAAACTTCAAGATTTGAATCGTGGGAAGTGCGAAGCGTGCTCCGCCTTCGCAGGAGCCACGGATCACAACCTGATCTTTGAAATTGCAATATTCGAACCCTCCTCCGGTCCCACAGAAAAGGAAATAACTTTGAATCCCAAGAACCCCATCAACGCGATCCTCGATGAACTCGCCTCCCAGCAGCGGCGGGGCGAGACCTCACTCATCGTCAGGCTCGAACCCGGCCTCATCCAGGAGGCCATGAACGACCTCCGGGCCTACAGAAAGTTGTTCGCTCCCGTCATTCCCGGTCTGACTGATACCGTGCCGATCTATGCAGCTTACGAACAGATGCGACAGGAAGACGCGACCAAACACACTATTTTGCTGTTGGTGGAATGCCAGACGATGGCGGAGTTCCGTGAGGCCCTCGGCAGGATGCCGCTTCGAAAGTCTTCCGAGTGGCGCTCTTTTTCAACGGCAGAATCCGACAGTTCCGATTAGGGCGTTCGGCTGCACGCGCAGGCGGCGCCGTTTCCTTCGGGGAGGATGTGGTTTCACTAGGATCCGTTCTCCCGCACGGGGACCTAGCGGCGCCCTGTCAGGTAGTGGAAGCTTTGTCGGCTTAAGCCTCGGATGGCTCCTGCTTCGTCCAAGAGGGGGCGCACCAGCCGTTTACGCCGAAGGGACCAACAACACAAGGCCCTGGGCAAGCAGGGACACAACGAGCAGCGGAACGCGGATCAGCAACACCCTGTCCCATGACGCCTGGAGCTCTCGACCGTTGTCGAGTCTTTTTCCGGTTCGTGCCGCTTCGATTTGAATCCGATTAATTGGTTTTGACAAGAGATTGTAGAGAATCACGAAGAGAATCAGCATGAGGAGCGATACAAGATAGAACCAGCGCGGCCCACTCTTGCTCAACACGGCGAGCAAGAGGTTGGACAAGATCGCCGACATGCCCCAGATCGGCATCCGCGCGTCGGCGAACATGTGAACAAAACCCATGATTTCGGTTCCGGCAGCTAGTGAAGCCAATCTGAGAGCGGGACGGCCGATGGTTAAAAAGAACATGTCTGTGCCACACACCACTGCTGTGCTGAGAATGCCCACCAGCGAAACCACCCACATCCACTTGTTCATTTTCCTTTGGCCTTTCTCACCGGCGCCGAGCCGATTTGCGAGCGGCGGCGTAGTCTTCTTTTCCCATCATTTAAGTGGGGAGCTTGTGGAAGGTACGAGGACTGTCGATTCGACGCCAACGATGTCCGATCCATCACAGTTCCCGATATCCTGAGCAAATTCTGCGCTCTGCATATACCGCCGAGCGACCTCGCCGGGTTCTTCGCCCGCTGCATAGGAGACCAGCACGAAGAACCGCGGTTCGACATCCTCCTTTGCGGTCCAGAAGCCGTGGGCCTCAATCCCGAACCGTGGAAAGCTGCTGAGATGACGGGGATAGATCTGCTCCCTATAGAAATCGAGCGCCTCTTTGGTGCGCAGTTTGTACACGCGAAGTTCAAAAGTTCGCATTTCTCTCAAAAGGCATGGATCAACCAGAGGCCGGTAACAAGCATCCCCGCGCAGGTCGCGCCATGGACGGAGAAGGCTGTCGCCTTTCGCCCGCCCGAACCCAGAACGATGGACATGTCTCCAAGAGGGATGATGGCGTAAACGAGGAGCGCTGTACCTAACAACTGCCTGTCCGCGGTCAACATGAAGGTCAGGATGAGCAATCCAGAAGCGATGTCCCGAATTCCTTTAAGACGTAACCAGGCACGAGTGTCAGCATCGGACGCGGGCGGCTTTAGACCAAATGTTCCTGAGATTCGTTGAGGAGCTGCAAGGTAGAAACAACCGATTACGAAGATCGCCAGGGCGACTAGAGCGGCTAGAGAAAGCGGAATAGCGTCATGCATAAAACGTCTCCCCTTGGGTGATGCGAAGTATTTGGAAAAGTTTCACCGTCCGCAAGCGATGTGTAAGGGATTCTCGCCAAGCGAGGATTCCATGATTTGGGCTTGGCGTGGAAACTGGTTCAGCGCGGAAATACGGTCGAATCGGCCGCAGGCGCATCGCTGGAGTTCGCCGCGTCTTCCCCGCACTGTCTAAAATGATGTGTTCTCGTCGCGCCGGAAGATGCCCTATAGATTACGCTCAAACTACATGCTCAACCGGGGCTATGCCTACGCCACAATCATCAGTAGCAAATACCACGGACAAACCTTGCACTCGCACTTGGCAAGCCTTTACCCCCACTCAACCCCGCAAGCCTGGCAACAAAAACTGAACAACGGCGAAGTCACCCTCGACGGCGTCACCGCCACCGGAAGCGAATCGGTCACTGTAGGCCAAGCGCTTGTCTGGAACCGTCCACCCTGGATGGAACCAGGCACCCCTCAGCACTTCGAAATATTGTTTGAAGACCGCTATTTGTTGGCCGTCAACAAACCCAGCGGGCTGCCCACCCTGCCCGGCGGCGGCTTCCTGGAAAACACCTTGCTGCGCTTGGTTCAAAAGCAAACTCCCGAGGCAAACCCTGTCCACCGATTGGGCCGAGCCACTACGGGGATCGTCTTGTTCGCCAAAACACGGCAGGCGGCCTCGAACTTATTCGCGAACTGGAACACGCCCAAAGTTCAAAAACTTTACCGGGCGCTGGCTCAAGGCATTGCACAGCGCGACGCCTACGAAATTCTCACACCCATCGGCCTGGTACCGCACCCGCTCCTCGGCTCCGTGTGGGCCGCCAACCCAAGCGGTAAGCCGTCAAAGTCAATGGCGAAGGTGATCTCACGCGCCACCGCCGCAACAACATTTGAGGTGAGCCTTCATTCGGGCCGCCCTCATCAGATTCGCATCCATCTGGCATCCATCGGCCACCCCTTGGTAGGCGATCCTCTGTACGGCTTCAGCGGCCAGCCTCTCCAAAATCTCCCCGGTCTCCCCGGTGACGGAGGATATTTCCTGCATGCCCAACATCTGAAATTCCTTCACCCGATCACCGGAGAGCAAATCAATCTGGAGGCAGGTTTGCCGTCCGGATTCTCATTGCATCCGTAGAGTCACGGCAGGCTCGTTGCGCGAACGCGTGGCCTTTTCCGGAAAGCGTGTGGACGCCCACTGGATTTACCCTGGAAGGATTACGAGATGCGAAAAGGATTTACTCGAAAACCGAAAGCGGACGAGCCGACGACCCAAGGCAAGAACTACATCACGCCGGGGGGGCTGCAGCGTCTCCAAGAGGAGCTACGGTTTCTGCTCACCAGGGAGCGCCCGGCCGTGACCGAGGTGGTGAGATGGGCCGCCAGCAACGGGGATCGCAGTGAAAACGCCGACTATCAGTACGGTAAGCGGCGGCTGCGTCAGATCGACGGGCGGATACGCTTTCTCCGGAAGCGCTTGGAAGCGGCGGAGGTAGTGGACCCAGCGGCTCCGAGAACAGGGCAAGCGGCGACTAAAGCATTCTTCGGCGCGACGGTGCGCTACGCCAATGCCGCCGGAGTGGAGCGAGTGGCGAGCATTGTGGGAATGGACGAAGTCGATCTTGGGCGCAACCACATCAGTTGGGTGTCTCCTCTGGGGCGCGCCTTGCTGAAGTCGGCAGAAGGCGACAGCGTTGTCCTGCAAGCGCCGGGCGGTACAGAATCTCTGGACGTGCTGGAAGTGTGTTACGAGCGGATTGCCGTGGAACCATTTTCCGAGCCGCCGGGATCCGAGGCCACATCACCGGAGCGCCCTGGCCGACGCGGATCCAGGTGACCCGGTTGGGCACAGGGGAGTTTCGAGCCCCTCCATGGTTGCCTCTTCAGGAGCAGCCTGCGTAGACTTACCCGTATGTGCCGACGACTCGTTGTCTTTGCAAGCTCTTGGGCGGTACTGTTCGCCCAAGCTCCCGCGGCGAAACGCCCGGAGGCGCGGAGCAAACAGCAGATTCTTTTCACCGCGGGAGGACTGAGGGACGGCGAACCGATACCGAAGCGTTTCGCTTGTGACGGCGCGGCGGTGTCGCTCCCGTTAAGTTGGTCAGGGGAACCCGAAGGCACGCAGAGTTTCGCGCTCATCATGGACGATCCGGACGCGCGGGATTTTACTCATTGGCTCCTATGGGACATCCCCGCGTCGGTTCATTCGGTCATGGCGGGCGCCGAGCCGGACGGGGCTTCGGGAATAAACGATTTTGGAAAACCGGGCTATGGAGCTCCGTGCCCTCCGGAGGGCAGCGGTTCGCACTTCTACACCTTCCGATTCTTCGCGCTGGATGTGCCGTCACTCGGGATCAAGGCTCGATCTCATCGGGACGTTCTTGATAAGGCCTTGAAGAAACACATCCTCGGGAAGGTGGAGTACCGTCTGCAATACCGTCGATAGAACCGGACGCTGGCGCGATGACGCTCGATCAGCGTGAGCGAACGGGGGAGCGGCTGCCCGCCCTCTCTGTCAGTTCTCCGTCGGCTTCTTCTCGATGTGATCGACCACCAACATTTGCACGGGACCCTTTCTCTTTTCGATCTTCAGCCCCAGTTGCTGCTCCAAGGCTTCGAACGCGCTGGGACCATCGGGATCGGCGGCCGGATTCCCCAAGCGGAGTGCCGCACTCTGCGCCGTGGTGGACCAGGAGATGGTGTAGTCGTATTTGCCGGTGAGGCCGGTCGCGTCCATCATCGGACCGTCGAGCGTGCGTGGACCGATGGTCCGGGCCATTTCCGTGAGGGTCTCATTGTGGCCGCGGATCACCATCTTGCCCGGGGCGACTCCCATCCAGGAGCGATTTCCGGGAGGCGGGATAGGGAAACCGTCCGCTCCGATCTTGGGGGGGACAGCGTTGGCCGGCTGTGAAGCATCGTCGCCTGTCTGCGGCGAATCCGGAGCGGCCGGCTTAATCTTCGGGCCGCCTTTCGCCACCAGCAGATTGTACATTTCTACGTCTTTGGTGGTCCAATGCACCTTGAGGCCGAGGCGATCCGCCAGGAGATTCTGGAGCATGACATTGAACTGCTCCCGGGTGGTGTCGACCGGCATTTTGGTTTCGATTTCCATGAGCGGGCTGAAGCGGCCATCCGGGTCAGCGAGGCGGTACAAGGGAATCTCGTAGGCGATAAGAATCAGGTTCAAGAGGTCCTCTTGGGCCCGGAAGCGGCCAGGGTCCGTGTTGTTCGGCCCAGGGATCCCGGTTGTTCGAGGCCGGCGGACGCCGGGGGTCGGGACCGCGGGTTTGACGGAGGCGACTTCAAATCTCAACGCCGGCGGCACTGTCTGCGCGCGGAGAGTGACTCCGTGCAGCAAGCCGATGACGACCGGAGCGGCGACCGCGAACAATCCGGCGGCAGCCAGGAGCCCTTTCTTGCCCGCATTCAGACTTTTCGCGATGCGTCCGTTTAAGATTGCCTCGATGCGTTTTCTCAAATTCGATCCGGAAACTCCGGCGACGCAGGGCAGCGGGGATTCCAGATAGAGTTCACAAATTTTGAGAATGCCCTGGGCGTAGGCGCGAGGCGGGTTGCCGAGGCTCAGGACCTCTTCATCGCAGGCGAGTTCGCGCTCCTGGAAGATCCGCTTCCCGAGCCACCACGTCAACGGATGGAACCAGAACACGGTCTCCACGAGCATCTGCAGCAGGCCGACAAGATTGTCGCGGCGCCGTACATGGCATAGCTCGTGCGCGACAACGGCCTTCCACTGTTCCTGCGTTAAGTGGCGGAAGATTCCCTCGGGAAGCAAGAGGACCGGCCGAAACACGCCGAAAACGCCGGGTTCGATAAACGCGGGAGAGCAAAGCGCTTCGATCGGGAGCCCGAGATCGACGCGAGATCCGGCGCGAAGGGCGGCGGCGATGGTGCGGCGGCGGATCCACCAGGATCCGGCAATGCCGAGGACGCCGCAGGCCCACAGGACGGAGACGATCGGCAGAAGCGGGCTTGCGGGAGGAACCGGAGGCAACCCCGTGAGGAACGACGTTTCCGGAGCAGGAGCAAACGGCTGAGCCGCTTGGTCGAGCGCGGTGGAGAGTAGGGGCGCTGGGGAAGCGGAAGCCGTTCGCCATTCGATGCGGCCGCCGATGGCGATGAGCAGGGAAAACGGAATCAGAAACTTCAAGGAAGCAGCTACCCAGACTGCGTGGCGGACTCTCGCCGGATTGTTCCGCAAGGCCAGGACGAGCAGGCCCGCGACGCCGGCGAACAGAGTCGACTGCCACAAATGATTCGCAAGGGGAGAAAGTGCTTCGGGGATCATTTCGATTTTTCCTTTCGCTCATGCTCCGCGACAAGCTTCTCGGCTTCGCGCACGTCCTCACGTGTGAACGAGCCGGATTCGATCAGATGCGCAATGATGGGGCGGGTTCTGCCTTCAAACAGACCCAACAGGTCGTCGATGAATTTGTGTTGAGCGGCTTCTCTGGAGATCGCCGCTTCAAAGATGAAGGCGTTCCCGATCTTCTTGACTCGCCGCAGAGCCTTCTTGGCTTCAAGCCGATAGACCATGGTCTGCACGGTGCTGTAGGTGAGGCGTTTCCTGGCCGGGAAGGTTTCGTGAATCTCCCGAATGGCGCAGGGCCCCTTGGTCCAGAGGGCCTCCATGACAATGAGTTCGAGTTTGCTTAGTTTCGGAAGGGCCATGGTTATTCCTTACTCATGTAGGTTACTCTATGACAACTGTGGCTGGATTGCAAGGAATTTGCGTACAGCCTTCCCGCAAGCCCACCACAATGGGATGATGTGGGAGTCGGCAGCCGGTGACGATCTTGAGGCCTGGGATCTTCTTGGGCCGCACCGCCGCAGGTACTTCAGACCGTGAGGAGAAGACGCATGCGTGTATGCTTGCTTCTGATAGCCGCCACCGCAATGGCGGCTCCCGCTGTTGAGCGATCCAATGCCCGCTTGAGTTTCGAGCCGAATGCGGGCCAAGCTCCCGCCGGCGTCCGCTATCTCTACCGGAGCGGTTCGTACACGCTTTTTTTCGACAACGGTGGGACGGTGGTCGCGGAAAAGGGCGGGCGGACTTTGCGCACCAGGTTCACGGGTGCAAATCAGGCCGCAGTGATTGCAGGAGAGAGCCGGCAGGCCTCCGTCACGAACTATTTCGAGGGGGACGATCCAGCGAAGTGGAGGGCCTCCGTTCCCAACTTCGCGAGAGTCCGCTACTCCCGTGTTTATCCCGGAATCGATCTCCTTTATTACGGAAGGGATGGCGATCTGGAGTATGACTGGATCGTCGCGCCCGGCGCGGATCCGCAAAACATCCGCATGACCTTCCCCGGCGCCGACCGCGTGAGCATCGATCAACGCGGCGATCTTGTGGTCCAGGCGAGCGAGCGCGAGTACCGCCACAAGCGACCGTCGGTCTATCAGGACATCGCGGGCGAGCGAATTCCCCTTGCCGGAGCTTGGATTCTGCACGGCGGCGAGGCCCGCTTCCGCGTCGGAGCCTATGACCACAGCCGGGAGTTGGTGATCGATCCGCCCCTGACCTATTCGACCTACTACGGCGGGACGGGACTGGATTACGCCTACGCCGTGGCGGTGGATTCCATCGGCAACACGTACGTTGCGGGAGGGGTGGGCTCGGCGAACTTCGGCATTCTGGGGCAAGAAGATGCCTTCGTGACAAAGCTCAGTCCGAACGGTTCGCGGCTGTACACTACCTTTTTCGGCGGCAACGGTACGGACGAGGCCAAGGGCATCGCGGTGGATATCCAGGGGAATGCTTATGTCACGGGAATCACCGGGTCGCTGGATCTCCCGGTGAAGGGAGCGCTCCAGCCGAAGACCGGCGGATCGCAGGATGTATTCATCGCGAAATTGGGTCAAAGCGGGTCGCTCCTGTACGCCACTTACCTGGGCGGCAACGCGAACGATACGGCGACGGGAATCGCGGTAGACGCCGGGGGAAACGCGTACGTTGTGGGAAGCACGTTCTCCACGAACTTTCCCACGGTAAACCCGTTTCAAAGCGCGAAGGGCGCGCAAGACGACGCCTTCATCGCGAAGATCAACGCGGCGGGGACGGCCTGGGTGTACTCGACCTACCTGGGAGGGAACAATGTCGATGAGGCGAACGGCATCGCGGTGGATGCAGCGGGCAACGCGTACATCACCGGTTACACGGCTTCGACGAACTTCCCGCTGCAATCTGCGTTCCGGGGTTCGAACGCCGCGAGCGTGGATGCCTTCGTGACGAAAATGAATCCTGCCGGATCGGCGCTGGTGTACTCCACGTACCTGGGGGGCAGCGCCACCGACTACGGGACGGCGATCGCGGTGGACACCACCGGCAGCGCCTATGTCACCGGAATCGTCACGTCCGAAGATTTCCCGCTGGTGAACCCGATCGACAACAAGCTGGCGAGCCACGCCGTGGATGATATTTTTGTTTCGAGACTCGATCCCGCCGGTTCCGCGCTGCTCTATTCCACCTATCTGGGCGGGGGTTCCACGGACGACCCGTATGCCATCGCGCTGGATCAAGCCGGCAACATCTACATCACGGGCCGCACCAACTCGAGCGACTTTCCCCTTGTGAATCCGATTCAAGCCACGCGGACTGCCTTCGACATGTTCGTCACCGAACTCAATCCCGCCGCGACGGCCCCCTTGTTCTCGACCTTTATCGGCGGCTCCGGGAGCGAATCGGGCCGAGGCATCGCGGTGGACCTCCAGGGCAACATCCACATCGCCGGGGAGGGCACGTCCACGGACTTTCCGGTGAAGAACCCGCTTCAGGCCGCCAATGGCGGCGGCGCCGTTACGCAGGACGCCTTACTGTTGCTGCTGGGCCAGGCCTCGCCCTCCAGCGGGCCGGTGATCACCACGGTCAGCGACAACCTTGTCGACGGCGGCCCGGTCACTCCGGGAGGATGGTTCTATGTGAAGGGCGCGAATCTGTCGGCCACCACGCGGGTCTGGGGCCCCACCGATTTTATCGATCCGACGACACTTCCGACGGACTTGGACGGCGTGGAGGTATGGGTCAATGGCGCTCCTGTGCCGGTGTATTTCATCAGCCCCGGCCAAGTGAATGCTCAAGCGCCTTCGAACATCAACGGCACGATAACGGTCCAGGTGGTGCGCCTTGGCCTCCCCAGCAATACTCTGAATGCTGCTGTCGCGCAGACCCAGCCGAGTCTCTACTTTTACACGGCCGGTTCGAAGTCCTATGCAGCGGCGTTATTTGTGGACTACACGCTTATGGGCGATCCGGCGGTGACGCCGGGAAGCCGCAAGGCGAACGTGGGCGACATCATCCAGCTGTATGCCGCGGGCCTGGGTCCGGCCGCGTCGGGAAACGCGATTACCTCGCCGGTCCCGATTGCCGGAGTCAGCGTCACGATCGGAACTACCAATACGCCGGTCCTGTTTGCGGGACTGGTCGCCCCCGGGCAATACCAGGTGAACTTCACGGTGCCTCAATTACCGGCGGGTGAGTATTCCATTACCGTCTCAATCTCCGGCAAGACTTCTCCGCCGGGCGTGCTCTTCGAGGTCGGCCCTTAACGCGGGGTGCCTGAACCAGAGGGCGTGGCGCGCTTCACGGCCGGATTGGACGCCCAGGGGCGGGTCGTACTTCGGCCGACTGCGGCACGCGCATCAGCGCGATGCCGGCGGCGGCAATGCACAGGCCGGCGATGACGTCGAGGTAATGGGGCTGCTCGCGCAGGGTATCGATCCATCCGCGAAAGCCCGCATAGAGAAGCGCGAACGAAACGAAGAAGAACCCGACGGGCCGCGGACGGCGATCCAGAACGCGGAAGAGGACCCCGACCGCGGCGAGAAAGAGAAACTCGAGGAATCCGAGATCCCAGCGCGGGCCTTCGGGAAACTGGACGGCCAGCCAGCTCAGGGAAGTTACGCCCCGGTGGTCATGCGCCAGGGTGCATCCGAAGCGCCCGAACATCCAGGCGAGAGGGAAGGTGTACGCCATGATCTCCAGGCGGCGAAAGACTTCGAACACCGAAAGCCGGTGGTAGAGAGCCCAGCACACGGCTCCCACGGGTCCGCCACAAATCGCTCCGAGAGTGCTAAGGCTAACCTCGCCGGGGTGCTGCACCTGCCCGGGGGCGAGGGCGCCGGCGACCGCGCACGCGCACATCCAGAACCACAGGCGGAACATGCCTTCGGCGGGGATGCCTTGATCGCAACCGCGCCGCAGCGTGGTCCAGCCGCTCACGGCGATCGCGGTGGCGGCGGACGCTGCATAGGAAGTGATCACCACCCGCCCGGCGTGGAAGACGGGCTCCTTGAAGTAGGGAATCACGGAAAGCTTACTTCACGACCGCGATGCCGCTGACAGCGGAGCCGAGCTTCACCGTTGAAACGGCACCCGTGGATAGCCTGATGACGGACTCCGACCCATCCAGCGAATTGTTCACCACGAGAAGCGTATCCCCGAACAGCATTCTGATATCCGCGGGGCCGCCGCCTACCGTGTACGTTGCTTTGGTTTGCAGGGTGGCAGTGTCGATCGCATACACGGTGCCCTTGCCGTTCACACCGCTGGTGACGTAGGCAGTGGTGCCGGTGGAGTTGAACGCGACGTCGGTGGTGAACGGAAGATTCAACTGCATCGTGAGGGTGTTGGTGAGAGTATCGAAAACGTCCACGCCGATGTCGAGCGGCCCGGTGATCCAAAGCTGCGAGCCGTCGGGGCTGAGCGTCGCGCCCTGCGGATATTGCAGTGTGGTGCTGAAGGTGGCGACGATCTTCCGCGTGGCCATATCGATCACCTGGACCACGGGATCGTCCGGATCGAAGCTGGTGATGTACGCCTTGGTTCCGTCGGGCGAAATGGCGAGACCGTTGGGGTTCACGGAGTCGGAGGTGATGAGCGTGGTGGTGACCTTATTGGTGGCGAGATCGATGAAGTTCACGGCGTTATCGAAGCTGGTGACGAGCGCCGTGGCCCCGTCCGGCGTGATGGCAATTTGTAGCGGCCGAGAGACCACCGGGATTCGCGCCTTGATTTGGAACGGGCAGGTGGAAATACGGGTCACCTGCGCATTGGTATGGACGGTTTGGAAGATGTCTGGAAAAGAGGGATCGCAGGCCGCTGGGGCGAGCATCCCGGCGGGCAGAAACGGCAGGTCACGAAAGAGCTGCGGAAGATAGCCTACTGTGTTGTTGCCGGCGGCTCGAGGTTGCGCCGCACCCGGGGAGGAAACCTCCAGAGGCCGTGGTCCTACGAAGAATCCTCCCGGGCCTGCCGGACTCGAGCTGAGGTACGGCGCCTCGGTCTCCGATCCCTTGTATTGGGGCGAGCCGGAATGCGAACAATCGAAATCCCCTGGATTGAAATTCCCCGCCGGAGATGACGTAATCGAGACGGGGCTGTTACCGTTATAGCTCATGAGTGTCGGCTTGTTGTCCACGCAGGCCACCCAGAATCCGGGGAAGTCATCTTCTTTCGTTTTCTCGCACCCGAGCGGGTCGCATCCGCTCGCTCCCGAACAGATCAGAATCGCCAGCACCAGGATTGCCGACACGATCATCAGCTTCGAGTTGCGGCCGAGTTCGATCCTCATTGGAATGCCACCGTTTTCCCGTTGATTTGAAACGCGCCGGTGAGTCCGTCGCCGATCCCGGAAGCGTTGATCTTCTGCATGCTGGCGCCGGGAACATTCAACAGATAAATGACTTGCTTACTGCGGAGCGGATTGGCGCGGGACGCGGGCAGATTGGCCAGCATATCGGTGGGGACGGTGAAAGTGGTGGCGCCGGCGGGCGCGATGCAACCAAACCCCGCGCTGGAGTTGGAGGGCAGATCCTCACTGATGCCGACGATGAAGACGATCTGACCGGCATCGCCGCCGGTCCAAGAGATGTTCAACGGCTTGGTCCGGTCGACGGCGAGCAACTGGTCGCGTCCGGTCCAGGTAGGCGGGGGCGGAAGGGTGAAGTTGGCGGAGAATCCGCCGATACCGGCGCCGCCGGAACTCTGCACGGTGTAGGCTCCGGGGTCGAGAAAGAGAGTGCTGTTCAGGATGTTGTTGGAAATCGCGCCTCCCAGGAAGGAGATGGGCCAAGGCGACTGCTGGTTGAACGCGAGCGAGCGAGTGCCCTTGGGTCCGGTCAGGGAGAGCGGCGGTCCGAAGTCGAGGAGCGTGGTGTTGGGGATGAGTCCCGGCAGCGGATCGCCCGCCAGCATATCTCCGGCCAGCGTGTACGCGGTGCAGGTCCCCGAGGGCACGAACGACAGCACGGGATGGAAGGGAAACCGCTGCCCGTAGGTGGTGTCGCTGTAGGCGAAGTAGGTGGCGTAATCGGCGCTGACGTCGACAGGGGCAGTGACTCCCAGGTCTTCATGAGTCACGACGCGGGTGACGCCGGCCACGCCCGCCACGGTTCCATTTAGCGCCGCCGCGGTGAAGCGCGGGAAGATGTCGGTGGTGCATTGTGAGCCCGGTGAAGCGATCGCCATGGTGACCACGTTGCTGACGGTGGCTCCACCCAAGCGCACATATACCGGCACCCAGCAGCCTTGCGGGGCATTCTGGGGCACGGTAAACACGATCTGATCCGTACCGGCGCAACAGGGGGTCCGGCCGCTGTAGGCGACCGGCGCGGACACGCCGCCCACGAACACTTCCGTCTTGGTGGGTAGATTGCCCGCGGTGGGCGCTACTGTATCGGACGGGACGGCTCCCAGTCCCGTGCCCCACAACGTGATCACCTGCCCCGGCTGCGCGGGCACGACGGGCGCATTGACGGGCTGGTTGGCCGCGGTGATGTAGTTCTGGAGAATGCCAGGACCGGCGCCCGTACCGAGGGCCGTGAAAATCCCGAACGCATTCGCCGCAACCCGGATCGGCGTCATGTTGCTCTTTGCCCCGTTGACGACCTGGAGCGACGCCGTGCCCACCGGAGCGTTCGACGGCATGATCGCGTTGATCTGGTTCGGGCTCACGTAAATGGGAATTACCGCGACGACGGTAGAACCCTGAACGACGTTCATGGAGATTCCCCCCAGGGTGGTGCCCAGAGGATAGGTGTTGGCAGTTACCGGTGTGGCGGGGCCGAGATGGGTTCCGAATACCGAGAAGATCGCGCCTCGCGCGATGGCGCCCGAGGGGACTCCCGCGGGCATAAAACTCGCGGCGTTGTAGGCCGCCCGGCTGTAAAGGAAGGGAGCTTGCGCGAAGACGCTGCACGCGCCCCCCAAGAAGATCGCCACGCGCGTGATATAAGCCGCTCGCCGCATGCTGGAAGCTCCAAGATTCTAGCGGTTAGTATACTTCAAACACGATTGACAAAAGGCGGCGCACTCCGGGGGCATTCCTCCGGCAGGGATTGAGAATTCCCGGCCTCTGAAATTCCAAACCGGGGTTTAGGTTCTACGCGGGCCAAGCGTTTACGGCGTCGATTACTTGGGCTACTTCCGCATCGGTGAGGTAGGGGTGAATGGGGAGGCTGACTTCGGAGGCGGCGATGCGGCGGGCGGTGGCGCAGTCTGAGGTGAGCTCGGTGGCGACGCGGGCGAGGGCGGGCTGGTCCAGGATGGTGGAGGGGTAGTGTTCGCCGACTCCGATTCCTGCGGCTTTTAAGTGAGCCAGGAAGGCGGGTTTGCGATCGGGCGCGACGAGCACGGGGAAGAGGTGCCAGGTGGATTCGGAACCTTCGGGCGCACCCATCGAGTGCACGGCGGGGTTGCGGATGCCGGCGAGGTATTGGTCGGCGATGGCTCGGCGGCGGGCGATCCAAGTGGGGAGGCGTTTGAGCATTGCGTCATTGAGAAGAGCGGCTTGGAGTTCGTCGAGGCGGCTGTTGTAGCCGATGGTGTCGTGACGATATTTGGCGGATTGGCCGTAGTCACGCAGGGCGGCGGCTTGATCGCGGGCTTCCGGGGTGGTAGTGAGGATGGCTCCGCCATCGCCGAGCGCGCCGAGATTCTTGGTGGGATAAAAACTGGTAGCGGCGAATTGCGCGGCGGTGCCGGTGGGCTGGCCCCGGAAGGCGGCTCCGATGGATTGAGCGCAGTCTTCGACCATGTGGAGTCCGAAGTCCTTGCGGAGAGCGGCGAGCGCGGGCATGTCGAGCGCGTGGCCGTAGAGATGGACCGGGACGAAGAAGCGGATATCGGGGCGCCGCCAGAGAAGATTGCGGCAGAGGGCGAGGTCGATCTGGCCGTGGGCGTCGGTGTCGGTGAAGACGGGGACGGCTCCGAGTTTGACGATCGCGAGAGTGGTGGCGAAGGCGGAGAGGGGCGTGGTGAGAACGTGGTCTCCGGACTGGCAGCCGAGGGCTTTGAGGGAGATCTCGATAGCGTCGAGTCCACTGGCGACGCCGACGGCGTGGGGGATTTGCCAGTAGGAGGCCAGAGCGGATTCGAAGGCTCGGACTTCAGAGCCGAGGATGTACCAGGCGCTGGAGCCTACGCGCTCGAAGGCAGCGGTGGCGTCGCCGCGAATGTCGTCCCATTGGCGGCGGAAGTCGTTGGCGAGGATCACCGATACCATCGTGACACGCGCGTTCGGGGTTTAGCGGGTCGCGCAGGAACCGAGTTACCGCATGCTGATGCATGGCGGCTCTGAAATAATGCGGTTGTTCCGCCGCCGGAGTTATGGCTGTCTACAATTGGGAAGAAGTGTCTACACAAACGATTCTAGTGATTGACGATGACGAAAGCCTTCGTGACACCATCGGACTGATGCTGGAAAACGAAGGATTCCGGCCAATTCTGGTGGCGGACGGCGCGTCCGGATTGGAACAGGCTTTTTCCGCGAAGCCGAATTTAATTCTGGTGGATTTACGCATGCCGGGCATGAGCGGCGTGGATGTGTGCAAGCGCCTGCGTGCGGCGGGGGCGCAGACTCCGGTGATTGTGCTGAGCGCGCTGGGAGACGAGATCGACAAGGTGCTGCTGCTGGAGATCGGCGCGGACGATTATGTGGTCAAGCCGTTTGGGACTCGCGAGCTGCTAGCTCGGATTCGGGCGCTGCTGCGACGGACTTCGCAGGGGGCGAGCTCGGCGCTGTCGTTTGCCGACGTGGAGGTGGATCTGGATCAGCGCGTGGTGCGGCGGGCTGCGGACGAGGTCCGGATGACGCGGGCGGAGTTCAATCTGCTGGCGTTCTTTGTGCAGAATCCGGGGAGGGCGTTGTCGCGCGACGTGATTCTGAATTCGGTGTGGGGATACGAATCGTTCCCGAATACGCGTACGGTGGATGCGCACGTAGTGCGGCTGCGGCAGAAGCTGGAGCCGGATCCGGAGACTCCGCGGCATTTTCTGACGATGCACGGCGTGGGGTACAGGTTCCTGCCATGACGGAACGGGTCACGGTGCTGCTGGTAGACGACGCCGAAGACTGCCTGGACACGCTGGATGTGGCGCTACAGACTCTGCCGGGCGTGGAGGTGCGCGCGGCGCATTCGGCGGAGGCGGCGTGGGAGCTGATGGCTCGGGATCACGTTGCGGCGGTGATTACCGATATTCACTTGCCGCGGATGACGGGGCTGGAGTTGATTTCGCGCATCCGGCGGGAGCCGAAGTGGCGGGCTCTGCCGATTCTGGTGGTGAGCGCGGATGCGGATCCGGCGGCTCCGCGGACGGCGCTGGATTCGGGCGCGAACGCGTATTTCAGCAAGCCATTTTCGCCGGGCGCGGTCCGCAAGAAATTGGAGGAATTGATGCATGGCTAGGAGACAAGTCAGACGGCAGAGGACGGAAGCCGGGATGCATCTGCGGCGATTTCTCCTGGGGGGCATGGCGGTGGTTTGCGCGGCCTCCGGCCTGCATGCGCAGAACGCGGCTCCGGAGTTGCAACAGGTGCTGCAACGGATGGACCGGCTGGAGGAGCAGAATCGGGAGATGATGGCGGAGATTCGCGCGCTGCGGCAGGAGTTGGCGGCGGCAAAGCCGGCAGGGGAAGCTCCCGCGGCAGTGGTGACGGACGCGCCCGCGAGCGAGGCGGGCGGGGTTGGGTCAAGCGACAAGGGAACGGTGCAGGAGCGGCTGGATGTGCAGGAGCATCGCACGGCGCAACTGGATCAGGAGAAGGTTTCGAGCGATCACCGGCTGCCGGTGACGATGACCGGGATGCTGCTGATGAATTCGTATTGGACGGGGAGTGGGGCGGCGGGCGACAATCCGACGATTGCTCCGCTAACGCCGGGCGCGGTTTCGGCGGGCGCCACATTCCGGCAGAGCGTGCTGGGGCTGAAGCTGGACGGTCCGACGATTGTGGGCGGGGCGAAGGTGACGGGGTCGGTATACGCGGATTTCGCAGGCGGCTCGGGCGGTACGCTGGCACAGACCGTGCGGCTGCGGGTAGCGTCGCTGGATGCGGCATGGAAGAGGACGACGCTGACGTTCGCTCTGGATAAGCCGATTCTCGCACCGAGGGAGCCGGATTCGCTGGCGCAGGTGGCGGTGTCTCCGCTGACGTCGGCGGGGAATTTGTGGCTGTGGCAGCCGCAGGTGCGGGTGGAGCAGAGATTCGCTCTTGGAAAGTCGGCGGGGCTGCGGGCACAAGTGGGGGTCTACCAGACGTCGGAGGGCGGGGCGGGCGTAACGGGCGAGTATGCTCCGACTCTGGCGAAGAGCCGCCCGGGATACGAGGGGCGATTCGAGTTTTGGGGCGCGAGCGGGGAGGACCGAAGGATCGAGATCGCGCCGGGGTTCCATGTGAGCACGACTCGCGTGGCGGGGCAGAGTGTGCCGTCGCAGATCGCATCCGTGGACTGGCTGATTCGTCCGGTGGCTCGGGTGGATGTGACGGGGCAGTTCTTCTATGGCGAGAATAGCGGCGTTATTAGCGGATTGCGCCAAGGCGTGAACATCGTAAACGGGGTGGCGACCTCGGTGCATACGATGGGCGGATGGGCGCAGCTGAAGGTGCGGATCACGCCTCGGGCGTCGTTCAATTTTTACGGCGGGCAGGAGGATCCACGGAACCGGGATTTGATGCTGGGACAGATCGGCAAGAATCAGGCGTATGCGGGCAACATTATGTACCGGTTCGGATCGAATATATTGGGGAGTTTCGAGAGCTCCTGGGTGCGGACGACTTACATTTCCTCGGGAACACGGATATTTCCTCATTATGATTTGGCGATTGCGTACCTTTTTTAAAGGCTGGGCGTGGGTGGCGCTGCTGTGCACGTGGCCGGTTACGGCGGCCCCGGTGACGGGCAAGGTGGAGTTGCGGGATTCGCAGGATGCGTCCGTGCGGAAGAAATCGGACTATTCGGGGGTGGTGGTTTGGCTGGAACCGCTGGGGGCGAAGGCAGCGTTGCCGCCGGCGGGGCATGCCCGGATGGAGCAGAGGAACAAGACGTTCACGCCGCATATTCTGGCGATTCCGGTGGGGACTACAGTTGATTTTCCAAACTTCGATCCGATTTTCCACAACGCGTTCTCGAATTACGATGGGAAGCCCTTTGACCTGGGGTTGTATCCTCCGCACACCAGCAAGGGTGTGGCGTTCACGCGGGTGGGGATCGTGCGCGTGTTTTGCAACATCCATTCGCAGATGAGCGCGGTGATTGTGGTGCTGGATACTCCGTACTTCACAGTGACGAAGAAGGACGGAAGCTATGATTTCGGCTCCGTTCCGGCGGGTGAGTACCGGCTGCACGTGTTCCATGAGCGTGCGACGCAGGCAACGCTGGAAGGGGCGGGGCGGAGGGTGGCGGTGGGGCAGGAAGCGGTGATGGTACCGGCGATTCCAATTTCGGAGAGCGGGTACATCGCGATTCCTCATATGAACAAGTTCGGGCACGAGTATCCTCCCGCTCCGGATGAACTGGGGGTCTATCCGGCGGTGCGCAAGTGAGGCCGCGGCTGAGGTCGGTATCGTTGCTGTGGAGGATTTTGTTCTCCACTTCGATTTCCATCACCATTTTGTTCGCGGCCATGGGATGGATTTTGCAGCAGCAGTTCGCCAACATCGCGACGGCGAGTTTGCAAGAGGAAGTGCGGGCAAGCTTCCAGGCGTACGAGTCACTGTGGCATTCGCGGGCGGATCAACTGGCTACGGTGAGCCTGGTGTTGAGCCGTTTGCCGCAAGTGCGGGCGGCGTTCAGCACGGCGGACCGCGCGACGATTCGAGATGCGGCGGGCGAGGTTTGGGATCGTGTCTCCGATCCGGACACTTTATTTCTGGTGACGAATCCGGAGGGGACAGTGATCGCGGGCATAGGCAGCAATGACACGCTGGCGGAGGCTCCGTTTGTGCGGGCGGCGGCGAAAGAGTTTCCGAAACAGGCGCGGGGATTCGTGCACCTGCAAGGGAGGCTGTATCAGATTGTGGTGACGCCGGTGTATGTGGCGGGCGGATTGATCAACGTGCTGGTGGCGGGGGTTCCGGTGGATGCAGCGCTGGCGAGCGCGCTGAAGGGGTCGACGAGCGGGAGCGATTTTGTGTTCCTGGTGAACCGGAGAGTGTCGGCATCGACATTGGATGCTCGGGGGCAGGCGGAGATCGATGCGGGACGTTTGCCGGATAGCCAGACGCAGCAGGTTTCGATCGCGGGATCGGACTATTATCAGTTCGCCACGGCCCTTACGGACGTGCAGGGAAATCCGGTGGGCGAGTTGCGGATTTTGCGGTCAGTAGATGCGGCGAGAAACCGGATTCAGGAGATGCGGACCTGGCTGCTGGCGCTGTGGTTTGGAGCAGTGCTGGTGGGGATCGGACTGACGTATTTGCTGGCGCGGAGGCTGTTGAAGCCGGTGAAGTCACTGGATCGGGCGGCAGCGGAGATCGGGAAGGGAAACTACGATGTGCGCGTGCCGGTGGAGGTGGGCGATGAGATCGGACGGCTGGCGGAGACGTTTAACGGCATGTGCGCTTCGATTCGCAAAGGGCGGGAGGATCTGATCCGGCAGGAGCGGATCTCGACGATCGGGCGATTGTCGACGTCCATCGTGCACGATCTGCGGAATCCGCTGGCGTCGATTTACGGCGGCGCGGAGATGCTGGTGGATTCGGATTTATCGCCGGAGCAGGTGCGGCGGCTGGCAGGGAACATTTACCGGTCGTCACGGCAGGTGCAGGATCTGCTGCAAGAGTTGGCCGATGTGACGCTGGGGCGTTCGCATGCCCGGGAGATTTGCCGGCTGCGGGAAGTGATCGCGGCGGCGCATGAGCCGCTGGCGGCGGGGGCGAGCGCGCAGAATGTTTCGGTGAACATCGATGTCGCAGAGGATGTGGAGTTGCCGCTGGACCGGTCTCCGATGGAGAGGGTGTTTCAGAACTTGATCTCCAACGCGATTGAGGCGATGCCGGAGGGCGGAGAGGTTTCAGTGCGGGCGGAGCGGGGTCCGAATGAGATTGTAGTGAGTGTGGAAGATACAGGTCCGGGGATTCCGGCGTTGATTGCTTCACAGTTGTTCCAGCCGTTTGTTACGGCGGGCAAGAAGAACGGGATGGGGCTGGGGCTGGCGCTGTCTCGCAAGACGGTGCTTTCGCACGGTGGGGATTTGTGGGCGGAGGAGAAGAATGGCGGGGCTCGGTTCGTGATGCGGCTGCCGGTGTAAGTGATGCGATGAACTTCAAATTGATTGTGATGCTTTCGATGTTCGGGCTGGCGATGGGTGTCGCCACGGTGTTTTGGATTCCGTCGAACGTGGAGCCGGTGTTCTGGCTGCCAATTTTTTTGGTTTGCGCTTATGCGATCGCGCGGGAGTGCGGGGAGCGGCTGTTCGCGCACGGGCTGTGGCTGGGCGTGGTGAACAGCGTTTGGATTACGGCCACGCATGCGGTGTTTGCGGATCAGTATCTGACGCGGCATGCGAGCGAGGCCGAGTTGTTGAAGATGGGGCCGTTTTCCGGCTCGCCTCGCGTGACGATGGCGTTGATGGGACCGCTGGTGGGGGTGGTTTCGGGGGCGGTGATCGGGTTGTTCGCGTTGGTGGCCGGACGGTTCGTGGGGCGTCGAAAATCCGTTGCCGCAGGCTGACGCCGGGCGGCTCCGTTACGAGGCCGCTACGGTTTTGCGCTGGGCGTGACCGGCTACAAGTTTCGCGGCATTTAACTTGCGTTTGGCGCTGACGATGTAGGCTTTCGCTCCGCTCTTGTTGGTGAGGCCGAGCATCTTGCTCACGGCGCTGAGGGGCAGCTCCTGGCCGTAGTGAAGCAACATTACTTTCGCTTCGGTTTGATCGAGCGTATCCAGAATGAAGCGCCAGCTTTTCGCGCGGCTCTGCTTGAGTTCGACGGCGGCGTGGATGTCGGTGGCGCCTTTGTCGGGTAGGTCGATGGTGATGGCTTTGGCGGTCCACACGGGTTCCGAGGCTCGCTTTTGCAGCGCGCTCATGCACAGGTTGCGGGCGATGACGTAGAGCCAGGTGGAGAAGCGGCACTCTCCACGGTAGCTATCCAGGTTGCGGAAGGCGCGCATGAAAATTTCCTGCGCCAGGTCCATTGCCGATTCGCGCTCATGCGTGAAGCGGCAGCACCAGCGGGTGATGCGGGACTGATGACGATGGAACAGTTCTTCAATCGCTTCGTCCCGGTTCGGCCCCCATCCTTCGCGATAAGCCGCGATCAATTCTTCATCTTTCAGTGTCTTCCACCCCTCGAATCCGATCAGCGGGGGCGTTTGGAAAGCGGGCATCGTTGCGAGCACGAATCCATGCTAAGAGGAACGGGCTGTGTAGGTCGTTGCGAGGTTGTAAAAAACTTGTAAAATCGGCGGGCCGAGTGGCTTATGCCACGACTTCGCGTCCGGCGAGGCGGAGAGGGCCGGAGCCGAGATGCTGGCGCGTATCTGCAAGAAGCTGCGGCACGTTCCAGCGCACGAGCACTTCCGGGCGGCCTTCGAGGGCGAGGGGAGAGAACTTGCGGCGAAGCCATTCGGGAAGCCCGGCGGCGAGGCGAGGGCTGATGAGTTTGATTTTGGCTCCGATGACGACCAGCTCGGGCGGAGCGCCGAAATCGGGAGCCGCGATCCAATCGTCATGGCGAGTGGGGAGGCGGAGAATTCTCGCGGGGGCGGCGGTGACGAGGTCGAGGAGAGTGGAAGGAGAGAGAGAGTAGGTGTCGGAGACGAAGCGAAGTTCGTCGAGGAGATCGCCTTGCGCGGTGATCGGCGAGTCGGTGCCGAGCGCGAGCGGGACGTCGAGGCGCGGATCGAGTGTGCGGTTCAGCGTGAAGAGGTTCGAACGGGGGCACCAGATGACGGAGGCTCCGGCTTGCTTGACGAGATCCCAACCCTCCGTGGTGAGGCCGACGGCGTGGATGAGCACGGTGCGGGAATCGAGCGCGCCGAGTTCGTGGAGTCGGAAGATTTCTTCGGCGGCGCAGGCGTCCGTGCCTTCGGCCAGGTGGATGAGGAAGGGGGCTCCGGCGGGCGTGGCGTCAAAACATTCGCGGACGTTGGGCGTGAAGGCGAGCGAGTGGGCGTAGCCGAATTCGGTGAGGACACGGACAGGGAACTCGCCCTCGAAGATTTCGTGAAGGGGATCGTGGTGGCTGACGGTAGTGACTCCGGCGAGGAGGTTGCGGAGTCCGCCCCAGATCAGGCGGACGTGCTTCGGCACTTGACGATGGGTGCGAATGGGATCGTCGTCGGGATGATAGATGTCGTTGGCCCAGGCGGTCGCGTTGGGCCAGGGCCCGGTGCCGAGCCTGGGGAAGAGGGCGAAGTGGAGATGGTCGTGGGCGTTGATTAGGCCGGGGAGGATTTGAAGGCCCTGGAGGTCCAGCTCGACGCCTTCGATGTTCATGTCTTGATCCAAGAAGCCACGAAGATGGCGGGAACGAGGCGGGCTTGGTGAAAGAGATCGAGACGGCCGGCGGTGGCGTAGATTTCGCGCTCAGGGTGGCCGAGGTGGGGCTCTTCGAGCGTCGTGAGCTGGAGCTCGGGGGCGCGGAGGTCGGCGAGAGCGTAGCGCTCGTGCGCGACTTCGATGACGGAGCCGTTGTGGCGGAAGGAGCGGGTCCAACCGCTGGCGAGTGCGTTGGGATGAACGTCGCTGATGAGGAGCGTGCCTCCGGGGCGGGTGATGCGGGCGAGTTCGGTGAAGCAAGCCGGGGCGTAGCCGAGGGCGAAAGCGCAGATGGTGAGGTCGGCGACGGAGTCGGGGAGAGGGAGGCGTGCGGCGTCGGCCTGGATGGCGGGCGAGATTGAGTGCTCCAGCATTTCGCGGCAGGAATCGATGGCGAGGGCTCGCGCGGCACGGGCGGAGCAGTAAGCGGCCCAGCGTCCGGTTCCGGCGGCTACGTCGATAACGGTTTTTCCCGCGAGGGGAGGCAGCAGCGGCGCTAGAGTGCGCTGTTCGAGCGAGACGAGAGCGTTGGGGGCGCGATCGTAATCGGACGCGAGCAGCGCGTAGGCGGCTTTGGCAGACAGAGCGGCGGGCAGGGCGGTCACACGCTTTCCACCTTGGGATTGCGAGGTCGCAGAACTTTCTGCGCGGCTTCGAGTTCCAGGGGCCAGGCGTAGAGATTGAGCTCGTAGCGCCACCAGCTGAGGGCTTTCAGTGTGGCGCGGGCTCCGCGGGAGATGCGCGAATCCTGGATGCTGGGCCAGCGGCATTGCAGCACGGTTTCGAAGGAATCGATGAGGCGCTTGGTTTTGCGAGGCAGCCAGGGGAGCTTGGGGTCGCGGCGGACGGTGAAGTTGTACCAGCGCGGCGTGGCCCATTCGTCGGGAGTTTTCGGGAACGTGATTTTATCGTCGATATCGCCGTACATGCCGTCGGGATGCGGCGTGGGCGTGTAGTGCTGCACGATGATTTCGGAGATGGGGTTGATCTTTTTGAGCTTGCGGATGAACTCCATGTCGGTGCGGAGGTCCTCTTCGGGAGCCTTGGGATTTCCGATGACGAAGGAGAATTCGGGAATGATGTCGAACTGGCGGAAGCGCGCGGCGAGTTCGAGAGTTTGCGCGGTGGTGATTTGCTTGTCCATCTCGCGGAGGACGCGGTCAGAGCCGGACTCGGCGCCGAGGAAGATCATCTTGCAACCGGATTTGCGCAGGGTGCGCAGAGTGGCGTCCGAGTAGCGGTTCAAGATATCGATGCGGCCTTCGCACCACCAGCCGAGGTCGAGGGGCGCGATGCGCTCGGCGAGTTCGATGGCGTCGTCTTCGCGAAGGAAGAAATTGTTGTCGTAAAACTGGACGGCGTTGATGTCGAATTCGCGCTTGAGTTGCGCGAGCACGGAAGCGGTGCGCTCCGGGGCTTCCGATTTTTGGCGGCCTCCGGCGACTTCGGTGACTCCGCAGAAGGTGCAGCGGAAGGGGCAGCCGAAGCTCGCGTGATGCACGGCCGTGCGGGTGCCGAGGAATGTTCGCGCGATGTATTTTTGCGGGTCGCGGAGACGGTGGTAGGGCATCACGGGATAGTCGCCGGGGGAGCGGATGGCTCGGTCTTTGGTGTTTACGACGAGGCCGAAGGGGTCGCGATAGGAGACTCCGTTGATGTGACGGTAATCGCGCCCGTTGCGGAGGGCTTGCAGAAGCTCTTGAAAAGTTTCCTCACCTTGGCCTCGCACGGCGATGTCGACATAGGGGGCGCGCAGAGTGGTATCGGGATAGAGCGAAGGAAAGTAGCCGCCCCAGATGATGGGGACTTTCGGATATTTGGCGCGGAAGCGCTTCGAGAGCTCGACCGCAGTGACCATTTGCGGACCCGGCATCACGGAGACGGCGAGGGCTTCCGCAGGCGTCGCGGACATGATGGTTTCGATGGTGCGGAAGGTATCGGGGTCGATGTTGCCGTCGACGATTTCGTACTCTTCCTTGCCTTCGAGCACGGCGCCGAGCGCGAGCACGGAGAGCGGAAAGCGGCGGTTCTTGGGCCGCGTACTGCGGGGGTGAAGCAGGATGATCAACCGAACCTCCCAACCAATATCCAGAATCGTGAAGGCGGGCGCTGCTTTTTCAAGCGCGCGCGCAGAGGCCGCAGGTGCCACTGCCAGCCGTACCAGGGTTTGCGAATTTCCCAGGTGAGTTTGAGCTGGCGGGCGAGATCGTGCAGAGTTTCGAGATCGAAGTATTCGATGCTGCCGAGAGCGTCGGAGCGGAAGCCGTACTGGCGTTCGAAGAATTGCTGCCGCTCCGCGCGCATGGTTTCGCCGTGTTCGCGACGTTGGTAGACGGGGGAATCGAGAATGACGACTCGGCCGTCCTTGCGAAGGCAGCGGCGAGCTTCGGAGAGCGTGCAAGCGTAGTCGGCGGAGTAATGAATCGAAGAGTTGAAGAGGATGAGGTCGAAGCGGGCGTCGGCGAACGGGAGGCGGTCGAACTCGGCTTCGACGGCGGGGAGCTCGTGCGGATAGTGGCGGCGGGCGCGGAGTCCGTCTTGCGGGTCGGCGAAAATGTCGAGAGCGATGGAGGCGTGGCCGCGCTCCTTCAGTCGATGCGAGAGCCAGCAGTTGCCTGCGCCGAGGTCCAGGATGTCGCAGGGCTTCTGCGGGAGGATGTGGTTGGCAAAGTAGCGGAAGGTGCGGGCGCGGATTTGCCACTGCGCCGCGTTGTGCCCAGTGAGGTCTTCGAAGGGCAGAGCGCGATAGTAGGCGTCGTCTTGCGAGCCGCGGCCTTCGGCGGAGCGGATTCGCGCGTAGTCTTCGAGGAACTGGCGGCGCGCGGGGGCTTCGGTCATGCTTCTACCTCGGCGCAGGTGGCTGCGAGTCCGGCACGAGCGGCGGCGGCTCGGGCGGAGTCGTTCTCCATGGAGCTGCGGAGGAGATCGTCGGCGAATTGGAAGTAGCGGCGGCTGTGGCGGCCCTGGACTTGCACATCGCGATCGGTGGAGGTGCGCCAGTCCCCGATGCGGACGAGTTTGTCGCGGACTTCTTCGTAGTAGGGCGTGCCTTTGATCGGATAGGAGACGGTGGTGAGGTAGACGTCGGGACGGCAGGCTTGGACGTGCTCCACGGTTTGCTCGATGTCTTCGAGCTGCTCGCCTTCATAGCCCCACATGAGGAACATTCCGGCTTGGATACCTCGGGATTTCGCGCGGGCTACGGCTTCACGGACGGCTTCGACGCGGACGCCGCGCTGCATCCCATCGAGAACTCGCTGGGAGCCGCTTTCGGAACCGATCCAGACGCGGAAGCAGCCCATCCCGGCGAGAGCGTCGGCGACTTGAGCGCTGAAACGGTCGGCCCGGGTGATGCATTCGAAGGGAACGCGGATGCCGCGGCGCTTCATCTCGGCGGCGTAGGCGAGAGTCCAGCCGGTGTGGATGGTAAAGACGTCGTCGGCGTACCAGAGCATTTCGGGATGATAGCGATTCAAGATCCACTCGGCTTCGTCGGCGACGGCGGGCACGGATCGGCGGCGATGGGTTTTCCCGAACGTGGAGTGGCTGCACCAGCGGCAATGGTACGGGCAGCCGCGCGCGGTGATCAGAGAGACGGAGCCGACGCCGTGGCGCTCGCGCCAGGCGGAGAGATAGCGGTCGAGGTCAATTCGCTCGCGATCGGGCCAGGGGAGAGAATCGAGATCGCTGACTTGCTGCGCGGCGGGCATGCGGACGACGTTGCCGGCTGCGTCGCGGAAAATCGCGCCGTCGGGAGAGGGGTTGCCTTGCAGCAATTGTTCGATGGCGAGCTCGCCTTCGCCCTGGATGACGTAGTTGGCGCCGGCGTCGAGATATTCTTCGGCGTAGTTGCAGGGCTCCGGGCCACCGAGGATCACGCGCCATCCGCAGGCTCGGGCGCGCTCGACGATGGCGAGCACGTTGGCGCGAGTGAGGAGATTGCCGTAGACGCCGAGCCAGCCTTTCGGGCCGTGTTCGAGTTGCGTGAAGAGATCCGGCTTGGAGCCCCAAGTGGAATCGTAGACGTCGACGTCGAACCCGCGTGAGCGCAGGTACGCGGAGAGGTACAAGAGGCCCATGGGAGGATAGGGGCGCATCACTTGCTGCTCCTTGGGGTCCTCGCTTAAGAAGAAGCCGTGCGTCAACAGCAGGCGCATCGCAACTGCTCCACTTTGTCCCAGGCTTCGGCGCGCGCGGGGGATTGCGCGACTTCGGAATGGAGGGCGTCCGCCAGCGCGCGATAGAACTCAGTGGGAAACGCGCCGTGGAACATCATGGTGAGGTCGCCGCTTTCGGACCAGTTCGACTTCGCGCCCATTTGGGTTTGCACGATCTGGTGGAAGCGGGTCTTGGGCATAGGGTAGGAGACCGAGACGCCGATATCGTCGGGCTGCGTCTCGCGCACCAGACGGATGGTGGATTCGATGTCTTCCCACTCTTCGCCCAGGTATCCGAACTGGAGAAAGAAGCACGCGCGGATGCCGTGGCGGCGGAGGTTTTCGCGCGCGGCGGGGATGTGCTCCACGCGGAGGCCCTTGTCCATGGCATCGAGAATGCGCTGCGAGCCGGATTCCGCGCCCATCCAGACTTCGACGCAGCCGGCGCGCTGGAGGGCGTCGACGGTATCGCGCGTCATCAGGTCGCACCGGGATTGCATCTTGAAGGGAATGCGTGCGCCACGGCGCTCGACGGAGGCGGCGAATTCGCGCGCCCACTTCGCGGAGAGGCCGAAGATGTCGTCTGCGAACCAGAGATGGTCCGGCTGGAAGAGGTCCTTCAGGCACTCCATCTCGGCGGCGACGCGATCGGGAGAGTAGTGGCGGTAGGAATCGCCATAGAG
This sequence comes from Bryobacteraceae bacterium, assembly GCA_036498815.1. GTDB lineage: Bacteria > Acidobacteriota > Terriglobia > Bryobacterales > Bryobacteraceae > Palsa-187. The sequence goes on along the minus strand of DASYET010000016.1, from coordinate 38,267 downwards.
GGGCTTCGCGCACCAGTTGCACTTGTAGGGGCAGCCTCGGCTACTGACGAGGTTCAAAGAGAAGTAGCCGTGGGCTTGGATCCATGCCTGGCGATATTGATCGATGTCGATGAGATCCCAGGCCGGTGGAGGAAGTTGATCGAGATCCGCGATGGTGGGCCGGGCGACGACGGCTCGCGGCCACTGGCGGACGGTTTCGAGCAGAGTCGCCTCGAGTTCGCCGACGATGACGCGGTTGAAGCCGGCGTTGAGGTAGAGCTCGGGGTGATCGGTGGAGTCCGAACTGTTCACGAGAGCGGGGATGCCGTGCTCCGCTGCGATGTGCGCCATCTCACAGGCGAGCTCGCGATTCTGGAGCAGGCACATCTTGGTGAGGAAGTTGAAATTGTCCTCGCAGACGGCGACAAGATCGGGACGGACGCGTTCGAGCGCGGGGCGGAAGTCACGGTCGAAAGTGGCGTCGAAGAACGCGACCTCATGGCCCTGCTGCCGGAGCGCCGCGGCCGCGATCAGGCTTTGCAGCGGAGGGTACGGCTGCATCTTGCGGACCTGTTTGCGATCCGCATAGATGTGATTCGCATGTGTGAGCAGAATCAGCACGCCATCGCCTCAGAGGGCTGAGGTTTCGCGACGGGCTTTTTCGGCGGTGCCGGAAGTTTATCCACCGCGCGCTTCAGCCAGGCTTCGACGGGGAAGGAGTAGAAGTTGTGCTCCAAGCGCCAGCGCGCCGAGGGGCTGACCATTTTGTAGACTCGGCGAGCCACCGCGCCCTTCTGGAAATTGCCGATGCCGACGCGCGTAAACGCGAGGCGGATGAAGTCCCGCATGTCTTGCACGCGTTGATGCTCCTTGCCCTTCAGCCACGGTAGCACGGTGTACTTGGGGAAGAAATCGGCCCAATCTTCCATGTTGCGCGGCATCTGGAGCCCCAGTTCGAAAGAGCGGTTGAGTACGGGAGCGCCGGGATACGGCGTGAAGATGTTCGTGAAGAATTCGGTGCCGGGATATTTGCGGCACACGTTCATGATGAGCTCAATGGATTCGCGGCGCTCGGCGGGGCCTTCGCCGGGGTATCCGAAGATCATGTTGAAGCCCGGGCGCACGCCGGTGTTCCAGAGACGCTCCGCCGCGGCGTAGATGGTATCGAGCTTCTGGAAATCCTTGTTCATCAGGTGCAGGACTTTGGGGGAGCCGGAATCGGCACCTTGTACGACCTGGCTGAGTCCGGCGCGGCGCATCAGCTTCCACTCGTCGACGCTGAGGCGCGTGACGAGATTGGTGGAGGCCTGGATGCTCCAGTCGAATTGGACGCCACGCGAGAGGATGCCTTCGGCGATCGAAAGCGCGCGGTCGCGATCGACGAGAAAGTTGTCGTCGACGACCCAGAGCAGCTGGAGATTGTAGCGGGAGACGAGCTCGCACATTTCGCGGCTGGCCTGCTCGGGTTCGAGGGCGTTCCACTTGCGGCCATAGACTCCGGCGTTGGTGCAGTAGCCGCAGTTGTAGGGGCACGCGAGACTGCTGGTGTACATCGCCCAGCGCTTGCCGCAGACGCGCTCATAGCCGTCGAAATCGGCGATCTGGTACGCCTTGGGCGGCATCTCCGCGAGCGGGCGGAGTTCGCGGCGCGGGGTGAATACGAGGCGGCCGTTGTCTTTGTAGCCGACTCCCGCGACGGTTTTCGGCAGCTCGCGCGCTTCGATGTGGCGGACGACGTCAAGGAACGAGTCTTCACCCTGGCCGATCACGATGGTGTCCACATATTCGGCCGCGAGGGTTTGGTCGGGCAGGAGCGAAGGGTGCCATCCGCCGAGCACGACGGGCTTATCGGGATAGAGGCGCTTCGATTCGCGCATGATGTCCACGGCTTCGCGAATCATGGGTCCGGTGACGAGGGAGATGGCGAGACAGAGGGCGTCCGCCATTTCTTCGATGACGCGGGCTTTGAAGTTCGGAGTGATGGTGGAATCGATCAGCTTGACTTGATATCCGGCACGGAGGAGCGGCGTGGCGAGCGCGAGGATGCCCAGGGGTGCGGTGGCTTCGGTGCTGGTGAAGGCGGGGAAAAAGAAAACAATCTTCTTGGAGGGCATGATCCGCTACTGGCTCAATTGGTTGGACACTCAAGAGTACGGCACGGGAACAGGTTCGGGGGCGACGGCGGACGTCATGGGCTCCGGAGCCATCAGTATCCGCTCCATCTTCTCCTGAAATTGCGCTTCCGAGAAAAGGGCGGCCCAACCCTGCAGCGCGGAGGGACGAAATTCGCGCTCACGAGCTTCGAACTCGAGGAGCGCATTTTCGAGATGTTCTTCGGTAGGGTACGGGTACAAGATGCCGCCGCACGGGTTTTCGGTGGGTACGATTTCGCAGGCCCCGCCGCAACCCAGCGCGATGACGGGCTTGCCGCTGGCGAGCGATTCGACCATGGTGATGCCGAAATCCTCCTCACCAGGGACGATGAGGGCTCGGGAGTGCGAATAGAGGTCGCGCAGATGGGCGGCGGAGACTCGGCCGCAAAATTCGACGGAGGGTCCGGCGAGTTTCTTGAGCGCTCGATACTCCGGGCCGTCGCCAGCGACCTTGAGTTTTCGTCCGGTGCGGGAAAAGAGGCGGATGGCGTAGTCGAGACGTTTGTAGGCGACGAGTTCGGAGATGATGAAGAAATAGTCGCTAGGGGCGCTGAAGGAGAAGGAGTCGACGGCAACGGGAGGGTTCACGACGGCGGCTTGGCGACGGTAGGTTTTCCAAATTCTTCGCCGCACATTTTCACTGTTGGCGACGAATTGATCGACGCGGGCGGCGGAGGCGTAATCCCAGAGGCGGAGTCGGTGGGCAGCTCGGCGCATGAGGACGCGCTTGAGGCGGGAACGGGTCCACTCATTGAGGTAGGCCGGGTAGAGCTCCCACAGATAGCGCATGGGCGTGTGGCAATAGCAGACGTGGCGGGCGGACGCGGGGGCGATGATGCCTTTCGCGGGTCCGGATTCGCTGCTGAGGATCAGATCGTAGCCGCGGAGATCGAAGCTTTCGAGCGCGGAGGGCATCCAGGGGAGCAGGGAACGGTAGTAGCGGCGGAGCGGATTCAGGTAAGACGCCGTGACTTTGTGGGAGCGGATGGTTTCGGAGACTTTCGCGGGATCGTAGAAAAGAGTGAAGATATCGGCGTCGGGAAACATGCGGCACAGCGATTCGACGACGCTTTCGCCGCCGCGCATCCCCAGCAGCCAGTAATGTACGATTGCGACTCGCATGCCTCGCCCTGCGAAGTTAGACTGTTCCGCAGCACCCGGCGGCACAGTCTGTTTCCATAGCAGCAGATGCCAGCGATTGAAAGCCGGGCGGAGCCTCTGTTCGTCGTCCGCGCGGAATCCCCCCACGCGAGAGTTTTCACCGACGCCATTATCGTGGGCGTGCTGACGACGGCTGCGAAATTGGCGGGAGCCGCGAAGGTGATGGCGACGGCCCGGTATTTCGGGACGGGCGACGCGCTAGACGCCTTTCTGATTGCGTTCCTGTTGCCGTCGTTTGTCTCCGACGTGGTGGCCGGGAGCTTTACGCCAACTCTGGTTCCGGTTTTGGTGCGTGCCCAGGCGGCGGAGGGTCCGGTGGCGGCGCAGAGGCTGGCGCGGCTGGCGCTGGGATTCTCCACGAGTTTGATGTTGGCGGCGGCGGTGGCGCTGGCGCTGTGCGGGCGATGGCTGCTGGCGCTGGCGGGGTCGAGCTTTTCGGCGGAGAAGCTCCATTTGAGCTTGATGCTGTTCCTGAGCCTCGTGATCTGGCTGCCGATGAGCGCCTGCATCGCGACGTGGCGCGCCGTGCTGAACGCGCACCGGCGATTCGCGCTGGCCGCGATCGCGCCGCTGGCTTCTCCGGTGATGCTGATCGCGCTGCTGTTTGCGTTCGCGGATCGATGGGGTGTGGCGATTCTCTGCGGAGGAACCGTGATCGGAGTGGCGCTCGAATGTTTGGTGCTGGCGTTCGCGGTGCGGAGCTTGGGGTATCCCGTGATGCCGCTGCGAGGGGCGTGGAAGGCTCCGGAGCTGAAGACCTTGCGCGATCAGTACTTTCCACTGGCGGCAGGAGTGGTGGTGTCGTCACTGGGGATCGTGGTGGATCAATCGGTGGCGGGGAGGCTAGGGCCGGGGCAGGTTTCGGCGCTCTCGTACGGAATCAAACTCACAGGAGTGCTGCTGGCGATCGTCGCCACGGGATTAAGCACGGCGGTGTTGCCGATGTTCTCAAGGCTGGCGGCGGCGCAGGATTGGGCGCGGTTGCGGCATGCGGCGTTGCTCTATGCGGGGTCGGCGACGCTGTTCATGGTGCCGATCACGGCGGCGCTGGTCGCTTACTCGGGACCTTTGGTGCGGATCCTTTATCAGCATGGGGCATTCCAGGAATCGGCGGCGGCGGTGGTGACGCAGGTGCAGCGGATGTCGTTGCTGCAAGCCCCGCTGACGATTTTGGTTTCGGTGGTGGGGCGGCTGACGGTGTCGCTCTCGGCCAGCGTCGTGCTGCTGCGCATGGGAATCGCGGGGCTGATTACGAATGTGGTGTTGGATGTGATTTTGAGCCGCACGATGGGAGTGGCGGGGATTGCTCTGGCGACGGCGGGTGTTCAGGTGGTGTCGTTAATCGTGCTGACGATCTTGCTGCGGCAGAGGGCTCCGGGGTTGTTCGGGGGGCGGGGCGCATGAGGCACCAGGCAATCCTTTATCCCCTGGGGCATCCGGTGGAGATTCGCACGAACTCGGAGTCGGTGCTGGATCTCGCGCGCGCGAGCTTCGATGAGTGGCCCTCCTATTTTTGCGGAGCGCCCGCGCGATTCGAGATTGAAGTGCATGAGGGAGCGGCACCCGCGGAGCCGCCGCGCTTCGAGGGGCCGCCGGGGCGGTTCCGGCTCTGGTATGACGACGCGAATGGCGGGCAGTTCGATTTCGCGGAGCGGACGGGCCGCGTGCGGGTGGCCACGGCGCTGGTGCCGCATCCGCAGTTCCGGCATGATTTTTTTGTCCCGCTTGTGCTCACGGCGCTCGATTCGATTTTCTTTACGCCGCTGCATGCGGCTTGCGTGGCTCGGGAGGGGCGCGGCGTACTGCTTTGCGGGGATTCGGGCGCGGGGAAGAGCACGCTTTCCTATGCGCTGGCTCGGCGGGGGTGGACGTTTCTCTCGGACGACGTGGTGCATCTGACGCCTGGCCGGCAGCGGGTGGGCGTGAGTGGATCGGCGCTGATTCATTTGCGCGAGCCTTCGCGGCGGCTGTTCGACGAGCTTGGCGATGTGCCGGTGGGAACGGCTCCGAATCGTAAGAAGGCGATGGAGATCGACGCGGCCCGGCAGGGGTTTCGGACAGCCCGGCACGCGATTGTGGAGAAATGTTTCTTTCTGAACCGGCGGCCAGGGCCGGCGCGGAAGCGGGACTTCGATGTCGAATCCGCGCTGGCGATTCTGCTGCGGGCGCTGGTTCCGCGGGACACCACGGCGATTGAGCCCCGGCTTCGCGAGTTTCTCTCGGCTGCGCCGCTTTCGCTGGAGTACGAAACGGTGGACGACGCTGTCGCTCTGATCGAGGATGCGGCATGATTCGCGACCTGTTCCAGTTTGGCGGTGACGCGACGCCGGAACTGCTGGCCTTGGCCGACCGAACGCAGCTCTCCTTGCAATTTCGCGGACGGCCGAATCTACCGGAGTGGTTCGCGGCGGAGATCGAGACGCGGCATGCGCGGAATCAGGTTCGACGGGGGCAGCTCCGCACAGCTTATGCGGAGATCGCGGCGCAGCTTACGGCTGAGGGAGTCGAATTCGTACTGCTCAAGGGCTTCACGCACGAGACGGGGTTCGGCATCGAAGCGTCGAATAGAATTCAATACGATCTGGATTTCTGGGTTGCCGCGACCGATCTCACCCGCGCGCAGGCATTGATCGAAGGGCTTGGTTATGTTTCTCACGGGGAACAATCGCTGTCCGACGAACACTCCCGTCCGCTGGTGCGGCCTTCGAACTGGCGCTGGCACGGCGACTATTTCGATACGGAGATGCCGATCCAGATTGAACTGCACGATACGCTGTGGAGCAACGCCAAAGACCGAATCGCCGCGCCGGGCTTGGAAGATTTCTGGCCCCGGTGCCGCGTCGTGGAGGTGAACGGGCTCCAAATTCCCGCGCTTTGCGAGCACGACCGCATGGCGTTCGCCGCGCTGCACGCGCTGCGCCACATCTTGAGGCATGATGCGCGGCCGGCTCATGTACATGAGCTTGCTTGCTTGCTGGCGATCCGCGTGCACGATGAAGCGTTCTGGGAAGCTTGGCGCGAGCTTTACAACCCGCGTCTCAAGGCGCTCCAGACGATGGCGTTCCGTTTCGCGCAGGAATGGTTCGACGGGCCCTGGCCCGAGGCGTTAGAGGAAGAGTGGCGAGGCGTATCGCGATCGGTAACGGCGTGGTTCGAACAGTTCGCCTGGTCCCCCGCGGAAAACATTTCGCGGCCCAACAAGGACACGGTATGGCTGCATGTGGCGCTGACGGATTCGCTGCGCGACCGCGTCCGGGTGTTTATCGACCGGTTGCTGCCGCCGCGGATGCCACACCACGATGAGACTCCTTATGCGGCACGGCTGGGGGCTCGGCTTCGCTATCACGCCGCGGCGTTCGCGCCGGCGCTGGCGAGCGGATTTCGCTGGTGGTGGCGGCGCGACACTCCTTCAACGGCGTCGCATACTTCGGATTGGAAGCGCCGCAGCGTGTAGCGTTCCCGCCAGCGCTCAAATGCCCGGGCCGCGAGCGTGTTCAGGCGGTCCGGCTGCGAGGCTGCGGAGACGATGGCCTGCGCCAGGGTCTCCGGCGTCCGGTCCCGCACTAGCAATCCATTGACGCCGTGTTCGATAAGTTCGGGGATTGCGCCGACCGCGGTGGCCAGCACGGGGACGCCGGCGGCAAAGGCTTCCAGGATCACGCGAGGCGCGTGGTCGGTCGCGTCGGACGGTACCACGAGCAGATCCGTGCGGGAAAGCAACGCTCCGACGTCCTCGGTCCAGCCGGAGAATTCCACGGGGGCGCCGGCGGCTTCGGCGCGCAGCATGGCGATGTAATTCTCACCGTCACCGGCGGCTTTCGAGAAGACCGGGCCTCCGCACACGGTGAAGCGCAAGCCGCCGACACGTTCTGAGACGAGCTTGGCGGCACGTACGAATTCGAGGGGACCTTTTTCGGGCGACAAGCGTCCCAGCAGCGCGATGCGGCGCACTTCTTCGCGCTGGCGCGGCGACGCTCCAAATCCCGCGATGCCGTTATAGACCGTGGTAATGCGGCCGGGCTCCACCGCGCCTTCCAGCCATCGGGCGGCGGCATGCGAGGCGACGATGGCCCATGCCGAGCTTCGGCGCATCGCGGCACGCGCGAGGGCGGCGGCTTTCTGCTGCGGCACCATCCAGTGCACGTGATGGATGAGCGGCCTTCCCGCGTGCCCCAGCGCGGCCGCCGGCAACAAGCGGGGTCCATTCACGTAAACCACGTCGCAATCGCGAGCCATGGATGCGATGCGCGCTACCTGGCGCGGCAGTTGCCACGCGAATCGCAGAATGTCGCCGCCGCTTTTGTCGCCGGAGGCGAACGGTCCGCAGGCGAGTGCGCGGATTTCGGTGCAGAAGGGTGCAAGGGCCCGGGTCAACGCTCCGCCGTCCGGATTGCTTTGCGGCACGGCGGCCCGCACGTCCCACCCGCGAGCGGCGAAGCCCTCCACAGCTTCCACCAGGCAGCGCTGTGCGCCGCCCATTTCGCTATATTGATCGACCGCCAGAATCTTCAATCGAATCTCTTTCCCGCGCCGCCTGGTCCAGTACCGCTTGCGCGAGCACCCAAAAATAGACGGGCAGAACTCGCCAAAAGGTAAGAACGTCTCCCGTGAGCATCTGGAACATTTCTCCGAGCCAAAAACACAACATCCATCTGCCGAAGAAGGATCCGGAGCGAGCCGCTCGCGCGCTGGCGCGCACGATTCCCAGGTTCACGGCGAGGAGTGCGAGCAACCCGAAGACTCCGGTTTCGACGAGGACGGAGAGATACATGTTGTCGGCGATAACGGGCCGGCCGAAGTGGGTGGTGTAGGGCAGGGTTTTGTAGCCGATGCCGAGAAGCGTTTGCAGGGGATGCTCCGCGATGAAGCCGCCGATGGCGCTCCAACTGGCGAGGCGGCCCGACAGCGCCGCGTCGGGCGAAACCGAAGCGATGGAATTGAAACGCGCTAAATACGCCAACGCGAATTTCGGATACGCGATCAGAAACGCGACCGCCGTTACCGCCACGAGTCCGAACACAAGGTAGGTGCGGCCGTTGGCCCACCGGCGGCGTTCCAGGATCGCCAGCGCCGCGCATCCGATGGCCGCGGTGAGCAGGGAGCCTCGGGAGTAAGAAACCAGCAGGGCGGCGAGGAACAGCATGACAGCGCCGCACGCGACGGAAGTCGGCATCACGCGGCGTTTCCGGGACTGAGCCAGTGCGACCACGCCGCCCACGAGGAAGAAGGCGCAGAAATTCCCCAGCGCGCTGGCGTCATAGAACAGGCCTTGCGCGCGGCGGAAGACTCCGGTGTCCAGCCAGATGAACTGTGCGCCGAAACCGGCGGGGGCGGGCAGTTGATAGAAGAAGTCGATGCATCCGAACAGCGCGGCCGCGGCGGCGACGGCGAAGATCCACCGCGTCGTCGTGCGAGCCTCAGTTCGCGATTCCACGCACGGTCCCTGGGAGGCAGCGAAGTAAACGTAGATGCCGGTGCAGAACAAGAAGAGACGCACGGCCGAGCCCGCCGCCACGACCCATCCGGAATAGAGGATTGCAAATCCAAGGCTAAACGCGAAGGCTCCGGTCAGCGCGGCCAGCGCGAGGTTGAGAGGCGATTTTCGAATGCGCCACGACCGAAGACAGGCGAGGCCGGCCAGCATTCCCAAGCCGGCCACCACCACGGAGGCGTGCGCGCCGGAATCGCCGATGGGGAACGGGACGGGAGGCAGCAGGATGGCCGTGGCGCAGAACAGGAGCGGCCATTTGCGGGTGCGGGTGAAGGCATACCAGGCCAAGGGCGCGCACAGCAGCAGCGCCACTGGAATCCAGATCGCCGGAGAAGGCGCGTTCAGCCACGAAAGCGAGAGCGGAACGAGCCCGGCGCAGAGCCCGATACCCAGCGCTGTCGTCCGGCCGCGCCACTCGCGGGGCGAAGCGAGTGCGTCAGCGCCCGCCGCCACCGGCAATCCTCAAGTTGGGCCGCTGCGCGCGTTCTTTCTGGCCCGCGAGGCCGAAGCGTAGCGTGAGCCAGATCAAGCACGCGACGAAGCTCAGCGCGGCTGCGGCGACGACGCTCAGCAGCAGATTCGGCGAACTGGGGCGTTGCGGCACGATGCCCGGGTCCACCACGCGCAACTGCTCGGAGCGGAATCGTGTGGAGGCGATCACATCGTCGAAACGCCTGCGGGCATTGTCGAACGCCTCTTCGCCGGACCGCAGGCGGTCATCGGCGTGCATCCGGCGCGAGCGGAGCGACGCCAGCGCGGTTGCTTTCTCATCCACGTCGTGTTGCAAGCGGATCACATCCTTTTCGAGCGCGGCCACGCGCGCACGAGCCGCGGCGGCGCCGGCCTGGTCCCCGCGCGCGGTGCTCTCCGCCAGCTGAAGGTTCGCGTCGATCTTCTGGGCTTCGGTGCGCGACCCCAAGTCCGCCAGCGCCTGCGCCTCGCTCTCCAACACCGGCTCCGATCCCGCCGCCGTCACCGTGCTTTGCTCGGCGCGGGCTTTCTCCAACTCCGCCACGGCAACATCCAGCTGTGCTTGGACGGCCTGGAGCGGCTCACGATCGGCGGCGCTCGACAGCGCCCGATTCAGGCTCACGGTTTCTTCCGCCAAATACTGCACCAGAGCCTGCGCCTGCTGCGGATGGGGCAGCGTGACGCTGATTTCCAGGACACGTTCATCTTTGAGCTTGTCGACGCGGAGCACCTTTCGCTTGAAAGTCTCCAGGGCGGGCGCGCCCTGGGCTTCCAACAGATGGAACTTCTCACAAGCCTTGGCGAAGAGCGTGTCACTGGAGGCGAAGGCCTCGTACGATTTCAGGGATTCGAGATAGACCGGACTGACGGAGGTGGCCGGGCGGGGATCGCTGCCCGGGGGATCGATCACAAGGGTCGCGGTGGCGGTGTACTGCTTGGGCAGCAGCAGGCACGCTGCGGCGGCCACGAGCACGGCCGCCGCAATAGCGGCCGCGAACCAGCGCCAGCGCGCCCCCAAAAAATCGATGTAATCCCCGGAATGAAACGTTTCGGACTCTTGCATGCCTGGCACCCGTTCCTGCGCCTCCGCACGCGCAGTCCTACCATGAGACCATGCCTTTGCTTTCGGTGGCGCTTGCGTTTCTTACGCCCCTTCTTTTAGCTCCGCGCCTTCTGTTCTACTACGACATCACGCCGAAAGTCGCGTTGCTGCTTCTGGGCGCCGCCGTGGCACTGGCTTTGGCCTCACCGAACTTGGACTCGCTGGCGGCGTACCGCGGAACGAAGTCCGGACGCTGGTTTCTAGCGGCCGCGGCGGGGTCTCTGGCGGTGACGGCGGGGACTACTCTGCTTGCGGCTCACCGGGATCTGGCGTTTTACGGCTCCAACTGGCGGCGCATGGGAGCGCTCACGGAATTCGCCGTCCTCCCCGCGGCGATTCTGATCGCCGGGTACGCTTCGCGTTCCGCCGGCCGGCTCACTCGACTGTACGAGGCGATCGCCGCCGCGGGAGTTCTGGCCTCACTGTACGGCATCGCTCAGTACTTCGGGTTTGATCCCATTCTTCCCGCCGCGCAGTATCACGTGGGGGAGGGGATTTACGAGATCGTGCGGCCGCCGGGCACGTTGGGACACAGCGACTACTTCGCGGCGTTCCTGATCTGGCCGGTGTTCGCGGGGCTCGCCCTGCGGTCTGCGTTTGGAGCTTCCGCCGCAGTGACTGGCGCCGCTGCGGTCCTGCTGAGCGGATCTCGCGGAGCAACGCTTGCCTTGGCGGTCGGGCTCGCGATTCTGTTGGCGCAACGGCGGCCGAAACTCCGCACGGTGGGAGCGATTCTCGCGGGAGCATCGGTAGCTTTCGCGGCGTTTTATCTCTCGCCCGCGGGCCAGCATCTGCGGGCGCGGGTACATTGGATCGGCGAGGATCCGGCGGGCGGGGCTCGGCTGCTGCTTTGGCGGGACTCTCTTAGGATGGCTGCGGCGAAACCACTCACGGGGGTGGGTCCGGAGAACTTCGTGGCGGAGTTCCCTCGATATCAGTCGGAAGAGTTGGAGAGAGCTTATCCGGATTTTTATAATGAGTCTCCGCACAATCTTTTTCTGGATGTGCTGACGGACGAGGGCGGGTTAGGATTGGCGGCGCTCGCCGGCTTAGTTTTTTGGGCTTTCGCCGGGGCGCGGCGGGGAGGTCCTGCTGTGGCTCTGTTGCCGGCGTTCGCCGCGGCGCTGGTGGCGCACCAGTTCATCGTGTTCACGGCGGCCAATTCTTTCTTCTTCTATTTAGGCGCTGCCCTCCTGGCGGCGCCGGCATCGTCATCGGCCTCAGGCCAAACGCTCCCGATTTCGCCGCTACTTCGCTACGCCACTATGACCGGGGCGTCCCTGGCCGCACTGTTCTTCGCGGTTTGCGCGTACCGGCTGGTATCCGCCGATGCCGCGCTCGCCACGATTCAGCGGCATCTGGACGCGGGCCAACCCAAAGAAGCCGCCGAGGCGTATCGCGAGGCTCTTTCGCACCCGACGTTCGGCATTTCGGCCGACCTCTATTTCTCGCGGCGCTTTGCGGAGGCCGCGGGAGCTTCGACGGACTACGCGGCGAAGATCTACTACTCGCAAGTATCTGCCGGTGCGGCAACGCTGGCCACGCAACAGGCGGAGGGCCGCCTGAACGCGTGGTACAACATGGCGGTGCTGAGCGCCGCGCGCCGGGATGCTTCCGCGGTGGAGATCTCACTGCGCAACGCCATCACGGCGGCGCCGGTCTGGTACAAGCCGCATTGGAGCCTCGCCCGGCTACTGGCTAACCAGGGGCGGCTCGATGAAGCGCGCCAGGAAGCCCGGCTCGCTCTGAATTTGAACGCTTCCAAGGACTCCGAAGTCGCCGCCACGATTGGCGAAATTTTGCGTTCCGGAGACCCGCGGCAGTGAGTCTCAGTCGGCAGGGAGCCTTCTCAAGAAAATGCGTACGTTAAAACTGGCGGTTGTAGTCTCGATTCTGGCGGCGTGCGCGGTGGCGCAACCGGTGGTAGGTCAGGGCGGTGTGGTGAATGCCGCGAGTTTCGCGGGCGGCCAAGCCGTGGCTCCCGGCTCAGAAGTGGCGATCTTCGGCAGCAGCCTTGCCGCGAACACGGTACCCGCCAGTTCCGTGCCGCTTTCGTTCAGCCTGGGAAACACTTCCGTCACCTTCAACGGAATCCCCGCCGCGCTCTATGTGGTTTCCGACGGACAGGTGAATGCACAGATGCCGTGGAACGTTCTGCCGGCGAATCAGATTCCCGGTTCGGTGAACGTCGTCGTGACGAAAGGCGGAGTCGCTTCGGCTCCGATCGCGGTTTCCATCGGAGCGGCCGCTCCCGGAATTTACAGCATTCCTCCCGGAGCCGGTTACGCCGTCGCGATTAATCCCGACAGTTCGCTGGCAGCGCCGGTGGGAGTGATCCCCGGAGCGACGACACATCCGGCGAAGGCCGGCGATACCTTGATCGTGCTCGCCACCGGACTCGGCGCCGTGAATCCCACGGTCGCCAATGGTGCGGGGCCGACGGTCACGACCTTCGCCGTCGTAAGTCCGACGGCGACGATCGGCGGAAAGTCCGCGCAGGTCGCCTTCGCGGGTCTCGCGCCCGGATTCCCCGGGATCAATCAGCTGAACATTGTGGTTCCCGCGGGAGTGACCGGCAACTCGCTGGCGATTCAATTGAGCGACAACGGCGTCACCAGTACCGACCAGGTTGTGATCGCCGTCCAATAAGTCCGCACCCGCAACACCGTCATGAGCACGCCGTCCCTTCCGTTGACCGGCGCGAGGCTTCGTGTGTCTTCACGAAGCTCCGCCGCCTCCGCGATCTGGTCCGCCCTCTGGATCGTAGCGGAGCGCCTCTTCGCCGCGGCGGCGGTGCTCCTGCTGCTGCCGGTGCTGGCGGCGATCGCGCTCCTGGTGCGGGTCGCGTCGCGCCGGTCTCCCTTCATCGCGCACCGCAGGGTCGGCCGGAACGGGGAGGAATTTTGGATGCTGAAGGTGCGGACGATGTGGGACCGGTCAAGACCAGAGTCGGGACCCATCCTGATGGAACAGCTGCCGCCCGAAACCCACGTGCCCGCTGCGAAGACCGCGCTCGATCCCCGCATCACCAGCTCGCTCGCCTTGTTCCTGCGGCGCTTCTCTCTCGACGAAGTGCCGCAACTGCTGCATGTCCTCACGGGAAGAATGCGCTTGGTGGGTCCTCGACCGGTGACGCGTTCGGAATGGAATACATACTACGGAGCGTCCGACTCCGAGGTGCTTTCCGTCGCTCCCGGCATCACGGGCCTTTGGCAGGTGACCGGCCGCAATCGGCTCACATACGCGCAGCGCCGGCGGCTGGATAAGTTTTACGCGAGCCACTGCTCGCCGGGCTTCGACCTTCTGCTGTTATTGCGGACCCCCGCGCGCGTGATCACCGGACGCGACGCCTGCTGAAGTCTTGCCGTCCGCCGCATCCTTCGGCGGACGAATCACTTTCAACTTCACCTTCACCACGCCCGCGCGCACCATCTCGATGCGCTCCGCCGCTCCCATCGACAGATCGATAATCCGGCCATCGACGAAGGGACCGCGATCGGTGATGCGAACCTCCACCTGTTTTCCATTCGTCAGATTCGTGACCTCGAGCCAGGTGTTGAAGGGAAGAGTGCGATGCGCGGCCGTCATCGCGCGCATATCGAACACTTCGCCGGAGGAAGTTTTTCTTCCGTCGTATGGCGCTCCATACCAACTGGCGACGCCCGTCTCGGTCCATCCGAGAGGCGCGGGCTTCACTGGCGAGGGCGCGTGCGCCGTCGCGCGCTTTCCGCAACCCGCGGCGACAGTGAGCATCGCGCAGAAGATCACCGCACCCGCGTGAATCGGCCTCACGAACACTAAAACAATTCTAGCGGATTACGTTTTTTTGCGTTCTGGAACATTCTTCTCCCTGCACGTGAGTTGCCCTCTTCGCGCTCTCTTGCATTTTTTTCTTGACTTTGATCTCAAAGAACCTTATAAAGGGGACACAACCGTGCTTCTAGAAGAGGCGCGAAATTTGATGTAAAGGGAGAATCACTCAATGAAGAACGCAACGAAGAAAAAGGCGCCCGCGAAGAAGAAGGCGCCCGCGAAGAAAAAGAAGTAGTCTTAGCAGCATGCTCCGTTAGGAGCATTTTGAATTTGGCGGCCCCGAGCAATCGGGGCCGTTTTTCTTTGGTGCGCACACTCGGCGCGCACCCGCATGCGATCTACAGCAGCGCCGCGATTCTCTTCTTCAGCTCCGCATACGTCAGCGTGCCGGGATGATACATCCTCACCACTCCGTATCGATCCACCAGCACCAGCGTAGGCGTCGTACTCGCTCCATAAATCCGGAAGTTCTCCTCGTTCACTACCGCCGGCGCATCGATCACACCTTCGTAATAGGTGTGCCGGATCTGCTCGATGTACTTGGTCTCCACGTCCGGCGGCGCGTCCTCGCCGCCCGCAACATAGCCGTACTTTTGCGTGGGCGCGATGAGCGCGAAGCCTTTCGATCCGAAGTCCGCCTTCAACTGACGGAGCACGCCGACCTCCGCCTTACAATCCGGACACCAGTGCGCCCAGAAGAAAATGAGTGTGACCTTGCCTTTCGGCAGAGTCAGGCCTTGCAGCGCGGGCGCGGGCTTGCCTTCCATGCTCAGCAGGTTGATGTTTTTCTGAATGCGCGGACGAATCGACGCGGTGGGATACAACGCCGCCTGCCCGCGTAGATACGTCACGGCTTCGGTTCGCTGTCCACGCATGGCATAGACTTCGGCCTGAACTTCGATGGACGCCCCCAGCGCGACTGCGAGGGGAGCATTCGGATCTCTTCCTAAGGGCTTCTTCTTCAGCAGCGCGGTGGCCAGCTGATAGGTTTCCTTGGCGTACTTCTCTGCGTCATCGGCGTGCCCCCGGCCCACTTCCGCGCGACCCATCCAGCTGAGCGCCTCCATCATCTCCGGGGTGACGCCGACACTCTTGCGGTAATTCTGGATCTTGGCGTCCGCGCCCGCGAAATCGCCGCGGTTCAAGAAGGCCGTGACTTCGTCGACGATGCCGCCGGCGGCCGCGGCAATTCCCGCCACGAAGAAGAAAGCCGCTACCGTTTGTTTGGTCATACCTTCAGCGTTTTCAAATACGACCGGAACTCTTCGCCGAGGTCATAGCGCTTGAGCGCAAACTCCACCGTCGCTTTGAGGAACCCGAGTTTGTCGCCCGCATCGTAGCGAGTGCCTTCGAAGCGGTAGCCGTAGATCGGCCGGCTGCGAAGCAGATGCTTCAGGCCGTCGGTCAACTGAATCTCGCCGCCGCTACCCGGCTCGACCGCGTCAAGGGATTTGAACACTTCGGGCGTCAGTACGTAACGTCCGATGATGGCGAGGTTGGAAGGCGCGTCGTTCATTTTCGGCTTCTCCACCATGTTGCGGATCCGGTACAGCCGGCCGTGTCCGCCCAGATGCGCCACGGGCTCCGCGTCCACCACTCCATAGGCGGAGATGTTTTCCTTCGGCACTTCCATCAGCGCTACCACCGGCGCGCTGTAGAATTCGTACACATCGAGCAACTGGCGCAAGCACGGAGTCTCGGCGTCGATGACGTCATCCGACAGGATCACCGCAAACGGTTCCTCCGCCACCATCTCGCGAGCGCGCAGCACGGCGTGGCCTAGTCCCAGCGCTTCCTTCTGGCGGACGTAGGAGACGTCGATCATATCGGAGACGGCGCGGACCGCGGCGAGCAAATCTTTCTTGTTGCGGGTTTCGAGCAAGTGCTCCAGTTCGAAGCTCACATCGAAGTGGTCTTCAATGGCGCTCTTGCCGCGCCCGGTGACGATGATGATATTTTTTACGCCGGATTGAACGGCTTCTTCCACGCCGTATTGGATGAGGGGCTTGTCCACCAGCGGTAACATCTCTTTGGGTTGAGCCTTGGTGGCAGGCAGAAACCGCGTACCCAGCCCCGCGGCCGGAAAGACGGCCTTACGAACTTTTGCAATCACGCTTTGATTCTAACGGGTCCAGTAGACTGAAATCAGATGCTGTTCCGAGCTGTCGTCTTTCTCGCGGCACTGACTCCGCTCGCGGCGCAGGACCTGGCGAGCCGCGCGCAAACCAAGCTCGACAAACTGGGGGATGGAGAGTACAGATCGCACGCGGTAGTGGAGTTTCCGCCGGAGGAAATCAACGCGTGGGCCGCTCGAAAGGTACCCGAGATCGTGCCCGAAGGGTTGCGGAGCGGGCGCGTGGAATTGGGAAACGGAACCGTGATCGCCAGCGCGCTGGTGGATTTCGCGAAGATCCGGCGCACGACGAATCCGCTGGTCGCCCGGCTGATTGAGGGCGAGCGCCCGCTGAAGGTTTTCCTGCGGCTGCAATCGAGTGGGGGGCGCTGTACGGTATACCTGACGCGAGTGGAGTTGTCCGGCATCGTTCTGGAAGGCGGCGTACTGGACTTCCTCGTCCAAAACTTCTTCACGACACTCTTCCCCGACTCGAAAATCAATCAACCGTTCGAGATCGGGTTCGAGGTCGATCGAATTGAAGTGACTCCGCAGGCGGTGCGGGTCACGCTACGCTAGTTTTCTTTTGCGATCTTAGCGATCTTTGCGAGAAATGTTTTTCCCGGCTTCACGGCCCATGCGGATGCAGTCAGGAATACCAATCCCTGTGTACCCATTGCCCGCCAGATAGAGCCCGTCGATACCTTCGACGCGACTCTTGATCTCCGCCCAGCGCTTCGCGTGGCCGACGGTATACTGCGCCATGGACCGGGCCCAGCGCGAGACGGAGGTGAACTCGGGCTTGGCGTTCAACCCCAAGACGGTCCGCAGCTCTTCGCGGGCCATGGCGACGAGTGCTTCGTCAGTCTCGTCGAGCACCGCGGCATCACCGGCGCCGCCGAAGAAGCAGCGCAGTAACATCTTATCCGGTGGGGCGCGATGATCGAACTTCTCATTCACGAAGGTGCAGGCTGCCATTCTGCGCCGCTCCTTCTTCGGGATCAAGAAGCCGTGACCCGCGGAGCGTCCGTCGAACTCGGCGCGCTTGTAACTGAGGGCGACGGTGGCGGAGGAGGTGTACGGGATCCCGCCAAGCAACTCACTGACGCGCGCGTCGATGGTGGTGGTTAAAGAAGAAGCCGCCCACGCGGGACACGCCAGCACGACAGCAGCGGCGTCTATCCAGTTTCCCGCCACTCGAACGCGAAACCAATCGTCTACACGTTCGACCGCCTGAGCTTCGCCGCGAGTCACGCACGCGCCTTGCGCCAAGCGGCCGGTGAGCGTTTCGAGGCCGCCCTTCAAGGTGCGGAAGAGAGTCCCACTGCTCGGCGGAGCTTTCGAGCGGGCGTTCATCACCGCGCGTCCCAGGCTGCCGGTCTTCGTTTCCATTTCCGCGAAACGAGGCAGCACGCTGACGATGCTCAAGTTTCGAGGATCGCCGCCGTAGACGCCGGAGAGCAGAGGCTCCGCCAGATAGTCGAGAGTCTCTTGCCCGAAGTGATCGACGACGAACTCCGCTACCGAGCGATCCGGCAGCGGCGCCCGGGGGGGCTTGCGCAAAAGCTCCAGTCCCATCCGGAGCTTGGTGCCGATTCCCAGCAGAGGCGACTTCACCATCGGCCAGACTTTTGAAGGCACAATCAACATGACGCCTTCCGGCAGGCGCACAAGTTTTCCGTGACGAAGAATGTAAGTGAGGCGCGAATGATCGTTCGAGCCGATGACCTCGCTCTCCATGCCGAGCTCTTTGATCAAGGCCAGCGCTTCCGGCTTTTGTGAAATGAAGGAATCCGGTCCCGCTTCGATCACGCAGCCGTCGCGGGTGGAGGTTTGAATGACGCCGCCCAGCCGCGGGCGTTGCTCGACGATGGTGTAAGGAACGTTGGCCTTCGCCAGTTCATACGCAGTGGAGAGCCCTGCGATACCGCCGCCCACGATCACTACGGGCTTGCCGGTGTTCAATGTGTCACGTACCCTTCTCGCGCGCGGACGACGGCATCGGGGAAGCGGAGGCGTGCCGCAGGACTCAGGTCCACCTTCAGCGTGCGCGCTTCTCCCGGTGCGAGGTCCGATGGTTGCGGGAACCACAGCGTGTAGCGTTGGCGGATCGAGGTCAACAAGTCTCCGGGGTCCTGCGGGTCCACGGCAACGATCCGGTTTCCTCCCGTGGCTTGCGCGATCCGAACCGGGTTGAAGCGCTGGAACAGGATCGTCTGCGATTCGCCGCCCGTCGAGCGCTCGACGTGCGTGGTCGCCGCGGTCGGCGGCCCGGCGTCAATGGCGGAGAGCACGATGTTCCGGTCCCACAATCTACGAATGATGGGTTCATCCGCATAGTGCGTCCCTGACCCGTTGGCACTCGAGATCAGGATGATCAGCCGGCGGCGGCTCGCAGGTGCGTGCGCCTCGTCCTTCTCCGCGTCGCCCAACAGACGCACGGCGTATTCGATCGCCAGACCCTCTGAGGTCAGGACAATGTTGTCATCCCCGTTTTCAGGATCGCCGAGACGTTTGATCCCCGAAGCGACTGCTTTCCGGTCGCCGGTGAAGCGCAAGGCGATGTGCGGGTCTCTTCCATACGTCACCATCGCGACGCGGTCCCCGGCGCGCATGCCCACCACCGCATTCGCCGCGGCATTCATCAAGCGCTGGGGATCGCCATGAGCGAAGGTGGGCGGAAGTGAAACAAGGTCGGAAGGATTCGGCAGCAAGCCGCCTGCTCCGCCCTCCGGCACGGTCGTCCGCACCCGCGCCAAAAATCCTCGGAGCGGGACCTGACAAATCAGCACCACATCCAGCGGAACCTGCTCCTGCGCGATTCCTTCGATGACGACGGCATGGCCGTTGTCGAGCAGCACGAAGTCCTCACGCGTGAGACCCTGGACCGGATGCTGGTCGCCCGTTACCGCGACGTCCACCACCACGTTGTTGGTAGTCGCCGTGAACAGAGGCGGAGCGTTCTGCGCCCACCCTAGCATCGGAAGCAACACAAGTAGCGGTTTCATCGGCACAGCTCCCGGCCGGGCTCGTAAGTCTGCACCGGAGCCTCGCGCTCCGCATCGCTCACGGACCAGCAGGTGATGTGCGTGTGAAACTCGCTCGGGATCGCGAAGCTGATCGCAGCGGCATCCAGCTCCGCGAAGTGAATATTGTGGATCTTCTGCTCGAAGACGGTCGTGTCGGTTTTGTAGCGCGCATAAAGGACCAGCCCCAGCTTGTCCGAGGTCCACACTTCGTAGCTCACGCCATGATCGGACCCCGTGCGTACGGTGGCCTTGAGTCCCTCGATGTTTCGTTGGCCGCCTTTGGTGAACGCGACCGGCAGGATGTTCCACGGGTCGGGCTGTTCTTGCATGCCTCCGCGAGGAGCCGTCTTCTCTTCGATCTCGACCAGCCGCAGTTCGCGGTCGACTCTCGCTTGAATCACAGGGCCGCGGCGGTCGCGAAGACGCGAGAGCCCGTAGGAGTCATCGAAGCGGTCCTGTCCTTTACTATTGCGCCAATATTTTCCTTGCTCGACGGTGCTGATCTCGCCCCAGGGAGTCTTCGCCTTCAGCGTGGCCGTGATATCCGCGGTGAAGGCTCGGCCGTCCGCCGGAGGCGTCGCGGACCAGTCGGCGAGAAAATCGAAGAACTGAGCGTGAGCGATAGATGCCGTGGCGGCCAGAAGCACAAGCGTTCCGATGCGTCGCACGGCGGTGCTGCCGCCTTACAGCTTGAATTCGCGCACGATTTCCACGCACGCTTTCACGTTTTCCACCGGAGTCTCCGGCAGAATCCCGTGGCCCAGGTTGAAGATGTGCCCGGGGCGCGATCCCGTGCGCCGCAGCAATTCATGTACGCGCATGCGGAGTTCCGGAATCGGCGCGAGCAGCACCGCCGGATCCAGATTTCCTTGCACGGCGGAGCGGTAGGAGATATCCATCCATGCTTGATCGATGTTGATGCGCCAGTCCACGCCCATCACGTCGCCGCCCGCTGCATGCAGCTCGCGGAAAAATCCGGCAGCGCCGGTGCCGAAGTGGATCACCGGAACTCCCGCCGCGCGAATCCGTTCGATGAGCGCTCGCGAGTACGGCGCGACGTAGCGGACATAATCGTCCGGACCCAGCGCACCTACCCAGCTATCGAATACCTGCATGATGCGGACACCGGCGGCCACTTGAAGCACGGCGAAGGCGCCCAACACGTCCACCAGCTTGCCCATCAAACGACGCCACAGCATCTCGTCGCGGTACATCATCTGCTTGGTCTTCAGGAAATTTTTCGAAGGACCGCCCTCGATCATGTAGCTGGCCATGGTGAACGGCGCGCCGACGAATCCGATCACCGGAACTTTCCCGGCCAGAGCCTTGTTCACCAGCTGGATGGTCTCGCCGACATATCCCAATTCGTCGGTGTTGGAGATCGAAAGGCTGTCGATGTCGCTCGACGTGCGCACCGGGTTGTCGATTACCGGACCTTCACCCGCGGCGAACCGCAACTTCAATCCCATGGGTTCGACGGGAAGCAAGAGGTCGGCGAAGATGATGGCGGCGTCGACATCCAGGATCTCCACGGGCTGCAAAGTGACTTGCGCGGCCAGATCGGGGCGCTTGCAGATTTCCAGGATTCCGTTCTTGGCGCGGATGTCGCGATACTGCTTCATGTAGCGGCCGGCCTGCCGCATAAACCACACCGGGCGCACGTCGGTCGGCCGGCGGCGGCAGGCTTCTAAAAAGCGGCTATTCATGGGGGCCACACGCATCTCTTCCTATGCTCCTGAAAACAGACCTGAAACTGCTGGATTGCACAGGCGAGGCGCCTGTGACTGCAAAACCAACTTAGCACAAGGGGTGCTAGTCAGTCGCGTTTTTTTCGTCGGGGGGCCTGTCAGAAGACCCGTCTTTGGCCCGGCCCCGCCGTATCCTCTTTAATAACTGCGGAACCTTGGCAGCCAAATCCGCCGGTAAAGCGGCCTCAAAATGGAGATCGGGGGTCCGGTGGAGGGCGAGCCGCTCAGTTAACTGGTGTCTTAAGAACTGTTTACCGTGTTCGATGGCCTTCAGGGTTTGGGCCTGCTCCTCTGGAGAGCCGTCCAGCACCATCCGGACATAGCATTGGCGAAAATCAGGCGTAAGTACCACTTCGGACACGGAAGTGCCCCCAATCCGGGGGTCCGACATTTCGTATCCGATGAGCTCTTCCAGCTCCTCCCGTATAACCTCTTTAAGACGATCTGCCCGATGAAGTGCCAAATCTAAGGATAGCGCGGCTTCCAAACCCCGCTCATGGGAGCGGAGATTTCGTCACAGCGACGTCGGGTAAAGGTGCAACTCTGTCACGGTCGCCCGAGCCGGCATCTTCGCGACACCAATAATCGCCTCGGCGACGTCGATGGGTTGCAAAGCTTTCGCCAGGGTTTCGGCAGGAACCTTCACGGGGCGCTTTTCGAGAATCTCTGTCTCCACCAGGCCGGGACATACGACCGACGTACGAATGCCGTTCGCTTTCTCCTCAAAACGGACCGCGTGCGCAAGGCCGAGGACTCCGCGCTTCGCCGCCTGGTATGAGGCGCCCGAAATGTCCGCGGCGAGCGCCGATACGGACGCGACGTAGATCAGCAATCCGGCACCGCGCTCGCGCATGGAATGCAGCACGGCGTGAGTGGCGTAGAAGGCTCCGTTGAGATTCACGCTAACCATGGCGTCCCAAATCGAGGGAGTCAGGCGCTTCAGCTGTCGATCCGGAGTGTTGTCGCCAGTGATGTAGACCAAAATATCGATCTCGCCGAGCAGCATCCGCGTGGCGCGCACCAGCCGGGCCATGTCGTCCGGCTTCGTGGCGTCTCCAGTGAAGACTTCGACGCCGGTCTCGGCTTGCAGCGACCGCAGGCGGTCTTCGCGCCGGGCCGATGCCATCACGCGCGCGCCTTCCTTGGCGAAGAGCGTGGCGGTGACGCGGCCGATACCACTGGAAGCGCCGATTACGACGACGACTTTGTCTTTGAGGGAGTCTGCCACCTTACGCCGCCGTCAATCCGCCGTCGATGGTGGGGCATGCGCCCGTGACGAACTCGGCTTCCTGGGAACACAGGTACAGCACCATGTAGGCGATCTCGCGAGGCTTGCCCATGCGGCCCACCAGCTGGCGGGCATGCAACTCCGCGCGAGTCTTCTCGATTTCGTGTGCGTGAAACTTATGCAAGTAGGCGTCGACGAACGGCGTGTCCACGGTGCCGGGGCAAACACAATTGACGCGCACACGGCCCGCGTAATCGAGCGCGAGTTGCTTCGAGAGAGAGACGACGGCACCTTTGGTGGCGCAGTAGGCGAAGCGCCGTTTCAGGCCCACCAGTCCGGCGACGGACCCGATGTTGACGATGCAACCCTTCGATTCGAGCAGCTTGGGCATCGCGGCCTTCGTGACGAGGTACATGCCTTCGACGTTCACGCGAAAGAGCCGCTGAAAATCGTCATGCGCGGTTTCTTCGATGTTGCCGACCAGGCCGATGCCGGCGTTGTTGACCAAAATATCGAGCGATCCGAGCGAAGCGAACGCTTTCGCGACGGAAGCTTCCTCGGTGACGTCCATGACGACCACGGAGGAGCCTGGAAGTTGGTGCGAGAGCTTCTCCGCCGCGGCTTGATCGATGTCCGCGATCGTCACCGCGGCTCCGGCATCCGTCAATACGCGGCACGTTTCTTCCCCGATTCCGCTCGCGCCTCCGGTCACCAAAGCGCGCAGCCCTTCCAATCGAAATGGCATAGTCATGAACTCGCATTTTACCGCAGTGCCGCAGGAGGTAGACTGAACACATGGGCGCGACGACAGCGAAAATCCTCCTGTCAGCCGAGGAATTCGACAACTACCCCTTCGAGGAAGACAAGCGCTACGAACTCGACGAGGGGGAGTTGATCGAGATGACCCGGCCAGCCTACAAACACAATCGCGTTTTGCAGCGTTTGACAGGCAAGCTATTTGTTTACCTGGAAGGCAACCCTGTCGGCGAAATGATGATCTCCGAAAATCTCTACGCGCTTTCCCGCAGTACCCGCCGAGCGCCTGATCTCGCGATTATCCTCGGTGACCACCGCGAAGAGCTCAAGGACGCCACGGTCATACCTGTCATTCCGGACATTGCCGTTGAAGTCCTCTCTCCTAGCGAATCCACCCGATCCATCCATCGCAAGCTGAAGCAGTACTTCGCCGCGGGCGTCAAAGAGGTGTGGATCGTCGATCCGGAGACGGCCACAGCCGAAATCTGGACCGGGACGCGGCTCCCGGAGCATGAGCTCTCCGGTGCCGATGCGCTCACGTCCGTGTTGTTGCCCGGATTCGCTCTGCCGCTAACGGATTTATTCGCTTAGGAGAGCGATCACATCCTCGCGGCCTTTTTTCTTCGCGATCGTCAACGGCGTGAAGCCGTGGTTGTTCTCGCCGACGTTGGGGGCGGCACGCAGGAGCAGTTCGATTGTCTTCCGCGCCGCGCCGTACCAGATCGCCATGTGGAGCGCGGAGGTGCCGTGCACGTTCTTCGCCGAGGCGTCGGCACCATTCTCCAGCAGAAGAACCGCGGCGTCGTGTGAAGCGGACATCGCCGCGTACATAAGCGGCGTGTTCTGTTCCAGGCTCACGGCGGCGTTCACAGAAGCGCCTCGATCCAACAACTGCCGGAAGAGAGTCGTGTGGCCGCCCTTCGCGGCGCCCGCCAGCGCCTGATTGAGCGCTTCTTTCGACGGCTCCGCGCCCAGCAGCGCCCGCACCGCTGCTTCGTCTCCCAGCAGAGCCGCCCCATCGGCGCGATCCCGGAGGCGCGGACGCATCGCAGCGTCGATCTGCTCGTCACCGTAAGGAAATCCAAGGGCATCCCAGGGACTTCCTGCGTCGAGCAGTGCCTTCACGACGCGCCCGAACTCGCCTTCGGGATGACGCTTCTCCACCACGCAATCGTGGATCGCGTAGCCGAGCGGGGTCGAGGAATAACCTGGATCGACAATATCCACGGGATGTCCGCGCGCGATCAGCAAGTCCACCAGATCCGCGGAGCCCGACCACGCAGCGTTGTGCAGAGGCGTGTAGCCGTGGCTGCGTTCGGGATGGGCGATGGGGAAGCCGAGGTCCAGCATGAGCTTCACGGCGTCGAAGTTGGTGTTCGTCTCCCAGCAATAGCGCGCGAGGAGTTCTTTATCGACGTCCGGAAGCGACGCGACGATCCCGGGATTGTGTTCTGCGAGGGCCTCCGCCTCGGTGCGGCGCGCGAGCACGCACGACACCAGAAACTGCGTTACGGTGTCGCTTTTTTCGTAAAGAAAATCGAACAGCTCCTGGTGGCCTTTCTTCAGCGCAATCTGGTGAGGGAAGGAGTTGAAGGCAAGGGTCCACTGATAGATCGTGCCGCCGCGTTTTTCGTAGCCGATGGGGGGGAACTCCGGAGCCTTCCCAATGCGGTGCGCCATGCAGCCGAGGTTTCGGGCGATGAGGCGCTTCGCTAATTCTCGGTCGCCCAGCGCTGCTGCGAGAAAAATATCCGGGATGGCGCCTTGATCGATAAGAAATCGCGAGACTTCCGGAGCATCGCCAATGGACCACTGCGCGGGAGTCGAATCGTGATCTTCATCGCGGGCATCCAGCTTCGCACCATGCTCGACCAGGAGTTTCGCGGTCTCCAGGTCGCGAGCGAAGTGCAGGGGGGTGCAGCCGTCGCCGCCTTTGGCATCCACGGCGGACGCATCGGAAGCCAGCATGGCTTCCAGGAGGTCCTTCATTCCCAATCCGGCCGCTGCATGCGGCGTGAGGGGAGCGCCGCGGCCGGCGAGAAGCTTCCCTACCTCGGCGGCCATGGTACGCGTCGAGAAACCAGGGGCCCACCACTGGCCCACGGCTGCGATATCGGCGCCCTTTTGCACCAGCAACTCCGCCATGCCGGTGCTTCTCGCGAAGGTGACGGCGGGACGCTCGCGCGGGGCGTTCAGCAAGTCAAGATTTTCGGAAATCAGCGCTCCTACCGAGGGAAGATCGTCAGCTTCGATAGCCCGGATCAGGATCGCGCGGGGATTCATTTCCTGAGTGTACCGCCCGCCAAGTGTTTCAATCCCTTGACTTGCATGCAAGCACGCTATACGATATTGCAGACGCGTACGCTTCCGCGTCATCAGTGGGGAACTTAACGGGAGGTTGTGCATGCGAACCTTGTCAGTCGCATTCTGTCTTGCTTTGCTTTCTGCGTCCTTGTTCGGTCAAGCCGGCACGGGGACCATTACCGGTACAGTGACCGATCCCGCCGGAGCCGTCGTCGCCAACGCTCCCGTGGAAGTCAGAAATACCGATACCAACGTTCTTTATCCCACCGTCACCACGGCTACCGGCAATTACACCGTGCTGCGCCTGCCGCCGGGACCTTACAGCATCAGCGTTTCGGCCGCGGGCTTCAAGAAGCTCACGCGGGCCGGATTGAGTGTCGACGCCGGCCAGACGCTGCCGCAGGATCTGGCGCTCGAAGTCGGCTCCGCCAGTGAATCGGTCACAGTGAGCGCCGAAGGAACGCTGCTTAAGACCGAGAGTAGCGACGTTTCGCACAACATCACTCTGGGGCAGTTGGATGAGCTGCCCATTCTCGGCATCGGTACGCAGAACGCGGGCAGCAACGGCATTCGTAACCCATACAACTCAGTAGTGTTCCTGCCCGGCGTGAGTTACTTCGCGAACTTCGCCATGATCGTGAACGGCGCGCCCAGCAACTCCGCCGGGTATCGCGTCGAGGGTCTGGATAATACCAACCACACCGTCGCGTTCGCCATCATGCAGAACATGCCGAACGCGGATGCGATCCAGGAAATGGCGGTGCAGACCAGCAACTATGCCGCCGAATACGGGCAGGCCGGTGGCGGACTGTTCAACATCACGATGAAATCCGGTACGAATCAATATCACGGTACCGTGTTCGAGTATTTCGTAAACGAGGATTTAAACGCGGGCGTGCCGTTTTCTTTCACTCCGGAGGGCGGCAAGTACCGTCCCCGCAACCGCCGCAACGATTACGGCGGCACGTTTGGCGGACCGTTCATCATCCCGAAAGTGTACAACGGGAAGAATCGGACGTTCTTCTTTTATTCTTATGAGCGCTACAAGGAAGCGCAGGGTTTGACCTTCCCGGACACGCTGCCTGCTCTGCCGTATCAAGCGGGCAATTTCGCGGCGATCTCGCCGAACGGGGGCACGGGATTCAACAGTGGTCTCGGAATCACGGCCACGTCCGTAGCCACGGACGCTTTGGGCCGCCCGGTATACGCGAATTCGATTTACGATCCTCTGACGCGGAGCACCACCAGCAGCGGCGTCGGCATCGCGAATCCCTTTCCGAACAATATCATTCCGACCAACCGGTTCAGCCCGGTGGCCGTGGCGATTCAGGGCTTGTACCCTAAGCTCACCAACGGAAACTTGTACCAGAACTACACGGGCAACAACCTGGGCCAGAGAATCACGGCGATCCCGTCCATCAAAGTGGATCAGACCATCGGGACCAAAGGCAAGCTGGCGTTCTACTTCCACCATACCGATACGCAGGCGCAGTTCACCACTCCGAATGGAAACGCGGACGGCCTGCCGGATCTGCTCACCGGAGCGCGCGGATCGATTCCGATCGGCGGCCCGACGTATCGTTTGAACTACGACTACACGGTGACGCCGACTCTGCTGGCGCACGTGGGCGCGGGCTATTCGATGATTTACTTCTATGACGATGGTCCGTATACGCGCAGCGGCCAAGTGGTGAACTGCCAATCCATGTTGCAGTTGCAAGGGTGCGAGGGCGCCTTCAACTTCCCCACCGTGATTACCGGCGTGACGACAAGTCCGGCGGTGCTGGGCGGCATGCAGCAGTTGGGCAACGCTCTGGCGCATACGCACACGCACACGGAGCGTCCTTCGGCCAACGCGAACATGACCTGGGTTCGCGGCAATCACACCTATAAAGCCGGCGCGGAAGTGTGGTGGCAAGCGCAGATCACCGCGCCGCCCACGGGCGTCGGCATGACGTTCGGCGCGGGCGCGACGTCGATTCCCGCATCGCTGGTGATCAGCGGCGGCAACACCGTCGGCTTCCCGTACGCCAGCTTCCTGCTGGGCGATGCGACGTCCACGACGCAGTACGCTCCGGTGGATGCCCGCATGTTCAAATCGCAATGGGCGATGTTCCTCCAGGATTCCTGGAAGATCACCCGCAAGCTCACCTTCGATTACGGTCTGCGCTGGGATTACGGCTCGGTGCCGCATGAAGAATACGGCCGGTCCGCGGATCTGAGCCTAACCATCCCGAACGCCAACGCCGGCGGACGGCTGGGCGCGGCGCAGTTTGAATCCACATGCAATTGCAGCTTCATCAAGGGCTATCCGTATGCGGTAGCTCCCCGGCTGGGCTTCGCGTATCAATTGAATGCCAAGACCGTTTTACGCGGAGGCTGGGGCTTCGCCTTTGCGCCTCCGGGCGATCTCAACATCCAAAACACGGCGCAGCTCACCAACACTCCTACCGGTGTGAACAACTTCGTCGCGCTGAACACCCCGAACGCGATTCCGCAGCCGACCTGGCCGAACTTCAATCCGAGCCAGACTCCGCTGCCGGGCGCGACCACCAGCGGCTTCCTGGCGCTGATCGATCCCAACGCGGCGCGTCCCGCGCGGCAGAGCCAGTGGAGCATTGGCATACAGCGTGAGATCACGCATAACACGGTGATCGAGGCGACTTACGTCGGGAACCGCGGCGTGTGGTGGCCCAGCGGCACCCAGGCGTACCTGAATCAGCTCTCTCCGCAGAACGCTTCGGTCTACGGGCTGTCGCCTTACAGCAACGCTACGGACAACCTGCTGCTCGGCAGTGCTATCTCCAGCAGCGGCGTTACCTCGCGTCTGGGCAATCTGCTGCCCTACTCCGGATATGCCACCAGCAACACTCTGTTGAACGCCCTGCGGCCGTATCCGCAGTTCAGCACCATCGGTGTCACCAATTCCACCACCGGTAAGACCTTCTATGATTCGCTGCAGATGAAGGGCACCAAGCGCACCTCTCACGGCTTGCAGATCAACGGTACATTCACGTGGTCCAAGGCGATGCAGTTGATCCGTCCGAACCTGTTCGTGCCTTCGAACAAGTCGATTCAGACCATCGACCAGCCCTTCGTTTTCAACGCGAACATCCTGTACACCACGCAGAGCTGGTTCGCGAAGAGGATGGTGAATCAGGCGGTAAAGGACTGGTCCATCGGCGCGTATCTGGAGTACGGAAGCGGCCTGCCGCTGACACCTCCGGCTGCGACCAACACCAACTTCATCGGCGGCAGCGAACAGTATCGAATCCCGGGCGTGCCGCTGTACACCAAGGATCTCAACTGCGGCTGCATCAATCCTTACCAGGATGTGGTGCTGAATTCGGCGGCGTGGGCCAACCCGGTCAACGGCACGTTCGGTCCGGCGTCCGGAACTCTCTATGGCGACTTCCGCCAGGCGCGGCGTCCGCAGGAGAACATGAACATCGGGCGCACGTTCCATTTCAAAGAAAACCGCATGTCGTTCCAGATCCGGGCGGAATTCACCAACATCTTCAACCGCACGCAGATCGGGAACCCGATTACCACCAATCCGGCGTCGACGCCCAGCAAGAATGGAGCGGGCCAGTTCACCGGCGGCTTCGGCGTGGTCAACCTGACGGTGTCTGGACCGAACCAGGCTCCGACGTATACGCAGAACGCAGTGGTTGGCCAGTTGTACCAGCTGCCGCGCTCGGGCACTTTGATCGCTCGATTCTCGTTCTAAGGTGTGGTGGCACAGCGTGAAATAAAGGGGGGGCCTCGGGATTCCGGGGCCCCCTCACTCACGTCTGCTGCTGCAACGGCGCCGTTGGACTCTCCGTTGATTCCGGTCGCTGTCTGACGGACCGTCCCCCGATGCCCTGGATCAGGCGCAGACACGGGCTTTCCACCAGGTGCCAGCTCGCCGCGGCCAGCGGTAACGTGACCATCAGCGAGAGAAAAAAAAGACTCGCGGGTGTCAGATGGGGTTGAAGGTAGTGAATCAAGAGCTGCTGTGCGGGACAGGCATAGATGTACGTCCCGTAGGAGAAGTCGCCGCGTTTTCCGAAGGACGGAAAGCGGATCACGGGGCTGAAGGCGGCGCACATCAAGAGATACGCGCCGAAGACCGGCAGAGTTAACGCAAGTCCGGTTCGCAACGACAGCATCACGAGAGCGGCGGAGATCCAGAGGTATGAAGTTCTCAACGGGATCCGGGCGCGATAAAGAGAGAACACCATTCCCGCAAAGTAGAAGGCCAGGAAGCGAGGCCACGGCTGCATCCGGCCGAGGATCGGGTAGTGGCGCCAGTCCAGCATCGGCAAGCCTCCGGCGAGGCTCTGCCATCCGTAAGCCATCCAGGCGGCCGCGAAAAGAAGCAGGATGACTTTGGGTTTCTTCAAGAAGCCCGCCAAGCCGAGTGCCGCGACCATCAGGTAGCACAGGCATTCGTAGCGGATAGTCCACAGGGGCAGGTTGAGAATGCCGGGATACGCCTGGTTGGAAAACACTCCGTTCTGTTCCGGGATCTGAAGTTGCGCGAGCGAGCGCAGGTAGGTGACGGGATTCAGTCCGCGAAGGTATTCGATGGGATGATCCGCTCCAAGGGGCGCGGCTACCAACAGGCAGAAGAGAATCGCGACAGCGATACCGGGATAGATGCGCGCCATTCGCTTTGAGATGAAGCGGAACAAGTCCGCTGTGTTGATCCAGGAGGCGGTGATCAGAAATCCGCTGATGACGAAGAACCCGTCGACGGCGAGGTCTCCGAAGCCCAACTGGCCGCGAGTGAGCCGTACCAAGGGCTCCCGCGCGGAGGGACCGTAGAGGAGTCCATAGGAGTGATTGAGCACCACCAGCGCCGCCAGTGCGAGACGAAGGAGATCGAAGTTATTCGACCGGTGCGGGCGGAGACGGTCCGGGATGGACATCGCTGAGGGCATGCTGCCTGGGGCGGGCGCGAGGGTACCCCCGTAGCATCGGCGTTTCGAGGGAGGAGCTTTACTCGCGGGCGGGCCCGTGAACGGCGTAAAGCACACTTGTCTATATGTCAATGTCGCTTTACCGCTATTTCGTGCAGAGTGATACACTGAAAGGCGCAATGACCCTCGACGAATTGCAGCGCGAATACAGTACGCTCCGCCAGCAGGCAGACGCTGTGCGGGGCTATCTTTGACGCCCCCCGGCGCCGAACTCAACTTGAACAAACGGAAGAACTGATCAACGCTCCGGACTTCTGGTCCAACCCTGAAAAAAGCCAGAAGATGA
Source organism: Bryobacteraceae bacterium (assembly GCA_036498815.1). GTDB lineage: Bacteria > Acidobacteriota > Terriglobia > Bryobacterales > Bryobacteraceae > Palsa-187. Next base: position 7,666 of record DASYET010000016.1, on the reverse strand, counting down.
TGCAGGACCGCAAGCGCCTGGAGGAGCAGATCGGGCAGGATTCGAAGATCGCCGGCATGACCGACGATTTGGACACTCTGTTCGAGCTGGCGCGCGAGGGCGAGAGCGTCAACTCCGATCTGGAGCGCGAGATGAAGACGCTGACGTCGCATCTGGAGGCTCTGGAGACACAGATGCTCCTCTCGGGTCCGAATGACGCGGCAAGCGCCATCGTCACCATTCATCCGGGGGCGGGCGGAACCGAAAGCCAGGACTGGGCCGAAATGCTGCTGCGCATGTATCTGCGCTGGGCGGAGCGGCAGAAAATGGAGACCGTCATCACTGACCGGCTGGAGGGCGAGGGCGCCGGAATCAAGTCCGTCACCTTTGAAGTGAACGGCGAAAACGCGTACGGAATGCTGCAAAGCGAAGTCGGGGTGCACCGCTTGGTGCGGATTTCTCCGTTCGATTCGGCCGCGCGGCGGCATACTTCCTTCGCTTCGGTTTTCGTCTATCCGCAGATCGACGACGAGATCAAGATCGACATTCGTCCGGAAGATTTGCGAGTGGACACGTTCCGCGCCTCGGGCGCGGGCGGCCAGCACGTTAACAGAACGGATTCGGCAATCCGGATGACGCACCTTCCCACGAACATTGTCGTGCAATGCCAGAATGAGCGGAGCCAGCATAAGAACCGGGCGAGCGCGATGAAGCAGCTGCGCGCGAAGCTGTACGAGTTCGAGATGGACAAGAAGAAGGCCGACGAGCGGAAGCTGGAGGATACGAAGCTAGAGATCAATTTCGGGAGCCAGATTCGGAGCTACGTGCTCGCGCCCTACCGGATGATCAAGGATCATCGGACGAAGTTGGCGGTGGGGGATGTGGATCGGGTGTTGGATGGAGATATCGATTCGTTGATCCACGCGTTCCTCGTGTTCAAGAAGACCGGGAAGACGGCCTCGGACAAGGATGAGCCGCTCGACTAGAAATCTGCATGCCGACGACGGAGATCAGCGATGCCGCGGCTCGGATTCGGGCGGGGGAGCTTGTCGCATTCCCTACGGAGACGGTCTATGGGCTCGGCGCGAATGCTCTCGATGCAGGTGCGGTTCGGAAGATTTTTGAACTGAAGGGGCGGCCGGAGACCAGCCCGCTGATCGTGCATGTGTCTTCGGTCGAGATGGCACGAGGGATCGTCTCGGAATGGCCGGACCTGGCCGAGGAATTGGCGGCGAAGTTCTGGCCCGGACCGCTGACTCTGGTATTGCCCAAGCGCGCGGCGATTCCGGACATTGTTACGGCAGGCTTGCCGACCGTCGGCGTCCGGATGCCGGATCATCCCTTGGCGCTCGAGTTGCTTCGGGAAGCAGGGGTGCCGATTGCGGCTCCGAGCGCGAATAAGTTCACGGGCATCTCACCGACGACAGCGGCGCATGTGCGCGAAGCATTCGGGGACGCGGTTCCGGTGCTGGATGGGGGTCCGGCGCGCGTGGGGATTGAATCCACGGTGGTTGCGATCGAAGGTGGAGAGTTGAAGTTATTGCGGCCGGGGATGATCTCGCTGGGTGAATTGGAGCAGGTGGCCGCGCGAAATGGCCAAGCGCATCCGGCTCCCGGGATGCATGAGAAGCATTACAGTCCGCGGACTCCCGTGCTGCTGGTGGAGACTCCGAAGGAGTTGCCGGATCGCGCGGGAGCGTATTTGTTCCGCAAGAAGTCGGGGATTGTTTCACGATGCGTACGCATGCCGATGAAGGCAGATGAGTATGCGGCGAAACTCTATGCGGTACTGCATGAAGTGGATCATGAGAATTGGCCGTGGATTGGCGTGGAGATGCCTCCGGACAAGCCGGAGTGGGCCGCAATCCGGGACCGGCTGCAACGGGCGGCCGGACGTGTATCGTAAGGTATGCAGCGGCCACTGAAGTGCGGAGCTGAATTCATTCGTGAGATCGATCAGACGCTTTCGGCGACGCCGACATTGTGGTGGCTAGGGCACAGCGGATTCATCGTACGCTTCGCCAACATTACGTTTTACGTCGACGCGTGTTTTTCGACGCCGGCGGGGCGGGTGCGGCGCGTGGAGGCTCCGTTAACCGGAGACTTGGTGAAGCATGCGGACATGATTCTGGCTTCACACGCGCATCCGGGGCACTTGGATGGAGCGAGCGTGGTGGCAATGCTGGAAGAGTCGCCTCGGGCGAAGCTGGTGCTTCCGCGGAGCGCGCAGGAGCAGGCACATGCGGCGGGCATTCCGTACGATCGCTTGACCCCGACGGACAACGGGCTGCGCATCGAGTACTTCAAAGATAACTTGTACGGGCGGATTTACGCCGTGCCCTCGGCGCATCCGGAATTGGACTGGACCTCGTCGGGGGGCTATCCGTATCTCGGATACTTGATCCGGTTCGGGCGGTGGACGATTTATCACGCGGGAGACTGCGTCGCGCATGCGGAACTCGCGGGCCGGCTGCGTCCGTTCAATGTGAACGTCGCGCTCCTGCCGATCGGAAAGGGCGGATTTTCGGTAAGCGAGGCCGCGGAGCTGGCCGCGGACATCGGAGCAACCTGGTTAGTCCCCATGCACTACGGGGTTTTCAACGACGATCTCGAAAGCGATTTCGAGATGCACATGTTGGGGCATCGACCCCAGCAAAAGTTTCGAACATTTCAGGTGGGGGAGAAGTGGACCGTACCTGAAGAATAAAGGGAGGCGGTATGGACTCGGCGCTGGCGGTGCATCGGTTGCACTTTGCGTTTACGGTCACGTTTCATTACCTGTTCCCGCAGTTGACCATGGGGTTGGCGCTGCTGATCGTCTGGATGAAGACGATGGCGTTGTGGAAGAACGACGAGCATTACAACAACTCGGCCCGGTTCTGGGCCAAAATCTTCGCAATCAATTTTGCGGTGGGCGTGGTCACGGGAATTCCGATGGAATTTCAGTTCGGGACCAACTGGGCTCGGTTCGCGAAGGCTGGCGGCGGGGTGCTGGGGCAGACTCTCGCGATGGAAGGAGTGTATTCGTTCTTCCTGGAGTCCAGCTTCTTGGGGTTATTCATCTACGGCGAGAAGCTGCTGGGGCGGAGGCTGCATTGGTTTAGCTCCGTGCTGGTTTGGGTGGGGTCGTGGCTTTCGGGATTCTTTATCGTCGCGACCGATGCTTGGATGCAACATCCTACCGGCTACGCGGTGGGGGCGGATGGAAGCATCCGGCTCGACAGCTTTTGGGGACTGATGCTGAATCCCTGGACGCTGTGGCAGTATCCGCATACAATGCTGGGCGCGGTGGCGACGGGGTCATTCGTGATGGCATCCGTCGGCGCGTTTTACTTGATCGCGAAGAGGCAGGAGGAGTACGGACGAACGTTCGTGCGGATGGGCGTGATCGCGGCGCTGGGGGCGGCAGTGTTGCTGCTTGCTTCGGGCGACCGGCAGGGGCACAACGTAGCGACATATCAACCGGTGACGCTGGCGGCGACCGAAGGATTGTTCGAGACGGCACAGGGGGCTCCGGTGACGATTCTGGGGCAGCCGGATACGAACGCCCTGAGGATCGACAATCCGCTGCTGGTGCCGAGGGTGCTGAGTTTTATCACTTACAGAAACTGGTCGGCAGAGGTAAAGGGGCTGAACGATTATCCTCGGGATTTATGGCCGGATAATGTTCCGCTGTTGTATTACTCCTTCCACATTATGGTGGGCCTCGGGACCATTTTCATCGCGCTGGCGGGAATTTGCGTGGTGTGGCTGTGGCTGGGGCGGCTGTATGAATCGAAGACGTTGTTGTGGGCACTGATGCTGGCGCTGCCGTTTCCTTACATCGCGAACACGGCCGGGTGGATGACGGCGGAACTGGGGCGGCAGCCGTGGCTGGTGTACGGGATGATGCGGACGGCGGCGGGGGATTCGAATAACGTGTCCGCCGGGAATGCTCTTTTCACGCTGGTGGGATTCATGGGCGTGTATACGGTGCTGGGGATTTTGTTCCTGTTCCTGGTGTACCGGGAGTTGGAGCGGGGCCCCAGTGCTGTGGTAACGGAGGGTCACTAGCCATGTTGTCCTTGCTTTGGTACTGCCTGGTGGCGTTGATGATCGCGGGATACGTGATCCTGGACGGATTCGATCTAGGGGCGGGAGCGATCCACTTGTTTGTGGCGAAGTCGGCGGATGAGCGGAAGGTGATTCTACGATCGATCGGTCCGGTGTGGGATGGCAATGAGGTGTGGCTGCTGGCGGCGGGCGGCACGCTGTACTTCGCGTTTCCCGCACTCTACTCGGCCAGCTTCAGTGGCTTCTATTTGCCGTTGATGATGGTGCTGTGGCTGCTCATCTTGAGGGGGATTTCCATTGAATTTCGGAATCACATCGAATCTCCCGTGTGGATTCCGCTGTGGGATACAGGGTTCGGTGTCGCGAGCATCTTACTGGCGGTGTTCTATGGAGCGGCACTCGGGAATGTCGTCAGAGGCGTGCCCTTGAGCGCCGCCGGAGATTTCTTCCTGCCGTTATGGACCGATTTTCGGACAGGGACGGCGCCGGGGATTTTGGATTGGTACACCGTCTTGATTGGAGTGCTCGCGCTCACCGCGCTGGCCGTGCACGGGGCGTTCTGGATTCGGTACAAGACTTCAGGCGAGTTGAGCACGCGGGTGCGAGAGTTTTCCCAGGGAGCCTGGTGGATCCTCGGCGCATTGACGCTGGCCGCATCAGCCGCTAGTTTCGCGGTGCAGCCGCAAATCGCGGTGAATTTCCGGGAGCATTTGTGGGGCGCGGTGTTTCCACTGCTGGCGATGGCGGGATTTGCGGGAATGCGGTGGTGCTCGAGCGAAGTGGGGGCGTTCTTATCGTCCTGCGTCTATCTGGCGGGAATGCTGACCAGCGCCGTGTTCGGAGTCTTTCCTTACGTACTGCCGGCAGTCGGAGACGTGGGGCATGGGTTGACGATTTACAACACGGCGCCTGCGGAGTACGGGTTGCAGGTCGGCCTCGCGTGGTGGATTCCGGGGATGGCGCTGGCGGTAGTTTACACCGTGTTCGTGTACCGGAAGTTCGCGGGCAAGGTTAGTTGAGCTCGCGGTCTCCCGTGATTTCGAAGAGGTCTGCGGGAGGGAACTGGACGTCTGCGGTGCAGGCGGCGTCTCTGCAGCGGGCGTCTTCGGCGTTCACCTGGTACGAAAAGTGTCCAGAGACCGCTATGATGCGGTCGCCCTTTCGTCTGTGAAGGGAGGAGGCCTTCTGGCTGAGCTGTTTCTCCGGATCCACGAACTGTTTCCATTTCGGGCGCTGCGATACATCCGGGAGAACCAGATGGTCAGGCAGGCTGATCGCATTTACCCATGCATGCCCGTCTGACACGAGTTGCCGCTTACAGTGGCCCACCAGTGCCGGCTTGCCGGCGATTTCTTGCAGCACGCCGATACGAGAATCGCCGCGGGCGCTGTCAAGCCACCAGGTTTTTGCAGGACAGCGCAGACATCTACTACACGTGGGGGCCGAACGAAATTCGGAACCGCGAAAGAATCCGCGAAACAGTCGGGCGGCTCACAGAGCGTAACACCGGTCCAGATCGTGCCAAGGTCTGTGTCCCCCGCATTCACCTTTACGACCCTCACGAACACCCGAGTATTGCCGAGCTTGTCTTCGAGGATGTAGGACCCAGGCGGAACATCGCCAAAATTGGCGGCTCCATGAGGACCGTGCGCTGCGGGATAGACAGACGGGAGGGGTCCAATGGCGATGAGACGGCTGTTTATGGAATCTGGGAATCTGTCGACGACGGGGGTGTCGAACCGTCCATGCACGTTGCCGGCGGAGGCGGTGATCGGCAGCAGAAGCACAAGGGCGGCGAAACTGGGGCCGGCGTTCATTCGGCTACTTCAGTGCCTCCGTAGCCAACCGCGCGCCCTCCACCAGCGAGCGCAGCTTGGCCCACGCGATTTGAGGATGAGTACGGCCGCCGAAGCCGCAATCGGCTCCCGCGATGATGTTCTCTTTGCCCAGCAGCGCGGCGAAGCGTTGCAGTCGCTGCGATACCAGCTCGGGGTGCTCCACTACATCGGTCGAATGCGTGATCACGCCGGGGATCAGGATTTTTCCTTCGGGTAGCCGCGCGGTCTCCCACACGGCATACTCGTGCTCATGCCGCGCGTTGGCGGCTTCAATTAAATACGCCTGCGCGTTGACGCTCAGCAGTATTTCCACAAGGTGCCTCAACTCCAGGTCGTAGGCGTGCGGACCATGCCAGCTTCCCCAACAGAAGTGATACCGCACGCGGTCTTCGGGGATGCCGCGCAGGGCGTGGTTGAGCGCCTCTACTCGGACGCGGCAGCGGCGAAGGAATGCGTCGAGCCCCATCGTAATTCCGATGCGATCCCACAACGCGGGCAGCCAGGCATCATCGACTTGCAGGAGGATGCCCGCGTCGACGATGGCCTTGTATTCCTCGCGCAGAGCCTCCGCTAGAGCGAAGACGAAGTCTTCTTCCTTCGCATAGTATTCGTTGGAGCGATAGACTTCGAGGCTCGCAGGCGCCGTGCTGGTGAGGAAGAGCTCGGCGCCGGCACCTGCGGCGGCCTTGAGAAGATCGATCTCGCGCTGGAGGACCGCGTGTCCCGAATAGGCGATGGGTCCGGTGCAAATCCAGTGGTTCCGGACGGTCTTGATCTGATCGCCCGGTTCGAAGAACAGCGTGCCGCGCTGTGCCGCCCACCGGTAGAAATCGGCGAACTCTTCGCGATCCTTGCCGAGCGTGACGATAGGCGGACCTTTGCGCGCGCCCGCGGTAAAGCCGCTGAAGCGGTTATCCGTGAAGGAGAGCCAATCGCCGCCCTTGGTGTATTCGCCCTCGTTGACGATATCGAGCCCGATTTCACGCTGCCGGTCAACCAGGTGGCGAACGGCGGCCTCGCCCGTGAGGTCCTGAGGTGCGGGCAGGCTGCCCACGTGCGTGGTCAGAATCTTATTCTTACTGCGCTGCATTGCTCGATTATACGGAGGGAAATGGCGGAGAGAGACGTGGGTGCCTCCGTGCTTCGTGAACCAGCTGTTAGACCGGTTCGCTTGCAGTGTCAAGGATAGATCGAGATCGAACGTTTCATCGCTTGGCGGTCGCCACGCGCAAGAAAAAGGCCGAAGACCGTCACGCCAGGGAAGCGCTCGGCCAGGACAATCTCTATCTCCCATTGCCCCTCTCCGTCGCCGTGTCCTGCGGAGCGAAAAAGTGTAATCCATGTCTTCGGAAGGTTCTGTTGGGTGAAGGCGAATGGCCAGTGGCTCTACAAGACACGCCAGATCGTGACGGGAAGAGCAAAACCCATCCTCTGGCGAATACCTTGAAACCAGAGGATATTCGGTAGTGCGCTAAAAGTCGCTTGACATTTAGCGCACTACCGGATATCCTCCAGCCGACAATAGGTGTAGAATTGTCCCTGGTTACACATCCTTCGATCCTCGCGGGAGAAAGTAGCGTAACATGATCGATCACGGAGATTTCACGATGCGAAAACGCTCACTCTTGTTCCTTTCGTTGCTGGTCACCGCCTTCTTAGGCCTCGGCGGATACGCCGTGAAGGCCCAGCAAAAGACTTCGACGGTCAGCGGGAAGCGCTGGTCCGATCCGGCCACCTGGCCCGACAAGAAGGTGCCAGCCAAAGACGCCCTTGTCAACATCGATCGGGACATGAAC